>JAXLSZ010000001.1:0-1787 GCA_046330315.1 Solirubrobacterales bacterium
AGCTTGTCGGCAGCCTCGTCCGTGAAGGTGTAGCCGACGTCCTCGGCCGGGCGCTGCATCGCCTCGCGGGCGGCGCGCTCCCCGAGCAGGTCGAGCCTGAAGCGGGCGCGCAGGCGGGTCGGCAGGAGCGGCAGGTACGGGTCCAGCGCCGCGATGTAGTCCTCGCGCATGGCGATCAGCGCCCAGCGCCAGGGATCGCGGAGGGCGTGGCCGAGCTGGCGGAACAGCTCCTCTTTGGCCGCCAGGTCGATCGGGTCGAGGGTCAGGATCTCCTCGAACTGGTCGAAGATCAGGACTTCGGGCTGACGCTCGCCGACTTTGGGACGGGTCTCTTCGAGATACGTGTCGAGATCGAGGCCGGCCAGCTCCTCCGGGGAGCGGCGCCGGCCGTCCAGCGGCTCCTCGTCCAGCGAGACGAGCGTGCTGAGGACGTAGCGGTTGACCGGGCGGTCGTCCCCGAGGACGATGCCGGGATCGACGTTGACGCGGATCGGGGCGCGGACCAGCAGCTCTTTCTCGCGCAGGGCGGGAATGAGGCTGGCCTGGATCAGCGAGGTCTTACCGGCCCCGGACGGCGAGTAGAGCAGGACGATCCGCTCCGGGATCAGGAGATCCAGCAGGCGGCGTAGCTCGCGCTCGCGGCCGTAGAGGGCACGGTTCGCGGGGATCGGGCGTGGCCCGACGTAGGGGACGTAGGGGCTGTCCGGCGGCGCGGAGGAGACGGCCATGTCAGGGACGGCCAACGGTGGGCAGGCTGACGGTGGATGGTAAGACGGCGCGCGACTGGTCCGGCGGACCGGGCTCAGGCGCGAGGCTCGGCGGTGGGTCGGAAGGTTGGGCCGAGTCAGGAGCCGCCGGGCCGAGCACGTTCTGGCGCAGCTCCGGCGAGCGGTCGATCAGCTCGCCCAGGAAGTCGGTGGCGCGGCCCCAGTAGACCGAGAACCGGCCCTGGAAGACCCGGTTGCGGAAGTAGGTCTCCATGTAGTGACGCAAGCCGCGCGGGTTGTCCGGCCGGCGCTCGTCCGGGCTGACCTGAACGGCGACATGGTCGAACCGGTTCATCGCGGCCTGACCCTGCTGGCTCATGATGGTGCTGAACATCACCCGGAACGTCCAGTCCTCCGGCGAGAACCCGAGGAAGAGGAGTGCGCTGGCGGCGGTAGCGCTGTTCACCATCGGGGGGATGTCGTCGCGGCGGGAGGTGATGCCGATCAGGTACTCGAAGAAGTCGTCTTCGGTGATGACGAGCGAGCTGGGGTTGTCGAAGTAGCCGAGGGCGTAGTAGACCAGCGGTTCATGCTCGGACGGCTCGTAGTCGTCCGGCAGGGGATCGACCTCGACGCGGTCGTTCCAGGGCGCCACGACGACGCGCGGCTCGCGGCCGGCCTCGCGGAGGGCGTCGGTCAGGAGCGAGCCGGGGCTGGCGGTGATGTAGACCGAGAGGGGCAGGCGGGCCAGGATACGGTGCGGCTCCAGCGGATCGGTGGCGCGCATGGCGGCGCCGGCCGCCGCGATCAGGCGGTCGATGTCGGCGTGGGCCAGGGCAGGATCGGCGACGGCGTACTTGCGGCGCAGCTCGCGCTCGATGTGATCGACCAGGGTGCTGGCCGGGAACGACTGTCCCTCGATGACGGCGAGGTACTGGGCGACCTGGGCCAGGTCGTCGCGGTCCTGGAGGATCAGCGGAACGTCGTGCTCCTCGGCCCAGCGACGGGCGATCTCGCGGCGGGTGCCGAGCAGCTTGTCGGACAGCTCCGGGCCGAGGATCGCGACGCACTGGCCGCGCC
>JAXLSZ010000010.1:0-244386 GCA_046330315.1 Solirubrobacterales bacterium
GGCCGATTGGCGATAGAGTGCGGCGGTCAGGCCGACCGGCGGCCGCTAGGGAAGGGGAACACGATGAGAGGGAAGATCGTCGGGGCGCTTGCCCTGGTGGCACTGCTCGCCGCAGCCGCGCCGGCTGCCGCGGTGGCTCCGATCAGGACGACCGTGACCGTCGACGTCGGGATCAAGCCCAGCGAGGACTTCCTGGTGCTCGGTCACCTCTCCTCGCCGAACCACAAGTGCCTGGCGGGCAGGACGGTGAAGCTCTTCTTCGTCTATCCAAGCGGAAAGCGGCTCGTGGACACCGGCAGGACGAGCACTCGTGGCATCTTCGGGGTGGGCGGCGACTCGAGCGGAGTCTCGGCGGGGCGCGTCACGGTGACCAGGAAGAGGATCGGCACGCGCACGCACCCGAAGTTCTGCGGCGCGGCCTCGATCGTGATCGACTAGCGGCGCGGCCTCGATCGTGCTCGACTAGCGGCGCGGCCTCTCAAGCCCGCTCGACCCGCCCCCCGGCCTCGAGCCCGCTCGACCCGCCCCCCCGGCCTCGAGCCCGCTCGAGCAGGGCCCCGGCCCTGCTCGACCACAGCGCCGCCCGCGGCAGGAAACGGCGCGCCCGGGCCGAACGATCGCTGGATGAAGGAGATGCCGGGCGGCCGCTTCGACGGACGGCGCCTCGAGGCCCTGGCCGAGAGAGTGAGCGACTACTTCGGGGTGGTCCTCGCCCTGGTGCTCGCGACGTACGTGCTCAGCTCGCTGCTGCCGGAGAAGGGCTGGTCGGCGGTCGCGATCTCGGTCACGATGTCGGCGACCTCGGTGTTCGCGCTGATCGCCTCGGCCTCGAAGCCGATCTGGGTTCGCAGGGCCATCGGCCTCGCCATTCTCGCGGTGCTCTTTCACATCATCGCTGCCGTGACCGGAGACCGGGGCTGGCAGTCGGCCGGGTCGCTGATCATGATCGCGCTGCTGGCGGTCTCGATGGCCAAGGTGCTCGACACCGTCGTGCTCGCGCCGGAGATCAGCGTCAGGACGATCCTGGGGGCGGTCAGCGTCTACACCTCGCTGGGGCTGCTCTTCGCCTTCCTCTACGCGACGGTCAGCCGAATTCAGGGAGGCGAGCACTTCTTCTCCGGCGTTGCCCACCCCAGCGGCAGCGACTTCATCTTCTTCAGCTACACGACCCTGACCACGGTCGGCTACGGCGACCTGGTCCCCGGCGGCCAGCCCGGGCAGATGATCTCCGGCCTGGAGATGCTGATCGGGCAGATCTTCCTGGTCACCCTGGTCGCCGGGCTGGTCAGCGGCTGGCGCCCGGGGCAGGGCGCCCGCCAGCGGCGCGAGCGGCGCGAGGAGAGCTCGGAGGAGACTGGCACCGCCTAGCGAGCGGCGCCGCGGATCAGGTCGGCTGCCTTCTCCCCGATCATCACGGTCGGGGCGTGGGTGTTGCCGCCGGTGATCGCCGGCATCGCCGAGGCGTCGGCGACTCTCAGGCCCTCGACGCCGCGGACCCTCAGATCGGCGGTGAGGACGGCATCGGGTCCGTCCCCCATGCGGCAGGTGCCGACCGGGTGGTAGAGCAGCTCGGTCTCGCGGCGCAGGAAGGCCTCGACGTCGGCATCCGTCTCGACCTCCGGCCCCGGCACCAGCTCGCGGCCCCGGACCGAGGCCAGCGGCTCGGTGGAGGCGACCTCGCGCACCCTGCGCACCCCGGCGATCATCGTCGCCATGTCGTCGGGGTCGGAGAGGTGGTTGCCGACCAGATCCGGCTTGGCGTCGGGGTCGGAGGAGCGGAGCCTGAGGCGGCCGCGGCTGCGCGGGCCGAGCAGGACCGGGCCGAGCGTGAACGCATGGCCCTCGTGGGTGTCGAAGCCGTGGTCGTGGTAGTAGGCGGGCGCGAAGATCATCTGGACGTCGGCGGCCGGCAGGCCGGGGCGGGTGCGGACGAAGGCCATCGCCTCGCCGACGTTCGAGGTCAGCGGCCCGCTGCGCCGCAGCAGCCACTCGGCCAGCGCCTTCGGCTTCTCGGCGTCGGCGAGGCCCGCCTCGGTCGTCTCCCAGCAGAGCGTCGCGAAGGGGTGGTCCTGGAGGTTCTCCCCGACGCCGGGCAGATCGGCGCGAACCTCGATCCCGAGCTCCCGAAGGTGATCGGCGGGGCCGATGCCCGAGAGCATGAGGATCTGGGGGCTGCCGATCGCCCCCGCGCAGAGCACGACCTCCGCGGCGGCCCGCGCCAGCCGCTCGCGCCCCCGGCGGTCCCGCCAGCGGACGCCGGCGGCGCGGTCGCCCTCGAGGGCGACCCCGAGGACCAGCGCGCCGGTGGCGACCTTGAGGTTGGAGCGCCCCGCCGCAGGGCGCAGGTAGGCGTCCGCACAGCTCCAGCGCCGCCCCTTGCGCTGGGTCACCTGGGTGAATCCGACGCCGTCCTGCTCGGGCGAGTTGAGGTCGGGGTTGTAGGGGATCCCGGCCTCCCGGGCGGCCTCGACGAAGCGCCGGGTAAGCGGGCGCGGCGAGCGCTGGTCGGTGACGTCCAGCGGCCCGCCGGCGCCGTGGAGCTCCGAGGCCCCTCGCGAGTTGTTCTCGGCCCGGATGAAGTAGGGCAGCACGTCCTCGTAGCCCCAGCCCGCGCAGCCGGCCCCCCGCCAGCCGTCGTAGTCGAGGGGGCGCCCCCGCACGTACATCATCGCGTTCATCGAGCTCGAGCCCCCCAGGCCCCGCCCGCGGGGCACGTAGAGCATCCGGCCGTCGAGGGCGGGCTCAGGCCCGGACGCGTAGTCCCAGTCGAGCTTGGTGCGGAACTGCTTGGCGAACGCCGCGGGGATCTTGACGTTCGGCGAGCGGTCGCGCCCGCCGGCCTCCAGCAGCAGGACCCTAGTCCCGGGGTCCTCGCTGAGCCGGGCGGCGACCGCGCAGCCCGCCGAGCCCGCGCCGACCACGACGTAGTCGAAGCTCTCCGGCATCGGGCGCCAGCCTATACCGGCGCCGCGCCCGCGCTCAGAACCTCAGGAGCTTGAGCGTGTGGCGCTCATTGACGCGCACGCCCTTGCACGGCTTCGCCGGGTTGTTGTCGTCGGCCACGTGCGCCGTGATCGTGACCACCATCGTCTTGCGGGTCTTGAACTTGCCGAAGATGTGGAACTTGATCAGATGGTGCTCGGGGTAGGAGTTGTATTCCGGCAGGGTGCCGTTGTAGGTGTACTTCCGGTCGAAGCGCCCGTTCTTCACCGCCAGCGTCGGGGTGAAGGACCAAGCTGCGTAGTGGACGTCCGGGGCGGTCATCTCGGAGCAGTAGTCGTGCTTGAACTGGAAGTACAGCGGCGTGCCGGGAAGGTCGCCGAGCCAGATGTCGAAGCAGGAGTTCTCGTCCTTCTTCGAGCAGCGTCCCCCGTAGCGCCCGTCCTTGACCGGTTTGACGACGCCGTGCTTGTGGCGATGCCCGGCGCTGGCGCCGGGCGCCAGCAGGGCAAAGCCGAGCGCCGCAGCGCCGACCGCCAAGCAGAGAGAGGCTGCGAGCCGGCGCGCCAAGGAGCCCCGCTCGATCATCGTCCTGATCCTCCTTGTCCTTTGCGTCAGAGGGACGAGTATCTCATCTGGCCGCACCGCCGGTAACCCCGATCGCGGCGCCGATCTGCGCCAGCCGGGCCTCGATCCCGACGCAGACCCGCTCGCACAGCTCCAGCACGCCCGGATCGGAGATCCTGTACAGCGTGCTCGTCCCCTGCTTGCGGCGGGAGACGAAGCCCTCGGCGTGAAGCGCGGCGAGGTGTTTGGAGACGTTCTGCTGGGTGCCGGACAGCCCCTCGGTGAGCTCGCCGACAGAGGCCTCCTCGCGCTCGCGCAGGATGTCGAGGATGCGCAGGCGGGTCGGGTCGGAGAGCGCCTGGAAGCGGCGGGCGATCAGCTCGGCGGCGTCGTGGGTGAGTGGTGTCTGCATCGGATCTGATAATCTTTCACAACTGTAAAGTTGTTCTACTGTACTTGCTGAACGAAGGAAACGATAGCGATGAGCACAGTCACCACCGCAGACGTCCGGGCGACGCCCGGCCGAGGCGCCCCCCAGGGCGGAGTGCAGTCGGGCTGGCCGCTGGAGCGCGTCCTCTTCCTGATGGCCGGGACGATGACCGCGCTGAGCGTGGTCCTGGCGGTGCTCGTCAGTCCCTGGTTCCTGCTGCTCACGGCATTCGTGGGGGTCAACCAGCTCGCCTTCGTGGCCTTCGGCAACTGCCCGAGCTCCTGGCTGCTGCGCCGCTACGCCGGCCTGCGCGGCGCCGGCGAGGGGCCCCGGTGATCGGCGGCGACCTCGGGCCGGTCGGCCGGCTCGGCCGCTGGGCGGCGACCCGGCCGCGCCGGGTCTTCGTCGCCTGGGCGATCATCGCGGTCGGCCTTGGGATCCTCGCCCCCCGGGTCGAGACGGCGCTCTCCGGCGCCGGCTGGCAGGCCAACGGCTCGAACTCGGTGAAGGCCCGGCAGCTGATCGACCGCAACTTCGCAGGGAACGGGTCCTACGCCATCCAGGTCGCCGTCCATTCGGGCGAGCTGACCTACGCCGATCCGGCCTTCCGCAACACGGTGCGGCGCGCCGAGCGCATCCTGCGGGGCAACGGCGACGTGGGCGCGGTGATCGGCCCCCGGCGGGGCCAGACCGTCTCGCAGGACGGGCACACGGCGGTCGTCGTCGCCGCCGCGGCGGCCGATCCCAACCGGATGGTCGCCGCCGCCGATGACCTCAAGGGGCCGCTCTCCGACAGTGCGGGCCCGGGCATGCAGGTGAACCTGACCGGCGCCTCGGGCATGTGGTCGGACTTCAACCGGGCCAACCGCGACGCGATGCTCCGCTCCGAGTTCCTCTCCTGGCCGGTGACGCTCGCCATCCTCATCCTTGCCTTCGGCTCGCTGGTAGCGGCCGGTCTCCCGCTGATGCTGACCATCGTCGGGCTGATCGCCTCCGCGGGCGTCCTCTACCTGGGGACCCTGCTTGCGCCGATCTCGATCTGGGCGATGAACTTCGCGCTGATGTTCGCCCTGGCGCTCGGCATCGACTACGCGCTGTTCATCGTGATGCGGTTCCGCGGGGCACACTTCGGGCAGGGATTGGAGCCCGCCGAGGCCGTGGGAACGACGATGGACACCGCCGGCAAGGCGGTGCTGTTCTCCGGCGTCACGGTGCTGATCTCGCTCTCGGCCGTGATGCTGGTGCCGAGCCCGGCCTTCCGCTCGATGGCGATCGGGATCATGGTCGCGGTGCTCTTCGTGCTGGCCGCGACGCTGACCCTCCTCCCCGCCGTCCTGGGCAGGCTAGGCCCGAAGGTGGACAGGCTCTCGCTGCCGTGGGTGCACAGCGGCGAGCACCGCTCGCCGCGCTTCGCCCGCTGGGCGGAGCTGCTCTGGCGCCACCCGCTGGCCTTCGGCGGGGTCGCCCTCGTCGTGCTCGCGGCCCTCGCCCTCCCCGTGCTCAGCCTGAGGACCGGGATGCCCTCGATCAAGGTCGTGCCGAAGGGCGACAGCTCGAGGGTGGGCTACAACCAGATCACCGAGGCCTTCGGGCCCGGCGCTCCCGGCACCCTCCAGGTGGTCGCGCCGCAGGCCGACTCGGCGAAGGTCCTCGCCGTCGCCCGGCGTGACCCGGGGGTGGCGATGGTGCTGCCGCCCCAGCCCGGCTCGGGAGATCTCGCCCTGACCCAGGTGGTCCCGGCCGCCGGGCCCTCGACTCCGGCGCTCGGGACGACCGTGGACCGCCTGCGGACCGACCTCCCGGCCGCCGCGGCCGTCGGCGGGGCGGCGGCCGAGAACCATGACCTCGAGACCGCGCTCTCCGCCAAGACCCCGGTGGTGATCGGCATCGTGCTCAGCCTCGGGTTCCTGCTCCTGCTGGTCGCCTTCCAGGCGCCTCTGGTGGCCGCGATCGGGGTGCTCACCAACCTCCTGGCGACCGGCGCGGCCTTCGGGATCGCCAAGCTGATCTTCCAGGACGGCAACCTCGCCGGCCTCCTCGGCTTCGAGCCCCAGGGCTTCCTGGATGCCTGGGGTCCGGTCTTCTTCTTTGCGATGATCTTCGCGATCGCCATGGACTACACGGTCTTCCTGCTCTCCTCCGCTCGCGAGCACTGGGAGGAGTCGGGCGATGCCAAGGAGGCGATGGTCGGCGGCGTCGCCCACTCGGGCCGCGTCATCCTCGCCGCCGGCGCCGTGATGGTTGCCGTCTTCTTCACCTTCGCGCTCTCGGGCCCGCTGCCTCCCAAGGAGATGGGGGTGATCCTGGGGATCGCGGTCCTGCTCGACACCTTCCTGGTGCGACTTCTGCTGGTGCCGGTGCTGCTGCGCCTCACCGGCCGGGCGGCCTGGTACCTGCCGGCCTGGCTGGACCGGGTGCTGCCCGACGTCCACTTCGGGCACGGGACGGCGGCCCGGCCCGCCGTCCCGGCGACCCCGGAGCCCCCCGTCCCGGCCGGAGCGGCCCGATGAAGCGGGTGGTGATCCTCGGCGGCGGCAGCGGCGGCGCGGTCGCCGCCAAGCGCCTCGGGCGCTGGGCGCGCGAGGGCGAGCTCGAGGTCGTCCTGGTGGACCGCAACCGCTTCCACGAGTACCGGCCCAGCTACCTGTGGGTGATGACCGGCAAGCGCGAGCCCGAGCAGGTGCGCCGGGAGCTGTCGATCCTCGAGCGCCGCTACGGGACCCGGGTCCTCAACTCCGAGGTGACCGGGATCGACCCCGAGGCCAGGCGCGTCGAGACCGCCGCCGAGGGCCTCGACTACGACTACCTGATCGTCTCGCTGGGCGCCGAGATGCGGCCCTCGGAGATGGTCCGCGGCCTCGAGGCCCCCTGGGAGCTTGACGATGCGCTGGCGGCGCGCTCGCGGCTGGACACCTTCGAGGGCGGCAGGGTCGTGGTCGGCGTGGAGTCCTGGCCCTACCGCTGCCCGCCCGCTCCCTTCGAGACCGCGATGATGCTTCGCTACCTCGCCGAGCAGCGCGGGGTCTCCGAGAAGACCGAGATCAGCGTCTTCCACACCTGGGAGAAGCCCATGGAGACCTTCGGGCCGCTGATGGTCGACGGCTTCGGGCGCCTGCTCGACCAGCGCGGGGTGGGGTTCGAGGGGCGCTTCGAGCTGGCCTCGCACGACCCGGGAAACCGCACCCTGCGCTCCCGCGACGGTCGCGAGCTGCCCTACGACCTGGCCCTGGTCGTCGGGCACCACGGCGCCCCCGAGGTGCTGGCCGACGCCGGGCTGGTCGCCGAGGGCGGATACATGGACGTCGAGCTGCCCTCGATGACCTCGCCGCGCTTCGAGGGCGTGTGGGGCATCGGGGACGCGGTGGCTCCGACCATCGGGCTGGGGATGGCCGGCGTCTTCGCGCATTTCCAGGCCGAGCACGTGGCCACCCAAATCATCGACAGGGTGCGCGGCACCTTCGTCGGAGAGCTCTACAACATGGTCGGCATCTGCGTGATGGACACCGGCTACGAAGGGGCCGCCGTGTGGTGCGACTTCAGCGAGAAGCTCGCCGGGCGGGCCACCGACCCGGACTGCCGGATGCTGGGCGGGATGCGCGCCTTCCGCGCCGTTAAATCGGGCTTCGAGGCCTACTGGTTCGCGAACCTGTTCGGAGGCTGAGCGATGGACGAGCAGACACCACAGACGACCCTGAGCGCCTCCGAGCGGGAGGCCCTGGAGCGGATCCAGGCGCGGATCGCCCGCAACGCCGAGGAGATCGAGCAGGCCCTCGACACGCTCGAGAACCTCGTGGACAGCGGCGTGCTGGCCGGGCTGAACGCGGTCCTCGCCGACTTCGACGAGAGCTTCAGCGCGTTCACCAGGCCGGACCTGATGACCATGGTCTCCAACCTGATGATGCTGATGGGCACGCTCGGCCAGATCCCCTACGAGGGCGGCTTCAAGCTCGCGATGGACGGGCCCGAGGCGATCGCCGAGGCCTACCCGCGCTTCCGCGAGCGGACCGAGCCGATGAAGCTCCGCGAGGCGATCGCGATCCTGCGCAGCCCCGAAGTCGCCGCCGCGATGGAGATGATGGTCGGCGTCCTGCGCTCACAGCGCGGGGCCTGAGCCGGGCCGCCGCGCTGCCCGGGCCGCGGCCCCGGCCCGCCGCGCCGTGCTGCCCGGGCCGCGGCGCGGCGATTCGCATAGCATCGGCCCGGTGAGGGAGCCCGACCGCGACCGCCTGGACTCGCTGCTGGAGGCCGAGCTCGCCGAGTTCGTGCGCGCCCACCCGCGCTCGCAGGAGCTCTACGAGCGCTCCCTGCGCTCCCTGGTGGGAGGCGTCCCGATGCCCTGGATGATGCGCTGGGCGGGCGGCTTCCCGGTCTTCGCGGCCGAGGCGTCGGGGGCGCGGATCACCGACCTGGACGGCCACACCTACGTCGACCTCTGCCTGGGCGACACCGGCTCGATGCCCGGCCACAGCCCTGCGGCGGTCGCCGAGGCGGTCGCCGCGCAGGCGGCGAGGGGGATCACGATGATGCTTCCCACCGAGGACTCGGCCTGGGTCGGCGAGGAGCTGGCGCGCCGCTTCGGCGTGCACCACTGGATGTTCACCCTGACCGCCACGGACGCGAACCGCGCCGCGCTGCGGATCTGCCGGGAGATGACCGGCCGGCGCAAGGTGCTGGTCTACAACTACTGCTACCACGGCACCGTGGACGAGTCCTTCGCCGTCGGCTCGCGCGACGGCATCACCCGCTCCCGCCACGGCAACGTCGGGCCCCCGGTGGACCTCGCCGAGACCACCGTGGCGATCGAGTTCAACGACACCGAGGCGCTGGGCGCGGCGCTGGGCGGCGGAGAGGTCGCCTGCGTGCTCGCCGAGCCGGCGATGACCAACATGGGGATCATCCTCCCCGACCCCGGCTACCACGAGGCGCTTCGCGAGCTGACCCGGGAGACGGGGACGCTGCTGGTCATCGACGAGACCCACACCTTCTCGGCCGGCCCGGGCGGGTGCACCTCGGCCTGGGGGCTGGACCCAGACCTGGTGACGATCGGCAAGGCGATCGGCAGCGGCGTCCCGGCCGGGGCGCTGGGGCTGAGGGCGGAGGCCGCCGAGCGGATGCTCGAGCAGAAGGAGGCCGACTACGAGGACACCGGCGGGGTGGGAGGCACCCTGGCCGGCAACGCCCTCTCCCTGGCCGCGGTCCGCGCCACCCTCGAGCACGTCCTCACCGAGCGGGCCTTCGCGCGCACGATCCCGCTGGCGGCCCGCTTCAGCGAAGGGGTGCGCGAGGTCGCGGCGCGCCACGACGTGCCCTGGAACGTAACCCAGCTCGGGTGCCGCGCGGAGTACCGCTTCGAGGCCGAGCCGGCCCGCAACGGCTCCCAGGCGCACGCGGCCGCCGACCCCCAGCTCGAGCGCTACCTCCACCTGCACGCCCTCAACCGGGGCATCCTGCTCACCCCCTTCCACAACATGGCGCTGATCTCGCCCTCGACGACCGTGGAGGACGTCGACCTGCACACTCGCCTCTTCGACGAGGCGGTGGCGACGCTTCTCCGCTAGCTCTCGCGCCCCGGAGAGGTCCCGCAAGCGACCGCGGGGCCGGCCGGGGAGGGGCGATCAGCCCTGCGGCGGCGAGCGGAAGGAGAGCGTCACCATCACGGTTCCCGCGACCAGCTCCGCCACCCCGGCGACGATCGCGAAGTCGCGGACCAGGGTGACCGTGGCCGCGGGGGGGTCGTCGGGGACGTCGAGGCCGCCGAGCAGGGTGCCGTAGAGGAAACGCAGCAGCGCCTCGGGAGCGCCCAGCGCGTCAAGGCCCAGGCTGAGCAGGCCGCCGGCGAGAAGCGCGAGGCCGGCGACCCTGAGCATCGGGGCTCAGTCGAGCAGCTCCACGCGCTCGATGCCCTGGGGCTCGAGCGGGCGATCCGAGGCGTCCGTCTCGGTCGCCTCGATCGCGTCGACGACGTCCATGCCGTCGGTGATCCGGCCGAAGACGGTGTGCTTTCCGTCCAGCCAGGGCGCCGCGTCGGTGGTGACGATGAAGAACTGGGAGCCGTTGGTGTTGGGACCCGCGTTTGCCATCGCCAGCGCTCCCCGGACCACCTTGTGCTCGTTGAACTCGTCCTCGAAGGTGTAGCCGGGCCCGCCGGTCCCGGTCCCCTGCGGGCAGCCGCCCTGGATCATGAAGTCCTTGATCACCCGGTGGAAGACCAGCCCGTCGTAGAAGCCGTCGGCCGAGAGCGTGCGGAAGTTCTCGACGGTCTTGGGGGCGTCGTCGTCGAAGAGCTCGACCGTGACGGCGCCGGCGCCGGTGTGGATGACCGCGGCGGACATCGCGGCAACCCTACAGGCCCAGCTCGCCGACCCCCCGCTCGCCCCAGCCGAGGTGGTGGGCCAGCTCGTGGCGAAGCGTCCGCTCCACCTGGGCGGCCAGCAGCCGGCGGTCGTGGCCGAAGTCCCGCTCGAGGGTGTCGCGGTAGATCACGATCCGGTCCTCGTAGCGCTCCCGCGCGACCCCGTCGCCGAAGTAGTGCCCGTAGGCCCCGGCCTGCGACCCGAGGTCCGAGACGATCACCGGCACGCTCTCGAGGACCCGTTGGAACTCCTCGGGGAGCCGGTCCATTGCGTCGGCGACCAGGGACTCGAACGGATCGAGGTCCTCGGCACCGGCCGGGCCCGGGACCCCGAAATCCGTCCCGCCCGCTTCCGGAGCAGGCGGGGGCTCCGGCGCGGTGTCGCGATCCTGCGCACCCTCGCCGAAGGGATTTATCCATTTGGGAAGGATCTTGCGTGCGGGCATCTCCTCATTCATAGTGTGGCGACCCGCAACCGTCCCGGCGGGGACGCGTTGGCTTTTCTTATGTCCGACCAGCCCGGTGGGAGACATCCCCGTACCCCCGACCGGGGGCGAAACCGCGCGCCGCTCCGGCTCGGCGTGGCGGCCTGCGCTGCTCTGCTCTGCCTGGTCGCCGCCGCGGCGGCGACCGCGCGCAGCTTCGAGCCGCCGGCCACCGAGGCCTACCTCGGCGTCACCGACACGGGCGAGGTGGCCGGCTTCCGCTCCTTCGCCGGGGCGGTCGGCAAGCACCCGGCTCTGATCGAGACCTACCACCCCTGGGGCAACAGCCTCCACCAGGCGATCCCCCGCTGGGAGGCCGTCCGCGCCCGCCCCATCCTGCACATCTCCACCGTCGAGGGAGACGGCCACGAGGTGATCACCCCGAGAGGGATCGCGCTGGGCAAGGGGGACGAGTACCTGCTGCGGCTCAACCGCAGCTTCGCCCGCCACGGGTTCCCCGCCTACGTGCGGCCCCTCGGCGAGCCCAACCGCTGCCTCAACGCCTACGCGGGGGTGGACTGCGCCGGCAACCGGCGGCCCTCCCGCTACTCCCCCAAGTGGTACCGCCGGGCCTTCCGGCGCATCTACCTCCTCCTCCACGGCGGGGAGCGCCGCTACGAGATCAACCGGCGGCTCGAGCGCCTCGGGCTTCCCGGGATCCGCCGCGACGGAGGGCGGGAGCCGCGAGAGCTTCCCAGGGCCCCGGTGGCGGTGATCTGGAGCCCGCTCTCGGCGGGCTCGCCGTCGGTCGCGATCAACCGCCCGGCCCATTACTTCCCGGGCTCGCGCTACACCGACTGGGTCGGCACGGACTTCTACTCGCGCTACGGCCGGTGGGCGGACCTGGCGCGCTTCTACCGCCGCTTCGCCAAACGCCTGGGCAAGCCTTTCGCGCTCACCGAGTGGGGGCTGTGGGGGGCCGACCGCCCCTCCTTCGTGCGGCGGGTCTTCCGCTTCGCGCGCTCCCACCGGCACACCCGCATGCTCGTCTATTACCAGGACTTCGGCTCCGCCAACCCGTTCAGGATCCAGAACTTCCCGGCGAGCCTGACGGTGATGCGCAGGCGGATCTCCTCGCCGCGGTTCCCCGGCCTGGCTCCGCACGCGCCGCACCCCAAGCCGCAGACCGGCGGCCTGGGCCGCTGAGCCGGCTCCCTGCGCCAAGCCGCCCGCCGCCGCCGCCGAGCCGGCTCCCCGCGCCAAGCCGCCCGCCGCCGGGAACCGTCTGCCGAGCGCAACTCCGGCCGGCTCATGCTTTTCCCGCCGCTGCCGATGCCCTCACGATGGGAAGAGCCTGCCCCAAGCTGCCGGTGGCTGCCACGGTCGCCATCGCCTGCCTGGCGGGGGGCCTGATCGCCTCCGGCGCCGCAGACGCGGCCGGCCACGCGGAGAGGCACCGCAGGGCGGCCGAGAACCTGCCGCCGCGGGGGAAGGCCTTCTTCGGCGTCACCGACACCGGCGAGGCCGCCGGGTTCGAGGACTTCGCCAACGCGGTCGGCGCCCACCCGGCCGTGATCGAGACCTACCACCCCTACGGCAACTCGGTCCACATCTCCCTTCCCCGCTGGGAGCAGGTCCACGCCCGCCCGATGCTGCACATCTCCACCGCCGCAGGAAAGGACCGCCACGAGGTGATCACGCCCAGGGCAATCGCCCGCGGCCGGGGCGACGACTACCTGCTGCGGCTCAACCGCAGCTTCGCCGCCCACGCGATGCCGGCCTACATCCGCCCCCTTGGCGAGCCGAACCGGTGCCTCAACCCCTACACCGCGACCCGCTGCAACGGTTCGGCCAACGGTGCCGCCCACTCGACCCGCTGGTACAGACAGGCCTTCCGCCGGATGTACCTGATCCTGCACGGCGGGGCGCGGCGCACGGTGCTCGACAGGCGGCTTCGCCGGCTCCACCTGCCCCCGATCAGGCGCAAGTCCGGGCCCGAGCCCCGGCTCCTGCCGAGGGCCCCGGTTTCGGTGATCTGGAGCCCTCAGCCGAACGGGTCCCCGGCGGTGCGCGGCAACGGCGCGGCCGCCTACTTCCCGGGCAAGCGCTACGTCGACTGGGTCGGGACCGACATCTACTCGCGCTACGGGGACTTCGCGGCGATGAGCCGCTTCTACCACCGCTTCGCACGGGGCAAGCCGTTCGCGATCACCGAGTTCGGGCTGTGGGGCGAGGACGACCCCGCCTTCCTGCGGCACCTGCTGCGCTGGGTCCGGGCCCACCGTGCGACCCGGATGCTCGTCTACTACCAGGACTTCGGGACCCGCAACCCCTTCAGGATCCAGAACTTCCCGCGCGGCCGGGCGGTGCTCAGGCACGCGCTGGACTCGCGACGCTTCCCTCCCCGGGCCTCGCGGTTCCCGAGGCCCTGAGCGCTCAGCCGCGCACGGTCAGCGTGCGGGGCCGGGAGGCGGTCCGGGCGTAGGGCCAGCCCCGCTCGGTCGGGAGCAGCGCCCGCATCCGGATCCGCGCCAGGCCGGTCACGTAGCGGAAGCGGTAGGTGGCCCGGTAGCCGCCCCCGGGCCGGGTGCGGGTGAGAAGCACCGAGCGCCAGGAGCCGCTCGAGCTCTCCAGGTACTGGATCACGACGAGCTTCCCGCCCCGGGAGGGTCCGCCCGGAACAGCGACGCGGCCGCTCAGCCTCACCGCCTCGCCGTTGCGAAGGCGCGGCGGCGAGGCCCGGAAGCTGACCCCCGGCCGCAGGAGCGGCACGAGGAGGATCGCCGGCCGGCCGTCCTCGGTGCGACCGGAGGCCGAGCGGTTGCCGGCCAGGTCGCCGGCCTCGGCCCGGAGCCGGTAGCGGCCCGGGCGCAGCCCCGAGAAATCCAGGCGGGCCACCAGCTCGGCCCGCCGGGCGCCCCTGGCGACCGGCGCGGTGGGCAGCTCGGTCCAGCGCCCGGCGCCTGCGGTCCGATCCGCCCGGTGCCCGGCGCCTGCGGCCCGCCCCGCCCGGTGCCCGGCGCCTGCGGTCCGCAGCATGATCCGGCCCGAGGCGAGCCCCGAGTCGGCGTCCGAGAGGCGGGCCTCGATCCTGCCCCCCCGCGCCCGCGGCGAGACGATGCGGATCCGGGGCGCCACGTCGTCGAAGAGCAGGGGCACGGTGGCTGCCGCGGCGGGATCCTCGTTGCCGGCGGCGTCGCGCAGCCACACGGAAAGCTCGAAGGCCCCGGGACGCGGCACCTCGATGCCCGAGAGCGAGTCGATCCCGTCGCCGCTGGCCCGCGCCGACGCGGATGGGCGGGTGCCCGGCCCGGCGACCCGGTAGCCGGCCCCGGCTATCGGAGCACCGGGTGCCTGCTGGGGGTTGACCCAGCGCACGGCGAAGCCGTTGCGGGCGCGCCACCCCTCCCCGCCGACCACGCCGAGGCCGCGCGGAGCGGCCGGCGCGGTGTTGTCGGTGAGTGCCTGGCGGGCGGCGGTGCAGGCGCTGTTGCCGGAGAAGTCCTCCGCGCAGGCCCGCAGGGAATGCGCTCCGTCGCGCAGGCTCGCGGTATCGACCGTCGCGGGCGAGCGCTGGCGCCCGGGGCAGGGCGCCATCCGGGTCGCCCTTCGCTCGCCCCCAACCTGCATCTGCGAGCACCGAACCTGCCGCTCGATCGCCGGGGCCCCGTCCATCTCGATGCGCAGGCCGCTCAGCCCCGAGCCGGTGTCGGCTGCCCCGAGATCGAGCTCCCCCGTCCCCCGGTGCCAGCCTCCGGAAAGCAGCGGGCCCCCGAGCGAGGGTCGGGGGTCGCTGGGGTCCGAGAGGGTGAGGGTCAGGGCACGCACCGCCGAGAAGGAGCTCGGGTCCAGCGCGCAGTGACGGTCCTCGGGGCGGGCGCACAGCAGGCGGCTCTCGAATGTCCGTCTGGGAGGATCGAAGCCGGCGGCGAACGCCGACGGGGCGGTCGCGGTGGAATCCGCCTCGGCGAACGGCTCGAAGCCGGCGGCGGCGGTGCCGAGGCGGTGGCGGAAGCCGTCGTGGAGCGCGTGCCACCAGGAACCACGGACGTTGACCATCGCGGTGCCGGGTGGCGCAGTCCAGCGCCACAGCGCGAGGCGGCCGCCGGACACCGTGCCCCCGGCGGGCACCGCGAAGCTCTTCAGGTGGGCCAGCTCGAAGGGATCGCCGCCGGCCGGAGGGACGCAGAGGGAATCGGGCCGGAACTTCCCCGGGGCGGCGTTCGTCGAGAACTCCGCCTCGGATCCGACCCGCCAGCCGCACTGCACGACGCCGTACTTGCCGGCGCTCGCGGCCGGCGGCGCCGCCAGCGCCAGGAGCGCCGCCAGCGCGGCGGCGGCGGCCGCCGCCAGAACCGCCCTCCGCCTTCGCCTCAGCTCCATGCAGGCCCAAGCCGCGGCCGGCCCGGTCTCTCCCCCCCGATCCACGCCCCGGCCCCGTGTGCCCCCACATCCGACCGGCGGCCCGGCCGGCGGCCCCGCCTGCCCCCGATCCACGACCCGGCCCCGTGTGCCCCCACATCCGGCCGCGGCGGCCCTGCCTGCCCCCGGCCGGCGATCGCACTCTGAGACAATGTGCGCATGCCGACCAAGGAGCAGGTCACCGAGCAGCTCAGGGCCGTGATCGACCCCGAGCTCCGCCGATCGATCGTCGAGCTGGGGATGGTCCGCTCGATCGAGATGCGCGACGGCGGCCGCGTCGAGGTGGTGGTCTCGCTGACCACGCCGGGCTGCCCGATCCGCTCGCATTTCCAGCAGGCCGTCGTCCAGCAGGTCTCCTCGCTGGACGGGGTGACCGAGGTCGAGGTGGGGTTCGACGTCCTCAGCGAGGAGGAGAGGGGGAATCTCCAGCAGGCGCTGGGCCGCGGTCAGCTCCCGGAGGGCGCCCTCGCCGCGGTCAAGAACGTGATCTGCGTGGCCTCGGGCAAGGGCGGGGTCGGCAAGTCCACGATGACCGCGAACCTGGCCGCCGCGCTGCAGGCCGAGGGGCATTCCTGCGGAGCGCTGGATTGCGACGTCTACGGCTACTCGATCCCGCGCATGCTCGGGGTCAACGAGCGCCCCGAGGTGAACGCCGAGCGCAGGATCGTCCCCCTGGAGACCCCCGCCGGCGTCAAGGTGATGTCGATCGGCTTCTTCGTGGAGGAGAACGCCGCGGTCGTCTGGCGGGGGCCGATGCTCCACAAGGCCATCCAGCAGTTCCTCGAGGACGTCGCCTGGGGCGACCTCGAGTACCTTCTGCTGGACCTCCCTCCGGGCACCGGCGACGTCTCGATGACGCTCGCCCAGCTCCTCCCCCAGGCCAGGGTGGCGATCGTCACCACCCCGCAGCCCGCGGCCCAGTCGGTGGCGCGCCGCTCGGCGGAGATGGCCGCCAAGGTCGACCTCGAGGTGCTCGGGGTGATCGAGAACATGTCCGGCTACACCACCCCGCAGGGCGAGCGGGTGGCGATCTTCGGCGAGGGCGGGGGCCAGATCCTCGCCGACGAGCTCGACGTCCCCCTGCTCGGAAAGGTGCCCCTATCCGAGGCTCTGCGCGAGCACGCCGACCACGGCGTCCCGCTGGTCACCGCCGACCCCGACGACCCCGCTTCGCAGGCGATCCGCCAGGCCGCGCGCGGCATCGTCGCCGCCACGCCGCAGGAGCTGCCGGTGCTTCAGGCGACCCCGGTCGCCGCCGAGCCGCCGCCGCTGAGCGGCACGGAGCTTCCGGTCATCCAGTAGGGCGCTGCGGCGGCCCGGCCGCGGCGCTTGCGGAATGCCCCGGGGGCCGGGCCGCGGCGCCTGCGAAGTGCCCGGGGGCTCAGCCGCGGCGCTTGCGGAGTGCCCGGGGGCTCAGCCGCGGCGCCTGCGAAGTCCCCGGGGGGTCAGCCGCGGCGCTTGTAGTACTCGGCGTTGACCTCCGAGTACTTGGCCCACTCGGGCGGGAGCTGGTCCTCGGCGTAGCAGGCGTCCACGGGGCATGCCTCGACACAGGCGTCGCAGTCGATGCACTCGTCGGGGTCGATGTAGAGCTGCTGCTCGTCCTCGTAGTCGGCTTCGTCCGGGGTCGGGTGGATGCAGTCGACGGGACAGACCTCGACGCAAGAGTTGTCCTTCTCGCCGATGCACGGCTCTGCGATGACATAGGTCATTGGAGGCGTTCTCCTGGATCTCTTTGGTCGCTGGGGAGGGTCTGGGGGCTCGGGCCGGGTAGGCCCGGAGGCGAGCCGGGCATTTTAGGGGATGGGCAGCGGGAGCCGCGTGCTCCGCCGGGCTAGGGTTTCGCCTACGCGATGCCGGCGATGACCCCAGACCCGCTCCTCCCGCTGCGCCGATGCTGCTGCTGACCGGCGCCACCGGCGGGATCGGGCGCCGCCTGCTGCCGGTCCTGCTGCAGCGCGAGGCCGGGATCCGCTGCCTGGTCCGCGAGCCCAGGAGGCTCGGGCCCGCGAGGGTCGATGTGCAGATCACCCTGGGCGACCTCGGGGAGCTCTCCGACCCCTACCGGCTGCGCCAGGCGTTGAGGGGCGTGGATACGGTGGTTCACCTTGCCGCGACGATCCGCGATCAGCCTCCCCACCGGATCGAGGAGCTCAACGGCCTGGCCACCGTGCGCCTGCTGCGGGCAGCCGAGAAGGCCGGCGTGGAGAGGTTCGTGTTCTTCTCCGCGCTCAACGCCGGGCGCGCCCAGCGCACCCGCTTCTTCCGCGCCAAGGCCCTCGCCGAGGAGGCGGTGCGCGGCTCGCCGCTGGAGACCTCGGTCTTCGCGCCGTCGATCGTCTACGACCACTCCGACCCCTGGATCACGCTGCTGCGGCGCTTCTCCTTCCTGCCCGTGATGCCGGTGGCCGGGTCGGGGAGGGCCCGCTTCGAGCCGGTCTGGTCGCACGATGCCGCCTCGGCCGTGGCCGCCGCCCTGGAGGGTCCGCTCCGCCCCCGCTACGAGCTTGCCGGCCCCGAGGCGCTGAGCTATGACGAGATGTCGGCCCTGGTCAGCCGCCTTGCGGGGCGCCCGCGTCCCCTGGTGCACGTCCCCCTCCCCATCGTGCGGTGGGGCCTGCTCGGCCTGCGGCGCATCTTCGGGGAGGCGGTCTTCGCGACCTGGGAGGAAGCCGAGCTGATGGAAGTCTCGATGCTCAGCGAGCGCGGCACCGCCGACCTCGAAGCGCTCGGCGTCCACCCGCGCCGCATGGCCGAGGTGCTGGCGACCGGCTGAGCCCCCGCGGCCGCCGGCACCCCCCGAGCCCCCGCGGCCGCCCGCACCCCCCGAGCCCCCGCGGCCGCCCGCACCCCCCGAGCCCCCGCGGCCGCCGGCGAGAGTGAAGAAAACCAGCGCATCGATGCTTAACTTCACTCTCGCCGGCGGGGGGGGCGGATGCGGGCGGGAACGTGGAGAGCCCGGGCCTTCGCCCGGGCTCTCGCGCACACTCGCCTGTTGAGGCGAGGATGACAGACCGCCGGCGCGGGCCACAACGTGGCGGGCGCCGGCTGCAGGTGGGGGTCGCTACATCATCCCGCCCATGTCGGGCATGCCGCCGCCGGGCATCGCCGGCTCCTTCTCGGGCGGCTCGGCGACGATCGCCTCGGTGGTGAGGATGTTCTTGGCGATCGAGGCCGCGTTCTGCAGCGCCGAGCGGGTGACCATGGTCGGGTCGATGACACCGTCCTTGATCAGGTCGCCGTACTCGCCGGTCGCGGCGTTGAGGCCCTCACCGGCCTTCAGGTCGCGGACCTTGTTGACGACCACCGAGCCCTCCAGGCCGCTGTTCTCGGCGATCTGGCGGACCGGCTCCTCCAGCGCGCGGTGGATGATCCGTGCGCCGGTCTGCTCGTCGGCGTCCTCGAAGGAATCGAGGTCAACCGCGTCCTGGGCGTTGAGCAGGGCCACGCCGCCACCGGGGACGACACCCTCCTCGAGCGCTGCGCGGGTCGCCTGCAGGGCGTCCTCGACGCGGTGCTTCTTCTCCTTCATCTCGGTCTCGGTGGCGGCGCCGACCTTGACCACCGCGACACCGCCGGCCAGCTTGGCGAGGCGCTCCTGGAGCTTCTCGCGATCGAAGTCGGAGTCGGTGTTCTCGATCTCCTGCTTGATCTGCTTGATCCGGCCCTTGATGTCCTCGCCATCGCCGGCGCCGTCGATGATCGTCGTCGTGTCCTTGGAGACGACGACGCGGCGCGCCTTGCCGAGCTGGGAGAGCTGGGTGTTCTCCAGCTTCAGCCCCATCTCCTCGGTGATCACCTCGCCGCCGGTGAGGATGCCGATGTCCTCGAGCATCCGCTTGCGGCGGTCGCCGAAGCCCGGCGCCTTGACCGCGACGCCGGTGAAGGTGCCGCGGAGCTTGTTGACGACGAGCGTCGCGAGGGACTCGCCCTCGACGTCCTCGGCGACGATCACCAGCGGCTTGCCGCCCTGCATCACCTGCTCGAGGACCGGCAGCACGTCGCGCACCGAGCCGATCTTCTGGTTGGCGATCAGGACGTAGGGCTCCTCCAGCACCGCCTCCATGCGGTCCTGGTCGGTGACCATGTACGGCGAGATGTAGCCCTTGTCGAACTGCATCCCCTCGGTGAACTCCAGCTCCATGCCGAAGGTCTGGCCCTCCTCGACGTTGACCACGCCGTCCTTGCCGACCTTCTCGATGGCGTCGGCGATCACGTCGCCGATCTCCTCGTCAGCCGCGGAGATCGCGGCGACGCGGGAGATCTGCCCCTTGCCCGAGACCTCCTTGGACTGCTTGTCGCGGAGGTTGTCGACGACCTGCTCGACAGCCTTCTCGATCCCGCGCCGCAGGGCCAGCGGGTTGGCGCCGGCCGCGACGTTCTTCAGCCCCTGGTGGACGATGATCTGGGCCAGCAGGGTCGCGGTCGTGGTGCCGTCGCCGGCCACGTCGTTGGTCGCCGTGGCGACCTCGCGGACCAGCTGGGCGCCCTGGTTCTCGAAGACGTCCTCGACCTCGATCTCGCGGGCGATGGTGACGCCGTCGTTGGTGATTGTCGGCGCCCCGAACTTCTTGTCGAGGACCACGTAGCGGCCCTTGGGGCCGAGCGTGACCTTGACGGCGTTGGCGACGGAGTCGACGCCGTCCTGGAGGGCCTTGCGCGCCTCCTCGTTGTACTTCAGCTCCTTGTGAGCCATCTCTTCTGGTTCCTCCTAGATCTGAATGACTTGTGGCGGCTTCGCCGCCTGACATGCCTCCGCCGGCGCTAGCACCGCGCCGGCCCGGCGTTCATCAGGCGACCTTGGCGAGGACGTCGGACTCGCGCAGGACCAGCAGGTCCTCGTCCTCGACGGTGATCTCGGTGCCGCCGTACTTCGAGTAGAGGACCTCGTCGCCGTCGCTGACGTCCAGCGGGCGGCGCGAGCCATCCTCGTTGAGGGCGCCGTCGCCGACGGCGACCACCTTGCCCTTCTGTGGCTTCTCCTTGGCCGTGTCGGGGAGGACGATCCCGCTCGCGGTCGTCTCCTCCTCGTCGATCGGCTTGACGATCAGCCGGTCCCCGAGGGGCTTCAGCTTCATCCGGTCTACCTCCGTTCGGTCTTGAAGTGCAGTGTCTGCGGCCTGACGCCGTGCGGGGAATGCCCTTGCCGGTCCAGGCCCCTGGCACTCTACACGGGGGAGTGCCAAAGCGCTGCCAAGGATAGCCGGCGCCTCGCGGATTTCAAGTCAGATCTGCGCCGAGGCGACTCAGATACATCCCGGGCCGCCGAGCCGGCCGAGAGCGCCGAGAGCGCTCCTTCCCCGGCGCGCCCAGTGCCCCGCCCTCCTGCCGCGGCGCGCTCAGCGCCCGCCCTCCATGCGCTCCAGCCCGCGGTCGAGGCGGGCAGGGGAGATGCTCGCCGGTACCGGGGCCGCCCGGTAGGTGGACTTCGGCAGCCTCAGGCGGAAGGCGATCCTGCCGCGGCGGTCGAAGCCGGTGAGCAGCGGGTTGTCGCCCCAGTCCACCAGCCAGCCGCCGGCGAAGGGCCGGGCCGAGCCGCAGCAGTGGCTGCGGGTGACCTCGGGGTCGGTGAGCTGGCCCAGGAAGGTGGCGGTGCGACGGCGCAGGTTCAGGTGGTAGCGGGCCAGCCGCGGCGGGCGGGGCCGGTGGGTGGCGTCGTCGTAGACGCTGAGGTTCATCCGGGAATCGATCCGGGCGTCGTGGGGGCCCCCGAACAGCTCCCGGGCCGGGTGGGGATCGCCGACGAAGCGCAGCGAACGCGGCGTCCGGGTGCCGCCCAGCTTCCAGAGGATGCGGCCGCTGCGGCGATCCAGCCCGAACACGGCATCGGTGTGGCGGGTGGCGATCACCAGCCGGTGATGGCCCCAGGGCTCGATCGTGTTGATGTGCACGGGGTCGAAGGTGGGAACGCCGCGGGGGCCGGGATGGGGGTTCCCCAGCACGTTGTGCCACCAGCGCCCGGTCTCGGCGAGCGAGATGTGGCGGCGGGAGTTCCACCGCCAGACCACCCGGCCGGAGGGAGCGACCTCCTGCACCTCCGCGAAGACGACCGAGCCGCGGCGGGGTCCGTGCCTGGTCGTCCCGAAGCGGTGCAGGTCCACCCCGCCCTGGGGGTCGTAGGTGTCCAGCAGCACATCGCCGTTGGGCAGCGGCTGGTACTCGTGGCCATCGGTCACCGAGCCCCTGGTGCGGAGGATCCTGATCAGCTTCCCCGAGAGGGTGCGGACCTCGTGGCCGGAGCGGGGGTTGATCCCGTAGCCGTCGCCGAAGGCGCGGGGCCAGGTCACGGTGCCGTTGCGCAGCACCTCCGCCCACAGCGTCCGGGTGGGCGGGCTGAACCACCAGCGGGGGGTCCCGCCCTGGTCGAAGACGATCACCCAGGGCCTCGGGCCCCGCGAGCCGGAGCCGTTGACGCTGACCATGAACATCCCGCGGCCGCTGCGGCGGAAGCGCCGGAAGGACCAGTCCGGGAAGCCGTCCGGCAGGCAGCGCACCCGGTAGGTGCCCGAGCCGCGGCCGCTCACGCGGACGGCGAAATCGCGGCCCGGGGAGACCGGGACCCGGACCCTGAAGCGCCCCGACCTCGGGCGCGAGGGACCGACGGCGATCCTCGAGCCGCCGCCCGCCCGCCCCGTCACCTCCAGCGACCCGCCGCCGCAGCGGGCCACGTAGTGGCGGCGAGCCGGGTCGAAACGGGGATAGAGGGTGGGGGCGCCGAAGACCACGCCGCCCCCCCGCTGCGCCGCGATCGCCGCGGAGCCACCGTGCGCGGAGAGGTGCGGGGCCGAGCCGAGGCTCGACTCGCCGGCCGCGATCGCCGCCGCGACGAGCACGCACACCGCCGCCAGGGCCGGCAGGGACCGGCCCGGCGGGCGAACCCGGGTTCCCCTTCCTGGCATCGGGGAATCCTAGCCCGGCCGCAACCGGCCGCCGATCAGCCGGCGGCCAGCAGCCGGCAGCCGAGCAGGGCGGCGATTCCCTCCCCGCCCCTCCGCATCACCCAGTCGTGGTTCCACTCGAAGAAGGGGCGGGCCACGGGGGTGAGGACGTTCATCCAGGCCTTGGTGGTGTGGACGTCCCAGTCGTAGAGGACAGCCGTCACGCCCTCCTGCTCGAAGAGCCGCCAGGTGCCGGTGCCGGTCAGCTCGCCGACCGCGTCGCCGATCATCAGGTGGGGCGAGTGGACCGTGCGGGTGGTCACCTCGAAGGCGAGGTCGTAGGGGAGCCGGCTGCGCCAGACCAGCCTCGAGACGGTCCCGACCCCGTCGGGCGCCCCGGCCCTGAGCTCCTCGGCCGAGCGCACCCCCTGCCACCACTGCGGCCAGCTCTCCTGGTCGAAGATCGCGTCCCAGACCGGCTCGCGCGGGGAGTCGAGCAGCCAGGTGGTGAGGAACCGGTAGGAGGCCATCGCCGTCCTAGGAGCCGCCCGGGATCACGGTTCAGTTGCGCGAGGGGGTCTCGCCGTTGCCGAAGTGCGGGGCCGCCGGCTCGACGATCTGGGAGAAGCGGATCACCGTGACCAGGTCGCCTTCGCGTACCTCGCGCCCGTAGATCTGCTCGAGGAAGTGGATCGTCTCCTCGAGCCGGCGGAACTCGGGGTTGTCGTGCTCGATGTCGCGCGGCGAGAGCTCGGAGATCCGCTTCACCTCGACGTCGTCGATCACCGCCGCGAAGATCTTCTCGCGCTGGGAGTGGCGGAACCCGACCGTGACCCAGACCACCTGGCCACGCTCGTACTTGCCGCTCTTGTCGCCGAGCCTGATCGTCGCGGTCTTGCGACCGCGCTTGAGCTGGTCGACGAAGAGCGTCGAGTAGAAGTTGAGCACGTAGAAGCCGCCGCCCATGGCGCTGCGAGAGTACCCGACCGGGGAGGCGCGGGGCGCCGGGCGGGGATGCGCGGGGACCGGGCGGGATTCCGCGGAGGGACTCGGCGGCGTGCCGCGGGGCGCTGGACGCATGTCCGAACTCCTTCCCCAGCCTCGCGCCGCGGCCGATACCGATAGGGAATGCCCGCACCAGGTCTCAGCCGCCCGGCGACGATGCTCGCCGCGCTGTTCTGCGCGCTGGCGCTGGCGCCCGTCCTCCCGGGCCCGGCCCAGGCGGCGCTCTTTTGCGGGGGCAAGCGGGTGACGATCGCCGGCACTCCCGGCGACGACGTCATAGTCGGGCGGCGGGCCAGCGACGTGATCTCGGGGGGCGCCGGCGATGACCGGATCACCGGCGGCGCGAACGGAAACGACACGATCTGCGGCGGCCCGGGGAACGATCGGATCAAGGGCGGGCGCGGCTTCGACTCGCTCTACGGCGGCGGCGGGGCCGACCGGCTCTACGGCGGGACCGGCAGCGACCGCCTGGACGGCGGGGCCGGGAGGGACCTGCTCTCGGGGTTCAAGGGCGGCGACGGCCTCTACGGCGGCGGGGGTGACGACACCATGGAGGGCGCGAAGGGACCCGACCGCCTCTACGGAGGCGCCGGGGACGACTCGCTCTCGGGGGCCAGGGGACCGGACACACTCGCCGGGGGCAGCGGGAACGACACGCTGCGCGGCGGCCGGGCGACCGAGCGCCGGCTCGACGGCGGCGGGGGCGAGGATCGGATCTACGGCGACCAGGGCAACGACCCCGCCGAGGGCGGGGGCGGGAGCGACTACATCGACGGGGGGCTCGGCGACGACAACCTGGACGGCGGGGGCGGGAGCGACACGGTCATCGGCAACCTCGGCACCGACCGGGTCGAGGGAGGCGGCGGAGACGGGGACCTGGTGCGGGGCGACCTGGGCTTCGACAGGATCGACGGCGGGGCCGGCGCCCGGGACATCGCGAGCTTCTCCTCCTCGGCGGAGGCGGTGCAGGCGGACCTCGCCCGGGGAACCGCCTACGGGGACGGCCGCGACACCCTCGGCCCCGGCGTCGAGGACCTGATCGGCTCCGCCTACCCCGACCAGCTCTCCGGCGACGGCGGGCCGAACCGCATCGACGGGGGCGCCGGCTACGACGAGCTGAACGGCCGCGGCGGGGGCGACGAGCTCTTCGGGGGCCCCGGAGGCGCCAAGTGCAGCGGCGGCAAGGTCCTGGACTCATGCGGCTCGGAGCCCGGAGGGGGCGGGCCCTCGGTGGTGCGGAACCGCAGCATCGACGGCAGCGCCACGCTGAGCGTGCACGGGGGCTCCGGCGCGGACGAGATCACGGTCGGCTTCGACGGCTCCAGGTTCCTGGTCGGAAGCGCCGCCGGGATCCCCTACTCGAGCATCGAGGGTTGCGAGCCGGTCACCCAGACCGCGGGCCCGCTGGTCGCCCGCTGCAGCGGGGACGTGCGCTTCGTCCTGATCGATGCGGCGGGCGGCGCCGACCGGGTGGCGATCGGCTCCGCGGTGCCCCCGGGCGTGCAGGTGCGGATCGACGGAGGCCGCGGCCCCGACGACCTCATCGGCGGCCCCGGCAGCGACATCATCGAGGCCGGGGACGACAGCGATGCCGACCGGCTCGTCGGCGGCCCGGGCAACGACGGCCTGATCGGCGCCCGCACCGATATCCCGCTTCCCGTCAACAGCGGCCGCAGCACCCTCCTCGGGGGGCCCGGCTCGGACCTCCTGGTGGGCGGCGACCCCTGCGACGGGGACGTCTACGACGGCGGGCCCGGCCACGACAGCGCCTCCTTCGAGCGCTTCAGCGCCGGCGTCAGGGCCCGGATCGGCGGCGCCGTGTCGCGGGCCGGCGGCTCCTGCGACCCCGGCCGCATCGAGGGCACTGTCGAGGCGCTGGAGGGCTCCCCCGGGGCGGACACCCTGGTCGGGGACGGCTCGGCGAACTCGATCCTCGGGAGGGCCGGGAACGACTACCTCCGGGGTCTCGGCGGCCCGGACCGGCTGATCGGGGGCGGCGGCAGGGACAGGCTGAACGGCGGCCCCGGAAAGGACGTCGAGGTCCAGTAGCTAGAACCCCTCCTCCCCGATCAGCGGCACGAACCGGCAGGGCCCGATCACCTCGCTGTCGAACTCCTCGCCGCGGCGCCGGTAGACGGTGAGCATGTCGGCTCCGTCGGAGGAGACCGGGACGACCAGGCGGCCGTCCTCGGCGAGCTGGGCGAGCAGAGCCGGGGGCGGCGCCGGGGCGGCGGCGTGCACGGCGATACCGTCGTAGGGGGCCCGCTCGGGCAGGCCCAGGCTGCCGTCCGCAACCACCACCTCCACCCCCTCGGCGCCGCACTCCCGGAGCGCCTTCTCCGCCGAGGCGGCGAGGCCGGGGAGCCGCTCGATGGTCACCACCTCGGCGCCGAGCCGGGCGAGCACGCAGGCCGAGTACCCCGAGCCGGTCCCGATCTCCAGGACGCGCTCGCCACCCTCGAGCTCCAGCGCCTGGCAGATGGCCGCGACGATCCATGGCTGGGAGATCGTCTGACCCTCCCCGATCGCCAGCGCCTGGTCGGCGTAGGCGAGGTCGCGATCCCGCTCACCGACGAACAGCTCGCGGGGCACCTCCCCCATCGCCGCCAGCACCCGCTCGTCGGAGATCCCCCGGTCGCGGAGCTGGCGGTCCACCATGCGCCGCCTCAGCTCTTCGTAGGAGGACACCGGGCTCAGAAGATGTAGTTGCGCAGCTTGGCCGGCTCCAGGACGGTGACCCGGCCGCGCCCGCAGCGCACGACGCCTGCCCGCTCGAGGTCGGCCAGGAAGCGGCTGACGCTCTCCCTGGAGGTGCCGGCGAGCTGGGCGAGGTCGACCTGGTTCATGCGGATCGTCACCTCGCTCGCCTCCGAGCGGGGGCTCTCCTCGGCGACGAGCTGGGAGAGGACGCCGGCGACCCGGCCGGGGACGGTCTGGAAGGACTGGCGGGCGATCCGCTCGTTGGCCGCCCGCAGCCGCCTGACCAGGGCGCCGACCAGCTTCACCGTCGTGTCGGGGTTGCGGGCGAGCAATCCGCGGACGTCGGCCGCGGGGAGTGCGAGCAGCTCGCTGGCCTCCAGGGCCTCGACGCTCGCCGAGCGCAGCTCCCCGTCGAGCATCGCCAGCTCGCCGAAGATGTCCCCGGGGCCGAGGTTGGCGAGGGTGATCGCCCTGCCGTCGGGATGCTCCCGGGTCACCCGCAGCCGCCCGGAGCGAACGATGTAGCAGGCGTCGGAGGGATCGCCCTCGCGGAAGACGCGGGACCCCTCCGGGAAGGCGCGGGCCACGGCAACCCGCGAGAAGCGGGCCAGCTCGCCCGGGTCGAGGTCCGAGAAGAGGGGCACCGCCCTCAGGAGCTCGACGGCACTCTCCTCGCCGGCCTTCACGGGCCGATTATCGCCGATGCGGGGGAGACGGGCCCGGCGGGGTCCTCGGCGGGGAGGCGCGCTCGCGCCCCTGGCACCCCGGACACCAGTAGGTGGTCCGGGCCTCGTCGCCCTGAGGCGCCGATGCGATCGTCGCGCCGCAGCGCGGGCAGCGGCGGCCGGGGCGCCGGTAGACGCGGCCGGGGCGTCCGGCCCCGCCCACCGCGGCGAGCATCAGCGCCCGGGTCGCCGAGAGCACCCCGGTCAGATCCTCCTCGGCCAGCTCCCCGAGCGGCATCCAGGGATCCAGACCGGCCTCGAAGCATCCCTCGCTCTTGAAGACGTTCCCGATGCCGGCGACCAGCCTCTGGTCGAGCAGCGCGTCCCCGACCTGGCGGGCCGGCCCGCCGCGCCGCAGCGAGGCCGCAGCCCGGCCCGGGTCGAAGCCGGAGGCGAGGAGGTCGGGCCCCAGCCTGGAGAGGACGGGGTCCACCGCGAGGCGCCCGGACCGCAGCACCCTCAGGGTTGGCCCGCCCCGCTGGGCGGCCTCGGCCCGGCTTCCGGTCAGCACCGCCCAGGGCGCGCCCTTGCCCCCGGAGGCTCCCGGGGCCCCGACCCGCCAGGAGCCGCTCATCCCCAGGTGGCTGTGCAGGACGAGGCCGCCGAAATCCAGGAGCAGGTGCTTGCCGCGGGCGGCGACACCCTCCAGGGTCATGCCGTCGAGCCGCTCCACCCCCGCCGCCCGGCCGCGGGGGTTGGGGGCGCCGACCCGCAGGGCCTCGCCGCCCAGAGCCGCCTCGATCGCCCGGGCCGCGCGCAGGATCGTGTCCCCCTCGGCCACTCTCAGGCCCTCCCGGCGCTCAGGCGCTTTCGCCCCCCGGACCCGTCCCGCTAGGGCTCGAGGTCCGCGGCTGCCTCGTACAGGGTCCTCGCCTGCGCGTCGAGGTAGGGGGCGTAGAAGTGGTCGTGGTCGTCCGGCTTCGTGTACGCGGTCACCGAGAAGAGAGCGTTGCCGTCAACCCACCCGGCACCGGGAGATGCGAACCTAGCAGGACAGGGAAGGCGGGTCGGGCCGGGGCCGCTCCCGGCCGGGTCGTCGGTGCCGTCCGGCCTGGCCTCGCACCTGAATTCGCGCTTGCCGTGGAGTGGGCCGCGGTCCGGATACCTGAGCACGCTCAGCTTGCGGTTGCGGCTCTTCTCGAACTCCAGGCGAAGCGCGCCGACGACGCTTTCCAGGGTCCGCGTGTGGCCATTGATCTTGCGCTTGCCCACCACGAGCCCGCCGTAGTCGAGCCTCCGGTTGCCGTTGCGCAGGAAATCGGTCTTGGTGAAGACGTACTCGGCCGACCAGCGGCCGAACGGCGCCGCGCCGTCGTGGTAGGCCGGCACGAAGACGACCTTGTCCAGGAGCATGGGAACCGTCCGGTCGACGACACAGCTCCCGGCGGTCCAGACCATGCTCCCGTAGGTGCTGTGCACCACCGTGCCCGAACAGACCCGCTTGGCCCCGCCCGGGAGGGTGGCGATGACGGCGCCGTGCATTCGATTCGCCGCCGACGCGGGCCTCTTGACCTCGGTCACCACACCCCTGCCGGCAGCCGGCGCGCCGGCGGGCACGAGCGCCCAGACGACCAGCGGAATGCTCAACGCCAGCCAACCGCCCGATCCCCTCGCCGGCCTCATCGCTCCTCCCGAGCTCGCCGATGCTGCGGCTCAGCCTAGCGCAGATCGGGCCGATGCAAACAGCCGGCGCGGCGGGGATCAGGCCGACGCCACCAGCCGGCGCGGCTGGCGTGAGAAGCCCGCGGCGATCAGCGTCTCCTCGTGCCCGGAGCCGATCACCGGCTCGCCGTCGAGCTTCTCGATGCCCAGCTTCGGGATCAGGCCGCCCGCCGCGGCGTCGGCGAGCGCCCGCAGGGCGCCGGAGAGGCGATCGGGGTCGAGCTCGACCAGGCGGAGGATCCCGCGGCCGCCGCGGTCCAGGTAGAGCACCGGCTCGCCGTCGCGAACGCAGACGAAGGCGCCGGGACTCCGGGCCGGCTTGCGCCCGCCCTCCAGCTTCGGCCAGGGGAGCGAGGCGCCGTAGGGCTGGGCGGGGTCGGTGGCGGCGAGGATCAGGTGGGAGCCGTCGGGGGCGGGCATCGAGCGCAGGCGCTCGACCGCGCCGGGGAGGGCGAACTGGGCGCCGCCCAGCCCCTCCACGAAGTAGCCGCGGCGGGCGGTCCCGAGCATCTCCAGGTTGCCGAGCTCCGCGTAGAGCGTCGAGAAACCTCCCGGCACCCCCTCGGCCAGCACGGTCTCCCTGGTGACGATCCCGTAGCGCTCGAGCATCAGCTCGGCCTGGGCACGCAGGCGGGGCCCGGTGGCCGGGGCCCCGGCGAACAGGGCCGCGGTCAGCGACCAGCGCCCCTGCACGGTCGGGCCGGCCCCGGTGCGCCGGCGCGAGAAGCGCCGGCCGGCGCGGTCGGAGGCGGAGACGGCACGCAGTCGCGGGGCCCGCAGCGGGGCGAAGGCGTCGTTGGTGACCTCGCCGGCCCAGGCGAGGTCCCACAGTGCGGCGTGGAGCTCCTCGGGCGGGGCGTCGAGGTCGGCGAGGAGGTCGAGCCAGAAGCTGGGCCCAGCGCCCAGGCGCTCGCGGATCGCCCCGTGCAGCTCGCCCGAGGGGGAGTCGAGCCTGGCGTTGGAGGGGGGCGGCCCCGCGAGGTGGACGTCCTCGCGGAAGTACAGGGCGACCCGGCCGTCGCTGCGGCCCAGCGCGCCGGCGCCGATCCAGACGATCTCGCCGCTGGTGCAGAGCTCGTCCAGCCAGGAGGGACTGTAGGCGCCGAGCCGCCTGGGCAGCACGTCCCGCTCCCAGACGGCGGGCGTGAGGGTGACCCCCTGCATGGGGATCAGCGCTTCGCGGAGGCGGTCAATCCCGGCCCCCGCGCGGCGATGCGCGTCCACGTTCTGCCAGCTCGGCAGGAAACGGGCGAGCTCGCTGCGGTCGGCCGGCTCCACCTCGCGCCGCAGGTGCGCGAGGCTGGCCCTTCGCACCCGCCGCAGCACGTCGGCGTCGCACCACTCGCGCTCCGTGCCCCCGGGCAGGAGCTCGCCCCGGATCAGCTCGCCGGCCCGCTCCAGCTCGCGCAGGGCCGGCGAGGGATCGCTGCCGTAGCGGGCGGCGACCTGGGCGGTCGGGAAGGGCCCGTGGGTCCGGGCGTAGCGGCCGAGCAGGGCGGCCATCGGGTCGGGGTGGGGCTCGAGGAAGGACTCGGGCAGGCCGCCGGGCGGGGGCACCCCGAGGGCGTCGCGGTAGAGCCCCGCGTCCTCGGCGGCGATGTAGCGCTCCTCGCCGGCGATCCGGACCACGGCGACGCGGCGCTCGGCGACCAGCTTCTCGAGCATCGAGTCCGCGGAGTAGCCCTCGGCGACCCGCTCCGCGCACTCCTCCGCGGTCAGGTCGCCGAGGTTGCGCAGCACCTGCTGCAGGGCGTCGCGGTCGCGCGCCTGCCCCGCCTCGGTCCGGTGCTGGAGCTGGTCGGCCACCTCGATCAGGGCCTCGGGCTCGATCAGCTCGCGCAGCTCCTCCTGGCCGAGCAGCTCGCGCAGCAGCTCGCGGTCGAGCGCCAGGGCCGCGGCGCGGCGCTCGGCGTTCGGGGTGTCCCCCTCGTACATGTAGGTGGCCACGTAGTCGAAGAGCAGCGAGGAGGCGAACGGGGACGCGGTCCTGGTCTCGACCTCGACCAGCGTCAGGCGGCGGGAGTGGAGGTCGCGGAGAAGGCCGTCGAGCGCGGGCAGGTCGAGGACGTCGCGCAGGCACTCCCGGTAGGTCTCGAGGATCACCGGGAAGCGCGGGAACTCGCGCGCGACCTCGAGCAGGCTCTGGGCCTTCAACCGCTGCTGCCAGAGGGGGGTGCGCCGGCCCGGGTAGGCGCGCGGGATCAGCAACGACCGGGCGGCGTTCTCGCGGAAGCGCGCGCCGAACAGGGCCGAGCCCGAGAGCTCGGCGACGACCAGGTCCTCGAGCTCGTCGGGCTCGATCAGGACCAGGTCGGCGGGCGGCGGCTCGTCGGCGTCGGGCAGGTGGACGACGATCCCGTCGTCGGAGAAGATCGCGTCGGCCTCCAGCTCCATCTCGGAGCGGATCCTCTGCGAGAGGGCGAGGCCCCACGCGGCATGGACCCGGCCCCCGTAGGGGGAGAGCACGCAGAGCCGCCAGTCGCCGATCTCGTCGCGGAAGCGCTCGACGACGATCGAGGTGTCCGAGGGCACCACCCTGGTGGCCGCCTGCTGCTCGCGGAGGTAGGCGACGAGGTTGCGCGCGGCCCTGGGGTCGAGGTCGTAGGAGGAGGCGAGCTCCTCGGGCTCGCGGGCGACAGCCTCGCGGGCGAACTCGCCGATCGCCCTGCCCAGCTCCGCCGGGCGGCCGATGCCGTCGCCGCGCCAGAAGGGGACCGCGCCGGGGGCTCCGGGGGCGGGGGTGACGATCACGCGGTCGCGGGTGATCTCCTCGATCCTCCAGGTCGAGGCGCCGAGCAGGAAGGTCTGGCCGGGCCTGGCCTCGTAGACCATCTCCTCGTCGAGCTCGCCCACCCGCCGGCCGTCGGGCAGGTGGACGCCGAAGAGGCCGCGGTCGGGGATCGTGCCGGCGTTGGTGACCGCGAGCTGCCGCGCCCCCTTGCGGCCGTGGACGGTCCCCTCGGTGCGGTCCCAGACCACTCGCGGGCGCAGCTCCGCGAAACGGTCCGAGGGGTAGCGGCCGTCGAGCATGTCGAGGACGTTCTCCAGCGCCTCGCGCGAGAGGTCGCGGAAGGGCTCCGTCCCCTTCACCAGGCTCTCGATCTCGTCCACCTTCCACTCGTCGAGCGCCGCCATCGAGACCAGGTGCTGGGCGAGGACGTCCAGGGGATTGGAGGGGATCACCGTCTCCTCGATCTTCCCCTCCCTCATGCGGCGGGCGACGACGGCGCACTCGAGCAGATCGCCCCTGAACTTCGGGAACAGCCGCCCCTTCGATACCTCCCCCAGCCCGTGCCCGGCCCGGCCGATCCGCTGCAGCCCCCGGGTCACCGACTTCGGCGACTCGACCTGGATCACCAGGTCCACCGCGCCCATGTCGATGCCCAGCTCCAGGGAGGAGGTCGCCACCAGGCAGGGGAGCCGGCCGGACTTGAGCAGCTCCTCGACGTTGATCCGCTCCTCGTGGGAGAGCGATCCGTGGTGGGCGCGGGCGATCTCCGGGACGTCTTCAGCCGGCCCGCCCTCCTCCGGCTCGGCGGCCATCTCGTTGAGCCGCTTGGCGAGGCGCTCGGCGCCGCGGCGGTTGTTGACGAAGACGATCGTCGAGGTGTGCTCGGAGATCAGCCGCAGCAGCTCGGGGTAGATCGCCGGCCAGATGCTGCGCGGGTTGGTCGCGGGGTCGAAGTTGGGGTCGGGATCGACCCGCTCCCCGGCCGGGACCGGGCCCGCCGGGGGGTCCGGCATGGCCGCCGCCTCCGGCTCGGTCATGTCCTCGACCGGGACGACGATCTCCAGGTCCAGCTCCTTCCGCTGCCCCGTATCCACGATCCGGCACTCGCGGCCGGGGCCGACCAGGAAGGAGGCGATGCGCTCCAGGGGCCGCTGGGTCGCCGAGAGGCCGATCCGCTGGACCGGCCGTCGCGGCGCCGGGTGCCCGGTGTCCTCGTGCGCCCTGGCGCCCAGCCATTCCAGCCGCTCCAGGGTGAGCGCCAGGTGGGAGCCGCGCTTGGACTGGGCCACCGCGTGGATCTCGTCGACGATCACCGCCTCGACGCCGGTGAGGATCTCCCGCGCGCCCGAGGAGAGCATCAGGTAGAGGGACTCGGGGGTGGTGATCAGGATGTCGGGCGGATCGCGTCGCATCGAGCGGCGCTCGGCCTGGCTGGTGTCGCCGGTCCGCAGCCCCACCGAGATCTCCGCCGCCGCCCCGATCCCGCGCAGCGGCGCCCTCAGGTTGCGCTCGATGTCGTAGGAGAGGGCCTTGAGCGGGGAGACGTAGACGATCCGCACCCCCTCCCCGGGACCCTCGACCGCGAGGCGGTCGATTCCCCACAGGAAGCTGGCCAGGGTCTTGCCCGAGCCGGTCGGGGCGCAGATCAGGGTGTGCTCGCCGCTGGCGATCGCCTCCCAGCCGCCGGTCTGGGCCTCGGTCGGTCCCTCGAAGGAGGACTCGAACCACCGCCGCACCGGGGCGCTGAACGGAGCGAGGGAGTCCGCGGCCGGATTCGGCGGGGCGCTCAAGGTTCCTGACCCGGTGCGGTCGCGGCCGGCCCCTCCCCCGGCGCGGCCGGCGCTCTCCCTGGGCTGGGCGCGGTCGGCGCTTTCCCTGGCGCGGTCGGCCCCTCCCCCGGCGCGGTCGGCCCCTCCCCGGATGCGGGCCCGTTCGGGCTGGGTGGGAGATTTCGGCAGATCGGGTTGCGCGCGGTCGGGTTTCGCCTGGTGCTCAACCCACCGATGGTAGTCGTCCGCCCCCCGGCACAAGCACCCCCTCTCCAGGGGGTGGGACCTCTAGACCCTGCATATCGGTGCTTAGAGGTCCCACGTCGGGGGGCGCGGTGGTGAACGTCCCGGAGTTGTTGCTGGGAGGGGTACTCAGGGACGTTCGCGGGGCGGGGCGGCGGGCCGCTCCGCTGGCCCCGGGGCGGGTCCGGAGGGCGGGTCCGGAGCGCGCGTCCGGGGCCTACCGGCCGGCTATCGGGAGGGCCAGCCCGCGGGGTGCTCGTAGGTGAGCTTCGGCGCGCTGGGCACCGAGAAGGCTCGGGCCGTCGCGGTGTTGACCCTGGCGCTGGGATTGCCGCCGGCGAACTTCGCGTAGGCGTACCAGGAGGCCTTGGGCTTGAAGCCCGCCCCGAACAGGCCGGTCGAGCCGCAGAAGTTGCAGGCGCCGGGCAGGTCGTCGAGCGAGAACCAGTACACCCGCTTGATCCGCCACTTGCTGCGGTTGTTGCGCAGCATCGCGAAGGCGCCCTTGAGCTGCCTGACCTGGCCCTTCGGGCCCTTCTCGAAGGAGTTGTTGCCGTGGCCGGAGCCCCAGCCCATCTCGGTGATCCATAGGCCCTTGCCGCCGTCGCCGTTGGCGCGCATCACCGCGCGGATCGCCTCGATCTGCGGCTTGACGTACTTGAACGAGCGCGTGTAGGGATGGAGCGCGACGCCGTCGAAGCTGGCCCTCACCCCCGGGGTGGAGCGGTACATCTTCGAGAGGAAGGTGGAGGCGAAGTAGGCCTTGGGTGGCGGGTTGGCGGGCAGGCCGAACATCCCGCCGAGGATCACCTTGACGCCCGGGGAGACGCTGGCGATGGCGCGATGGCTGATCTTCACCAGCTTGCCGTACTGCGATGCGGACGGCCGCTGCACGAAATAGAAGAAGTTCTCCTCGTTCCAGATCTGCACGTTGCGGATCGGGTTGCGCGGGACGCCGGGGTTGTCGGCCCAGAAGCTCCCCTGGGGCCCGTAGCGCCGCACGAAGGCCTTGAGCAGGGCGGACCAGGCCCCGCGCTGCTTGGCGGTGCGGACCGGGAGGGTGTTGAAGGGCTTCGATACCCAGCTCGGCGAGCCGTAGATCGCCGGCAGCACCTCGAGGCCGGCCCGGGAGGCGTTCTCGACCGTCTGATCGAACGCCGAGAAGTTGGGCGGGCTGCCCGCCGTCGGCTGCAGCGAGGGCCAGGAGATCGAGACCCGCTCGCTGTCCACCCCGCCCTTCTTGGCGCGCTGGAGGTGGCTCAGCGGCTGCGCACTCTGCGGCACGATGCCCCAGAAGACCTTGGGCACGGCGGCCCCGGCGGCCGGGGCGGCGAGCAGTGCAACCAGGCTTGCAAGACCCAGCGCCAGCGCGGTCCGCCCGCGCAGACGACCGACCGCTTCGAGAAGGAGCGCTCTCATCGGAGCCTCAGCCTGCGTAGGGATCGTGCAGCGCCCCGCCGGAGTGACGGTCACGCCTGGAGCGCAGCACGACCACGGCGGCGGAGATCACGGCCAGCCCGGCGATCGCGATCAGCACCGCGCTGAGGGGCGAGGAGCCGCCGCTGTCGCTGGGGGACTTGTAGCCGGCCTGCTGGCCAAGGTTCACCTGCTCGGCAGACCCCTGCGAGCCGCTGCTTGCGGCGCTGCCGGCGGCGGCGGTTCCACCGGAGGCGTTAGCGGCGCCCGAGGAGGCGCTCCCGCTGGCCGAGCCCGAGCCCGAGGCGCCGCCCGCGGGGGCGGAGGTCCCGCCGGAGCCCGTGGAGGCGGACCCGGACCCGCCGCTGCCGGACCCGCCGCTGCCGGACCCGCCGACGGCGCTGCCGTTGCCGGAGCCCTGCGATCCCGAGCCGTTGCCGCCGGATCCCCCCGATCCCTTGTTCTTCTTCTTCCCGGTCGCCGTCGGCAGGGCGTCCTTGTACTGGACGCCGGCCGAACCGGCGCGGGCGAAGGCGGGAGCGAGGAGGGCGACGATCATCGCCCCGGCCGCAACCCAGACCAGAAAACGGGTGCGCGAAGTGCTCAAAGTCCCCTGCATGGTGCGACAGGTTATCGCAGTTTCTGCTGCTCGATGCATTTCAGGCGAATCTCCTTGGCTACTCGAGGGCCCCGCGGGTCGCCGGCACCCGCCCCCGGGGTATGACCCGGAACGGCGACACCCGCCTCTGGCGCACCTAACCCGCCGGCGGGCCGGTTGTTTCGCTCCGGCGCCGGACTTGCCGGCCGCGGAGCGGGCGGTCGGACCGGTAGGGAGTCCGCGGCCACGCCGAGGCGGTCAGACCGGCAGGGAGTCCGCGCCCGGCGAGCCGATCGGAACGGCAGGGGAGTTGCGCGGCCACGGCAAGGCGGGCGGAACGGCAGGGAGTCCGCGGCCTCGGCCAGGCGGTCAGAACGGCAGGGAGTCCGCGGCCTCGGCCAGCCTGGGGGCCGAGAGGTCGCGCTCGGAGAGCAGGGGCTCGCCCTCGAGCGGCCACTCGATGCCCACGTCGGGGTCGTCCCAGGCGATGCCCGACTCGGTCGCCGGGTCGTAGACGGTCGAGAGCAGGTAGGAGACGTCGGCGAGGTCGCTGAGCACGCAGAAGCCGTGGCCGAACCCGACCGGGACGAATAGCTGGCGGTGGGAGACGTCGTCGAGCACGTAGCCCTCCCACCGTCCGTAGGTCTCCGATTCGCGGCGCAGGTCCACCGCCACGTCGAAGATCCGCCCCCGCACGCAGCGGACCAGCTTCGCCTGGCCGGGATCGGTCTGGAAATGGACCCCGCGGAGCGTGTTGAGGCTGGAGCGGGAGTGGTTGTGCTGGACGAAGGGCACCTCGATGCCGGCCTCGGCCCAGGAGTCGGACCTGAAGGTCTCTACCAGGAAGCCGCGGGAGTCGCCGTGCACGTCCGGCTCGAGCAGGACCAGCCCCTCGAGCCCGGTCTCCAGGACCCTAGGCATCAGTACGGGGCCCTTCCGTGGCGGCGTGTAGGCATCAGCCCGGGGCCCTTCCGTGGCGGCGTGGGGGCATCAGCCCCGGGGCCCTTCCGTGGCGGCCTGGCCGCATCAGCCCAGCGCCTTGCCGTAGTGGCGGAGGTAGTACTCGCGGTACTCGCCCGAGCGAAGCGTCTCCCACCACTCCTCGTTGTCCCGGTACCAGGCGACGGTCCGCTCGATCCCCTCGTCGAAGGAGACGGCCGCCTTCCAGCCCAGCCCCATCAGCTTCCCCGACGCCAGGGAGTAGCGGCGGTCGTGCCCCGGGCGGTCGCGGATGTGCTCGATCATCGAGGGGTCGGCGCCGGTCATCTCGACGATCCGCTCGACGACCTCGATGTTGGGCAGCTCGTCGGGACCGCCGACGTTGTAGGCCTGCCCGGCCTCGCCGCGCTCGAGCACGATGTCGATCGCCGCGGCGAAGTCCTCGACGAAGAGCCAGTTGCGGACCTGCGCCCCGTCGCCGTAGACCGGGATCGGGTCCCCGTGCAGCGCGTTCAGCACGGCCAGGGGGATCAGCTTCTCGGGATGCTGGCGGGGCCCGTAGTTGTTCGAGGCCCGGACGATCAGCGAGTCGGCCCCGAAGGTGTGGCGGAAGGCGGAGACGATCAGGTCCCCGCCGGCCTTGGAGGCCGAGTAGGGCGAGGAGGGATCCAGCGGCGAGGTCTCCGTGAAGGAGCCCTCGTCGATGGAGCCGTAGACCTCGTCGGTGGAGATCTGGAGATGCCGGATCTCCATGTCGCGCGCCGCCTCGAGCAGGACGAAGGTCCCGTAGACGTCGGTGGTGATGAACTCGCCCGGGTTGTCGATCGAGCGGTCCACGTGCGACTCGGCGGCGAAGTTGACGATCGCCTCGCAGCCCTCCAGCGCGCTGCGCACCGCCTCGCGGTCGCAGATGTCGCCCTCGACGAAGACGAGGCGGTTCTCCGGCAGGCCGGCGAGGTTCTCGCGCCGGCCGGCGTAGGTCAGCTTGTCGTAGACGACCACGCTGTCGCCCGGATGCGCGGCGAGCCGGCGATGGACGAAGTTCGAGCCGATGAAGCCGGCCCCGCCGGAGACGAAGAGCCTCACGGGGCCGCCTCCGCCGCGTGCTCGGCGCTGCGCTGCGCCAGGTATCCGGCTAGGCCGTCGCGCCAGGAGGGGAGCAGGATCGCGTGCTCGCGCTCGCTGAGGAGCGCCGAGAGCGCCGGCCGTGGCGCCGGCCGGCCGAGCATCTCGGTGGTCCCCGAGAGCACCTTGCACTCGATCCCGGCCTGCTCGAAGATCTCCCGGGCGAAGTCGTACCAGGAGCACTGCCCCTGTGCCGCCATGTGGTGGATCCCGTAGGCGGTGCCCTCGATCAGCCGCACGATGCCGTAGGCCAGGTGCCAGGTGTAGGTGGGCGAGCCGACCTGGTCGCGGACCACCAGCACCTCGCCGTGGTCGGCGGCGAGCCGGAGCATCGTCTCGACGAAGTTGGGACCGGCGATCCCGAACAGCCAGGAGGAGCGCACGACGAAGTGCCGGGTGTTGGCGGCCGCGGTCGCCTCCTCCCCGGCGAGCTTGGTGCGGCCGTAGGCCGACAGCGGCGCCGGCTGGTCGGTCTCCACGTAGGGGGAGTCCTTGGTCCCGTCGAAGACGTAGTCGCTGGACACGTAGACGACCTTGGCGCCGACGGCGGCAGCCGAGGCGGCGACGTTCCCCGCGCCCTTGCCGTTCACCGCCATCGCCTCCGGCTCGGACTCCTCGGCGCCGTCCACGTCGGTCCACGCCGCGCAGTTGACGACGACGTCGGGGCGCTCGCCCTCGATCCGGTCGGCGACCGCCCCGGCCTCGGCGACGTCCATCTCGAGGTGGCCGAGGCCGATCACCTCGTGGCCGGCGTTGGCGGCCGCGAGCACGACGTCGTGCCCGAGCATGCCGCCGGCTCCCGCCACCAGGACCTTCATCGCCCGCTCTTCCCGGGCGCGCTCACGCGATCTCGATCTCCGAGTGGTCCCCGACCAGCATCCGCAGGGTCTTCGGCAGCGCCCAGCTCCGCCTGGTCAGCCTCACGTCGCGGCCTATCAGGCTCGCCTCCATGCGCGTCCCCAGCTCCTCGATCACCGAGCCCTCGAGAATGATCGAGTGCTCGACCTCGGAGCGCTTGATGCGGACGTTCTCGCCGACCGACGTGTAGGGCCCGACGTAGGACTCCTCGATCCGGGCGCCGGGACCGATCACCGCCGGGCCGCGCACCACCGAGCCCGCGATCGAAGCGCCGGGCTCGAGGATCACCCGCCCCTCGACCTTGCAGTTGTCCACCTCGCCGTCGATGCGGTGCTCGATCTCTTCGAGGACGAGCTGGTTGGCCTCCAGCATGTCCTCGAGCTTGCCGGTGTCCTTCCACCATCCCTTGACGATCTCCGACTGCACGCGGTGGCCGTCGCTGATCAGGCTCTGGATCGCCTCGGTGATCTCCAGCTCGCCGCGCCAGGAGGGCTCGAGCTCCCGCGCCGCCTCGAGGATCGAGGGGCCGAACAGGTAGACCCCGACCAGCGCCAGGTCCGACGGCGGGTCCTTGGGCTTCTCGATCAGCCGCACGACCTTGTCCCCGTCGAGCTCGGCGACCCCGTAGGAGCTGGGGTCCGAGACCCGGGTCAGCAGGATCAGGGCGTCGGGCTCGTCGGAGAGGAAGCTCGCGACCTCGCTGCGGATCCCGTCGCGCAGCAGGTTGTCGCCCAGGTACATGACGAATCGCGAGTCGCCGAGGAAGTCCTCGGCGGTCAGCACCGCATGGGCGAGGCCAAGCGGCTCCTCCTGGAGGATGTAGGTGATCTCGGCCCCGAAGGCGGAGCCGTCGCCGACCGACTCGCGGATCTCGTCGCCGGTGGCCGGGGCGATCACGATCCCGATCTCCTCGACGCCGGCCTCGACCAGAGCTTCGACCCCGTAGAAGAGCACGGGCTTGTTGGCGACCGGGACGAGCTGCTTCGCGGAGGTGTGCGTGATCGGGCGCAGCCGCGTTCCGGCGCCCCCGGAGAGGATCAGGCCCTTCAGTCCATCCATGCGAGCGCAAGGCTAGCGCCCTCGCCGCCGAGGGCAATTCGTGGAGAATCGTGCATGATGGGGCCCGCCGTATCCGCAATGTGCGAATTTCCGGGCCGGGTCCGCCGGTGGCCGGGGCCCCGGCCGATGACCCCCACGCCCCCCTGATGGAGCCGACTCTCTACATCCCGCACTGGAACGGCGGCCTGCTGCGGCGCACGATCGCCAGCCTCGAGGCCCAGTCGGAGCGCTGCCGGGTCGTGATCGTGGACAACGCCTCCACGGACGGGTTCATCGACGAGGTCCGCGAGGGGTTCCCCTGGGTCGAGGTGATCCGCCTGGAGCGCAACCGCGGCTTCGGGGTCGCCCTCAACCACGCCACCGGGGCGGTGGGAGGCGACCCCCTGATCTTCCTCAACGACGACGTCGAGTGCGAGCCCGGCTTCGTCGAGGCGATGATGGCGAGGGCCGGCGACGCCGAGATGGTCGCCGGGGTGCTGCTCCAGGACGCGAACCCGGGCCTGATCGACTCCGCCGGGGTGATCGCCGACGCCGGCACGCTGATGGCCTTCGACTACCTGCAGGGCGAGCCGGCGGAGGTCGCCGAGAGCGCGCCGCCGCCGCTCGGCCCGACCGGGGGGGCGGCGCTCTACCGGCGCGAGCCCTTCGAGGCGATCGGCGGCTTCGACGAGCGGATCTTCCTCTACTACGAGGACCTCGACCTGGCGCTGCGGATGCACCTGGCCGGGGCGCGCTGCGTGCTGGCGAGCCGGGCGCGCGGCCGGCACGTCGGCTCGGCCACCCTCGGGCAGCGATCCGGGGAGAAGTACGTGCACACCGGCTGGAGCCGCGCCTACATGCTGCGCCGCTACGGCGTCATGCGCAACCCGTCCAACGCGCTTCGCACCCTCGGGTCCGAGGCCGCGATCTGCGCCGGCCAGGTCGTCCTCGACCACACCTTCAGGGGGATCGTCGGCCGCCTGCGGGGGTGGCGCGACGCCCGGGGCCTGGAGCGCAGGGAGCTGCCGGCGGAGGGGCTCTCGACCGTGCCGGTGCCGTCGGGGCTGCTGAGGCGGGCCCGGCGGCGGCTCGGGGGGCGCGGGCGCTAGGTCCGCGGCCACCCGGGGGGCGCGGTGGATGCGCGAAGGCTCGGGGGGGCGCGGGCGCTAGGTCCGCAGCGGCCCGCCGGCCCGGGGCTCGGCGGGCAGGGGCGCCACGGCGGCGTCCATCCCCGGGCGCGAGCCGGCCATCAGGTCCTGGCGGGGGTGCAGGAGCGGCCGGGCGGGAACCGGTCGCGGCCCGACCCGGCCCTGGGCCCAGCCGACCCCGAGCCATTGCCTGGCCCGCCCGAGGTCTCCCGAGCGCTTCAGCCTGCGCCGCTTCTCCAGCAGCCCGGGCAGCCTTCGCAGCGCCTCCAGCTTGCCGCCCAGGGTGGCGAGCAGCCGGCGGCCCAGCAGCGCCTTGGCCAGCGACCCCGTCTCCACCGCGGCGATCCGGGGGATCGAGCGGGCCGGCATGAACTTGACCTGGGTGGAGAGCCGGTTGCGGGCCACCAGCCGGGCGTTGTCGGCGCCGGGCCGGCGAAACCCCGCCCTCCAGGCGGCGTTGCCGATGTGCCACGCGACCGCCCCCGGCTCCAGCGCGAAGCGCCAGCCGGTGACCCGCGCCCGGACGTTGAGGTCCACGTCCTCGTAGAAGGCGAAGTAGCTCTCGTCGTAGCCCCCGAGCTGCTCGAGCATCTCCCGGCGCAGCAGGCAGGCGGCGCCGCAGACCCCGAAGATCTCGCGGCGCTCGATCGGGGTCGCGCTCCGCGGCCGCCCGGCACCGTCCTCCCTGGCCCTTCCGTCCCTGGTCAGGGACTGGCCGTGGCTGTAGACCACGGCCGCCGGGTCGTCGGGCTCCATCGGCAGGCCCCTGCGGAGCTGCAGGATCAGCGGCTGGACGCCGCCGAGGGTCGGATCGGGGGAGAGCGTCGCCGCCAGCCGGGCGAGGCAGTCGGGCTCGAGGACGGCGTCCTCGTTGAGCACCGTGACCAGCGGTGCCGCGGTCCGCGAGACGCCCAGGTTCACGGCCGCCGCGAACCCCCGATTGGCGGGCAGCGAGACATGCGGGACCCCGGACCCGGCGAGGAACTCGCCGGTCCCGTCCTCCGAGCCGTTGTCCACGACGAAGAGCTCGACCTCGACGTCGCGCTGCCCCCGGACCGAGTCCAGGCAGGCGCGGAGATCGCCGAGGCAGTTCCAGCTCGGGATGACCACTGCGACGGGGGGAGTCCCTCCCATGGCCGGAAGCCTAGAGATTCCCCGCCCGGGCGTTGGGAAGGCCCGCTCGCAAGAGAGGTCCCGGATGCGCCAGAATCAGCAGCCCGCGCGCAGGGTCGCGGGATCGGACGCATTCCATGAGAGCACTCCAGACACCGAGACCGGCGATGGCGCCCGGCCGCGAAGCCGGGGCGAACGGCGCCGGCCCCGGGCGATGGCGGGACACCGCGGCCGGCGTCGCGGCTCTCCTCGCCCCGATCCTGCTGCTCGTGGGCATCGCCCTGCTGGGCTCCGGCGACGGCGGCTACGACGTCCAGGCCCGACACATCGCGGGTCTGTGCGTCTGGCTGGTGGTCGTCGGCCTGCTGGTCTTCGGGGCCGCCGGACGGACCAGGGTGGCCGGTCCGCTGTACCTGGCGATCGGCCTGCTATTCGCGCTCGCGGCCCTCAGCGCGGCGTCCTCGGCGTGGTCGGGCTCGACCGAGCGCAGCGTCACCGAGGCCGACCGCATCCTCGTCTACCTCGGCGTGCTGATCGCCGCCTTCCTGCTCACCCAGACCCGGGAGAGACGCCAGCGGTTCGCGGAGGGGCTGGCGATCGCCCTGGCCACGATCGCCGTGCTGGGCACGCTGAGCCGGCTCCTGCCCGATGTGCTCGGCGTCCACCAGCCACCTCAGTGGGGGGCCCGGCTCACCTACCCGCTCGGCTACTGGAACGCGAACGGGACGATGTTCGCGATGGGGGTGGCGATGCTCCTCTGGGCCAGCCGCCGGGCGACGTGGACCGCGCTTCGCTACCTCGCGGCCGCCTGCATCCCCGTGGCCATGCTCGGCATCTACTTCACCTACTCCCGCGGCGGGGTGCTGGCGCTGGTGGTCGGGTCGGTGGCCCTGCTGGCGCTGTCCCGGGACCGGCTCTGGATCGCCGCCACCCTGGTCCTCTCGCTGGTGGCGACGGTTCCCGTGGTCAACGCGGTCCAGGCGCGACCGGCGCTCGAGAACACGCTGATCAACACCTCCCTGGCGACCCGGCAGGGACACGAGTTGCTCCCGATACTCGCGGCGAGCGTGGCGATCGTGCTGGCCGGCTTCGCCTTCCTTCGCTGGCTCGAGCGCCGCGAGGGCAGGGCGACCCTGGCCGTGGTGCACCTCTCGCGCAACCAGACGCTGCTGGGCGGCATCGCGGTCTTCGCGATCGCCTTCGCCGCGGTGGCGGGCCTGACCCTTGGCCCGAAGGCCTGGAAGGAGTTCTCCAAGAACGACATCCAGACTCCCAACCAGCCCTCGAAGCACTTCACGGACCTCCAGGGCTCCGGCCGGCGGGACTACTGGCGGGTCGCCTACCACGACTACCTGGACCGCCCGCTGCTCGGCCAGGGGGCGGGGTCCTACGAGTTCACCTGGGAGCAGCGTCGCTCGCTCGACAACCCGGTCCACGACGCCCACTCGCTCTACCTCGAGATGTTCGCCGAGCTCGGATCGGTCGGCGGGCTGCTGCTCCTCGCCCTGATCGGCTCGCTCGGGGTGATCGGCCTGATGGCCTGGCGGAGCTCGGCCGGCGCCGAGCGGGAGCGCCTCGCGGTCCTCTGGGCGCTGATCGCGGCCTTCGCCGTGGCGGCCGCATTCGACTGGTTCTGGGAGCTGGCCGGGCTGGGCTCCGTCTTCTTCCTCGCGGCCGGCGCCCTGCTCAGCAGCCGCTGCGAGCAGATGGCGGCCTCCGACAGGGAGCTCGGGATTCCCGACGACGGTCCCCGCTACGGGCTGATCGCGGTCGGCCTCCTCCTCGCCTGGGTCTCCGCGGCGGCGCTGATCGCCCCGCTGCTCGTTGACCGCGAGCTCTCCTCCTCCCGGAAGGCCGCCGCGGAGGGGAACATCGCCAAGGCGGTGGACGATGCCGAGAACGCCCGCGCAATCGAGCCGTGGGCCGCCTCGCCCTACCTCCAGCTCGGCCTGCTGGCGGAGCTGGCGGGCGACTACGACACCGCGGCGGCGCGCCTCACCGACGCGATCGAGCGAGAGGACCGCAACTGGCAGCTCTACTTCCTGCGCGCCCGCACCGAGCGCGAGGCGGGCAACGCGGCGGCAGCCCGCGCCGACCTCGCCAAGGTCCGGGAGCTGAACCCGCTGGGCCCGGTCCAGCCCGAGTCGGGAGGAGGGTAGGCTGGGTGGGAGCGTTGCGCGGGCGCCGCAACTCCCCGGTGGGCGCTCGGAAACGTTACGTTGACGCCAGGAGGGGATGCTCAGAGGCGTGAAACACCCGCAGGCGACGGAGACCGCGCAGGGCCCCGTCGGGCCCGCACTCGGGGCCGGGGACGGCGCGGCCGGCCTCGCCGGGCCCGCCGACGCGGCCGCCGGCGCACACCGTGAGGCGGCGGTCCCGCGCCGCCACCGCGCGGACCTGGCGGCCAGGCTGGGGCTCTCCGGGGCCCAGGGCGCCCGCCGGCGCGGCGCGGCGCTGCGGCGGCTGCTCGCGGTCGGCGACTGGCTGGCGCTGATGGGGGCGCTCGCGGTGGCCACCTACGAGACCGCCTCGGTGGACGTCGCGGTCCTCTTCTGGGCCGCGATGGCGAGCCCCCTGTGGATCCTCGTCTTCAAGCTCCACGGCCTCTACGACAAGGACCACCGGCGGATCCGCCACAGCACCCTGGACGAGCTGGGAAGCCTGATCTCGGCCTGCATCCTGGGCACCCTGGTGATCGACGCGGTGCTCGAGCTCTCGCCGGCCGGGTCCCTGTCCTCGCAGAGCGCGATCGCCCTCGGGGTCCTCGCCCTCCTCGGGTCCATCGGGCTGCGGGGAGTGGTGCGAAGCTGCTGGAAGTGGCTGATCGGCCCCGCTCCCGCGATCGTGATCGGCCCGCCGGCTCCGGCCGCCCTGATCGCGCGCCGCGTCACCACCCACCCCGAGACCCACCTGCAACTGGTCGGCTACCTCTCCTCGGAGGAGCAGGCGGAGAGCGGCGCCCTGCCCTGGCTGGGCACCACGGAGGAGATCTCCGAGGTCGCCCGCGACCAGGGGATCGAGCGGGTGGTCGTGACCGAGGAGCGGATGAGCGAGCCCGCCGCGGAGCGCCTGATCGAGGAGTGCAAGGAGGCCGGGCTCGCCCTCAGCTTCCTCCCCAGGCACTACGGTCTCCTCGGCCCGGGGATCGAGCTCAACAGGCTGGCCGAGCTGCCGGTGCTCGACTTCCGCTTCTCCGACCCGCCCCGCTCGACGATGATGCTGAAGCGGGCGACGGACATCGGGGTCTCCGCCATCCTGCTCACCCTGCTCCTCCCCCTGCTCGCCGCGATCGCCCTGGCGATCCTGATCGACGGCGGGCGGCCGGTGCTGTTCCGCCAGCGCCGCGCGGGGCGGCTCGGGAGGCCGTTCACGGTCTACAAGTTCCGCACCATGGTCCCCGACGCCGAGGACCGCCTCGCGGAGCTGATCGACCTCGAGAACCTCGACGAGCCCGCCTTCAAGATTCCCGACGACCCGCGGGTCACCCGGATCGGCCGCTTCCTTCGCCGCTCCAGCCTCGACGAGCTTCCCCAGTTCGCCAACGTCCTGCTCGGCGACATGTCGCTGGTCGGGCCCAGGCCCGAGGAGGAGGCGGTGGTCGCCCTCTACGACGAGCGCCAGCGCGCCCGCCTGAAGGTGCGGCCCGGCATCACCGGGCCGATGCAGGTCTACGGCCGCGGCGACCTCTCCTTCGAGGAGCGCCTGGCCCTCGAGCGCGACTACCTCGACAACGTCTCGATCACCGGAGACCTGGCGATCCTTCTGCGCACGCCGCGGGCGATGGTCCGCGGGGACGGCGCCTACTGAGCTCGAGCCCTTGGAGGCGCCCGACCTCGAGGTGGTGATCGTCAGCCACGGCGCCGAGGAGCTGCTCCGCCGGTGCCTTGCCGCGCTGCGCGAGCATCCCCCCTCGGTCCCCCACCGGGTCACCGTGGTGGACAGCGGCAGCCCCGACCGCACCCCCGACATGGTCGAGCGGGAGTTCGCGGAGGTCCGCCTGATCCGCCGGCCGAACATCGGCTTCTCCGCGGCCAACAACCTGGTCCTGGCCGAGCCGGGCCCCGGCGCCCACCTGCTGCTGAACCCCGACACCGAGGTCGCCGGGGGGACCATCGACGCGAGCCTGGCGAGGCTTCGCTCCGACCCCCGCATCGGCATGGTCGGGTGCAAGCTCGTGACCCCGACCGGCGAGCTCGACCATGCATGCAAGCGCTCCTTCCCGACCCCGCTCGGGGCCCTCGCGCACTTCACCGGGGTGGGGCGCCGCTCGGGCTCCCCGGGCCGGCTCAGCCAGTACCGGGCGACGGAGCTGGGGGATGACGAGCCGGGCGAGGTCGATGCCGTCAACGGCGCCTTCATGCTGGTGCGCTCGGAGGCCGTCGCCGAGGTCGGGCTGCTCGACGAGGGCTACTGGCTCTACATGGAGGACCTCGACTGGTGCTACCGCTTCTGGCAGCGGGGCTGGAAGGTCTTCTACGAGCCGGCGGGCACGGCCCTCCACGTCAAGGGCGGCAGCAGCGGCGGGCGGCGGGCGGTGCGCCAGGAGGTCGCCTTCCACCGGGGGATGGGGCGCTTTTACCGGCGCTTCTACGCCCCCGGGCACGCTGCCCCCTACAACCTCGCCGTCTACGCGGGCATCGGCGCGAAGCTCGCGGTGAGCCTCGCGATCACCGCGGCCGCCCGGCTGGGGCAGCGGTGAGGGACCGGGCCCGGGCGACCGCCGCCCGCCTGCTCGCCGACACGACCCGGCGAAAGCGGGCGATCGCGCTGCTCGCCGGCGCCCCGCCCGCCGCCGCCCTCGTCGCCGGCGTCGCCGCGGGCGCCGCCGCCGGCTCGGCGGGGTGGGGATGGATCGCTATCGCCGCCTCGGTCCCGATCGCCGCGGCGGGAGGCTGGCTGGCCGGCGGCGCCGTGGTCAGGGCGGCGCGGTCGGTGCGCCGCGTCCAGGGCGGGTTCTGGCTGGTCGACAAGGTGGAGCCGCTTCGCATCGCGGTTGACGAGGGGCTGCCCCGGCGGGTCGACATCGTCCACCCTGCCGTCGACCTCAAGCACTTCTTCGGCGGCTTCATCGCCGTCTTCAACCTGGCGCGGCGGCTGGGCGAGCGCGGCCACCGCGTGCGGGTCATCGCCCTCGAGGGGCCCGAGCTGCCGGCCGACTGGAGGGACCGGCTGCGCGGCTACGAGGGGATCGGCTCCTCGATTGACGCCCTCGAGGTGGTCTTCGCCACCGACCGCGGGGCGCCGATCGGGGCGAGCCCCGCCGACGCCGTGGTGGCGACCCACTGGACCGCCGCGCACGTCGCCGCGGCGGCGCTTGGGCCCCTGCGCGCCGGGCGCTTCCTCTACCTGGTCCAGGAGTACGAGCCCTTCATCTTCCCGATGGGCAGCGCCGCGGCGATGTGCCGGGCCAGCTACGACCTCCCCCACACCGCCCTCTTCTCGACCGAGCTGCTGCGCGACTGGTTCGCGGCCCACCGAATCGGTGTCTTCGCCTCCGGGCGGGAGGCCGGCCTGGAGGCCTCGGCGACCTTCGACAACGCGATCACCCCGGTCGGGCCCCGCGCGGCGGCGGAGCTGCGCCGGGAGGGACCGGGAAGGCTCCTCTTCTACGCCAGGCCCGAGGAGCACGCCGCCCGCAACCTCTTCGAGATCGGCGTCATGGCCCTCGACCGGCGGCTCGCCGAGGGGGGCTTCGACGGCTGGGAGCTGCTCGGCGTCGGCACCGTCGAGCCGCGCGAGAGCGAGCTTCCGCTGCCGGCCTCCGGCCGGGCGCTTCGCCTGCTGCCGCGGCGCGCCCAGGAGGGCTACGCGGAGCTGCTGCGCTCCTGCGACGTCGGGATGGCGCTGATGTACACCCCGCACCCGAGCCTGGTCCCGATCGAGATGGCGGCGGCGGGGATGCCGACGGTGACCAGCACCTTCGAGAACAAGGACGCGGCCGCCCTGGCGCGGATCTCCCCGAACCTGATCGCCGCCGAGCCCTCCGTGGAGGGCGTCCGCTCCGCCCTCGAGAGCGCCGAGCGGGCGAGCGCCTCCCACGCCGACCGGGCCGCCGGCTCGCAGGTGAGCTGGCCCACCGACTGGGACACCGCGCTCGCCGACCCGGTGATGGCCGAGGTGGAGCGGCTGCTCGGCCTCGGCTCCGGAGCCCCCCCTACAGCTCCTCGGCGATCCTCGGCGCCTCCCGGTTGAATATCCAGGCGCCGAGCACGCAGATCGCGACCAGCAGGGCGATCGGAGCCAGCAGGTGCAGCCAGCTTCCGTAGGCGTCCAGCGCGGTCTGCGCGTTCGGATCGATCACCCAGTGGCGCACCTCGACGAACAGCGGGGTGAGCGGGTTGAGGAGTATCAGCTGCCCGAAGCCCGCCGGCACGAACTCCAGGGGATAGAGCACCGGGGTGCCGTAGAAGAGGATGGTGATCAGCACGCCCCAGATGATCGCGACGTCGCGAAAGCGCACGTACAGCGCGGCGAGGAGCATCGCCACGGCGGTGGTCAGGCACGACAGCACGACCACCACGAGCGGGAAGAGCAGCCAGGTCCACAGCGGCGCCACGCCGAAGGCGAGGATGATTATCACCACGGCGACGAGGTTCAGGCCGAAGTTGAAGAGGCTGGTCATGACCACAGACAGGGGGATGACCAGCCGCGGGAACTGGGTCTTGCGCACGATCCCCTCCTGGCCGACGACGGACCCCACCGAGGAGAGGGTCGCCTCCTGGAAGAAGGTGAAGAGGACCAGGTTGACCAGGAGCAGGGCCGGGTAGTTGTCGACCTGCGACCCGAGGCGGAACACCTTGGTGAACACGAAGAGCAGCACGACGAAGACCATCAGGGGGCGCAGCAGCGACCAGAAGTACCCGAGCACCGTCCCGAAGTAGGTCTTCTTGAACTCCGTCACCGAGATCAGGTAGAGGAGGTCGGCGAAGCGCCGCCAGCCTCCCCCCATCGCCGAGGGCCCGCGCACCTCGCGCAGCTCGCCGGTCCCGGTCAGCTCAGTCACGGTCGGCTCGCTCGGGAACGGCCCGGACCTCGGTGGGGATGGAGACGATCCCGGGGCCGGGCCTGGTGCCGAAGACGACGAAGTCGAGCAGATGGAGGACCTGAAGCGCGATGTCCCCCTGGTTCCTGTTGCGCCCCACCCAGAGGCTGGCGAAGTAGCGATCCGGCATCAGCGGGTTCTCGATCGTCCCCGAGATGGTCACCCGCCGGCCCGCCTCCAGGACGTCGGGCTCGTCCTTGCCGACCTCCAGGGTGCGGTTGAACCCGAAGACCTGGACGCCCTCCGCGTTCTTGAAGTGGAACCCGAACACGGGGCTGTGGAGGTCGCGCCGCGCCTCGATGACGACGTTGAGCCGGATCGGCTCCCCGAGCTCGACGTTGCTGATCCGCTCGCCGCTGGAGTCCTCCAGCCAGGCTTCCACCGCCCGGGCGTGGAGGTCGGGGATCGCGCCCTGCTCGTCGAGCTCGGCGCCGTCGGCGCCTCCTCCGAAGTTGAGCCGGAAGTACCTGCGGCCGGCCTCCTCGGGGTCTCCCAGGTAGCGCAGCTCGCCGTCGTGCAGGAGCATCGCGCGGTCGCAGAAGCCCTGCACCGTCCCCATGTCGTGGGTGACGAGGACCACGGTCTTGTCCGAGTCCTGGACGTCCCGGAAGAAGTCGAAGCACTTCTGCTGGAAGGACGCGTCGCCGACCGCGAGGACCTCGTCGATGAGGAGCACGTCGGCGTCCGACTGGATCATCACCGAGAAGGCGAGCCGGACCAGCATCCCCGAGGAGTAGTTCTTGAGCTTCAGCTCCGCGAACTCGCCGAGCTCGGCGAAGTCGAGCACGGCGTCCAGCCGGTGTGTCGCCTCGCGGCGCGAGAGCCCCATCATCACGCCGTTGAGGACCACGTTCTCGCGCGCGGTCAGATCGTGGTTGAACCCGACCCCCAGCTCGATGAACGGGGCCAGGCGGCCCGCCATCCGGATCCTCCCGGCGTCGGCCCGGTAGATGCTCGCCAGGATCTTGAGCAGGGTGCTCTTTCCTGACCCGTTCCTGCCGACGATGCCGAAGAACTCCCCCCTCCTGACCTCGAAGGTGACGTCGCGGAGGGCGTGGAGCTCCCGGTACTCGACGCGGGAGAACGGCCGCACCACCCGCTCCTTGAGCGAGTCGATTCTCTGGTCGGGGATCCTGAAGGTCTTCTCGACTCCGCTGGCCTCGATGACGACGGGCGCCGCCGCCCGCGACCGCCGCCTCTGCGTGCGCGAGTCCTCGGTCAGCTCTTGCTCAACGGCCATATCGATCACCCGGCCTGCGCGACGCGTCCACCGGCGCTTTCGAGGGTACCCGGAGCCCGGCGCCTTCCTGAATCGGATTTCTCACGCCCGGGTCCGCCACCGCCGCAGGCGCCGGTGCCCGAAGCTCTCGAGGCCGCAGATCGGCATGCTCGCCTCCGCCGAGGACCTGCCGGGCCGCGAGCGGCCCGCGGCCCGCAGGGGGATCAGGTGCCTCCAGAGGATCCCCTTGGCGAGGACGGGCTCGGACCCGAGCGTCTCGTTCTTCCCGATCAGCAGCCTGGCCGGTCTCAGGGCGAGCCATCCGAAGGCGAGGGGAGAGCTGCCGGCGGCCACGAACCGCCGCAGTGCCCTGCGCTTGGGCCGGCTGAGCCGGTCCGAGCCCCGGGCCAGGAGCACCTGCGCCTGCACCTCGAGCCGGAGGTAGGCGCAGAAGTAGGCGGCGCGCCAGCGCGAGAGCAGGCCGCTCCAGGGGCGCGCCCTCCGGCCGGCCGGGGCGCCCTCCCCGCCGGCCTCCGCCTCGGCCTCGGACTTGCCGGTCATCTTCCCCAGCACGGCCCGCTCGTGCTGGACGTAGTCGTAGAGGGGCCGGTCCACGTAGGCGACCTCCCCCGCCGCCAGGGCGACCAGGGCGAGCCAGTGGTCGTGGAAGTGCCAGCCCGGCATGTCGGGGAAGGGGAGGGCCAGCTCCAGCACCCGGCGGCGGAGCAGCATCGCGGCACCGGTGATCGAGTTGACGACCAGCATCGAGGCGAGGTTCGTGTAGTTGTTCTTCCGCTGCGCCCAGAAGCTCTCGGCGAGCACCCCGCCGGAGGCGTCGACCAGGCGCATGTCGCTGTAGGCCAGCCCGGCGTCGCCGAGCGCGTCGCGAAGGGTCTCGAGCTTCTCCGGGTACCAGCGATCGTCCTGGTCGCAGAGGGCAACCAGCTCGACCTCGGGCGGAACCATGTCCAGCGCCCGCTCGAAGTTCCTGTAGAAGCCGATCCTCTCCGGCGACCGCGACACGAAGAATCGCGGGTCCCCCGAGACCTCGGCGCTGAGCTCCTCGAAGGACTGCGGATCGGAGCAGTCGTCGCTGAGCAGGCAGATCCAATCGGTCGCGGTCTGATTCCGCAGCGAGGCGACCTGGGCCCGGAAGAGGTCCATGTCGGGCTCGAAGGTGGCCATGCAGATCGCGATCGTCGCGGCGCTCGCATCGGGAACCGGGCCAGATCCCTGCGGGAGCGGGGGCGGATCGGAGACCTCGATCGCCGCGATGCGGGCCCGGGCCTCCCCTCCTCCTCTCAGGGAGGCGATCAGCTCCAGCTCGACCGTCCCGGCGGCGGGCTGGGCGGCGATCGGAACGGTCGCCCAGAAGCCGCTGCGATAGGAGCGAAGCTCGGGGTCGACCTCCGAGCCCGGGTCCCGGCTCGTCTTCATCTCCTGGCGCGGGCTCATGCCCGGGTGGAGCTGGCGGAAGCGGTCCGGGCGGGGCATGCGGCACGCGGTCGCCCGGTGCCGGGCGCCCCCGACCGAGACCTCGAGGCGCCCGATGTCCCGGGTTCGGTGAAAGCAGGAGCCCACGCAAAACACCGCGGTCGCGCAGCCGACCCGCAGCGCGTTCGGGGCGACGGGCGCGTCGAGGTTGACGACGAGATCCCCGTCGCCATGGTCCCCGCTCGGCTCACCGGCGATCATAGGCGCGATAATCTAGGCGATCGTCTGAGTGCCAACTCGGTTGCCGGTGGGGTGCTGCGCATGCTGGAGAGAGGCCGAGCGCCGGCCCCCGGGGCGACCGTCCAACGATTCCGATGAGCAGAACGCCCTCTCACCGCCGCACTCCGTGCCATCGCCGCGCCTCCGCGGGAGCGCCCCCGCGATGATCGCGTTCGGTTGCTCGATCACCGATCCCGAGAAGTACAAGCGCTGCGCCGAGCCGGGAATAGCGCTCGCGTCCGAGCCGGATTCGGTCGTCCTCCCCCATGCCAGCATCGACTCGATCTTCCGCAGCTACAACCTGCTGCTCGACAAGGCGGCCGAGCTCGACGACCTCGAGGCCCTCGTCGTCGTCCACCAGGACGCGGAGATCGTCGATCCCGAGTTCTGCGCCAAGGTCCGCCGCGCCTTCGGCGACCCCGAGGTCGGCGTCGCCGGCTGCGTGGGGGCGATCGGCGTCCGGAGCATCGCCTGGTGGGACGGCTCGGTCACCTGGGCATCCTTCGTGCATCGCTACGGGGAGCTCGGCGGAGGGGACCTTCCCGCCTTCTCGTGGGATCCCGACCGCCTTCCGGCCTACGCGCACACCGGCGAGGTCGACACCGTCGACGGCTTCGTGATCGCCTTCTCCCCGTGGGCGGTGCGCGAGGTGCGGTTCGACGAGTCGCTCGGCAACCTCCATGGCTACGACTTCGACTACTGCCTGCAGGTGCGCGAGCGCGGCAAGAAGGTGGTCACCGAGGACTTCCGGGTGATCCACCATCACTCCCTGGAGCTGATCAGCGACATCGAGACCTGGGTCGAGGCCCACATGACGATCGCCGAGAAGTGGGACTCCCGGATGCCCCTGGTCGGGGGCCAGCGCGGCGGAGACTGGAAGCAGCGCGCCCGCCGGGCGGAGGCGGATGCCGCGGCCGGCAAGGCCAAGGCGGTGACCCAGCAGCTGAAGTTCGAGGCGCTCGAGCGCCAGTTCGACGAGGTCAGGAGAAGCGCGAGCTGGCGGCTCACCGCACCGCTGCGACGGCTGCGCGGCCTCTTCCGGGGCAGTCCCCCGCGGAGCTGAGCCGAGGCCCCGCAGGCCCGGCCGGGGCCGGGGCTAGGGCTCGACCCCCGCGCTCCGCTCGCCCGGTGGCGGCCGGGCGGGGCCGGGGCTAGGGCTCGACCCGCTCCTCGCCGCCGGAGCTCAGCAGGTTGGAGATCTGGTCCCGCCACGAGACGGCCTCGCGGCCGCCGCGGATCCTCGAGAGCCGGTCGGCGATCCGGAAGGCGCGGGAATCGCTGAGGGTGCGCAGGAGGCTCTGGTGCTCGGCGACCCGGAGCCGCAGCTCGCCGATCTGCGTCCGCAGCCGGTAGCCGTAGGCGAGGTGGTGGACCCGGTTCATCTCGAGGCGCTCGAGCACCGGGTTGCCGTCGAGCGGGGCGACGATCTCCTCGATCCTCGGCCCCCAGGCGGCCTCGCGGTGCCAGAGGATGCCGAGGCCGAAGAAGATCGGGATCCGGACGAACCTGAACCCCTCGCGCTGATCGAGGAAGTCCTCGACCGCGGTCAGCACTCCGTTCCTCGGCCCGCCCTCCTGCTCGGCGGTCCACCCGACCATCGGCAGCGCTCCCCTGACCAGCCCCGGGTCGCCGGGCATCAGGCCTGCGTCCTGGACCATCGGGTGGCGGGCCTCGTCGGGGATCCGCTCGGGCCCGTAGTAGGTGTCGCGGCGGGCGTGCGGCCAGGCGACGTCGTGGAAGAGGACCAGCGGTCCGTCCACCCAGCTGGTCCGCCCGTCGAGGAGCCGCAGCTCCTCGTGCACCGTGTAGTAGTTGTGGTCCCCGTCGATCACCACGACGTCGGGGACGTCGATGTGCGTGAGGGCCTCGTGGCTGGTCTCCCGGACCAGCTCTAGCTCGGGGCGCTTCTCGCTGAGCTCGACCAGCAGGGGCGGGGGAGTCGGGTCCACGGCGGCGACCGTCGCCTGCCCGCCGGCCCAGTCGAGCAGGGCGCTGGTGAGATCGCCCGCGTAGGCGCCGATCTCGACGATCGACTTCGCCTCGACGGCGTCGAGGCAGGCGGTGGTGATCTCCGCCATGGTCAGCAGCGAGGCTCCCCAGCGGCCGGGATCGTTCTGATACGGATCGGTTGCCATGTTCGGGTCGAGCGATCGCTGCCCAGCTCGGAACGCGTGGAGTCTAGGGGAAAGGCCGGCACCCGGACCCGGGCGCGGGGACGGGGTCGCTAGCACCGCCCGAGCAGCTCGAGGACCCTGTCCATCACCTCCGGCCCGAGCGAATCCCGCCAGTCCGAGCTCCACGCCACCCGCGAGCCGGCCGCCCGTGCGGAGAAGTCGTCGGCCGCCGCGACCGCCTCGGATAGCCCGGATGCCACCCCCTCGATGCTCGGAGGGATCGTGAGCAGGTTGGCGGAGATCGCCGAGAGCGCCTCGGCCGTCTTGTTCTCGAAGCTGTTGGTGACCGTGACCATCCCGGCCGAGGCCATCTCGATCGGGACCAGGCTGGGGTGGGGCGTGCACATCAGCGAGAGGCCGACGTCGTGCGCGGGCAGCAGGGCGGCGTAGTCGGCCTGGTCCCGGCGGGTCAGCAGCTCGAGGTCGCGGTCCGCTGCGACCTGGATCCGATCGGCCCCCTCCACCGCGCCGATTCCGACGAACCTCCACTCCGGCCCGAACCCGCCCGCCGCGATCGCTTCGGAGAGGCCGAGCAGGCCAAGCTCGAACATGTTGCGCGACCCGTGCCCCTCGGGACGGGCGTAGAACAGCAGCCGCCTCTCCCGGCGCCGCGCCATCTCGCTCGGCTCGGGGGGGGTTATCGCGGTGATCGCGTTCTGGAAGGACACCGAGGCCGCGTGGCCCTCCTCGGCCCCGCCCGCGAACACCCCGTAGCCGCGGCGCGCGAAGAACTCCCTGAGCAGCTCGCTCGAGAACAGCGCCACGTGGGGCAGCTCGTAGCTGCCCATCGCCAGCGCGGCCCAGGACCCCATCGGGAAGGTGAGCGGCTCGTACTCCTGGATCAGGTAGAGGAAGCGGCGCCCTCCGACGGCCGCCGCCGCGGCGCCGGCGACGTGAGCCGTCCACCAGGTGGTCGCGACGAACCGGTCGTCGGGGCTGACCGCGACCGGAGCGTCGCGGTCGCGGGCGAACTCCAGCTCGACCTCGTCGAAGAGCCCCGAGAGGCCCGCGAACGATTCGACCCTCGAGCGCCAGTCGCGAGGCAGCGGGGGGGTCGGGTCCACGGTGAGGATCCTGGTCCGCAGCCCGGATTGGGAGAGCCGCAGGGCGAGGTTGAACTTGCCGATGTAGCCGCCGAAGAAGTGCTTCAGATCGACCGTCGGGATGAGCACGTTGACCCGGGTGGGCGCGCCGGACGACACCGAGAGCTCGATCGGCCGGATGACGCGGGCCATGTCGCGGGCGGTGGCGTCACCGACCGCGCTGCCCGCCGACCCCGCCCCGGATTCGGGGACCGGCACGCTGGCGTCAACCGTCCTGTTGACGACGCGGGAGTAGAGGGCCCCCTGCTCGGGCCTCGCCTTGCCGAGCACCAGGGCGGCGATGATGTGGCGCCAGAGGATCCCCCCGATCAGGATGCGCTCTCCGCCGAGGGTCTCGGTTCGGCCGAACCACCTGCGGGCGCTGCGCAGGTTGAGCCACAGGAAGGCGAGCGGGGAGCGCTCGGCCCGGACGATGCGCCGCAGGGTGCGGGCGGAGCGCCGGCTGAGCGAGCGCCCGCACCTCAGAAGCAGGGTCTCGGCCAGGACCCGGATCCGGCAGTAGGCGAAGAAGTAGGCGGCCCGCCAGCCGGAGACGAACCTGCGCAGCTGGAGCCTTCGCACCCGCTGGAAGAGCAGGCGGGCGCCCGCCCTCCTCGGGAGGGGGTTCGCCGCCTTGTGGCCAAGCGCGGCGCCGCCGTGCTGGACGTAGTCGTAGAGGGGGCGGTCGACGTACTCGATCCGCCCGCTGCAGCGGGCGACGAGGGCGAGCCACTGGTCGTGGTACTGCGTCCCGGGGGTCTCCGGAAAAGGGAGCGCGAGGTCGAGAAGCTCCCTTCGAAACAGCGATGCGGCGCCGGTGATGGTGTTGCCGATCAGAAGCGAAGCGAGGTTCGAGTAGTTGTTGCGGCGGTCGGTCCAGTAGGTGTCGGCCAGGACGGCGCCCGCCTCGTTGACGATCCGCTGGTCGCAGTAGGCGAGCTTGGCGTCGCCGATCGCCTCGATCAGCGCCCCGAGCTTCTCCGGGTACCAGCGGTCGTCCTGGTCGGAGAGGGCGACGAAGCGAGAGCTCGCCGGGACCTTGCTGAGGGCGCGCTCGAAGTTCCGGTAGAAGCCGACCCTCTGCTCGTTCTCGATCAGCTCGAAGCGCTCGTCCCCGCCGAGCGCCGAGCGGATCTCCCGCAGGTGCGCCGGCGCCGAGCAGTCGTCGCTGATCAGGCAGTGCCAGCCCTCGGCGGTCTGGCTCCTGATCGACTCGACCTGGGCGCCGAAGAGACCGGGGTCGGGGTTGAAGGTGGCCATGGCGATGGTGGTCGTCGTTCCGGGCGGGCCCGCGGCGGGAGCGCCCGGCGGCCCGGTCGCCTCGATGCTCGCCAGGGGGAGCTCGGAGAGGGACCCGTCGGAGAGCTCCGCCCGCAGCCTCAGCGGGACCGACCCGGCGGCGGGCATCTCCACCGGGACCGTCGCCCAGAAGCCGCTGCGGTAGCTGAGCGAGTTCGGGTCGTCCGGGGCATCGGCAACCTGCTCGTGCAGGGCGCTGAAGAGATCCAGGCGGGGCATCCGCTGGGCGATCGGAGCGAAGCTGTCGGGGCCGACCAGGATCGAGAGCCGCCGCACCGCCAGGGATCGGTGGAAGCAGGACCCCAGGACGAACAGAGAGGTCCTGGTGCCGGCCGGCAACCCGGCGGGCAGCCTGCTCTGGACCCGCACGTCGAGCTCCTGCCGGCCCTCGTCAAGGACGCCTGCGTTTCCCATCGGCGAAGACTATGCGGACGGGGAGGGGCCGTGCGGGGCGTGGCACGCCTCCGCTGAAGCCGGTCAGCCGGTACCAGGCGGGCTTGGGCTCGAAGCCCGGGCCGGCCCTGAACAGCCCGCTGGAGTCGCAGAACGAGCAGGCCGGGAATGTGACATCGCGCCAGGCGAACCAGAAGACCTGGCGAAGCGCCAGGCGGTGGCGGTTGGAGAGCAGGAAGGAGTAGGCCCTGCGAAGTGCCCGCGCCTGGCCCGGGAGCCCCAGCTCGAAGGCGACGACCCGGGGATCGTTCTGCGAGCCCCAGCCTAGCTCGGTGATCACCGTGCGCGCGCCGTCGCGGTGGCGGCGCACCACCGCGCGGAAGTCCTCGACGAGACGCCTCATGCGGGCGACCGAGGCCGCGTAGGGGTGGATCGCCACCTCGTCGAAGCTCGAGCGGATCCCGGGCACCGCGTAGAGGCGGTTGAGGTAGGTGGCGGCGGGCAGCCCGAGGGGTGGGCCCTCGCGCGGCTTGCCGAAGAGGCCGCCGATCACGATCCCGGCGCCCGGGTCGGCGGCGCGGATCGCCTCCGCCGAGGACCTCAGGAGGCCGGCGTAGGCGGGCGGGGAGACGGGGCGGGTGAAGTGGAAGAAGTTCTCCTCGTTCCAGACCTGCCAGCGGCGCAGCGGGACCTGCGGCAGCGGGTCGGCGGAGAGCGGCGAGTGCTCGGCCCAGAACGTCCCCGAGGGCCCGTAGCGCTGCACGGCGGCGCTGAGGAAGTCGCGCCAGCCCGCGCGGGCCCGCTGGTCGGCGATCGGGAGGTCGGTCTCCGAGGGCGCCGCCCAGGAGGGGGTCGCGTAGAGGAAGGGCAGCACGCGGAGGCCGTGCGATACGGCGGCCTCGACCGATCGGTCCGTTCCGGACCAGTTGTAGGTGTGCTCGGCCGGGTCGCCGGAGGGCGCGGTGGGCTCGACCCCCGCCCAGGAGACCGGGATCCGGACGGCGCCGATGCCCCCGGCGCGCATCCAGTCGGCGTCATCGGGGCCGACCCGCTCCTGGGGGTCCACTCCGAAGAACGCAGCCGGGGGCCGCGCCGCCCGCTGCGCCCCGGCCGCGCTCGCCGCGGCCAGCGCGGCCACGGCGAGAGCCAGGCCGAGGTATGCCCCGAAGCGCCTCACGCCGGTTGAAACCCGCCGCAGGGGGTGCGGTAGCGCTCGCCGGGCCCGCGACCCGGGGGGGTGCGGCGCTCGCCGGGCCCGCGACCCAGGGGGGTGCGGCGCTCGCCGGGCGGGCGGCGCCTCAGTAGGTGCCCCCCAGCTTGCGATGGTCCCAGCTCGCCACCCGGCGCGGCAGGAACTGGATCGCCACCCGCTTCGGCGCCTGCGCCTCGAGCGCCGCCTTGGCGTCGCCGGAGACCGCCGAGATCCCCTCGCTGTAGCGGACCGTCAGCTCCTCGGCGAAGGCCAGCACGGTGACCGGGTCGCGGTGGATCACGGCCTCGGCCTCGACCATCGCTCCCCGCAGCTCGGTGTAGTCGTGCCCGGTCTCGACCAGCACGGTGGCCCTTGGGTCGCGCTCGAGGTTGCGCACCTTCTGGGACTTCGCGTAGGTCCAGATCCAGACCTCGCCGTCGCGCGGCACGTACCACAGCGGCATCGAGTGCGGCCACCCGTGCGGGCCGTTGCTGGTCACCACCGCGACCCGCTGGGAGTCGAGCAGCTCGCTCAGCTCCTGCTCGCTGAGCGTTATCTGCGCCCTCCTGCTCACGACTCGCTCACCTCCACTGCCCCCCGGCCGCGGTCGGCGACCGGCACCAGGTTGAGCACCCGCCAGGGTCCCTCGCCCGCCATCGGCTGCATCTCGCCTGCCAGCCATCTCCGCTGGAGGTCGTCGTAGTGCCGGCTGGCCGGGTGCCCCGACTGCCCGGTGAAGGCCTGCCAGAGGGTACGGGCCGGATCGCAGGCGTCGGCGACCATGCGCCAGCTCGGGGCCCAGACCGCCCGGTAGGGGTCGTTCGGGTCGTAGGCGATCTGGCTGACGGTCTCCTGGGCGCCGCCGACCCGCAGCCTGCGGTTGAGCAGGCGGCGCAGCAAGGGGTTGGCCGCCCCGAGGGGGTGGGGGAACTCCATCTCGTGCACCCTGCCCCACTGCCACCCCTCGGGGTCTGGGCCGAAGCGGGCGGTGAGGTCGTCGAGCGCGCCGCGCAGCGAGTCGAGGGCGAGCTCGTCCCAGGGCCTGCCGATCAACCCCGGGTCCCCCTCCTCCCAGAGCCCCATCAGGTGGGAGTGCCAGCGCCAGGGCGAGGTGACGTGCGCGGAGAAACCGTTGTCGGCGCGGTCGAGCCAGCGCTCGCCGAGGTCGCGGTCGCCGATCGCCGATCGGGTCACCTCGCGCGCCAGCCGCAGCAGGAAGGCCTGGTAGATCGAGGCGGCCACCGAGCCGGGGTCCATCCGCCCGTCCCAGCTCCGCAGCCGCTCGATGGCGCCGACCTCCCGCTGCGCGGTCGGGCGCAGCCGCCCGAGACGGCGCGCCGCCTCGAGGCCGGGAATGGAGAGGACGTCGGTCTGGATGGCCCGGAAGGAGTCGAGGTCGTGCTCGGGCCTCGCCTCCAGCATCTCCTCGATTCGCCTCGCCCTGAACCCGTCGAACCACTCGCTGGTGATGTGGTGGGGGTAGGCGTCGCCGACCACCCGGTTGTTGGCGGTGACCAGGAAGCCACGGGCGGGGTCGACGCTCTCGGGAAGCTCCTCGTAGGGCACCGCGCCCTCCCACTCGAACTCGCCGGTCCAGCCCGGCTTGGGGACGTCGGGGCAGCCGCCGCTGCGGATCGGCAGGCGCCCGACGACCTTGAAGCCGATCGAGCCGTGGCGGTCGGCCCAGACCAGGTTCGAGACCGGGGTCGTGTGGGTCGAGAGCATCCTCACCATCTCCGGCCCGGAGGTGGCATCGAGGACATCGAAGACCCCGCCGTGGGTGGTCGCGTCGTCGAGCGCGATCCAGCGCAGGGAGAGCGGCTCGCCTCCGTCGGCCCCCAGCGCCTCGTTGACGATCGGGCCGTGGTGGGTGGAGCGAACGCGCATGTGGACGGGCTCGTCCCTCCCCTTCACCTCGATCCACTCCTCGCGCAGGTCGAGCTCCCGCCACTCGCCCTCGAAGAGGTAGCGGTCGCCCTCGACCCGCTCGACGAAGAGGTCCTGGACGTCGGCCATCGTGTTCGTGAAGGTCCACACCACGTCGTCGTTCTGGCCCATATAGACGCCCGGGAGGCCGGCCATCGCCGCGCCGGCCGCGGTGCGGCCGCCCTCGCTGAGCGAGACCTGGTGCCAGATCCCCGGCATGCTCGGCGGCAGGTGCGGATCGCCGGCGACCAGCGGGCCGCCGGTCGCGCTGCGGGCGCCGGCGACCGCCCAGTTGTTTGAGCCGCCCGGCTCGACCGACATCCCCAGCGCCCGCCGCACGGCGTCTATCTGCCCGGCCAGCGCCGCCCCGTCGCCACTGAAGCTCTCGTGGGTCGCGATCGGGTTGCCGACCGGGTAGGCCGGGTCGAGGCGGACGGTCAGCTCGGGCCCCAGGGCCCGGACCATGTCGGCGCGCAGCAGCTCGCGCTCCCAGTTGCCCGAGAGCCCGAAGGCGAGCAGCTTGCCGAGGCTGAGCACGTCGGCCGGTCCCCAGCCCGCGAACCCCACCCGCAGCAGCCGGAACTCGACCGGAAGCGAGCGCAGGCCGGCGGCGCCGGCGTTGACGCCCGCGCAGTAGGCGTCGAGGAGCCCCGTGAGCTCCGGCTCGACCGCCCGCGCCTCGGCCTCGGCGTGGTGCCGCAGCCCCAGGGTCCGCATCAGCCTGTCCACCGCCAGGCCCTCGCCTCCGGCGATCTCGGCGAGGCGCCCGCAGGCGACCCGGCGGTAGAAGTCCATCTGCCAGAGGCGGTCCTGGGCGTGCACGAAGCCCTGGGCGAACCAGAGGTCGCGACGATCGGAGGCCTCGATGTGGGGCACCCCCCAGCGGTCACGCGAGATCCGCACCGCCGAGGCGATGCCCCCGACCTCGATCGTCCCCGAGGTGCGGGGCAGTGGCCGCCGCAGAAGGCGATGCCAGACGGCCGCCGCGCCGGCGGCCGCCGCGCCGATCCCGGCCGCGGAGGCGAGCAGCGCGGCCCGCATCAGCTCGGTCCGGTTGCGCGGAAGGCCCACCGCCAAAGTATCGGCGTTTCGGGCGCCCCCGTGCGCGAACGTCCCCGAGCACCCCCTGCCTCCCCCCCTCCCCCCGGTGCGCGAACGTCCCGGAGTACCCCCCATAGCAACAACTCCGGGACGTTCGGTGGGTGGGGGGTGGGGTCAGGGGCGGAGGTCGGGCGGCAGCCGCCCCTCGGCCTCCAGCTTCTCCAGGTGGGCGCGCATGGTCAGCTCGGCGGCCGGCGTCAGCGCGGGGGGCACATCGTCCCAGACGGCGGCGAGGAGGGCGGCGCGCGAGCGCTCCCCGGCCGCGAGCGCCTCGACAAGCCGGCGCTCGCGCATCCGGCGGTGCTCCAGGTACTCGGCCAGCTTCGCCGCGGGGTCGGTGACCCAGGGGCCGTGGCCGGGGCAGATCAGCTCCAGGGGCTCGCCGCGCAGGGTCTCCAGGGAGCGCATGTAGGCGGCGAGCGACCCACCGTCGGGAGGCACGTAGGTCGAGCCGGCGCCGAGCACGAGGTCGCCGCTGAAGCAGACGCCGTCCCCGGTCAGCAGGCAGACGTGGTCGGCGGCGTGGCCGGGGGTCGGCAGGGCCCGCAGGCCGCCGGGCAGTGCCTCCCCGCCCCCGGGCGCCAGGACCTGCGCGCCGAGGCGTCCGGCGGCGGCGGAGTGGTCGGCGTGGGAGTGGGTGAGCAGCACCGCGCCGATGCCGCCCAGGCGCGCCGCGGCCTCGAGGATCGCCGAGACGTGCGGGTCGGAGTCGGGGCCGGGGTCGATGACGCTGCACGGGCCGGACCCCAGCAGGTAGGTGTTGGTCCCCTCCAGGGTCATGGGGCCAGGGTTCGGCGCCACGATTCGGAGGATCTCGGGGTGCCCCGGAGCGGCCTCGGCGCGGCTCAGCTGGTCAGCTCCCGGGCGATCGCCTCGCGGGCGTCCTCCGGCTCGAGCACGACCAGGTCCCCCGCCCCGCGGAGGATCTCCCGGGTCAGCCAGGCGGTGCCGGCGTAGGGCAGCTCGACGACCACCGCTCCGTCGGCCAGCTCCTCGAGCACCGGGCGCTCCTCCGCCAGCCAGCGGGCGCGCTCGGGGGAGACCCAGACGCGGGCGACGCTAGCCGCCGGCACCTCGCCGCCGCTCATCCACCCCTCGACACCGGCCATCTCCTCGACCTCGGGGCGCGGCTCGAAGTCCTGGCCGGAGATCTCCGCCTCCTTGACCCGGTCCAGCTTGAAGTGACGGATCGCCTTGCGCCCGAGGTCGTAGCACTCCACGTACCAGCCCTCGTGCCCGTTCTCGAGGCGGTAGGGCTCGACGCTGCGCTTGGTGAACTGGTCCTCGTTCTCCTTGTAGTAGTGCAGCTTGAGGACCTTGCGGGCGGCGATCGCCTCGTTGACGACCCTGGCGACCTCGCTGTCGGTCCCTCCCTCCCGGGCGATCTCCAGCCCCTCATGGGAGGGGTCGTGCCCGAGCGCCGCGACGATCTTGCGCCGCGCGGTCTGCAGGCCGCTCTGGGGGAGGTGCCCTCCGAACAGGTCGATCGCCGCGATCAGCGCCTTGGCCTCCAGCGGCAGCAGCCGGGCGGGGCGGGCGAAGTTGTCGCCGTAGGGCTCGGTGTCCACCTCGATCTCCTCGCCGCGGACCTCGGCGTAGAGGACGTAGGTTCCTCCCCCGAAGTTGACGACGTTCAGGACCTCGATGTCCTCGCGCAGCTCCTCCTCGGTGAACTTCAGCCGCTTCAGCACGTCGGACACCCTCAGGGTCTCGTCCCGCTTGGCGGAGTCGATCAGCAGGCCGGCCAGGGTCACCAGCCGGGCGAACCTCTCGGGGCGGATCGCCGCGTCGCCGCGCCCGTTGGACCTGCCTCGCCGCCCGGCCTGCGTCACCGGCGGCCTCTTCACGGTCTTGGCGGGCTCGAAGCCGTTGCCGTGGCGGTCGCGGAGCATGGCCAGGCGCGCGTCGGCCTCCTCCCGCAGCCCGGCCGGGTCGAGCACCCTGGCGTTCTGGCGCCAGCGCAGCACCCAGGCGATCAGCTCCCGGTCGCTCGCGTACTCGGTCTCGAAGACCTTGCCCTTGCCCGGGGCGCCGTCCGCCTTCACCGCGGGGCGCAGGGTCCCGTAGCCGCCGAAGTCGCGCTCCACCAGCCAGGAGATCCTCTCGCGCACCCAGATGCTCGCGGTGCCCTTGATCTCACCGAGCTGCCAGTCGGCGCGCCGGGCGTAGTCGCGCCGGGCGAAGTCCTCGGGCGGAGAGAAGTCGTGCTCGGCCTTCGACGCGTAGCCGACCTTCCCCTGGATCCTGGAGAGCCTGAAGACCCGCACGGCGTCGCGCTCGTGGGAGTGGCCGATCAGGTAGAACTGCCCGCCGCGGAAGACCAGGTGGAAGGGATCCACCCTGCGCTTCGCGGTCTCGTCGCGCTCCATCGTGTAGTAGGTGAACTCGATCGTCTTGCGGCGCGAGATCGCGGTCTCGATCTTCGAGAGGCGCTGGGAGAGGTCGCGGCCGCCGGCCGAGGCGGTCATCGCCATCTCGACCGGAGCCCTCTCGCCCTCGCTGAGCGGGTTGGGGTGCCCCCAGGCGACCTGCTGCAGCGCCAGCCTCAGCGGCTCGGCGTAGGCGAAGCCGCCGTCGCTGAGCAGCGAGAGGGCGGTGCGCAGGGCGGCGAGCTCGTCGTCGGTGAACTTGATCGCCGGCAGGTAGAAGTTCTCGGGCGGAAGCGAGTACAGCTCGGCCTCGAAGAAGCCCTCGCCGGGCTTCTCGACCCCCAGCTCGATGCCGAGGCTCTCCAGCTCGGCGCGGTCGGCGTAGAAGCGGCGCGCGAAGGCATCGTCGTTCATGTCGCTGTACCCCTCCACCTCGCGCTTGATCTCCAGCGCCGAGACGGGCCTGCCCTGGGCCATCAGGAACGAGATCAGCGAAAGCTGGCGGATCAGCTTCTCGGTGTCCTTCGCCACGTCGCTGAGGATAATGAGGGGGTGCGGGGCAGCTCTCCGCCCGGGCAGCCGAAACCCCGCATTTTCCGCACCCCGGAGGGAGCGTCGCGACTGACCTCGCGGGTAGAGTCGCGCCGGTGGAGTTCCTGAGCAACGTCTTCGGCAGCCTCGCCTCCGGCCTGATCCGCCTCGCCGTCGCGGTCGGGATCCTCGCCGCGGCCTACTTCTTCATCGTCAAGCCGGTCCTGAACACCACCGACAAGGCGATCAACCAGTCCCTGGGGCCGGGCGGGATCGGCGGCATCGAGCGCCAGATCAACCGGGCGATCGACTCCACCAACCGCCAGGTCCAGCGCTCGGTGCATCGCTCGCTGCGCCAGAGCAGGCGCCAGGGCGGCCACGACCCCCGGCGGCTGCTGCGCTGCGTGCAGCGCGCCCAGGGGAACGTCAACGCGCTGCAGCGCTGCGCCCGGCGCTTCTAGGCCCTCAGGCGGCGCGGGCGCCGAAGAACGCCGAGCCCTCCAGGGCGCGGTCGAAGCTCGACCACGACTCGCCCTCGGGGAGCTCGCGCTCGAGGCGGTCGAAGCTGCCGAGGCGGCCGCCGAGATTGTCGATCATGTGGACCAGCACCGCCTCCCGGGTGCAGGGGACGACCGGCGAGCCGTGCTCCAGGGAGCCGTGGTGGCTGAGGACGATGTGCAGGACGGACTGGCCCAGGGCCGGGTCGAACCCTTCGATCTCCTCGATCTCGCGGCGGACCAGGTAGTAGCCCAGCGGTATCTCCCCCTGCAGCCGGCCGGCGTCGGTGAGGTCGATGGCCAGGGGGTCGTCGTTGTAGGCCTCGGTCTTGCCGATGTCGTGCAGCAGCGCCCCGGTGACCGCGATGTCGCGGTCGATCCCCCCGAAGAAGGCGGCCGCGGCGCTCACCGCCTGCGCCACCGAGAGGGTGTGCTCGAGCAGCCCGTGGCGGTATGCCTGGTGGTAGACCTTCGCCGCCGGCGCCTCGCGGAACCGCTCCCAGGTCTGCGAGCCCGGATCGAAGAACCGCGAGAGCAGCTCGGAGAGCTGCGGGGTGCGGACCGTGCCGAGCAGCTCGCGCAGGTCGCCCTCGAGCCGCTCGATCGAGACGAGGGGGCCGGAGGCCAGCTCGGACTCCTCGTACTCGCCGGGCTCGGCGGCGCGCAGCGCGGTCAGCTTCACCTTCGCGCCCCAGCGGTCGCTGACCTCGTAGACGCCCTCGACCATCACCGCCTGGCCGGGCTCCGCGACCTCGTAGCGGCGCTCGGGCTCGTCCCAGGAGACCGCCTCGCAGCCGCCGCTGGAGTCGCCGAGCACCAGGCGCAGCCACGACCCGCCGTTCTTGCGCGGCCGGAGCTGGCGCTCGCGCACCGCGTAGACACCCCGAACCGCCTGGCCGGCCCGCAGCTCGCGCAGGGAAACCCGCGGGGAAGCCGGGTCGATCAGTGCCTCTTGAACCGTCTCATCCATCGCTTCGCAAAAGTAGTGACGAAAGCGGACGGCGCGATGCGACCGCTAGCGTGGGTCTCGGCATGGAAGTCGCGCCTCGGGGAACCGATCTGACGGGCGACGGGCCCGATCGCCGGCGGCCCCGGGCCCCCGCCGCGGGGGTGACGCTCGCCTCGGTGCTGGAGGCCTCCCCCGAGGCCGTCTGGCGGACGGTGACCAGCCCGGCCGGCATCGCCGACGAGATGCGGCCGCTGCTGCGCATGACCTTCCCGATCCCCGGCCAGCGCCTCGACGCGGCGGAGGTTCCGCCCGGCAGGAGGCTGGGGCGCTGCTGGCTGCTGCTGTTCGGCGTCGTGCCGTTCGAGTTCGACGACCTGACCCTGGTCCGCATCGAGCCCGGCCGGGGGTTCCTGGAGCGCTCCACGATGCTGAGCCTGCGACTCTGGGAGCACGAGCGGACCCTGGAGCCGGTCCCGGAGGGCTGCCTGCTCACCGATCGGCTGGGATGGGAGGTCCGCCTGGGGCTGCCGGCCGGTCCCCTCAGGCCCCTGGTCGGCCGCTTCTTCGCCCACCGCCACCGGAGACTGCGGCGGCGCTTCGGAGGTCGCCCTGCCTGACGACCGGCACCGGCTCGCTGATCAGCAGGCCAGTCTGCTCGGTCAGCTCGTCGAAGATCCCGAACCAGCGCCGGCACCTCTCGGCGGTGTCCACCACGGTGATCACGGTGGGAACGCGGCGGCGCAGCGCGGTGAAGGTGTCTCCGTGGGGAAGGTGGCCCCCGTGGTAGCCCCAGACGCCGCGCAGGGCCGTCGCGCCTGCCGCGCGCTCCTGCCTCAGCCGGCGAATCAGCTCCAGGGGAAGGGACCGGCCCCGGTGCTCTGAGGCCTCCGAGCAGAAGAGCGTCAGCCTCCTCCAGGCCCATCCCGGGGGGGTTTGCCGCAGCCCCTCGGGCCGCTCGCTGGGCCCCGGGTCGGGCTCGGGGCCGGCCAGCCGCACCCCGTCGCGCTTGCAGACCCGCACCCGCTCCTGCGTGGCGATCAGCCCCTCGCCCTCCGGCCCCAGCGAGGCGATCGCCTCGCGCAGCGGGCCGGGGCTTCCGATCGCGACGACGATCAGCGGCACGTCGGCGTTCGCGGAGAGGAACCGGGCGCGGCGGCGGCGCCCCCGGATCACCCCGTCGACGCCGAGCAGCACCGTGGCCCCCGCCACCCCCGCCGCGTGCAGGGCGTCCACCAGGGCAAGGTGGGCGGGGCGGCCCCCGAGCCGCTCCCTGCGGCCCAGGTAGGCGGTGAGCCTCGACTCTCCGGTCCCGCTCGCGCCCTCCCCCGGGCCGGCCGGGACCACGCGTTCGAGGGTGAGCATCCCCTCGCCGGCGATCTCGAGGATCCGCTGCCCGCAGCGCTCGATCCGCTCGGCGCCCCCGGCGGCGATGGCGACCAGCGGCAGGTCGTCGGAGAGGGTCAGCAGGCGGTCGCTGCGCAGCCGGTGCTTTGCCCCGAATCCCTCGCTGCCGCGCAGCACCACGGAGACCTCGGCGCCCTCGGCGGCGAAGACGTCGACCACGGTGCGCTCCAGGGAAGCCGAGCCGACCCGGTCGGACTCGCCGAAGTAGAGGGTCAGCCTGCGGCCCGGGGCGCTCACAGGCTCGACCCGATCGCCCTGCCGGCCGCCACGGCGGCGAGGCCGGCCGCGAGCGGGAGGACGAGATTGACGAGCAGAAGGCGTCCGCGACCCGCCTCGCCGAGCCTCTGCGTCTCGAACATCCAGGTCGAGAAGGTGGTGAACGACCCCAGCGCCCCCCCGGCCAGGAGGGTGAGGGCGACGCCCTCGAGCGCCAGGCCGGCGAGGAGCCCGAGGATCGCCGCGCCGGTCAGGTTGACGACCGTGGTCCCGAACGGGAAGGGCCCGCCGGAGGCCTCGCTGAGAAGGTAGTCGAGCCCGAACCGCGCCACGGCGCCGGCCCCGCCGAGCAGGGCAACTCCGACCCAGGCGAGCGGGCTCAACCGCGCACCCCGTTGGTCCGGACCGCCACCGAGGTGAGGTGGACGGCGGCGAAGCCGCAGAACAGGGTCGCCGCCGCGTAACCCGCCGCCAGCCCGACCCGGCCGGCGTCGAGCATGCGCAGGAGCTCGAGCTGCAGGGCCGAGAAGGTGGTCAGGGCGCCGCAGAAGCCGGTGCCCAGCAGGGGCCGCCGGTAGGCGGTCGGCGGCAGGCGCTCGCCGAGCCTGGTGACGAAGTAGCCGAGCAGCACCGCACCGGCGACGTTCGCGGCGAAGGTGGGCCACGGCCAGGCGGCCGCGGGGCCGGCGAAGGCCCGGTCGAGGGCGACCCGGACCAGCGCCCCGGCGGCTCCGCCCGCGAACACCGCGATCAGCTCGCGGCGGTCGAATCCGGCGGCCGTCATCGCCCCGCCGCCCCCGGGCCGGCTGCGGTCCGGGGACCTGCCGGCGGACTAGACTGCCGCGCGGGGACCAACTTCCGGAAGGGCGGATTGGCAGTGGACACCAGCGGGGCCTTGGAGCGGGGTTCGAACGGAGTCGCTCGCTCGCTCCGGCCCGAGCCCGTGGTGGCGGGCGTGCTCGCGCTCGCGGTCGTCTTCAACCTCTGGGTCACCCGCGGGCAGCTCTTCTTCTCAGACGAATGGAGCCGGCTCATCCTCGACAACGGCGCCTCGTTCTCGGAGCTGCTCAGGGGTCATTCCGGTCACCTCGTCATCCTCCACTCCCTCCTCTACAAGGGCCTGTTCGCGGTCTTCGGGGCCGACTCGTACCTTCCCTTCCGGATACTCCACTCGCTGCTGGTGGGGCTGGCCGGGCTGCTCTTCTTCGGGCTGGTGCGCTCGGAGACCCGGCCCTGGCCGGCCGTCTTCGCCACCTCGCTGCTCGTCCTGCTGGGATCGGCATGGGAGGTGCTTTCGACGCCCTGGGGAACCATCATCCTTCTCCCGGTCGTCCTCGGGCTCGCTGCCCTGCTGCTGATCAGGCACGGGAGCGCCGTCGCCGACCTCCTCGCCTGCCTGCTGCTGATCGGGGCCGTGTCGGCGCAGAGCACCGGGCTGGCCTTCCTCGCCGGGGTGGCCTGCGCCCTGCTCCTCGGCGCCCCCGGGACGCGGGTGAGGCGATCGTGGATCTTCCTCGTTCCGCTGGCCATCTACGCGGCCTGGTTCGTGTGGTCGCGGTCGACCGGGGTCGGGGACGCGATCCAGGACCCGGTCCACGCCGGCAACGTGATCCAGGTCCCGTCGGCGATGGCCTCGGTGGCCGCTGCCGGGCTCGCCGCCGGCACGGGATTCTTCGGCGAGAGCCGGATCGGCGAGCAGTCCTTCAACCTCACCGCCGGCTACCTGCTCCTCGGCTTCGCCGTCCTCGGGGTCGCCTGGCGAGGGCGGCGCCAGCCCCCGCCCGGGGGTGCGGCCTGGGTCGGCGCCGCCCTCGCGCTGGCCTTCTGGGGCCTGGTGGCGTTCGTCGTCGAGCCGCCGTTCCGGCCGCCCGAGGCGGCGCGGTACCTGTTCCCCAGCGTCCTCTTCCTGCTGCTGATCGCCCTCGAGCTGGCTCGGGGAATCCCGCTGGGCCGGGCGGCGGGGGCGGCGGCGGGTGCGGCCTTCGCGGTTGCGCTCGTCCCGAACGCGGCCAACCTGGTCCGGCAGGGCAACGGGCTGAGGACGATCTCCGCCGACGAGCGGGTGGCGCTGGGCACGCTGGAGCTGATGCGCGGGGAGATCCCGCCCGAACGGCTCCCCGGCCTCTCGACCATAGAGGGGCCGGCGATCACCTTCGCCGATCCCGGGCAGTTCACGGCATCGCAGTACTTCGCCGCGGCGGAGCGCTACGGCAGCCCGGCGACCGCGCCCGATCGCCTCATCGGCGCGACCGATTTCCAGCGGCTCGCGGTCGACCGGGTCCTCCTCGACCGCGGGGAGATCGGCGTGCTCCCGGTCCCGAAGCGCGTCTCGGCCCGCGCTGCGGGCTGCAGGCGGCCCGGGAGCGGAGGCGAGATCGAGCTCCCCGACGGGCCCATCCTGCTCGTCCCGGCCGGCCGGGGCGCGGTCACGATCATGGCCCGCCGCTTCGGCGCCACCTTCCAGTCGCCGGCCGGCGGGCCCTGGGAGGGCGGGGTGGCGGTCGCCGCCCCCTTCACCCCCGGAACGCCGGGCTGGAGGCTCCGGGTCGGCCCCGGGGTGCTCGCCTGCGCCGCGCCCGGCGCCTGAGCGGGCGGGGCCGAGAGGACCGCGCCGGGCCCCTCAGCCCGACGCGGGGACCTCGTAGCTCTGCCCGGCCGCCCGCAGCCGCTCCGCCAGGACGTCGCCGATCGCGGTCGCCGGGGTGAGGACCCCCGCGGAATCCGGAAGCCGGTCGCCGTCGAGCGCGAGCGCCAGAGCGCTCTCTCCCAGCATCACGGCCGTCGCCTTGTAACCGGGGTCGCCGTCCGCCCGGATCTCGCAGACCAGCCTCGAGCCCGAGGCCGTGCGGGCGTGGATGTCGGTGCGAAACCAGCCGCTCTCCCGGGTCTTCTCGGACGGGCCCTCGCCGGGGGCGGGGAGCAGCCGGTCGAGGACGCGGCGGGTGGGGCCGAAGGAGAGGCCCGCCACGGTCGCCGCCAGGCCGCCGGCGATGGCGGCCGCGAGCACCGGCCCGAGGGGAAGCTCGCCCGCCCGCATCAGCTCGCGGTAGCGCAAGCGCCGCCCGTAGGCGTGGCCCTGCAGGGCGTTGCTACGGCGCACGACCCTGGTGTTGATCGTGCCCATCACGAAGGGAGCCAGCCAGCCCCCCAGCTCGGGGTCGTGCACGACCCCCACCGGGTCGCGCTCGGGGCCCAGATCGGGCTCCGCGGCGCGGTCGGGGCTGAGCGCGTAGGGGTCGGCGAGCAGCCTCCTCGCCACCGGGTCGCGCCTCGCCTCGTCGATCTGGCCGCGCAGCGAGTCGACGGTCCCGCCGCTCATCCCGCCCCGCGCCCCGACCAGGACGTAGGTCGTCTCCTCGAGGTCGCCCAGGCCGCGCCGCTCGGCGGCCCGGTGCAGCGCCAGCACCCCGAGGTCTGAGGGGATCGAGTCGAAGCCGCAGGTGTGGACGATGCGCACGCCCTTCGCCGCCGCGGCGGCGTGGTGCGCGTCGATCGTGCGCCGCATGAACAGCACCTCGCCGGTCAGGTCGGCGTAGTGGGCTCCCTCCTCGACGCACGCCTCGACCAGCGGCAGGCCGTAGCGGAGGTAGGGGCCGACCGTCGTCGCCACCACGGTTGCCGAGGCCGCCATCTCCGCGAGCGAGGCCGGATCCGAGCTGTCGGCGACCAGCAGCGGCCAGTCCGCCGCCCGGTCTCCCAGCGAGGCCCTGGTCGCCTCCAGCTTGCGGCGCGAGCGCCCGGCGAGGGCGATCCGGGCCTCCGGGGGGGCCGAGGCGGCCAGGTAGGCCGCGGTCAGCCGCCCCACGAAGCCGCTCGCGCCGTAGAGGGCGACGTCGTGCTCGCGGTCTTCGGAAGCGGCGCTCATCGCCGGACCCTATTCCAGCGCGGCCGGACGCGGTGGGCGCCGGGCTTCTGCGCGAGCGTCGAGGCGGGCGCCGCGACTTGATACTTTTACAAGTCAGCGTGTGAAAAAGACTCAAGGAGCCGCGGATGACCTACGTGATCGCAGAGCCGTGCATCGAGGTGAAGGACCACTCGTGCGTCGAGGTCTGCCCAGTCGACTGCATCCACCCCACGCAGGACGAGCCGGACTTCGACCGGCACGAGCAGCTCTACATCGATCCCAGCGAGTGCATCGACTGCGACGCGTGCGTCGAGGCATGCCCGGTCGACGCGATCTTCGCCGAGGATCAGCTCCCGCCGGAGTGGCAGCGCTTCGCCGAGATCAACGCCGCCTACTACCGGGAGCCCCCCGCCTGAGCTCTCCGGGGGCGCCGCGCCCGTCGGGTGCCGTGCCCGCGGCGCTCGCCCGCGGGCTGTGGCCGCGCTCGACGCCGGCCCGGGTCCTCACCGCGCCTTCGCCTCGGCGAGCGCGCGCAGGCGCGGGAACAGAACGTTGTTCTCCTCGTGGACGTGCTGGTGGAGGTCGAGCTCGAGTCCGCGCAGCGCCTCGAGCAGCGCCCGATGGGTGCCGCAAAGCGCGTTCGCGGGGTCGTATCCGTCGGTGAGCTCGCGCATCGCGGCCAGGGCGTCGCCAACGCCCTGGTGCTCGCGCTCGTGGCGGTCGATGAGCTCGGTGTCGAGCGATGCGCTGTCGGGGTCGCCCGCCTCGAGCGCGTGGCAGGCGGGGAACACCGCCCGCTCCTCGAGCTCGATGTGGCTCTCGAGCTCGGACCTCATGCCCGTGAACACGCGTTCGAGATCGTCGAGCCCGGAGTGGTCGCGGCCGTGGACGCGCACGACCTTGGCAAGCATTTCGGAGATCCGCGGCAGCTCGCGGCGCAGCTCGGCGTGGTGGACGGTGACGATGTGGTCGCAGAGCTCGCCGAGGCTTGCCCGGCGCCAGTCGGATTCTTCGAGGGGATGCGAGGGGCGGAGTGGATCGGCGTCCAGAGCCTCGATGAGCTCCCGTACCGTCTCGACGTCGAGCCCCCGTCGCTCGCACGCCTCGGCGAGCGTCTGCCGGCCGGCGCAGCAGTAGTCGATTCGCAGCCGCTCGAAGAGCCCCGCGCACGACGGGTGCTCGGCGACCAGCTCTCCGAGGCTCGTGTTCGGCGCGATGTGGGTCATGAGCGGGATCGAATTTTTGCACACCGGCCTGTGAAAAATCGGCCAGGGCCTGGCGGGTGCGGACCGGGCGGGCGGCGCGATCGCCGGCAGCGCCCAGCGCGGGCGGGCGGCGCGATCGCCGGCCGCGCTCAGTGCGCGCCGGCGACGCCCTCGAGATCGATCAGGCAGCCGGCTTCCTCGGGGTCGCGCGGCACGAAGTCGGCCAGGCGCGCCTCGGGCAGCAGCACGTCGAGCAGGCCCCGCGTGATTCCGCGGTGCAGGGTGCAGACGATCGGCTGGCTGCCGCGCACGGCGTCGCGGTAGGGGCAGTTCCCGAGGCAGTGGACCAGGTGCCCGCCGGATGCCTCGGTGCGCGGCTGGAAGCCGAGCGCTGCGAGCGTCGCCTCCAGCGCCTCGACACCGTCCCTGGCGTCGGTGGGGGCGATCTCGCGGCCGATCTCGCGCCCCGCGCGCTCGACCTCGCGCCGCCGCCCGGTCCCGGGGCCGATCGCCCGCGCGAGCCAGCGCCCGAGATCGGCGTAGCCGGCGGGGCGGGCGCCGCCGGGGCGGGCGCCGGGGGCGATCGTCCAGGCTACGCGCGGGCGGCCGCGCTCGCGGGGGTCGCGGGAGCGATTGACGAGCCCCGCCCGCTCGAGCCGATCCAGGTGCACGCGGATGCCGTTTGGATGGAGGCCCAGCCGCTCGGCGAGCTCGACCGTGCCGGCCGGGCGCTTCAGCTCGCCCAGCAGGGAGAAAAGCCTGGCGCGGGTCGGCTGCGCGAGGGGATCATCGGGGTCGATCGTGAGGGGCGGGTCCATCATCGCCAGGCTCGCACAGCGCGAGGAGGGAACGCCGGCGGTTGCCGACCAAGGAACGCCGGCGGTCGCCGACCAAGGAACGCCGGCGGTTGCCGACCAGGTTTTTCCACCACCAATGTGAGAAAGATTGTAGCGATCGGCGCAGACCCCGGGGGCTGAGAGAGAGCTGAGAGCCCACGGTCCCGGGGCTTGGAGTGGCGAGGGCCGGAATCGAACCGGCGACACCACGATTTTCAGTCGTGTGCTCTACCAACTGAGCTACCTCGCCCGGGGGCCCGGCGAAGCGCCGGGGGCGACGGGAAGGCTAGCGCCGATCCGGGCCGGGCGCGGGCCTGCCGGGCGCTAGCGTGGAGGCGTGGCCTGGGCGCGAGCAGCGGTGCTGGTGGCGGCCGCGGGGGCGCTGGTCTCCGGGGCCGGGGCCGCCGACCCCCGCACGCCGCCCGGGCTGCCCGGGCTGCCGGCTCCCTTCCTGGGGACCGCCCTGCTCGGCGACGGCGGGATGACCGTGGCCGTGGACAGCTACGGCTCGGTGGTGGACATGAGGCCCGGGGGGCCGGCCTCGGCCCCGGCGATCGCGGTCTCCTCGCGCCGGCAGGCGGCGGGGACCGTGCCCGCCGGCGCCTCTCTCTCCGTCCGGGTGGGCGGCCCGGGCCCGCTGGAGCCGCTCTGGCGGGCGTCGCGGGTCCGCCAGCTCCGGCCGCGGCACGGAGCGCTGAGCACCGCGGCGGAGGTCGGCCGGCTGACCGTCTCGATCACCGACGCCGCCCGCGGCCCGCTCTTCGCCCGCCTGATCCGGGTCCGCGGCGCCCCCGGGCGCAGCGTTCGCGCCGCCGTCGGGCCCGTGCCCGAAGACGGGGCCCGCTGCCTGGCGGGATCGACCGGGGGGCGCGATCCCGAGCAGCCGCCCTCCGTGCCCGCAGGGCCAGGGCCCGCGACGGACGCGCGGCCGGTTCCGCCCGGGCACCGGCACCTCTGGAGGGGACGGGGCGAGATCGCGGGGTGGCTGGTCTGCGGGGCCGCACCGCCCGCGCCCGGATCCGGCGGGGATCCGCGAGAGCTGGTCGGGACGGCGGCCATCGCCGCCGGCAGGTGGCTGGGCGCGGGGCGGCCCCTGGGCCCGGCGGCGCCGGGCTGGGCGCGAGCCACCTACCGGCGTTCCCTTCTCGTCCTGCGCTCGCTCACCGACCGGCGCACCGGCGCCTTCGCGGCGGGCGCGAGGGACGGCTGGGCCTACGTCTGGCCGCGGGACGCCGCGGCGGCGGCGATCGCCCTGCAGCGCTCGGGCCACCGCTCCCTGGCCCGCCGGATCGCCCGCTTCCTCGCCGGGCTGGACATCGACGCGGCGGCCCGATTCGGCGGCGGCGGGGCGCCGGTCGGGGGGCGGTCCGCCCAGGGCGATGCGGCGGGCTGGATCCGGGCGGCGCTGGAGGCGACCCGGGACCGCGCGCCGGCCCGCCGTGGCGCCTGGAGGGAGCGGGCCGACTACCAGGAGCGAAGCGGCGGGGGCGGCGCGCTGCTGGGCAACGCGATCGCCTCCGGCCTCCCGGCCGGGCGCCTGCGCGCCCTGTTCGCAAGCGGCGGGGAGCTGGTGCGGGAGGCCGGCGATCCGGGCTCGGGCCCCGACTCGGCGGCGGCCTGGGCGGTGGCGCCCTTTCCGCGCCCGGCGCTCCGCCGGCCGGCGGCCCGGACCCTCGCCGCGCTCGCCGCCGACGCCTCGCCCTACGGCATCCTTCCCTCGGCCGACTGGCCCGGGCGGGATCCCTGGACCGCACCCACCGCCTGGACGGCCTGGTCCCTCGCGGCGCTCGGCGAGCGGCGCGCCGCGATCGCCCTCCTGCGCCGCCTGCGCCGGGCATCCACCCCGGCCGGCTTCCTGCCCGAGCGGGTCGACCGGCGAACCGGGCTCCCCGTCTCCACCACCCCGCTGGGCTGGAGCCACGCCTTTGCCGCCCTCGCCCTCCTCCGTCTCTGGCCGGGCCCCGGCTGACCGCACCGGCGGCCCCGGCTCTGGGCGGGCCCTGGCTGACCGCACCGGCGGCCCCCCTCTCCGGGCGGGCTCGGGGTGACCGGACCCGGGGCCTCAGTCCCGCCGGGACCGCCGCAGCCGGCGCAGCGGAGCGGTGGCGCGCCAGCTCAGCGAGCCCTCGAACTCCTCCCTGATCTCGGCCTCGCGCCGCGCCGCCTCCGCCTTGGCCTCCTCGAGCTCCCTCTGGACCTGCCGCACGTTGTGGCGCAGGGCGTCGAACTCCCGCGGGTCGTCGCCGGGGCGAAGCAGCTCCTCCGGGGTCAGCTCGACGTCCTTGCGGCGCATGGCCGCCCAGCTCTGGCGGTGGATGTCGGGCGCGATCCGGACGATCTCGAAGGCCCGGCCCCAGTGCTCGCGGACCCACCACTCGGACATCAGGACCATCGGCGCGCCCTGCTCCCTGCCGTGGTCGTGACACAGCACGTTCATGCCGATCCGGTCCTCGTCCCAGGGCTCGTGGGCGAGGATCTCGGAGTGGAAGCGGCCCATGTAGGTGGCGATCAGATAACCGCCCGGCTTGAGGATCCGGTGCAGCTCCAGCAGCCAGGCGGCCGAGTGGTCGGTCAGATGCGTGAAGACCGAGATCGCCCAGGCGAGGTCGAACGACGCATCCTCGAACCCGAGCGGCGGAGCCGGCCCGCAGACCTCCGCCCTCATCGGCGGGCAGAGGTCCCGCCTCACCCGCTCGATGCTGCCGGCGTCGATGTCGACCCCCCAGATCTCGCCGGCCCTCGCCTCGGGCCCGAACTCCTGGAGGGTGCGCCCCGGGCCGCACCCGAAGTCGAGGACCCGCCTCCCCTCGAAGGACCAGTCCTCGGGCAGAAGCCCGAGGATGGCCTCCCTGGTCTCGGGCCCCAGCTTCGCCCAGTGCTCCGCGTAGAGCCCTTCCCAGCTTTCGTTTTCCCCTGAACTCCCGGAGCCCACGTCCGCCCTCCTGTCGATCCTTGACGCCTCTCGGGCAGGCTACCGTTGCATAACCTCTGGGCGGATGGTCCCCGCCAGCCAACCCGGCATCGGAGGCTCCGGTCCGCCCGGCCTTGTCGCGGGCCGGGCGCGGGCCCGGCGCGCCCCCGCCCTGGCGCTGGCGGTGGCGGGCGCGGCGGCCTTCTGCTTCTCGCTCTGGATCACCCGCGACCAGGCCCTCTTCTCCGACGAGTGGGGCCGCTACCTGCTCTACCCCTCGATGAGCTTCGGGGCGACGCTGCACGGGCTCAGCGGCCACCTGGTGGTGGGGCACGTCTTTCTCTACCGCGCCGTGTTCGAGCTGTTCGGCGCCGGCAGCTACCTGCCGCTCCGCCTGATCCAGGCAACCCTCCTGGTGGCCTGCGCGGTGCTGTTCTACCTCTACCTCGGGGACCGGGTCAGCCCCTGGCCGGCGGTCGGGGCGGCGGTCGTCCTGATGTTCCTGGGCTCGGCCTGGGAGGTGGTCGCGACGCCCTACGGGATCGTCATCCTGCTGCCGATCGCCCTGGGGCTTGCGGCGCTCAACTGCCTGCTCCGACCCGGGCTCGGCTGGGAGATCGGCGCCTGCGCGCTGCTGACGGCGGCGGTCTTCACCCAGGACTTCGCCCTTCCCTTCCTGGCCGGAGCGCTAGTCCTGACCGGGGTCCGGCGGTCGCCGCCCAGCCTTCGCTCCGGCTGGGTGGCGGGCGTCCCGCTGCTCCTCTACGCCGCCTGGTTCGCCTGGTCGCGGCTCGATACGAGCTACTCGTTCGTCGGCGACCCGGTGAAGCTCAGCAACCTGGCGAAGGTGCCCTCCACGGTGCTTTCCCTCTGCGCGGTGGGAGCCACCTCCGCGGCCGGGACCTTCGAGAGCCACGGCGTGCTCGACCTGGCCACCGGCTTCTTCCTCCTCGCCCTGATCGCCGTCCTGGCCGCCTCGGGACGGCCACGGCTGAGGGGGACCGTCTCCGCTCTGGTCTGGGTTCCAGTCGCGATGATGCTCGCCTTCGGCTTCCTGGTCGGCCTGGCCCTCGGCGGGGATCGGGCGCCGACCGCCATCCGGTACGTCTACCTGGCCACCCTCCTGGTCCTGATGTTCTGCCTCGAGCTGCTCGGCAGGCGGCGCGGCCCGCTGGCGGCGGCGTGCGTGGTGGCCCTGCTCGCCCTGGGCGTGGTCGCGAACGCCACCGCATATCGCCGGATCGGGCGACAGATCGCACAGATAGGGATCGAGAACCGGGCCGTCCTCGGCGCTCTCGACGTCGCCGGCGCCGCCGCCGACCCCGGCTACGAGATCGCCAGCGAGCCGACCCGCTTCGAGATCAACAACGTCAGGGGGTTCACCGCGGGCCAGTACCGATCCGCCGCCTCGAGGTTCGGGTCCCCAAGCCTCTCCCCGGCGGAGGCCGCGCTGCCCCCGGAGGCCAGAGCCGCGGCCGACCGCACGCTGATCGCCTCGGAGGGGATCGCTCCGCTGCCGGTCGCGGCGCCGGCGGCGGCGCCCTCCTCCGCATGCAGCAACCTGGCCGGCGCGCCGGGAGCGCCGGCGACGGCGATCCGCGCCCTGCGCCCCGGAGCGGCCCTGGAGGTGCAGGCGTCGGGGTCGGGGTCGGGGGTGGTGGTCGCGGCGAGGCGCTTCGCCTCCTCCCCCCAGGCGATCGGCACGGTGCCGGCCGGGACGGCCGCGCGGGTCTCCTCGCCTCGCGACGACTCGCCGGTCCCCTGGAGGCTCAGCTTCGCCACGGACGGGGCCGCCCTCGTCTGCCCGCTGGCGGCTCAGGGCTGAGCGGGACCGAGCGCCAGGGCAACCGCCTCCGCCGGGCCCCCGGCCTCGAGCACGCCGGGGTCGGCGCCGCCGGCCGGCGTCTCCGGCACGCTCCAGCCGCCCAGCAGCACGACCCTGCGGCCCAGCTTGCGGGCCAGAGCGATCTCCGAGAGGGTCCCCCAGGCTCCGCCGATCGCGATCAGGGCCTCCCCGGAGGCGGCCACGGCGAGGTTCCGCGCCTCCCCCACCCCGGCGACGACGACCCGGGTGCAGAACGGGTTGGCGGCCTCCGCCGAGCTGCCGGGGACGATCCCGATCACCTCCCCGCCGCGCTCGGCGGCGCCCCTGGACACCGCCTCCATGACGCCCCCGAGCCCGCCGCAGACGACGGTGACGCCGCGCTCGGCGAGCAGCGCCCCGACCTCGGCTGCGGCCCGCGCCTCCTCTGAGGCCTGCCCGCAGCGCCCCGATCCGGCGACCGAGACCTGGGGGGCGCGCGCCCTCACGCGGCCCGCCCCAGCCGCCGCGGCCCCGCCGCACCCAGGGCGCCCAGCAGCTCCACCGCCCCGGCCTTGTGGAGCGGCTCGTTGAGGTTGCCGCACTTGGGGCTCTGCACGCAGGAGGGGCATCCCGACTCGCACGGGCACTCGGCGATCAGCCGGCGGGCGTCGGCGATCAGCCGGCCGAACTCCTCGAAGCCCTTCAGCGAGATCCCCACCCCGCCGGGGTGCCCGTCGTAGATGAAGATCGTCGGACGGCCGGTCTGCACGTGGACGTTGGTGGAGAGGCCGCCGATGTCCCAGCGGTCGCACATCGCGATCAGCGGCAGGACCGCGATCTGGCCGTGCTCGGCGGCGTGCAGGGCCCCGAGCCGGGCCTCGGCCGGGATCGCCGCGAGGGCCTCCTCGGCGATCGCGTACCACAGCGCCTGGGTGACGAAGCTCTGCTCGGGAAGCTCCAGCGAGACGATGTCGAAGGGCTCCCCCTCGGCGATCGAGACCCGCTGGTAGGCGATCACCTGCTCGGTCACCGAGACCTCGCCGAAGAACAGCTCGAAGGGGTCCGCGCCGTGGCGGCCCTCGGCCCCGGCCCCGGAAATCGTCCGGTCGATGTAGATCTCGGTCTCCTTCCTGGGCCGGGTGAACCAGTCGCCGTCGAAGCGGCTGACCAGCGCCCGCCGGGCCCCGAGGTCGAGCGAGGAGACCTCGTAGGAGCGCCCCAGGTGCAGGTAGATCGCGCCCGGGTGGACGGTCGAAAAGGCCCGCTCGGCCTCGACCAGGCCGAGCATCTCGCCCGAGTCCCGCTCGATCACCGCGACCGCCTCGGCCGAGGAGGAGCGCAGGGCGATGCGCGACGCCACGAACCCGCTGCGGGCGGGGCGCAGGCCGCCCCGGCCGGGGCGGAGCTCCCCGGCGGCGACGAGCGCCTCGGCCCGCTCGCGCCAGCCCGGGCCGAAGCAGCCTGCGTCCTCGTCGGTGAGCGGCAGCTCGTAGGCCGCCGCGACCAGGTGGCGGGAGGCGATCTGCTCGCTGGAGTGGTCGAGGATCGCCGACTCGACCGGGCGCCCCAGGAACTCGTCGGGGTGACGGCAGAAGAACTGGTCGAGGGCGTCCTGCCCGGCCACGTAGACCGCCAGCCCCCGCCGTCGCCGCCCCGCCCTCCCCCACATCTGCCGCAGGCTGGCTACCGTGCCGGGGAAGGTGACGCAGAGGGCCGCGTCCAGCTCGCCGACGTCGATCCCGAGCTCCAGGGCGTCGGTCGCGACCACCGCCAGCAGGTCGCCGGAGGCCAGGCGGGCCTCGATCTCGCGCCGCTGCTGGGGGGTGTAGCCGGCCCGGTAGGGAGCGATCCGCTCGGCCAGGTCCCCCTTCCCGGCGGCCACGAGCCCGTCGCGGGCGAAGCGCTGAATCAGCTCGATGCCCCTGCGGCTGCGCAGGAAGCAGATCGTCCTCACCCCCGAGGAGACCAGCGCGACCAGCAGGTCGGCCGCCTCCGAGAGCGCCGAGCGCCGGGCCCCGCTCGCCGGATCGGCCAGCGGCGGGTTGAGCATGACGATCTCCCGGCCCGCCCCGGGGGCGCCGTCGTCGGAGACCAGCTCGAACTCCGTCCCCGTCAGGCCTTCGGCGAGCTCGGCGGGGTTGGCGATCGTCGCCGTCGCGAGGATGAAGCGCGGCTCCGAGCCGTAGGCTCGCGCCACCCTGCGCAGCCGCCTCAGGACGTTGGCGACGTGCGAGCCGAACACGCCCCTGTAGGTGTGGGCCTCGTCCACCACCACCCAGCCGAGGTTCGAGAGGAAGTCGCCCCACTGGCGGTGGTGGGGAAGCAGGCCGACGTGGAGCATGTCCGGGTTGGTCAGCACGAGGTTCGAGCGCCGCCTGATCGCCGGGCGCTCCTCGCGCGGCGTGTCGCCGTCGTAGATCGCCTCGCGGAGGCCCGGAGGGCGCAGCTCCCCCAGCTTGCGGGCCTGGTCCTGGGCGAGCGCCTTGGTCGGGTAGAGGTAGAGGGCGCGGCTCGCGGGGTCGGAGGCGATCGCGTCGAGGACCGGCAGGTTGAAGGCGAGCGACTTCCCCGAGGCGGTGCCGCTGGTGACGACGACGTCGGAGCGCCCGGCCGCGTCGAGGACCTGCGCCTGGTGGCTGTAGAGGCGCTCCACCCCGGCCGCGGAGAGAGCCGCGCGGAGCCCCGGCTGCAGGCCGGCGGGCACGGCCACGGTGCGGGCGCGCCGGGTCCGCTCGGAGGTCTCGGCGACGACCCGGCCGTCGCGGCGGGCCGGGTCGAGCGCGATCGCCCAGGGGGTCTCGAGCAGCGAGGCCGCCCCGGAGGCGCGGCTAGACACCCGCCGCCTCCCCCCGGATGGCGCCGGCCACCCGCATCGCCTGAAGGGCGCTTCGGTCGTGGAGGCGCAGCACGTCCGCCCCGGCGGCGACCGCCAGGGCGACGGCGGCGACCGTCCCCCACTCCCTCTCCGCGGCGGGGAGCCGGCGCTCCCAGGACCCCGCCAGCACCGCCCCCACGAAGTCCTTCCTCGAAAGGGAGACGTAGAGGGGCCGCCCCAGCTCGCGCAGCTCGCCGAGGCGGTGGAGCACCTCCAGGTCCTGGGCGGTGGTGAGGTCAAAGTCGAGCCCCGGGTCCACGACGATCTGCTCGGGGTCCACGCCGCGGCTCTCGGCGAGCGCGATCCGCTCCCCGAACCAGGACAGGAGGTGCTCGATCGGGTCGGGGTAGCGGCGGGGCGGCCGGTCGGTGCGGGGCGGGCCCTCGATGTGGGTGAGCACGTAGCCGCAGCCCCGCCGCGCCACCAGGTCGAACATCTTCTCCGAGCCGCCGCCGATGTCGTTGACGGCCGCCGCCCCCGCGCCCAGGGCCGCCTCGGCGACCTGCGGGGAGAAGGTGTCCGCGGAGAGCGCCACCCCCGCCGGTCGCAGGCCCTCCAGGGTCGCGACCAGGGCCGCGGCCTCCTTCGCGGCGGGCACCGGCGGGCCGCTGCGGGCGGCCACGGCGCCGACGTCGATCATCGCGAATCCCGCCGCGACCAGGGCCAGGCCGTCGGCGACCGCCCGCTCGGGCGTGCCGCTCCGCGCTCCCTCGAACATCGAGTCGCCGGTGACGTTGACGATCCCGGCGGCGATCGGCGCCCTGAGGTCGAGGGTTCGGTCCGCGAGTCTCCAGCCCACTCGGCTACCGTAGCGGCCGCGTGCCGCTGCGCTGCGTCTACACCGACCTGGACGGGACCCTGCTCGGGCACGGCGGCTCCCTGTTCACCGACCATGCGGGGAACTTCTCGAGCGCCCAGGCCAGGGGGCTGGAGGCATGCCACCGGGCCGGCGTCGAGGTGGTGATCATGTCCGGGCGCCGCGAGGCCCAGGTCCACGAGGACGCCCGGCTGCTCGGCCAGTCCTCCTACATCTACGAGGCGGGCTGCGCGATGGTCCTCGACGGCGAGACGACCCTGCTGACCGGCGAGATGGCCCCAAGCGAGCAGGGCACGATCTACGAGCAGATCGAGGCCGCGGGCATCCCCAAGCTGCTCTTCGAGCACTTCGACGGGCGGCTCGAGTACCACTCCCCCTGGCACACCGGCAGGGTGCTCTCCCACCTCTTCCGCGGCGAGGTGGACGTGGAGGAGGGCAACGAGCTGCTGAGGGCGAGCGGGCACCGGGAGCTGCGGCTGCTCGACAACGGGGCGATCAGCCGCCCGATGCCCGGCATCGATGTCGCCCACGCCTACCACCTGGTGCCGCTGGGGTCGAGCAAGGCGGCCGCCGTCGCGGCGCACGCCAGGGCGCGCGGGTACGGGCCCGACGAGTGCATCGCGATCGGCGACTCGGTCGAGGACCTCGACGCCGCCGCCGCGGTGGGGCGGTTCTTCGTCGTCGCCAACGGGCCCGAGCGCGACCCCGGCCTGCGCGGGGCGATCGCCGGCCGCGAGAAGGTGACGATCACCGAGGGCCGAAACGGCGAGGGCTTCTACGAGGCGGTGGTCGGCTCGCTGATGGAGCGGCGCTGAGGCAACCGGGGCGGGCGGGGGCTCGGTCCCGGCGGCGGCAGGGCCCCGGCGGCGGGCGGGCGGGGGCTCAGTCCCGGCGCGGGGCGGCCGAGCCGCCGCGGGCCCGGGCGAGCAGGTGGTCCACGGCGCGCGGCGCGAGGCCGTTGAGGGCGAGCAGGCGGACGGCCGCCGGGACGTAGACGGCGCGCCGGTCGCCCTCGACTCCCTCCAGCAGCGCCTCGGCCACCTCCTCGGGCCTCAGCTCGGCCTCGCTGGAGCGCCAGTCCGGCATGCGGTCGCGCTGGTGGGAGTGCAGCTCGGTGGCGACCTCCCCCGGATAGACGGTGGTCACCGAGACGCCCGTGCCCGAGAGATCGTGGCGAAGCGCCTCGGCGAAGCTGCGCTCCGCGGCCTTGGTCGCCCCGTACACCGCTCCCCAGGGGAATGCCCTCAGCGCTGCCCCCGAGGAGACCACGACGACGTGGCCGGAGCCGGCCGCGAGCATCGGGCCCAGCGCCGCCTTGACCGTGTAGATCGTGCCCATCACGTTGACCATCACCATGTGCTCGGCGTCGGCCAGCGGCTGGTCGGGGAACGGGGCGTAGTGGAGGACCCCGGCGTTGGCCACCAGCAGGTCGAGGCCGCCGGCCCGCTCGGCGAAGGCCCCCACCGCGGCCTCGACGGCGTCGCGGTCCGCGATGTCGGCCTCCAGGGCGATCCCGCCCAGCTCCTCGGCGCGCCTCTCCAGCTCCTCGGCCCCGCGGGCGACCATCCCCACGGTCGCCCCGCGGGCGGCCAGGGCGCGGGCCGTGGCCAGCCCGATCCCCTTCGATGCGCCGGTGACGAGCGCGCGCGTCTGCGGGCCGATCAGCACCGGGGGATTATCCCGCACCGCCCCGCCGCCGGGTGCTCGCCACGCACCGCCCGCCCCGGCGAGCCCTGTCGAAAGAATCGCCGGGATGCCTATCTGCGGTCTCGCGGGCTCAGGGGGTGCCGCCGGTCAGCTTGACCAGCCCGTACCAGGCGGGCTTCGCCGTCCCGTTGACCCTGAACAGGCCCGAGGTCGAGCAGAGGTTGCACGGATGCGGAGAGGTCGAGTCCGACCAGGAGAAGTAGTAGGTGCGGCCGATCCGCCAGCGCCGCAGCTTCTCGGTGAGCATGCGGTAGGCCGAGACCAGCTCGGTCTTCTGACCGATCAGCCCCCGCAGGAAGGAGTTCTCGGGGCTTGGGTCTCCCGAGCCCCAGCCGAACTCGGTCAGCCAGATCTGCTTCTTGGAGTCCCCAGCGGCGTCCATGATCGAGCGGATCGCCGCGATCTGCGGCTTCATGTACTCCGCCCTGGAGGCGTAGGGGTGCAGGGCCACCGCGTCGAAGGAGCTCCTCGCGCCGGGGACCTGGTAGAGGCGGCGCAGGAACTCGGTCGAGTACATCGCGTTCGGATAGCCGCCGGAGGGCCGCCCGAAGAGACCACCGGTGACGATCCGGATGCGGGGATCCACCGATCGGATCGCCTGGGCCGCGACCTTCAGCAGCTCGCCGTAGTCCTCCGGCGAGGCCGGGTAGGCGAAGTAGTGGTAGTTCTCCTCGTTCCAGATCTGGAGGGCCCAGATCGGCCGTGCCGGGACCGGGTCGGCGGTGCCGGGCGCGTGCTCTGCCCAGAAGGTGCCGCCGGGGCCGTAGCGGTGCACTACGGCCTTCAGGAAGTCCGCCCAGGCCTGCTCCTGCTCAGCCGACTTGATCGGGAGGACGGTCTCGTCGCCGTTCATCCAGTACGGGGTCCCGACGACGAAGGGAAGGACGTCCAGGCGCGCCTTGACCGCTCGCTCCATCACCATGTCGACCTTGCTGCGATCCCAGTTGTAGACGCCCTTGGTGTACTCGACGTTCGACCAGTACATCGGCAGCCGGTAGCTGGCGATGCCGCCGGCCTTCATGCGGTTGAACTCCTGCTGGCTGGGGAACCCGTAGTTGGGGTTGATCCCGTAGAAGTTCCTGGGCAGCTTCGGCTTGGGGTGCTTCTTCCGGTGGCAGCGACGCGCCCTGCGCTTCTTGCACTTGTGCTTGGCCCTCTGCGATGCCTGCTTGGCGGCGGCGGCGGGGCCTCCCGCCACTCCGGCGGCGGGCCCGACCGCGAGGGAGAGGAGGAGCGCCAGGGCGAGCAGGACGGCAGCCGAGCCCAGCGCCCTCGCGGGCCGCCTGGTTCTGCCGTCAGTGTCTTGCCGGTTCAATGGATCCGTCCTTCGCCAACATCCCGATGGGCCGCCCCTGCGGCCTTCCTGGGGGCTCCAACACCCCCCGCCCCGATCCGATGCGGAGCGGGGTGAAGGAACGGAATGCTACCGGCTTCAGGGCTTTCCCCCGGTCAGCCCGACCAGCCCGTACCAGGCGGGCTTGGGGGTCCCGTCGAGGTAGAAGAGCCCCGACGTGGCGCAGAGGTTGCACGGGTGCGGCGAGCGCGAGTCGGCCCAGGAGAAGTAGTAGGCGCGCCCGATCCTCCAGGCGTGCTGGTTGCGCGCCAGCATCCGGTAGGCGCTGACCAGCTCGTGCTTCTGGCCCTGCGGCCCGCGGAGGATCGAGTTCTTCGAGGTGGGCTTGGCCGAGCCCCAGCCGAACTCCGTCACCCAGATCCTCTTCTTGCGGTCTCCGGCGGCGTCCATGACGCGGCGAACCTCGGCGAGCAGCGGCTGCATCCCCGCGGCGGTCGACGAGTAGGGGTGCAGGGCGACCGCGTCGAAGGTCTTGCGGATGCCGGGAACGCGGTAGAGCCCCCTGAGGAACTCGGCGGCCGGCATCCCGTCCGGGTAGGGCGAGTCGGGCAGGCCGAAGACGCCTCCCAGGGCGACCCAGGCTCGGGGATCGACCGAGTGGATCGCCGGGGCGGCGACCTTGAGCAGCTTGGCGTAGTCGCCGGGCGAGGCCGGGTAGGTGAACCAGTGGTAGTTCTCCTCGTTCCAGATCTGCCAGACGCGGATCGGCCGGGCCGCGAGCGGGTCGGCGGACCCGGGCGCGTGCTCTGCCCAGAAGGTGCCGCCGGGGCCATAGCGGTGCACTACGGCCTTCAGGAAGTCCGCCCAGGCCTGCTCCTGCTCCGCCGACTTGATCGGGAGGACGGTCTCGTCGCCGTTCATCCACAGCGGCGAGCCCCAGAGGAAGGGGAGCACGTCCAGCCCCGCCCTGGTGGCCCGCTCGATCACCACGTCCACCTTGCTGTGGTTCCAGTCGTAAAGGCCCCGGGTGTACTCGACGTTGGACCAGTACAGCGGCATCCGGTAGCTGGCGATGCCGCCGGCCTTCATCCGGGCGAAGTCGGCGTCGGTGGGGATCCCGTAGCTGGGGTTGATCCCGTAGAAGCGGGGCGGCAGCGGCGTCTTGGCAGCCTGGTGCCCCCGGTGCCCGCAGGCGGGGCGCTTGCCGCACGGCTTCTGCCCGGCGAGCGCCACGGCGACGGCCCCGGCGCAGAGCAGCGCCGCCGCGGCGAGGGCCAAGGCCGCCGTGGCGGAAACCCCCCCCGCTCGGGGACCGCGCCAGGGATCCGCTGCCAAGTGCGGGATGCTACTCCGATCCGGCGCCGGCGCCGTTGACCCCGCGTTGCCGCCACGTTTCCGTTCACTGCGGGCGCCTCTGCCCGTGCAGGTAGGATCGGGGGCGATGAGACCGGCGGGATGCGATGAGCTCTGAGCGGGTAACGGTCGCCGAGGAGGAGTACCTGCAGACGATCTTCTGGCTCAAGGAGGCCCGGCTGCCGATCACCGGCGCCAACATCGCCCGCGCCATGCAGCTCTCGCCCCCGACCGTCCACGAGATGATCGGCCGGCTCGAGAAGGACGGCTACGTGACGCGCGCCGACGACCGGTCGCTCGCCTTCACCGACAGCGGCCTCGCCCACGCCGAGAGGATCGTCCGCCGCCACCGGATGATCGAGCGCTTCCTCACCGACGTCCTCGGCATCCCCTGGGACGAGGTCCACGAGGAGGCAGAGCGCCTCGAGCACGCGATGTCCCCGATCCTCGAGGAGCGGATGCTGGCGGCGATCGGCGACGCCAAGACCTGCCCCCACGGCCACCCGATAGTCGAGGGCGCCCGCGAGGAGGGAGCGCTGCTCGCCGACGTCGAGGTCGGGGCCAGCGTCGTGGTCCTCCGCTTCGAGAACGAGGCCGAGGAGCTGCTGCACTACCTGAAGTCCACCGGGCTCTACCCCGGCCTTGAGGGCACGGTGGAGAGCTCCGAGGAGGAGGTCGTCGTCGTCTCCTCCCCCGACGGCTCCCACGAGGTCACCCGCAGCGTCGCGGAGACCGTCTCGGTGCGGGCCGATCCGTCCCCCCCGCCCAGGGCCGCCATCCCCGAGCAGCTCGTCCTCTCCAGCGACCGCTACGGCAGGTAGGAACGGCCCGCCCGCCGGGCGCCCGGGCCCTACCGGGGCGCGAAGAGCGCCAGCCGGTTGGCGCCGGGGCGGAGGGCCGAGGGCGGGATCATGGTCGTGAATCCGGTCCCCCCCGCGACGACCTCGGCCACCGCGACCGGGCGGCCGTCGAGGGTGGCGATCAGTCTGTCGGGCAGCCCGGCGGGCGGGTCGAGGAGGCGGCCGTAGGCCAGCGAGGGGTAGCTCCCGGACCCGGGGTCGTAGGAGATCCCTCCGGCCGGCTCCTGGAGCGCGTAGCGGACCCGCCGGGCCCCGCGGAGCTGGCTCTCGAGCTGCCGCCGCCCCGCTCCCATCGTGAACAGGCTTCCCCTCCCGAACAGCCCGTTGCGCACCGCGAGCGCCGAGAAGAACTCGCGCTCCACGGTCCGGGCGGGCACATGCGCGACGTCATCCCAGCCGCTCGTGTAGGTGTTCGCCCTGCGCTCGCCCCCGGGGCGCAGCAGGCTGCGCCCGTCCACCGGCCACGGCATCTGGATCCCGATCGCGTCCGCGATGGTCGGCAGCAGGTCGACCGTCCGGGCCGGGCGCGAGACCGCCCGCCCCCCCACCTGGCCCGGCAGCTTCACGAACAGCGGTACCGGCGCGATCCATCCCGCGTTCGTCCGGGTGATCAGCCGCCGGCCCTGACCGGGGATGAACGCCCCCCCGTGATCTGCGACCACGGCGAGGAGCGCCCGCCGGTAGATGCCCGCCCGGCGCATCCTCCCGACCACCTCCCCGAGGACCTTGTCGGCGTAGCGGAGCTGCAGAAGCATCCGCTGCAGGCCCTGGATCGCGTAGCCGGGATCCTCCGGCCACTTCTCCCCGAAGATCCCCAGCGGATACTCCGAGGTCTGATACCGCTTCCCCGAAGGCAGGTACTGGTAGGGGATGTGGGGGAGCTGGACGTGCAGGAAGTTGAGCGAGCCCCCGTCCGGCGACTCGAAACCGCTCAGGAAGCGGGCGACCTGCTCGTCCGGCTCGCCGGGCACGATCGCCCCGGGCCTGCCGCTCTCCAGCTTCCGGGCCGCCCTGGTCCCGAGGTCGAAGGGGAGCGAGTCGGCGGTCTCGAAGCCGACCTCGTTGAGGTAGGTGAGCCGGCTCCACAGGGAGCCACGCTGCGGGCAGAGGGCCCGCGGGCACATCGAGGTGGCCGACTCGGAGATGTTGGTCGGGCCCGAGGAGCCGAACAGCGTGAAGATGTTGCGGGGGTGGTCCGAGTAGGTCGGCAGCTTCCCGTAGCGCGGGAAGTCGCCGGTCAGGATCGCCGGGACGGCCTCCACCGTGGTGTCGGCGACCGTGGTGGCTTTTCGGTACCAGTTCGAGCCCTTCGCCAGCGCCGCGAAGTGCGGGAACCGCGCCGCGTCGACCCGCTGGCGCTGGTCGAGCAGGCCTGCCAGCGGCAACTCGTCGAAGACGACCACGACGACCGGGGTCTGGGAGCGGATCCCGGGGCCGGGGAGGTTCGGCTCGCCGGGCAGGGTGAAGCTCTTGATCGGCGCCGTGAACAGGAACAGCAGGACCACGGCCGGGGCGGCCAGGGCGAGGAAGCGCAGCAGGGTGCGCGCCGCCGCGCTTCGGAGGTAGAGGAGGGCGGCCCCGATGAAGCCGGCGGCGGGGACGGCGAGGTAGAGCAGGTGGACGCTCGCACCGGCCTGCTTGACCGCCTGCCAGCCCAGCAGAGAGACCAGCAGCGCTATCCAGAAGAGATGGATCCAGCCGCGCAGCGACCGCGACACCAGCCCGCCCAGCGCCTCGATCGCGAGCATCGCCGCCGGCGGGAGCGCGACCAGGGCGACCGCCAGCAGCACGACCTCGAACCCCCGCACGCCGGCCGCGGCGAAGGCATAGGCGCTGCGCTGCAGGGCGTCGAAGACCGGCTGGGCGACGACGATCGCGCAGAGCCCGGCCAGCTCCGCCGCCGCCCAGGCGAGACCGCTGCGCCCGGGTGTCGCCCGGTACGCGCGGGCGCCCGCTCCCAGGAAGCCCGAAACACGGTTCCGCCCCTGGCCTGCCAAGGCTCGGAATCTACCCCCTGGTCCCTAGGCCGGCAATCCCGAGCGCACCCGCTCCAGCGCGGCGGCGATGCGCCTCACCCCCTCGCCGATCCTCTCCGGAGGCACGCTGGCGAACGAGAGCCGCAGGCTCGCCTCCCCGCCCGAGAGCATGAAGTCGGGGCCGGCCACGAACGCCACCCCCTGCTCCCGCGCGGCGGCCAGGACCTCCCTGGTGTCGGTGCCCTCGGCGAGGTCCAGCCAGAGGAAGTAGCCCCCGCCGGGGACCACGAACCCGGCCTCGGGAAGGTGCTCGCCGAGCGCCTCGACGAGGGTGTCGCGGCGCTCCGCCAGCGCCCCCTTGACGAACTCGATGTTTCGCTCCAGGGCGCCCGATCGGCACATCTCGAGCACCACCGACTCGGCCAGCATGTTGGGCGAGATGTAGCTCTCGTTGGCCCGCTTCGCGAGCCTGGCGATCTCCTCCGCGGGCCCGGCCAGGTAGCCGACCCGGACCCCGGGGCTGACCGTCTTGGAGAACGAGGAGGCGTGGATCACCCTGCCCTCCGTGTCCCCTGAGAGCATGGTCGGGGGAGGCTCGCCCTCGAAGGGGAGCTCCCGGTAGGGGTCGTCCTCGAAGATCCAGAAGCCGTGCTCGGAGGCCAGCGAGAGCAGGCGCTCGCGCTTGGCGGCCGAGAGCGTGCAGCCGGCCGGGTTGTGGAAGTTGGGGATCACGTGGGCGAGGGCGATCGGCCCGTCCTCGAGGGCGCTCTCGAGCGCGCCGACGTCCAGACCGTCGCTCTGCAGCGGCACCGGGACGAACTCGACCCCGAGCCTGCCGAGCAGCAGCAGGGTGCGGTCGTAGGAGGGCTGCTCCACCGCGACCCGGGCGCCCGGCTCGAGCAGGTGGGCGAAGAGCATCGCCGCGCCCTCCAGGGAGCCGTTGGTGATCATCACCCGATCGGCGCCCAGCCCCCCGTGGCGCTCGGCCACCCACTCGCAGAGCCCGGGATGGCCGGCGCCGACCCCGTAGGAGAGCGCCGTTTCCCAGTCGGCCTCGAGCGCCCGGGCGGCGGCCTCCCTGACCGCCTCGGCGGGCAGGATGTCGGCGCTTGGGGCGCCGCGCGCGAAGCTGATCGTCTCGGTGGCCATCGAGCCGAGCCTAGCAACGGCCCGCCCGGGCGCCGATCAGCCGCCGCCCGAGGGGGCGTAGACCTGGAGATCGTTCTCGCCGGGACGGAAGGCCGAGGGCGGGATCAGCGTCGCGAATCCGGCGCCCCGATCGACGGTGAAGGCGACCGCGACCGGGCGCCCGTCGAGGGTGGCGACGAGGCGCTCCGGCAGGTGCGGCGGGGGGTCGAGGAAGCGCCCGTAGACGAGCGACGGATAGATGCCCGAGCCCGGGTGGAAGTCCGGACCTCGCCGAGGTTGGCACCGGGCGGGTGCTGCATTGCTCACGGCGCCGCTTCTTCGGGGCCTCCAGGGTGCGACGCGCGCCGCTGCCGGGAATCCGGTTGCGGGCCGCAATGCCGGTGCCGCGCCTCACGCGCGCCCTAGCGCGGCGCGTACAGCTGCAGACGATTCCGCCCGGAATGGAATGCCGACGGAGGAAGGATTGCGACAAACTTCGTGCCGGCATCAACGGAGTACCCAATCGCAACAGGGCGGCCGTTCATCGTCACGATAAGTCGTTTTCCGTCCTCGACACCTGGCGTCAGCAGGCTCCCATAGATCAACGCCGGGTACACGCCCCAGTTCCGGTCATAGGTTGTTCCACCCGGGCTCTGGACAGAGAAGTCGACCGGCTCTGCTCGATCCAGCTTTCCCCGGAGCGCAGCCTGGCTGATCCCCAAGGTGAAAACGCTGCCTTGGCCAACTAGCGCCTGACGCTGCCTAAGGGCCGCTTCGAATCCCCTTGACAGCGTCTGCCGCGAGAACCCCAGCGTCTGTTGCCACTTCTGCATTCTTGCGTCGCCCCACCACTCGCGCGGTGGACCGTAGATCGCGCTTCCGTCGGTCTTCCAGGGGATCTTGACGTCGATGAGCTGCGCGATCGTCGGGAACAGGTCGATCGTCCGCACCGGCTGCGCAAACACACGCCCCCGCTTCTGGTCAGGCCGTTTGATGAACATGGGAACCCGCAATATGGTCCCGGCATTGGTCGGCTCCACCAAGCGTCGAGAATGACCGGGGAAGAATGCCGCGCCGTGGTCCGCGACTACAGCGAATACTGACCTCTGGTAGAGGCCGACCTGCCGCATCCTGGTGATTATTCGTCCAAGGACGCGATCGGCATAGCCAATCTGCAGCATCATTCGCTGCAATCCGTTGATCGGGTACCCGCGCGATTTGGACCATAGCTCCGTCGCTGTCCCTCGTGGCGCAAGTCCATCGGTGATGTACCGCCGCCCCGACGGAAAGTACTCGTAGGGAACATGCGGCAGGCCGATGTGCAACACGCTCAGGCTCCCCTGGTCGCCTGGACTCTGTAGCCCGCGCACGAACCGATCAATCTGGTCATTCCGATCTGCCGCCGGGTACCACGAGTCGATTCGGCGGACTATTCGCGCCGGGAGGCCCATTGGGAAGGATTGAGCGGTGTCCACGCCAACGCGCAGCAAGTGCGCATACCTGCTGATGAGTGAGCCATTTCCTTTCGAGCAGTCACTTGGCGGGCAGAGGTCGGTCACTGTCTCGACAACGTTCAACCTCTCACCAGTCGGGGCAAGCAATGTGAAGATGTTGCGCGGATGGTCACCGTAGATCGCTAGTGCGTCTGGCTCCGGAAAATCGCCCGACAAGATGGCCGGCACGGCCTGCTCGGTGGCACCCGACACGGTCAAGGCATTCTCAAACCAATCGGATCCGGCCGCAAGCTCGGCGAAGTGAGGGAATCGCCCTCGGTCAATGCCTCCGTGTGAGTCCAGCAGTGCCGACAACGGGAACTCGTCAAAGATGACCAGAACAACGGGTGTCTTGGAGCCGCCTGCCGGCTCCGGCACGCTTGGGCTGGAGGCGAGGGCGAATTTGTCGATCGGCGCGGTGAATAGGAAGAGTCCGATGACCACCGGCGCGCCGAGTCCGAGGTAGCGCAGGATCTGGCGAGCGGCATCGAACCGTGCGTACGCCGCGATCGCGAGAAGTCCAACACCCAGGACCAGGAGCTCCCCGCCGCTCGTCGCATTGCCCTTGTCCGCGACCGCCTGCCAGGCGAACAGTGCGATCAATCCACCAACCCACAGAAGGTGAATCCAGCCCCTTGCCTCGCGACCGAGGAGCCCGAAAATCAACTCCAGGCCGAGTAGCACGACCGCAGGCAGGATGACCAGTGCACAGGCAAAGAGCACGAGAGAAAACCCCCAAACCCCCTCGGTGCTGAAAGCCCAGGTTGATCGTTCGAGCGCGTCGAAGATCGGCTGGGCGATCACGATTGCCGAAAGTCCAAGCAACTCCGCCGCAGCCAACGCGGTGCCGCGCCGTCCGGCCACCGCGTTGCCGGCGTTCTTCCCCGCCCCGCGAAGCCCCGAAACGACGACCCTGCCAATCTGCCCCATGGACTCGGTCCTCTCGGCCAAGGGCAGAGACTAACCCGGGAGGGGGGCCAGGGACACTCGCGCTTTCTCCCTGCAACCCACGCTGCGCGAGGGGGGCGGCGAGCCCCGATCCGACCTTTGGCCGGGCTCAGCTCACGGCCGCGGTCCGGTAGCGCCGGACCGCCAGCGTGCCGAAGACCGCGATCAGGCCGGCGCACCAGCCGATGCATGGCACGATGTCGCCGGACCCCCCGCCGCCCACGAACAGGTAGCGCACCGCGTTGACCATCAGCGAGAACGGGTTGATGTCCTCCGCGAAGGTCTGCAGCCAGGCGGGCATGGTCTGGGGCGGGACGAACGCCGAGGAGGCGAAGGTGAGCGGGAAGATGGCGATGAACCCGAAGGCGTTGGCCGACTCGGGGGTGGAGGCGAACAACCCCACGCAGGCGAACACCCAGGAGAACGCGTAGCCGATCAGCAGGCACAGGGCAACCCCCGCCAGCACGTCGGTGGCCGAGGTGCTGAAGGAGAAACCGACCGCGTAGCCGACCACGATCATCACGGCCAGGGCGAGCGCGTTCATGGCGATGTCGGAGAGGGTGCGCCCGGTCAGGACGGCCATCCGGGACATCGGCAGCGACCGGAAGCGATCCACCAAGCCCTTGCGCAGGTCGTCGACGAGGCCGAGGGCGGTCGCGAAACCGCCGAACGACATCTGCTGGACGACTATGCCGGGGATCATGTAGTCGGCATAGCTCCCGTAACCGGGGGTCTGGATCGCCCCGCCGAACACGAAGACGAAGAGCAGCGTGAACATCACCGGCTGGACCGTGTAGGAGGTCAGCAGCTCGGGGTTTCGCGGGATCCGGCGCAGTGAGCGGATCGCGAGCACGAGCGTGTCGGACACCGCGAACCGGGCGCTCATCGAAGCGCCTCCAGCTCCTGCTCGCCGGTATCCGCTTCCCGGTCGGCACCCGCCGCGCCGTCCTGCGGGGTGGACCGGTGCCCGGTCAGGGTGAGGAAGACGTCGTCGAGGGTGGGGCGGCGCACCGCGATGTCGTCGATGCCGATCCGCTCGTTGTCGAGCCGCCGGACGGCGGCCGCGATCGCCCCCCGGTGATCCTGCACGGGGACCCGGACCGTCCCGTCCTCCGCCCACGGGGTGTCGGCCGAAAGGTCCCCGAGCGCGGCGATCGCGGCCGGGACCTCGGAGGAGCTCTCGAGCCTGACCTCGATCCGCTCGCCGCCGACCCTCTGCTTGAGCTCGTCCGAGCTGCCCTCCGCGATCAGCCGGCCGTGGTCGATGACCGCGATCCGATCGGCAAGCCGGTCGGCCTCGTCGAGGTACTGCGTGGTGAGCAGCACCGTGGTCCCCTGGGCGACCCTCGCCTCGATCACCTCCCAGAGGGCGATCCTGCTCCTCGGGTCCAGGCCGGTGGTGGGCTCGTCTAGGAAGAGCACGGGCGGTCGCGCGACCAGGGCCGCAGCCAGGTCGAGGCGGCGGCGCATTCCCCCCGAGTAGGTCTTGGTGAGGCGGCCGGCGGCGGTGGCGAGGTCGAAGCGCTCCAGGAGCTCGCGCGCGCGCTCGCGCGACGCGGCTCGGCCCAGGTGATAGAGCCGTCCGACCATCTCCAGGTTCTCGAACCCGGTGAGGTTCTCGTCCACAGCCGCGTACTGGCCGGCCAGCCCGATCCTCGCCCGCAGCGCGTGGGCGTCGGCGACCACGTCCAGCCCGGCGACCCGAGCCGAACCGGAGGTGGGCGGAAGCAGCGTGGCCAGGATCCTCACCGCCGTGGTCTTCCCGGCCCCGTTGGGGCCGAGCAGGCCGAGCACCGACCCGGCCGCGACCTCGAGGTCGATCCCGCAGAGGGCCTCGAGATCACCGTAGGACTTCCTCAGCCCCTCTGTCGCGATTGCCGCTTCCATGCTCTCCGGCCGCCCAGGGTAGCTTCCGGCCCTCGCGGGCCCGGCTCGCTCGAGACCGGCGCTGCGCTAGGCGCCGAGGGCCTCGACCGCGATGCGGGCGGTCTCGGTCGGGCTCTCCCCGACCCGGACGCCCTTTGCCTCGAGGGCCTCCTTCTTCGCCTGGGCGGTGCCGGAGGAGCCGGAGATGATCGCCCCGGCGTGGCCCATCTGCTTGCCGGGCGGGGCGGTGAACCCGGCGATGTAGGCGACCACCGGCTTGCTCACCTTCTCGGCGATGAACTCGGCGGCGCGCTCCTCGGCATCGCCGCCGATCTCCCCGACCATGACGATCAGCTCGGTCTCGGGGTCCCGCTCGAAGAGGGTGAGGATGTCGATGAAGTCCGAGCCGACGATCGGGTCGCCGCCGATCCCGACGATCGAGGAGTTCCCCTGCCCGGCCTGCTTGAGCTCGTTGCCGATCTGGTAGGTCAGGGTCCCCGACTTCGAGACGACGCCGATCGGGCCCGGGTCGAAGAACTGCGCCGGGATGATCCCGACGTTGGCCTTGCCGGGCGAGAGGACCCCGGGGCAGTTGGGGCCGATCAGCCGCACCCCGGCGTCGCGGGCCTTCCAGTAGGTGCCCAGCATGTCGAGGACGGGGATGCCCTCGGTGATCGCGATCACCGTCTCCACTCCGGCCTCGATCGCCTCGTCTATCGCCGCCGCGGCGAAGCGGGCCGGCACGAAGACCATCGAGGTGTTGGCGCCGCGCTCGGAGACGGCCTCGGCGATGGTGTCGAAGACCGGCACCCCGTCGACCTCCTGGCCGCCCTTGCCGGGCGTGACCCCGGCCACCAGGTCGGTGCCGTAGTCGCGGTTGCGGAGCCCGTGGAAGGTCCCCTCGCGGCCGGTCAGCCCGGAGACGACCAGCTTCGTCCGCTCGCCGACGACGATCGACATCAGGCACCCTCCGCGGCGGCCAGCTCGACCACCCGCCGCGCCGCGCCGAGCATCGTCTTCTCGAACTCCAGGCCCTCGATCCCCGCCTCCGCCAGCAGCCTCAGCCCCTCCTCGGAGTTGGTGCCGTCGAGGCGGACGACCAGCGGGACCTCGAGGCCGATCTGGGCCGAGGCCTCGATGATTCCCTTGGCGATCTCGTCGCAGCGGGTGATCCCCCCGAAGATGTTGAACAGCACCGCCCTTACCTTGGGGTCGGAGGTGATCACCTCGAGCGCGTCGACGATCGCCTCGGCCTTCGAGCCCCCGCCGGCGTCGAGGAAGTTGGCGGGCGCGCCCCCGGCCTGCGCGACCACGTCGAGCGTGGACATGCACAGCCCGGCGCCGTTGCCGAGGATCCCGATGTCGCCGTCGAGCTTGACGTAGGTGAGGCCCTTCTCCTTGGCCATCGCCTCCTGGGGGTCCTCGGAGGCGGCCTCGGCGAGGCCGGCCAGGTCGGGATGGCGGAACAGTGAGTTGTTGTCGATCGTCACCTTGGCGTCGAGCGCCAGGACGTCCCGCCCGGCGGTGACGATCAGCGGGTTGACCTCGATCAGGGTCGCGTCCTCCTCGAGGGCCACCTCGTGCAGCGCGACCAGCAGGGCGGCGAGGCGCTCGCGGACGTCCTCGGCGATTCCCGCCTCGGCGGCGATCTCCGCCGCCTCGGCGGCCTCGAAGGGGGCGCGGGGGTCGATGTGGCGCTTCACCACCGCGGCGGGGTCGGACTCGGCGACCTCCTCCACGTCCATCCCGCCCTGGGCGGTGACGATCGCCAGCAGCTTCTTCTCGGAGCGGTCGAGGATCACCGAGGCGTAGTGCTCGGCGGCGATCTCGGAGGCCTCCTCGATCCACAGCTCCGCGACCGTGAAGCCCCGGATGTCCATGCCGAGGATCGCCTCCGCATGGGCCCGGAGCTCCTGCGGATCGCCGGCGACCTTGATCCCGCCGGCCTTGCCGCGCTTGCCGATCGCGACCTGCGCCTTGACCACGCAGGGGAAACCGACCTCCTCGGCGGCCTCGGCGGCGTCCTCGACGCTGGCGGCGTGGCGGCCGGCCGGCACCGGCACCCCGTGCCGTGCGAAGAGCTGCTTGCCCTGGTACTCGAGAAGGTCCATTGGCGCGGCGGGCAGCCTACCCGACCCCCTGCGATCGCGAAGCCCCGCCGGTCCCCCGCTTGCCATAATGCCGCCCCCCTCCCATGGCCCTTCCTTCCCTCAAGAGCATCAACTGGGTGACCACCGACTGCTACGGCACCCTGATCGACTGGGAGAAGGGGATCCTCGACGCCTGCCGCAAGGAGGCCGACAAGGACGGCCTCTCCTTCGAGGACGGGCCCTTCCTGGAGCGCTTCTTCGAGGTCCAGGCGGAGATCATGGGCGGCTCCTACGAGCTCTACGCCGAGGTGCTGCGCCGCACGATCGTCAAGGTCGCGGGCGAGATCGGCTGGGAGATCGAGCCCTCGCGCGCCCAGTTCCTGCCCGACAGCGTCGCCTACTGGCCCCCCTTCAGGGAGACCAACGCGGCGATGGACCGGCTGGCCAAGCGCTACGAGATCGGGATCATCTCCAACATCGACGACAAGCTGCTCGGCATCTCCAGAAACCACCTGCGCACCGACCTCGACCTCGTGGTCACCGCCCAGCAGGTCCGCAGCTACAAGCCGGACCCGACCCACTTCAAGGAGTGCGCCCGCCGGATCGGCGGCAAGAAGGGCTGGCTGCACATCGGCTGCAGCTACGCCAACGACGTCGCCCCGCTGCTGAAGATGAACGTGCCGGTGATCTGGGTGAACCGCCACGGCGAGAAGCTCGAGGGCCGCAAGCCCCCCGGAGCCGAGGTGAAGACCTTCCGCGAGGCGGTCAAGAAGCTCGGCGCCGGCGGCTAGCTCGGCGCCGGCGGCGGGGCCTCCTCAGAGCCACCCGAAGGCCGCGGCGCAGGCCCGCCGCCCCGCTCGCCCGCGGGCGCCGATCGCGCGGGGCGGGGATGGAGATGCTCTACCGTGTCGAAACTCCACCCGGGATCGCGGTTTTGAGGTGAACGGGTCCTTGAAGCTCCTTGCAACGCACAAGTGGCGGCTGGCGGCGCTGGGCTGTCTCGCCCTGGCGGCGCTCTGCCTGCTCGCCGCCGGGCGGGGGGCGGGGGCCGCGACGCCGCAGCGCCCCAACTTCGTCGTAATCCAGACCGACGACCAGACCCTGGCCGAGCTTCACGCCCACTGGCTGACCCCGCTCGGCAACCGGGCGAGGGTGATGCCCAATACCCTCGACCTGATCCGCCGCCACGGGATCTCCTTCCGGCGCTACTACGTCTCCTACCCGCTCTGCTGCCCCTCCAGGTCCTCGCTGCTCAGCGGCCGCTACGCCCACAGCAACGGGGTGATCTCCAACAAGGCGCCGAACGGCGGCTGGGTCGGCTTCCGCAAGAAGCCGATCTACAGGCACAACCTGGCGGTCTGGCTGCAGCGGGCGGGCTACCGCACGATCCACCTCGGGAAGTTCCTCAACGTCTACGGGGGAGCCGGTCCCGACGACCCGACGACCGTGGTGCCGCCCGGCTGGGATGAGTGGCAGACCGACGCGACCGACAACTCGACCCGCCTCTACTACGGCTACCTGCTCAACGACGACGGCCGCATCGAGGGCCCGTTCGGCGACCCCGGCTACGACCAGACGAACGGCAAGGACCCGCCCGGCTGCCCGCTGGAGCCGCCCGGGACCTGCAACTACCAGGAGGACCTGCTCACCGCCCGCGCCGTCCGCCAGATCGAGGCCTCCTCTGCTCAGGGCCCCTTCTACCTCCAGCTCGACTACAACTCCCCGCACGGCGACTCGGCGCCGCCGATCGGCCCCGAGCCCGCGCCCCGCCACTACGACAGCGCCAGAGACACCCCGCTGCCCCGCACCCCGGCCTTCAACGAGGGCGATGTCGCCGACAAGCCCAGCTTCATCCGCGACGACGCCGAGCTGCTGGATCCCGAGAGCATCCGCCGGATCCGCGTCGAGTACCAGAAGAGCCTGGAGTCGCTTCGCTCCGTGGACGAGGGCGTCAGGCGGGTGATCGCAGCGCTGCGCAGGAGCGGCGAGCTCTCCGACACCTACGTCTTCTTCACCTCCGACAACGGCTTCTTCTTCGGGGAGCACCGCCTGGAGCGCTCCAAGTTCCTGCCCTACGAGCCGGCGGTCCACCTGCCGCTGCTGGTCAGGGGGCCCGGGATCCGGGCCGGCTCGACCAGTCCCGAGCTCGCCGCCAACATCGACATCGCCCCGACCGTCGTTGAGCTGGCCCGGGCCCGGGCGGACCGCTCCTTCGACGGGCGCTCGCTGGTCCCCTACTGGCGGGACAGCGCGCGGCGCAGCCGGGTTCCCCTGCTGCTGGAGTCCTTCGCGAAGGCGACCGACATCGTCCCCGGCCCCCGCCCCCGCCGGGCCTCGATCTCGATCTCGGCGCCGCCGGAGAACTACCTGGGGGTCCGGCTCGGCCCCTACAAGTACGTCGAGTACGAGACGGGCGACCGGGAGCTCTACGACCTCGCCAGGGACCCCTACGAGCTCGAGAACCGGGTCACCGACCCCCGCTACGACCGGGTCCAGGCCTACCTGCGCCGGCAGCTCAAGCGCCTGCAGCGCTGCACCGGCAGCGACTGCCGGTTCACCCCCGGCCCGATCCCCGAGCCGCTCGGGCTCAGTTCCCGCCGAGCGGGGTGAGGATGCCGCGGGGCCCGACCTCGTAGACGCCGATCTGGTTGCGCCCCGGCTGCAGGGCGCGCGGCGGGACCACGGCGCCGTAGCGCATACCCCCCTGGTCGAGGAAGGAGCGCGTGGTCGCCTCGACCGTGCCGTTGACGGTGATCGCGATCAGCCTGCCGGCTGGCACCCCCTCGAGCTCGCCGGCCACGAAGGCAGGAACGGTGCCGCCTCGCGGGGCCACGTCCTCGTACTCGCTCCCGGACTCCACCGTCGCCGAGGTCCCCGGGGGGATGCCGATCGAGAGGGCGGGGGCCGCCGTTCCCAGCAGCCACGGGGCCGGCCCGAGCCCGAAGATGCCGCCGTCGCCGAGGCGGAAGCGGGCCTGCCTGAGCACGCCGCGGCGCTCCCGAAGCAGGCGCGAGAGCGGCACGCGGACCGTCTCCCCCTGGCCGTTGGTCACCTCGACCTCGCCGCCGCGGCCGTCCTCGGCGATCGGCCTGCCCGCGGTGGGGTAGACGTCGGTGATCCCGAGCTGGCGGGCGATCGTCGGGACGAGGTCCACGGTGCGGGTGTGGACCAGGGAGGTCCGGCCCCTCCTCTGGCCCGGGTACTTGACGAACAGCGGCGGGTTGCCGACGCCGCCGAGGTTCTGCGGTTCGGCGATCCGCCTGTAGATCGCCTTTCCCTGGAAGGAGATCCCGTGGTCGGCGACCACCACGACCATCGCCCGCTTCCAGATCCCCAGCGACTTCAGCCTCCTGATCAGGAGGCCGACCAGGTGGTCGGCGTAGGCCGTCTGCAGGTAGTGGCGCTGCTCGGCGGTGGCGATCCCGGCCGGGCCGACCGCCCAGCGGGCCGCGCTGGGGGTGTTGAGGTCCGAGATCGAGCGGTCGGCGTAGGTCTGCCCGCCGGGCAAGAAGCGCCAGGGCTCGTGCGGGACCTCCATGTGGATCAGGCTGAGGGTCCGCCCCGTCGGCGGGATCCCGTTCAGCCAGGCCGGGAACTCGCGCGGGCTGGGCAGCGCGAAGAGGTCCTGCGCGTAGCGGCCTGCGCCCTTCTCGTCGGTGTCGGCGTTGTTGCCGAAGTCTCCGAAGGTGGTGCTGACGTTGGGGAGCTCGTTGGCCAGGGCCGGGGGCAGGACGATCCTGCCCTCCACGTAGCGCAGGTCGGAGGCCAGGCTCTTCAGCCGGTCCTCCTGGGAGGGCCGCCTCACCGCGCCGCAAAGAGACTGCGGGCAGACGTGGGTGACGGACTCCCTGACGTGGAGGCGGTAGGCGCCCCCGAGCAGCGTGAAGATGCTGTTGGGCTGGTCGGAGGCGATCGGCAGGGTGGTGCCCGTGGGGTTGTTCCCGGTCATGATCGCGGGAACCGCGCGCCCGGTGAAATCGGCCACGGTGGTGTTGTTCGGGTACCAGGTGGCCTGCCGCGCCAGGGCGGCGAAATGGGGAAAGCGGCGGGCGTCGATGCGGCCGTCGCGACCGAGCAGGGTGGCGGTCGGGAACTCGTCGAAGATCACCTCGACCACGGGGGTCCTCGAGGGGACCTTGACCCCCAGCGCGCTGGCCTCGCTCTGGGGCAGGATCAGCTTCGAGGTGTCGCTGAAGAAGAGGAAGATGGCCAGGAAGACGAGCGGCGAGAAAGCCAGCACGTCGAAGACGCTGCGCACGTATCGCGTCGTTGCGAGCAGGTGGGCGATGCCCGCCCCGAGCGCGAGAGCCCCGGCGACGATCAGCCAGGTGGGGCCCGTGAAGGCCCGCTTCTCGATCCCCACGAAGAAGACCGCGGCAAGCAGCGCCACGAGGACCATGTGGAGGGCCTGGTAGCCGCTCCGCGTGAAGGCGGAGAGGACGGCCTCCACGGCGAGCATGAGCAGCGGCGGCAGCAGCGTGAAGCAGAGGGCGAAGACGACGATGTCGCCGGCGGTGTTGCCTCGCGCCACGAAGAAGTCGGGGTTCTTGCCGAGCAGGTCCAAAAGGGGCTGGGCGAAGGCGAAGGCCCAGAGCGCGCCGAGGTGGGCGCCGCCGATCAGCAGCTCCCGCAGGCGCGCGCCGCGAAATGCCTCACTCACCCAGGATCACGCCGACGGGTGGGTCCCGTTCCTCACGGATGCGCCTCGTAGAGGACCCGGGTTCCCGAAGGGAGCGACTCGGTTCGCCGGACCTCGAACCGCCGGCCCAGCTCGGCCTCGAAGGTTTCGAGCCGGTAGTCGGCGTTCGAGCCCTCCCGCTTGCCGGAGAGCAGGCGGCGAACCATCGGGTCCTCCCTCTTTGGAAACTCGATCACGACCGCGGCCCCGAGGCCGCGCAGCCAGTCGAGAAACTCGGCGAGCGGCACGTTGGCCGTGATCGAGACGTGGTGGACGAGGGCCAGCGCGAGCACCAGGTCCGGGCGGCCGCGGCCTTCCAGCGGCCGCCTCTCCAGCCCGCGCCAGCCGAGCCCGGGCGACGGGTCGGCCAGGTTGGCGACGAGCGGCAGGATCCGCTCCTCCCCCGCCTCCCGCAGCGAGCGGTAGAGGGCGTCCACGGTGGCCTGGTCGTAGTCGAAGGCGACCACGCTGCCGGCCGTCTCGGCGGCGAGCCTCGCGAAGGCACCGTCGTTGCACCCCATGTCCCAGACCAGGTCCGGGGAGGCGCCGGCCACCGCCGAGCGCACGAAGTCGCGCTTGCGCTCGGTGTCCTCGTCGGTGTAGGTGTTGCGCTCGCGGTAGCCGGTCCAGGCGGTCTCCCCGGCCTTCCACGAGAGCCTCTCGACGAGCTTCCGCATCCGCCGCAGGTTGGCCTTGACGTAGTCGGTCTTGAAGTTCGCCTTCTTGAGGTCCTCCTTGACCTCGCCGCCCTCGCGCTCCTCGAAGCGGCGCTCGAGCCGGGCGTGCAGGGCGACGTGGGTGAGCACGCCCCGGCGCAGCCTGTCGCGCAGGGAGAGGAGGTTCGCCGCCTCCCGGGGGGAGATCCCGTCGATCGAGCCCCTCAGCCAGGGCTGGAAGGGCACGTCCCGGTAGGCCTGGAGCATCAGCGGGTAGAGGTAGAGCATGCAGAACTGCCGGTAGCCGGCCCAGGGCTCGCCCTCGCGCTGGGGCTCGAAGGAGCCGACGTCGATGAAGACCGGGCGCGAGCCGACGAACTGGACGTTGTAGGGGGTCGCGTCCTTGAGGGTCAGCCCCGCCTCGAGGGCGGCGAGCTCGGTGTCGAGCTGCAGCAGGGCCGCCTCGCGGAGCATCCCGAAGGTCCACTCGTAGGGATAGGAGACGAAGGGGACCCGCTCGTGGCGAAGCGCCGAGGCGACCCCGTCGGGCAGCAGCCCGGCGGCGAGGTCCCCGAGCTCGCCGACCGGCACCTCCTCGGTGCCGACCAGCGAGCCGCTCGAGGTCAGCTCGGCGAACAGCGGCGAGTCGCGCAGCGCCCGCCAGTCCTCCTCGCCGCGCGGGCTGAGCGCCCTGTAGACGGACTCACCGCGGAGCGCGACGCGGCTGTCGCGGTCGCGAAAGGAGCCGCTCTCGGTCTTGGCCTCGGTCGGCATGCGTGCAGCGGCCGCGGCCGGAGACGTCTAGACGGTCTCCTTGACCGCTCCCTTCCCGGGCTTGGCCTGCTCGGCTCCGGCCTTCTCGGCGGGGCTCGGCGCCTCCGCCTCGTCCTTCTTCCAGAAGGCGAGCGTGCGGACGACCTTCTTGCCGAACATCTTGATCGACACCGCCAGGGCGGCGAGGCCGCCCAGCAACATCTGGATGATCATGCTGCCGCTTCCGGGATCGAGATATGCGAGAACTGTTGACACGCGACTCCTCTCGTCGACCGTTCTGCCCAACGGCCGCTTCACAGTTTGGAACGGAGAGCGCTCCCCGCACCGAAGTGACTTCGCAGCGTAACACCAAAAGCCGGAGCCAGCGGGGAAATCGCGCCGTCGGGCGGCGATCGGGCGCGGTTCTTGCAGCCGGTTACTCGATGGTGGCGATCGCGTCGCCGGCCGAGATCGCGGCCCCCTCGGAGACCGCGAGAGCGGTCACCTTGCCGGAGCGGTGGGCGGTGATCTCGTTCTCCATCTTCATCGCCTCGATCACGCAGACCAGGTCCCCCTCGGAGACCTCGTCGCCCTTCCCGACCGCGACCTTCAGCACCGTGCCCTGCAGCGGCGAGGCGAGGGACTCCCCGGAGGCGGAGGAGCCGGCCCCGGCGCCCCGCTCCCGGCGCTGCGGGCGCCTCGGCCCGGAGCCCGGCGCCGCGGCGGCCTGCTGGGCCGCCCCGAAGACCCTGACCTCGAAGCGCCGGCCCGAGACCTCCACGGTGTAGTCGCGCTCCTCCGCCGGCGCCTCCTCCCCGGCCGCCGCCGGACCCGGGCCCGGCTCCGGCTTCAGCGACTTCAGCCAGTCGCGATCCTCCATCAGGTCGCGGCAGGTCTCGCCCGCCCGCCACTGGTCGGTGTCGAGGATCGCCCGGTGGAAGGGGATCAGCGTGGTCAGGCCCTCGATCTCGTACTCGCCGAGCGCCCTCAGCATGCGCCTCGTGGCGTGCTCGCGGTCGGTGTCCCAGACGATCAGCTTGGCGACCATCGGGTCGTACATCGGCGTCACCTCCGAGCCCGCGACCACCCCGGAGTCCACCCGCACACCGGGGCCGGCGGGCTCGCGGTAGGCCTCGATCCGCCCCGGCGCCGGGGCGAACTTCTTGTGCGCCGCCTCGGCGTTGATCCGGCACTCGATCGAGTGCCCCCGAAGCTCGACCTCCGGCTGGGAGACGGAGAGCTCCTCGCCGGCCGCGATCAGCACCTGCTCGCGGACGATGTCCATCCCGGTCACCATCTCGGTCACGCAGTGCTCGACCTGGACCCGGGTGTTCATCTCCAGGAAGAAGTACTCCTCGCCGACCTGCAGCCCCTCGACCGTGCCCGCCGAGCGGTACCCGACCGCCCGCGCGGCCTCGGTGGCGATCCCGCCGATCCGCTCGCGCATCTCGGGGTCCACGTGCGGCCCGGGCGCCTCCTCGATCAGCTTCTGGTGGCGGCGCTGAATCGAGCAGTCGCGCTCGCCCAGGTGGATGACGTTGCCGTGGGAGTCGGCGAGCACCTGCACCTCGACGTGCCGGGGGTCCTCCAGGTAGCGCTCGATGTAGACGCGGGAGTCCGAGAAGAACTTCTCGCCCTCCCTGGCCGCACCCTCGAAGGCCTCCTCGAGCTCGTCGGGGCCCTGGGCGACCCGGAATCCCTTGCCCCCTCCGCCGCCGGCCGCCTTGCAGGCGACCGGGTAGCCGGCGTCCTCGGCCTGGGCGCGGGCCTCCTCGAGGTCGGCCGCGGGAGCCGTGGCGCCGGGGACGATCGGGACGCCGGCCCCGGCCATGATCTCCCTCGCCCTGGTCTTCGAGCCCATCGCCTCGATCGCCTCGGCCGGGGGACCGATGAAGACTGCTCCCGCGACGCCGCAGGCGCGGGCGAAGTCGGCGTTCTCGGCCAGGAACCCGTAGCCGGGGTGGATCGCCTCGGCGCCCGCCTGCTCGGCCACCTCGAGGATCCTCGGGATCGCCAGGTAGCTCTCGGCCGGCACCGCGGGGCCGAGCAGGTGGGCCTCGTCCGCCTCGTGCACGTGGGGGGCGTCGCGGTCGGCCTCGGAGTAGACGGCGATCGAGGCGATCCCCATCTCCTTGAGCGTGCGCGCGACGCGGATCGCGATCTCGCCGCGGTTGGCGATCAGGACCCTTTCGAACATGGCGGGGCAGTCTATGGGGGCCGGATTGAAGACGCGGCGCCGGGCTGTAATGCTTAGGCGGTCAAGGGAAACGGGCGGCCGGAGGGCCGCGGGAGGGAGTCAGGCGGTGCGCAGGAAACTGGTTTGGGCGGTCGTGCCGGCGCTTGCGGCGCTGGGGGCGGCAAGCGCGGCGGCGGAGAACACGCAGCAGCTCAGCGCGCAGTTCTCGACCACGAAGGCGCCGAAGCAAAGGCGGGTAGGCGGGTCGCTGAACACGATCACCACCACCGGGCTCGCCAACCCGAATCCGCGACCCGGCGAGCTGATCGCTCCCCCCACCGACGCCAGGGTCTACTTCGACGACGACATCGACTTCGACTCGAAGGGGCTGCCGGCCTGCGACCCGTCGAAGCTGACCAACACCATCACCTCCCAGGCCAGGAGGATCTGCGCGAAGTCGATCGTCGGCGGCGGCAAGGCCGTGACGGCGATCGGGGGGCAGCCCAGCGCCCAGGTGCTCTCGGTAGTCACCGCCTTCAACGGGCCCAAGCGCAGGGGCCACGACACGCTGGTGATCCACAACCGCTCCGACGCGATCGGCACCACGGTGGTGCTGATCGGGACCCTGCGCGAGGTCGAGGGGCGGTACGGCAGCTACCTCGACACCCCGGTGCCGCCCCTGCCCCTCGATTCCTCGGTGATCAGCTTCCAGCTGCGGGTCTCGAAGGCCTACCGGGTCCACGGGCACCGGCACAACTTCGTCGCCGCCCGCTGCGCAGACCCCGACCACACCTGGAACTTCAAGTCGCGGTTCACCTACGACGGCAACGACCCGCTGACCTCGTTCGCGACCCAGAAGTGCACGGTCCGCCGGTGAGCGGGGGGCGCCCGGCCGGTCCGCAGGCGAGCGGAGAGTTCCCGGCCGGTCCGCAGGCGAGCGGGGAGCGCCCGGCCGGGTGCTGATCGAGCTGCAGAGCCACTCCACGGTCTCGGACGGCCAGCTCGAGCCCGCCGGGGTCGTCGAGGCGGCCGCCGGAGCGGGGGTGAGCACCCTGGCGCTCACCGACCACGACGCCGTGACCGGGGTACCCGAGGCGGCACGGGCCGCGGAGAGGCTGGGCCTCGATCTGGTGCCCGCGGTGGAGATGTCCTGCGTGCACGAGTTCGCCGACGACCTTCACGTCTGCGGGTACTGGGTCGGGGTCGAGGAGATCTCCCCCGCCTGCGAGCGGGCCCAGGCCGAGCGGGTCAGCCGTGCCGAGGAGATCGTCGAGAACCTCCGCAGGGAGGGCTTCGAGCTCACCCTCGACGATGCCATCGCCGAGGCCGGCGACGCGCTCTCCGTGGGGCGCCCGCACATCGCCCGGGCGGCCGGGGCGAAGGGGGACCTCGGCCCCTTCTTCGAGGAGTACCTGGTGCCCGGGGCGAAGGCCTTCGTGCCCCGCCGCTGGCCGACCGCCGAGGAGGCCGTGTCGCTGATCCGCGGGGCGGGCGGCGTCGCCGTCGTGGCGCACCCCTACTGGGACGTTTCCGAACCCGCCCAGGTCGAGCAGCTCGTCCGCTCACTGGGGCCCGACGGGATCGAGGTCTTCTATCCCTCGCACACCCGCAAGCAGACCGGCCACCTGATGGGGCTCTGCGACGAGCTGGGCCTGGTGCCGACGGCCTCCTCCGACTACCACGGCCCGACCCACCGGACCTTCTCGCGCTTCGGCGCCTACCGGACCTACGGGATCGGCGAGCCCAGGGTCCCCGAGCGCCCGGCGGGCTGACGGCGCCCCGGACAACCCGGCCCCCCGGCGAGAGTGAAGATAAGCATCGTATTGATGGTTTCGATCACTTTCGCCGGAGCCCCCCGGCGAGAGTGAAGATAAGCATCGTATTGGTGGTTTCGATCACTTTCGCCGGGCGTCTGGCCGGGTGCCCCGGGCCGGCGGCGGTCGATGCGCCCCCGGCGGTCGATGCGCCGCCGGCGCCTGCACCCCCGCCGCCTGCGCCGCCGCTGCCTGGGCTCTAGCCGCCCGGGCCGCCGGCGGTCGATGCGCCTCCGCCGCCTGCACCCCCGCCGCCCGCGCCGCTCGAGTTGCCGCCCGGGGCGCTCGAATTGCCGCCCGGGGCGCTCGAATTGCCGCCCGCGGGGCTGGATGGGCCGGCCTCGGCGGGTTGCCTGTCGCAGCGGCCGCCGTGGAGCCGGTAGACGACCACCATCGGGCCGGGACGGCGGTAGGGGAGCGCGTAGAAGTTGTAGCTGAGGTCGGGGTTGTAGCCGACCCTGTCCTCGCCGGGGCCGCCGGGGTTGTGCGGCCCGCCCCAGGGGCTCGCTTTGAAGACCGGGGTCCCCTCCCTCTTCAGGGCCCTGTAGTAGGCCGCCGCGCTGGGCGCCTGCTCGGCGTCGTCGAGGTAGGGCGCCCAGAACTGCGAGCTCGCCACCACCCAGCAGTAGCCGCGCCTGCGGTAGATGTCGAGCAGGCCGGGGCGCAGGTAGCGCGCGTACTCGTTCTCCCGGAAGTCCGTGGGCACCTGGAAGAGCTGGTCGGTCGCGTTGGGCCAGCGGCGCGGCCAGACCTCGGTGCGAAGCGGCTCGACGATGATCTTCGCGTCGGTCGGGAGGTTCCGCGCCATCCAGGAGCGGGTCATGTTGTAGGTGTGCTTCTCGGCGAGCACGATGTCGTTGTGGACCGCGTAGACGGCCCCCTGGGCGAGCACCGCGACGATGCCGACCGCCGCGACCACCCGCCGCAGCACGGCCCGCCGGGCCGGGAGGAGGTCGACCAGCCGCCAGACGGCGTAGGACGCGGTCATGCAGAGGATCGGGTAGGTGGGGAGCATCCAGCGCCCGAAGTGGCGGGCCCGCAACGCCATGTAGACGAAGAAGATCGGCACCACCGGGACCAGCACCCAGAAGACGGAGCGCTTGCGGAACCAGGCGAGGACGGCGCCCAGCACGGCGGCGGCGGTCGCCAGGTAGCCGAAGCCCCACCCGAAGGTGGAGAGGTAGTAGCGGAACCCGTCGGTGTCGCCGCCCCCGATCTTGTCCCGCGAGGCGACCTCTCCCTGAAGGGTGAGGTCGGCGTGGAACTCGGAGAAGTGGATGACCGAGTAGGGGTTGGCGACCACGAAGGAGGCGGCCGCCAGGCCGAGCGCGATCCCCAGCCCCCGCAGCCGGACCCGCTGCTCGCCGGGAGCCAGCAGCGCCGCGGTCAGCAGCGGGATCACCACCACGCCGTCGGGGTACTTGGTCGCCGTCGCCAGGCCCGCCCCGACCCCGCCGAGCACGTAGTCGCGGGTCCTCCCCCACTTCAGCACCCCCGCCGTGCCGACCAGCGAGAGCGCCGCGAAGGTCATCGCCGGGACGTTGTTGAGCGCCGCGTGCGCGTAGAAGACCGGCAGGAAGGAGACGGTCATCAGCGCCGCGGCCAGCAGCGAGACCCGGCGGTCCTCGAAGAACCGCTGGGCGCCGAGGTAGGTGAGCCAGACCGTGATCGTCCCCATCAGGGCGCTGATCACCCGGCCGACCAGGTAGAGGTTCTCGCGGTCGGGGAGCTGGTTGAGGATGGTGGCGGGCTCGCTGCCCGGATACAGCACCGCGAAGACCGCCCGCAGCATGTAGGTGTAGAGCGGCGGGTTCTGGAAGTAGTGGGGGTTGATCCCGCCCTCGTAGGCCATCCGCGCGGCGTTCTTCACATAGACGCGCTCCTCGTCGGTGAGGTAGGCGAAGGGCAGCCCCCACTTGGCGCCCCACAGGCGCAGGACCAGGGCCACGGCCAGGATCAGGCCGAGCACGACCATCCACGGCTCGACCGTGAACCGGCCGACCGTCCATCCTGACCGCCCGCCCAGCAGCTTCACCGGGTCAGCGTATTGCCCCGCCTCGCCGGCCGGGCTCTCCTAGGTGGCGGCCGCCGCGGGCCGCGCCGGGATCAGCTCCCGCTCCTCGAGGTAGGCGATCAGCCGCTCGGCGGACTCGTGCGGCTCCTCGCTCTCGGTGTGGAGGGTGACCTCGGGGTTCTCGGGGGCCTCGTAGGGATCCGAGACGCCGGTGAACTCCTTGATCTCGCCGGCGAAGGCCTTCTTGTAGAGCCCCTTGACGTCGCGCTCCGCGCAGGTGTCGACCGAGGCCTCGACGTAGACCTCGACGAACCGCCCGCCCATCAGCTCGCGGGCCTCGTGGCGGATCTCGGCGTAGGGCGAGATCGCCGCGGTGATCACCGGCACCCCGTTGCGGGAGAGCAGGTCGGCGACGAAGGCGATGCGGCGGATGTTGGTGTCGCGGTCCTCCTTGGAGAAGCCCAGTCCCTTGGAGAGGTTCTCGCGGACGACGTCGCCGTCGAGCACCTCGATCCTGGAGCCGCGCGAGCGCAGCTCCTGCTCGACCATGTGGGAGACCGTGGTCTTCCCGGCGCCCGAGAGCCCGGTGAACCAGAGGCAGAAGCCCTTGTCGTGGTCAGCCATTTGCGTTCAGTCCTCCTTGTAAGCGTCGATCAGGATCTCGGCGACCTCGTCCCTGGAGAACTCGTGCGGCGGCTTCTCGCCGTTGCCGAGCATCTCGCGGACCTTGGTGCCGGAGAGGAAGAGGTGCGCCTCGGAGTCGTGGGGGCAGGTCTTGTTCGAGGCCATCCCCTCGCACTCGTTGCACCAGAAGGTGTGCTCGAACTTCAGCGGCTCGATGCCGAGCTCGTCGATGTCCAGCTCGTCGAAGATCTTCTGGGCGTCGTAGGTGCCGTAGTAGTCGCCGACGCCCGCGTGGTCGCGCCCGACGATGAAGTGGGTGCACCCGTAGTTGCGCCGGACGATCGCGTGCAGGATCGCCTCGCGCGGGCCCGCGTAGTGCATCTTCGAGGGGTTGACGCCGAGGATCACGCGGTCGGAGGGGTAGTAGTTCTCCATCAGCACCTCGTAGCAGCGCATCCGCACGTCCGCGGGGATGTCCCCGGCCTTGGTCTTGCCGATCAGCGGGTGGATGAAGAGGCCGTCGCAGGTCTCCAGGGCGGCCTTGGTGAGGTACTCGTGGGCCCGGTGGATGGGGTTGCGGGTCTGGAAGGCGACGATCCGCCGCCAGCCGCGCTCCTCGAAGGCCCTGCGGGACTCCTCGGGCGTCAGGTAGCGGCGGCGGAACCCCTCCTCGTGGTCGGGAAGGGCGTCGGCCTCGATCGGCCCGGCGATGCAGCGGTCGCCCTCCTCGTAGATCGCCGCGACGCCGGGGTGCGCCTCGTCGGTGGTGCCGTAGACCTGCTCGGCCTCGCGGCGGGCATCGCGCTCGAAGACCTCCTCGACGCTGATCCGGCCGAGCGGCTTGCCCTCGTCGCTGGAGAGGGCCACGACGTCGCCGGCCGAGCATTCGAGGTCGGTGGCGAGGGTGATCGGGATCGGCCAGTAGTCGCCTGCCGCGGTCCGCATCTGCGAGCAGACGCGGTCCCAGTCCTCGGAGCCCTGGAATCCAGTCAGGGGCGCGAAGCCGCCGTGGGCGATCATCTCGAAGTCGGCGGTGTGGCGCTCGGACAGCGTGTGTGAGAGGTCAGTCATCTTCTCGCTTCGATGGGGTGATTGTTGACAGGGAACCTGAGAAAGAGCCGGCGGACGTTAGCCGCTCCGCGGCGATCTTGCAGGCCCGCCGCTCAGCCGGCGGCTAGTTGATCCCGCATTCCTGCTTGGAGGTCCCCACCCAGCGGCCGTCCCGCGGGCCGCCCTCGGGACCGACCGGCTGCGTGCAGTGGGTGCAGCCGATCGAGGGGTAGCCGCGGTCGTGCAGGGGGTTGTAGGGGATCTCGTGCTCACGGATGTGGTTCCAGACGTCCCGCTCGGACCAGTCGGCCAGCGGGTTCAGCTTCCACAGCCCGAAGCGCTCGTCCCAGGCGAACTTGGGGGCGCCGGCGCGGGTGCTGGAGTCCTCGCGGCGGATGCCGGAGACCCAGCAGTCTACGGAAGCCAGCGCCCGCCGCATCGGGTCCACCTTGCGCAGGCCGCAGCAGGCGTCGGGATCCCTCTTCCAGAGCTCGTCGCCGTGGAGACGGGCCTGCTCGGCGAGGCTGAGGCCGCGGAAGCTCTGGAAGCCGACGCCGAAGCGCTCGGCCAGCGCGTCCCGGGTCCGGTAGGTCTCGGGGAACAGCACCTCGGTGTCGAGGAAGAAGAAGCGGGCGTCGGGGTTGATCCGGGTCGCGAGGTGGACCACGACCGAGGTCGTCTTCTGGAAGGAGCAGGCGATCAGGTGGTCGGCTCCGAAGCGCTCGAACATCCACTCCAGGGCCTCGGAGGCGGTGCGGCCCTCGAGCTCCGCAGCGACCGCCTCCGCGTCTATGTCGAGCGTGGTGGAACCCACCGAACCCGAAAGTGTGCCAGCAGCGGGCCCCATCAGAGCGCGCACTCCCCCTCGCCGCGCTCGACCCGGTAGGGCTCGGAGCGATCCCAGTCGATGAACTCCCTGATCGTCGCGAGGCTGAACTCGGCCGGCATCGCCAGGTCCGCCACCTCGTCCTCGAAGCGGCCGGTGCCGACCCGCCCGGCGTAATCGTTGAACTCCTCGCCCTCGGCGCGCTCGGCCTCGAACATCCTCACCCAGCGCTCCACCGCCTCGGGAACCCGCCTGGCGGGGAGCCTGGCCTTCAGCCGCTTGCCGTAGGCCACCTCGCCGCCCTCGTAGCTGCCGCCGACGTGCGCGATGTAGGCGGGCATCTGGCGCCCGCCGACCTTCAGCGAGGCCCCGTAGAAGCCGATGTTCGCGATGTGGTGCTGGCTGCACCCGTTAGGGCAGCCGCTCATCTTGACGTGGATGCGACGGGCCGGCCCGTCGGGGAGGTCCATGGCCTCCAGCCGCTCCCCCACGGCGCGGTTCAGCCCCATCGAGCTGGTGATCCCGAGCTTGCAGCTGTCGGTCCCGGGGCAGCTCACCACGTCGGTGATCTCCCTCGGGCCGGGCGCGGCCAGCTCCAGCTCGGAGAGCCGGCGCCAGACCTCGTAGAGGCTCGAGTCAGGGACCCAGCGCAGGACCAGGTTCTGCTGGACCGTGGTCCGCGCGAAGCCGCCGCTGTGATCGCGCATCAGCGAGGCCAGCCCCCGGAACTGCTCGGGCGTCAGGTCCCCGCGGGGGATCTTCACCTCGACCGCGGAGTAGGAGGCCTGGCGCTGGGGCTGGACGTTTCGATCCAGGAAGGCCCCGAAGTCGCCGGAGTCGCCGTTCGGCGATGCGCCCGGCGCCGGGGCGGGAGCGTGGGCGCTCTCGTCGTGCTCGAAGCGCAGCCGCTCGACCGAGAACTCCCGCTCGCGCACCCACTCTCCCTCCAGCTCCTCGGCGACCAGGGCCCGGAACTCCTCGATGCCGATCTTGTCCACGAGGACCTTGATGCGGGCCCGGGCGCGGTTGACCCGCAGCCAGCTCTGGCGATCGAAGATCCGCAGCGCGGCCTCCGCGTACATCAGGTAGGTGCCGTCGTCCGCCTCGGCGAACTCGGTCAGGGTCGGGGCGACCCGGGGCATGATCGCGGTGCCGCCACCGACCCGGATCTCGAAGCCGCGCACCCCGTCGCGGACCCGCGAGATGAAGCCGATGTCGTGGATGCCGGTCATCGCGCGGTCGGCGTCGGACCCGCTGAACGCGGCCTTGACCTTGCGCGGCATCAGCTGGGTGGTCGGGTGGCGGACGAAGTAGCGGGCGAAGGCGCCGGCGTAGGGGGTGGGGTCGAAGACCTCGTCCGCCGCCACCCCGGCCCAGGGATCGCCGGTGACGTTTCGCACCGTGTTCCCGCAGCCCTCGCGGGAGGAGAGGCCGACGGCGGCGATCTCGCGGATCAGCCGCTCGGCGTCGGGCAGCGGGACGTGGTGGATCTGCACGTTCTGGCGGGTCGTGACGTGGCCCTTGCGAAGCGGCGCGTAGCGCTCGACGACGTCGGCGAACATCTCCATCTGCTCGGGGTTGACGCCTCCGAAGGGAAGCTTGACCCGGACCATCTGGACGCCGGGCTGGCGCTGGCCGTAGACGCCCTGCTTGAGGCGGAAGCCGATGAACTTCTCCTCGGGCGTCCCGCCCGCGAGGAACCTCTCGGCCTCGGTGTCGAAGTCGTCGAACTCGCGCTCGAGGATCGGGATCACGCTGCCGGGGACGTTGGAGTAGGCCTCCGGGTTCTCCAGCGAGCCGACCGGGCCCTTTCCGCGCTGCGCCTTGCCCGCTTCCTCGTCGAGCTCGGTGCGTGGCGGCGTCGAGACGGGTTCCATCGTTCGCGAGGTTCCTTTCGGTCGGGTGGCGGAGGGCGGGCGGGCGGGCCTCACCCGGCTTCACAAAGAATAGTACTAAACCCGACCGGGATTGGGGTATTTCGCTTCGGGAGCGGGATTCCTGGTACCGGCCGGACCGGGATTCGGGACCGCGATTCGGGGATCTAGTCCCCGGCGGCCATCCGGCGCGCCTGCAGCTCGGCGGCCGCCTCCCCCGACTCGGCGACGTAGCCCTGCTCGGGGTCGAGGGGAAGTCCCTCCTGTGCCCAGGCGACGATCCCTCCCTGCATGCTGTGCGCGTCGAAGCCCTCCGAGCGGAACGCCGCGGCGGCCATCGCGGAGCGGTCGCCGCTGCGGCAGTAGAAGACGACCGCCCGGGTCCGGTCGACCTCCGCCGCCCGCTCGCCCAGCTCGGGCAGGTGGACCCAGGCGGCGCCCGGCAGCCGGCCCGCCTCCCACTCGTGGCGGCTGCGCACGTCGAAGAGCTGCGCGTCCCCGGAGGTGCTGAGGTCGGCCACCCGCCGGGGCGGGAGCTGGTCTATGTCGCGCTCCGCGGGGGCGCCTTCGCTCATGCGCGAAGGCTAGTCGACGTCGGTCCCCTCGATCAGGAAGGCGACGCGCACGTGGGCCCGGTACTCGTCGAGGTTCTCGCCCCTGATCCCGGTGGACACGATGTCCACCGCCCTGATGTTCCGCAGCGATCCCTCCGCCTGCTTGAGCGCCTGGCGCGCCGCATCGTCGGTGGACGTCTTCGAGCTGCCGACCAGCTCGATGATCTTCACTACCGCCACGTCTCCTCCTCGGTCTCGGGTTGCGCGGGCCCTCCCGTTCTACCCCTTCGCGGGGAACCGATCAAGCGGAGGGGGCGGGCGGGAACCCCGAGCCCGGGTCCGGCGGCAGGGCCGGCACCTTCGCCGTGACCCCCTCCAGGAGGGCGGCCTGCTGCCAGGGGTCGGGGCGGGCGGGGGCCGCGGGCGGGGGCGCCGTGTCCGCCATGAACCGCTGCAGGGCGGCGGCGATGGCGGCCGCCTCCTCCTCGCTCGCCCCGCCGGCGGCTATCTCGATCCTCGGCCGCGGGGGCCGGCGCCTTCCGTTGCCGCTCATCGGCCCGGACTCTAGCGGGAGCCTCTGGCCGGCCTCGCGGCCCGCGTTCGTGGAGACTGCCGCGGATGATCCCGGTGATCGGAAGAAGGGCCGTGCTGGCCGCCATCCCGCCCGCCGAGGCGATCGAGCGCACCCGCACGGCATTTGTGCGCCACGCCGAGGGCGAGTGGACAATGCCGGCCAAGGTCTACCTCGAGAGCCCGCCGGGTGACTTCAGGGCGATGCCCGCGCGCGGCGACGGGCTGGCGCTGCTCAAATGGGTGACCTCCTTCCCGGCCAACCCCCAGCGCGGGCTTCCCGTGGTCACGGGGTCATCCTGCTCTCCGACGCCGAGACCGGCGCCGAGCTGGCGGTCATCGACTGCCGCTCGGTCACCTGGCTGCGCACCGGGGCGGCCGCGGCCCTCTCGGCGGTCGCACTCGCGGCGCCCGGGCACCGCTCGGTGGGGGTGATCGGGTGCGGCGCCAACGGAGCCTGGGCGGCCCGCTGCCTTGCCGCAGCGGGTTTCGGGCCCGGCGTCTGCCACGACGCCGACGCCGAGGCCGCGGCGGGTCTCGCCGGGGAGCTCGGTTGGCGGCCCGGCGAGCGCGGCGAGGCGGCCGCCCAGCCTGTGGTCGTCACCTGCACGCCCGGCGACCGCCCGGTGGTCCTGCGCTCCGACCTGCGGCCCGGGCAGCACCTGGCGGTACTCGGCGCCGACGCCCGCGGCAAGCGGGAGGTCGAGACGGAGGTGCTCCGCCAAAGCCGCCTCTTCTGCGACGAGTGGGAGCAGGCCTCCGGCGGCGGCGAGATCGCCGCGGCGGTGGAGGCCGGCGGGGTGCGGAGAAGCGACGTCACCGAGCTCGGTGACGTCCTGCGCGGCAGCGCCCCCGGGCGACTCGACGGCGCCGAGGTGACCCTGTTCGACTCGACGGGCCTGGCGATCCAGGACCTGGGGATCGCTGCGGCGCTGTACGAGGCCTGGAAGCGCGGCGAGGTGGATGCTCAGACGGTCGAGCTGCGCTGAGGCCCGCCCGCCGCGCGCCTGCCGCGCCGAGCCCAGCCCCGCCCTCCGGCCCCGCGCCCGCCGCGCCGAGCCCAGCCCCGCCCGCCGGCCCCGCGCCCGCCGCGCCGGGCCGAGCTCCGCCCGCCGGTCCCGCGCCCGCCGCGCCGAGCGTCCCTGAGTACCCCTTCCAGCAGCAACTCCGGGACGTTCGGTGGGTTGGGGCCGAGCTGCGGCGCGGGGAGTCGCCCCCGGGGCCCGCTCTTATTTCCACCGCATCAGGCGCCGCTCGATCAGGTAGTAGCTGAGCGCCGCGCAGGCGATCGTCAGGCCCACCGTCGCCAGCAGGAGCATCGGGAACGAGCCTGCCTCCCACCAGCCCGGAAGCCCGAGGTCGACCAGGCCCAGGATGATCGGGTAGTGGTAGAGGAAGATGCCGTAGGAGATCAGGCCCAGCCACGCCAGGACCGGGTGGCGGGCGGCGCGGCGCACCCGGTCCCTGCGGTCCCCTCCGAAGACCCCGGGAAGGATCGCCAGGACCCCGAGCACCCCAGCCAGCGCGTAGGCGGCCAGGTACTCGGAGGTGGTGATCCCGACCGGAGCGGCCAGCAGGGGCCCGGCGCTGAGCATCAGCCCGCCGGTGAGCAGGAAGACGCCCAGCGCCCCGGCCCAGAGAGCCCCCGGGTGATCGGCGATCCAGGACACCGCCCGGGGCCGGGACCCGCGCTGCTGCACCCAGACCGAGAGCGCCGCAATCGCCATGCCGAGGCCGAACCACCAGGCCCTCCCGAGCGGCGAGAAGAAGAACCACTTGTAGGTGGAGGCGCCGCTGAACCCGGCCTGGATGTAGAAGGAGATCGCCGCCAGGGCCGCCAGGACGGCGAGCTCGATCGAGAGCCAGCGCCTCCGGAGCCGCGAGGTCAACCAGGCCATCGCGAAGGCGAACACCGGCAGCCAGGCGTAGAAGGCGACCTCGATCGCGAGGCTCCAGGTCGGCGAGATCCCGCAGACGAGCTGACCGACCCCGACGCAGTCGGCGCCGGGCTGGTAGATCGGGTAGTTCTGCAGCAGCCCGTAGTAGACCCACCAGTTGCCGCTGAACACGCCGCTGATCGGGGTGACGATCGCCAGCACCGTGAGCGCGACCCAGTAGGCGGGCATGATCCGCAGGAACCGCCGGCGCGCGTACACCAGGACGGGAGCGGACGGGGTCCCAAGCACCCGGGCGCCGAGCATCGGCCGGTACAGCAGGAAGCCCGAGAGCAGGAAGAAGACGGGCACCCCGACGTCGAGGTGGCTGACCAATGGCCAGTACCAGTTCCCCGACGCGCCACCCCAGATCGCGCAGTGGACGGTGACGATCGAGAGAGCGGAGACGGCGCGGACCGAGTCGAGCACGGGAAACCTGGGGTTCCCCGACGGGGGGGCGACCACGTCGGGGACCGAACCCGCGGCGCGGGCCGAAGCCGGCCCTCCGTGCCGGCCCGCCGCGGCGGCCGCGTCGGCGGCGGGCTCGCGAGAGGCCGTGGCGGGCGCGTCCATCGCTCGCTAGAGCGGGATGTTGCCGTGCTTGCGCTTGGGCTGGGAGACCCGCTTGCTCGCCAGCGTGCGCAGCGCCCGGATCAGCTTGGGCCGGGTGTGGCGGGGCTCGATCACGTCGTCGATGTAGCCGCGCTCGGCCGCCGAGTAGGGGTTGGCGAAGTGCGCCTTGTAGTCGTCGATCAGCTTCTGGCGGCGCTCGTCGGGAGTGGGCGAGGTCTGCAGGTCGCGGCGGTAGATGATGTTGACCGCGCCCTCGGGCCCCATCACCGCCACCTCCGCGGTGGGCCAGGCGAAGTTGAAGTCCGCAAGCATGTGCTTGGAGTTCATGACGTCGTAGGCCCCCCCGTAGGCCTTGCGGGTGACGACGGTGAGCTTCGGCACCGTCGCCTCGGTGAAGGCGTAGAGCAGCTTGGCCCCGTGGCGGATGATCCCGCCCCACTCCTGCGAGGTGCCGGGCATGAAGCCGGGCACGTCGGTGAAGGTGACCAGGGGGATGTTGAAGGCGTCGCAGGTGCGCACGAAGCGGGCCGCCTTCTCGGAGGAGGCGATGTCGAGCACCCCCGCAAGGTGCATCGGCTGGTTGCCGACGATCCCGACCGGGTACCCGTCGAGGCGCGAGAAGCCGATCACGATGTTGCGGGCGAAGTGCTCCTGGACCTCGAAGAAATCGCCGTCGTCGACGATCCGGGAGATCACCTCGCGCATGTCGTATGGCTTCGAGGGGTCGTCGGGCACCAGCGTGTCCAGCTCGGGGTCCTCGCGGTCGGGGTCGTCGTAGGGCTCGACCCTGGGGGGCGTCTCGAGGTTGTTGAGCGGCAGGAACCCCATCAGGTAGCGGACGTCCTCCAGGCACGTCTCCTCGTCCTCGGCGGCAAAATGCGCCACCCCGGACTTCGAGTTGTGGCTCATCGCCCCGCCCAGCTCCTCGAAGCCGACCTCCTCGCCGGTCACCGTCTTGATCACCTCGGGGCCGGTGATGAACATGTGCGAGGTCTCCTTGACCATGAAGATGAAGTCGGTCATCGCCGGCGAGTAGACCGCCCCGCCGGCGCAGGGCCCCATGATCAGGCTGATCTGCGGGATCACGCCGGAGCACTGGACGTTGCGAACGAAGACGTCGCCGTAGGCCCCCAGCGAGACCACCCCCTCCTGGATTCGCGCGCCGCCGGAGTCGTTGATCCCGATCACGGGCGCCCCCACCTTGGCGGCCAGGTCCATGACCTTGCACATCTTCTCGGCCATCACCTCCCCCAGGGAGCCGCCGAACACGGTGAAGTCCTGGCTGAAGACGAAGACGGTGCGGCCGTCGATCGTCCCGTGGCCGGTGACCACGGCGTCCCCCCAGGGCCGGCGCTTCTGCATCTCGAACTCGTAGGTGCGGTGGCGGACGAAGGTGTCGAGCTCCTCGAAGGAGCCGGGGTCGAGGAGCTTCTCGATCCGCTCCCGCGCGGTCAGCTTCCCCTTGGCGTGCTGCTTGGAGACCGCCTCCTCGGAGGCCGAGTGGACCGCCTGCTCGCGAAGCTCCTGCAGGTAGGCGAGCTTCTCCTCGTGGGTAACGGGGTTGCGCTCTCGCATCCGATGGGAGTCTATGGCGGGCGCTCAGGCGTTGCTGAAAGGCCGCTTCCGCGGCTCGGCGAGGTCGTCCAGCATCCGCTCGAGCGCCTCCCGGTCGAAGCCGCTCCGTGGCCCGGCGGCGATCGCCACCCTGGTCCCGAATCCCTTCTCGGCGAGGGTGACCTCGACGTCCTCGGAGTTGAGCCGCGGCTCGGCGGAGATCAGCTCCACCACCTCGGGCTCGGACTTGACCAGAGTGCGCGCCACCCGAATCTCCCCGGCCGGGGGAGGCGGGGGACTGGGGTCCGGCCCGGAGGCCGGAGCGGCGGCCGGCATCTGCGGGTCCGGCCCGGAGGCCGGAGCGGCGGCCGGCATCTGCGGGTCCGGCCCGGGGACCGGAGCGGCGGCCACGGCGGCGCCCGGCCCGGGCTCCGGGTGGGCCTCGGCGCCTGCCGCCGTCTGGGGTCTTGGCCGTCGCCTGAACAGCCTCATCGCTGGGCGGTTTCCACCGCGGCCGCCGCGTTCCTGCCCCTCCGAGCGGCTGGCAGCGAACCTTCATCGCCGCGCGGCGGGTCGAGCGGCCCGGCCCCCGGGGCGGCGGTCCGATCGCCCCCCGCGGCGGTCCGATCACCCCGGGCGGCGGTCCGATGGCCCCCCGGGCGGGTTGTAGCTTTCGACCGTGAGCCGAGCCCTCCCGACCGCCATCGTCTTCGCACTGCTCGCCTGCCTGGGGGCGTCGCCCGCCGCCGCCGAGACGGCGACCGGGCCGCCGGTCGTTCCCGAAATCGGCCGCGCGATGGCGAAACGGCTTTCCCACGAGCTTCGCGAGGCCAGGTCCCACGGCAACCGCGTCCGGGTCTTCGAGAAGGTCGGCGACTCGATCAGCTGGAGCACCTCGTTCCTCACCGGCCTGGCCTGCCATCCCGAGCGCCTGACGAGGCGATACGCCTATCTCGACCGCACCCTTCGGTTCGTCCGCAGGGCGCGGTTCCGGCCTGCCTACACCGAGGTCTACTGCGGCGTCGCCGACTCCTTCAGCCGCAACTCGGCCGCCACCCACGCCGGGACGCTCTCCAGCTGGCCGACCACCCCTGGCTCGACCTACTCTGCGGAATGCCGGCCGACCGAGACCCCGATCGGCTGCGAGACGCGGGTTCTCCGGCCGGCCTTTGCGATCGTCATGCTGGGGACCAACGACGCCGCATGGCGGCGACCGGCGGACATGGTGACCGGCTACCTCTCCGACATCGTCACCGAGCTCAGGCGCCGACACGTCGTCCCGATCCTCGAGACGATCCCCCCGCACCGCAACGACCCCGTCGCCGAACAGCTCGTCGAGGAGTACAACCGCGGCCTGATCCGCCTTGCCCGCGAGCGACACCTCCTGCTCGTCAACTACTGGCGGGCGCTTCGGAGGCCCAACCTTCTCGACGGGGGTCTCTGGATCGACGGGGTCCACCCCAACGTCGCCGGGGTCCCGGCCAGCGCGGTGCCCCTGCTGTGCATCCCGAAGTGCAAGCCCTTCGACTTCAGCCCCCACGGGCTTCGCTACGGCTACAACCTGCGCAACCTGGTCACGCTCCAGACGCTTCACCGCGCCCTCGCGGTGACCGGCCATCTGGGGCCCCGCCGCTCGTCCGGCCGCGCCCCTTAGGTGGACTCGAGGTCGTAGCGGCGCTTCAGCAGGCCCCTGATGCGCTGGTACTTCAGCCTCAGGATGGGGCGCTCCAGCAGGTAGTAGCTCGCGGCCGCGCAGGGAATCGTGGCCAGCAGGGTGAGGAGGAAGACGACGGCGAACGGCGTGCTGCTCTTGTCCAGCTTCAGCGTGAAGGCGTAGTGCCAGAGGAAGATCCCGTAGGAGATCAGGCCGATCCAGGCCACCAGTCGATTGCCGAGAACCCGCGAGACGGGACCCCTGACGCTTCCCGAGAGCACCGCCGGGGCCACCAGCAGCAGGGCGACGGCCCCGAAGGCGAGGTTGTTGAAGGCCTGGTCGCTGCGGTCGAAGAGGAACGGCGTGCCCGGCAGCAGGATCGCGAGCGCCGCGTAGAGCGCGGCGGCGCAGATCCACAGCGCGCCCGGGCGCCGGCTGAGACCGGCGATCGCGCGCGAGCCGCTCCCGGCGAGCCCCACCGACACCACCGCCAGCCCCATCCCCAGGGAGAACCAGTAGAAGGTGCCGAGAACGCTGTATGCGAACCAGGGGCTCGTGAACGGCGCCTGCCCGCTGAACCTGAGGGCGAAGGAGAGCGCGGAGAGCGCGGCGAGGACCGCCAGCTCGGTCCGCGCCCAGGAGCGCACCGCGAGCTTGCGCAGCACCCAGCCGAACCCGATGGCGTAGAAGGGAAGAGCCACGTAGAAGGTCAGCTCGACCACGAGGCTCCAGGTGTTCGCGAGCCCGCAGTCGAACGGGGCGCTCCAGCAGCCGGTGGTGCCGTAGAGGCCGGGGGTGTCCAGCAGCAGGTACTGGTGCCAGGGCTCGCTGGGGGGCCCGCCGCTGAGGCCGGGGACGATCAGCATCACGGTCGTGATCAGCCAGTAGGCGGGGTAGATGCGCAGGATCCTGCGCTTCGCGTAGTCGCCCACGGAGGGCGCCTCCGCCCCTCCCGCCCGGTGGGCGATGAAGGGCCGGTAGAGCAGGAATCCGGATATCACGAAGAAGATCGTCACCCCGATGTTGAGGTGCGCCAGCATCCTGTCCGGGAGCGACTCCCCGTATCCGCCGCTCGCCGCCACCCAGGAATGCAGCGCGACGACGCTGATCACGGCGATCGCCCGCAGCCCGTCGAACAGCGGGAACCTGGGGTGGCGAGGGGGCGGCGCGACGGCGTCGGGAGCCTCCCGACCCCCTTCCAGGGGGCGCCCGGGCACCGCTCGCCGAGCGCTGTTCTCCGGAAGGGTGTCGGTTGCCTGCACCATGCTCAGGGAGCCGCCGCCGAATGCCGGTAGCGGCGAACGTACTGCTGGGCGCGGAGGCGGACGGGCCGCTCCACGAACCGCATCGACAGGTACCCCCAGGCGACCGAGACGGGCACCACGATCCCGCACCAGACCAGGGCGGCGCGGAGGGTGCCGTGGGGCATTGCGAACAGCCGGGCCAGGTAGGTGATCACGACCAGGTGGATGAGGTAGATCCCGTAGCTGATGTCACCGAGCCATCTCGCGGGACGGTTCGAGAAGAGGCGCTGCCGGGCCCGCGAGGCCAGCGCCGTGGAGAGCATGAACACGCCGAGCACGCTGGTGAAGGAGAGGGCGGCGATGGGCGAGTGCCTGATCGATGCGGGCTTGGCGATCGCCACCGCCACGACCACGCAGGCCAGCGCGGCGATCGCCGCGAGCTGGATCCGGTCAGCGTGGCGGGGGAGGGACCGGAACCGCCGCCTCTCGTGAACCATCACGTAGAGCCAGGCGCTGGTCATGCCGACGCCGAAGGAGAAGGCCCAGTAGGGGAACTGGATCTCGGCGTCCCGCAACAGGTTGGTCATCGTTTCGGGCGATACCGAGCCGCCGAACGCGGCCACCAGGGAGTCGAAGTTGTTGAAGAAGAGCCTCCAGGCGACCGCGATCGCGGCGGCGATGACGAGGCCCACGAAGGGCCGGCGGAAGTACTGGGTCGCGAACAGCACCAGCACGACGTAGAAGATCACGTCGGCGGACAGCGTCCAGATCGCGCGGTTGATCTCGAAGCCGATGAAGTACTGGTTTCGCACGAACTCCGCCGGGACCTCCAGCGTCGTGAAGGTGAGCCCGATCTCGGTGGCGCCGGGGAAGCGGATCGGAGGCGAGAGGGGGACCGCGACGATCAAGACCAGCATCAGGACCAGGACCAGCCAGTAGGCGGGGACCAGGCGTGCGGCCCTTCTGATCGCGAAGGCCTTGACCGAGCCCAGGTCTCCGTTCCTCGCGGCCACGGGCAGGAACATCACGAAGCCGCTGACGATGAAGAGGGCGTCGAGGCAGCTCTCCCCCGGGTCGCTGGCCCAGAGCAGGAGCTGGAACCTGTTTCCGGTGGGACCCCAGGAGAGGGCGGCGTTCTGCAGCGCATGGAGGATGACGATCGCCAGGATCGCGTAGGCGCGATAGCCGTCGAAGACCGGGACGATCGGGATCCCCGCCGACGCTCGCCGCTCCTTTCCCGGATCGCGGGCGTCCCCGCCCGCGGTGGGCTGATCCTCCGCCCGCGGCGATCGCTCCCCCGTCGAAACCGGTCCGTCCCGCCCTGTCCGCTGCGCCGTCTTCAATGCCCGGGCCGGCCGGGCACGCCTGCGCGGCGCTGAGCGAGGCCCCCCGGCGAGCTGGGCCAAACTGAGCCTGCCATCGGCTGAACAATAGGGGTGATCGGGCCCGCTGTCGCGCCGCGGAGGGGTCGGCATCCCTGCGCCCATCGCGGTCGCGGGCCGGCCCGGCGCCTGCGGGGCGGGGCTGCGCTTGCGGGGCGTGCCACCGCGGCTGGTCGGTCCGGCCGTGTGGGAGACTTCCCCGCGGCAGGAGGCCAAGGCGAGCCGAGCGAGCGGTGGTGCCTGAATCGTGCGCGATAGGCCCGGATCCCCCCAGACCACACAAACACCCCCCTCGCGCCCGTCCGGCGCGCCGGACGGGCGTGCGGCGGAGGCCCCGTTCGGCGCCACGCTGGCTCTGACCGTGACCTGCAACCTGGCGGCCGCGCTGCTGCTGATCGGCCTGCTGCTGGCGGTCGATCACCCGGCCCAGATCCAGCAGCTTCCGCTCTACCAGAACCAGGACGCGGAGACCCTCGTCTACCTGGTCACGGTGCTGCTCCTCCTGCCGGCCGCCGTCCTCGCCGCCCCGAGGCTCGCCGACCGGGTCGCGGCGGGCCCCAACGGGTCCGCGCTGACCGCCCTCACCGGCCTGCTCGCCTGCGCGCTCGCCGCCCTTCTCCTGCTCGTCAAGCTCTCCGCGACGATGCCCTGGGGCGACGGGGTGCGCACGCTGGCGGTCGCGATGGCCCTCTGGTGGGCAGTGGCCGCCTTGATCCTCGCCCGCGCCCGCCGGCCCGAGCCCTGGCCCTCCCTGCTTCGCCAGTCCGAGCGGTCGGGCGCGATCTGGGCCGTTGCCGGGGCCCTCGCCTTCGCGGTCGCGCTCTGCCTGACCTCGCTGCGCTCGGTCAGCCCGGCCGGCCTCGCCGCCGGGCTCGCGGCCGCCCTGGCCGGCTGGTACGCGCTGAGGCGCGGGACCCGCCTCGGGGGGGCGCTCGGCCACCTGGTGGACGCGGCCGTGGTGATCGCGATCCTCCTGGCGGTGCCCGACCTTCTCGTGTTCCGTCCCGAGGATGCGGCCGGGAACCTGCCGATCGCCCTCCAGACGCAGGTCATCCAGACCCACCAGACCTTCCTCATCGGCCCCGCCAACGAGATCCTGCACGGGCGTGCGATGCTCGAGGACACCGCGTCCCAGTACGGGGTCGGGAACATCTACCTGCTGGCCGGATGGTTCGGGCTCGCCCCGATCGGGTTCGGCACCCTGAGCCTTCTGAGCGGGTGCCTGAGCGCCCTCGTGTTCGGAGCCGGCTACTGCGTCCTGCGGATGGCCGGGGTTGGCCGGCTGCTCGCCGCGGGCACGCTCGGCCTCAGCGTCGCGGCGCTCGTCTACAACCTGGACTATCCGGTCAACGCGATCCCCCAGGACTCGGCGCTCCGATTCGGCCTGCCGATGGCGATCGTCCTCGGCGCGGTGGCGGCGGAGCGATGGCCGCGCCGGCGCGCCGCATGGCTGGCCCTCCAGCTGCTCACGGTGGCCGTCGCGAGCATCTGGTCGCTGGAGGGTCTGGTCTACGCCGGGGGCGTGTACCTCGCCGTGGCGGGCCTCGAGGCCCGGCTCGAGCCCGAAGGGCGCCGGCTGCGGCGCCTCGGGGAGCGGCTCCTCCTGGCTGTCGGCGCGGCGATCTGCGCACACCTCCTCTTCGCCGCCATCACCCTGGCCGCGACCGGGGAGCTCCCCGACTGGACCCAGTACCTCGACATCCTCCGGGCCTTCTTCTTCGGCTCGCTGGGAAAGATCACCTTCGACATCGCACGATGGTCGCCGGGCCTCGGGCTGGCCGCCGGGCTGCTCGCCTCCGCGGCCGCCGTCGCGCTGCTGGTCCTGAGGCGGGCGGACCTGGTCCGCAGGGAGCGGACGGCGCTGATGGCCCTGACCGGCCTGACCGCCTACGGGCTCCTGCTCCTCTACTACTTCGACGATCGCTCCACCCCGCTGATCCTCATGGGCGTCTCTCTGCCCGGAGTGCTGGCGGCGGCGATCTGGCTCCATCTGATCGTCCGCCTCGACGACCGCCGCGCAGGCCCGGCCCGGGGCGCCGCGATCCTCGCCGCGTCGGTCGCCATCCTCGTCCTGTCCGTGGCCTGGCCATCGGTGGGGGGCCGCTTTCGGACCTCGGCCCTGGGCGAGTCGCTGCCGGGAGGCAACTCGCTGCGGCAGTCGCTCAGCCGTCTCTGGGACCCGCCGGCGCTCAACCCCGCGGCTCCCGCCGGGGTGCAGCTGCTCGACAGGTACATGCCCGGGGAGGACCGCTCGCTCGTCCTCGTCACGCCCTACCTCGACACCGAGGTCCTGGTGCGCAGCGGGAGGGGCAACGTGCTGCCCCTCGCCGCAAGCTGGGGCGACAGCTTCGTCCCGTCGGTCCGGCTTCCCGACCTGCGCCGGGCGGTCGCCGGCCTTCACGCCGGCCGGCGCATGCTCACCGACCGCGAGGCCCTGCGCGCCCTGGCCCTGCTGAGACGGCACCCGGGCATCGACCCGCTCACCTACTCGTCCGCCGCCGCCTCGGCCGATCCCTCGACCTCGGCCGTCAACCCCGCCACCAGCATGGCCCCGCTGCAGCTCTGGGCGCTGAAGGCGATCGGGGAGCGCTTCAGGCTGCGCCCGATCGCCAGGGACGAGCTCGGGTTCGAGGTGGTGGAGCTGGTGGGGCGCCGGAAGCCCGCCGCGACGGGCGCGGGCTCGGGCTAGGACCTGAACTTCCGGCAGGGCAGGATCCCCGCCCGGTGCAGGATCAGCCGCACCCCGGCCCAGAGGGTCTTGAGGCCGTACACCGCGCCCTTGCGGAAGCCCACCGAGGATGCCTCCTCGAAGTAGCGGCAGCGGGCCGGCACCTCCGCGATGCGGAAGCCGAAATAGGAGGCCTGCATCAGCAGCTCCGAGTCGAACGCGAAGTCCAGCGAGTTGCGCAGGAAGGGCACGGTGAGCAGCAGCCGGCGCGAGTAGGCCCGGTAGCCGGTGTGGGCCTCGGAGAGGTCGGTCCCCATCATCCGGTTCTCGATCGTGGTCAGGAAGCGGTTGGCCAGGAACTTCCAGCGCGGCATCCCGGCCGCCAGGGCGGCGCCCGGGATCAGCAGCCGGGACCCGAGCACCAGGTCGGCCTCGCCGTCGAGTATCGGCCTGACCATCTCCGGGATCAGGCCGGGCTCGTACTGCCCGTCGGGGTGGAGCATCACCACCACGTCCGCGTCGCGCTGCAGGGCCTCCATGTAGCAGGTCTTCTGGTTGCCGCCGTAGCCGACCTGGTGCGGGTGCCAGACCAGGTGCATGGGGAGCTGGCGGGCCAGGTGGACGGTCTCGTCGGTGGAGGAGTCGTCGACCAGGATCACCTCGTCGACCTCGTCCTGCGGGATCTCCGCGAAGGTGCGCTCGAGGGTCGCCGCGGCCTGCCGGGCCGGCATCACCACGACGATCTTCGCCCTGCGTTGCGTCTCAGGCAAGGCGGGCCTCCACGTAAAGGGTGCCGGAGCGCCCGAGGGCGACCTCCACGGCCGAGCAGGCCAGGGCCAGCGGGAAGAGCACCACACCGGCGGCGACCGCGGCGAGGCGCCGGCCGCGCGACATCGGGGCGCTGCGGGCGGCCGGCCGCCTCAGCGCCTCGTAGAGCCGCAGGTCGCCGGGCAGCGAGCCGACCAGGCCGTCGAGCCACCCGATGACGACCTGGGCGCCGCGCACCCCCGAGGTCCGCTCCACCCGGAACCCGTTGCGCTCGAGCCCGGAGCGCAGCGAGCGCTCGGAGAGGTGCACGAGGTGGCGGGGGAGGTCGAGGTGCAGCCAGCGGTCTCCGAAGGCCCTCGCCTGGAGGCTGTCGGAGTTGGGGACCGCGACGAGCAGCACCCCGCCCCCCATCAGCAGGCGCGCCGCCTCGCGGATCGCCGCGCCCGGCGCCGGGAGGTGCTCAAGGGCGTGCCAGAAGACGACCGCCGCCCACTCGCCGTCCCCCTCGACCTGCTCGAGCGTGGCGTCGCGGACCTCGGGTCCCGCGGCCTCGCGGGCTTCGGGTGCCGTGGCGCCGCGCTCGAGCCCGAGGACGCGCCGCCCGCGCCGCTGCAGGGCGGCGATCAGCACGCCCTCCCCCGAGCCGACGTCGATCACCGGCCCGGGCGGCGAGATCTCGTCGATGCGCCCGGCGATCATCGCCCTCGAGCGAGTGAAGAAGGCGTCGCCGATCAGCGCGTAGCGCCGGCCCCCGGCGGGCCGGTACCAGGTGCCGTAGGCGCGGTCGAGGTCCTGGGCAGAGGGCCAGGGGTCGGTCGAGGCCGCTCCGCACCGCCCGCAGAGGACCCTGCCGTGCAGCCGCCTGGACCCCTCGCCCAGGGGCTCACCGCACCACACGCAGGCCCGGGTCGGCGCGTCCTCGCCCCAGACCACCGGGAAGCGCTCGGCTGCGGGCGCCGCGGCGCTCATCGCCCCGCCGGCCTCGGATCGCGGCAGATCGCGCAGAGGTCGAGGGCATCCTCGAGCCCCCCCTCTCGCAGCTCGAAGTCGGAGGCCTCGATCGCCGCAGCGCGCGGGTCCTCGACGTGCCGGTAGCGGCGCAGCATCAGGTCGTAGAGGCGCCGGCGGGCGCGCAGGGGGACGAGCCGGCGCAGGCGCAGCGGGTCGAGGCCGAGCAGGCGGTCCAGCTTGGCGCGCTCCTCGTCGAAGATCTCCATGTAGCGGGGCGAGCCGAACAGGCCGCGAAGCTCGACCGAGGCGAAATGCGGTTCGCAGAGCCCGCGCAGCTCGCCGGGATCGAACTCGACGTGATGGTAGGGGTCGATGATCTCGTCGGGGCGCCCGAGCGTCAGCCTGTTGGGGGTGACGAATATCGCCGTCCCCCCCGGCTCCAGCACCCGCGCCGCCTCGGCCAGGACTCGCTCGGGATCGGGGACGTGCTCGACCGACTGCACGGAGAGAAGCGAGGAGAAGCTGCCGTCCTCGAAGGGCAGGCGGCGCATGTCGGCGACGACGGTCTCTCGGTCCTGCCCGTCCAGCGCCCCGGCGTCGATGTCCACCCCCACCGTCTCGCGCGGCTCCAGCAGGTGGTAGCTGTGGCCGACCCCGCAGCCGAGGTCCAGCAGCCGCCCCGGGCCAAGGAAGGGCCCGCAGAGCGCGTAGGCGGCGACGTGGCGCTGCCAGGTGGGGTTGAACCCGCCGGCGGGGCTGGAAACGCGCTCTCCGGTGATCTTGGCGGCGCCGGATCGCTCTCCGGGTATCTTTGCGGCGCCGGGAGGTGTGCTCATTGCAGGACTTTCATCGGCAACCAGGGCAGGGCATCTTGGCAATCTTCAGGCAAGTCCGCTCCCCGCGAGCGGGCAGAGAATAGGATCGCTCAACTCGAATGTGGGAAGAGAAGCGAGTTTCGGTCGTGCTGATGACCTACGCGGAGCGCGGCTCGATTCGCCGGGTCATCGACGGGTTCTTCGCCACAGGCGTGGTGGACGAGGTGCTGGTCGTCAACAACAACGCCGAGCCCGGCACCTCCGAGGAGGTCGCCCAGACCCGCGCCGCCGAGGTCTTCGAGCCCAGGCAGGGCTACGGGCACGCCACCCGGCGGGGGCTGACCGAGGCGAGCGGAGAGCTGATCGTGCTGGCCGAGCCCGACGGCACCTTCCTCCCCGAGGACATCCGCAAGCTGCTGGTCTACAGCAACGAGTGCGACGCGGTGTTCGGGACCCGCACCACCCGCGAGCTGATCTGGCACGGGGCCAACATGAAGTGGTTCCTGCGCTGGGGTAACTGGGCGGTCGCGAAGCTGGTCGAGGGCCTCTTCAACACCGGGCACCTGAGCGACGTCGGATGCAGCTATCGCCTCTTCCGCCGCGAGATGGCGGGGCAGATCGCCGAGCGGATGCGGGTGGGAGGCAACCACGCGGGAGCCGAGATCCTCCTGCTCACCGTGACCTCGGGGGCGCGGTTCGTCGAGGTTCCCGTCAACTACCTCCCCCGGGTCGGGGAGTCCTCGGCGACCGGGGACCCGCTGTCCGCGATCAGCATCGGGCTGCGGATGGTCGCCCTGATCCTCAGGTGGCGGGCCCGGCGACCGGGCCGGCCGGGCGCCTGAGACGGCGCCGCACCGATGAACGAGCACTTCGACGCGATCGCCGGGCAGTACGACCGCTCGCTCCCCCCCCACGTGGTCGAGCACTACCTCCAGAAGCGGCTCGACTACATCCGCGAGCACGCGCCGGCGGGAGCCTCGGTGCTCGACGTCGGCTGCGGCACCGGGCTCCTCGCGGACCGCGTCCAGCGGGCCGGGTTCTCGGTGACCGGCGTGGACCCCTCGGAGGGGATGCTCGAGTTCCTCAGGAAGCGGAATCCCCGGGTGGCGACGGAGGTCGCCTCGGGGACCGACCTTCCCTTCCCGGACTCGAGCTTCGACCTGGTCTACTGCGTCGCCGTCATGCACCACATCGCAGACCGCGGCGAGGTCGAGAAGGCCCTGGGGGAGATGGTGCGGGTCACCGCGGCGGGCGGGCGGGTCCTCGTCTGGGACCACAACCCGCGCAACCCCTACTGGAGGCTGCTGATGGCGAGGGTTCCCCAGGACACCGGGGAGGAGCGGCTGATCCCCGAGAGGGAGATCCTGGCCGGGCTGCGGCGGGCCGGCGCGACGCCGCTGGACTCGGCCCAGCTCGGGCTGGTCCCCGACTTCACCCCCCGGGCCATGGTCGGGGTCGCCGCCCGGCTGGAGAGGGGAGCCGAGCGGGTTCCCGGGCTGCGGCGGCTCTGCGCCCACAACGTCATTCTCGCGGCGAAGCCCCCGCCCGGCTCGCCCCCGCCCGGCTGAGGATCCACATCCTGACGGGATCGAAGCCGGGGTAGTCCCGCACCTCGGAGACGGCGAAGGCCGGGCGAAGCCTGCCGAGCAGCTCGCGCAGCTCCGAGCGGTAGGGGCCCTGGAGGCTGCCGAGGACGTAGATGCGCCCGGCCGGGCCCGCCGCCGCCCTTGCGAACGCCGCGACCTGCCCGGGCGTGGCGGCCCGGTCGAACGGGGAGAAGGGATGGTCGCTCTCCTGGGGTATGCCGAGCCGGATCACCTGATGGCCGGGCGAGAGCTCGGTATCGAGCGAGGTGAGCGGGCCCGGGGTGATGGAGCTCTCGACGATCACGTCCGAGCCCGAGGCCCGCTCCTCGATCGTCCGGGCCGCGGCGCCGTAGGCGGGCCGCTCGCCGCTGTCGCCGAGCATCTTCGCCCCGGCGATCCCCAGGCCGCCGATCACCAGGAGCGTGCAGGCGGTCCTGGCCACGGCCGACCTCGGTGAGGTGACGAGAGCGCCCGCGCAGAGCGCCAGCGCGGGCCACGAGGCGGCCAGGTTCCTGGTCCCGAACAGGTTGGTCGAGACGGCGCTCGACAGCGCCTCGCCGAGCGGGGTGGCGATCGCCAGGACGAGAACCAGCGCGAGGCCGGCCGGCAGGCTGGGGCGCGGCCGGGCCCCGCGGAGGTCCGCCACCCGGGCGAGCGGCGCCAGCAGCAGTCCGGCGCAGATCAGGGCGATGGCCGGGTAGCCCGGGATGACCCTCACCGACAGGCCCCAGGGGTAGCCCACCGACCAGTGCAGGAGCCCCGAGCCCACCGAGTCGGCGTTGAAGGGGAGCAGGATCGAGGCGATCTTCGTCGTCGGCGAGTTGAGGTCGGCGATCGCGCCCGAGGCCCAGGGCAGGTAGGCGAGGGCGGCTCCGAGGTTGGCCGCCAGCACGGCGCGCCGGGCCGGCGGGTGAAACCACAGGGCCCACAGGGCCTGCGCGATCAGCGCGAAGGCGACCGTGTAGTGGGTGTACATGGCGGCGCAGGAGAAGGCGCCGTAGGCGACCCACCAGCGCACTCCGGGGGCCTCGAGGGCGCGCAGCAGGCAAAGCGTCGAGGCGAGCAGCAGGGCGATCATCACCGCGTAGCCCCGCGCCTCGGTGGAGTAATAGATCATGAAGGGGCTGAGCGTGACCAGATCGCTGCGACGAACCCGGCTCCGCTGCCGATCGTCCTGGCGCCGAGCAGGTAGGTGAGCGGGATCGTCGCGGTGCCGGCGATCAGGAGGGAGCCGCAGCATCTCCTTGCCGGCGTCGATCTGGGTGCTCAGCTTCGCTGCCAGGAAGTAGAGCGGCGGGGTGATCTCGGCGTCGGAGCGAACGATGTCCAGACCCCGCCGAAGCCGGTGTGGTGGGTGACGACCCAGTAGGTGGAGAGCTCGTCGCCGAACAGGGACTGCGAGAGGCCGGGAAGGCGCAGGGCGAGGCCGAGCGCCGTGAGGGCGGCGAGGAGCAGCGCCTCGGTCCAGGTCGCCCGGCCGAGCCGCCCGGCGCTCGCCGGTCCCGCCGTCGAGGGGGCGATCGAAGTGTCGCTGGCGCTCATTGGGTCCCGGGCCTCGGCGTCCGGCCCCCGCCACCGGAGGGCTCGCGGTCCAGGTAGATGGTCGCGACCGGGAGCAGGCCCGCAGAGACCCGTCGCGAGGTGACGCGCAAGCCGCTGCGGGCAAGGCTCCGCAGCAGCTCGGCCATCTGGGGCCCGAACGGACCGGTCGGGCTGCCGACGACGATCACCCGTCCGCCGCGGCCGGCCGCGGCCCGGGCGAAGCTCGCCACCTGGACCGGCGAGGCGACCACGTCGCCCGCGCCGAACGGCGCTCGATTCTCCTGAGGGACCCCCAACCGGACCACCGAGTAGCTGCCGCGGCTCCTGCCCAGGTCCACGTCGAGCGAGCTCAGCGGGCCGGGGCTGACGACCGCGGCATCGACCACGACGGTGGAGCCGGGGGGCTCGGCCCGGATCAGCGCGGCTGCCTGCCGGGTGTCGGGGCGGCGGTGGCTCGCCCCGAGCATCCTCACCGCGCTGATCGCGAAGGACGCGACGACGAGCGCCGTGGCCGCGATCCAGAGCGGTCGCGGGCGCGGGCCCGCCACGATCGCACCCAGCACCAGCGCGAACCCGGGCCACGAGGCGGCCAGGTTCCTGGTCCCGAGCAGGTTGGTCGAGACGGCGCTCGACAGCGCCTCGCCGAGCGGGGTGGCCAGAGCGAGGGCCACGACGAGCACGAGGCCGGGGGTCACCCAGGCAGCGCGCCCCTCGGGGGCCCGGGCCAGCGCCAGCCCGCAGAGCGCGACGACGATGCCCCCGAGCAGCAGCGCCAGCGAGGGGGCGCCGGGCATGTCGCCCAACCCGACCAGGCCGTAGGGGTGGGCCACGAGCCAGTGCACCAGCGAATCGCGGATCCAGTCCCAGGTGAACGGCTGGAGGCTGGAGAGGATGCTGGTCGTCGGCGAGTTGAGGTCGGCGATCGCGCCCGAGGCCCAGGGCAGGTAGGCGAGGGCGGCTCCGAGGTTGGCCGCCAGCACGGCGCGCCGGGCCGGCGGGTGAAACCACAGGGCCCACAGGGCCTGCGCGATCAGCGCGAAGGCGACCGTGTAGTGGGTGTACATGGCGGCGCAGGAGAAGGCGCCGTAGGCGACCCACCAGCGCACCCCGGGGGCCTCGAGGGCGCGCAGCAGGCAAAGCGTCGAGGCGAGCAGCAGGGCGATCATCACCGCGTAGCCCCGCGCCTCGGTGGAGTAATAGATCATGAAGGGGCTGAGCGTGACCAGGATCGCCGCGACGAACCCGGCCCGCCTGCCGATCGTCCTGGCGCCGAGCAGGTAGGTGAGCGGGATCGTCGCGGTGCCGGCGATCAGGGAGGGGAGCCGCAGCATCTCCTTGCCGGCGTCGATCTGGGTGCTCAGCTTCGCCGCCAGGAAGTAGAGCGGCGGGGTGATCTCGGCGTCGGAGCGAACGACGTCCCAGACCCCGCCGAAGCCGGTGTGGTGGGTGACGACCCAGTAGGTGGAGAGCTCGTCGCCGAACAGGGACTGCGAGAGGCCGGGAAGGCGCAGGGCGAGGCCGAGCGCCGTGAGGGCGGCGAGGAGCAGCGCCTCGGTCCAGGTCGCCCGGCCGAGCCGCCCGGCGCTCGCCGGTCCCGCCGTCGAGGGGGCGATCGAAGTGTCGCTGGCGCTCATTGGGTCCCGGGCTGCACGGCTCCCCGCCGCATTCCTCGCTCCGCCCTCCCGCCGGCTAGAAGAACGCCCCGCCGCGGTACTCGCCGAAGACGTCGCGCATCGCCCCGCAGACCTCTCCGATCGAGCCGCCGGCGCGCAGCGCCTCCCTGATCGGGACCAGGAGGTTCCCCTCGCCGCGGGCGACGTCGCGGAGCGCATCCAGCCGCCGCTCGACCTCCTCGGCGTCGCGGGCGGCCTTGAACTCGGCCAGCCGCTTGCGCTGCCGCCGCTCGACCTCGGGGTCGACCCGCAGGATGTCCACGTCGTCCACGGTGTCGGTGACGTAGCGGTTGACGCCGACCACGACGTCCTGGCCGGAGCGGTAGCGCTCGTGGTAGGAGGCGGCCGACTCCTCGATCTCGCGCTGCATGAAGTCCAGCGCCTCGACCGAGCCGCCGAGCTCGGCGACCTTGTCCATCAGCTCCCAGGAGCGGGCCTCGATCTCGTCGGTCAGCGACTCGACGAAGTAGGAGCCGGCGAAGGGGTCGACCGTGTCGGCGACCCCCGACTCGTGGGCGAGCACCTGCTGGGTCCGCAGGGCGATCCGCGCCGAGCGCTCGGTGGGCAGCGCCAGCGCCTCGTCGAAGCCGTTGGTGTGCAGGGACTGGGTGCCGCCGCTGACCGCCGCGAAGCCCTGCAGGGCGACCCGGATGATGTTGACCTCGGGCTGCTGGGCCTGCAGCGTCACCCCGCCGGTCTGGGTGTGGAAGCGGATCTTCATCGAGGCCTCGTCGGTGGCGCCGAAGCGCTCGGCGACGATCTTCGCCCACATCCGGCGCACGGCCCGGAACTTCGCGACCTCCTGGAAGACGTTGTTGTGGCAGTTGAAGAAGAAGGCCAGACGCGGAGCGAACTCGTCGATCGCAAGGCCGCGCTCCAGGGCCGCCTCGACGTAGGCGATCGCGTTGGAGAGGGTGAAGGCGACCTCCTGGACCGCCGAGCAGCCCTTCTCGCGGATGTGGTAGCCGGAGATCGAGATCGTGTTCCATTTCGGCACGTTCTCGCGGCAGTACTCGAAGATGTCGGTGGTCAGCCGCATCGTCGGCTCCGGCGGGTAGATGTAGTTGCCGCGCGCCATGTACTCCTTGAGCACGTCGTTCTGGACCGTGCCGCGCAGCTTCTCGGAGGGGACGCCCTGCTCCTCGCCGACCAGCTCGTAGAGCAGCAGCAGGATCGCCGCCGGGGCGTTGATCGTCATCGAGGTGGAGACGCCGTCGAGCGGGATCTGGTCGAAGCAGATCCGCATGTCCTCGATCGTGTCGATGGCGACTCCGGTGCGGCCGACCTCGCCCTCGCAGAGCGGGTCGTCGGAGTCGCGGCCGAGCTGGGTCGGCAGGTCGAAGGCCATCGAGAGCCCGGTCGAGCCGTGCTCGATCAGGTAGCGGTAGCGCTCGTTGGTCTCCTCGGCGGTGGCGAAGCCGGCGTACTGGCGCATCGTCCAGAGCCGGTCGCGGTACATGCGCTCGTGGATCCCCCGGGTGAAGGGCGGCGAGCCGGGCTCGCCGAGGCGCTCGGAGAGGCCCGGGGCGACGTCCTGCTCGGTGTAGAGCGGCTTGATCTCGATGCCGGAGTCGGTGAAGACGCGCTCCTCCTCGGGCCCCAGAAGGGGGGCGATGCAGCGGTTCTCCCGGGGGGGAGCGGCGGCCGCGGCTTCGGTGTCCCGGGTCTTCGGCATCTGCGGAAGGATAGGTGCGCGGAGCCTCCGGGGGCGGGTCGCGCGGCCCGGCGGGAGCGCGCGGTCAGGCGCCCAGCCGCTTGCGCACGGCGTCGGCGATGCCCCGCACCGCGGTCGCGGCGGTGCGGCTGATCCAGGTCATGTTGAGGAAGGCGTGGTCGAGGCCCCGCTCGACGCTCAGCTCGACCTCGTTGCCGGCCTCGCGCAGCCGCTCGGCGTAGGCGATCCCCTCGTCGCGCAGGGGGTCGAACCCGGCCACCGCGACGTGGGCGGGCGCCAGGCCCGAGAGGTCCCCGGCGAGCAGCGGCGAGACCCGCGGGTCGGCGGCCTCGGCGGGATCGGGCAGGTAGTGGCCGCTGTACCAGTCCATCTGGGCCTCGGTCAGCGAGAAGCCCTCGCCGAAGAGCTCGTAGGACCGGCTCTTGCGGGTGCTGTCGCAGACCGGGTAGATCAGGAGCTGCATCGCCGGCGGGGCCTGGTCGCCCGCCGCCAGCCGGGCGACGACCGCGCTGAGGTTGCCGCCGGCGCTGTCGCCGCCGATCCCCACCCGGGAGGGATCGGCCCCCAGCCGCCCGGCGTTCGCGACCGCCCAGCGGAAGGCGGCCAGCGCGTCCTCGAGGCCGGCCGGAAAGGGATGCTCGGGCGCGAGGCGGTAGTCCACCGCCAGCACCCGCACGCCGGAGTCGCGGGCCAGAACCCGCCAGGCGCGGTCGTGGGTGCCGAGGCCGCCCAGCACCCAGCCTCCGCCGTGCAGGGCGACCAGCAGCCCGCCCGGCTCGGCGGCGTCGTTGGGGACGTAGAGGCGGGCCGGCCGGGGCCCCTCGCCGCCGTCCACGGCGAGGTCGCGGACCTCGCGCAGCCTGGCGCGGGGCGGGCGGGCGAGGGCGGCCGCGTCGTCGAGCGAGCGGCGCGCCTCTGGAACCGGCAGGGTCTCGAAGCCGGGCCCGACCACGGCCTCCTCGAGGCGCAGGCGCATCGAGGCCTCGGGGGCGAGGCGCTGGCCGTCGAGGACCGCCGGCTCGCCGCCGATCCGCTGCTGCAGGGCCGGGGGGAGCAGCGAGAGCCCCCGCAGCGCGCCCCGCACCAGGGGCCTCACGGGGGGCGGGGGCCCGGCCACCCGGTCAGCCTACTCGCCGGCGCCGACCAGGCTCTCGACCCCGGCCTGCTCGATCGTCTTCGTGAGGCCCTCGGCGAGGCCGACCTGCGGCTCCCAGCCGAGCAGGTCGCGGGCCCTGGTGATGTCGGGCTGTCGCACCTTGGGGTCGTCCTCGGGGAGCGCCTCGAAGACGATCTCCGAGCGCGAGCCGGAGACCTCGACCACCGTCTCGGCGAGCTGCAGGAGCGTGTACTCGTCGGGGTTGCCGATGTTGACCGGCAGGTGGACCTCGGACTCGGCGAGCGCCACCAGGCCGCGGATCTCGTCCTCCACGTAGCAGAAGCTGCGCGTCTGGCTGCCGTCCCCGAACACGGTCAGCGGCTTGTCCTGCAGCGCCTGGCGCAGGAAGGTGGGGATGGCGCGGCCGTCGTGGGGTCTCATCCTCGGGCCGTAGGTGTTTTTCAGCGCAACGCCGGTACCGCCCCAGAAGTTGTGGAGACCGGGGACCGAGAAGTCGAAGACCAGCGGAGTCGCCGGCACCTGCCGGATCGCTCGCACGGGCGCCCAGACGAGGTCGCCATGCCGACGTGAGTTCAGCTTCTGCTCGACCCGAGCGTCCCACTCGAGCGGGCTCCAGGGCGAAACGTGGGAGAGGGTGAGCCGCCAGAACGGGTAGCGGCGGTCGCCTGTCTTCCGGCGCATGGTGGACTCGTAGCGGCCGACCGAGGGAACCAGCCCGAAGCGGGCGAACGCGACGACGAGGTCGTCCTTCAACTCGTCGTGGACCGTCGAGAACTCGTGCCTCACCCCTTCCCGGAGCTTCTCGCCCGAGTGGACCCCGTCGCCCTCGCGGTAGCCCTCGAGGAACCACCTCAGGCGGCTCAGGGGAAGGCCGAGGATCCAGCCGGGGATCCGCTTTCGGTTCTCGCCCAGGCCGAGGAAATCGAACAGTCTCAGCAGCAGCCTGGAGTGGATGAAGATGGCTGCGGATCTGCCGCTGGATCGCCTTCCCTTCGTGACGTGAAGGCCGAACGTCGCGGCAATCACGCCGGCGGCCCGCTCGAGCAGCGCCTCATCGCCGCCGATCGTGATCAACCCGTTCTTGCCCTTCTCGTGCGTGCAGCCCTCGGCCACGCAGAGGCCGAGCAGCCAGAGCAGTTCGTCGGTGATCACGATCCGCACCGGCAGGGTCGCCCCGCGCCCGGCGTGGCGGGCGCGAACCCGCGCTGATTCGGGAAGCGCCGCCCCGAGGCGCCAGAGGACCGGAAGAGGGACCCGGTTGGAGTCGCGCATGCGGAGGATCCGCGTCCAGATGCCGTTGCGCCAGACCCGCCCGGATCCCGGCCGAAGCCGAGCCAGCAGACCGAAGACGTCGAAGCGACGCTCCCAGACCCGCTCCCCCAGGCCCTCGTACTCCGCACAGAGGTCCATCGGGTCCTTCTCGTGCCAGCGCCAGACCTCGATCATCGAGACCTCCCGGCGGTCGCGCTCGGGAACCTCGATCCGCCCGGCGATCGCGATCCGCTCGCCGACCTCCAGCTCGTCGACCGGCTTCGGCTCCGGCTCGCCGTCGGGCCCCTCGACGAAGATCGAGTGGTCGCCGGTGACCCTGACGGAGCGGCCGTAGCGGGTGCTCACCTCGAAGCACCGCTGCTCGGTCGGGTGGCCGATGAAGGCGTCGGGCTGCCCGCAGACCATCTCCCCGCCCTCCCCGAAGGACGGGACCGCGAAGCCTTCCAGCGGGAACTCGAGCCCGAAGGCCGGCTCCTCCTCGGCCAGGGCGACGCCGGCCGCCGTCGGGGTCATCTGCGGTCGCAGGAGGCTGGCGAAGCGGGCGTGGCTGCCCAGCCGGGCGGAGAGCTCGGCGGCGGTGGTGCGGCAGAGCTCGCGTCCGTCGTCGTAGAGGATCTGCTCGTCTGCGAGCACCGAGTTGAAGATCCGCACGATGCTCGTGTTCACCCCCTGCTGGCGCCGGTAGGCCATGGTCAGGGCCTCGGCGTAACGCTTGGCCTCGTCGTAGACGCCGCGCGGGCCGATCGGGTTGACGTGGCCCCAGTAGCTCTCGGGCTGGGGGTGGATCTGCGGGTCGCCGTAGACCTCGGAGGTCGAGGCGAGCAGGAAGCGGGCCCGCTTCAGCTTGGCGACCCCGAGCATGTGGTGGGTGCCGTAGGAGCCGACCTTCAGGGTGTGGAGCGGGAGCCGCTGGTAGTCGATCGGGCTGGCCGGCGAGGCCAGGTGGTAGATGAAGTCCACCTCGCCGGGGATCTGCACCTGGTTGGTGACGTCGTGCTGGAGGAAGTCGAAGGCGGGGTCGCGCAGGTGGGCGATGTTGTCCAGCGACCCGGTGTCGAGGTTGTCGACGCAGATCACCCGGTGGCCCTCGCCGAGCAGCCGCTCGCAGAGGTGGGAGCCGAGGAACCCGGCGCCTCCGGTGACCACGCAGGTGCTCATCGCGCGCCCTCGGGACGGCGGCGGCCCGGGGCGGGCCGGATCGGTGTGCGCGGGTCCTCCATCGGGCAGGCAATCTAGACAAAGCTGCTCGAAACGGGCGGGTCTGCCGCCGGCCGGGCGGAATTGTTCGCAAATAGCGACAGTTTCGAATCGGTCGCAATTTGCGGGTTTTGGACACCGGCGGCAGGGGGAGAGACGAGCCGGCGGTCCTTCTTTACCTGCAAATGGCGCAATCCGGCCCGTCCATCCGCCCTCCGGCGGCGGTTCTTCGCACGCTGCGCGCTTCGGCATGCGGATTGATACAAGGAGCGCGCAAGTGGCGTTCTTGCGGTTGGGGGACCGCGCACGCGGCGGCCCGGCCGGGAGAGTCCGCGTGAGAGCGATGAACCGCGCAACATCGCCGGGAGGCCTGGCGGAGCGCACGGCTCCGGACGACGCCGCGCGCAAGCGGGCGGCTGTCGAGTTGATCCGGCGGCACGAGGCCACGCTGCGGCGCACCGCCCGCCGCTATTCCCTCTGCGGCGAGGATGCCGAGGACGCCTTCCAGAGGGCCTTCGAGATCCTCCTCACCAAGGCCCCGACGGACGACTCGCGCGAGCTGATCCGCTGGATGCAGACGGTCACCAAGCACGAGGCCCTGGCCGTCCGGCGCCACCGCGAGCGGATCATGAACACGCCCCGCACGGCGCGGCCCGGCGAGGAGCCCGGGCCCGACTGGGTCCAGCTCATCCCCTCCGAGCGGGACGGGCCGGCCGACCAGGTGGAGCGCCGCGAGCGCATCGCCCGAAGCCGCGAGGCCCTCCAGGCGCTGAAGCCCCAGGAGCTTCGGGCCCTGACGCTGCTCGCCGAGGGCTACTCCTACGCCGAGATCGGGCAGCTGACCGGCTGGACGAGGACCAAGATCAATCGCTGCCTGGCCGAGGGCCGGGCGCGGTTCCGGGCGCTGGTGGCCAGCAGCGAGGAGGGAGGACGCTGCGAGGAGCTCGGCCCGGCGCTCTCCGCCTACTGCGACGGCGAGGCCGGCCCGGCGGAGGCGGGGGAGCTGCGCGAGCACCTGCGGGCCTGCCCGCACTGCCGGGCGACCGTCCGGGCCTACCGGGCCGCGCCCCGGGCGGCGGCCGCGCTGGCTCCCGTCCCGCCCGTCGCGGGTCTCGCGGAGCGGTTGCATGGAGCTGCGGAGCGGCTCCACTCCGGGCTGGCCTCGGCCCAGTCCCGGCTCCCCGGGCGGAGCGGGGCCGCGGAGGCGGCCACCCAGATGGCCGCCTCGGGCGGGGGGCGCGGCGCGGGCCTGGCGCTGGTTGCCAAGATCGTCGCCGCCTGCGTCGGGACCGCGGGCGGGGCGGCGGCCTGCGTCGCCGTGGGAGTCCTGCCGGCGCCGGGCGAGCTGGGCCCGGCCCAGCAGCGCGCGCCCACGATCGAGAGGTCGGCGGACCCGGTGAAGAGAGAGGCCCTGGCGCCACCCCCCGAAGCGGTCGCCCCCGAGCCGGCTGCGCCCGCCCCGCCACAGCCGGAGCCGCCCGCGGCCCCGGCGCCCGAGACCACCCCGCCGCCCGCCCCTGCCCCACCGCCGCAGGCTGTCGAGTTCTCGCCCGAGGCATCGGCACCGGCCTCCAGCTCCGGCGCGTCCTCCTCCCCGCCGCCGCCCCCCGGCGGGGGCTCGGGGGAGCCGCCGGCCGGAGGGGCCGCCGGAGCCGGGGAGTTCGGCCCGTGAAAGCCCCGCGAAGCGCCGGGGGAGGGGACGGGGCCGCGGGGCGGAGGCCCGCCGAGCCCGGGAACGGCGCCGGGGGGCGGGGGAGCGCCGGGCCCGGGGACGGGGCCGCGGGGCGAAGGAGCGCCGGGGCGGCGACTCGGATCCGGAGGGGGCGGCAAGTCCACCCGGCAGGCGGGAACCCTCCGTCCGTCCAGGGGACCGACCGCGTCCCGGGGAGTGGACGATGATGGGCGCACCAGCCAACCGACCCCGGAATCGAGGACCAGATGGGCTCAAAGCACGCCGTCGTCGTCTCCTACCTGGCGCTCTTCGTCGCACTCGGCGGAACGGCCGCCGCCCTCCAGGGACGCTTCTCGGTGAAGGCGGACGACCTGGCGACCGGCGCCGTCGGGACCCGCTCCCTGGCCGAACGGGCCGTCGGCACGTCGAACCTCAAGGGCCGGGCGGTGGACACCGACCAGATCGCCCGCGACTCGGTCGGCCGCGACAAGCTCAAGGAGCAGGCCGTGGACTCCCGTCTGATCGCCAACGGCACGGTGGGCAGCGAGGACCTCGCCCCGCTGACCCGGGTGCCGTTCGCGGCGGGAAGCGATCCACCGGTGATCACTCGCGTCGGGGGAGATCCCGAACTCCGGATCGCGGCCGCTCGAATGGGGATCTCCGGCTCCACCCAAGGCGCGGCGCCCGTTCTCTTCGTGGGTTCGGGTGGCGGTGGTGGAGGCCTGGTTCTCGACGGATCCGCCGGCTCTCAGAGCGGCTACCTGCGCTTCGTCGAGGGAAGCGGCTCCGCACCCGCACTATCCGATACGGCGGTGCTTGTTGCCCGGGACAACGGCTCGGGGAAGACCGAGCTCGTGGTGTTCTGGCCGGGCGGGACCTCCGAGGTGCTCGCCACGCAGCCCTAGCCGCCTGCGCGAGCCTGCTCCTCGCCGTCGCCGGGAGCCCGTCCGCCGCGCTGGCCGGCGGCTTCACGGTCAAGAACTGCGTCGACGAGCACCCCGCCTACAGCGCCACCGCGGTCCACTCGGGAGGATCTCGGGTGGAGGCCTACGACTGCAACTCGCCGGAGCCGACCGGGCTCTACCAGCTCAACGGCCGCGCCGGCCACACCGAGCAGGGCGAGTACGGCGCCTGGCGGTGGCTCGCGCAGGGCGGCAACCGGATCGTCGGCGCGACCATCAAGGCGAAGCTCCGCGACGCCGGGGGATGGAGCGCGCAGCTCTACGCGGTCCGCCCGGACGGCTCATCCGAGGTCTTCGGCGCCGCCGCCGGCGGCGACTTCGACGTCTACAACCTCTACCCGAGCAGGATCGGGAGCGAGGGGGCCACCCGCCTGGATGCGCAGCTCAGGTGCTACCGAGCGGGGGGCTGCGACCTGGACGCGCTGGGCGGGGCCACCAGCAGGCCCGACAACGTCCAGCTCAGCGTCGAGGACCGCGCCCCGCCCGGGATCTCGGCGTCGGGAGCGCTCGCGCAGGGCGCGGGCTGGCATCGCGGCACCGAGTCGGTTCGGCTCGACGCGGAGGACGGCGGCTCGGGCGTCTCCCGGTTCGCCATCGGCGTCGACGCCCGTCGCCCCGCCGATCTCGCCAGCGTCGCCTGCCCCGGGGACCGGGGCACCTACGCGGTCACCCTCACCCCGTGCCCGGGCGAGGTCTCCAGGTCGCTTGCGGTCTCGACCTCACCGATTCTCGACGGTATGCACGAGGTCCGGTTCTGCGCCGGCGACTACGGCCTGCCGGGCCCGAACTACGGCTGCACGGAGCCGCGGACGATCGGTGTGGACAACACCGCGCCGCTCCAGCCCGAGGGCCTGACGGTCGCGGGAGGCGAGGACGGCTGGCACGCCGACAACTCCTTCGACCTGAGCTGGTCGAACCCGCCGCAGGGCGCCTCGCCGATCGTCGCCGTGCACAGGCGCATCCTCGATGCCGCCGGATCGGTCGCCGCGACGGACGTTCGCACGACCGCGGACCTCGACGGACTTGACGCCCTCAGGGTGCCGGGCGGGCCGGGCCGCTACACGGTCGAGGTCTGGCTCGAGGACGGAGCCGGCAACCAGGGCGCACCCGCGCGCGCGGCGCTGCGCTTCGACGACGTCCGGCCGGGCCGCTCGGACCCCGCCGTCGGGTCGGGATGGATCGGCCGAAACGAGTTCCCCTACACCCTGAGGCTGGGCCATCCGGGCGGCACGGCGCCGCTATCGGGTATCCGCGGCTACGCGGTCTCGATCGGCCAGCCGGACGCGCCCCAGCCCTGCGCCGGCCCCGACCGCTGCTCGGACGGAGAGACGGACCTGCGGAGCGGCATCGCGGGCGACGCGCTGCAGGTGCTCGACCTCCCGGAGGGATCCAGCGAGGTGCGGTCGGTCGCGGTCTCCGGATCGGGGATGAGATCGGCCCAGGCGGGGGTCGGGACGCTCCGGGTGGACAAGACCGACCCGGTCTCGCGACTCGACGGCGTGCCGGCGGGCTGGTCGGACCAGCCGGTCGTCCTGACCGCCGAGGCGACGGACTCCCTCTCCGGGATGCAGCCCCGGGGTGACGACGCCGACCCGTTCACGGCGATCTTGGTGGACGGCGGCCCGCCGGTCGCCTCGGTGGGTGACAGCGTCAGCACCGCGATCGCGGCCGACGGTGTGCACTCGGCGAGCTACTACGCGCGCGACCTGGCCGGGAACGTCGATGACGGCCGCACGGTGGGCGGGCACCGCAACCACGCGCCCCGTACGGCGACGGTGCGGATCGACCGCACTCCCCCGGGAATCGCCTTCGCCAACGGGCAGGACCCCAACGACCCCGAGTTGGTCCGGGCCGTGGTGAGCGACGCGCTCTCCGGGCCGGATCCGGACTCCGGCCGCATCCTCGTGCGACGGGCCGGATCGGCGGATGGGTTCGACCCGCTCCCGACCGAGATCGTCGACGGGGTGATGCGCGCCCGGTGGGACTCGGACGCCTACCCGGCGGGCGAGTACGAGTTCCGCGCCACCGGCGCGGACCGGGCGGGAAACGCCTTCACGACCTCGCTGCGGGCCAACGGGTCCGAGATGGTCCTCCCGAACCCGATCAAGATCCCGACCTCCCTGAACGCCGGCTTCGGCGGACGGGTGCTGACGGTGCGGAAGTGCAGGCACCGGCACGGCAGGCGGCGCTGCCGCAGGCACCGGACCAGGGGGTTCGGCCAGCGCCCGCGGGTGCGCTCGGTCTCCTACGGCGAGAGCACCCGCTTCAGCGGCAGGCTGAGCGCCGGCCTCGGCTCGCCCCTCGGGCAGGCCCCGGTGCGGGTGGTCGAGCGCTTCCGGCCCGGCTCGCGCAGGCCGAGGCGAACGACCACCGTGCGGACCGGTGCCGACGGGATCTTCTCCGTGCGGCTGGCCCCCGGCCCGGGACGCCGGGTCCTCGCCGCCTTCGCGGGTACCCGGACCCTGGGCGCTGCCCAGTCGCGGCCGGCCCGGCTGCGGGTGAGCTCGGGCGTGGAGCTTCGGGCCTCCGCGAGCCGGGCCGTGGTCGGCGGCCGGCCGGTGGTCGTCGGCGGCCGCGTCCGCGGTGCCGGGGCGCTGTTCCCGCCCGACGGAAAGCTCGTGCAGCTCCAGTACCGCCTGCCCGCCGTCCCGTGGACCGAGTTCCGGACGCTGACCACCGACGCCCGGGGCCGCTTCCGCCTGGGCTACCGCTTCAAGGACCCCGGCAGCCGGGGCGTCAGCTTCCAGTTCCGAGCGTTCGTGCCCGTGCAGAGCCTCTGGCCCTACGGCGCCGGGGTCTCCTCGCCGGTCGTCGTCCGGGGACGCTGAGGCCGCGGTCCGCCCGCTCGGGCGGTCCCATGGCCGTCCCCCTCGAGCGGCCCCGTGGCCGGCCCGCTGGGCGGAGCTCGGGCGGATCCATGGCTGCCCCTCGGGGGGGCCTCCAACGGCGTCGATCTCGCGGGTGTGCGCGGTTTCGGGGTCCATGGCAGAAGAACTCCACACACCATGGGGTCGCGGGTGGGTGAGTGGCGCGCGGAAGCGGGCTGGGTACCGGGCCCCGAAAAGAGCCAACCGCCCCACGAGGGGGCGGTTGGCGAGGGAGGAGAGGTTGCTACTTCTGCTGGCGAGGTATGTGTGCCAGCAGATCTCTCCGGGCGACCGCCTCTCCGCGGAGGCCCGGGCGAAGCGTCTAGCGCAGGGAGGCCACCTGGTCGCTGACCCGGTCGACGATCTCCTGGGCGCGCGAGGAGCGATCCTCGACAACCTTGGTGACGTCGTGCTGGACCCGCTCGGCGCGCTTGGTGACGTCCTGCTGGACCCGCTCGGCGCGCCTGCTCGCCCTGCGGAGCTGCTGCTCGGCCTGGCGGCGGTTGCGCCTCAGGGTGGTCTCCACCCGGCGGCGGTTCTGGCGGACCGCGGTGCCGGCGCGGCGGCGGTTCTTGCGGGCCTCGCGCTCGACCCGGCGGACCTCACGCTCGAGGCGCGTGCGGGTGCGGCGGGCCTCCGTGCGCGCCTTCCGGCGGGCGGTGGCGCCGCGGCGCTCGGCGCGCCTGATGCGGCGGGTGAGCTGGGTGCGGTAGGCCTTGATCTGCTTCTCGGCCGCCTCGCGGTCGGTCCAGGGCTCGACGATCTCGGTGACCGCGTCGCTCACGGTCAGCGCCACGCCGACCGGAACGTCGACGGCGGTCTCGACCGCGCGGACGACCGGGCTGCGCTCGGCCTTGGCGGCCGCGGTCCTGGTGGTCTTCTTCGCCTTGGTGGTGCCCGTGCGACTGGTGGTGCCCGTGCGACCGGTGGTGCCCGTGCGACGGGCCTGGGCGGTGCTCTTCTGCGTTGCCATCTGTGCTCTTACCCCCTCAGGGTGCTCTTCATCAAATTACTTATCTCTAAGGATGTTCGAAGTGTAGCAACTACCCGAACACCTGTTTGTACCCGCCTCCCCTCCCCCGGTTACACGGCCGGCCGCCAGCGAGAGTGAAGATAAGCAGCGCATAGATGCTCATCTTCACTCTCGGCAGCGGCGCTGGGGGGCTGGGGGCGGCCCGGGCCTGGTCAGGCGACCCGCGACAGCCAGCGGCCGGGGCTCTCGAGCTCCGAGGGACGGGGCAGCGCCTGGGGCTCTGACCAGACCAGGTTGAGCGTCTGGATCCCGCCCTTCTCGGCCACCCGGTCGCAGAACTCCCTGCCGACCCGGTACTGGCGGAGCTTCAGCTCCAGCCCCAAAAACCGCGAGAGCAGGGCCTCGAGGGGTGTCCGCGAGGCGCGGCGCGCCTCCAGGCGCTCGCGCAGCTCCGCGTAGGCGGGGTCCAGCCGCGCCCCGACCCCGTCCATGACGAACTCCGAGTAGCCCTCGACGATCGCCATCGTCGCCTGAAGGCGGGCCAGCAGGCGCCGGCGTGGGCGGCTGACGAAGGGAGAGACCCACTCGCCGCGGCGCACCGCCTCGGCGATCCGGCGCGGATCGGTGCGAAGCAGGCGCCGTGCCGCCGCCAGCAGCTCTCCGCGGCCGATCCCCGAGAGCGTCCCGCCGAGCAGTTCCTCCCCCATCGAGCCGATGTGCTCGCGCAGCCAGGGGACGGCGCTGAACTGAACCACGTGGGTCGCCTCGTGGATCGCGATCCAGCGCAGGAAGATCTCGCGCTCGACGCCGAGCCGCTTCTGGGCCTCGGCGAGGTTGGGGGCGACGAAGAGCAGCCGGGCGGGGCGGGCGGGGCCGATCAGCGCCACGTCGTACTGGCCGAGCACCCGCTGGGCGAGGAAGCCGCTGATCACGCCCATCTCGACACCGGCGGCGGCCCCGGCCAGAGCCCGGGCGCCCGGACCGAGCGGGCCCGGCATCTCCAGCGAGCGGGCGAACTGCCGGTCGGCCCGGGCCGACATCGCCCGCAGGGTCTGGAGGTTGGCCTCTATCCACTCACGCCGGTCCACCACCTCCGGCGAGGGAAGCCGGCCCCGCGGCGCCAGCCCCGTGAAGTCGCGGACCAGGCCGACGCTGCCCCGCGCCGCCCTGCGGAGGTCGTCCCGGCGCACCGACCGCTTGCCGGTTCCGTTGCCGGCAAGGCCGCGGGCGACGCGGCCGGCGAGGTCCCAGTCGATGACGCTCTCCGGGGCGGTGCCTGCGCCGCGCCGGCCCGCCTTGCCGTTTGCCGCTGCGCCGCGCCGGCCCGCCTTGCCGTTTGCCGCCGCGCCGCGCCCTGCGGCTGCCACCCGGGCGTCCCGCGCCCCCACGGCCCTCCCCCCCACCTCACTTGCCTCCCGCGGCGCCCTGGGCGCCGCGCAGCGTCGCCAGCCCCTCGGTCGTCGCGGCCGCGGCGATCGGGAATCGCTCGTCGAGCCCCAGGCCGGTCTGCCCGGCCGGGCGCGGCCCGAAGGAGACCGCGGCCCCGGCCTCCTGCGCGATCAGCTGCGCGGCGGCCGCGTCCACCGAGCGGCAGGGGCGGAGGCTGAGCATCCCGTCGAGCCGCCCGGCCGCCACGTAGGAGACGGTGATCGCGATCGAGCCGACGACCCGGACCCGGTAGACGCTGCCGGCGAGGCGCTCGAGCACGGGGACGGCCAGCTCGGGCCTGGCCGACTCCAGGCCGACCACCACCAGGCCGCGCTCGCTGACCCGGGTCCGCAGCGGCTCCTCGCCGATGAAGGCGCCGCCTCCCCGCCGCGCCCAGAACTCCTCCCCGGCGCCGAAGTCGAAGACGTAGCCGAACTCGACGTCGGCCATGCTCGGCCCCGTTGCCACCGCGAAGCTGAGGCTGAAGGAAGGCAGGTGGCGACGGGCGTTGAGCGAGCCGTCGATCGGGTCGATGACCACGCGGAGCCCGCCGCCGTCCCCGAAGGCGACCTCGCCCCGCTCCTCGGAGATCGCGGTGAAGGAATGGCCCTCCCGGGCCAGCGCGCCGAGCTGCTCGAACACCGCGTCCTCGCAGCGGCGGTCGATGACCAGGGTGTGATCGCCGCCCTCGCCGACCCCGTCGTAGACGGTGCGGGCATCGATCCCGCGCACCTCCGCGAAGATCCGCCGCTGGGCCTCGACCACGCGCCGGCAGAGGCCGAGCCAGTCGGCCGCCAGGGCGCCGGGGCCCGCGGCCGAGGCTTCCGGCGGCGCCACGGCGGGCCTCGATCGGGGCTCTGAAGCCATGTCCCCATGCTAGGGACTCCCGGTTCGGGCACCGCGGAGGCGGTCGGCGCGGGGCGGTAGCGTTCGCACCGTGCCAGCCAGCGAGCGGGAACCCGTCGCCGTGCCTGCGCCGGGGGGAGGCGAGGAGGACCTCGCCGGCCCCGGGCGCCGCGCCCTCGATCACGGCGCCGGGCCGCTTCTGGTCCTCGGGGCGGCGGGGACCGGGCGAACGGAGCTGATCGCCCAGCGGGTCGCCGGGCTGGCGGCGGCCGGGACCGGCCCCGAGCAGGTGCTCCTCCTCTGCTCGACCCGGGCCACCGCGGACCGCCTGCGGGACCGCGTGGAGACGCTGCTCGCCGAGCCCTTCGAGGAGCTTTGGATCGGAACCTGGGAAGCGATCGGCGAGCGCCTCCTGCGCGACTACCCGGGCGACGCGGGCCTCGACCCGTTCTTCGAGGTGCTCGGCCCCGCCGAGCGGCTGGCGATGCTCCTCGACCGCCTCGAGGACCTGCCGCTGCGCCACCACGAGATCCGCGGCAACCCGGCCGGCCTGCTCGCCCGCCTGCTGAGGCGCATTGACGCGCTCAAGGCGGAGGCCGTCTCCCCGCAGGCGCTGGCCGAGCTGGCCCGCCGCCGCCAGGCGGACGCCGGCGACGAGGCGGCGCTGGAGGCGGCCCGGCGCGAGCGCGAGTTCGCCGAACTCTACGCCGCGCACGACCGCATCCTCGCCGAGGCGGGGAGCCTCGACTCGGGGGACGTCACCCTCGCCCTCCGGCGCCTGCTCTCCGAGCGGGCAGACGTCCGCCGCGAGATCGCCGCGCGCTTCCGCTACACGATGGTCGACGAGCTCGAGGACGCGACGCTCTGCCGCTGGGCGGTGCTCGCCGAGCTGGCGGCCGACAACGCCAACCAGCTCTGCGCGATGGACGACGACCAGGCGGCGGGCGCGGCAAGCAGGGCGGCGTCCTGGTTCCGCGAGCTCCACCCCGACGCGGACGTTGTCGTGCTGGAGCGCTGCCTGCGCGGCGGCAGCGCCGTGGTCGACGCCTCGCACGCGGTCGTGGCCCCGATCTCCGAGCGCCTCGAGAAGCCCGCGCGCTCCGCAGAGGGCTCCGATGCCGAGGTGCGCTTCTGGCGCGCCCGCAACGAGCGCGCCCAGGCCCAGGCGGTGGCCCGCGAGGTCGAGCAACTGCTGGCCGGCGGGGTCGCGGCGGCCGAGGTCTGCGTGATCGTCGAGGAGCCCTCGCGGCAGGGCGGGGTGGTCGGGGCGGCGCTGGAGGAGCGCAGCGTCCCCTTCCACCTGGCCGGGCCGGCGGCGCTCTTCCGCCGCCCGGAGGTGCGAGACGCGATCGCCTGGCTGCGGCTGCTCGCCGACCCCGACGACTCCGCGGCCGCCGCCCGGGCCCTGACCCGGCCGCCCACCGAGCTGCGCTCGGTCGACCTGGCGCGGCTCACCACGATCGCCAGGCGGCGGAAGCTGGACACCGTCTCGGCCTGCGAGGCCGCGCTCGAGAGCCCCCAGGTCCAGCCCGAGGCCCGCGAGAGGATCCAGGCCTTCCTGAAGCTCTACCGGGCGGCCTCTGCGGCGATGGAGGAGCGCCGCCCCGACGTCTTCGTGCGCCGGCTGATCGAGCGGGTGGGGCTGCGACGCCAGCGCCTCTTCGCCGCCCAGCCCGAGGCGGCGGAGCGGCTGCTCAGCCTCTCCAGGCTCGCCGAGCTGGCCTCGGCGTGGACCCGCCGGGAGCCCCAGGGCTCGACCCGCGACTTCGTCCGCTACCTGAGCGCCGTGGCCGACGCGGGCGTCGAGCTCGGCTCCGGCAGCGAGCCGCCCTCGCCGGGCTCGGTGCAGGTGATCGCCCTCGATGACGCCAAGGGTCGGGAGTTCGAGCACGTCTACGTCCTCGGCCTCGAGCGCTCGGCGGCCGCCGAGCGCTCGCCCGGCCCCCCCGCGGTGCCCCCCGAGCTGCTGGCCGAGGCGCCGGCCGGGAGCCCCGCCTCGGCGAGGCTGGCGCAACGCCGGCGGGCGCTCTACGTGGCGATGACCCGGGCGCGTTCGGGCCTCGTGCTCTCCTGGGTGGAGCGGGACCGCGACGGCCCCAACCGACCCTCCCGGCTCTACGAGGAGGCCCGCACGGTGCTGGGCGCCGCCGAGGAGATCCAGGAGGAGGAGCTGTTCGGGCCCGCCGAGGGACTCCACGCCACCTACCGGATGCTCCGCGACGAGGTCCTCGAGGCCTCCTGGCGGGCGGGGCGGGAGCTCTCCGAGCCCCGGCTGGACACGGTCGTGGACGTCAACCGCGCGGTCGTCCGCCACCTCGAGCTTCTCAAGCTCGCCGCCCTGGCGCAGCGCCCGGGAAGCGAGAAGACCGCCGACGCGATCGAGGCGATCAACGGCCTGCTGCGCCAGGTCGCGACCCCCGAGCAGCAGGCCGAGCTGGAGGCCTCCTCCCTGGACGAGTACCTGCTCGAGGAAGAGCGCGAGCGGGGCCGGCGCCGCGAGCTGCTCGCCGCCCGCGAGGAGCCCTCCCTGGAGGCCTTCCTGCCCCGCCGCGGCGAGGGCCTGCGCCTCTCGGCCTCCGACCTGGACCTCTACCTCACCTGCCCGCTGAAGTACAAGTTCGCCCGCGTCTTCGGCATCCCGCAGGAGCCGACCATCAACCAGCGCTTCGGGATCCTCATCCACGGCGTGCTGGAGCGCTTCCACAAGGAGCGCGAGCACGGCGAGGAGGACGGCGAGCGGCGCCTGCTCTCGCTATTCGAGGCCGGCTGGCGCCGGGCCGGGTTCGGCACCTCCGACGACGAGCTGCAGTTCCGCGACCGGGCCCGCGAGGCCCTGAAGCTCTACTGGCGCCGCGAACGCGACGCGGAGGGCGAGCCGGTCTGGCTGGAGCGGAAGTTCGACTTCCAGATCGGCCCCCACCACGTTCGCGGCCGGGTGGACAGGGTCGACCGGCTGCCGGGCGGGGGGTATGAGCTGATCGACTACAAGACCGGCGAGCGGCGCACCGAGGCTCAGCTCGCGGACGACCTGCAGCTCTCGCTGTACCGCCTCGCCGCGCGCGAGGCCTGGCAGGTCGAGGCGGCGGGGGGCAGCTACTACTACGTGCTGGACGCCGAGAAGGTCGCCGTCGAGGGCTCGCCCGACGACGCCGAGCGGGTCGAGCGCACCGTCCTGGAGGTGGGCGAGGGGGTGATGAGCCAGGACTTCGAGCCTCGGCCCTCGCCGACCGTCTGCGGGTGGTGCGACTACCGGCTGATCTGCCCCGCCGCGGAGAGCTGAACGCCGCCGCGCCGGGGCTGCTCGCCGCGGCGCCGGGGCTGCTCGCCGCCGCGCCGGGGCTGCTCGCCGCCGCGCCGGGGCTGCTCGTCGCGGCGCTCAGGCCGGCTCGTCGCCGCGCTGCTCCAGGAAGCGCTGGAAGTCGCGGGCGATGGTGTCGCCGGAGGGCATGTCCTCGCCCTCGGCGAGCTCGCCGGCCTGGTCCTCCTCGATCCGCGAGACGAGTTCCTCGATCTCGGGGTTGTCGGCCACCGCGCGGGCCACCTGCTCCTCGTAGTGGGAGGTCTCGTCCTCGAGCTCGCCGGCGTCGACCGCCACGCCGGTCAGCCCCTCGAGGCGGCGCAGCAGGGCCAGGGCCGCCTTCGGGTTGGGTACCGCCGCGACGTAGTGGGGCACCGCCGCCCACAGCGACGCCGAGCGCATCCCCGAGCGCCGGCAGGAGTCGTGAAGGACGCCGACGATCCCGGTCGGCCCCTCGTAGTTGGAGCGCTGGAGGTCGAGCTCGGTGACCAGCTCCTCGCTCGAGGCGAGCCCGGTGATCGGGACCGGCATAGAGTGCGAGACCTCGGCCAGCAGCGAGCCGAGCGTGATCACGGTCCCGACGCCAAGCCGCTCGGCGGCCGCGGCGATCGCCTCCGCGAAGCTGCGCCAGCGGAGGTTGGGCTCGGTGCCGTCGAGGAGCACGAGGTCACGTGACGCTGCGGGGGCGGGGGCGGCCAGCAGGTTGTTCTCGGGCCACTCGATGTGGCGCGTCTGGCCCTCGGCCAGCGTGATGGTGGGCCGGTTGACCTGGAAGTCGAAGAACTCCTCGGGGTCCAGGGTGGCCAGCGGCTCGGCGTCCAGCGAGGCGGCGACCGTCTCCAGCGCCGTGGAGGCCGCCGCCGCCGCGTCGTTCCAGCCGCGGAAGGCGCAGACCAGGACCGGCGAGCGAAGCACGGGCGGCTCTCCTTCCCACACCAGAGGATCCACAGGCTGAGGGTAGTCGATGCCCGCGGCCCCGTCCGCCTCCGCGGGCAGGATGGTGGGAATGGAAGCCGCGGCGAAGATCGGGGCGGCCGAGGGGCCGACCGTGGCCGAGCTGGTGCCCGGGACGCCCTTTCGCGGGCGCTACGCCTGCGTGCGAAAGGACCGCCTCACCGCCCGCAACGGCTCCGCCTACCTCTCGCTTGAGCTCCGCGACCCGACCGGGTCGATCCCGGCCAGGGTCTTCCGCGACGCGGACCGCATCGGCGCGCGCTTCGAGCGCGGCGACGCCGTCGAGGTCCGCGGGCGAGCCGAGCGATTCCGCGGCCAGCTCGTCGCCGAGCTGGAGGACGTCCGCAGGCTGGAGGGTGCCGAGGTCGAGCCCGCCGACTTCCTTCCCGCGGCCTACCGGGACCGGGATGAGCTGGAAGGATTTCTCGAGCACCTCTCGCGCGAGGTCCACGACCCGGCCCTGCGCGCGGTGGTCGAGTCGGTCCTGCAGTCCGGGCAGACGGCCGCCGAGTTCCGCAGGGCTCCCTGCACCCGGGCCGGGCACCACTCCTACCTCGGGGGGCTGATCGAGCACACGGTCGCGGTCGCGACCCTCGTCCCGGAGCTGGCGACCCTGCACCCGCGGCTCGACTCCGACCTGCTGATGGCCGCGGCGCTGCTCCACGACGTGGGCAGGACCCGCGAGTTCACCTACGGGGCCGAGATCGGGCTCAGCGAAGAGGGAAGGCTGCTCGGGCACCTGCAGATCGGGGCGGAGATCGTCGGCGGGGCGGCCGAGCGCCTGCCGCAGCCGAGAAGGTCCGCGCTGCTCTCCTGCATCCTCTGCCATCACGGGCCCGAGGCCCTGCGCCTGCGCCACTTTCCCTCCGCCGAGGCCCTGGCGCTGCACCGGCTGAACGCCCTCGACGCGGCGGTGAAGGGCGCCCTGGAGCACGGGACTCAGTAGTCGTCGGGGCGGGGCCTGCGGCGATCGCGCTTGCGGGCCGAGACCCGGCGCTTGGCCTCGAGCCTCCTCTCCCGCCCGGCCCGGCTGGGGCGCGTCGGCCTCCGCGGCCGCGGGGTCGCCAGCGCGTCGCGGATCCGCAGCCGCAGGCGCTCCAGCGCGAGCTGGCGGTTGCGGGCCTGGCTGCGAGCGTCCTGGGCGACCGCGGTGACGCGGCGACCGTAGCGGGAGGCGAGCCTGGCCCGCTGGGCCTCGCCGATGCTGCGCGAGGCCTCGAGGTCGAAGACGGCCTCGATCCGCGAGGCCGTGACGTTGGCGTGCTGGCCCCCGGGACCCGAGGAGCGGCTGGCCCGGACCTCGATCTCCTCCATCGGGATCGAGAGGCTCTCGTCGATCCGCAGGGGGTCGGCCACGCTAGGGCTCCCCCGGATGGCGAATCGCCCTGCGGCCGAGCTGGTAGGCGAAGAAGAGGGCCAGGGCCGCGAAGGCGACCTGCAGCACCCGCTCGGGGACGCTGTTCGCGAGCACGACGCCGACCCCGACCCCGAGCGGCGAGAGGGCCCCGATGACCAGCGCGTCGCGGAGCTCGACGTTGCCGTAGGCGCGCTGGCGTGCCGCCCCGACCGCGGCCACGAAGACGATCATCAGCAGCGAGGTGGATTCGGCGTCGACCTGGTCGAGGCCGAGGAAGAGGGCGAGCGCCGGGACGAAGAGGACTCCGCCGCCCACCCCGACCAGGCCCCCGACGAAACCGCCGGCCATCGCCAGCAGCGCGGCGGCCACCTCGTTCACGAGAGCACCAGGTCGATCGCGACGGCCACCAGGATCAGCGCGAAGATCCCCGAGACCGCTCGCTGGGATATCCGCTGCTGGAAGGCCGTCCCGAGCACGACCCCGACGACGGCCGGGACGCTGAGCAGGAACCCCGTGAGGAGGTGGACGTTGCCGTAGAGGCCGCCCTGTGCGGCGGTGGCGAGGACCCCGATCACGATGATCGCCGCGAGGCTGGTCCCGGTGGCCAGCCGCTCCCCGTAGCCGAGCAGCAGGATCAGCAGCGGGACGATCACCGTGCCCCCGCCGACCCCGAAGAGGCCGCTGAAAGCGCCGGCGGCCGTCCCGATCACCGCCAGCTTCAGGGTCTTCCCGGACACCGGCGGCGATACTAGAGGCGATGTCCGCGAAGATCCCGGCCGGTCCCCCGCCGGCGCTTGCGCCCCTGCTCGCCGAACCCCTGAGGTCGGCGCTGCTCACCGACGTGGACGGCACGCTCGCCCCGATAGCCGAGCGCCCCGAGCAGGCCCGGGTGCCCGAGGCCGCGACCCGCGCCCTGCGCGAGCTGAGCAGGCGCTTCGGCCTGGTCGGCTGCGTCTCGGGGCGCCGGGCCGTCGAAGCCCGCGAGATGGTCGGCCTCCCGGAGCTGGCCTACGCGGGAAACCACGGCCTCGAGCTGCTCGCCCCCTGGCAGGAGGAGCCCTCTCCGGACCCTTCGATCAGCGGCCGCGAGACGGCGGCCCGGGACTTCGTCGCGGGCCTCGAAGCACGGCTCGCGGACAGCGGCGTGCGGGTGGAGGACAAGGGGCCGATCCAGGCCCTGCACTGGCGCGGCGCTGCCGACGAAGCCGCGGCCGAGCAGGTGGCGCGCGAGGTGGCCGAGCGGGCGGGCGGCGGGGGCGGGCGAACCGGCGAGGTGGCCGAGCGGGCGGGTGGCGAGGGCGGGCGAACCGGCGAGGTGGCCGAGCGGGCGGGTGGCGAGGTGGGCTGGCAGGCCGGCGCCGAGCTGGAGGCGCGCTGGGGCCGAAAGGTGCTCGAGCTGCGCCCGCGCGGCGGGGGCGGCAAGGACGCCGCGGTCGCGGCGCTGATCGGGGCGGGCGAGGGAATTGTCCACGCGGCCTACGCGGGCGACGATCGCACCGACCTCGACGCCTTCCGCGGGCTGCGTGGGCTGCGCGCGGCGGGAAGGCTCGAGACGGCGGTGTGCATCGGGGTCGTCTCGACGGAGGGACCGGCGGAGATCTCCGAGCAGGCCGACCTCACCGTCGAGGACCCCTCCGGCTGGCTGCGCCTCCTGCTGGTGATGGCGGAGCTGTAGCGGTGCCGTTCACCGACCTGCTGAGGATCACGGTGCTGCTCTGCGGGGCCGAGGCCACCGCGCTGGGCGCGATCACCGCCCTCTCGGCGGCCCAGCGGGCCGACACGACAACCCTCTACGTGGCCGCGGGGTGGTGGGTGATCGCGGTGGTGGCCGGGATCCTGCTTGGGAGCCCCGAGCGCGCCGCCGACGGGGTGCGCGACGCGCTCGCCTCGGCGAGAACCGCCACCGCCCTGCCCTCCTCGCCCGCGAGGATCGCGCTGTCGCGGCTTTGGCCGATCGGCGCGACCGCGGTGGCCGCCGGCGCGCTCGGGGTCTTCTTCCCGGGGGTGGCGGCGATCGGCGCGGGCTACGCGCTGCTGGTAGCCCTGGCCTGGCGCACCCGCGAGGGCGCCGTGCAGGCGGTCGAGGAGCGCGATGGCGTCCGCTTCTACGTCGAGCCGGGGTCCGCCCTGCGCCCGGTGATGCTGGTCCGTACCCCGGGCCTGGGGCGGGAGCGCTAGCCCCCCCCGGTCGAGCTTCGGGTTTCCGCTGATAATCAGCGCTAACTTGAAGTTCGGCGCGGCAGTGGGGGATCAGCGCTTGCGCATCGCCTTGAACCCGCGCCAGCCGCGGGTGTTGGCGACCGCCTCGGCGCTCAGCCAGGCACGGCGCGCGGTGGCGACGGCGTAGGCCATGTAGTCGAGCGTCTCGACGCCGTGGGCGTCGGTGGTGAGGACGATCCTCGCACCGGCCTCAGAGGCCAGCCGGGCGTGGTGCTCGGAGAGGTCGCGGCGGTTGGGGTTGCCGTTGATCTCGAGCATCGTGCCGGTTCGGGCCGCCGCCTCGATCACGGCCTCGACATCGACGGCGTAGGGCTCGCGGCGCAGGAGCAGCCGACCGGTGAGGTGGCCGATCGCGTCCACCAGAGGGTTCTCGATCGCCTCGAGGATGCGCGCGGTCATCTCCTCCTCTCCCTCGGAGAATGCGGTGTGGACGCTGGCGATCACCCAGTCCAGCTCGGCCAGCACCTCCTCGGGGTAGTCCAGCTCCCCCCTGGTGCCGATGTTCACCTCCGACCCCGCCAGCAGGCGGAACCCCCGCCTGCCGCGGTTCCACTCGTGGATCTCCTCGATTCGCGCCTCCAGCTCCGCCTCGGTGACGTTGTCCCCGAAGCCGTGGGAGGCCGAGTGGTCGGTGATCGCCATGTAGGAATAGCCGCGGGCCCGTCCCGCCTCCGCCATCTCCTCCAGAGTGTTGCGGCCGTCCGAGAGCGTGGTGTGGCAGTGCAGCTCCCCGCGAACGTCACCGATCGCGACCAGCTCCGGAAGCGTTCCCTCGCGCGCGGCGCGCAGCTCGCCCCTGTCCTCGCGGAGCTCCGGCTCGATGTAGTCGTAGCCGAGCCGTTCGTAGACCTCCTCCTCCGTGGCGCAGACGGTCGCCTCCCCGCTCTCGACGTCGGTGATGCCGTGCTCGGAGACCGAGAGGCCGCGGGCGACGGCCCCCTCGCGCAGGGCCACGTTGTGGGCGGCCGAGCCGGTGAAGTGCTGGAGAAGGTTGCCGAACTGCTCGGGAGGGACTATTCGCAGGTCCACGCTGACGCCGTTGTGGGTCCGCGCCCGCACCCCGTTGGGCCCCGGGGTCCCGGCGCTTGCGATCAGCTCGTGCGAGGCGAGGTGGCGGGCAAGCGTCTCGGGCTCGGCGGCGGTGGCGATCAGGTCGATGTCCTTGCAGGTCTCGGTCCAGCGCCGCACCGACCCGGCGACCTCGACCCGCACCGCGGCGGGATGGGCGCGCAGCGCCCCCGCCAGCTCCTCGGCGAGCGGCCGGACCGCCGAGAGCAGCAGCCGCCCGCCCGTCTCCTCCCTTGCCTCCATGCGCTCGATGGCCGCCAGCACGTTCTCCTCGACCTTCGGCCCCAGGCCCTTCAGCTCCCTGACCCGCCCGGTCTCCGCCGCCTCGCGCAGGTCGTCGAGCGAGCAGACCCCGAGCTCCTCGTATAGCCGCCGAGCCGTCTTGGCCCCGAGGCCGGGCAGGTGCGTCACCTCGACCAGCGAGGGCGGGAACCTTGCCTTCAGCTTCGCCGCTGCCGGGATCTCGCCCTCGGCGACCAGCGCGCGGATCTTCTCCTGAATGGTCTTGCCGATCCCCGGTATCTCGGTGGCGCGCCCCGCCAGCGCGAGCTCCTCGACGGAGACCGGGCTCTCGCGGATCGCCTTGGCCGCCGTCGTGTAAGCAAGGACCCTGTACTTGACGGCCCCGTCCAGCTCGTAGAGGACGGAGAGCTCCTCGAATGCGTCGGCGATCTCGGCGTTGGTCATCGCGGCCAACTTACCCGGGCGCGCCACCCCGGGCATCTGCCTGCCCGGAGCCGGGGAGGACCGTGCGCGCCCCGGGCCGGGGACCTGGGCCGGCGATTACGGCCGGAGGGCGGGGCCCTCGAAGGAAGGCTGTGCTTTCTGCAGAGGGTCCCGCTCTCCGGCCGTGCCACCGGAGGGCGGGGCCCTCGAAGGAAGACCGTGCGCGCCCCAGGCCGGGGGCGGGGGAAGACCTCCGCAGGCGGCCCATCCCCGGCCTAGAAGACGACGCGTTCGCCTAGGGTTCCCCGCCGATGCCCGACGTCTGGCTGATCCTCCCCACCTACAACGAGGCCGCGAACATCGAGGCGATGGTCGCCGCGGTCCGCGAGGTGCTCCCCGCCTCCCACCGGCTGCTGATCGTCGACGACTCGAGTCCCGACGGCACCGGCGAGGTGGCCGACCGCCTGGCCGCGGAGAGCGAGGACCTCGAGGTCCTCCACCGGGCCCGCAAGGAGGGCCTCGGCCCCGCATACATCGCGGGCTTCCGGCGCGCGCTGGAGGGCGGGGCGAGGCTGGTGGTGGAGATGGACGCCGACTTCTCCCACGATCCGGCGTACCTGCCGCGGCTGATCGACGCCGCCCGGACCGCCGACCTGGTGCTCGGCTCGCGCTACGTGCCCGGCGGCGGGATCTCGCGCTGGGGGCCGCTGCGGCGCGGCGTCAGCCAGGCCGGCAACGTCTACGCCCGCCTCGTCCTCGGGGTCGGCGTCCACGACCTGACCGGCGGCTTCAAGTGCTTTCGCCGGGAGGTGCTCGAGGCGATCGACCTCGAGACCGTCAACTCCCGCGGCTACGCCTTCCAGGTCGAGACCACCTACCGGGCCCTGCGCGCCGGGTTCCGGGTCGTCGAAGTCCCGATCACCTTCCGCGAGCGGCGGGTGGGCGCCTCGAAGATGTCGCGTAGGATCTTCGCGGAGGCCGTCTGGCGCGTCCCGCTGATGAGAATGCGCCGCTGAGGCTTCGCTATACTTTCTGAAGTATTGACGGCGCAAACCGCGACCACAGGAGACAGATAGCAGTGTCAGGCAAGCTCAAAGACGTCACCGATGCGACCTTCCAGGCGGAAGTCCTCGACGCCGAGGGCCCGGTCCTGGTCGACTTCTGGGCTCCCTGGTGCGGTCCCTGCCGGGTCGTCCACCCGATCCTCGAGGAGATGGACGCCGAGCGCGACGACCTGACGATCCTCAGCCTCAACGTGGACGAGAACCAGCAGACCGCCGCCACCTACGAGGTGCTCTCGATCCCCACCCTGATCCTCTTCAAGGACGGGGCGATCGCCAAGAAGGTGATCGGGGCGATGCCGAAGCGCCGCCTCGAGGCCGAGCTGGAGCCGGCGCTGGCCTGAACCCTAGGCGGCCCGGGCGACCGCCACGCGCAACTCGCGGCCGTCGATGACCGCGGTTGAGCCGGTCTCCGCCGCCCCGTAGGCGACCGAGGAGGCGAGGGTCTCGCGGGCCAGGTGATCCTCGTGCTCGCGGGCGGCCTCGAGGAGCTCCTCGTCGCCACCGAGTTCGAGCGCGATGCGGTCGGTGACCTCCAGCCCGGCCTCGCGACGGGCGCCCTGGACGGCGTGCACCACCTCCCGCGCCAGGCCCTCGCGCAGCAGCCCGGAGTCCAGCTCCAGCGCGAGCGCGACGGCGTGGCCGGCCTCCGCCTCCACCTGGTAGCCGTGCAGGGGCTCGAGTGAGAGGGAGACGTCGTCGGCGCCGAGGTTGTGGTCGTGCCCGTCGAGGCTAATGCCGAACTCCTCGCCGCTCTCGATCGCCCTCGCCACGTGGGCGGCGTCGAGCGCCTCGATCGCCGCCGCCACCTGGGGCATCTGCTTGCCGAAGCGCGGGCCGAGCGTGCGGTAGTTGGGCTTCACCGCGTAGGAGACCAGCTCGGCCTCCTCGGAGACGAACTCGATCCCCTTCACGTTGAGCTCGCCGGTGATCAGCTCCCGGTGCGCGGCGATCGCCTCACGCTCGGCGCCGCTGGCGACGACAACCGCCTTGCGCAGCGGCTGGCGGACCTTCACCTTCGCCTGGGCCCGCGCGGCCCGCCCGAGCTCGACGGTGCGCCGGACCGCGGTCATCTCGGCTTCGAGGTCCGGGTCCGACAGAGCCTCCTCGGCCTGCGGGAAGTCCCTGAGGTGGACCGAATCGGGAAGCCCGCCGAACTCGCCGGCCTCGCCGCCGGCGAGGTTGGAGTGGATCTCGTCCGCCAGGAAGGGAACGAACGGAGCGAGCAGGGCGGCCACCTCCAGCAGCGCGTGGCGAAGGGTGGCGAAGGCGGCCCGATCGCCCTCCCAGAAGCGGCGCCGGGATAGGCGCACGTACCAGTTGGAGAGGTCCTCGACGAACTCCGCGATCGCCCGCCCCGCCGTGGTGCAGTCGTAGGCGTCCATGCGCTCGATGACGCCGGAGACGGTGGACTGAAGGCGCGAGAGCAGCCAGCGGTCTAGGTCACTGCCCGCCGCCTCCTCCGCTCCGCGTCCGGGGGCGGCGGGGTCGGTGGCACTTCCCGGTTCGGGGCCGGGGGCGGCGGGGTCGCTGGCACTTCCCGGTTCGGGGCCGGGGGCGAAATCGGCCGGGCCGAGGCCCTCGGCGTTGGCGTAGAGGATCCAGAAGGAATAGGTGTTCCAGAGGGTGAGCAGGAACTGGCGCACCGACTCGCCGACCGTCTCGACCGAGAAGCGGTAGCCCGACCAGGGCTGCTGCGCAGTCAGGTAGTACCAGCGGAAGGCGTCCGCTCCGTGGGCCGAGATCACCTCCCAGGGCTCCACCACGTTGCCGCGGCTCTTCGACATCTTCTGGCCTTCGGGATCGAGGATCAGGCCGAGGCAGACGCAGTTGCGGTAGCTCGACGTGTCGAAGAGGAGGGTGGACTCGGCCAGCAGCGTGTAGAACCATCCCCGCGTCTGGTCGATCGCCTCGCAGATGAAGTCGGCGGGGAAGAGCTCCTCGAAGACCTCGGCGTTCTCGAAGGGGTAGTGGAACTGGGCGAAGGGCATCGCGCCGCTGTCGTACCAGGTGTCGATCACCGAGGGGACACGCCGCATCTCCCCCCCGCAGCCCTCGCAGCGCACCAGCACCTCGTCTATGTAGGGGCGGTGGGGGTCCTCGGGAAGCTCGCCGAGCGCCCGCTCGGCGAGCTCCGCCAGAGAGCCGGCGCAGAACCGCTCCCCGCAGCCCTCGCCGGTGCACTCCCAGATCGGCAGCGGCGTCCCCCAGTAGCGGTCGCGTGAGAGCGCCCAGTCCACGTTGTTCTCCAGCCACCTGCCGAAGCGGCCCTCCCGGATGTGCTCGGGGTGCCAGCCGATCTCGCGGTTGTTGGCGAGCATCTCCTCCCGGGCCTCGGAGGTGCGGATGTACCAGCTCGATTTGGCGTAGTAGAGGAGCGGCGTCCCGCAGCGCCAGCAGTGCGGGTAGGCGTGCTCGTAGGGCGCGGCCCGGAACAGCCGCCCCCCGCGCTCCAGGGCCTCGACGATCTCCGGGTCGGCGTCCTTGACGAAGCGCCCGGCGAACTCGGTGACCCGCTCGTCGAAGGTGCCCTCCAGGGTGACCGGGTTCTGGAGCTCGAGGCCGTAGCGCTCGCCCAGCCTGAAGTCGTCCTCGCCGAAGGCGAGCGCGGTGTGGACCAGGCCGGTGCCCTCCTCGGCGGTCACGAAGTCGGCCTCGAGCACGGTGTGGCCGCGCGGGCCGAAGTCGGTGACGTAGTCGAAGGGGGGCGAGTAGCGGGTGCCCGCCAGCTCCGAGCCCGGGAAGGAGTCAAGCACCTCCGACCCCTCGCCCAGAACGTGCTCGCGGAGCGCCGCGGCCACCACCAGGACCTCGTCCTTCACCCGGGCGCGGACGTAGGTCATCTCGGGGTCCACGGCGACCGCCGCGTTGGAGATCAGCGTCCAGGGGGTTGTCGTCCATACCAGCAGGGAGTCGCCGGGCTCCAGCGGCCCCTCGCCGGGCTCCACCGGCATCCGCACGTAGGCGCTGCGGTCGGTGATGTCGCGGTAGCCGAGCGCGACCTCGTGGGAGGAGAGAGCGGTGCCGCAGCGCGGACAGTAGGGAACCACCTTGTGGCCCTCGTAGAGGCGCCCTTCGTCCCAGATCCGCCGCAGCGACCACCAGACCGACTCGATGTAGCCGGTCTCCAGGGTGACGTAGGGATCGTCGAGGTCGATCCAGAAGCCGATCCGCTCGGTCAGCCGGTTCCACTCCTCGACGTAGGCGAAGACCGACTCGCGGCAGCGCGCGTTGAACTCGGCGATCCCGTAGGCCTCGATCTGCTGCTTGGAGGAGATGCCGAGCTCCTTCTCGACCTCGAGCTCGACCGGGAGCCCGTGGCAGTCCCAGCCCGCCTTGCGGGGCACCCGGTACCCGCGCATCGTGCGGTAGCGCGGGTAGACGTCCTTGAAGACCCTGGAGAGGACGTGGTGGGAGCCGGGACGGCCGTTGGCGGTCGGGGGGCCCTCGTAGAAGCTCCAGATCTCCGCCCCCTCGCGGTTGCGCAGCGAGCGGTGGAAGACGTCGGTCTCGCGCCAGCGCTCCAGCACGCGCTCCTCGAGCTCGGGGAGGGACTGCCTGGGATCGGCGCTGCGGAATCCGGCCATCGGCGGCTGAGTCTACGAACGCCCGCGACGGGACCGATCCGAGGCTGGCGGCGGCCGGCACCGCTCGCGGCCCGAGCGGGTAGGGTGACGCCGATGACCGCCTACGACCTCGACGGCAAGGTGGCGCTCGTCACCGGGGCCGCGCGCGGCATCGGCTTCGAGACCGCCCGCCAGCTCCAGCTCGAGGGGGCCACGGTGGTTCTCGTGGACCTCGACCAGGCCGAGACCGACCGGGCCGCCCGGCGGATCGGCAGCCGCACCCTGGGGATCGTCGCCGACGTCAGCGACCGGGGGCAGGTGGAGAGCGCGGTGGCGAGATCGGTCGAGGCCTTCGGCGGCCTGGACGTCGTCGTGGCCAACGCCGGCATCGCCCCCTCGGTCGGCAGCGCGCTCCGCACCGACAGCTCGGAGTGGGAGCGGGTCATCGCGGTCAACCTGGTGGGTGTCTGGCACACCTGCCAGGCGGCGCTCCCCCAGATCGTCGAGCGCCGCGGCCACGTGGTGCTGGTCGCCTCGGTCTACGCGTTCGTCAACGGCGTCCTGATCAGCTCCTACGCGACCGCGAAGGCGGGGGTCGAGTCGCTGGGCCGCTCGATGCGGGCCGAGCTCGAGCCCCACGGGGCGAGCGCCTCGGTCGCCTACTTCGGCTTCATCGACACCAAAATGGTCCGCGACGCCTTCGCCGACCCGCTTGCCCAGCGCCTCGAGCGCGGCCTGCTTCCCGAGCCGGGGCGGCGCCGGCTGCCACCCGAGGCGGCCGGCAGGGCGCTCGTCGAGGGCGTCAGGGCGCGGAAGGCGCGGATCGTCGCTCCCTCCTGGTGGCGGGCGCTCTCCGTGCTGCGGGGGGCGATCAACCCCCTGCTCGACCGCCGGATGGCGGAGAGCGAGGAGATAGCGGCGCTGATCCGCGAGGCGGACAGCCGCGGCGCCGGGCCCGGCGGCCCAGCCTCCTAGACGGCCGGCCCGCCCTCGACACGGCCCTGGCCCGGGCCAGGGCCATCCCGGGCGCCGGGGGACCTCGACGTTCAGGCCAGGGCCAACCCGGGCGCCACCGGGACCTCGACGAGCTCGGGGGCCTCCGAGGCGATCGCCTTGCGCAGGGCCTCGCGAAGCTCCTCGAGCCCCGGGGCGCGTCGGGAGGCGACCCCGTAGCCCTCCGCCACCGCGGCGCAGTCCACGCCGGGGAGGTCCAGCCCCGGCGCGTTCTCCACCGACTCCAGCGCCGAGAACCACTTGAGGATCGAGTACTCCTCGTTGCGCAGGACCAGGAAGGTGACCGGGACCCGGTAGGCGGCGGCCGTCCACAGGCCGGTGATCGCGTACTGCGCCGAGCCCTCGCCGAGCGCGCAGACCACGGGCCGGCCGGGCTGGGCCATCTGCACCCCGATCGCCGCCGCCAGGCCGAAGCCGAGCCCTCCCCCGGCCCCCAGGTAGTAGCTGCCCGGCGTGGAGATCCTCAGCTGGTTGCGGAGCGCCGGCGTCGAGGAGGGCGACTCGAGGACGACTATCCCGTCCTCGGGGAGGACCTCGGCGAGGGCGCGATGGACCGTGGAGGGGCTCGGCGGGTCGGCCTCCCCGACCTCCTCGGGCGGGGGCAGCGGCTCGGGCGCGGGGCGCCCCGACTCCCCGATCCGCTCCAGCAGCGCCTCCAGCGTGAGCCGCACGTCGGCGACGATCGCGTCCCCCATCGGGGCCCGGGCCGCCTCGTCGGGGTCGCTGGTAATCGCCACCAGCGAGGCGCCCTCGGGAAGGAGCTCGCCGGGAAGGTAGGGGTAGTAGGGGAAGACCGAGCTGCCGACCACGAGGACCAGGTCGTGGCCGGCCAGGGTCTCGGCGAGCGGCCCGATCCCGGGCGGGAGCACGCCACGGAAGTTCGGGTGCCCCTCGGGGAAGCCGAGCCTGCCCCCGCCGGGGGCCGGGGGGGCCCAGACCGGGAGGCGCTGGCGCTCGGCCAGCGAGACCGCCGCCTCCCAGGCGCCGCAGGCGTCTATCTCGGGGCCGGCGACGAGAACCGGGCTGGTCGCTGCGGCGAGCCGCCCGGCCAGGCGGCCGACCGCCCCGGGTTCCGCGACGGCGGCCCCCTCGACGCGACGGGCCAGAAGATGGGAGAGCTCGGCGGCCGGGGCCTCCGCGGCCCAGTCGTCCATCGGCAGCGAGAGGAAGACCGGCCCGCGCGGGGGCAGCGCGGCGAGGTGGATCCCGCGGGCCAGGGCGAGCGGGACGTCCTCGGCGCGCGGGGGCTCGTAGGACCACTTGACGAGTGGATGGGGCATGCGGGTCGCGTCGCGGTTGGTGAGGTTGGCCTGAATGGTCATCTGGGCCCGAACCTGCTGGCCCGCCGTGACCACCACCGGCGAGTGGTTGGCCTGGGCGTTGAAGATCGCCCCCATCGCGTTGCCGAGGCCCGGCGCGGTGTGGAGGTTGACCAGCGAGGGGCGGCCCGATGCCTGCGCAAAGCCGTCGGCCATGCCCACCACCACGGCCTCCTGCAACCCGAGCACGTAGCTGAAATCCGCGGGGAAGTCGGCCAGCATCGGCAGCTCGGTCGAGCCGGGGTTGCCGAACACCGTGGTCATGCCCTGCTCGCGGAAGAGGTCGAAGGAGGCGTCCCTGACGGTCGGCATTGCCGAACCCTAAGCGACGGGCGCGGCCGGCAGCCCGGCAAGATCGCGCCCGGACTCAGGTTCGCCCGGTGCTCCGCCGATGCCCCGTCTGAGGCACCGACTCGGTGGGCGTTCGAGCGGACGGCAATGGCATTCGGAGACACACTCGCAACCAGGACGGCGTGGGTCCGCACCCTCGCCGTCGCAGCCTGCCTGGCCGGCGCCGGCCTGCTCGTCGCCGGCTCGGCGGGGGCCCGCTCGCTGCCGTTGCGGGTCGTCCACACGCAGGGCCGGATCGTCCCGATCCCCGCCTCGGTCCCCCACCAGGCGGGTGCGATGATCGACAGCCGCCTGGTCGGCGACCTTCGGTACCTCGCCTCCCACTACCCGATCTACGTCAGCGAGGGCTACGCGGGCCCGCTTCCGCAGAACCCCCGCAGGGTGATCGGCTGCCCGGGCTGCCACGTCTCGAACTCCGACCACAAGAACGGGATGGCGGTGGACATCGGCCCGCAGCACTGGAGCTCGAAGTGCGACGCGAGCTGGAAGGGGATCACCCGGCTGGCCCACTGGGCCGAGCCCGTCCAGAACCGCCCCCGCGCCCCGTTCCGCTGGGTCGGCTACGACGGGGACGCCGGGCACGGGTGCGGCAACCACCTGCACCTCTCCTGGAACCACGCCGAGGCGAGGGTCTTCACGATTCCCGCCTGGGTCGAGGTCTTCCGAGCCGGAGCCGGCAGGGGTGACGGCTCGGGCAGCGGCGGGAACGGTGGCCGAGGCGGGCCGACCGGGGGCCTGCGCTCAGGCCGCCTGCGCGGCGGGCCGCCGCCCGCTAGCGGCGGCATCGGGCCGAGCGACTAGCTCTTTCGACCCGCCGGCGGGGCCTCGGGCCCGGCGATCAGCCGTCAGCCCTTCCTCGGGCCCGGCGATCAGCCGTCAGCCCTTCCTCGGGCCCGGCGATCAGCCGTCAGCCCTTCTCGCAGTACGCGTAGGCGGTGACCTTCTGGGCGGTCGGCGACGTGGTGCCGAAGTTCACCTTCCAGTCCCGGGCCCCCGACGGCTTGGAGAATTGCACCCTGGGTATCCCGGCGTTGGAGGGGACCCTGAAGCCACCGCCTATCGTGTGCTGCCCGGCCGGGCAGCTTGCCGTGGCCGTCGTCGAGGGGCCGGTCACCGATTGGCTTGCCGAGCCCTGCGTGACGGCGCCGCGGCCGTTCCCGGCGCAGAGCGCGAAGGCGACGAGGGCGGTCGGCTTGCCCTCGTTGCCCCCTTTGGCGCGCCAGGAGCGGCTCGATGTGCGCCGCGACTCGAAGACGGCGATCTCGCCCTTGTCGCCGCCGCCGGACGTGTAGGGGGGTCTGACCTTGTAGCCGCCCGAGAGCACGTGGGTCCCGGCCGGACAGGTGGCGACGGGGGACGTCAGGACCGGGTCCGGCCCGGATCTGCTCGTGGTCACGGACTTGCTGACGACGGTCAGCGGCCCGGAGCCCTTCGGCTCGCAGCGGGCGTACGCGGTCAGCTTCCGGTTCGTGGGGCCCGGGTTGTAGCTCTCCACCCCCCAGACCCGTCCGCCGCCCGGGTAGTCCTGCTGGGCGATCCCCGCAGCCGGCACGGCAAAGCCACCGCCGATCGCGCGCTTGCCCTTCGGGCACTTGGCGGCCACCGCCCCGGCGTGGCCGATCAGCTTGCTCTTGGAGGACGTGCTGACGCCACCGGCCGCGAGCGCCGTGGCGGCCGCCGCCCCCATGCCAAGCAGTGCAAGCACGGCAACCCGGCGTCCCCTTGTCTTTCCGAATCGCATCAGGTCCTCCCAGTTCGACGGCCGCTCTCGACGACAAGAATATCCACGGGCCCCGGCCGCGAAGCCGGCCTCCCTAGTATCGGGACCGTGCCGCGCCCGCTCGCCCCGACCGCGCGCCCGCTCGCCTCGACCGCGCGCCCGCTCGCCTCGACCGCGCGCCCGCTCGCCCTGGCCGGGCTCCTGCTCGCCCTGGCCGGGCTCGCCGGCTGCGGCTCCGGCGCGGAAAGGACCCCGGCAGCCTGCCTGGCCGGACAGGCGGCCTACCAGCGGGCCCTTCGCTCGGCGCCGGGGGACGTGCGGCTGGCCGGCGGAACCCCGATCGGCGACTGCCTCACGCCGAACCAGAGCGCCGGGGACATCACCCGGGTCGGCTCGGCCCTGCTCGCGGCGACCACCAACCTCAACGCGGAGGCCCGGGCGGCCCCCCGCTCGCCCGCCCCGGTTCGCCTCGGCTACCTGATCGGGGCGGTGAGCGCGGGCGCCGGGGACACCGGAGGGATCCACGCCAACCTGGTCTCGCGGCTCACCGCTGCGGCGCGCTTCAGCCCGGGAGGGACCCCCCTCGACCCCGCGCTCGAGGCGGCCTACGCACGCGGGCGGGCGGCGGGACTGCGCCGGGGCTGAGCGGGGCTTCGAAGCAGACCTCCCCCGGACCGGGGTCGCCGGCCCTGGCGCCAGTGCTGAGGGCCGCCCCCCGGGCAGGCGTCCGGACCGGGGTCGCCGGCCCCCGCTGGGTAACCTGCGGCGCGGCGAAGCGAAGAAGAAAGGAAGCCGGTGACTGAACAGCTCTGGGGCGGGGAGACCGCCAAGGCGATCGACAACTTCCCGGTGTCGGGAGAACCCATTCCCGCGCCCGTGGTCCACTGGCTGGGCCGCGTCAAGGCGGCGGCGGCGCGAGTGAACGCGGGGCTCGACCGCCTCGACCCCGGGCTCGCGGAGCGGATCGCGGCGGCCGGGGATGCGGTCGCCGCGGGCGACCACGACGACCAGTTCCCGATCGACGTCTTCCAGACCGGTTCGGGGACCTCGTCGAACATGAACGCCAACGAGGTGATCGCCGAGCTCGCCGGCGACGGGGCCCACCCCAACGACCACGTCAACATGGGCCAGTCGTCCAACGACGTCTTCCCCTCCGCGGTCCACCTCGCCGCCCTCGACCAGGTCAAGCGCGACCTGCTCCCGGCGATGGACGGGCTGGGGTCGGCGCTCGAGGAGAAGGAGGAGAGGTTCGCCGATGTCGTCAAGGCCGGGCGCACCCACCTGATGGACGCCGTCCCGGTGACTCTGGGCCAGGAGTTCGGCGGCTACGCGGCGCAGGTCAGGTTGGGAATCCAGCGGGTCGAGGCGACGCTGCGCCACGTCGGTCAGATCCCGCTGGGCGGGACGGCGACGGGAACCGGGCTGAACACCCACCCGGAGTTCGCGGCCGGGGTGCGCCGCCTGCTGGCCGAGGACACGGGGCTGGATATCTCCGAGCCCCTCGACCGCTTCGAGGCGCAGGCTAACCGTGATGCCCTGGTCGAGCTCTCGGGTGCGCTGAAGGTCTATGCGGTCTCGCTGAACAAGATCGCCAACGACCTGGCGCTGATGGGCTCCGGACCGCGGGCCGGGCTGGCCGAGCTGCGCCTGCCGGAGCTGCAGAAGGGCTCCTCGATCATGCCCGGCAAGGTCAACCCGGTGATCCCGGAGGTGGTGATCCAGGTCGCGGCCCAGGTGGTCGGCAACGACGCCGCGATCACCCTGGCCGGCAGCCAGGGCCAGTTCGAGCTCAACGTGCGGGTCCCGCTGATCGCCCGCAACCTGCTCGACTCGATCAGGCTGCTCGCCTCCGCCTCACGGCTCCTCGACGGGAAGTGCGTCGCCGGGCTCGAGGCCAACGAGGAGATGACCGAGCGCCACGCCGAGGCCACGCTGGCGACCGCCACGGCGCTCAACCCCCACATCGGCTACGACCGGGCCGCCGACATCGTCAAGCTGGCGGCGGAGTCCGGGCGCTCGCTGCGCGAGGTGGCGCTCGAGCAGGGGGTCGAGCCGGCCGTCCTCGAGGAGGCGCTCGACCACCGCAGGATGGCCCGCCCCCACGGGTAGCGCCTCTTGAGGACCCCCACGGGTAGCGCCTCTCGAGGGCCCCCACGGGTAGCGCCTCACGAGGGGCCCCCCACGGGTAGCGCCCTCAAGCGCCGTGGCATGGCCCGCGCCGCCCCACCCGGGTGTGTGGAGTTCTGCTGCTATAGGCACCGAAAGTCCACACACCCGCGGCAGGGGCGGTCAGCGGGCGGCGGTCAGGGCCAGCAGGGTGCGCCGCAGGAGCGCCTGGACCTGCTCGCGGCTGGCCCGGCCCTGAACCAGCCACTCCCCCGAGGCCGCCATCGCGGCACCGAGGAAGGCTCGAAGCGCGAGGCGGAGCTCCTCGCCGGCCGCCGGGCCCGCGTGGTTTGCGGCCATCCGCTCCACGACCTCGTCGCGCGCGGCGCTGACGATCCTCGCCACCTCGGGGTCGCGCTCGGCCGCCCCGCTGCCGAGCAGGATCGACCACAGTGCGTGGTCGCGCTCCACGGCGTCGAGGAACCTGTCGAGGTTGCGCTCGACCATCTCCTCCACCGGAAGATCGGTGAGGTCGGTGCGGACGATCAGCGGGAGCTCGGAGGCGAGGTCGACGACGACGGCGAGGTAGAGGTCGCGCTTGGCCCCGAAATAGTGGTTGACCAGGCCCCGCGCCACTCCCGCCCGCTCCGCGACCTGCCCCATCGAGGCCGACGAGTACCCGCACTCGGAGAAGACCTCGCGGGCGGCCGAGAGGATCTCCTCCCTGCGAACGTCCGGTTCGAGCCTGGTCCTGGCGGCGGCCATCTCCCAGAGGCTATCTATTGACGCTGCGCCAATACCTGTGTTAGGGTCGCGCCGCCGATGAGGAGGGGACTGTCAGCAGCCGGTCTCGTGGGGATCGTCGCGCTGGCGGCGCTGTTGATCAGCCCCGCCGGGGCGAGGCCGCCGGCCGAGCCGGGCGGGCGGGTGGCGGCCAAGTCGGACGAGCGGGTGGCGGGCGAGCCGGGTGCGAGGCCGGCGGCAGAGGCGGGCGGGCGGCCCAACGTGGTCGTGATCATGACCGACGACCAGGACTTCCGCTCGATGTGGGCGATGCCGAAGACCCGCCGGCTGATCGCCGCCCGGGGAACCTTCTTCCGCCAGGCGATCGACAACTACTCGCTCTGCTGCCCGTCGCGGGCGACCTTCCTGACCGGGCAGTACGCCCACAACCACGGGGTCGTGTGGAACAACTACCCGCTGGGCGGCTACCGGAAGCTGAAGGGCCACAACACGCTCCCGGTCTGGCTCAGCCGGGCCGGCTACTGGACGATCCACATCGGCAAGTACCTCAACGAGTACGGGGAGGAGAAGCCGCGCGAGGTCCCGCCCGGCTGGGACGACTGGCACGGCGGGGTGGACCCGACGACATACGACTACTACGGGTTCACGATCAACAACAACGGAAGGCTGAGGACCTACGGCCGCAAGCCGAAGGACTACTCGACCGACGTCTACACCGGGCTCGCCGTGGACGCGATCGAGCGGGCCTCGAAGATGCACCGCCCCTTCTTCCTGAACCTCGCCCCCAACGCCCCCCACACGGTCGCGGTGCAGAGCAAGGCCCGCATGGAGGGGACTCCGGCGCTGCCGCCCCCGCGCTACGCCGATGTCTTCGCCGACGCCCCGATCCCGCGCTACCCCGACTTCAACGAGGCCGACATCTCCGACAAGACGACCCAGCTCCAGGCGATCTTCGCGAACCCGCTCACCGACGAGCAGATCTCGGCCCTCCAGGACCACTGGCGGGGCCGCATGGGCGCGCTGCTCGGCGTCGACGACATGGTTCAGCGCGTGGTCAGGACACTGAAGCGCACCGGCGAGTACGGCAACACGGTGATCGTCTTCGTCTCCGACAACGGCTGGATCCTCGGCGAGCACCGCCTCTACGACCCGGTCACCCAGGACGGCAAGCCCTCCGGTGTGAAGTATTTGCCCTTCGAGGGCTCCACGCGGGTGCCGCTGATCATCGCCGGCCCCGGCTTCCCCAGGAACGAGAAGGTCAACGGGGTGGTCAGCAACGCCGACCTGGCGCCGACCATCGCGGACCTCGCCAACGTCCGCCCCGGGCTCACCGAGGACGGCATCTCGCTGCTCAAGGCCGTGCACGACCGGCGGCGCTACCTGCGCAACCGCGGCGTGCTGATCCAGACCTTCCCGAACCCCAGGGCGCCGGCCTACGAGTCGATCCGCACGGCCCGCTACCGCTACGACGTGCAGGTCGACGGCCAGGAGGGTCTCTACGACCTCAAGCGCGACCCGTGGGAGCTGCAGAGCGTCCACGACGACCCCCGCTACGCCGAGATCAAGGCGATCCTCAAGCGCCGCCTCGCCAGGCTCAGCGACTGCAAGGGCGAGACCTGCCGCAAGCCCTTCGGTCCGCTCCCGGCGCCCGGGGGCTGAGCCGGGACGCAGGTCCGCACCGAGGCGCTTGGGGGCCGAGGCGGCGCCCGTGGTGTGAGCCCGGACGGTGGCGGGCCGGCGCCGCGATCAGCCGGCGGTGCGGACCCGCTCGCAGCCGGAGAGGCTGTCGCGTCGGTCGGCGAGGGCGCGGTCGTGACGGCCTGGACCGCAGGCGACGCGGTCACGCTCGCCGTCGGCCGCATCGACGACGTCATCGCCGCTGCCCGCCCTGATCCGGTCCGCACCGGCCCCGCCGCTGATCCGATCCGCACCGGCCCCGCCCCTGATCCGATCCGCACCGGCCCCGCCGTTCATCCGATCCGCACCGGCCCCGCCGTTCATCCGGTCCGCACCGGCCCCGCCGTTCATCCGGTCCGCCCCGGTCCCGCCCTCGATGCAGTCGCCGCCCGCCAGCCCGATGAGCCGGTCGCGGCCGCCGCGGCCCAGCAGACGATCGCTCCCCCTCGTGCCCACCAGACGGTCGCGGCCGCCGTCGCCGAGGCGACGGTTGGCGCAGTGACCGAGGGCGTAGCCCCGACGCGGATCGGAGATCAGCAACTCGACGTTTCGGTCCTTCGCCGCCCCCTCGCCGCAGGGGTCGGGCGAGCAGCGGCGAGCGCCCGAGTCGGGGTCGTTGTAGGCGAGGGTGCGGCCGAGCGAGGCGAGCTGGTCGACGCCGAAGGAGCCGGCCGGGCCCGACGGGGGAGCGGCGGCGCTCCCGGCGTGGTCCACCACCGTGCCGAACAGCGAGAGGGTGCCGTCGCGGTTGTCGAAGAGTTGGAGCAGGCGGGCCTGCTGGGGCCAGTCGGCCTCGGCGGCGACCCGGACCATCCAGAACCCGCCGCCCTTGCCGTCGGGATAGGGCTCGACCCGGTTGACGTGGCTGTGGCCGGCGACCCAGGCGATCACGTGCGGGTTGCGATGGAGCAGCCTCACCAGGTCGTCGCCGAGGTGGATCGGGGTCGAGTCGCGAGGGTCCACGTCGCAGCCGGGGTCGTCGCCGGGACCCGGCGGCTGCGGATCGCCGCAGGCCGGAGCCACCTCGTCGGCGACGTCGGCGGTGAGGCTGTCGATCGCGTGGTGGCTGAAGAGGATGACCAGCTCGTCGGCGCGGGCGGCGCGGCGCAGCTCCCGCCGCAGCCAGCGGAACTGCGGGTCATCGACGTTGCCCTCGGCCGAGGTCCCGAGCACGCCCCCCTCGGAGACGGTGTCGAGGGCGATCATCCGGATCCCGGGCCGCGGGCTGAAGCCGTAGTAGCCGGCGGCGCCGCGGGAGGCGGTCTCCTCGGCATCGTCCACGTAGTCGAAGCCGTGGCCATCGGCCTGCGAGCCGGACTCGAAGACCTGCTTGAACTGGCTCTTGGAGACGTAGCGCCGGTCGGGGTCGGGCGGGGTGAGGATCGTGTCGCCGCCCGGGGGCAGATCGTGGAGGTCGAGGACGTCCTGGATCGAGAAGTCCAGGAAGGTGCTGCCGTCGGGGAAGAAGGCGCTGAGCGGCTTGATGCATCCGGTGGCGACGGTCTCGAAGACCGTGGTCGCTGCGACGTTTCCCTGCACCAGGCCGTCGTGGTTGCCGAAGGCGACGTAGCTGGGAACATCGAGGCCGGCGGCGTCGAACCCGGCCTGGGCGCGGTCCATCAGGCCCGTGTACTGGGGGAAGCCCGAGTACCGGCCCGGCGGCTGCGCCGCCAGGTCCGGGGCGTAGAACGGTGTGCCGGGATAGTCGGCGGTGTCCTGGACGCCCGTGTAGCGGGCCGCCTCGGCGGCCCCGGGCACGCCCGCGACCGCGCACAGCGGATTGGGGTCCCCGCTGGAGGCGGTGCCGCTGTTCGGGTCGAGCGCCCCGCCCTCGAGCAGCGTCCGCACCCACTCCGTCTCGTTGAGCTGCTGGCTGTCGGCGGAGTCCCCGGTGTCGATCGCGAAGTCCATCGCCGGGCGGCGGCCCTTCGCGGCGGGGACCGGGCCGGCGCCGGCGAAGGCGTTGAGCTGGCGCACCATCGCGTCGTCGATCTGCGGCTCCAGCGCCTCCCAGGGCCGGAAGGCGGCGCTGAAAGCGGGCAGCACCGAGTCCAGCGCCTCGACCCGGGAGGGGCTCTCCTCGTCGGCGAGCTGGAAGTCGGAAAGCTGGCCGAGATAGACCAGCGAGCGGCGGCGCGCCGCGCGGCCGGCCCGCGCCCTGCCGACCCCCTCCTCGCGCACCACGTACCCCTCGCCGCCGGCGCCCAGCGAGAGCTGGCGGAAGCCGGGCGCGGCGTCGGCGACGATTCGCTGCTCGACCGTGGTCTTGCCGAGGGTGTCGGAGGCGGGAGCGGCCGCCGCCGCGCTGCAGGCGAAGAGAGGCAGCAGGGCAGCGAGGCAGGTGGCGAGACGGCGCGTCACCGCCCCACCGTACCGTCGCCGGCGCCGCTCGCCGGCGACTCCTCGCCGCTCCCCCTTGCGCCCCCCCTCATGGGCTCATCTCACCCCTGGAAGGTGACGAAGCGCTCCTCGGTCAGCTCCCGGACGGCGAAGGCGGGGCCCTCGCGGGTGTTGCCGGAGTCCTTGACGCCGCCGTAGGGCTGCTGGTCGGCCCGGAAGGTGGGCACCTCGTTGATCAGCACACCGCCGAACTCCAGGGTCTCGGCCGCCTGCAGCGCCCTGCCGACGTTGGGCGTGAAGACGCCGGCCTGCAGACCGAACTTCGAGTCGTTCGCCATCGCCAGCGCCTCGCCCAGATCCGAGAAGCGGTCGAGGGTGGCGACCGGCCCGAAGATCTCCTCGCACCAGACCTTCGCCATCCTCGCCGGGTGGGCGATCACGGTCGGCGCCAGGCAGCGCCCCTCGTCCACCAGCTCCCCGCCCGTGAGGACCTCGCCGCCGGAGTCGCGCGCCTCGTCCACCCACTCCTTGACGCGGTCGCGGTCGCCGGGCGAGATCAGCGGGCCGACGTCGGTGTCCTCGTCGAGCGGGTCGCCAACCACCAGCGACTCGACGTTCGAGACGAGCCTCTCGGTGAAGGCGTCGGCGACCTCCTCGTGGACGAGGATCCGCTGCACCGAGATGCAGCTCTGCCCGGCGTGCGAGAAGGCGTGGAGCCTCGCCTTGTCGGCAGCCGTCTCCCAGTCGCCGTCGGCGTCGACGATCAGCGGCGCGTTGGAGCCCAGCTCGAGGTTTACCTTCTTGTGGGGCACCCGGCTGCGGATCCCCCAGCCGACCGGCGCCGAGCCGGTGAAGGTGACCGCGCGTGTCCACTGGTCCTCGACGATCGCGTTGCCGACCTCGGCGCCGGGCCCGGGGAGGATGCTCAGCCAGCCCTCGGGCAGCCCCGCCTCGAGCAGCACCTCGGCGAGCTTGAGCGCCGAGATCGGCGTCTGGCCGGCCGGCTTGAGGACCACGGCGTTGCCGGCGGCGATCGCCGGCCCGAGCTTGTGGGCTACCAGGTTGAGCGGGAAGTTGAAGGGGCTGATCGCACCGACCACCCCGTAGGGGACACGCAGCACCACGCCGAGCTTTCCGGCCCCGGCGAGAGAGGCATCCATCGGCACCATCCCCCCGGTCAGCCGCCGCGCCTCGACCGCCGAGAAGGTCAGGGTCTCGGCGGCCCGGGCGGCCTCGACCCTGGCGGTCTTGATCGGCTTGCCGGCCTCGGCGGCGATCGCGGCGGCCAGCTCCTCGGTCCGGCCGGCAACGATCCTCGCGGCCCGGTCCAGGACGGCCGCCCGCTCGTGCTGGGGGAAACCGCCGGCGGCGAAGGCGGCGTGGGCGGCCTCGGCGGCGCGCTCGACCAGCCCGGCGCCGGCCTGCGCGACGCGGCCGACCACGCTTCCGTCGTAGGGGCTCGCGATCTCCTCCCAGGCGCCGGTCTCCTCCCACTGCCCGGCAACCAGGAGCCTGTGGTCGGTCGCCTCGATCGTCACGGTCGCCAAACTCGCCTCCTCCGCTCGCTTGCGAGCGTCAGCCTAGAGGAAGCCGGCTCAGGACCGGCCCGGCCGGCGAGACCGATCGAGGGCATCGCGGTGGTGCTCGTCTGCGGTTTCGCGGGCGGGGCCGGGCCTCACCGCCTGGCCCGGCGCTCAGCCGTCGCCGTAGGGCTGGACCGGGATGCCGTGATCGGTCTCGCGCATCCCGAGCTCGTAGGCCGCGCCGCCGGGGAGCCGCAGGATCCGGTCCGGTTTGCCCTCGCGCTCGACCTTCAGCTCGAGGTCGGCGATCGAGCAGTTGAGCGTGTTGTGGAGGTCCTCCAGGGCACGCTCGGGCCGGCCCGGGTCGGCGTAGACCCAGGCGACGAAGTCCCTGGCCGGCGCCGAGACCCGCCCGGAGACGACCACGCCGCGGCCGGCGAACCGGAAGTCGCAGCGGGTCGGGCGCTCGGCCACCCGGCAGGAGCGGATGCGGTCGAGGCCGCCCAGCCGGTGCTCGACGCCGTCGAGGACGAGCATCCCCGAGGGGATCCAGCGCGTCGTCCACCGTCCGGCGCGCACCCTTGCCGCGCCGGCGTCGAAGTAGGCGCCCGGGGCGTCGGGGAACCCGGTGCCCTCCAGCCAGACCCAGCGCTCGGCGTGCTCGCTGCCCCAGTTGTGGCCGATCATCCCGGGCCATCCCTCGATCTCGTAGGCCTCGCCCCCGACCTCGACGTGCCCGTCGAAGCGGGCGTCCGGATAGGGGGCGACGAACTTGGTCCGCGGCAGCGGGGCCTCGTAGAGCCAGTCGGCCGGCAGGTAGCGGCAGGGGCCGGCATCCCCCCCGAAGCTCAGGTCCCAGCTTGCCGTGAGCGCCCCGGTGGCCAGCGCCCCGTGCGCCCGGCCGGGCCCGATCTCCGACCCGGCGACCCTGATCCAGGCGCCCAGCGGCGCCGAGAGCTCGGCGGCGGGCACCGTGACCTTGGTGGCCAGCGGCCGCTCGGCGGAGGCGTCGAAGAGCGTGAACCACAGCGAGCCCTGCGGCTCGGCGCCGGGGCGCTTGTGGACCGTGTGGCGGATCCAGATCCCCCGGCCGCCCCCGGGCCGGCAGGCCTTGACGTAGAAGCTCTCGTAGTGCCCGGCCTCGGCGGGCACCCTCGGGAACCTGGCGCTCTGATCCATCGCGCCCGACCCTACCGCCCCGGGGGTCTCCCCTAGACCTTGATCGTGACCACGTCACCGTCCTCAACGAGGTAGTCACGGCCCTCGATGCGGAGCAGCCCGCGCTCCCGGGCCGCCGCGTACCCCCCGCACTCCACCAGGTCCCGCCAGCCGATCACCTCGGCCCTGACGAACGCCTGCTGGATCTCGGTGTGGACCTCCCCGGCCGCCTCCCAGGCGGTGGCGCCCCGAGGCAGCGGCCGCGCGCAGGCCTCCTTGCCCTCTCCGGCGGTGAAGAAGGTGATCAGGTCGAGCAGGTCGTAGGCGGCGCGCACCAGGCGCTCCAGCCCCGACCCCTCGACGCCGAAGGAGGCGCGCATCTCCTCGGCCTCGGCGGGGTCGAGCTGCGCCAGCTCACCCTCGATGCGGGCGCTGACCGCGACCGCGCCGGCGCCCACCCCGTCCGCGTGGGCGAGGACCCCGGGCGGCACCTCGGCGGCCTCCTCGTCCACGTTGGCGACGTAGAGGACCGGCTTGGAGGTCAGGGCCTGGAGCAGCCTCGCGGCCTCGGGGGCGGCCTCGGGGACGGGGACCGAGCGGACCGGCCGCCCGGCCGCCAGCGCCTCGTGGACCTCGGTCAGCCAGTCGCGCTCGGCGACCGCCTCGGGATCCCCGGAGCGCGCCTGCTTCCTCACCCTCCCGAGCCGGCGCTCGCACTGCTCGTAGTCGGCGAGCAGCAGCTCCGTCTCGATCGTCTCGATGTCGCGGACCGGCTCGACGCTGCCGTCGGGGTGCGGCACCCCGCTGTCGGCGTGGCAGCGCACGACGTGGCAGATCGCGTCGGTCTCGCGGATCGAGGCCAGGAACCGGTTGCCGAGACCCTCGCCCTCCGAGGCGCCCCTGACCAGGCCGGCGATGTCGTGGAAGGCGATCGTCGCCGGCGCCAGCCCGGAGCTCCCGACCACCTCGGCGACCCGGGCCAGGCGGGGGTCCGGGACCGCCGCGATCGCCACGTTCGGCTCGATCGTGGTGAACGGGTACTCCCCGGTCTGCGCGCCCGCCCTGGTGAGGGCGTTGAACAGCGTGGACTTCCCGGCGTTCGGGAGGCCGACTATCCCGATTCGCATCCGGGGGTCCCGGGGGTCGTGCGCCCGACCCTGCGGGGCTCAGGGCGCATCCGAGGGGGGCGGCAGGGGCAGCGCGGAGCCCAGCGCGGAGCCCAGGGCCGCGCCGGCGAGGACGTCGGATGGATAGTGCATGCCGAGGTAGGGACGGGTGAGCCCGATCAGGGCGGCGGCGGCGAGAAGCCCCCGGCGGCGGCGCGGCGCCACCCGCCCCATCGCCGCGGCGGCGGCGAACGAGGAGGTCGCGTGCGCCGAGGGAAATGACAGCGAGCTCGGAGCCCCGCCCAGCGGCGGCAGGCCCTCGAGGACCGGCCGGGGCCTCCTCACGGCCAGCTTGATCCCGAAGTTGAGGCCGATCGCCGCCGGCGCGAGGGCGCCGGCGACCAGCCAGCCGGCGCGGCGGCGGCGGTCGACCGCGGCGGCGACGAGCCCCCCGACCGCCCAGACGGCGCCGTACTCGCCGCTGGCGGCGATCGCCCGGGCGGCGGCCTCGACCGGCCGGGCGTGGCCGCGGGTCCGCATCAGGCGCAGCAGCGCGAGGTCGGGATTGCGCATGGCGCGCCAGGATAGGCGCCGGGCCCGCCGCGGAGGCGCGCAGCGGTCAGAATCCCGCCATGCCCGCCACCGCCGAACCGGTCCTGGTCCCCGGCTTCCGCCACCACCCCGGAAACCACTGCGGCTCGACCGCGCTGCGAAACCTGCTCGGCTTCGATGGCGTCGAGATCAGCGAGGAGATGGCCTTCGGCCTCGGGGCCGGGGCCTGCTTCTACTACCTGGCCTTCTCCGACGGCTCCCCGTCACGGTGGTTCAACGGGCGCGTCGCGCGGCTGGAGGAGAACTTCTCGGAGCTGACCGGCGGGGCCCTTCGGATGAGGACCTTCGACGAACCCGCCGAGGCCTGGGCGGCGGCCCGCGCCGAGGTGGACGGCGGGCGGCCCGCGCTGCTGCTCACCGACCTCTACCACCTCGACCACTACGGGCGCTCTGCCCACTTCCCCGGCCACGCGGTGGTGCTGGCCGGCTACGACGAGCACGACGCGCTCCTCTCCGACACCGGCTTCGAGGACCTCCAGCGCACCAGCCTCGAGAGTCTCGCCGTGGCCCGGCACGGGGAGCATCCCGCCTACCCGCTGCACGGGCACCAGTTCACCGTCGCCGCGGGAGTGGACCGGGCGGCGCTGAGCGACGCGGTCGGGACCGCGATCGAGCGGGCGGCCGGGGAGATGCTCGACCCCACCTGGGGGGAGTTCGCCGGGCTGCGGGCCGTCGAGCGCCTCGCCGCGGAGGTCGAGGGATGGCCTTCCGAGGCCGAGGACTGGCGCTGGTGTGCGCGCTTCGCCTACCAGGTGATCGAGCGGCGGGGCACGGGAGGCGGCAACTTCCGGCCGATGTACTCCCGCTTCCTGGCCGAGGCCGGGTACGCCGAGGCGCCGCTGGCCGCCGAGGCCGGGGCCCGCTGGACCGAACTCGCCGAGGCGTTCCGGGAGGCCAGCGAGCAGGCCGAGGCGCGGACCGGTCCCTGGGCCGAGATCGGTGCCCGCGCCCGCGCCTGCGCGGAGGCCGAGCGGGCGCTCTGGGAGTCGCTTGCCGCGGCGCTCAGGCCCTGAGCCGCGCGAAGTAGCCGAACCAGCACCCAGAGCGCTCCTCGGGCCCCAGGCCGGCGCGGATTCCGCGGCGGCAGAGGCTCTCGAAGGTCGTGAAGTGGGGATCCCCGAACAGCTCGCCGACCACCAGCCTGCCGCCGGGGCGCAGGACCCGGCGGATCTCGGCCAGGGCGAGGTCGGGGTCCGGGATCTCGCCCAGGACCGTGACCAGGACCACCGCGTCGAAGCTGTCCTCCCCGTAGGGAAGGGCGCGGGCGTCGCCCTGCCTGGGCACCACGTTGCCCAGGCCGCGCTCCTCCACCGCCCTCATCGTGTGGTCGAGCATCTCCTGCTGGATGTCGAAGATCTCGACCGCCCCGCCGGGCCCGACCCAGCCGGCAAGCTCCGGGGTGTAGTAGCCGGTGCCCGGCCCGATCTCCAGGATCCGCTCGCCCGCGGCAGGCTCGAGCACCTCCCTCAGCCGGGAGCGGGTGATGATCGGATGGGGCGCCTGCACCCAGAAGCGCTGGCTGTAAGGGCAGGCGGAGGGGTTCTTCCGCCACCAGAGCGCCGCGGCCAGCAGCGCGGCGGCGGCGACAAGGATGGCGCGTGGGCGGGTCACTCGCCGCTGCTGAAGCCGACCTTGTGCTCGCCGGGGTCGATGCGCAGGAAGGCGACCCTGCCCAGGTACAGCGAGAGGGTCCCGTCCTCGGTCTCGAGGTCGTGCCACCCGCCCGACTCCAGCGCCGTGCGCAGCTTGCCGAGGGACTTCTCGGTGATGCGCACCGGGACGACCTGGCCGCCCTCGAACCCGATCTCCACCCGCTGGGCGGCCATCAGTGGGGCACCCTGGCCGGCTCGACCAACTCGGTGAGGACGCCGCCGGTCGCCCGGGGATGCAGGAAGGCGACCCGGCTGCCGCGGATTCCCTGCCGCGGCTCGGAGTCGATCAGGCGCAGGCCTGCGGCCCGCACCCCGTCGAGCGCGGCCTCGATGTCCGGCACGGCGTAGGCGACGTGGTGGAGGCCGGGGCCCTTGGCGGCGAGAAAGCGGCCGACCGGAGTGTCCGGCCCCAGCGGCCTGAGCAGCTCGACGTGGCCGTCCCCGACGTCCAGCAGCACCGCCTCGACTCCCTGGGAGGAGACCGTCTCGCGAAGGGCCAGCTCCATCCCGAAGCTCTCCTCGTAGAGGGCGACGGCCGCGTCGAGGTCCTCCACTGCCACGCCGATGTGGTCTATCCGGCTGAACATGGGGCGGAGTCTAGGCGTTCGGGGTCTGCTCCCCGCCGCCACCCTCGACCCTGAGGATCTCGGCCAGGGCCGCGAGGCCGACCTCGAGCTGATCGGGCGTCGGCTCCTTGGTCGCCACCAGCCGCTGGATCTCATGGCCGGGGGCGTGGAAGGCCTGAGCGAGGACCGAATCGCGGTGGCGGTCGCTCCAGGCGAACATCTCCACCGCCACCGAGGCTCCGCCCAACCCCACAGCGGCGCGAGCCGCCGGCCCGGGGTTCTCGACCGCCCGCTCCAGCAGGATCGAGCCCCCGGCGCCCATCAGCATCATCGGCGCGATCAGGTTGGACCCGCAGCGGTGATGCTCCTTCGGGACCGTGGCGGGGTCCCCGATCCCCTGCTCGTAGGCGGCGATCGCCTTGTGCTCGACGCCGTGGTAGGCGGCGAGGTCGCGGTCGCTGAGCGCGGCCAGCGCCGGGATCGCCCCCAGGGCCTGAAGGGCGGCCTCCCGCGCCGGCGTCGCCCTGGCGCGGCGGCGCAGCAGCCCGGACACCGCCAGCGTGCCCCCGATCGCGGCGATCACCCTCCAGTCCTCGAAGGGAAGCCGCGCCTCCGGGAGCCGGCGCCGGGCCAGGGGCACCACGGCCATCGCCTCCGCCAGCTTCAGCGGGCCCCGGATGCCCGGCACCCGCGAGGCGAGGCCGGGGGCGAGGCTCGGCTTGGGCTCGGAGGCGACCCGGATCTCGCCGCCCCGGTCGCGGACCGCCGCGGCCCAGTGGGTCGGCCCGTGGATCAGCAGCCCGTTGCGAAGCGCCATGCCGCCGAGGCGGAGCTTGGCGCTCCCCGGATCCTCAGGCATGCCCTGCTCCCAGCAGGCGCTTGGGAAGCTTGTAGTAGCAGTCGGCCATCAGGGCGACGTCGGCGACGGCGACTCGCTCGTCGGCGCCGTGGACGAGCGGCACCGCCTCGGCCAGGCCCATCGCGCTCTGCGGCGCGAAGCCGTAGACGGTCGCGCCGAAGGCCTTGCGGAACCAGTGGCTGTCGCTGAACCCCGGCATCACGATCGGCAGCACCTCGGCGCCCTCCTCGGTCTCGGCCACCCATTCCTCGATCGCCTCGGCGAGCGGGCCACCGTAGTCGGAGCGGTTGCCGACCACCCGCTCCACGAACTCGAGCTCGTGCTCGCCCACGCCAAGCACCGACTCCACCCGGGCGCGGACCTCGTCCTCCCCCATCTCGGGAGGGACTCGGCAGTCGACGAGGACCTCCGCCCGTGAGGGGACGACGTTCTGCTTGCCCGAGCCGCTGGCCATCGTCGGGGTCAGGGTGACGCCGAGCATCGGCTCGGCCAGGAGGACGGCGAGCAGTGGGTCGGCTGCGCGAATCTCCTCCAGCGCCCCGCCCGGGTCGCCGGGCGGACGGCCGAGCAGGCGGTGCAGGAAGAGCTCTGTGTCGGGGGTGGTCTCGGGGGAGGGCTGGCCACGCAGCCTCTCCAGCAGCGGGCCGAGCTTGAGCAGGGCGTTGTCGCCCACGCCGGGCAGCGAGGCATGGCCGGCTACGCCGCTGGTCCTCACCTTGAATCTGAAGACGCCCTTCTCGCCCACCGCCGCCGTGAACAGCCGGCGGCCGCCGAACTCGATGGCCACACCGGCCCCCTCGTTCAGCACCATCTCGCAGCGGACCTTGTCGGGGTGCTCCTCGCAGAGCCACTTGGCGCCGTTGTGGGCGCCCGTCTCCTCGTCGGCGGTGACGATCATCAGCAGCTCGCCGCGCTGCGGCCTCCAGCCCTCGGCGGCAAGGGCCAGGCAGGCGGCGGTCTCCGCCGCGACCTGGTCCTTCATGTCCAACGCCCCCCTTCCCCAGACGTAGCCCTCGTGCAGGTCGCCACTCCAGGGATCGCGGGTCCACTCGTCGGGGTCGGCGGGAACGGTGTCGACGTGGCAGATCAGCGCCAGCGAGGGCCCCTCCTCAGCGCCGCGCAACCGGGCCACCAGGTTGGGGCGATCGGGGATCCGCTCCAGCAACTCGCACTCGAAGCCGGCTCCGCCGAGCAGACCGTGGAGGAACCGCTGGGCCTCGGCCTCGTTGCCAGGCGGGTTGACGGTGTCGAACCTGATCAGACGCCGCAGCAACTCGACCGCCCGGGCGCCCAGCCCGTCCTCTCCCGGAAGTGTCCCCTCGGCCATGCCGTCGCAGGTTAGTGGCCCGCTGCCCGTGCGCCTGCTCGTCGGCCGCCACTTCATACTCATGTCAATGGCCGACCGGCTCTTCGACTCGGACGTCGGGCGCGCGGAGGAGGAGGCTCCCGGCCCCGGCGCACCGCTCGCGGTGCGGATGCGGCCAGGGCGGATCGAGGAGCTGATCGGCCAGGAGCACCTGATCGCGGAGGGGAGGACCCTGCGGGCGGCGATCGAGGCCGGGCGACCGGTCAACGCGATCCTCTACGGGCCCCCGGGCAGCGGCAAGACGACGCTGGCGAGGATCGCGGCCCGCGGCTCGGAGGCGGCCTTCGAGGAGGCCTCGGCCGTCAACGCCGGACGCGCCGAGGTCCGTGAGGTGATCGCCAGGGCGCGCGAGCGGCGCCGCTCGGGCCGGGCGACGATCCTCTTCCTGGACGAGATCCACCGCTTCAACAAGGCCCAGCAGGACGCGCTGCTGCCGGCGGTCGAGGAGGGGCTCCTGACCCTGATCGGGGCGACCACGGAGAACCCCTACTTCGAGGTCAACTCGGCGCTGCTCTCCCGCTGCCAGGTCTACGAGCTTCACCCGCTCGCAACCGCCGAGGTCGAGACGCTGCTGCGCAGGGCGCTCTCGGATCCCGAGCGGGGCCTGCCCGATCCACCCCGCACGGACGACGCGGCGCTGGAGATGCTGGCTGCCCGTTCGGGAGGGGACGCGCGGGTGGCCCTCTCGGCGCTGGAGCGCGCGGCCTCCGGTCTCGCCGCCGGCTCCACGCTCGACGTCGCGGCAGTCGAGGACTCGCTGCAGAGGGCCGCGGTCGACTTCGACCGCGACGGGGACCGCCACTACGACTACATCTCCGCCTGGATCAAGGCGACCCGCGGCTCGGACGCCGACGCCTCCCTCTACTACCTGGCGGTGATGCTCGAGGGCGGCGAGGACCCCCGGTTCATCGCCCGCCGCATGGTCATCCTCGCCTCCGAGGACATCGGCAACGCCGATCCCCAGGCACTAGTCGTGGCGACCGCGGCGGCGGCGGCCGTGGACCGGGTCGGCCTTCCCGAGTGCGCGCTGAACCTGGCCCAGGCCGCCTCCTACCTGGCGCTGGCGCCGAAGTCCAACGCCACCTACGAGGCGATCTCGCGGGCCCGCGGGCTGGTCAGGCGCGACGGCGCGGCGCCGCCGCCCGCCCACCTGCGGGACGCGCACTACCCCGGTGCGAAGGAGCTCGGGCGCGGCGCCGGCTACCGCTACCCCCACGACGAGGAGGGCGGGTTCGCCTCCCAGGCGCTGATGCCCGAGGCCCTGCGCGGCGAGCGCATCTACGAGCCCGCATCGAGGGGATTCGAGGCCGAGCTGCGGAGGCGCATCGACGCCCTGCGCAGGGCCTTCGAAGCCGCGGACTAGGTTTCCGCCCCTCCGACCACAACTTCTCCGGATCGCGGGTGTTCTGGAGTTCGGCTTTCCACGCTTAGCCAGGGAGAGCCGACGCAGGACCGGCCGGAGGTCTGGACTGGGGGCCTCCGGCCGGCTTTTCCTTCCGCGGCCCGGGGCTTCCCTGCGGCGCCCCGGCTCCTCGGTGCGCGGCCCGGCGGTTCTCTCCCGCGGCCTAGAATCGCCGCATGTCCGGCGAGGCGGGGCATCGCGGCAGCGAGCGGGAGCCACTCGAGTCCTTCAACCCGACCACCGGGGCGCTGCTCGGATCGGTGCCCACCCTCGACCCCTCCGAGGTCCAGGCGGTGGTGGAGGACGTGGCGCGCGTCCAGCCCGCCTGGGCGGAGCTCGACCTCGGGACCAGGGCCGGCTACATGCGCCGCGCCGCCGACGTCCTGCTCGACCAGGTGGACGACCTCGCCGAGCTGCTCGCCTCCGAGCAGGGCAAGCCCCGCTGCGAGGCCTACACGATGGAGCTGCTGCCGACCATCGACGCCCTGCACTGGTGCGCCGAGGCCGGCCCGGAGGTGCTCGGCGAGGAGCGGATCCGGCTCGGCCAGCCCTTCCTGGCAGGAAAGCGCGCCCGCTTCCGCTACGAGCCGATCGGCGTGGTCGGGGTGATCGCCCCCTGGAACTACCCGTGGTCGATCCCCTTCGGGGAGGTCGCGATCGCCCTGATGGCCGGCAACGGCGCCGTCCTCAAGCCGGCCAGCCTCACCCCCCTGCTCGGCGAGAGGATCCGCTCGGTCTTCGAGCGGGCCGGCTTCCCCGAGGGGCTGGTGCAGGTGGTCCACGGCAGCGGCGCGGTCGGCGAGGCCCTGGTCGCCTCGGGCGCCGGGAAGATCTTCTTCACCGGGTCGGTCGAGGTGGGCCGCGGGGTGGGCGAGCGCTGCGCCCGGCTGCTGAAGGGATGCGTGCTGGAGCTCGGGGGAAAGGACCCGATGGTGGTCTGCGCCGACGCCGACCCGCGCAACTCGGTCGCCGGGGCCCTCTGGGGCGGCTTCGCGAACGCCGGCCAGACCTGCTCGGGGATCGAGCGGATCTACGTCGACCGGCGGATCGCCGGGCCCTTCCTCGAGGCGCTCGCCGAGCGGGCGGCGGCGCTGCGCCTCGGGGACCCGATGGAGTGGGACACCGAGGTGGGGCCGATGACCTCGGCCGGGCAGTACGAGCAGGTCCGCGGCCTGATCGACGACGCCGTCGCCTCGGGCGCGCGGCTTCTCTGCGGCGGCCCGGCCGAGCTGCCGGGCCTCGCCGGTCGCTTCATCGCGCCCACCGTGCTAGCCGACGTCGACCACGGCATGCGCATCATGCGCGAGGAGATCTTCGGCCCGGTCCTCCCGGTCATCGCCTTCGATTCCGAGCAGGAGGCGATCGCGCTCGCCAACGACTCCGAGTTCGGCCTCGGAGCCTCGGTGTGGACCTCCGACCGGCAGAAGGGCGAGCGGATCGCCAGGCGGATCCGCGCCGGGATGGTCTGGATCAACAACCACTCCTTCACCCACGGCGCCTGCCAGTGCTCCTGGGGCGGGGTGAAGAGCTCGGGCCTCGGCCGCTCGCACTCGAAGTTCGGCCTCTACGAATGCGTGGACGTCAAGCTGCTGACCTCGGAGTCGGGGCAGGTGCGGAGCTTCTGGTGGTACCCCTACGACCGCTCCCTCGGGGAGGCGGTGCGCTCCTCGGCGCGGTTGATCTACGGGCGCGGCGGGGAGCGGGCCGAGGCCCTGCGGGAGGGCGCCGGCCCGCTGCTCCGCCTCGGCGCGCGGGTCCTCGGCCGCGGGCGCTAGCCGGCCCGATCCGCGCACCTCAAGGAAACGCCGATCGGCGCCGGGGCGCCGCGCAAGCGGTCAGCCGCCGGAGATCAACCTCGGGTTGGAGGCGTCCCCGTCGCAGATGTATCTGTGGGTGGCGAGCGCCCCCACGTAGGCCCTGAACTTGAACGGCAGCCTGCCGGGAGTCCCGCCGGGAGTGATCCTGTAGGAGCCGGTCGAGCTGGTGGTGGCACGCCCGAACACGAAGGTCTTGCCCCGGGCGTCGGTGTACCTGACCGCGACCTTGCGGCCCGCGACGCAGGCGGCCTTCGGCGAGCTCACCTTCCCGCCGACCAGGGTCGCACCGAGCGTCACCGTGGACTTGTAGTGCGAGATCCCCGTCGCCACCGAGGCGAGCGCCGCCGCACCCAGCGCGGTGACGGCCAGCACGGCAAAGGTCGAAGCCACTCTTCTCATCCTGCCTCCGATTCCGAGTTCGTGCCGGGGGCGGTCCCCGGCCTGATGACCGGGAGAGTAACGGCGGGCGGGGCCGGGCCCCTGAGCCGGGCCTAGATGCCGGCGCCGACCACCCTCGAGCGGGCCGCCCGGCAGACGTAGAGCGTCCCGGCCGCCCCCTCGCTGTGGCGACGGACCCTCGCGTAGAAGCGCGCGAGGGAGATCCCGGCCGAGCCCTGCGGGACGATCCGCCAGCGCCCGTGGCGATCCGTGGTGTCGGCGCCGATCACCTGGTCACGACCACCGGAGACGACTCGCTTGAGCTTCACCGTGCGCTTTTCCACGCAGCCCGGGTTTGGCGAGGTCACCTTCCCGTGGAAGACGAGGGAGCGGCTCTGGATCGTCACCCCGGAGGGGATCCGCACGATCTTCGTGCCCGTCGCCACCGAGGCGAGCGCCAGCGCAACCAGCGCCAGCGCGGCGGCGATCGCGGCACCCCTGGCCGGGACCCTCATCGCCGGCCCTTGCACCCACAGTCGCAGACCCCGGGCATGGCGGCTGCGGCCATCAGTCCTCGACGATCCCGATGCCGACCGACCTGACCCGCCCCGAGCGCTTCCCGATCACGAAGTCCGTGACCCGGGTGAAGGGGCTGAAGTCGCCGACGTAGCAGTGGCGGATCCCGAACTCGCGCTTGCAGGTCACGTTGCGGACCCTCGCCTCGACCTGCGCCTGGGTGGAGCCGACCCCGATGCCCCGCGCCGTGCGCTCGTGGCGATCGGTGGTCCGCATCGCGTAGACCCTCGAGCTCGGCTTTCGGCCCAGGAAGTGGATCCAGGTCTTCGCGTAGCGGTACTCGGCGTCATCGCCGCCGGAGAAGGGATCGGGCACCACCCGCTTGGCATCGGGGGGGCCGAGCTTGCCGACCACGCGCTTCTTCTTCATCAGCAGCCGCACCCCGATCATCCCCCGCTGGGGGACGATGCGGGCCTCGGCGGCGGGGACGGCGGCGAGGAGGAGGAGCGCCAGGGCGGCGGCGAGCGCGGGCAGCGCCAGCCGGCGGAGGGCCGGGCGCCGGAGGAGGGGGAGGGAGTCCATGGACACCAACCTACCCGGTGGCGCGGCGCGCCCGCATCCGTAGTCCCCCGCACGCCCCGGCGGGCCCCGGACCGGCCGCGGCGGACCGGCGGCGCCGGGATCTCGGCCCGCCGGGTCGCATTCCGAGCACCAACCGGGTGACCGGCCGCACGCCGGCGGGCGGGAGCGGCGACAATTGGCCGCCTGTGGACGAGGACCCCGGACACGACGGCGGCGAGCGCGCTGCGGGCGGCGGCGGCGCCCTGGCGGTCGCCGGCCTGCGACGCGACTACGGCGAGAGGACCGCGCTGGAGGGGGTCCAGTTCGAGCTTGCCGAGGGCGAAACCCTGGCCGTGCTGGGCCCCAACGGGTCCGGGAAGACCACCCTGCTGCGCGTCCTGGCGACCCTGCTGCGCCCCAGCGCCGGAGAGGTCAGGGTGCTCGGCTGCTCGCTTCCCGGCGAGGCCTGGAGGCTGCGCGGGCGGATCGGCTACCTCGGGCACCGCCCGCTTCTCTACCGCGATCTGAGCGGGACCGAGAACCTGCGCTTCGCGGCCCGCCTCCACGGGATCCCCCGCGAGACGGCGGAGCGGCGGGTGTCCCGGCTGCTCGAGGCGATGGGCATGGCCGGCCGCGCGAACGACCGGGTCTCCTCGCTCTCGGCGGGCATGCAGCAGCGGCTCGCGGTCTGCCGCTCCGTCCTTCACGAGCCCGCCCTGCTGCTGCTCGACGAGCCCGACTCGAACCTCGACGCCGAGGGCAGGGAGCTGGCCCGCGGACTGCTCGGGGCCGGCCTCGGGCTGACCAGGGTCCTGGTCACCCACGACCCCGAGCGGGTGCTGCCCGAGGCCGACCGCGCGCTGCTGCTCGGCCACGGCGGGGTGCCGCTCAGCGAGGGGCCCGCCGCGGCGCTCGACCCCGGCGCCGCCCGCGCCGCCGCGGCGGGAGCGCCCGCGTGACCCCCGCGTCCGAAGCCTTCCGGGCGATCCTCGCCAAGGACCTGCGCACCGAGCTGCGCACCCTGCGCTCGCTCTCGGCGATGGCCCTCTTCGCGGTCACCGCCTTCGTGATCTTCCGCTTCGGGCTCGACCGCACGAGCCTCTCGGGCAGCCTCGCCGCAGGGGTGCTCTTCTCGACGCTCCTCTTCGCCGCGATCCTCGGGATCAACCGGCTGTTCGTCGCCGAGCGCGAGGAGGGCGGGTTCGACGCGATCCGCCTCGCCCCGATCGACCGCACCGTCCTCTTCGCCTCCAAGGCCGCCGCCCTGATCGTCTACATGCTGGTCCTGGAGGCGATCGCGGTCCCCGTCTTCGCGCTCTTCTTCCTCGACTCCCCCGCCGCCCTGGCGCCGCTGTGCCTGGTCCTGGCGCTGACCGACGTCGGCCTCGCGGTGACCGGTGCGCTGATCTCCTCGATGGCCGTCAACTCGCGGGCCCGGGACCTCCTCGTCCCGCTGGTGCTGCTGCCGCTCGTCGTGCCGCTGATGATCGCGGCGACCGGCGCCGCCGATCCGCTGCTCGAGGCGGGCGGTCCCTCCTACCACCGGTTCGGCACGTGGCTGGGGATGCTGGCTCTATACGATCTGGTCTTCGGGCTGGTCGGATACGCGGTGTTCGATTTCCTCCTCGAGGACTGACCCCGGGCCGCCGGCCCCAGCGGACATGTACGGCAACGGCCTCAAGGGACTAGCTATCGCCACCGTCGCGACCGTCAGCGTCGCGATGGCCCTGGTCTTCTTCTACGCGCCGATGGACGCCGACCAGGGCTTCGTGCAGAAGATCTTCTACCTGCACGTGCCGCTGGCGATCGTCGCCCTGCTCGGCTTCATCGTCGGGGGCTACCACGCGATCCGCCACCTGCAGACCGGCGACCGCCGCTTCGACGCGCGCTCCTACGTCTCGATCCACATCTCGATCGTCTTCGGCACCGCCGTCCTCGTCACCGGCTCGATCTGGGCGAAGGCCTCCTGGGGGCACTGGTGGGTCTGGGACGAGCCCACTCTGGTCAGCTTCCTGATCGTCTTCCTGCTCTACGCGACCTACTACCCGTTCCGCTACGCGATCGAGGACCCCGAGCGCCAGGCGCGCTACGCCTCCGTCTTCGCGGTCACGGCCGGCGCCTTCGTGCCCCTCAACTTCCTCGCGGTGCGCCTTGCCCAGAGCCTCGTGCACCCCCGGGTCTTCGCCGCCACCGGAGGGGGGCTGCCGGCCTCGATGATGCTCACCTTCTTGGTCTCTCTCGCCGGGATGGCGCTGCTCTGGGCGACCATGGTCCGCTTCGAGCTGACCGCGAAGAGCGTGCGCGGCCAGGTGCGCAGGCTGCGGCGGGCGGTCGACACCGGCGCCCCGGCGGACTCCCCGCGGCCGCGGGTCGCCCCCGAGGTGAGCTGATGCTGCCCCTCGCGCTCGGCCCCGCGCTGCCCTCCGGGGAGGCCTCGAAGTACGTCGCCGGCGCCTACGTCGTCTTCCTGGTCCTGCTGCTGATCTACGTGGCGATCATGGCGGCCAGGCTGCAGCGGATCGAGCGGGAGCTGCGGGAGCTCGCCGACCGCGCCGAGGAGTCGGGGCGCTGATGTCGGAGCTGCTCGCGCTCGGCGTCTCCCACAAGACGGCCCCCCTGGAGCTGCGCGAGCGGCTGGCGCTCCCAGAGGGCCGAGCGGTCGGCGCGCTGGCCGAGCTGACCGGCTCCGAGCAGGTGCGCGAGGCGGCGGCGATATCCACCTGCAACCGGACCGAGCTCTACCTGGTGGCCACCGACCCGGTCGAGGCCGAGTCGGTTGCGCTCGGCGTCCTCTCCCGCGAGGCGGAGATCCGCCCCACCGAGCTGCTCGGCCACCTCTACTCGCTGCGATCGCGCGAGGCGGCCCGCCACCTCTTCAGGGTCACCGCCGGGCTGGACTCGATGATCCTCGGCGAGGCCGAGATCCAGGGCCAGGTCAAGCGCGCCTACGAGCTGGCGCTGGTCGAGGGCGCCACCGGCCCGGTCCTCAACCGCCTCTTCCGCGGCGCCCTGGGCGCCGGCGGCAGGGCGCGGGACGAGACGGGGATCAGCGAGAAGGGCCTCTCGATCCCCTCGGTGGCGGTCGAGCTGGCCCAGCGAAGCCTCGGCGACCTGGGGCGCCGGCGGGTGCTGGTGATCGGCGCCGGGGAGTCGGCGGAGCTGGTCGCCCGGGCCCTGGTCGCCCGGGGCGTCTCCACGGTGTTCATCGCCAACCGCCGCTACGACCGGGCAATCGGGCTGGCCCAGCGGTTCGACGGGTCCGCGGTCCGCTTCGACGAGCTCCCCTCCGAGCTGGGCGAGGCCGACATGGTCGTCTCGGCGACCAACTCCCCGCACCACATCGTCGAGCCTGACGAGCTCGCCCACGTCATGGAGGGCCGCCCGGGCCGCCAGCTGCTGATCGTGGACATCGCCGTGCCCCGCGACGTCGACCCGGTCTGCCGCGAGATCCCCGGCGTCAGCCTCCATGACGTGGACGACGTGCAGAAGGCGCTGGAGCGCAACGTCAGCGGCCGCGAGGCGGAGGCCAAGCGGGCCGAGGGAATCCTCGAGTCCGAGCTGGTGCGCTTCGACGCCTGGCTCGCCTCGCTGGAGGTGGTGCCGACCGTGGCCGCGCTCCGGGAGCGCGGCGAGGAGGTGGTCCGCAGGGTGCTGGCCGAGAACGAGGGTCGCTGGGAGCGGCTCTCCGAGGCCGACCGGGAGCGGATCTCGAAGATGGCGCGGGCGATCGCCGGGCGGCTGCTCCACGAGCCGACCCTCCGCATCAAGCGCTCGGCGGGGACCGACGACGCCTACCTCTACGTCAACGCGCTGCGGGTCCTCTTCGGCCTCGATGCGGAGAACGAGCCCTCCTCGGAGCGCGATGCCAGCGTGACCCCGCTGCGCCGCAAGGGCCGCGAGTCGGCCTGAGCCGGCCGGTGCCGCTCCGCCTGGCAACCAGGGGAAGCGCCCTCGCGCTGGCGCAGGCCGGCGGCGTCGCGGAGATGCTCGGCGGCGCGGAGCTGGTCGAGGTCGCCTCGGGGGGCGAGCCCGGGGACAAGTCGCGGTTCGTCCGTGGCGTCGAGCGGGCGGTGCTCGAGGGGGCGGCCGATCTCGGGGTCCACTCGGCCAAGGACCTGCCGGCGGGGATGCCGGAGGAGCTGATGATCGCCGGCGTGCCGGCCAGGGAGGACCCCTGCGACGCCTGGGTCGGGCCCGCGGCGAGCCTGGACGAGGTGCCGCGGGGGGCGCGGGTGGGCACCGCGAGCCTGCGGCGCCGCTCCCAGCTTCTCGCGATCCGGCCCGACCTCGCCCTCGCCGAGCTTCACGGCAACGTGGACACCCGGCTGGGGCGCCTGGGCAACGGGGACTTCGACGCCGTCGTGCTCGCCGGCGCGGGCCTGCGGAGGCTGGGCCGCGAGGCCGAGATCTCCTTCCGGCTGGCCGACCGCCAGATGCTCCCGGCGGCCGGGCAGGGCGCCCTGGTCCTGCAGGCGCGCCGCGACGAGGCGGCGACGCTCGCGGCATGCGCGGCGATCAGCGACCCGTCCTCGCTCCTGGAGCTGACCGCCGAGCGGGCGGCGATCGGCGTGCTCGGAGCGGACTGCTCGAGCCCGGTCGCCGTCCGGGCCAGGGCGGGCGCCGGCGGGCTCTCGGTGGAAGGGTACGCAGGCCTTCCCGACGGCAGCCGCTGGGTCCGCGAGAGCCTGGTGGACGGCGGCGGGGACGCCGCGGCCGCCGGCCGGCGCCTCGGCGAGGCGCTGCTCGGGGCCGGCGCGGGCGAGCTGCTCGAGCGCGCCGCCGCGGCCCGTCCCCCCGGAGGGAAGGCGTGAAGGCGCGCCGCGGGGTCGTCTACCTGGTCGGGGCCGGGCCCGGGGATCCGGGCCTGATGACCAGCCGCTCGCTGGATCTGATCGCCTCCGCGGACGTGATCTTCTACGACAGGCTGATCCCGCCCGAAGCCCTCGACGGCGCCCGCGCCGACGCCGAGCTTCTCTACGTCGGCAAGGAGCCCGGGCGGCCGTCGGTTCCCCAGGAGGAGATCGAGCGGCGGATGGCCGAGCAGGCCGGCCGCGGTCGCAGCGTGCTCAGGCTGAAGGGCGGGGACCCCTTCGTGTTCGGCCGCGGTGCGGAGGAGGGCGAGGCGCTGCGGGAAGCCGGGGTGGAGTTCGAGGTCGTCCCGGGGGTGACCGCCGGCGTCGCCGCGAGCGCCTACGCCGGGATCCCCGTGACCCACCGCGACGACGCCTCCGCGGTCGCCTTCCTGACCGGCCACGAGGATCCCGGCAAGGAGGGCTCGGCGCTCGACTGGAAGGCGCTCGCCGCCTTCCCCGGGACCCTGGTCTTCTACATGGGGGTGAAGCGGCTGGAACGCAACGCCGCCGCGCTGATCGCGGCCGGGCGCGACCCGGAGGAGCCCGCGGCGGTGGTCGAGCGAGGCACCATGGCCGGGCAGCGGACCGTCACGGCCCCCCTCGGGCGGATCGCTGCCGCGGCGTCCGAGGCCGGGCTCGGTGCCCCCGCCCTGGTCGTGATCGGCGCCGTCGTGGCGCGGCGCGAGGCGCTGGACTGGCTGGCCCGCAGGCCGCTGGCCGGGCGGCGCGTCGTCGTCACCAGGGCCCGCGCCCAGTCCAGCGGCCTCGCCGCCGAGCTGCGCGGCCTGGGAGCCGAGGTCGTGGAGCTCCCGGCGATCCGCGTCGAGCCGCGGACCGGCTCCCCTGAGGTGACCGAGGCGGTTGCCTCGCTGCACGCCTACTCGCTGATCTGCCTGACCAGCCCCAACGGCGTGCGCCTGCTGTTCGAGGCGATGGTGGCGGCCGGCCGCGACGCCCGGGCGCTCGCCAACGCCACTGTCGCGGCGATCGGCCCCGGCACCGCGGCGGCGCTGGCCGAGTACGGGATCGCGGCCGACATCGTCCCCGACCGCTTCGTCGCCGAGGCGCTCGCCGAGGCCCTCGAGGCGGTCGACGTCGCCGGGCGCCCGGTGCTGGTGGCCCGGGCGGCGGAGGCCCGCGACGTGCTCCCCGACGCGCTGCGCGAGCGCGGCGCGAAGGTGGACGTCGTCGCCCTCTACGAGACGGTCAGGGAGACCCCCGACCCCGCGGCCCTCGAGGCGGCCCGGGAGGCCGACTACCTGACCTTCACCTCGTCCTCGACCGTCCGCAACCTGCTCGACGCGATCGGGGGCGAACCGCCGTCCGGGCCGCGGGTGATCTCGATCGGGCCGATCACCAGTGCCGCGGCCCGCGAGCGCGGGCTCGAGGTGCACGCCGAGGCGGAGCGCCACGACATCGCGGGGCTGGTCGAGGCGCTCCTGCTCGACGCGGCGGGCCGGGCGTGAGCCTGCCGATCACCTTCCTCTCCGACTACGGCTACGCCGACGAGTTCGCCGGGGTCTGCCGCTCGGTGATTGCCCGGCTGGCTCCCGACTCGGCGATCGTCGACCTCACCCACGGAGTGCCGAGGCACGACGTCCGGCGGGGCTCGGCGATGCTCGCCCGCGCCATCCCCTTCACCGAGCCCGGGGTGCACCTGGCGGTGGTCGACCCGGGGGTCGGCTCCGAGAGGCGCGCCGTGGCGGTGCTGGCCGGAGCGGAGGGCCGGCTGCTGGTCGGCCCCGACAACGGCCTCCTGGGCGGCGCCCTCGAGACGCTGGGGGGAGCCGTCGCAGCGGTCGACCTCGCGGAGAGCCGCTTCGCCCTGCGCGAGGTCTCCTCCACCTTCCACGGGCGCGACCTCTTCGCGCCGGTCGCCGCCGCCCTGGCCCGCGGGGCGCCGCTCGAGGAGGCCGGCGAGCCGCTGGAACCCGCGACCCTGGTGGCGCTGCCCTCCACGACGCCACGGCTGGAGGGGGACCGGGCGGTGCTCCACGTCGCCTCGGTGGACGGATTCGGCAACCTCGCCCTCGACCTGCCCGCCGCGGACCGGCCCCGGTTCATCGAGCCGGGCGCCGCCCTCCTCGCGGACTGGGGCCAGGGTGAGCGGCGCCTCCCCTACGCCCGCTCCTTCGCGGAAGTGGGCCCGGGCGAGGCCCTGATCTACTCCGACTCCTCCGGGGCGCTGGCGCTGGCGCTGAACCGCGAGAGCGCGGCGCGGCGGCTCGGCCTGGCGGAGGGCGACGAGGTGGTGATCTGGCCGGCCGGGTGAGATTCGGGCAACCGCGCACCCACCTGGCGAGCTGCGATTCCACCAACACGGTGGCTCGGGAGCTGGCCGCGGAGGGAGCGCCCGGCGGCGCGGTGGTGACGGCGGACGAGCAAACCGCCGGGCGCGGGCGCCAGGGCCACTCGTGGTTCGCCCCGCCCGGCGCGGCGCTGCTCTACTCGGCGATCCTGCGCCCCCTGGAGCCGCGCCACTCGCTGCTCCCCCTCGCGGTCCCCCTCGCGGTCTGCGACGCGGTCGAGGAGGTCTCCGACCGCGACTGCCTCGTGAAGTGGCCGAACGACGTCTGGATCGGGGGCCGCAAGTGCGCCGGCGTCCTGATCGAAGCCCGGCCCCGGGACGGCTGGGCGGTGATCGGGGTGGGGCTCAACGTCTCGGTGGCGGACGGCGAGTTCCCCGAGGAGCTGCGGCCCCACGCGACCTCGATCGGCGGTGGAGCCGGCGTCGAGGAGGCCCTGGTCGCGCTCAACCGGTCGCTCGGCCGCTGGGTGGCGTCCGGCCCCGGGCAGATCCTCGGCGCCTTCGCGGACCGCGACGCGCTGGCCGGCCGGGAGATCGCCTGGCGCGGGGCGGCAGGCGCTGTCCCGGACGGCCGTGGCACCGCCGCCGGAGTGGACGAGCGGGGGAACCTCGTGGTCGAGGCAGGGGGCGAGCGCCTCAGCCTGGGCGCGGGCGAGGTGTCGCTGGGATCCCCGGGCGCGACCTAGTCGCCGCCCGGGCCCTCGAGCGCCTCGACGGGCGCCGGGGTTTCGCCCGGCTCCGGCGGCCCGGCCGCCTCGACCTCCGGGCCTCCGCCTTCGACCGCCTCTACCTCCTGGCCCTCGCCGGGGCCGGCGCCGGGCGCCTTGCCGTTGCCGGCCCCGGAGCGCTTGCGCTTGCGCCGGCGCCGGCCGGCCTTGGGGAAGTTGCGGAGCAGCTCGCGCGCCACCGCCGAGGGCTTGCGGGCCATCCGCATCCTGGCGCCGCGCAGGATCTCCTCGCCCTCCGGGGTGTGGGCGACGGCGGCGGCGAGCAGCGAGACGGCCAGGCGACGGTCCTGGTTGCGGGCGGCGTGGACGAGACGGCGGGCGTTGCGCCCGTGGGCGCGGCCCGAGGAGTTGACCAGGAGGCCGAGCAGGCGCTTGGTCTCCGGCCAGCGCTGCACCGCGTACTCCTCGTGCAGCTCGCGGCTGAAGGAGGCGAGCCTCCAGACCCAGGCCTGGGCCTGGTCGCGGCGCCCGACCCGGTTCTCGGTGAGCGTCTGGAGCAGGGTCCGGACGCCGGCCCGCCGCTCGTCGCGGCCCCAGGTGCCGACGATGTCGATGGCGTCGTCGAAGGCCTCGGGGTCGCGCAGCCCGGCGATCTCCCCGAGCGCCTTGAGGCGAAGCTGGGAGGTGCGGTTGCGCTGCACGCAGGTGAGCAGGAAGCGGCGGTGCAGCTCCCTGGACTGGTCGTGCTGGAGCATCGCCTTGGCGCGGCGCCAGCCCTGCTGGTTGACCCGGGCGCCGGCCAGCGCCGCCCAGACGTGCTGCTCGGCGTAGTCGAGGTTCTCGACCGCGATCCGCCAGATCTCGCGCTCCAGGACCTCCATGCGCCGCTCGGCGCTGTCGGAGACGGGGACGATCCGCCGCTCCACCCGGACCCGCCGGCCGCGGCCGCGCCGCACCGGGCCGACGACGATCGCCCCGCCGCGATAGACGTCGCGGTCGAGCAGGCTGTGCAGGGTGATGATCGTCTCGTCGTGGGTGGTCGCGGGATGGACGAAGTCGATGACCAGGCCGGCCTCCTTGCCGGGGGCGCGCCGGGTGACGCGGCCGACCCGCTGCTGGTAGACGCGGCGCGAGGCGGTCGGGGCGAGGTGCATGCAGATCGTCGCGCGCGGCGAGTTCCAGCCCTCGGCGAGCAGCATGGCGTTGCACAGAACGTCGACCTCCCCGCGCTCGAAGGCGGCGAGGATCTCGGCCAGCTCGCGCTTCGGGGTCTCGCCGGAGACCGCCTTGGCGTTGATGCCGGCGTCCTGGAACGCCCTGGCGACGTTGTTGGCGTGGCGGACGCCGGCCGTGTAGAGGACGCCGGGCACCTTGCGGAAGCGCGACTTGTAGAGGTCTGCGATCGCCACGTTGAAGGGCTCCTGGTCGAGCAGCGCGGCGAGCTCTTCCTGGTCGAAGTCCTGGTCCACCTCTCCCTTGCGCAGCGGGACCTTGGCGATCGTCCGCACCCCCGGCCCGGGCGGGATGCGCAGGCAGCGAAGCGGCGCGATCACGCCGCGCCGGGCGGCCTGGGCGAGGTCGAAGCGCGAGGTCTGGGTCGGGAAGAGGTCGGCGACGTGGCGGGCGATCAGCGCCCCGGTCGCGGTCATCCCGATGTAGACCGGGCCGGTCCAGGCTCGGATGCAGGCGCTCGTCTTCTCGCCGAGCGCGGTGTGGGCCTCGTCGCAGATCACGATCGTGTAGGCGTCGGAGATCCGCTCCTGGTTGCGGACGAACCACTGGTAGGTCTCGACCGTGACCGGGCCGTCGGCGTCGTCGCGGCCGTCGAGGAGGGGTGGGCGCAGCCGCTCCTTGTAGCCGCGGTCGGAGATCTCGCCGATGAACTGGTCGACGAGGTTGCGCCGGTGGGTGAGGATCAGCACGCCGCCGGTCCGCGAGGCCTCGATGAAGCCGACCGCGGCGACGGTCTTCCCGGCGCCGGTCGCGTGCTCGAACCAGAACCGCCGGGCCGCCCCGGGGTCCTCGGGCGCCTCGTCGATGGTCTCCTCGTCGGTGTCGGGCTCGTCCACCCAGTCCACGGGCTCCTCGTCGGGCCCGACCGGCTCGTCGTCCACCTCGCCGTTGAGCTCCGCGCCGGCGGCCGGCTCGTCGTCCCCGGAGGCCTGCTCCGGGGAGGGCCGCCCGGCGGCGGGGCCGTTGCCGGCTCCCCCGTTTGCGCTCCCGTTCTCGGCGCCGATCTGCTGCTCGGCGATCAGCTCGGTGAGGGTGCCCGAGAGGGCGTCCACCTGGTGGAGGGAGAGCTCGGCGCCGTCGCGCAGGGTCGGCGGGTCCTCGGCGAGAAGCCGCTCGAGCCCGAGCAGCAGGGAGAACCGGCGCCGCCACTCGATCGAGGGCTCCTCGGCCCCGGCCTCGATCTCCGCCAGGGCGGCGTCGAGCGCGCTGCGCCGGGCGGTGCCCGGCACCAGCGCCTCGGGGCCCTCGCCGTCGAGCAGCATCGACTCGCGCGCGAACCTCTCGGCCCGCTCGAGGTCGGCGCTTGAGGGAACTGCCGCGCTCGCGGCAATCTCGCTGGTGTCGGCCATGAAGGCTTGGCTTTCGGCCCCGTTGGAACGAGAAGCGCACCGGGGCGATCAGGTGTGAGGTTGAGCGGAGGTCGGTCCCAGCCGTCCCCCCGCGCTCTCCAGGCCCGCTGCGTAGCGAGCCCGCCTATCGTACTAAAGAGATCGACGTGAGCAGAGCCGCCCGTAACGCATTCGTTGCAGCGACCCTGGCGCTCCTGGTGGCGCTGGCGGCCGGCTGCGGGTCGGGCGCGGGCGGCGGAGATTACGGTGGCGCCCATCCGGACTATGCGGTGGCCCTGAAGGGCGCACCGAAGCCCCTCGCCTCGCTCTATTCGCAGGGCAACGAACTGCTCGGGGGGGGCAACGACGCCTTCGAGCGCCGGCTCGAGGGCCTGAGCGGATACCCGGTGGTGGTCAACAAGTGGGCCTCATGGTGCGGGCCCTGCCGGGCCGAGTTCCCCTACCTCCAGCAGGCCTCGGCCCGCTTCGGCAAGCGGGTCGCCTTCCTGGGCGTCAACTCGCAGGACTCCGACGACGCGGCCAGGACGTTCCTGGGCGAGTACCCCGTCCCCTACCCCAGCTACACGGACCCCGACCAGGAGATCGCCGGGACGCTGAACGCGACGCTGGGCTTCCCCTCCACCGCCTTCTACGACGCCGCGGGCAAGCAGGTCTACCTCAGGCAGGGCGGCTACGCGAGCGAGGCCGATCTCGCCGCCGACCTCCGCCGCTACGCCCTGGGCGGCTGACCCCGAGCGGCCGTGACCGCGCCCGGGATCCCCGAGCGACGCCGTCCCCGCCGGATCGGGCTCGCCGTGGCCGCCTCCGCGCTTCTCCTGGCCCTCGCCGCAGGGGCGCTCGCGCTCGCCGCGACGGCGGGCGCCGGGCAGGCGCACCGGTTCGCCTACTCCTTCGAGCTGAGCGGCGAGATCTCCCCGGCCACGGCCTCCTGGGCAGGCCACGCCCTCTCCGAGGCGGCCGACGAGGGGGCGACGGTGACGATCGTCCGGCTCGACACCCCGGGGGGCCTCGACGTCTCCCTGCGGGAGATCGTCAAGGACATCCTGGCGGCGCCGATGCCGGTGCTCGTCTACGTCAGCCCGGACGGCGCCAGGGCGGCCTCGGCCGGCGTTTACATCACCCAGGCCGGTGACGTCGCCGCGATGGCCCCCCAGACCAACATCGGGTCCGCCACCCCGATCGCCATCGGGCCGGGCTCCGGGGACGAGGTCCTGGGCCGCAAGATCCGCAACGACGCGGCCGCCTACATGCGGGCGCTCGCCGCCTCCCACGGCCGCAACCCCGATCTCGGGGAGCGGATGGTGCGCCGGGCGGTCAACGTCACCGCCGCCGAGGCCCTCGCGGCCGGCTTCATCGACTTCGTGGCGCCCGGCGAACGGGCCCTCCTTCGCGCCGCCGACGGGTTCGGGACCAGTGGGCCGAAGGCCCGGGTGCTGCGCACCGCCGGGCTTCCGATCGAGTCTCACGACACGCCGCTCCGCTACCAGCTGCTCGGCCTGCTGGTCAACCCCACGATCGCCTATCTGCTGCTCACCGTGGGGCTGATCGGCCTGGGGATCGAGCTGTTCAGCCCGGGGGCCGTCGTCCCCGGCGTGGTCGGCGCCATCTCCCTGCTGCTGGGCCTCTACGGAACCGCACAGCTCCCGGTCAATGTCGCCGGCGTCGCGCTGCTGGCGCTGGCGGTGGCGCTCTTCGTCGCCGAGGCCCACGTCTACTCCCACGGGGTCCTGGCGGCGGGGGGGATCGTCGCCCTCGTGCTCTCGGGGCTGCTCCTCTTCGACGCCGGCGGGGCACCCGGCGTCTCGGTGCCCGCGGTGATCGCGATCGGAACCGTTCTCGGGCTGCTCCTCGCGCTGGTGATCAGCCGCGTCGCCAGGGCCAGGCGGGAACCGGTCCGCACCGGGAGCGAGGAGCTTGTCGGCGAGATCGGCGAGGTCCGCTCGAGGCTCGACCCCGAGGGCCAGGTCTTCGTCGAGGGGGCTCTCTGGCGTGCCCGCCTGGCCGAGCGCTCTGGCCCGCTCCCGGCGGGGGGTAGAGTCAGGGTGGAAGCGGTGGAGGGGCTGACCCTGGTGGTCGTCCCGGCCGGCGAAGCGGACGAAGGAGCGGAACAGTGGCGGTAGCGATCGGCGTCGTGGTGGTGATCGCGCTGGTGGTCGTGGTGCTGCTGGCCTCGGCGATCAAGATCCTGCGCGAGTACGAGCGGGGCGTGATCTTCCGGCTCGGGCGGCTGATCGCCCAGAAGGGGCCGGGCCTGATCCTGCTGATCCCGATCGTCGACCGGATGGTCCGGGTCGACCTGCGGACGATCACCCTGAACATCCCGCCGCAGGAGGTGATCACCCGCGACAACGTCCCCTCCCGGGTCAACGCCGTTGCCTACTTCCGGGTGGTGGACCCCAACCGGGCGATCGTCGAGGTCGAGAACTTCCTCCTGGCCACCTCGCAGATCTCCCAGACGGCGCTGCGCTCGGTGCTGGGCAAGGCCGAGCTCGACCAGCTCCTCTCCGAGCGGGAGCGCCTCAACGAGGACCTCCAGAAGATCATCGACGAGCAGACCGAGCCCTGGGGGGTGAAGGTGACCACGGTCGAGATCAAGGACGTCGAGATCCCCGAGCAGATGCAGCGCGCGATGGCCCGGCAGGCCGAGGCCGAGCGCGAGAGGCGGGCGAAGATCATCAACTCCGAGGGCGAGTACCAGGCCGCCCAGAAGCTCGCCGACGCCGCCGACATCATCTCGGTCAACCCCGCGTCCCTGCAGCTCCGCTACCTGCAGACCCTGCTGGAGATCGGCACCAACCAGAACACCACCGTGGTCTTCCCGCTGCCGATGGACATGATCAAGCCCTTCCTCGGCCTCGACGAGGCCGAGCCGGCGGATCGGCCGAAGCCGCCGCCACCACCCCCTCCGCGCCAGCGGCCCAAGCCGACCCTCGACAACATCGAGGGCGACCTCCCTCCCTCCCGCTCCTAGACTCGCCGGGGCGAGCATGGAATCGCCCGAGATACGGATCGACCAGCTGACCGGGATGCGGGCCATCCTCGCCCCGGGGCGGGCCGACCGGCCCGACCGCTTCAGCGGCCCGCGCCGGGCCGCCGCCGAGCCGCAGGGGTGCCCGTTCTGCGAGGGCGCGGAGTCCCGCACCCCGCCCGAGACCTACGCCGTCGGCCCCGAGGACCGCGCTCCCGACACGCCCGGGTGGCTGGCACGGGCCGTGCCCAACCTCTACCCCGCCCTCTCCGGCGAGGGAGGCGGGGCCTCCGCCCCGGCCGGCGCGGGACCCGACGCCTCCGCCCCGGCCGGCGCGGGGCCCGACAGCGCCTTCGGAAGCTCGGCGGACCCGCTGCGCGCCTCCTCGCGAGGGACCGAGCCCGGCCTGTTCGCCTCGCGCCCCGCCGAGGGGGCGCACGAGGTGATCGTCAACGCCCCGCGGCACGCGACCGCCCTGGCCGAGCTCGAGGCGGACCAGCTCGGGGTCGCGATCGGCGCCTGGCGCGAGCGGATGCGAAGCCACCGCGGGGCGGCGAGCGTCGCCCTGATCGTCAACGAGGGCGGCGGGGCCGGCGCCTCGATCGAGCACACCCACGCCCAGCTCTACGCGCTCCCCTTCGTGCCTCCGGCGCTCGCCCGCGAGCGCGAGCGGGTCGGCGCCTATCGGGAGCGGACCGCGGGCGGGGATCTGCTCGGCGACATCCTCGTCGAGGAGGTGCGCCGCTCCGAGCGCCTGGTGGCGATCGACGACGAGGCGGCGCTGATCTGCCCCTGGGCCTCCCGCTCGCCGTTCGAGATGAGGTTGGTGCCGAGAGCCGCAGCCAGCCCCCGCTTCGAGGACGGCGAGGGGGGAGCCGCGATGCTCGGCCTCGCCCTGCGCGCGCTGGCCCGCCGCTTCGACGGCTCCCCCGAGCTCAACCTCTGGGTCCGGACCGCGCCGCGCGGCACCGAGGACTTCCGCTGGCACCTGGACATCGTGCCCCGGCTCACGGTGGCGGCAGGGTTCGAGCTGTCCAGCGGGGTCGACATCAACGTCTACCCGCCGGAGAGGGCGGCCGCGGACCTGCGCGATTGCATCGCGGGGTAGGGTTGCCCGCGCCGGACAGCGCGGCCGCCGGCCTGCCCGATCGCATCGACGGGTAGGGTTGCCCGCGTGCCGCCCGACCCCCGCCCGATCCCGCGCTTCGTCGCCGACAGCTCCCAGGAGGGGATCCCGCACGGCCGCTTCGCCGAGCGGCTCGCCGGCCCGTTCCTGGAGAGCTGCATGGCCGTCGCGGACCTCCCGCAGGAGACCGAGACCCCGGCCGAGGTGAGCTGGTTCCCCGAGCGCGCCTGGGGAGGGCGGGTCTGGGTGCCGGCCACGGCGAGGGCGGGCGGGCCCGGTGGCGATCTGGAGTTCTTCGGGCACGTCTCCTACGAGCAGCCCGAGGGCAGCGAGCCCCGCGACCTGCGGGCCGCCGCCGACTTCACCGACGTCCTCGCCGAGCAGAACCCGGGCTGGCGGATCGACCTCAACGACGACGTGATCGGCCGCTGGCGCGGGGAGGCCGGGCGAGCCGGCGACGTCACCCTGGTCTGGGGGCGCCCCCTGGTCAGGGGCGCCGTCGCCGCGACCGCGGAGCTGGCCGAGGCGACGGTGGACCAGGAGCCGGTTTCCAGCGATCGCTTCACGCTGCTCGCCCTCGACGCCGTGGTCGGCTTCGGGGACGAGATCTACCTCGAGGTCAAGCTGTGGAGCGAGCGCGGCCAGGAGCTCGCGGCGGAGAGCCTCTACGAGGAGGGCGGCGAGGAGCCGCGGGACGACTCCGAGGATCCGGCCCCGGAGACGTAAGCTTGGCGCCCCGCCGCGGCGGGGCTTCCATGGACGACCCGCTCCGACTCAAGCGACTGATCGACGTTGGCCGAGGGGTCCTCGCCCCGCTCGAGCTCGAGGAGGTCCTGGAGTCGGTCGCCGAGGCCGCCCGGGAGATCACCGGGGCCCGCTACGCGGCCCTCGGAGTCCTCGCCCCCGACCGGGGGGAGCTGGTCAGCTTCGTCCACTCCGGAATGGACCCCGAGACGGCGCGGAGGATCGGCGCCACGCCGCGGGGCCGGGGCGTGCTCGGCGAGCTGACCCGGAACCCCGTCCCGCTGCGGCTGGCCGACGTCTCCTCACACCCGCGCTCCTTCGGCTTCCCCCCCCACCATCCCCCGATGGCCTCCTTCCTCGGCGTGCCGATCCTGGTCCGGGGCGAGGCCTACGGCAACCTCTACATGGCCGAGAAGGACGGCGCCGCCGAGTTCGGCCCCGACGACGAGGAGGCGGCCGAGACCCTCGCCGCCTGGGCCGGGATCGCGATCGAGCACGCCCGCGTCTACGCCGACCTCAGCCGGCGCGAGGTCGAGCTCGCCCGGGCGCTGCGCCAGGTCGAGGCCTCGATGGACATCACCGAGGCGCTGGACTCCGAGACCGACCTGACCCGGATCCTCGAGCTGATCGCCAAGCGCGCGCGGGCGCTGGTCGAGGCCGCGACGGTCGCCGTCTACCTGCGGCGGGGCGAGCGGCTGGTGATGGCCGCCTGCACCGGCGGGCGGGCGCGACGTGTCGCTCACCCGCTCGAGGGCACCGAGCTGGGGGCCACCGTCCGAACCCTCGCGGCGCGCCGCCTGTCCGGGGAGCCGGCAGCCCCCGAGCACGGGCTGCGCGAGCAGCTCGGCGCCGAGGAGGCGCTGCTGATCCCGCTCCAGTCGCACGGGACCGGGCTCGGGGTCCTGGTCGCCTGCGACCGCGCCCCCGGCGGGCCGGGGTTCGACGAGGAGGACACGCGCCTGCTGCGCGCCTTCGCCTCGAGCGCCTCCACGGCAGTCGAGACCGCGCAGAAGGTCGAGCAGCAGCGCCTGCGGGACCGCATCGAGGCCTCCGAGCTGGAGCGCCACCACTGGGCGCACGAGCTCCACGACGAGACTCTTCAGCAGCTCGCGGCGATCCGCATCCGCCTGGCCGCCGCGCTGCGCTCGCGCGAGGACGATCCCGCCGCGGTGGCCCGGGCCGCCCAGGACGCCGTGGACGGGATGGAGCGGGAGATCACCGCGCTGTCGCGACTGATCGGAGAGCTCCGCCCGATCCCCCTGGAGACGCTCGGGCTGGATCGCGCCCTGGAGTCCCTGGCGGAGGAGAGCGCCGAGCGGGGGAGCTTCCGGGTGGAGACCGAGATCTCGCTGCGCTCCGACTTCCCCGCCGACCACGAACGGGCCATCTACCGGCTGGTCCAGGAGTCCCTGAACAACGTCGTCAAGCACGCCGGGGCCTCGAGGGTCCGGGTCGAGGCGGCGCCGGATGACGGGTCGGTGAGGCTTGTGGTCGAGGACGACGGGGACGGGTTCGACGTCGATGCCACCCCCGCCGGCGTCGGCCTGAACGGGATGCGGGAGCGCATCGAGCTTCTCGGCGGCTCGCTGGAGATGCGTTCGGAGCCCGGCGCCGGGACGACGGTCGTCGCGCGCGTGCCGGCGGGTGGAGCCGAGGATGCCGTCTAGGCGCCCCGCGGTGCGCATCGTCGTCGCCGACGATCACGAGGTCGTGCGCAGCGCGATGCGGGCCCTGCTGGAGGCCGAGCGCGGCCTCGAGGTGGAGGCCGAGGCAGCCGACCTGGCCGGGACGCTCCGCCTCGCCTCCGAGCTTCGGCCCGACGTCCTCGTCCTCGACCTCAGCCTGCGCGAGGAGTCGAGCCTGGAATCGATCCCGCGGATCCTCGAGGACTCCCCCGGCACGAGGATCGTGGTCGCCACGATGCACGACGATCCCGAGGTGGCGCGGCGCGCGCTGGAGGCCGGGGCGACCGGTTTCCTGCTCAAGGCATCGGCGGCCTCGGAGCTGGTCGATGCGGTGAGGGCCGCCGCCGATGGCGCCACCCATGTCGAGCCGGCCGTGCAGGCGCGGCTGGAGCGCGAGCCGCAGCCGGCGGGCCGGGACGGGCTCACCCCGCGAGAGCGCCAGGTCCTCGGCCTGGTGGCGCTGGGGCACACCAACAAGGAGATCGCGGACTCGCTGGGGCTCAGCTCGAGGACCGTCGAGTCACACAGGATCCACATCCAGCAGAAGCTCGGGATCCAGAGCCGGGCCGAGCTGGTGCGCTACGCGCTCGACCACGGGCTGATGGGCCGCTAGCCGGTCTCCTCCTCGCCGTCGGCCTCGATCAGACGGTGCTCGAGGGCGAAGCGGACCAGCGCGGTGCGGCTCTCGATGCCGAGGGTCTTCTGAAGCCTGCTCCGCTTCACCTCGACCGCCCGGGTGCTGAAGTGAAGCCTCTCGCCGATCTCCTTGTTGGTGTGGCCGAGGGCGGCGAGCTCGAGCAGCTTGCGCTCGCGGTCGCTGAGCCTCTCGAGGGGGTCCTCGGCTCCCTTCGCAAGCTCCGCCCCGAGCTCGGGGTTGATGTAGGCGCGTCCCGCGGCCGCGGCCCGGATCGCCTCCACGAGCTGGCGCTCGGCCGATTGCTTGAGCACGTAGCCGCTGGCGCCGGCCCTCAGCATCTCCCTCGCGGTGATCGGGTCGTCGTCCATGGTGAGGACGACGATCGCCGTCTCGGGGCTCAGCTCCAGGTAGCCGGGGATGTCGGTCGAGGGGGAGGCTCCGGGCATCCTCAGGTCGAGGACGAGGACGCGGGGGCGGCGCAGGCGAACGGTCCGCTGGGTGCTGCGCCGATCCTCGGTCTCGGCGATCACGTCGAGGTCGGGCTCGGCGTCGAGGAGCATCTTCAGGCCTCCGCGGACGACCGCGTGGTCGTCGGCGAGGACGATCGTGATCGCCCCGTCCACGGCATTCTCCTTCCCGGGCATCCGGCCCACCCTCGCACCTGCGCCGGATCGGCTCAACAGGGATAGACCGAAACCGGGAATGTGGCCCGATGCCGATGCCCCGGCTCCCCGCCCGGGCCCACCCTTTGCTCGTGAGGGCCGCATGAGGATCCTGATCGCGCTCGGCGGAAACGCCCTGCTTCGCCGCGGCGAGCAGGCCGACGCGGTCACCCAGCGCCGTCACCTGGAGGCTGCGGCGGGGGGCATCGCCTCGATCGCGAAGCGCGACGAGGTCGTCGTCACCCACGGGAACGGGCCGCAGGTCGGACTGCTCGCGCTGCAGAGCGAGAGCTACCCGGAGGTCCCCCCGTATCCGCTCGACGTGCTCGGAGCCGAGAGCGAGGGGATGATCGGCTACATGCTGGAGGTCGCCCTGCGCAACGCGCTGCCGGGCCGCGAGCTGATCACCGTGCTCACCGAGGTCGTGGTCAACCCGGAGGACGCCGCCTTCGAGCGGCCCACGAAGCCGGTCGGCCCGGTCTACGGGATGGAGGAGGGGGCCCGGCTCGGAGCCGAGCGCGGCTGGACGATGGGGCCCGACGGCGCCGGGGTCAGGCGCCTGGTCCCCTCCCCCGAGCCGGAGGCCCTGGTCCAGCTCGCCGGGCTCCGCCTCCTCCTCGACGCCGGGGTCCTGCTGATCTGCGCGGGCGGGGGCGGGATCCCCGTGACCATCGACGAGGACGGGGGGTTCCGCGGCGTCGAGGCGGTGGTGGACAAGGACCTCACCGCGGCGCTGCTCGCGCGGCGCCTCGGCGCCGACCTTCTGCTGATGCTGACCGACGTGGATGCGGTGAGGCTCGGGTTCGGGACCGGCGGGGAGCGCCCGATCGGCCGCACCACCCCCGAGGAGCTGCGCTCCCACGAGTTCGAGGCGGGGACGATCGGGCCCAAGGTCGAGGCCGCCTGCCGCTTCGTCGAGGCGACCGGTAAGCCCGCCGCGATCGGGGCGCTCGGCGAGGCCCGCCTGGTCGCCGCGGGGGAGCGGGGCACGTTCGTGCGGGCGGCCTGACCCGCGCCGGCGGCGCTCTGCCCAACCCCCTTCGCGCCAGGGGCCCCTTGGCGGAAACGCACCACAAATGGATGTGGCGCGACCCGGATGGAGGACGAGCGGGAGCGCCTAGCCTTGCGGCCCCTGACGGAAAGGAGACCACTTGAAGCACACGATGAACCCTGGGAGGTCCGGTGGCGGATCGAAGGCCACCGTCGGCATTGCCCTGCTGGGAATTGCACCCCTCCTGCTCGGAGGATGCGGCGGGGGCGGGGGCACCGAGACGACCACGGCCGCTCCCGCCAGGAAGCTGACGATCTCGATGGGCGAGTTCTACTTCAAGCCCGCCAACGCGGTCGCCGGGGCCGGGAGGGTGACGATCGCCGCCCCCAACAGGGGCGCGGTGGCCCACGAGCTGGTCCTGGCGCGGACGGACCTGCCCGCATCCAAGCTCCCCACCCTGCCCAACGGCGAGGTCAACGAGGAGAAGTTCGAGAAATCCGGCCACGCTCCGGGTGAGATAGCCGACGTGAAGCCCGGCGAGAGCAAGACCGGCACCTTCGATCTGCCGTCCGGCCGATACGTCATGTACTGCAACCTGCCGGGTCACTACAAGGCGGGCATGTACGGGACGATCGTGGTCAAGTAGGGCCGGCGAGGCAGCGGGCTCCCCTGCCATCAACTACCCTGCGGCCCGAAACCCGGCTCCGGGGACCGGGGCCTCCGGGCCAGGCGGAATGGAAGGGAAGCTTGCTCCTCGGCCAGCAGATAGCCGACCACAGACACGAATTGCCCCCGATCGAGGAGGGCCTTCGCGTGGTCTACCTGGTGCGCACCCAGGACGAGGGCGACGCGGTCAGCGGTGCCGCCAAGCAGATCCGCATGTACGCGGAGGCCGTCGAGGCGGCGGGCGGGACCGCCGTCTTCCACGCCTCGCTCGAGGAGCTCGAGGAGCCCTTCGACATCGCCCACCTCTCCAACCTCGACTGGACGGTGGAGACCGCCTACCAGCTCGGCCTCGCCCAGCGCTTCGCCCGCCGCGTGGTGGTCTCCCCGATCCACCACCGCCGGCGCTGGGTCAGCAGCCTTCCGGCCTCGGAGCGCAGCGGCCTTGCCCGGCTCGCCGCCTCGGTGACCAGCCAGGACGGCTACGAGCGGCTCCGCAACCTCTTCCTCGCCCGCAGCCGCCCGCGGCTGCTCCCCGAGGCCGCCCGCCAGATGATCGGTGGCGTCGCGCGCGCCCAGCGGCGGATCCTCGACAGCTGCGACGCCTGGTTCCTGCTCGCCAACGGAGAGCAGGTCTCGCTCCAGGAGGACCTGGCGCCGCAGCCGCGGCCGACCTACCTCGTCCCCAACGGTGCCGAGTGGTCCGACGCCGAGCCGGCCGTGGAGGGGCTGCCGGACGGCTTCGTGCTGAGCGTCGGGAGAATCGAGGCGCGCAAGGGACAGGTCGCGGTGGCCCGCGCGCTCGAGTCGCTGGGCGTTCCGGGGGTCTTCATCGGGGAGCCGAACCCCCGGCACGCCGGCTACGTCGAGGAGTTCGAGCGCTACGTCGAGTCGAGCCGGCTGCAGCGCTGGATCCCCGAGCTCCCGCACGAGCAGATCCTTCCCCTCTACCGAGCGGCCCGCGCGCACGTGCTGGCCAGCTGGTTCGAGGTCGCGCCGCTGGTCGATCTCGAGGCGGCGGTGGCGGGATGCCGGGTCGTCACCACGACGCACGGCCACACCTCGGAGTACCTGGGCGACTGGGCGGTCTACTGGTCCCCGCGGGACGGCGAGGCCGCCCTCCGAGGCGCCATCGAGCGCGCGCTGGAGCGCGGACCCGACCGCGAGCGCGCCGCCGAGTTCCGCCGCACGCTCGCCTGGGAGCCGATGGGCGAGGCGCTCCTCGGGGCCTACGCGACGCTGCTGCGCTGAGCGCGGAACCGATCGGCCAGCCTGCCCACGCCGACCGCCGCCACGAAGGTCAGCACGATCACGATGGCGCCCCACCCGGCGCTGAACGAGTCCCCCCACACCGCCGCGGCGGTGCGCGGCACCAGGACCGCCGCGACGAGGATCCCGACCGTCCCCGCGGTGCCGGCCAGCAGCTCGCCGCCCAGGCAGAGAATGACCGCGAAGAGGCCGAACCCGAGGAAGACCCCGGCGAGGCCCCAGTTCATCGTGAACTCCCCGGCCAGGGTGGTTGTCTGGCCGACCCTCGAGATTGCGAAGTCCCACGGGTTGAGCCGGCTGGAGAAGGTGTCCATGGCGCTCTTCGGCTTCGAGGGCCAGATCGCCCGCGGCACCGGGATCCCGGCGAAGGCGCCGGCGGTCAGCCCGGGGTTGGTGCCGAACTGCGGGAGGTACTCGCTCCGCACCAGGATGAACCCGTCGAGCCCCGCGGCCTCCGTCCAGCCGAGCGCCGGGCGAAACGCGGTCACCGCCCCGGTGTCCAACTCCGTGCCGGGGGCGGCCTGCTTCAGGTAGACACTGGTGGTGCCACCGCGGGTCGCCTGCCGGGCCCCGACCGCGAAGGCCAGCAGGCAGATCAGCCCGATCGCCACGGTGCGCGCTCTCAGCGGCCGCACGAGCAGGTGCACGAGCAGCACGATCGGGACGAGGAACCCGAGGATCAGCGCGGTGCGGGAGCCGCTGATCAGCAGGGGCAGCAGCGCCACCAGGGCGGTGCCGACCAGGATCAGGCGCTCCCGCCGGCCCGGGGGCCAGCCGACCACCGCGAAGTAGACCAGCCAGGCTGCCGCCGCGGTCATCAGCAGCGCGAACTTGTAGCCCTGGTCGGCGAAGGCGGTCTGGCGGAGCTTGAGGATCGCGTCCAGGCCCTCGGCCTGGAGGACCGAGGCGGCGGCGGCCAGGGAGAGGACGGTGAAGAGGGCGAGCGCGACCGCGGCTCCGCGCCTGGACGGAAGGCGCACCGCGGACGCCCTCTCGAGGAGGCGGCCGTGCCAGCCCGCCGGCAGCGCCCACCCGACCGCACCGAGCACGACCACCGCTCCGCAGAGGATCGAGAGGGCGTCGACGGTCGCCTTCACTCCATCGCGGTCCAGGGTCATCAGGGCGTTGGGCGGGATCCCGTAGATCCCCGTCTGCGCCACGTACGCGCCCCGGGCGGCGAAGACGAGGAAGACCGCGAGCACGACCGCGAAAGGGAGCAGGCGCATGCCCCGGCGCCGCCTGGATACCGCGGCCAGCCCGGCCACGATGGTCAGGAGCAGTGCGAGGCAGGAGAGCCAGATCGCGGCCTTGCCGTCGGACGGGAAGGACTTCTGGATGGTGGATATCGCCGCCGTCCTCGCATCGGCCGGACGCGCCGCGTAGGGGCTGAGCTCCCGCCTCAAGCCGACGCTCGCGACCATCAGCTCGCGCCCCCCCGGGTCCCAGTAGGCCACCTCGGCGCGCGAGCCGTCGCGCTCGATCGCCACCTCCCCCTCCTGTCCCTGGGTCAGGGAGAGGTCGCCAAGGCGCGACTCGCCGTCGAGGACCGAGAGCCTGAGGACCCTGAAGCGCGGGTCCACGGAGAGGACGACCGCGCGGCCGCGGGGGGTGCCCGATATGGACGCGAACCCGCCGACCCCCGCAGTGGCGGCGACTGGAACCGGGAAGCCGCCCTGGGCCGGGCGTGCCACCAGCAGCAGCTGGCCCTGGTGGCGAGCGAAGGCAACCAGGGGGGCTCCGCGTTCCGTCGTCAGGTCGAAATCGCCGGGACGCCCGCCGATCCGGATCGAGCCGAGCGTCGCGAAGCCGAGGCCCTGGCGCATCCGGCCGGGGCGGGCCTGGAGGATGCCGACCCCGTAGTCCTGCAAACCGGCCACCACCAGCCGCCTCGCGGCCGAGGCGATCTGCGGATCTGGAGCCGCCAGCGCGGAGCGGACGATCCTCCACCCTCCCCGTCGTCCCTGCAGGGCGACCCGCAGCCCCGAGCTCGTCTGGTAGACGATCGCTTCCCTGCCCGCCGGGGTGATCGCCAGCGAGGGCCGGCCGACCCCCCGGGGATCGATCGTGCGGCGGGAGAAGCGGGGCGGACCGGAGGCCGGGGACCGGACCTGGTCGGCGATCCGGAGTCCGGCGTCGCTGACGTAGGCGACGTGGGCGAGCCCTCCCCCGCCGACCGCCACGCTTCCCGGCCCGCCGGCGGGGTCGATCAGGGCCGGCGGCGTCCACGCGCCGGGCCTGCTCTCCTGGGCGACCCGGATCCCGGGAGAGGCGACCTCCGTCCAGGCCACCGTCCCGAGACCGTGGCGGTCCAGGGCGATCGACGGCGAGACCAGGTTGCCGCGGTCCTGAGCGGCGGCGATCAGCTGCCCGCCGACCCCGGCGGCCAGCGCCGCCAGCGCCAGCAGGCCGATCGACACCGGGCTCGAGAGCCAGGAGAGCCGGCATCCGTGCGTCCCGGCAGGGTGCGCGCCGCCGCGCCCGCCCGCTGCGCCGGGCGCCTCGGCATTCACCTCGTTGGTCGAGCTTCCGTCTGCTGTCATTCCTTGGCGACCGCAACGCGCGGCGGGAGCCGAGTGTGCGACCCCGCAATCTGTTCCCTGCTGGACGACGGAGTCGAGGTGCGCGGAGCCCGATACTACTGCTCCCCGGCGCCCGTCCTGCGGCCCGGGCGCAGTGTTGCATCCGCTAATCTGGCCCCGCAGGTCGCCTGCCAGGCCCGTCGGCCGAGAGCGGGTCCGGCCTCCACGGCAGGGACACCCGTGAGATGACCGACCTCTGGCCGAACCTCTTCATCGTCGGCGCCGCGAAGGCCGGCACCACCTCCCTGCACGCCTACCTCGGCGACCACCCCGACATCTTCATGTCGGCGGTCAAGGAGCCCCACTACTTCTCGAGGCTCCAGCCCAGCGAGCGCCGCCGGGCCTTCCTGCCCACGGTTGACGACGAGAAGGACTACCTGGCGCTCTTCAGGGCAGGCGGGGACAAGCCAGTCCGCGGCGAGTCGAGCACCTCCTACCTGACCGTCCCGGAGGCGGCGGGGCGGATCCGCCGGGCCTGCCCGGATTCGAAGGCCGTGATCGCGCTACGGGATCCCGTCGAGCGGGCTTACTCGCATTTCCTCGCCGACACCCGGGACGGAATCGAGGATCGGGGCTTCCGCGAGGCGCTTGAGGACGAGCTGTCGGGGCGTGAAGAGGGCGGCTGGGGAGCTGCCCATCTCTACGTGCGGACCGGCCTCTACGCCGAGCCCGTCCGCCGCTACCAGGAGACCTTCGGGGAGGACCTGATGGTCGTCTTCTTCGAGAGGCTCAAGGAGGACCCGATCGCGGTCGTCGAGGACGTCCTGGCCTTCCTGAACGTCTCGACGAGCCACGCCCGCTCGCTCTCGCCCGAGGCGCACAACCCTCACAGGGTCCCGAGGTCGCGCCTCGCCCGGCGGGTCTTCACCAGCGGCGTCGTCCGGCGGCTTTCCCGCCGGATCCTGCCCCGCGACCTGCGGGCGAGGGCGAAGGACTCGCTGACCAGGACCTCGCCCAAGCCGGGCCTCTCCGACTCGGACCGCGAGTTCCTGCTCGAGGTCTTTCGCGAGGACGTCGGCCGGCTTCCCGCGCTGCTGGGCTCGGTGCCGCCCTGGCCCGCGTTCGCCTGAGCCCCGGGCGGTGCCTCCCGACCGCCTACCGGTGGACCGCCACGAACCGCGTCGCCTGGGCGACCGAGTTGCGCGCCACGCCGCTCCCGGCCACCAGGAGGCCGATCGCCGCGATGCCACCGAGGGCGGCGGTGATCATCCCGAGGCCCACGCAGGCGGCACCGGCGAGAAGCCCTGCCGCGAGCCAGACCGCGTTGTCGCGCCTGCCGAGGAAGAGCGCCTGGACCACGCTGCCGAGCACGGCGGAGCCGAGCCAGGCGACGGTCAGCAGCCTCGGGTCGGCGTCGCCGCCCAGCGCGAAGGAGGCGGCGATCAGCGTCGAGACGAAGACCAGCGGCCCGAAGATCAGGCGAAGCGACGGCCCTTCGGCGACCATCAGCCCGTTGGCGCTCGCCAGCCCCAGGGCAACCGGCATCACGCTGATCGCCAGCGGGGCGGCCACCGCCCAGCTCGTCCAGCCGGACAGCGAGAGGGCCGCCGCCAGCACCAGGCCGCCGCACATCATCATCATCGTGATCCCGGCCTGGGTCTCGACGAAGGCGTGCTCCAGCCCATCGCTCAATCGCTCCGCCGTCAGTCTCGGCTGCATCAGGGAGAGCAGCTGCATCGGCAGCATCAGCGCCGCCTGGAGGAAGGTGAAGAGGAGCGCGACTCGGTCGGCGGCGTTCCCCGCCAGGTCGGTGTCGATCATGCTCAGGAAGACGACCGAGGCGAAGCCGAACGCGAGGTTGGCGAGGAACACGGTGGCCTCCGGGCGCCCCATCGAGGACTGCCCGCTCGAGGAACCCGTCAGCCCGCCCCGCCCGGCGAGCATCAGCGGGGCGACGACCATCCCGATCGAGGCGGCGAGCAGGGCCTCGCTCGGGGTGGAGACCAGCCCCACCAGGGCCAGGAAGAGGAGGGACCCGTAGGCGTTCCAGCGGGCGAAGCTGAGCGCCCTGCCGTAGGCCTGCGCCTGCCCGAGGCCGACCACCGCCAGGGTCGCCGAGCCACCGTAGATCGCCACCATGACCACCAGGAAGCCGCTCGGGTCCTCCAGCAGGGCGGCGGCGATCGCGCCGGCGGCGGCGGCTCCGACGGCGGGCGCCAGGATCATCCGCTTGAGGATCGCCCTCCACTCGGCCTCGGCACCCAACCGGTAGCCGGCGACGTTGATCGGGTATGCGACCTGGTAGCTCACGAACAGGGCGATCTGGTAGGCGAGGGCGAAGGTCGCGTAGCCGCCCGACGGGAGCACGGCGGCGGCGACCAGGAGCCCGCAGAAGACGGCGCCGCGGCCGAGGAGCGTCATGCCCAGGTACTGGAGTCCCGCCTGCTGGTGCCGCGCGAGCCCCCACCGACTCCGCATCCGCGCAAGCCTGCCCATCGCCCCAGTTATACAGGCGGACCGGACCGTGCGAACGGCTGCGTCGCGCTCAGTCGGACGGCACCCGGAACTTCGTGTGCCAGAGGATGTTCTCGCCGAACTTGCTGGCGAGCGTGCCGAACCGGGCGTAGTAGTAGTGCCCCTCAACCCTGAGGGCGCTGCCCGGCGCGGCCGACTGCACGATGTCGCATACGTCGCCGACCGTCTGCACGGGCGTTCCGTTGATCGACTGGATCAGGTCGCCGAAGTGGATCGCCGCCTTGTTCACGGGCGAGCCCGGGGTGACGTTGAGCACGAACATGTTCTTCTCATACCCCTCCGTGGCCAGGTAGCGCGTCGCCTCGCCCTGGGTGATCTGGTCGCTGTAGAAGCTGACCGGCACCAGCAGCACCGGCGCGAGCTGCCAGCCGACGTCGGCGCGGCTCTTCCCCGCCTCGAGGTCCGGCAGGAGCGGCTTGACGTGGTTGATCGAGATCGCATAGCTCTGGTTCTGGACCTCGCCCCGCAGCCCCGAGTAGACCAGGGTGTTGATGCCCACCAGCTCCCCGAACTTGTTGACCAGCGGTCCGCCCGAGTTGCCGGGATTGATCGTCGCCTGGTGCTGGATCAGCGAGGGGTAGTTGGGGAGCGTGGGGGAGATCTGGGTCGAGATGTCCACGGCCGAGACCGAGCCGGTGGTCGATACGACGGTCTCCTCCTCCGGGTTCTGGACGCTTTCGGGGTAGCCGAGGGCGGTGACCTGAGCGCCAGGCCGCAGGGCGTCGCTGTTGCCCAGCGCCATCTGCCTGACCCCGCTGGGAACCTCGGTCAGCTCGACCACGGCGAGATCGTCGCAGGGCGCGCTGGCGACGATGCGGGCCGGCACGTCGGTCTTGTCCAGGACGGTGGCGGTGAGTCCGGTGACTCCGGCGATCACGTGCTCGTTGGTCAGCACGAGTCCCTTCTTGGCGTCGATCACCACTCCTGAGCCGCCCACGGTCTCCACCCCGCCGCCCCGGCTGGTCTCGCCCTGGAGGCGGACCACGCTCGGCTTCGCCTTGGCGACGATCTGCTCGGGGCCGAGCGCCTGCTTCTCGCTCCCGCCGCCGCCGCAGCCGCCGAGGCCCCCGGCGAGGACCACGGCGCCGGTGAGCAGCAGAAGGGCGCGACGCGCCCGCTGCGCCTCCCAGGTTCGGCCTCGACCGCCCATCGCGAGCAGTACCTTACCTTCCGGCGCCGAGGCCTGGCCCGGATCGGGTCGGGCGAGCCCTGGTACGGTTCGAAGAGGGAGAGATGGGTCGCCGCGATCACAGCCGTGCGGGCTGAGTTGGGCTGGTCCTGCTCGCCGTCTGCCTGCTCGGGGCGGGCTTCGCGACGGTGGCCCTGGCCGCGAGCGGAGACCTGCGCCTGGTCAGCCGCCAGTCGGACGTCGGCGGCGGTGCCGGCGCCGATGTCTGGTCCTGCGAGGCCTCGCTCTCGGACGACGGCCGGTTTGTCGCATTCCGCAGCGAGGCGACCAACCTCGGACTGCACGGGAGCGGCGACTTCGAGACCACCATCTACGTCTACGACTTCCGGCGCCACCGGGTGGAGACGGTCTCACGGCAGTCGAACCTCGGGCTGGGCGCGGCCGGGGACTCCCGCGAGTCGCAGATCTCCGGCAATGGGCGGTTCGTCGTCTTTCGCACCAACGCCGAGAACCTGGGCGGGCCGATCGTCGCCGAGGAGAGCATCTACGTCTACGACCGCAGGACCGACCGGGTCGAGCTCGTCTCCCGGCGCTCGGCGAAGGCCGGCGGCGCCGGCGCCAACCAGGACGCGGAGCGGCCCTCGATCTCGCGGGACGGGCGCTACGTCAGCTTTCCGACCCGGGCGACCAACCTGGGCGGCCCGATCGCCGGGAACGGCGCCACCAATGTCTACGTCCGTGACCGCAGGGAGAAGCGCACCTTCCTGGTCTCGCGCCGCTCGAGTGGCGGCCGGGGCGGGGACGGCAACTCATTCGAGCCCTCGATCGCGCCCGACGCGCCGGTCGTCGTCTTCGAGAGCCAGGCCCGCAACCTCGGCGGGCCGATCAAGGACACCGCCAGCGCCAGCGTCTACGCCCACAACTGGGAGACGCACCGGACCAGCCTGATCTCCCGCCGCTCCGGGGAGGGGGCGGGCGTCAACGCTGCCGCCGACCTGCCGGACGTCTCGGCCAGCGGGCGCTTCGTCGTCTTCGAGACGACGGCGACCAACCTGGGCGGCCCACGGCAGCGGATTCCCAACCTGATCAACCTCTACCTCCGCGACCGCCGGACCGGGAGCACCGTGCTCGTCTCGCGCCAGTCGAGGGGGTCGGGGGGAGAGGGAGCAAATGCCTCGGCCACCCAGGCGTCCCTGTCGAGCTCGGGCCGCTTCGTCGCCTTCCGGACCGCCGCCACCAACCTGGGCGGCCCGATCGCCTCGTCGTTCAACTCCTACGTCTACGACCGGGAGCGCCGGCGGGTGACGCTCGTCTCCCGGGCGGGCGGCCCGGGACCGGGGGCGAACGATTACGCGGGAGAGCCTTCGATCGCCGGCGGAGGCGGCTTCGTCGGCTTCGAAACCCCGGCCGACAACATCGACCCCCCCGGCGAGCCCGCCTTCCACGGCAACATCCCGGCCAACACCAACGTCTACCGCTACCAGCTGCTCCCCTGAATCCGCGGTGTCCGGGAAACCGGCCAAGCCACGCCTCCTCGCAGGCGGCAACCCTCAGATTCCGAAGGCCGAAGGCGACGCGCCGGTGCAGGCCTACATCGCGGCCATGCCGGGCTGGAAGCGCGAGGTCGGGCGCCGCCTGGACGCGCTGATCGCGGGCACCGTCCCGGAGGTGCGCAAGGCGGTGCCAGGTCACGGTTCTCCGCAGCGCGTTCTTCGCCCATCACACCGCCCCGACAGCCCCTTCCCGTTTCCGGCACCGACGCTGCGCCCATCTATCCGCAGATCGCGACCCCCGGGCGCCGCGCGGGTCTGCCCGGCGCGCGCCCCATCGGAACCGTGCCCGTTCAGCGGCAGTAGGCGATCGCCGTCAGGTGGCTGACGTCGCGGATCGCCGGGCCCACGAGAGTGTGCGCCCCGTACACCTTGATCTTGTCGTCGCCGGCCAGGTAGAAGTCGAAGATGAAGGCGTTGATGCCGGTCAGCTCGTTGGCCTGCCCGCGGAAGCCGCCGAACACGACCTGCTTGCCCCGCGGGCACCTGGCGGTGGCGGTGGCATCGTGATTCTCGTGAACCAAGACGTTGGCATCTTTCTCAGTTGGCGGGCTGCCCACCCCGCAGAGCGCGATCGCGGTGACGCCTTGCTGCCCGCCGGTGAGGTTGGTGACCCCGACCTGCCATTTGCGGCTGGTGGTCCGCTCGAGATCCATGATCGCCAGTGCGCCCTGCGCCAGGGGGTTGGCCGCCTGGGCGCTCCAACCGCCGCCGATCACGGTCCTGCCTTTGGGGCAGGTGGCGCTGACCTTTCGCACCTCGCCGCCGTTCTTGACGCTGGGCAGGACGATGCCCTTGTTGCGCACGACCTTCGGCGCCTTGCCGGCCCGGCAATAGGCGATCGAGGTAACGCGACCTCCCTTGTCGTGGAAGTTCGGGTTGGCGGCCCCCTCGACCGACCACTTGTCGGTTCGGTTCCCCAGAGGCCCCATCGCCCCGGGCCAGGCGACCGGGCCGCCGTAGAGCGGGTCCCCATCGGTGTCGGTCCGGAAACCACCGAAGTTGACGTGCTTGCCGCCCCCACAGCTCGCTGTCGCGTCGGCGGCCGTCCCGTAGGCGATCGTCACCGTGTTCGCCTCCTTGGAGAAGGCGCCGAACGCAGCCCCCAGGCCGATCGTCCCGAGCGCGATGACGAACACCCCGGCCGCACAAAGCGCCCTCCGCAGTCCGCTCCGCCTCCACGGTCGGCTCTGCCCCTGCGCGGTCCTGTCGATCAACCCGACCCCTCCGACTTGCCGAAACCCTGAGCGCCAGTATCACCGCTTTGGCGGTGAGAGTCAACCTCCGGAGACAGGAGTAGTTCCCCGGCATCCGCGAATTGCCCGGCTGGGCGAGACCTGACTCGGCCCCTGCGAGGCGAGTGACCTCAGAGTCCGGCCTTACGCGCGCCGGTTTCCTAGGGACTGTCCGGCGCTTCTTGTGCTCCGCATCCTCAGGCGTTGCGGCCCAGCTACCGAGGAGGCCGAGGGCCTCTGCCGACTTGGAGTTGGGTTCGGCTGTGTAGATCGTGAGCGCTCGGGCGGGGCCGGGCGGCGAGCTCTATGCGCTTGTAGGTGAGGCTGATGTCGCCGACGACGGGGTGATGGAGCTCCTTGGTGCCGGAGTCGTGAAAGCGGACGTTGTGGGCGGCCCAGCGGGTGCGAAACGGCCCCGCTGGCGGTGGGTGATCGATGTGATCGTCAATCTCTGATGAGGCCCTGATGCCACGCGTCTTCGTCACCGGTTCGGCGGATGGCATCGGACGGCTGGCTGCGCAGACTCTGCTCGATGACGGAAGCGAGGTCGTCGTCACGCTCGCAACGACGACCGGCCTTTCGGCTGCCCGCGACCTCCTCGACCGGGGTGTTGCGGCTGTCGTCGGGGAACTGCCCGACCTCGAGCAGATGGGCGACATCGCCAGTCAGGTGAACGACCTCGGCCGAGTGGACGCCGTGATCCACAACGTCGGCGTCTACAGCGGCCCGCAGGCGATGCCGGTCAACGTCGCCGCTCGCTACCCGATCACCGCGCTCATCGACCGCCCGCGGCGCCTGATCTACCCGAGCAGCGGCGCGCAGCGCAACCGACGACCGAACCTGAGTGCGAGGGCGGCGCATGGTTCCTCGGCATCCACTGCTACATGTCCGCAACCGCTTCGGCGGGCATGGCCTCCTTGAGCTTGCGAATGATCCCGAGCTCTTTGAACAGCCAATCGCCGACATGCGTGACCGCGGTGTCGGTCCCGCTCGCGCAACGCAGGGTTCTCGTCGTCAGTGGACTGTCGGCGCTCGACCGGACAGGAGGGCGACGCCGGTCAGAACGTCAGGACCTCGTCGGCCCAGACCACCCACCTGGCCAGCTCCTCCATCGAAGAGCGCTCCACGCCAGCGACAAACTCCGCCGAGCTGAGCCCGCGGGCGTCGAGGCAGGTGCCGCACAAGCCGAGCTCGGCGTGGCGGCCGACCAAGCCCTTCACCATGCGAGCGAGGTTGTAGTAGCCGTCCGGGGTCTTCTGGTCTGCGAGCGCCGCGCCGACTGCGTCGCCCATCAGGAATACCCGCAAGCCGACCCCCTCGCGCTTGGCCAGTGCGGTTGCCAGCCGCAGACCGTTGTAGGAGCGCTCGTTCCCGTAGGGCGGGTCGTTGAGGATGATCAGGACTTTCATGGCCCGCTGATCATGCCGCTCACGGCTACTGGTTCAACCTTGCTCGATCGCTTTCCGGGAAGATCGATCGCAACCCAGACGCCGGAGAGCGCAGTCAAGGCGGCGACCACGGCGATGGCTCCACCGAAGTCGATCGCGTCGGCGAGGACGCCGGCGACCAATCCTCCCGCTACGTAGCCCATGTCACGCCAGAAGCGGTAGACGCCGACGACCGGAGCCCTTGAGACTGGGCTGACCGCATCCGAAACTGCGGCAATCAGAGTCGGGTAGACGAGCGCCGTGCCTACCCCGAGCACGATTGCCGCGACGACAGCAACGCCGATGCGTCCGTCCGAGACGGCCAGGAGAACGAGCGCCGCAGCCTGCAGCAGCATTCCGCCGACAATTAGCGGCTTGCGGCCGACCAAGTCCGACCAGTGGCCAGCCCAGATCTGGCCAAGGCCCCAGACCGCCGGGTAGATACCGGCGACCAGGCCGATCTCGCCCACGCTCGCTCCATGCGCGGCAAGGAAGAGTGGGACCAATCCCCAGGTCAAGGCGTCGTTCAAGTTGTTGACCAGGCCGGCCTGGGAACAAGAGCGCAGAGCCGGGACACGGTAGGAACCATCCGGGAAGGCATCTCGCAACCTCGGGGTCTGTTCGTCCTCGTCGTGGTGGCGGGCCTGCTCCAGAGCCACCCACGGCCCGGTGTCGCGGACGAAGACCACGGTGATCGCCAGGGCGAACAGGGCGATTGCTGCCCCGCCGACGACCAGAACATCACGGGCGACGAAGTCGGCAGCTAACCAGCCGCTGATCGCCGCCGCCAGGGCCACCCCCCCGTAGCCGGCGGCCTCGTTGAGGCCAAGAGCAAAGCCACGCCGCCTCGGCCCGACGAGGTCGATCTTCATCACCACCGTCATCGACCAAGCAAGGCCCTGATTGACACCAAGGAATAGGTTGGCGACAACAACCCAGGCCCAGCTCGGCGCGGCATTGATCAGGAGTGGAACCGGCAGCGCCAGGAGCCAGCCTGCAATCAGAAGCCGACGCCTGCCGATCCGCTCGGCCAGGACCCCGGCGCCGAGATTGGTGAACGACTTGGCCAGGCCGAAGACAACGATGAAGGAGAGGACCGCGACCGACGAGCTGACCCCGAAGGAGTCCTCGCCGATCAGCGGCAGGGTCGAGCGCTCGAGCCCGACCATCCCCCCGACCAGCGCATTGACCGCCACCAGCAGCGAGAACTGCGCGAGGTTCTCGCGCAGCCCGAGCTCGATTCGACCGCGGGTCAAGCCGGGACGGCCGAGGGATCGCCGGTGCGGTTTGCCGTGACGATCTCGGCCTGGTGCTCAGGCGCCGGTGGAATTCCCTCGAGCACGGCCGTCACGAACTCGTTCTCGGAGCCTGCCGCCAGCGCCTCGTTGTGGCGGCGCTCGAAGCCGATGCTCGAGGCCGGATGAGCCGAGAGGCCCCGGCCGCAGACTGAGCCGGCGTAATGGGCTGGGTAGACGAGCAGGTGGTCGGGCAGCGTCAGCAACCGATCGTGGAGCGAGCGGTAGAGGGTCCGGGCCATCTCCTCAACCGTTTCCTCGTTCGCCGCATGCAGGTCAGGCCGCCCGACGTCACCGACGAGCAGCGAGTCACCGGTGAGGACGAACCATGGCTCGTCACCGCGGCGGTGATCAGTGACTAGATAGGAGTGATGAGCCGGGGCATGACCGGGCGTGGAGATCGCCTCGATCACAGTGTTGCCGAGCTTGAGCACCTCGCCGTCCGTGAGGGCGTGGTGCTCGAACTCCGCTCCCGACCCCTCGGGCATGTATGCCGTTGCTCCAGTTCGCTCGACCACCTTAGGCAGCCCCGAGACATGATCCGCCTGGACATGGGTCTCGATCACGGCGACGATCCTTGCCCCCTGTGCCTCCGCTCCGGCCACGTAATCGTCGATCAGGTCGATGTGCGGATCCACCACCGCGAACTCGCCGACCGTCTTGCAGCCGAAGAGATAGGAGGCGCAGGCCGTCTCGTCCTTGAGGAGCTGGCGGAAGTACATCGCGCTTGACAAGCTATCAAGAGTTCTATTGAATAGCAAATAATGGCAAAGGGGGATCGCTCCAAAGCGGCGCTCTTCGAGTCGATCGCAGTGATGGGCAAGGCCTTCGCCAGCCCCCGCCGCCTCGAGCTCGTCGATCTGCTGGCCCAGGGTTCGCGCACCGTCGACGAGCTGGCCAAGACCAGTAAACAGTCCGTGGCCAATGCCTCCCAGCACCTGCAGGCTCTTCATGCCGCCGGCCTCGTCAGCCGCAAGCGCGAGGGCAACAAGGTCCGCTACGCGCTTGCCGGCCGGGACGTGCTCAAGCTCTGGCTGGCCCTCCGCGATACCTCGGCCGAGCGGCTGGCCGAGGTCGAACGTTCAGCTCGTGACTACCTCGGCGAGGAGGTTGAGGCCGTCGATCAGGAAGAGCTGCTGAGACGAATGCGGCGCCGCGATGTGGTCGTCGTTGACGTCCGTCCCAGCGATGAATACGAAGCGGGCCATATCGACGGGGCCCGCTCGATCCCGATCGAAGAGCTCGAGCAACATCTCGATGAGCTGCCCAAGGGTCGGGAAGTGATCGCCTACTGCCGGGGGCCCTTCTGCGTGATGGCCCACCAGGCGGTGCGCCAGCTGCGAGATGCCGGCCTCTCGGCGCGCCGTCTCGAGCAAGGTTGGCCCGAGTGGCATCTACGCGAGCTGCAAGAGAACGGCACGCGATGAGTTGGACCGAGCGCAACCTGGCCGTGCAGGGCTACTGCCTGCGAAGCGATGAGAGTCGTTCCCTTCGATGGGGCCTTCGCCTTCCGACCGGGCTCTGCTTCGTGCTTGTCGTCCTCGGCCTGGCGCTCCAATCAGCGGTCTTGATCCTGGCCTTGGTTCCGAGCGGGGCCTTGGCCGGCTGGACCCGCCGCCATCCCTTCGATCTCATCTGGAATCACGGCCTCCGCCATCTGAGCGGGGCTCGGGAGCTGCCCCAGAACCCGACGCCACGACGCCACGCCTTCGAGCTGGGCACGGTGTTCCTCCTCGCGGTCGGTCTGCTCTTTGCCTTCGGCCAGCCGACCGCCGCGCTGATCCTCGCTGCCCTCCTCCTTTCCGTCTGCGGACTGGTGACCATCACCAACCTCTGCATCCCGTCGACGTTGCTCAGCATCTGGCGCCGGCGGCGGGGCACGCCCACATCGACCGATATTTCACCAGCGACCTGAGAGGTGCGAGATGGACGAGATTCGCATTGCAATCGAGAAGGCATCCGGCTACCTGGCGGAGAATCCCGATGCAGCCACCGGCACCGATGCAGTCGCCACGGCTGTCCTTGAGGCGGGGCTGCGCTTCCGCGTTGACGGTCCCAGCGGGGCAGTGACCACCGACATGTCCGAGTCGGTCGGTGGTGGCGCCTCCGCGCCCACACCCGGCTGGCTGATGCGAGCCGCTCTGGCCGCGTGCGATGCCACAACCGTGGCAATGGAGGCCGCCCGCGATGGAGTCGAGCTCAGCGACCTGAGCGTGTCCGTCGAGAGTGACTCTGACTTCCGCGGTGTCCTCGGGGTCGATGGCGGCTCCCACCCGGGGCCCCTGCAGGTGCGGACGCGGATCGAACTGGCGGCTCCGGATGCAACCGAGAAGCAGCTGCGTGAAATCGTCCAGCGCGCTGAGGAGCGCTCGCCTGTCCGCGATGCGCTCGCTCGCGAGCTGTCGATGACCACGGAGATCGTCACGACCGCGGCAACGGGCTAAAGGAGGAGAGCGAGAGATGGAGGCGACAGGAGCAATCGTCGACGTCCGTGAGCTTGAGACCAAGGTCAAGGACATGTACCGGCACGTGGCTCAGCGACCAGACGGCAAGTACCGCTTCGAGCTCGGCCGGGCTCTCGCTGAGCACCTCGGCTATCCAGGCGAGGTCCTCGACCGGATCCCCGACGGTGCGATCGAGTCGTTCGCCGGGGTGGGCTACTTCTTCGACCTCGCCGGCCTGAGCGAGGGCGAGCGCGCGATCGACCTCGGCAGCGGCTCCGGGATGGATGTCTTCTTCGCGGCCGATCGCGTTGGCTCCGGCGGTGCGGTCGTCGGCGTCGATTTCACCGCCGAGCAGCTCGCCAAGGCGCGAGCCTTGGCCAGCGAAGCCGGCTACTCGCAGGTGGAGTTCCGCGAGGGTCGCATCGAGCGGCTGCCCGTGGACGGCGGAAGCTTCGATTGCGCGATCTCGAACGGTGTGATCAACCTCGCTCCCGACAAGGAGGCGGTCTTCGCCGAAGCCGCGCGCGTCTTGAAGCCGGGCGGCCGCCTCGCGATCGCAGACATCATCAGCGAGCGGCAGATGAAGGAGTCATCCGTCTGCGATGCCGACCTCTGGGCCTCCTGCATCTTTGGAGCAGCTCAGCGAGACGTGTATCGCCAGGCGATCGAGGGGGCGGGCTTCCGGATCGCCGAGCTCCGGGACAACGCCTAGGAGTTCATCTCGGATCGAGCCCGGGACGCAAGCGCCAACCGGCCTTGACAGCTCAGACCCCTGCCCGGGACCCTCTTGCGATTGGTTCATCGCAGCGCTCCCGCCCGGAGAGACCGACGGAGTGTCCCGTCAGTGCATTTCAGGACCGAAGCGCCTCGCTCCGGGGACCCTCAGCGCCAGTGAACCACTCGCCGAGGGCGGCAGGTGGCGACTCCCTCGCAGTCGTGGCCGGCGCTCGCGTCGCGCTTCCGACGGCGTCATGTAGTCGGGATCAAGCCTCCTCGCCGCTGGCGGGTTCAGTCTCCGCCGGGAGGAAGTCGCGCCCCGGGGGTGCTAAGAGACCCAGCGACCTTGCTTCGGATCCCAGGTGCCGACGGCCGTTCTATCGAGCAGCGGGTCGAGGAAGGGCCGGACGATGGCGAGCGCCTCGTCGAGTGTCCGTGCGGCCGGCAGGATGGAGCGCCCGGCCTCCGCCGCATAGCCCGGCTCCCAGAGATCGCGTGCCGGCACGTCGAATCGTTGCGGCAGGGTGATGCGACGACGCTCTGCCTCCGATGCGAGCGCTGCCATCTGCGTCTGCGCTTCGACCGATGCCTCGCTCACGATCGCGACCAGGTCGACGAGATCCTTGTACCGAGTCGACGGCGCCTCGCTGTCGCCATACCGATCGAAGGTCGCGGCCACCTTGTCGGCAATGTGGTCGACGAGCGGATACGCCCGGTACCCGTGCTGCTCGACGTTAGGCATGGCAACGCGGGCGAGCGCCGGAACGTCCTCAGGCTCCCCCGTCATCGTGACGTCCGACCCAACGAGATCGACGTGGAACCGCGCCCACTCCGTCGTCCCGACAAGTGCGGTTACGGGGAAGCGGATACCGTTGGCAGCGTTGCGCACCGCCCGCGGCGGGCCGACCTCGAACCGGAACCAATCTCCGATGTCCTTCGCCGCGGCCTCGCGCAGCTCGCGTTCAGCGATCTCTGCGGCGATCCCGCGATAGACGTCGATGTCGATGGTCGCGCGTACTCCGATATCGCGCGCGAGCAGCGCCGTTGCGCCCTTGACGATCCAGCCTTCGTCGACGAGATACAGACGTTCGAGAAGGCGGTCGTACGCCATCTGGCGCTGGAGCTGCGGCAATGTCCACCGACTCTCCTTCGCGACACTGGCGAGCCTGTCCGTCAGCGCCCGGCGGAACGCCGCCGGACTTGCGTATCCGCCGTCCTGACTCATGACGCCGATGCTGCCTGGAGATGTGGTGGCGTGATGTCGCTCGACGTAGCGCGTGCTTCCTCCATCCACTGCGCGGTTTCCGGATCGCCGACGAGGTCAAGGAGCCATCGCAGCACAGCGACCCCATCACCCCGACGAAGCCCAAGCGCGGCGGCGTGCGGTCCAAGCTTCTCGACAAACGTCCCCGCGTCGTCGAAGACGCCACGGAGGCCGTCGGCCACGACATGGCCGACTGCTTCCGGATCTTCATGATCACCAAGAAGGTCCGACGCGATGCGCGAAGGACGCGTTACCGGTAGCCCGCGTAGGACGATCCATTCCTCTTCGTCCAGCATTCCGCGATGAATCCGAACATCCGGGCGGCGCACCTGGCGCCGGGTTGGCAGGATGAACTCATGAACGTCGGCTGGTAGGTGGCCGAGCCCGTACATCGCGGTGGCGGACCGATGGGAGACAACCCCCTGTTCGGGTCGACGCTGCCAGGCCGGTGTCTCAGGTGCGAGCTGGAGCCAGGCGGACCGCAGAGCGACGTGGTCAGGGAGCGGGGCACCAGCCAGGTGGTATACGGCCGGACCGGTGCGTTCGAGCACGCCCTCCCGAATCAGACGCTTGAGCGTGGCCGGCGAGACACCAGCATCCTCGGCCTGCCGACGAGTGACGGAGCCCCATTGCTCCTCGGCAATCCCCGCCAGCTTGCTGAGCGTCGATGTCCGCGGCATGAGCTGCATTATAGGTCATTTATGACCCCATTTGCAGCCTTTGCAGCATCAGGATGCTGCATCATAGGTCATTTATGACCCTAAATGCAGTCCTCTAATGAACCAACGGCAAGGCGCCAGCCCCCCGCGCTCGGCGAGCTTCGGCAAGGCCCTGGCCGCCGCTGGCGCTTTGAGGCTGCGGAAGAGATGGGCGAGCTCGGAGGTCTCCCTCATGCCGGGATCAGTTCGTCGTAGCGGGCCAGCGGGCGGATCTCGACCTCGGGCCCTGCCCGACGTCGGCGGCGCTCGCCGCGCAACCGGCCAAGGGCCTGCTGGTGGGCCGGATCGGTGAAGGTCAGCCCGCCGGCGAAGACGCGGCGGTGCCGGCAGGCAAGCTCACCGCTGTCGAGCGCGACCGCGCTGATCTCCTCCTGACCTGCACGGACCTCGACGCGGCGGCCGACGAGGCGCGGGTCGAGCGAGTAGTCGTTTCGGTCGAAGCGCAGGTAGGGCTGCGCCGGGACGCGGGCGACCCAGCGGCGGTCCGTGTCGGGCATCGGGTCCCGAAGCGGGCGCATCCGCTCGTGCTCGGCGGCGAGGCGCTCGCAGACGATCGCCCGCGTCGTCCGGTGCCGGCGCTCGTTGATCCGCTCCGACCAGCGGTCGAGCTGGTCCTGGAAGTCGAGATGGTTGGCGAAGCGCCGCCCGGCCTCGAAGTTGCCGTGGAGGAAGCGATGGCTTCGCTCCAGCGCTCCCTTGGCCTGGCAGTCGCCGGCATCGAGGATGATCCAGCCGAGCGCGAGGGAGCCGCAGAAAGGCGAGGAAGGCGTCGGTTGGGCGCCCGCGCGGGGCAACCGCGCCCTCGCGGTCCCAGACCGCCTTCGCCGGCAGCGCCCCGAGCCGGGTGAGGCAGCGGCTCATCCCCCAGGCGATGTCGCAGAACTCCTTCGAGAAGACGAGGGCGCCGGCGAAGGCACGCGAGTAGGGCAGCTCGGCGGTGAGGATCCATCCGCGCCGGGTCTGGCCGTGCCCGACCAGGATCTCGCGCCTTGGCTCGCAGAGGTCGAACTGCGCCAGCTCGCCGGGGCGGTAGACCGTGCGCTGGTGGGTGCGCGGCGGCGGTGAGAAGCGCGGGCGCAGCTCGCGCAGCAAGACGTCGAGGATCGTCTGGCCACCGTCATAGCCGAGCGCGGCGATCTCCTCGCAGATGCGCACGCCCGAGAGCGTCGGCTCCTCGGCGAGCAGGCGCTCGACCTCGGCGCGGAACGGATCGAGCTTGGAGCCCCGTCGGCGCCTGGGCCCGTAGCTGGGCGGCTGATCGGAGGCGACCGCCTTCCGATCGTGTCGCGGGCGGCCCCGGTGCGGCGGCGGATCTCCCGCGGGCTCAGACCTTCGACGAGCGCCAACCTCCTGATCTCAGCCCATTGCTCCACTGCCAGCACTCGCTTCCTCCTGGATCGATCTCGTGATCGAGCCAGGGTCTGGGCCCGGCCGGACGCCCCGGCCCTGCAGCGGGTGGACCAGGTTTACACCGCTGCAGGTGGCCCAGTATTCAGGCGGCGCCTACAGCCGGGGTCGACTGGGTGCGCTTCCGTATCGATTGGAGCTCGACACAGCCGACCCAGGGCAGCCCGTACTCATGGAGAAACTCGGACTACTTCTTCTCCGCTGCATCGTGCAATGCGCTGGCGCCGCTGCCCATGTTCCTCGGCGTGCCCTCCTGGGCGCGGCTGCGTCCAACCGATGGTGCCTCACCTCCCGCTCCTTCCCAGATGAACGCCTGGAAGGCGTTCTTGCGTGCCAGCGTGGCCCGCTACGGAGTGGGTGGCAGCTTCTGGAAGGAAGGCACCGGTGCGCCGACGGCAGCGCCGTCCCGGTGCGGCCGGCCGACGCCTGGCAGATCTGGAACGAGCCCAGCAACAACGCCAGCGCCGCCTGGGGGGACGAGGCCGGCATGGCTCGAGGCTACGCCGCGCTGCTGACCGCCAGCGACGACGCCATCAAGACGTCCGCCAACCCTACAGCCCGGGTTGCCATGGCGGGCCTAGCCAAAAACGCCAACAACTTCCTCAAGTTGATGCAAGCCGATGTCCCCTCGCTCAACAGCCACTACGACGTGCTCGATCTGCACGCATATGCCAATTCCCCGACCGCGGTTCTCAATCGAGTTTCCAGCTTCCGGCAAGCCGCGGACCAGATCGGGGCCACCTCTAAGCCGATCTGGATCAGCGAAGTCGGGTGGGACAGCTGCCTCGAACCGGACCGCAACTATCCCGCCAAGTGCCAGCAGCCAAGCGGCCTGACCACCAATGCGGCCGGTCAGCGCCAGGACTTGGTCGGCATGTACAGCTTGCTGGCGAAGAACCACGCGAAGTACGACCTCGAGCGTGTCGCCTGGTACGGCTACCGCGATCCCGACCCCAAGAACGCAAACTGCTCCTTCTGTCCTGGCAGCGGGCTCTTCTATCGCGACGGAACCGCCAAACCCGCTTGGGCCGCCTACGCCGCTCTGGCGGGAGGCAAGCCCTAGCTGGAAGCAGCCAGTCGCTTCTCTACGCCCGAGTTCACGGCGCCTCCACCAGCGGGGGCAGCTTGTACCGCCAACCCGCGAAGCAAAGGCTCGGCTGCCGCGCCCGTCGCTCTCGGTGTCCGTGCTGCGTCGACCCGGCGCTACATCAACCGTCCTCACTCGGCTTCTCTCGGTCCGCAATGCCGGGCGGGATCACCTTTCCGCGCTCGATCTCACCCGAGAGGCGGGCCCGCTGCGCGAAGAGCCCTGGATCGAGAACCCCTGAGCCAGCCGCTCGCGAGATCGGCGTTCCGCCCGCCCCGCGCAGGATGAAGGCGAACCCGACAGCGATCATCGCGCCGGCCAGCGGCCCGACGACGTAGACCCAGTAGTGGGCGAAGTCGCCGCTGACGAGCGCCGGGCCGAAGGAGCGCGCGGGGTTCATCGAGACGCCGCTGACCGGCGCAGCCCAGAGTCCGGCGAGGGCGATGTAGCTGCCAACGCCGAGCGCGGCGATCGCGCCAACGTTCTGGGCCGCTGAGGCGGTGCCGAGAATGACGCTCACCAGGCCCGCCGTGAGCGCGATCTCCATCAGGAGCGCCTGCCAGTTGTGGTAGCCCGGTCCCGGCAGCGTCGCCCCGAGATGCTCGACGTTTCCGAAGACCGCAAGCAGGAAGAGACAGGCCAGGGTCGCGCCGGCCAGCTGAACGATGATGTAGCCCGGAACGCGCTTCCAGGGGAAGTCACCGCGAAACGCGAAGGCGAGCGAGACCGCCGGGTTCAGGTGGGCGCCGGAGATGGCGCCCATGAAGAGGATGATCGCCAGCACCGTGAGGCCCGGCGCGACCACCGCCGACCCGAGGGCGATCTGGCCCTTGCCGACCAGAATCCCGCCGCCCGCGGCCGCCAGAACGAGGAGGAACGTCCCGAGCAGCTCCGAGAACAGCCTGCGCCACTCGAGCCGCGGGTTGTCGAAGTCGTCGCGGTCGCCGAACTCCAGCATCAGCAGGTGGTCCGACCTGCTCATAGGCTGGTGCGTCTGCCCCCTCGTCCCCGAGTCATTCATCGCCGATCACCTCCAGCGCTCTAGCCAGCCGCCGCCTGCCGCAGAGTCGGGAAGAGCTCCCCGGCGGTCTCGTGCACGATGTCCATGGCTTCGCCGCCCTTGAGCTCGGCCCCCTCGTCGAGCTCCGGCACGTCGACGCCGAGAGACTTCGCCAGTGCGAGGTAGCCATGAAGGACCGCCTTCGCGAGGACGGTAAGCGGAGCGTCGCGCGGCACGAGTGTCTCGTCGAACGCCGGCACCGGCCGCGGCACGACATCGGGCCACTCCTCCGGGGCCCGCGGCTCCTCGCGCGTCAGCAGCGGAGCGAGGTCGGGGGCATCCGCGTCCCGGGCCGTGAGCGGCGCGCCGAGGTCCCACCGCTCGCGCATCGTCCGGATCACCGAAGTGTGGTGGTGGAGGTCGTTCACCACGGTCCGCGCGTCAATCCAGGGCGAGATCGCGATCGCCGGCAGGCGGACCCCGAGCCGGTCGAACTGGAACCCCATCTGCCCGGCCGGGCCCCTCGGGTCCGGTGGCGCCGCCGGCGGAGGGGGGACGTGGTCGTAGGTGCCGCCGTGCTCGTCGAAAACCACCATCAGCAGCGTGTTGAAGCAGTTGGAGCCCTCAGACGAAGACGACGATCGGATCGCCTCGTAGATCTTCGCCAGCAGGGTCTCCCCACCCAGCAGCGACGACGGCGCGTCGAAGGCAAAGCCCGGGAAGAGCGCCGAGATCGGCGGGTGCATGTCGTTGTGGCCGTGCCACATGTTCGGCTCGATGAAGGAGTAGGTCGGCAGCTCGCCCTTCTCCGCGTCCTCGAGGAACTGATCGGTGGAGACGAAGTGCGTCGCGAAGCGCCCGCGGAGGCGCGGTCCGTGGATCAGCCCGGTGAATGGGAGACGGCCGGGTGGGTCCACGTAGATCCGCCAGGAAAGCCCCGCAGATTCAAGCCTCTCGAACAGGGTCTCAGCGTCGTTCTTCGTCGGGAAGTTCGCGTAGGGGGCGTTGACGACGAATCCCGAAGAGCTCGCGGCGTGAAAGAAGGAGCGGTTGGTGAAGGTCTGGCTGGGGACCTCCGCGAACCAGTGGTCGAAGGTGGCAAAGCCGCGGGCGAGCGTCGAGAGGACCGGCATCTGCTCGGGGGCGTAGCCGGCCATGATCTGCGCGTACTGCTCGTAGCTCGGCTGGCGCCCCGTCTCGGCCCAGACGGCGCTGATGTAGTCGGCCACGAAGCCGTCCATACTCGGCGCTCCTGCGTCGGTCGGGGCGTTGTATGGAGCGGCCATCTTCTCGGCCAGGGTGCCGCGGTTGCCGGGCGGATCGATCACTCCGAACAGCTGGGTGTTGACGTGCTGGTATTCCTCGCCAGGATCCGGGTTCGGGGTGTCCATGTTCTCGGCCACGCCGTAGGGCACGGACCCCTTGTCGGCGCCGTCCTCGGCCCACTCGGGGATCGGGTTGGAGAGGTCCTTTCCGATCACCCCCTCAAAGGCGGGAACCTCGCCCGGCTCGTACAGGCGCCCGAGCAGGTTGTCGAACGAGCGGTTCTCGAACATGACCACGACGACGTGGTCGAGCGCATCCGTTCGCTCCGGTCGAGGCATATCGGGGCACCCTAGTGCCTGCGCAGTCGCCGGATCAAGTCGAATCCCTAGTGGCGCGGAAAAGCCGGCGGTACGATCCCCTCTGGTTGAGCAACGCAGGCGACACGATGTGCCATGAAAGTGCCATCAGCACTATCTGACTCACTCATGGAGATTGCAGAAACCGCATTGCTTAGCCATAAGCCCCGATAGCTCAGCTGGATAGAGCGACTCCCTCCTAAGGAGTAGGCCGCAGGTTCGAATCCTGCTCGGGGCGCTCAAGACGCGGGACCACAGGCCCGCGGGGCGGCCGAGCCCTCAATGGCGCGCGATCCCTCGGCTGACGCTCTCCGCGACGACACGCTTGGCATCCGAGCAGCTGATTCCGTACTGGATCACCTTGCGCGCCTTCGGAGCGTTCCCGCAGCTCTCTGCCAAGAAGACGCCACACCCCGGCTAATTGGTGGCCACGGGCCTGGTGCCGAGGGTGACCTCGACGACCCTTCTCTGGCCATCGCGGAGGATCGCGACCCGGACCTTGTCGCCGGGCCGGTAGGAGGAGATCTGGCGGGCGAGGTCGTCGGGCCGGATCACCGGGCGGCCGTCCACCGAGAGGATCACGTCGCCGCCGGTGGTGTAGGTGCCGGCCTGGAACTGGATCTTCTCGCTGCCGCCCTTCAGGCCGGCGTCGTCGGCGGGGCCGCCGGGGACGACCTCAGCGATCAGCCCGCCGAAGCGGGTGTCGAGGCCGAGGCGCCGGGCGAGCTGCGGGTACAGGGACTGGCTGGAGACGCCGATGTAGGCGTAGCTTGCCTCGCCGCTGTCGCGGAGCTGCGCGACCGAGCGCTTAACGGCCGAGATCGGCACCGCGAACCCGACGCCGTCGTTCGCGCCCGACTGGGTCTCGATCTGCTGGTTGATGCCGATCACCCGGGCGGCGGCGTCGAGCAGGGGGCCGCCCGAGTTCCCCGGGTTGATCGAGGCGTCGGTCTGGATCGCTCCCTCGATCTGGAACTGGGTCAGCGACTTCACCGAGCGGTCGGTGGCGGAGACGATGCCGACCGAGAGCGACTGCTGCTCCCCGAAGGGGCTGCCGATCGCCGCCACGGGCTGGCCCACCTGGAGCGCCGAGTCGTTGCCGAGGCGCAGCGGGTGCAGGTCGAGCCCCTCGGGGTCCACCTTGAGCAGGGCGACGTCGGCGAAGGGGTCGAAGCCGACGATCTCCGCGGGGACCACGTTGCGGTCGGGGAACTCGACGAAGACCCGCTCGGCCCCGGTCCGGTCGCCGCCGCTGCCCTCGGTCACCACGTGGGCGTTGGTGACGATGTGGCCTTCGGAGTCGAGCACGAAGCCTGAGCCCTCCGCCGCGGTGGCCCCGAGAAGCCCCCCGCCGCCGCCGAAGATCGAGCGGATCGTGACCACGCCCGGGGCCGCCTGGCGGTATACCCTGGCGGCGTCGAAGCCGCGCGAGGCGGTCTGGACGACGACCTCGGTGGTCGTGGTCCTCACCGGCGTCGTGGTGGCGGCGGTCTGCCCGCCGGAGCCGTCGGACCCGCAGCCGGCAAGCACCGCCGCCGCAAGGGCGGCGGTGGCGGCGCCGGCGGCACCGCCACCGCGAAGGCGCCGGACCCTCAAGCGCCCGCCCCGATCGGCGTGGGGGCCGGGGGCGCCGCGGGGCGCCCGGCGGCCGGCGGCAGGGTCAGCGTGAAGGCCGTGAAGCCCTTGCGCGAGGTGACCGAGATGCGCCCCGCCATGCGGGTCGTCAGCTCGCGGGCGATCGCCAGGCCGAGCCCCGAGCCGCCGACGTCCTGGCCCGTGTAGAAGCGCTCGAACATCCGCTCCTGGACGCGCTTGGGTATGCCGGGCCCCTCGTCAGAGACGGTCAGCGCGGCGCGGGATTGCTCCTCGTAGGTGGTCACGGTCACCATGGTCCCCTCGGGCGTGTGCGTGAGGGCGTTGTCGAGCAGGATACGGATGATCTGCCGCGTCCGGTCGGGGTCGGCGCGGGCCAGGACCGCGGCCTCGGCGGTCCGCACCTGCAGCCGGGAGCCGTGCCGCCCGGCGGCCGGACCGAACTCGCGCGCCACCTCGCGCGCCAGCGCGTCGAGGTCGAGGTCGGCGGGGGAGACGCGCATCTCCCCGGCGTCGAGCCGGGAGAGGTCGAGCAGGTCGGCGGTCAGCTTGGTGAGCCGGTTGACCTGCTCTCGCATCGTGCGCACGAACTCGGCCCGCGCCTCGGGGTCCGGGTCCTCGTCCTCGAGCAGCTCGACGAAGCCGCCCAGGGAGAAGATCGGGGTGCGCAGCTCGTGCGAGGCGTTGGCGATGAACTGCTTGCGGGCCCTGTCGAGGTCGGCGAGGCGGCGCTGCATGTCGTTGAAGGTGAGCGCGAGCTGGCCAACCTCGTCGGAGGAGTCCACGGGGATCGGGGTGGCGAAGTCCCCGTCGGCGACCTTCCGCGCCGCGTCCTCGAGGCGGCCCAGCCGGCGCGAGAGGGCCCGCGCCGCCCAGTACCCGGCGGCGAGGGCCAGGGCGATGGCGATCGCGCCGGCGATCAGGATCTGGCGCTCGATCAGCGCCATGTTCTCGTCCACCTCGGCGAGCGACCGCGAGAAGACGGCGATCCAGCGGGGGCTGCGGTCGGGGATCGGCAGCGCCACCTCGGCGGAGCGCTCTCCCGACACCGACTCCACGCCGGTCGCCTCGGTGCCGGTCGCGGCGGCGCTCCCGGCCGTCTCGAAGCCCGCGCTGACCGGGCCGCGCTCTCCCCGCGAGTCGGCGATGAGGGCCGTGGGGGTGCGCTTGCCGGCGCTGACCGCGAGCAGCGTCGCGCGGGCGTCTGCGTCCTGGGCGAGGCGCCGGAGAAGCGCGGCGAGGGCCGGCTCGCCGAGGTCCTTGGCCATCGCCGCATCGAGCCGCGGCCGCGTCCGGGTTGCCTCCGTCTCGAGGCTGCTCAGCTCCTGCGCGGTGAGGCTGGAGCGCAGCTGAGGGACGACGTAGAGGTAGACGAAGCCCGCGGTCCCCGCGGCGACCGCCGCGAAGAGCAGGACCAGGCGCCGGCGCAGGCTCATCGGTCCTCGTCGCGGAAGCGGTAGCCGACCCCCCGCACCGTGAACAGGTACTCGGGGTCCTTGGGCTCGGCCTCGAGCTTCTCGCGCAGGTGGCGGATGTGGACGTCCACGGTGCGGGGGTCGCGGAACTCCGAGTCCCCCCAGACGCTCTCGAGCAGTCGCTCCCGGCTCAGCACGTGCCCGGGCGAGCGGGCCAGGGCGCAGAGGATCTCGAACTCGACGTAGGTGAGCCGCGCCTCCGAGCCCCGCACCCGGACGCTTCGCCGCGCCGGGTCGATCTCCAGCTCGCCGCTCGCGATCCGCTCCTCGGAGGCCTCGGGCCCCGGCATCCGGGAGCGCCGCAGGGCGGCCCTCACCCGGCTGCGGAACTCGCGCAGCGAGAAGGGCTTGGTGATGTAGTCGTCGGCCCCGGTCTCCAGGCCGGCGACCTTGTCGCCCTCGTCGCCGCGGGCGGTGAGCATGATGATCGGGACCTGGCTGCGCGCCCGCATCCGCCGGCAGACCTCCACCCCGTCGAGCCGCGGCAGCATCAGGTCGAGGATCACCAGGTCGAAGTGGGCCTCTGCGAAGCGCTCCAGGGCCTCGGCGCCGTCGCGGGCGGAGACGACCTCGTACCCGTCCTTTCGCAGCGGGTAGGTGAGCAGCGTCTGCACGGCGCTCTCGTCGTCGACCAGCAGGATCCGGGCCGAATCCTCCACACCAGGAGATTAGAGTGGGCCGGGCAGCTGGCGGAATTTCTGCTTTTCTGGGGCGGCAGATGCTCAACTGGCCCCTTTACCGCGTCAGCCTGCTGCCGGCCCTGCTCGCCGCGGTGGTGCTGCTCTTCTCGGTCCTCACCCGGCCCGAGCCGCTGCGCAGCGCCGCCCCGCCGGACCCCTTCGACACAGCGCGGGCCCTGGCTCTGACCCGCGAGCTGCTGCGCGAGGCCCCCGGCCGCGAGCCCGGCAGCCGCGGCGACCTGGCGGCGGCGGGCTTCGTCGAGCGGGCCTTTCGCGCGGTTCCCGGCGGCGAGGTCTCGGTGGGGGAGTTCGGCCCCGGGGAGTCGCGACGAAACGTCTCGCTGACCATCCCGGGGGAGTCGAGCGAGGTGATCGTGATCGCCGCCCCCAGGGACTGCGGGGCGGGCACCTGCGCCGTCTCGAGCGGCGCAGCGACCGGCGCGCTGCTGGAGCTCGCCGAGACGCTTCCGACCACCAGCCACCCCGACACGATCCGGCTGGTCTCGCTGGACGGCAGCGTCTCGGGTGCCTCGGGAGCCCGGGAGCTTGGGGACTCGCTGAGCGGACAGGAGCCGCCGAGGGCCGTGGTGGTGCTCGCCGCGCCGGCCTCCGCGGAGCGGGCCGGGCCCTACGTGATCCCCTTCTCCTCCGGGCCGCAGAGCACCTCCGCGCAGCTCACCGAGACCGCCGCGGAGGCGGCCAGGCAGGAGCTGGGCGGCTCCGGGCAAGGGGGCGAGGGCACCCTCTCCGCCCTGATGCGGCTGGCGGTCCCTGCCAACTTCGGCCAGCAGGCGCCGCTGATCGCCGACGGCCTCGACGCCGTCACCCTGACCACGGCCGGCGAGCTGCCGCTGCCCGAGTCCCGCGACGGGCCCTCCTCGGTGTCGGTGAGCTCGCTGGGGGCGGCCGGGCGGGCGACGCTGGCCCTGCTCGGCGACCTGGAGGCCGGAGCGGGCCCTCTCGAGCACGGCCCCGGCGCCTACCTGCCGCTCTCGGGGAAGCTGATCCCTGGCTGGGCGATCTCGCTGCTCGCCCTCGCCCTGCTGCTCCCGGTCGTGGTGGTAACGACCGAGGCCGTGATCCGCCTCTGGCGCCGGCGCGAGCCGCTGCCCGGGGCCCTCGCCTTCACGCTCAGCCGCTCGCTTCCCTTCCTGGTCGTGGCGCTCCTCGCCCTGCTCATGGCCCTGGTCGGGATCCTTCCCGCCCCCGCCTTCCCCTACGACCCCGCCCGCCACCCGTTCGGCCCCGGGCCGGCCGTGGCGCTGCTGTTCCTGACCGCCGCCTTCGCCGGGTGCGTCTGGGTGCTCCGCCGCGTTCCCCTCGCCCCGGCGGCGGCCGAGGCCGTCGGCGTCGCGGTCGACGCCCTGGTCGCGGTCTGCCTGGCGGGCGTGTGGCTGCTCAACCCCTTCCTCGCCCTGCTCCTCGCCCCGACCGCCCATCTCTGGCTTCTCGCGGGTTCCCCGGAGCTGCGTCCCCGGCGCCTCCTCACCGGCCTGCTGATCGCCGCCGGCCTGGCGGTCCCGCTGCTGATCGCCGTCTCGCTGGCCTCCAGGCTCGGGGTCGGCCTCGAGCTCCCCTGGCAGGTGCTGCTGCTGCTCACGGGAGGATGGCTCGGAGCCCCGGCGGTGCTCGGCTTCTGTCTGCTCGGGGGCTGCCTGCTGACCCTGATCTCGGCGAGCGCGGCGCCGGTGGCGCCGGCCCCGCAGCCGCGCCGGCGCCCGCGGGTGCGCGGGCCGGCCACCTACGCCGGGCCGGGCTCGCTGGGGGGCACCGAGTCGGCGCTGCCGCGACGTTAGCCGCGTTCGCCGAGTTTGCGGGCGAAATCCGGCGGGCCCCGCGGTTCCGCCCGCCCCCGCGACTAGCCTCGGCGATGACGCTTGGACGCATATGCGAGTACCAACTACTAATGATCAACCTGCGCGGGCCGATAACCGGGATGGAGGAACCGCCCGGTTGCAAGCAAGGAAGAGAAGGTTGTCCCCCCGTCACCTCAAGAGCCTCGTCGAGGCAGGCCACTACCGGCCCGAGCCGGGCCTCGTCGCCCAGGCGATGCTCGACCGCCAGGGTGTCAGGAGCCTGCTGCTGACCCCCGCTCCGGCCGGTCCAGCTGGTCGAAGCCACCCGCTGGGAACTCCCTCCCCGCGGCGCTGACCCGGACCCCCGAGCCCTCTCTCACCTCGCCGATCGCGGTCAGCCCGGCCTCCCCCGCCGCCTCCCGCGCCTCCCGCAGGCGCCCGGGCGGCAGGGCGCAGAGAAGCTCGTAGTCCTCGCCGCCGGAGACGGCGAGCCCGACCGGGTCCAGGCCGGCGGCGCCGGCGACCGCGGCCACTCCAGGCTGCAGCGGGAGGGAGGCGGCGTCGATCTCCAGCCGCACCCCGCCGGCCTCCGCCAGATGGCGGGCGTCCGAGCCGAGGCCGTCGCTGATGTCGATCATCGCGCGGGCGCGGCCCGCCAGGGCCAGCCCGGCGGCGAGCCGGGGCACGGGCTGAAGCTGGCGGTTCCGCAGCGATTCCACCAGCGCGGCGTCGAGACCCTCGGCCAGATCCGGGCGCTGCAGGACCAGCAGGCCGGCGGCGGCGCCGCCGAGCCGGCCGGTGACCGCCAGGGCGTCGCCCGGCCGCGCCCCCGCGCGGGTGACCAGGGCCCGGGGACTCGGCGCGTGGCCGGTCACGGTGATCGCGCAGAACAGCACCGGCGAGCGGACGATGTCCCCGCCGGCCAGCGCCGCCCCGGTCTCGGCGGCCAGGGCGGCCATGCCGTCGAGGAGCGAGAGGCAGCCCTCCTCGTCGAGGTCCTCGGGGACGCCCACCGCGGCGTAGGCCTCCCGGGGAGCGGCTCCCATCGCCGCGAGGTCGGAGAGCGCGATCGCCAGGGCCCGGCGGCCGATCTGGGGCTCCGACATCCACTCCCGCCGGAAGTGGACCCCGTCCACCATCGCGTCCACCGAGGTGGCGGTGGCGCCCTCGGCGACCGTCACCGCGGCGTCGTCGCCGCTGCCGAGGATCAGTCCCCCAGCCGGCGGCGGCAGGCGCTCCCGCACCCTGGCAAGCAGCTCGAACTCGCCCATCGCCCCATTCTCCCCCAACCCCCACCCCCACCCCCACCGAACGTCCCGGAGTACCCCCCATAGCAACAACTCCGGGACGTTCGGTGGGGGGTGGGGTGCGGGCGCCATCTACCGCCCCCGCGGGCGGGCCACCTCTAAGGTCAGCGGTCCAGTGGAACGGCGCGAGCCACTCCTGCACCGCTTCGGGGATCTCGCCTCCCGGATCGGCAGCCGACCTCCCAGCAGCCGCCCCCTGCGGGTCGCCCTGCAGGTCGGCGTCGCCGTGCTGATCTTCGGGTTCCTGGTCCTGACCGTGGTGGGGCAGTGGGACGAGCTGAAGCGGAAGGGCGTCGAGCTCGACCTGATCTGGCTGCTGCCCGCCCTGGCCGTGCTGCCCGTCTTCTACGTGCTCAGCGCGGTCGGCTGGGAGCTGATCGTCCGCTTCCTCGGCTGGCGCCTCACCCCGGTGCGCGCCCAGGTGGCCTGGGGGCAGCCGCTGCTGGCCCGCTACGTCCCTGGCAGCGTGCTCTACCTGCTGGGCAGGCTGCTGCTCTCCGAGCGGGCGGGCGTGCCGCGGCGGGTGACGCTGGCGAGCATCGTCTACGAGCAGGCGCTCGGTTTCGCCTCGGGGGTCGCATTCGTCAGCTACTTCCTGATCAGCCACCCCGATCTCGAGGGGGAGCCGCTGCGCTGGGCGGTGCTGGTGGTGGTCCCCCTGTCGGTCCTGCTGCTCAGCCCGCGGGTCTTCGGGCCGCTCTCCGAGCGCCTGCTGCGGGCCTTCGGCCGCGAGCCGCTCCCGGCGGCGATGCCCCTTCGGGGTGTGATCGCGATGCTCGCCTTCTACCTGCTCAACTGGGGGGTCGCCTCGCTGGGCGTCTACTTCGCGGCCCGCTCGGTCCACTTCATCCCGGCGGACCAGATCCCCGCGGTGGGCGCCGCACAGGCCTTCGGCTACGTCGCGGCGCTGGTCACGCTGGTCGCGCCCGCCGGCCTCGGGGTGCGCGACGCGGCCTTCGCCTGGGCCGTGAAGGTGGCGCTGCCCAGCGGCAGCTTCGCGGTCGGCGCGGTGATCGCGCTCGCGGTCCGCGCCACGCTGACCATCGTCGAGCTGATCTACGTGGGCGCGGTGACGGTCCTGGGCAGGCGCGAGACGCGGGCCGCCGCGAAGCGCCCCGGCCCTTCCGCTCAGAGCGGGACGCGCGTGGCCAGGTGAAGGGCGGTGAGCCCGAGGACCGCCGCCCGCAGGGCGCGGTCCCGTGAGAGCGCAGCCGCCGGCAGCGCCCAGAGCAGGTACCAGGGCAGGACCCAGGCGCTGGCGAGGAGCAGCCCGAGCAGCGCCCACCCGGCCGCTCGGACCCAGTCGGCCCCGCGAAGGACCCAGGCAAGCAGGCCGGCCAGCGCCAGGGCGTAGAGGGCCAGGGCGGCGGCCCGCACCGGGCCGAGACCGGCGCCGGTCAGACTCGCCGCCAGGTAGGGGACGCTCCGGTGGGCGACGTGCCCCTGGTTCTCCCCGCTGAGCCCGGCGATCCGAAGGCTGGCGGGCCCGAAGGCGATCAACCCGGCGAGCGCCAGGGCGAGGCCGGCGCCCAGCGCACCGGCCGCCACCCGGCGCCACCGCCCGGCCCCGAGCACGGCGAAGGGAACGACGAGCAGCGAGGAGGCCTTGACCGCGGCCGCGGCGGCGAGGCCCGCTCCCCCGGCGCGCTCGGCCCCGCCCAGCACCGCCGCCATCCCCGCGGTCGAGAGCAGGACCGCCAGGGCGTCGTTGTGGCCTCCGCCGACCACGTGGACGAGGACCAGCGGGTTGAGCGCCACCAGCGCGGCCGCCGGCCGCGGCTCGATCCCCCTGGAGGCCGCGAGCCTCGCGGTCAGCAGCGCCGTGCCCAGGACGGACGCCGCGGCCGCCGCCTTCAGCGACCACAGGGCGGCCGCGGGGCCCAGCCAGGCGGTCGGGTAGCTGAGGCCGGTGAACAGGGGGCCGTAGGCGCTGGTGCTGCCCCGCCACCCGACCAGGCCGAAGACCGGGTCGGCGGGGACCTCTGCGGGAGCGTGGGAGTAGGGGTCGAGCCCGTGCAGGACCCCGAGCCGGGCGTAGGAGACGTAGCTGAAGACGTCGGCGGAGAGCAGCGGGGGGGCGAGGGCGAAGGCCACCAGCAGGGCGACGAGGACCCCCCAGAAGAGCCGCGGCGCCAGCTCGCCCGATCCGGCGATCGCGCACAGGTAGGCGGCGAAGGCGGCGATCATCAACGCCAGGTAGGCACCCGGCCCGATCCCCGTCCCGGTGCCGAAGACGCCAAGCACCCACCCCGGGGCCCCCGGGCCGGCGGCGGGGACCAGGCCGGGCCCGGGCGCGGCGAGGCCCGCCGAGCAGGCCAGCAGGCCCGCCAGCCCGACCGCGCCGAGCGCCCGGCGGCCCGCCGCGCTCAGGTACCGCCCCCGGCGCCGGTCTGCTGCGCCCCGCCGACCCCGCCGCCCGCGGCCGGAGGCGATGGCGGCACGACCGGCTGCTGGGTGCCCGCGCCGGGCGCGTAGAGGCTGGGGTCGTAGCCGCCGCCGCCCCCGCCGCCCGCGGCGGGCGCCCCGGTGCCCGGCTCGGGCTTCTGGCGCGGGGCCGAGGCCGTGAAGCTGCCGAAGTAGGGCGCCCAGGCGACCGGCTGCGCCGGCACCTCGAAGTAGTCGCAGGGGATCTGCGCGCCGCTGTAGAAGGCGTTCCAGATATCGGCCGGGAAGGTCCCGCCGAACACGGTGATCCCGTGCACGCTGGTCATCTCGACCTCGTTCGACTGCGGGTAGCCGACCCACACGGCGGTCGCCAGGTTCGGCTGGTAGCCGTCGAACCAGGCGTCGACGTAGTTGTCGGTGGTGCCGGTCTTGCCGGCCTGCCCGACGCATCCGGTGTAGGCCGCGGTCCCGGTGCCGCCGGTGATGTTGTCGTGGAGGATCCGGGTCACTTCGTAGGCGACGTTCTGGGGGAGGACCCGCCGCGGGTCCGGCAGCTGGGGGTGCTCGACGCGGCCATCGGGGAAGCGCACGCTCTCGATCGAGACCGGGTTGCGGTGCACTCCCCCGGAGGCCAGGGTCGCGAAGGCGTCGGCCATCTCCAGCGGCGAGACCCCGATCCGCAGCCCGCCCAGGCCCTCGGCCGGGATCCCGTCCAGCTTCGTCGTCACGCCCATCCTGCGCGCCGTGCGCGCCACGTTCCCCGGACCCACGTCGAGGTCGAGCTGGGCGAAGACGGTGTTATCCGAGGCGACCGTCGCCTGCTGGACGTTGACGGTGCCCAGGTAGCCCTCGTCGGCGGTGTGGACGTCCCAGTGCCCCCAGCGGGCGAGGTCGAGGCTGAGGGGCTTGGAGGTGTAGTAGGTGCGGTAGGGGTCGATGCCCTGCCTGATCGCGGTGGTCAGCACGAACATCTTGAAGGTGGAGCCGGGCTGGCGGTGCCCCTGGGTGGCGAGGTCGAACTGGCTCGAGCCGTAGTCGGCGCTGGAGGCCATCGCCCGCACGCGGCCGTTGCGGGGGTCGATCGCGACCAGCGCCGAGGCGGGGTCGGTCGAGTAGGGCAGGACCGAGGAGATCGCCTCCCGCCCGACCCGCTGGTAGCGGGGGACGATCGTGGTGCGAACCCGAAGGCCGCCGTTTCGGACCTCCCGGAAGCCGTAGCGGTCGATCAGCAGCCTCTCCACGTAGTCGAAGAAGAAGGGCTCCCGGCGCTCGGAGAAGCTGTCGCTGAGATCGAGCTCGAGGCCGCGGGCCTGCGCCGCCCCGGCGGCGTCCCGGGAGACGTAGCCGAGGTCGGCCATCCTGCCCAGGACCTCGTTGCGGCGCTCCCGGGCGGCGCCGGGGTCGAGCAGCGGGTTGTACTCCGAGGGGGCCTGCGGGAGCCCGGCGAGCAGCGCCGACTGCGCCAGGTCGAGGCGGGCTGCCGGCCTGGAGAAGTAGGTCCTCGCCGCGGCCTCGGCGCCCACCGCGGTGCGCCCGTCCACCGTGCCGTAGGAGGCGCTGTTGAGGTACTGGTCGAGGATCTGCGCCTTGGAGTGGCGCTTTTCGTAGTCGAGCGCGAGCTTCGCCTCCTGGATCTTGCGCTCGACCGTGCGCTCCCGCGATCGGAAGCAGATGTTGCGCATCAGCTGCATGGTGATGGTCGAGCCGCCCTGCTTGATCTGGCCCGCGGTGATGTCCTCGATCAGCGCCCGCAGCCCGCCCTCGTAATCGATTCCCCGGTGCCGGTAGAAGCGCTGGTCCTCGATCGCCACCGTGGCCCTTCGCAGCGGCCGGGCGATGCGGCCGATCGGCACCGGGATCCGTGCCTGGTCGGAGCGCACGTAGCCCAGCCGGGACCCGTCGGCCGCGTAGAGGATCGAGGTGCCGCCCTGCTCGGCGGCGCGGCAGGCGCCCAGCGGCGGGGCGTCCTCGGCGATCGAGATCACCTTCCCCCCGGCGATCAGCGCGGCGGCGATGGCGACCGCTGCGAGCCCCGCGACGACGAAGAGCATCACCATGCCCACGCCGGCGCGGCGCCTCTGGCGCCGGCGCTGACGCTGAGTCATGGCCAGAGCCTAGCGGCGGGCGGGCCGGGCCGGGATCGCTACGCCGAGAGCAGCCCGGCGTCGTGGAGGGCCCGCTGCGCCTTCTCCCCCAGGGCCGCCTCCTCGTCGCCCGAGCGGGTGCGGTCGCCGGAGGGCGCCAGGCGCACCTCGAGCCTGATCCCCTCCGGGGTCCACTCGGCGAGCCGCACGACCTCCGCCCCGACCTCCCGCTTGATCGTCTCCCGCGCGGCCGCGAGGTCGGCGTCGGGAGGAACCCAGGCCGAGGCGGTGATCGGCGCCCCCCGCCGCCCGGTCGAGTGGTTGAACAGGGTGCCGCTGACGATGTTCTCGTTCGGCACCACGACGAGGTCGCCGTTGCCGGGGTCTATGTAGGTGTAGGAGAGGGTCACGTCGTCCACCCGGCCGGTGACCTCCTCGAAGGTCACGCGGTCGCCGATCCGGATCGGCTGGGTGATCGCCAGCATCAGCCCGGCGACCATGTTGCCGATCGACTGGCGGGCCGCGAAGCCGATGATCAGGCCGATCACCGCGCTGGAGGCGAGGATCCCGGTGGCCAGCCGCTTGATCCCCGCGAACTGGCTGAGCGCCAGCGCCGCCCCGATCACCAGGATCGCCAGGACGACCAGCCTCCGGACGACGCGCAGGCGGGTCTGGGCGCTGCGCGAGACCCCGCTCTCGGTCATCCGCTCCGCGACCCTGGTGCCGCGGCCGATCAGCAGCCTGTCGACGATCAGGGCGACGACGATCGCCACCACCATGGTGATCGCCGCCGAGATCTCGTCGCCGTGGCTCTGCCAGAAGGTCTGGTCGGCGGCCAGCGGCAACGGGGCGGGCAAGGCGCGGGCAACCTGTGAAACTGCGATCGGCATCGTGGCCAACATACCCCTAACCCAGCCCAACGCCGGCCGCAGGGCCCGCGCCGCGACCAGGGCGGTCCTCCTCGACGCGCTGGGGACGCTTGTCGCCCTCGAGGACCCCTGGGTCCGGCTGCGCGAGACCTTCCCGGAGGTGCCCGAGGAGGAGATGGTCGCCGCGGTCCGGGCGGAGATGTCCTACTACCGCAGCCACTGCGCCGAGGGGCGCGACCCCGGCTCGCTCGCCGAGCTGCGCGAGCGCTGCGCGGCCCTGATCTCCGAGCGGATCGGCCGCGAGGTCGGAGTCGAGGTCCTGCTGGGGGCGATCCGCTTCTCTGCCTACCCGGACGCGCCGCCCGCGATCGGGGCGCTGCGGCGCCGGGGGATCGCCTGCGTCTGCGTCTCCAACTGGGACATCTCGCTGCACAGGGTGCTCGAGCGCTGCGGGCTCGCCGCCCTGCTCGACGGCGCCGTCTGCTCGGCCGAGGCCGGGGTCTCGAAGCCCGACCCGGCGATCTTCGAGGCGGCGCTGGGGATCGCCGGCTGCTCCCCCCGCGAGGCGCTGGTCGTCGGGGACACCCCGGACACCGACATCGCCGGCGCCGCGGCGGCGGGCATCCCGGCGCTGCTCATCGACCGCGACGGGGGCGGGGACATCTCCTCCCTACGGGAGGTGGCGGGGCTTGTCTGAGGCAGGGGTCGGTTCCGGGGTCGTCTTCGCGAGCTTCGCCCGGCGGATGCTCGCCGCCATCCTCGACAGCGCTGTCTGGCTGATCGCGTTCGTCTGGTTCGTCGGCTCCTTCCCGGCGAGGTTCTTCGAGGACAACCCGGTGGCCGGCGGGATCATCCTGCTGCTCTCCTTCAGCGCCTGGTTCAACTACTTCGCGATCGCCGAGTGGCGCTACGGGCAGACGATCGGCAAGAACGCCTTCGGCCTGAGGGTGGTGCCGGTGGACGCCGGCGCCGAGCTCTCCTACAACGCCGCGGCGCAGCGCAACCTGATGCGCCTGATCGACTTCCCCCTCTCCCTGGTCGGCGTCGACTGGCTGATCGTGCACCGCTCCGCGCGCAACCAGCGCCTCGGCGACAGGGTGGCGAGGACGGTGGTGCTGCGCACCGGGCCGCCCGCCGCCCGCCCCTCCCCGCCGCCGGGCGTCGTCGCGGCCGCACCCCTCCCGGGCTCGGGTGCGCCGGCGGGGCCCGGCGGCCCGGCGCGCGCGCCCACCTCGGGCGAGCTGTTCCGGGACGCGGCCTCCGCCCTCGCGGGCACGGTGGGGACCGGGGGGAGCGACGGGGCCGGTGGGGGTGCCGCCGGGGGAGCGCCGGGGCCGGGGGCGGCGCCGCCGCGGGGCCGCCGCACCCCGGCGCCGAGGAGAGTCCGCCGGCCGGCGCGAGCGCGCCGGCCCAGGCTCCGCCGCCCGGGCTCCGGGCGCGTCGCGGCCCCAGGCAGGCTCCGAGCCCCCGCCCGAGGACGAGGGGCGAGCGGCGTTCCCCTACTCCGACTGGGGCCCCAAGGCGGCGATCGTCGGCGTCGTGGTGGCGATCGTCGGCGGCGCCCTGCTGGGCATCCCGGCGATCATCATCGACAACCCGCCGGACTCCGGCGACCTCAGCACCGCGGCAAACGTCTTCGTGCAGGCGATGACGGTGCTCGGCTTCGTCGTGGTGCCGCTGTTCGTGGCCTCGCGGGGCGGATACGGCCCGGCCGAGACGCTGCGGCGGCTCGGGGTCAGGGGGTTCCGGCCCTCGGCGATCGGCTGGTTCTTCGCCGCCGCCGGCGTCTACCTGCTGCTCACCGCGATCTACGCGGCGCTGATCACCCAGCCCAAGCAGGAGGACATCGCCTCCTCCTTCGGGCCGGTCTGGGTCCAGGTCTTCCTGATCGTCGTCTGCGCCGCGACCAGCGAGGAGCTCTGCTTCCGGGGGATGCTGTTCAGCGGCATCCGCGAGCGCGTCCCGTCGCTGGGGGCGGCGCTGATCAGCGGGGCGATCTTCGGCGGGCTCCACGTCCTCACCGGGGTCACGGCCGTGCCGCCGCTGATCGTCTTCGGCACGGTGCTGGCGCTGCTCTACGAGCGGACCGGGTCCATCCTCCCGGCGATCGCGCTGCACGCGCTGAACAACGCCGTCGCCCTGCTGGCGCAATGAGCGCCGCGGCAGAGGGCGCCGCCCCCGCCGTGGTCGCCCGCGGGCTCCGCAAGAGCTACGGGGACCGCGTCGCCGTGGACGGGATCGACTTCGAGGTGCCCGCCGGGGTCTGCTTCGGGTTCCTGGGGCCGAACGGGGCCGGCAAGACGACGACGATGAAGATGATCTACGGACTGGCCTCGGTGGACGGGGGCGAGCTCCGGGTGCTGGGCCTGGACGCGGTCGGGGGCCGCCGGCAGGTCAAGGCCCATCTCGGGGTGGTCGCCCAGGAGGACAACCTCGACGGCGAGTTCACGGTGATCGAGAACCTGCTCGTCCACGCCTCCTACTTCGGGATCGAGCGCGCCGAGTCCGAGCCGCGCGCCCGCCGGTTGCTCGACTTCGTCTCCCTCGCCGACCGCGCCGGCGAGCAGGTCCAGAGCCTCTCGGGCGGGATGAAGCGGCGGCTGATGATCGCCCGGGCCCTGATCAACGGCCCCCGCATGGTCGTCCTCGACGAGCCCACCACCGGGCTGGACCCGCAGGCCCGGCTGGCCGTCTGGGGGGCGCTCAGCGAGCTGAGGTCCGAGGGTGTCACCCTGCTGCTCACCACCCATTACATGGAGGAGGCGGCCCGCCTCTGCGACCGCCTGGTGATCATGGACTACGGGCGGATCGTCGCCGAGGGCCACCCGGTGGCCCTGATCGCCGAGCACGCCGCAGGGGGGACCCTCGAGGACGTCTTCCTGGAGTTGACCGGCCACGGGCTGCGGGCCGACCAGTGAGCGACCTGCTGCCCTCTCCGCGCTTCGCCCGGCGCGTCGCGTCGCGCAACGCCCGGCTGTTCGCCAAGAACGTCACCGGCACCCTGCTGCCGCAGTTCCTCGACCCGCTCTTCTACCTCTTCGCGCTGGGCTTCGGCCTGGGGACCTACATCGCGCAGATCAACGGGGTCCCCTACAAGGAGTTCATCGCCCCCGGGCTGGTCGCCTCCTCGGCGATGTGGGCCGCCTCCTTCGAGTGCACCTACAACGTCTACATCCGGATGAACGAGATGCGGCTCTACGACGCGGTGCTCTCCACCCCGGTGGAGGTGCAGGACGTGGTCGCCGGCGACCTCGCCTGGGGGGCGATCAGGGCGACGATCTACTCGTCCGTCTTCCTGGCGGTGGTCGCGGCCTTCGGCCTGATCGGATCCTGGTGGGCGCTGGCGATCCCGCCCCTGATGCTGATCGGCGGGCTCTGCTTCGCGGCGGTCGCCTACACCTACACCGCCCTGATCCCGCGGATCGACCTCTACAACTACTTCTTCACCCTGATCGTCACCCCGATGTTCCTCTTCTCGGGGATCTTCTTCCCGTTCAACCGGCTGCCGGCCTTCGCCGAGGTGATCGCCTGGTTCACGCCGCTCTACCACGTGGTCGAGATCACCAGGGGGCTCTCGACCTCCCCGAGCCTCGCCCTGCTCGGCGACGTCCTCTGGCTCGCCGTGGTGAGCGCCGTGCTCTTCGTGGTTCCGGTGCGGGCGCTGCGCCGCAGGCTGGTCGCCTGAGCGGGCGGCGCGGGTTAGCAGACGCACACGAATCGCTCACCCGATTCTGGGGGGCCATCCGTCACAATGCCCGCGATGAGTCGCCGCTCCTGTCTGGCCCTCGCCGCGCTGGCGGCCGCCCTTGCCCTTCCGGCCCTCGCCTCGGCCGATTCACCGGCGGGCCTCGCCCCGGCCGATTCACCGCAGGCCGGCGCCGCCCCGGCCGGGAGCGCCACGTCAGCTTCGGCGCCCGTCGCCTCCGCTTCGGCCGGCCCGATCCACGCCAGGGTGAAGATCCGGATCGAGCGGCTGCACAGGGGGCGCGCTCCGATCTACGGCACGGTTGCGGTGATCGGCTCGCTGACCCCCTTCCGTCCCGGCCAGCGGGTGACGGTCGACTACTACCTGAACGCCAGCAGGCTGCGGGCCAAGGTCGTCCGGGTCCACAGGGGCGAGGGCAACCACGGGGTGTTCCGCTCGAAGATCGTCGTCCGAGAGGCCGGCAAGTACGCGGCCAGCGCCCGTCACGAGGCCAATCAGGTGATGGGCGGCGACCGCACGGTGCGCAAGTCCTGGAAGGTCAGCTTCCCGTCGCTTCGCCGGGGCCATTGCGGGCGGGTGGTGAGAGGCTTTCGCCGCGCCCTGAACGACCTCGGCTACGTGCCGGGCGGCGGGCACTGCTTCAACGGGAAGATGGGCCGGGCCGTGCTCGCCCTGCGCAAGGTCAACGGGATGTCGCGCAACGAGCACGCCGGCCGGCGCCTGGTCAGGATGGTCTTCGCCGGGCGCGGCGGCTACCGGGTGCGCTACCCGGGCTACGGGGAGCACCTCGAGGCCTCACTCTCCAAGCAGGTCCTGGTCTTCGCGAACGGCGAGCGGGTCGCCGCCATCTACCCGATCTCCAGCGGCAAGCCCTCGACACCCACCGTGCAGGGGCACTTCAACTTCTACACCTCCCAGCCGGGCTACAACTCGGAGGGGATGTACTACTCGCGCTACTTCATCGGCGGCTACGCCGTGCACGGCTACCACTCCGTTCCCAACTACCCGGCAAGCCACGGCTGCCTGCGGACCTACATCGCCGATCAGCCCGAGATCTATCGCCGGATCTTCATCGGCGAGGACATCTTCGTCTTCTAGCGGGCAGGAGCGGTGAGCGCAGCCACGCGAGCCAGCCGGGACGCGAGCCGGCCGTGGCGGGCGGGGCCGCGATGAGCGAGGGCACCCTTCGCGCCGTGCTGGCGGTGGTGGCCGCCTACCACCTGCTGACCGGCGCGCTGGCGCTGCTCGCCCCGCACACGTTCTTTGAG
>JAXLSZ010000011.1:0-145249 GCA_046330315.1 Solirubrobacterales bacterium
CTCGGTTGGCGCCACCGTTACCCCGGCGGCAGATAACGGCGGATCGAGGCTAGGCTGCTCCGGATGGACCTCTCCGTCGCCTTCCTGGGCACCGGGGGCTCGGTGCCGACGGCGCGCCGGGCCACCGCGAGCGTGCTGGTCGCCCGGGGCGGCGAGAGGCTGATGTTCGACTGCGGGGAGGGGACGCAGCGACAGATGCAGCGATCGCTGGGGCTGGTGCAGGTGGACGCGATCTTCCTCACCCACTTCCACGCCGACCACTTCCTGGGGCTGCCCGGGCTGCTCAAGACCTACGACCTGACCGACCGTGCGAGGCCGCTCACCGTCTACGGACCCGCGGGCCTGCGCGAGCTGTTTGCGGCGCTGCGCCCCCTGCTCGGGCGCAACCGCTTCGAAATCGACCTGATCGAGCTCGGGCCCGGCGACGCGGTTCCCGGTGACGGCTATGAGATCCGCGCCTTCGGCGTCGAGCACCGCACGCGCGCCTGCGGCTACGCGCTCACCGAGGAGGAGCGGCCCGGGCGCCTCGACGCCGAGGAGGCCCGGCGCCTGGGGATCCCCTTCGGACCGGACTTCGGAAGGCTTCAGCGCGGCGAGAGCGTCACGGGCTCACAGGGCACCGTCGCCCCCGAGCAGGTGATGGGCGAGCCGCGCCCCGGCCGGACCGTGGCGATCACCGGCGACACCGCACCCTGCCACGCTACGGCCGAGGCGGCACGGGGCGCCTCCCTGCTGGTCCACGACGCGAGCTTCGCCGAGGAGGAGGCCCAGCGAGCCGCGGAGACCGGGCACTCGACCGCAGGCCAGGCCGCGGCCCTCGCCCGGGAGGCGGGCGTGGCGATGCTGGCCCTGGTCCACATCTCCTCCCGCTACCACGTCGGGGCGATCCTCGAGGAGGCGCGCGAGGAGTTCGCCAATTGCGTCGCCCCGCGGGACTTCGACCTGGTCGAGATCCCCTTCCCAGAGCGCGGCGAGCCGGTGCTGGTCCCGAACGGGGCGAGGGGCCGGGAGGCCGGAGTGAGGGAGGCCAAGGGCGGTGGAGAGGGGGAGGACGAGGGCCGCGCAGTGATGGAGCCCGAGAGCGGCGGAGAGACGGAGGCCGAGGGTGGCGGAGAGGGGGAGGACGAGGGCCGCGCAGTGATGGAGCCCGAGAGCGGCGGAGAGACGGAGTCCGAGGGTGGCGGAGAGACGGAGGCCGAGGGTGGCGGAGAGATGGAGCCCGGGGTCCGGGAGGACTCTTCTCCCGGGTCCTGACCGCGGTCGCTGCTAGGCTGGTCGCGTCGGTTCCTTTAACCCGGTCCCGCGAGGCCAGGAAGGGGCGAGATTGAACGAGAGAGTCGTGCTCGAGCGCGACGACCTTAGGCGGACGCTGCGGCGCATCGCCCACGAGATCGCCGAGAAGAATCCGGACTCGGGCTCCCTGGCGATCGTCGGCATCCACACCCGGGGCGCGATCCTCGCCGCCCGGCTGCACGAGCTTCTGCGCGAGCTGGTCGGCGCCGAGATCCCGCTCGGCGACATCGACATCTCCTTCTACCGCGACGACCTCGCCGGCCGCGACCCCGGCGCCCAGCCGGTGGTCCACGCCTCCCACCTCGACTTCGACTTCTCCGAGCGCACCGTGGTCCTGGTGGACGACGTCCTGTTCACCGGCCGCACGGTGCGCGCCGCGGTGGAAGCGCTCTTCGACTACGGGCGCCCGGCCCGTGTGCAGCTCGCCGTCCTCTGCGACCGCGGCCACCGCGAGCTTCCCTTCCGGCCCGACTACGTCGGGAAGAACCTGCCGACCTCGCGCGAGCAGCGGGTCAACGTGCGCCTCGAGGAGTCCGACGGGGCCGACGAGGTGACGATCAGCGGGCCGGCTCCGAACGGCAACGGGGCCGGCGGTCGCGGGGAGACGCGGGTGCGGGACATCGGTGGCGACGCCGGGGGCGGTGGGGGAGAGGCCAGGTCAACAGAGGAGGAGAGGGAGCGATGAGGCACCTGCTGACGATCGAGCAGCTTTCCAGGGCGGAGATCGAGGCGATCCTCGACCGCGCTGACAGCTTTGCCGAGGTTGGCCGGCGCGACATCAAGAAGGTCCCGACCCTGCGCGGGCGGACCATCGTCAGCCTCTTCTACGAGGCCAGCACCCGCACCTCCTCGAGCTTCGAGCTCGCCGCCAAGCGGCTCTCGGCCGACGTCGTCTCGGTCAAGGCCGCGGGCTCCTCGGTGGACAAGGGCGAGTCGCTGAAGGACACGGTGGCCACGCTCTCGGCCTACGACCCGGCCGCGATCGTCATCCGCCACCCCTACGCCGGCGCCGCGCAGCTCGTCGCCGGCTGGACGGCGGCCTCGGTCATCAACGCGGGCGACGGCAAGCACGAGCACCCCAGCCAGGCGCTGCTCGACGTCTTCACCCTGCGCAAGCACATCGGCGAGCTGGACGGCAAGCGGATCTGGATCGTCGGCGACGTCCTGCACAGCCGCGTCGCCCGCTCCAACGTGATCGCCTTCCAGCGAATGGGCGCCGAGGTCACCGTCTGCGGGCCGCCGACCCTGATCCCGCGCGGCGTCGAGGCGATGGGCTGCGCGGTCTCCCACACCCTTGGGGGGATCGGCGAGGCGGATGTGATCTACGCCCTTCGGATGCAGAGGGAGCGCATGGGCGAGGCCTTCGTCCCCTCGATCCGCGAGTACATCGCCAACTACCAGATCGACTCCCGCCGCCTCGGGCCGCGCCAGCTCCTCATGCACCCCGGGCCGGTGAATCGCGGGGTCGAGCTCTCCGGCGAGGTCGTGGACTCCGAGCGGGCCCTGATCACCGAGCAGGTCTCCTCGGGCCTGGTCGTCCGGATGGCGATCCTCTTCGAGATCCTGGCCGGAAGCGAGCGCCCCGACGAGGTCCTCGAGGGCGACGGCTCCCCACCCGCCCCGGCGCCGATCGGACAGCCCGCGTGAAGGCCGGGACCGAGAGGCTCTCCAGCCGGCCCCAAGAGGCCGGCGAGGTGCTGCTGCGGGGCGCGACGCTGCTCGATCCGGCGGCCGGGGTCGAGGGCCCGCACGATCTCCTGATCCGCGGCGGGGAGGTGGCGGAGGTCGGGCCCCCCGGCTCCCTCGAGCACGGCGAGGCCGAGGTGGTCGAGGCCGAGGGCCTCCACGCCTTCCCGGCCTTCTTCGATCCCCACGTCCACCTCCGCACCCCCGGCCAGGAGGACGAGGAGGACATCGAGACCGGGACCAGGGCCGCCGCCGCGGGCGGCTACTGCGGGATCGTCGCGATGGCCAACACCGAGCCGCCGGTCTCCGACCCTACCGACGTCGAGGCGCTGCACGAGCGCGCCCGCGCGGAGGCCAGCGTGCCGGTCGGCTTCACGGCGAACGTGACCCGGGGGATGCGGGGCGAGGAGCTGACCGACATGGCCGAGCTGCGCGAGGCCGGAGCGATCGGATTCAGCGACGACGGGCTGCCGCTGCGCAGCGCCCGGATCGTGCGCCGGGCGCTGCAGTACCAGCGGCTCTGCGGCGGGGTAATCGCCCTCCACGAGGAGGACCCCGAGCTCTCCGGGTCGGGCGTGATGCACGAGGGCCCGGTCTCGGCCGCCCTCGGGCTGGCCGGCATCCCCTCGATCTCGGAGTCGACGATGATCGCCCGCGACGCCGCGATCGCCCGCTACGAGGAGGCGCGGATCCACGTCCAGCACCTCTCCGCCAGGGAGTCGGTCGAGGTGGTCGCCGCGGCGAAGGCCGCGGGCGTGGCGATCAGCTGCGAGGCGACCCCGCATCACCTCTGCCTGACCGACGAGGCGGTTCGCGACCTCGACGCATCCACCCACAAGATGAATCCGCCGCTGCGCGCCGAGGAGGACCGCCAGGCGCTGCTCGACGGCCTTCGCGGCGGGACGATCGACTGCATCGCCACCGACCACGCCCCCCACCTCGCCGAGGAGAAGGAGGTGCCCTTCGAGCAGGCGGCGATGGGGGTGACCGGCCTGGAGACCGCCTTCGCCGCCCTTCACACCGACCTGGTCGAGCCGGGGGTCCTTCCCCTCGGCCTGGTGGTCGAGAGGCTCGGCGCCGGCGGGGTGCCCTTCGGGGTGGCGCCGGCCAGCCTCGCGCCCGGGAGCCCCGCGAACCTGGCGCTCTGCGACCTCTCCGCCGGATGGACCGTGGGGGAGGAGGGCTACGAGAGCCGCTCGCGGAACTCCTGGTGCGCCGGGCGGAGGCTCCGCGGCCGGGTCCTGATGACGATCGCCGCCGGGCGGGTCGCCTTCCGGCTGCGCAGCTTCTCGCTGGGGGTGGCATGAGCGCCCCCCCGACCGATCGCACCGGGGCAGCCTCGGAGAGGCTCGACCGCGGGCGCGCGGCGCTCGTCGTCGTCGACGTGCAGGAGGCCTTCCGCAAGGCGATCCCAGCATTCGACGCGGTGGCGCGGGCGGTCGCGACCCTGGTTCGGGGCGCCGCCGCGATGGAGGTCCCGGTGATCGTCACCGAGCAGTACCCGAAGGGGCTGGGGACGACGGTGCCCGAGGTCTCCCGGCACCTCCCGCCGGGAACCCGGCCGGTCGAGAAGGTGCGCTTCTCGGCCGCCGAGGCCGAGGGCTTCGACCTCGACGGGCGCGACCAGGCCATCCTCTGCGGCATCGAGGCCCACGTCTGCGTCAACCAGACCACCCTCGACCTGCTGGCCCGGGGCGTCGAGGTCTACCTGGTCGGCGACGCGGTCGGCTCGCGCACCGATGCGAACCGCGAGCTGGGGATCGAGCGGGCGCGCCGCGCCGGGGCGGCGGTGAGCAGCGTCGAGATGGCCCTCTTCGAGCTGCTCGGCGGCTCCGACGCGCCCGAGTTCTCCGAAGTGCAGGCCCTGGTCAAGTGAGCGCCGGGGCAGCCAGCGCGGTGCGCCCCGGCTACGTGCTGCTCGAGGACGGGACCCGCTTCGAGGGCGAGGTCTGCGGGGACCTCGCGGGGGTGACCGGCGAGGTCGTCTTTAACACCGCGATGACCGGCTACCAGGAGGCCGTCACCGATCCCTCCTACGCAGGGCAGATCATCACCTTCACCTACCCGCTGATCGGCAACTACGGAGTCTCCGGGCGCGCCATGGAGTCCGGCCGCGCCCACGTCCGGGCGGTGGTGATGCGCGACGCCAAGAACAGCGAGGACGTGGGCAGTGCCGAGGGCGGCTGGCTCGACTGGCTCGCCGACCGCGGCGTGGCGGCGATCACCGGCGTCGACACCCGTGCCCTGGTCCGCCACATCCGCGACGGCGGCGCGATGCGGGGTGGCGTCTTCGCGGCCGCCACCCCCGGGGGCGAGGCTGCCTCCGCGGTGGATGCCGAGCCGCCGATGGCAGGGGCGGACCTGGCCTCCACCGTGACCCCTGCCGAGCCGGTGCGGCTTGCGGGCGCCGGCCCCCACGTGGTCGTGCTGGATACCGGGATCAAGACGAGCATCGTCCGCCAGTTCCGCGAGCGTGGCTGCCGGCTGACCCTCCTGCCCTGCTCGTCCGGCGCCGGCGAGGTGCTGGCCGAGGATCCCGACCTGGTCTTCCTGGCCAACGGCCCCGGCGACCCCGGCGCCCTCGACGGGGTCGTCGAGACGGTCCGCGGGCTGGTCGGCAAGCGGCCGGTGGTCGGCATCTGCCTCGGCCACCAGCTGCTCTGCCGGGCGGTGGGGCTTCGGACCTTCAAGCTCCCCTTCGGCCACCGCGGCGCCAACCACCCGGTCAAGGACCTGGAGAGCGGCCGGATCGACATCACCTCGCAGAACCATGGCTTCGCGGTCGCCGGCCCCGGTGGGGAGGGGAGGATCGAGAGCGATGAGCTGGTCCGCTGGGAGACCGACTTCGGCGAGGCCGAGCTCTCCCACCTCAACCTCTACGACCGCACCGTGGAGGGGCTGGTGCTGCGCGACGTCCCCGGGGCGACCGTCCAGTACCACCCCGAGGCCGGGCCGGGCCCGCACGACGCCCGCTACCTCTTCGACCGCTTCCTGGAGCTCGCGGCATGAGATGGCCACCGCCCCCGAAGGCGCTGGAGGGCTCGATCGTCCGGCTCGAGCCGCTCGCCGAGGGCCACCGGGCGCCGCTCCGCAAGGCGGCCGCCGATCCGGAGATCTGGACCTGGATGGACCGCACCATCCCGGCCGAGGAGGGTGCATTCGATCGCTGGTTCGCCGAGCGCCTCGATGCCTCGGCGCAGGGGCGGGAGTGGTGTTTCGCCACGCATTGGGTCGCCGACGGCCGGGCGATCGGATCGTCCTCGTACCTGAGCGCGCGCCCCGAGCACGACGGCCTGGAGATCGGCTGGACGTGGCTCTCCCCGGCGAAGTGGCGAAGCGGCGCGAACGTCGAGGCCAAGCTGCTGATGATGCGGGAGGCCTTCGAGGGGCTCGGCTGCATTCGGGTCGAGTTCAAGACCGACGCCCGCAACGAGCGCTCGCGCGCGGCGCTGGAGGCGCTGCCCGCCAGGTTCGAGGGTGTCCTGCGCAAGCACATGCTGATGCGCGGGATCGGGGTCCGCGACTCGGCCTACTACTCGGTCATCGACGGCGAGTGGCCCGAGGTGCGGGCGAGCCTGCAGGCGCGGCTGGAGGCGCGCTCCGGGGCGGCGGGTCGCTGATGCCGCGACGCGAGGACATCTCCAAGATCCTGCTGATCGGCTCGGGCCCGATCGTGATCGGACAGGCCGCCGAGTTCGACTACTCCGGCGTGCAGGCCTGCAAGGTGCTGCTGGAGGAGGGATACGAGGTGGTCCTGGTCAACTCGAACCCGGCGACGATCATGACCGACCCAGGCTTCGCGACGGCCACCTACATCGAGCCGCTCCTCCCCGGCCCGGTGGCGAAGATCCTCGAGAGGGAGCGCCCCCAGGCGCTGCTCCCGACGCTGGGCGGGCAGACGGCGCTCAACCTCGCCATGGCGCTCTCCGCCGACGGCACCCTCGAACGGCTTGGGGTCGAGCTGATCGGGGCCGACGAGGCGGCGATCCGCCGCGCCGAGGACCGCGAGGAGTTCAGGCGGACGATGACCGGGGCGGGGCTGCGGATCCCCTGGTCGCTGACCGTCGAGAGCCTCCCCGAGGCCGAGGCCGCGATGGCCGACGAGCGGATCACGCTGCCGGCGATCGTCCGACCCGCCTTCACCCTCGGCGGCCAGGGGGGCGGGGTGGGGTCCAGCGAGACCGAGCTCCGCCAAGTCGTCTCCGAGGGCCTCGCGGCGAGCCCGATCAACCAGGTGCTGGTCGAGGAGTCGGTGATCGGCTGGGGCGAGTTCGAGCTGGAGGTGATGCGCGACCGCAACGACAACGTGGTGATCATCTGCTCGATCGAGAACGTCGACCCGATGGGCGTCCACACCGGCGACTCGGTGACCGTGGCGCCCGCGCAGACCCTGACCGACCCTCTCTACCAGGAGCTTCGCGACCAGGCGATCAGGGTGATCCGCGCGGTCGGCGTGGAGACCGGCGGCTCGAACATCCAGTTCGCGGTCAACCCCGATACCGGCGAGGTCGCGGTGATCGAGATGAACCCCCGGGTCTCGCGCTCCTCCGCCCTGGCCTCCAAGGCGACCGGCTTCCCGATCGCCAAGATGGCCGCCAAGCTCGCCGTGGGCTACGCGCTGGAGGAGATCGACAACGACATCACCGGCGCCACCCCGGCCTGCTTCGAGCCGACCATCGACTACGTGGTCACGAAGGTGCCCCGCTTCGCCTTCGAGAAGTTCCCCGGCGCGGAGGGCAGGCTCTCCACGCACATGCAGAGCGTCGGCGAGGCGATGGCGATCGGCCGCACCTTCCGGGAGTCGTTCGCGAAGGCGATGCGCTCGCGCGAGCTCGACTCCCAGGCCGAGGCGCCGGCCGGGGAGGAGGAGCTCCTGGCCCGCATCGAGCGACCCTCCGACGACCGCTACGACCTCGTGCTGGAGGCCTTCCGGCGGGGGCTCGGCATCGAGGCGGTCCACGAGCGCTGCCTGGTGGACCCCTGGTTCCTGCGGGAGCTGCGCGACCTCGCCCTCGACGGCGACGGGACCGAGGGCCTGGAGCGCACCTACAAGTCGGTTGACACCTGCGCCGCGGAGTTCGAGGCCCGGACGCCCTACTACTACTCCGCGCACGAGCGCGGCGGCGGGGCGGGCTCCGAGGTGCGGCGGGGCGGTCGCGACTCGGTGGTGATCCTGGGGGCGGGGCCCAACCGGATCGGCCAGGGGATCGAGTTCGACTACTGCTGCGTCCACGCGGCGATGACGGCCCGGGAGATGGGCCGCGACGCGGTGATGATCAACTGCAACCCCGAGACCGTCTCCACCGACTACGACACCTCCGACCGCCTCTACTTCGAGCCCCTCACCGAAGCCGACGTGCTGGCGGTCTGCGAGCAGGAGCGGCCGGAGGGGGTGGTCGTCCAGTTCGGGGGCCAGACCCCGCTGAAGCTCGCCCACGCGCTGGAGGCGGCGGGCGTGCCGCTGCTCGGCACCCCGGTGGACGCGATAGAGGCGGCCGAGGACCGCGGCCGCTTCGGGGCGCTTCTGCACCGCCTCGGCATCCGCCACCCGCCCTACGGGACGGCGCTCTCCGCGGAGGAGGCGACGGTGATCGCCGGCGAGGTCGGCTTCCCGCTGCTGGTCCGCCCCTCCTACGTGCTGGGGGGCCGGGCGATGGAGATCTGCTACTCGACCGGGGACCTGGCCGCCTACCTGGAGGCGAACGTGAGGGCCGACCAGGAGCACCCGCTGCTGCTCGACCGCTTCCTCGAGAACGCGATCGAGGTGGACGTCGATGCGCTCTGCGACGGGACCGACGTCTACGTGGCCGGCGTCATGCAGCACGTCGAGGAGGCCGGGGTCCACTCGGGCGACTCGGCCTGCGTGATCCCCCCGATGAGCCTCGGCGAGGAGATGCTCGAGCAGATCGGCGAGACGACGCGCAGGATCGCGCTCGAGCTCGGGGTGGTCGGGCTGATCAACATCCAGTACGGGGTGGCGGCGGGGGAGCTCTACGTGATCGAGGCCAATCCGCGCGCCTCGCGCACCGTGCCCTTCGTCTCCAAGGCGACCGGCGCCCCGCTGGCCAAGATCGCCTGCCGGCTGATGCTCGGCGAGCCCCTCGCCGGCCAGGACCTGCCGGAGCGCCGCGGCGACCACGTCAGCGTCAAGGAAGCGGTGCTCCCGTTCGCGCGCTTCTCGGGAACCGACCCGGTGCTCGGCCCGGAGATGAAGAGCACCGGCGAGGTGATGGGCATCGCGGCCGACTTCCCGACCGCGTTCGGCAAGGCCCAGGCGGCGGCGGGGGCGGCGCTGCCGCTCTCGGGCTCGGTGTTCATCACCGTCACCGACACCGACAAGCCGGCCGCCACGCAGATCGCCGCGAGGTTCTGCGACCTCGGCTTCGAGGTGATCGCGACCGCCGGCACCGCGCAGGCGATCTCGGCGATGGGGGTGCCGGTGCGGCGCATCAACAAGATCTGGGAGGGCTCCCCGCACGTCGTTGACCTGATCGGGCAGCGCCACTGCGACCTGATCATCAACACCCCGACCGGCTCGGGGGCGCGCGCCGACGGCGCGGAGATCCGCAACGCGGCGGTTCGCCACGGGATCCCCTGCGTGACGACGATGACCGGCGCCTCGGCGGCGGTGCGCGCGATCGCAGCGATCGAGCAGGGGGCGGCCGAGGTCCGCAGCCTCCAGGAGCTTCACGGCGCCGCCGGCGGCGGCGAGGGCGCCGGGAGAGGGCCGGGCCGCGATGCCCTCGCCGGGGGTGGGTCCGACGGCTGAGGTACCGGACGGACGGGCCCCGGCGCCTTTCGGCCGCCGCGACTGCGAGGTGGCCGGATCGCGGCCGAGCGGCGGGTACCGGCTCCTCGACCTCCTCGACCCGGTGGGCCCAGAGCCGCTGCCCGGCCAGTTCTACATGCTGGCCGCGGAGACCGGCTGGGGCGCCGACGCGGGCAGGCCGTTCCTGCCGCGGGCGATCTCGGTTGCCGAGGCATCCGGGGAGGGGGATGCGGTGCGGCTCGCTTTCCTGCTCTCAGACGCCGGGCCCGGCACGGCCCGGCTCTGCGCGATGCGCCCGGGCGAGATGGTGGCGCTGACCGGTCCGCTGGGCAGGCCCTTCTCCGCACCGGGGGAGCTGAACCCCGGCTGCGCCGGAGCGATCCTCGTCGGCGGCGGGATCGGGATCGCCCCGCTCGCGCTGCTGCGCCGCCGCCTCTCCGAGCGGGGCTCGGCGGTCCGCACCCTGCTGGGGTTCCGCGACCGCGCCCACAGCGGAGGCGTGGAGGAGCTCTTCGGCTGCAGCGAGGTGAGGCTGGCGAGCGAGGACGGCCACGCCGGGCACCGCGGCTACGTGACCGACCTGCTCTCGGTGCTGCTGGCGGGGGACGACGCGGCGACCGCCGCGATCTACGCCTGCGGGCCCGCGGCGATGCTCGACGCGGTGCGCGAAATGTGCGGCGATCGCGGCACCCCCTGCGAGCTCGCCCTGGAGGCGCCGATGGCCTGCGGGTTCGGGGCGTGCTTCGGATGCGCGGTGCCGCTGCGCGAGGGCGGCTACCTGCGGCTCTGCGTGGACGGCCCGGTGGTCCGCGGCGACCGGATCGCCTCCGCGTCGCCGCAGGGTGCGCCGGGGTGAGCGCCGAGCTGGCCACCGGGTTCTGCGGGATCCGCCTTCCGCACCCGATCGTCAACGCCTCGGGCTGCTTCGACCCGATCGCCGCCCGGCGGGCCTTCGGCGAGGCGGTGCTGGAGAGGTTTCCCTTCGCGGCCTTCGTCTCTAAGACGATCACCCTCGAGCCGCGGGCCGGGAACCCGCCGCCCCGGCTCTGGGAGACCCCGGCGGGGCTGGTCAACTCGATCGGGCTGCCGAACCGGGGCCTTGAGGGGTTCCTCGAGCACGACCTCTCCGCGCTCGGAGAGGTCGGCGTGCCCCTGTTCGTCTCGGTGATGTCCGACTCCGGCGAGGGGTTCGCGGCCCTCGTCGAGCGGGTGGCGGCGCGGACGGAGGTCGCCGCGATCGAGCTCAACGTCTCCTGCCCCAACGTCCACTCCGGCCTGATAGTCGGCGAGCGGCCCGCCGAGACGGCACGCCTGCTCGAGGCCCTTCGCCCGCTCACCGCGAAGCCGCTGATCGTCAAGCTCACACCCAACGTCGCGGATCCCGCCGCGGTCGCGGCCGCTGCCGAGGCCTCAGGGGCGGACGCGGTCTCGCTGATCAACACCCTGAAGGCGGGCGCCCTCGACCCCGTCACCCTCCGGCCCTGGCTGGGGGCCCGCCGCGGCGGGCTCTCCGGCCCGGCGGTGAGGGCGGTCGCCCTCGAGCAGGTGCGGTCCGTCTGCGCGGCGGTCGCCATCCCGGTGGTCGGCATGGGCGGCGTGGGCAGCGGCGCCGACGCCGCCGCGATGATCGCCGCCGGGGCGACCCTCGTCGCGGTCGGGACCGAGAGCTTTCGCGATCCGTGCGCCGGATCGAGGATCCGCGCCGAGCTCGAGGCGGACCTCGGAGCGAGGGGAGTGGGGAGCCCGGGCCAGCTCCGGGGCAGGGCCCTGGAGGCGCCCGGAGGGGCCTGAACGGGCGCCTCGCCACCGCCCGGGTCTCCACCTCAGGTCGAGGTCAAGGTGAATTTCCGCGAAAATCGCGTATTCGCCCTTGCGCGCGCGGAACTCGGACCTATAATCGCCGCGCGATGCCCGTCCCGGTCAAGACCTCTGCCGCCGCCCCCGAGAGGTCGCTTGATCAGAGGATGGAGGCGCTGCGGCGCGCCAACGACATCCGCTCGGCCCGGGCGAAGCTGAAGAAGGACCTCAAGGCCGGCAAGGCCAACATCCACACGCTGCTGCTCGACCCCCCCGACTACGTCCTCACCGCGAAGGTCTTCGACATGCTCCTGGCCGTTCCCAAGTACGGGCGGGTGAAGGCCAACCGCATTCTCAACCAGTGCCGGATCTCGCCGTCGAAGACGATCGGCGGGCTCTCCGAGCGCCAGCGCGCCGAGCTGGTCGGCCAGCTGCGTCGCTGACCCGGCCGGCCGCCGCGGCCGGCTGTCGTCCGGGGTAGCTAGGTTGGCGGGCGTGTCCAAGGTCTTCGTCATCACCGGTCCCTCGGGCGTGGGCAAAGGGACGCTGATCGCCGAGCTGCTGCGGCGAGTTCCCGGCCTCGAGCTCTCGGTCTCGGCGACCACCCGCTCTCCCCGCGGGGGAGAGAAGCCCGGCCGCGACTACCACTTCCTCGAGCCGGCCGAGTTCGACCGCCGCGCCGCGGCGGGCGAGTTCCTCGAGTTCGCGACCTACTCGGGCAACCGCTACGGCACCCTGCGGGAGGAGGTCGAGCGCCGGTTGGGGGCGGGCCGGTCCGTGGTGCTGGAGATCGAGGTTCAGGGCGCCAGGCAGGTGCGGGCTGCGATGCCGGAGTCGGTCGGGGTCTTCATCGCCCCTCCCGAGCCGGCCGCGCTGCGCCGGCGCCTGGAGGCCCGGGGAACCGACAGCGCCGAGGCGATAGACGCCCGCCTCGCCGTCGCCGCCCAGGAGCTCGCCGCCCAGGACGAGTTCCGCTACCTGCTGGTCAACGACGACCGCGGTCGCGCCGCGGCCGAGCTGGAGCGCATCGTGCGGGATGAGCTGGGGGACGGGGAGGACCCGCCCGCGGCGCCTCGGTGAGCGGCCCGCAGGCCCCGTCCGCGGCGCGGCCCGCAGGCCCCGTCCGCGGCGCCTCGGTGAGCGGCCCGCAGGCCCCGTCTGCGACCCCTCGGTGAGCGGCCCGGCACAAGGGTTGCGCCGCCGCCGCGGCCGATCTCTACAATCGGCCGCCGGATGATCAAGCCACGTGTAGACCGCCTGCTCGCCAACTGCGACTCCCACTACGCAGCCGTGGTGATCGCCTCCAAGCGGGCCAGGCAGATCAACAGCTACTACCACAACCTCGTGGAGGGCAACTTCGGCGAGTACCCGCCGCCGATGGTGCCCGCCGAGAGCGGCCACAACTACCTGTCGGTCGCCCTCGAGGAGCTCGCCGAGGGCAAGCTCTCCTACGAGTACCGCCACTAGCGGCGAGGCGCCGGGGGCGCGAGGAGGACCTTGATGGCCCGGATCCTGCTTGGCGTGAGCGGTGGGATCGCCGCCTACAAGTCGCTCGAGCTGGCCCGTCTCGCCACAACCGCCGGCCACGGGGTGCGGGTGCTGATGAGCGAGAGCGCGGGGCGCTTCGTCGGTGCGGCCTCCTTCGAGGGGATCGTCGGAGCCCCGGTGCTGGTCTCCGAGTTCGAGCGCGACCCGATGCGGGGCGCCTTCCCCGGCGACCCGGTGCCCGACCACGACCCGATCTCCCACCTGGAGGTGGTCTCCAACGCCGACGCCTACCTCGTCGCCCCGGCCTCGGCCAACACGATCGCCAAGCTCGCCGCGGGGATGGCGGACTCGATGCTGACCGTCGCCTTCCTCGCCTGCGCCGCGCCACGGCTGGTGGCCCCCGCGATGAACGACCGCATGTACGCCGACGCCGCCACCCGGGAGAACCTCCGGGTCCTGCGCGAGCGCGGCGCGACGGTGATCGAGCCCGAGGTCGGGGCGCTTGCCTCGCGGGGGGAGCACGGCGCCGGGCGCCTTCCCGATCCGGCCGACCTCCTGGCCCGCATCGAGGCGGCGCTGCCGGCCGGGGAGCGGCCCTGGGACGGGATGAGGGTGCTGGTCACGGCCGGCGGCACCAGAGAGCCGATCGACCCGGTCCGCTTCGTCGGCAACCGCTCCAGCGGGCGGATGGGCCTGGCCCTGGCCGCGGCGGCCGCCCGGCGGGGGGCCGAGGTCACCCTGATAGCGGCGAACGTGGACCGCCCCGCGCACCCCGGCGTCCACCGGCTCGACGTCTCCACCGCGGCCGAGCTGGAGGCGGCGGTCGCGGCGGAGTTCCCGTCCGCCCACCTGCTGCTGATGGCTGCCGCGCCCGCCGATTTCCGCCCCCGCAGCCCCGAGCCGGCAAAGCTGCGGCGCGGCGGCGAGCCCCTCGAGCTCCTCCTGGAGCCGACCGCCGACATCCTCGCCGCCGTCTCGGCCGGCCGGCGGCCCGGACAGACCGTCGTCGGCTTCGCGGCCGAGGTGGGGCCGGAGGGCCACGCCAGCGCCCGGGAGAAGCTGGAGCGCAAGGGGGCCGACCTGATCGTGCTCAACGACGTCTCCGATCCCGAGATCGGGTTCGAGTCCGAGCGGAACGCGGTGACGATCGTCGAGCCCTCGGGGGAGCTGGAAGTGCCGGCGGACACCAAGGACGCGATCGCCGAGGCGATCCTCGACCGGGTCGGCGAGCTTCGCGGGCAAGGCGCCGCGCGGCCCGCCTGAGCCGGGTTCTCGCCCCTACACTGGGCCGGTGGCCGAGACCGCCGACACGACCCGTGAGTCCACGTACCGCCTCTGGCGGCGCGGTGTCGAGCTGCTCGAGGACGGCAGCTTCGGCGAGGCGACGGTCCCGCTCGCCGAGGCTGCCCGCCGCGCCCCCGAGAAGAGCAGCGTGCGCGAGGCGCTGGGCCGCGCCTACTTCCGCAACCGCCGATTCGCGGAGGCGGCGGCCGAATTCGAGGCCGTCGTGGAGACCCACCCGGTCAACGACTACGCCCACTTCTGCCTCGGCCGGGCGCTCAGCAAGATCGGCGAGACCCGGCGCGCCAGGCACCACCTCGCCCTCGCCTCCAACCTGCGCCCCGAGCGCCGCGACTACCGGATCTACCGCGAGCGCCTCGCCCGCGGCGGCTGACGCCGGGCCTTGAGGGCGGTTGTCCAGCGAGTCACGCGGGCCTCGGTCTCGGTGGACGGGGAGAGGATCGCCGAGATCGGCCCCGGGATGCTCGTCCTGCTCGGAGTCGCCGAGGGGGACGGGCCCGAGCAGGCCGACCGGATCGCCGCCAAGCTCGCGAGGCTGCGGATATTCGACGACGCCGAGGGACGGATGAACGAGCCGCTCGGTGCCGGGGAGGTCCTCTGCGTGAGCCAGTTCACCCTCTGCGCCGACACCGCCAGGGGCAACCGGCCGAGCTTTGCCTCCGCCGCTCGCCCCGAGGTCGCCGAGCCCCTCTACGAGCGGGTCTGCGAGGCGCTGGGCGCCAAGCGCGGCGCCTTCGGGGAGCGGATGAGCGTGGAGATCGCAAACGACGGCCCGGTGACCCTGACGCTGGAGGCCTGAGGCGCCGCCCGGGGGCTTGTGCGCAGGCGCGGGACGGGGCTATACTGGACGCAGCTTTTCCACGTCTATGATCCGTGTCGAGAAGTGGGCCTTGCCCACTTTTTTTTCGCCCCGGAGAGGGAATGCGCAGAACCGAAGAAGACCTCCGAATCCACGTCTCCAGCCGCCTCGCCGACCTCGATCCGTCGATCGAGCTGGTCGCGGTGGAGCCCTCGGGGCCGGAGTCGCTGAGGGTTTTCGTGGACCATCCCGACGGAGTCGACCTGGCCCTCTGCGAGCGGGTCACGGAGGCGCTCTCCGACCTGCTCGAGGACTACTCGCTGGAGGTCTCCTCCCCGGGCCCCGACCGCCCCCTCTCCAGGCCGGAGCACTTCCGCCGCTACCTGGGGCGGCGGGCGCGGGTTCGCACCCGCGAGGCGATCGGCGGCAGGCGGAACTTCACCGGGACGATCGACGCCGCCGACGACGACGGCGTGCGGATGGTCCTCGGCGAGGGGCCCGTGACGATTCCCCACGAGCGGATCCAGCGCTCCAATCTCGTGCCCGAAATCCCGGAAGGAGCAAGCAAGTGAGCAAGGAGATCGTCGAGGCGGTCAGGGCCCTCGAGCAGGAGAAGGGGATCTCGGCGGACACGCTGATGGACGCCCTCGAGGACGCCCTTCTCTCCGCCTACAAGAAGACCCCGGGGGCGGCCAAGTACGCGCGGGTCGACCTCGACCACCAGACGGGCGACTTCCGGGTCTTCGAGCTGATCCTCCCCCCCGAGCTCGAGGAGAAGCTGCTCGCCGAGGCGGCCGAGGAGGAGGAGCCCGAGATCGACCCCGAGACGGGCGAGATGCGCGAGCCGGTCGAGCCCGAGCTCGACCCCGAGATGCTCGCTCCCTACTCCGAGCAGATCACCAGCCGCGACGTCACCCCCGACGACTTCGGGCGGATCGCGGCACAGACCGCCAAGCAGGTGATCCTGCAGCGGATCCGCGAGGCCGAGCGGGCGATGATGTTCGACGAGTACCAGGACCGGGTCGGTGAGCTGATCACCGGGATCATCCAGCAGTCCGACAAGCGCTACACGCTGGTGCAGCTCCGAGAGCGGGTCGAGGCGCTGCTGCCCAAGTCCGAGCAGGTCCACAACGAGCGCTACGACCACGGCACCCGGGTGAAGGCCGTGATCACCGACGTCTCGGACTCGATGAAGGGCCCGAGCATCGTCGTCTCGCGACGCAGCCCGGAGCTGATCAAGAAGCTCTTCGAGCTGGAGGTGCCCGAGATCGCCGACAAGCTGGTCGAGATCGTCGGCGTGGCGCGCGAGCCCGGCTACCGCTCCAAGATCGCGGTGATCTCCCACGCCGACGGCGTCGATCCGGTCGGGGCCTGCGTCGGCCCGCGCGGCTCGCGGGTGCGAATGGTCGTCTCCGAGCTGCGCGGGGAGAAGATCGACATCATCCCCCACAACGACGAGCCGGCCCGTTTCGTGGCCAAGGCACTGTCCCCGGCCCGGGTCCGCGAGGTCCTCGTTGACGACGAGGACAAGCAGGCGACGGTGATCGTCCCGGACGACCAGCTCTCGCTGGCGATCGGGCGCGACGGCCAGAACGCCCGGCTTGCGGCCCGCCTTACCGGCTGGCGCGTGGACATCAAGTCCGAGACCGAGTTCGCGCAGGAGGAGGACCAGATCACCTACGAGGGCGAGGAGGACTTCGACGGGCGATGCATGGCGCTGCTCTCCAGCGGTCGCCGCTGCCCGAACGCTGCGGCCTCCGGTTCGACCTACTGCGGCCTGCCCCAGCATCAGGCGCTGTCGCGCTTCGAGACCAGCAAGGTGGCCGTCCTCGCCGGGGTCCCGGAGGGTGACGTCTCTGTGCTCGCCGACCCCGATGCCGACGAGGCGGCGGTGGCGGCGATCGTCGAGGCCGCGCTCGCCGGCTTCGCCGGGGAGGAGGCCGAGGCCGCGAACGAGACGGAGGAGGCCGCCGAGGCCGCAGGGGAAGACGAGGCTGCAGGGGAGGCTGCAGAGGAAGACGAGGCTGCAGGGGAAGACGAGGCTGCAGGGGAGGCCGCAGAGGAAGACGAGGCCGCAGAGGAAGACGAGGCCGCAGAGGAGGCCGCGGAGGAAGACGAGGCCGCAGAGGAAGACGAGGCCGCAGAGGAGGCCGCGGAGGAAGACGAGGCCGCAGAGGAGGCCGCGGAGGCGGTGCAGGTCGCCGAGCAGGCCGCGGCCGAGGGCACGGAGGTCCAGCCGTAACGGTGGCGAGGAAGCGGGTCCACGAGATAGCGAAGGCCGAGGGGATCACCAGCAAGGAGTTGCTGGCCGCGCTGAACGCTGCCGGGATCGAGGCCAAGGCCGCTGCCTCCAGCGTCGAGGTCGAGGACGCCAGCAAGGCCCTCGAGGCCGCCCGGGGCGAGGTCCCCGCCCCCAAGCCGAAGGCCGCCCCCAAGCCGAAGTCCGCCCCCAAGCCGAAGGCCGCCCCCAAGCCGAAGGCCGCCGAACCCGAGGCGAAGCCGCAGCCGAAGGTCCCGAAGGCTGCGCCGGCCGCAGGGTCTGAGACGACTGGCGAGGCAAGGCCGGCGCAGCAGGCCGGGACCGGCAGACCGGTCCGCGCGGCCGGGCAGGGCGCGGGGGACGCCAAGGCCGGGGCCAAGAAGCGGCGCCGTGTGGTGATCGACTCACAGGCATCCCGGCGCGACCAGATGGGCGGTCCGCCGCCTCAGCGCCCGCCCCGCCGCAGGGGAGGTCGCCGGCGCCGGCCGCTGCTGGAGGAGCCGCCCAGCGCTCCGGTCGAGGCCGCCGAGCCGGAGGCGACGAAGGTCCCCTCGGGGGCGACGGTCCGCGAGGTCGCCGAACTCCTCGGCCTGGGCAGCGCCGAGGTGATCAAGAAGCTGATGATGATGGGGGAGATGGCCACGCTCACCCAGACGCTCACCGACGACTCGGTGAAGGCGATCGCCGACGAGTACGACCGCAAGATCGAGATCGTGACGGCCGCGGACGAGGAGCCGACCCAGCCGGAGTTCACCGACAGCGAGGGCGAGCTCTCCGACCGCCCGCCCGTGGTGACGATCATGGGACACGTCGACCACGGCAAGACCTCTCTGCTCGACGCGATCCGCCAGACCGAGGTTGCGGCGGGCGAGGCCGGCGGGATCACGCAGCACATCGGCGCCTACCAGGTCCACCACGCCGACAAGACGGTCACCTTTCTCGACACGCCCGGCCACGAGGCCTTCACCGCGATGCGGGCCAGGGGCGCGAGGGTCACCGACGTCGCGGTGATCGTGGTCGCCGCCGACGACGGCGTGATGCCGCAGACCAGGGAGGCGATCGACCACGCCCGCGCCGCCGACGTCCCGATCCTGATCGCCGTCAACAAGGTCGACAAGGAGGGCGCCCAGCCGGACCGGGTCCGGAACGAGCTCTCTTCGGACGGGTTGAGCCCCGAGGAGTGGGGCGGGGACACCGTCTACGTGGACGTCTCCGCCAAGACCCACCAGGGACTCGACGACCTTCTGGACATGATCATCCTGGTCTCCGAGCTCGAGGAGCTGCGGGCCAACCCCAGCGCCCCCGGGTCGGGCACGGTGATCGAGTCACAGCTCGATCCCGGCCGCGGTCCCGTGGTCAGCGTGCTGGTCCAACGGGGGACCCTGGAGGTCGGGGACGCCCTCGTCGCCGGGTCGAGGTGGGGCCGGGTCCGGGCGATGCACGACTTCAAGGGCGACCGGGTGCAGAGCGCGGGGCCGGGCATGCCGGTCGAGGTCCTCGGCTTCGACGGGGTCTGCGAGGCGGGCGAGTTCGTGCAGGCCGTCGAGAACGACCGCCGGGCCCGCCAGCTCGCGCAGGAGCGTGCGAACCGGCTCAAGACCGAGGCTCTGGCCCGCCGCCAGGCCCGCAAGGTCAGCCTCGACGAGGTCTTCGCCCGTGCCCAGGAGGGCGAGATCAAGGAGCTCAACATCGTTCTCAAGGCCGACGTCGCGGGCTCGCTGGAGGCCCTCCAGGACGAGATCGCCAAGGTCCCGCAGGAGCGGGTGGCGATCAACGTGATCCACGCCCAGACGGGTGGCATCAACGAGTCCGACGTGATGCTCGCCGCGGCCTCCGACGCGATCATCATCGGCTTCAACGTCAGGCCGCTCGCCGACGCTCGCCGCGCCGCGGAGTCGGAGGGCGTCGACGTCCGCACCTACTCGGTGATCTACAAGGTCACCGAGGATCTCCGCAACGCGATGGAGGGGATGCTGGAGGCGGTCGAGGTCGAGGAGGCGGTCGGGGAGGCCGAGGTCAAGCAGACCTTCAAGGCGTCCAGGGTCGGGCGCATCGCCGGCTGCGTGGTCAGCGACGGCAAGGTCGCCGGGGACGCGAGCGTGAGGCTGATCCGCGACGGCACCGTGATCTGGACAGGGCGCCTCGGCTCCCTGCGCCGCTTCAAGGAGGACGTCGAGGAGGTCGAGCAGGGCCAGGAGTGCGGCATCGTCCTCGACGGCTACGGCGACGTCAAGGAGGGCGACGTCCTGGAGCTCTTCCGCACCAAGCAGGTCGAGCAGACCCTCGAGTAGCCCGCCGCGCTGCTGGCGAGAGTGAAGATAAGCATCAATACGATGGTCAACTTCACTCTCGCCGGGGCGGTGCCGGGTGACCTGGCCTCGATCCCGCCGTGAGCGCCCACCTGTGCCTGGTCGAGATCCGCCTGCACTTCGGCGACGTGCACGACCTCAAGGGCAAGCGCAAGCACCTCTCTTCGCTGAAGTCCCAGCTCCGCCAGCGCTTCGGCGCCTCGGTCGCCGAGACCGAAGGCCATGACAAGTGGCAGCGCGCCACCCTGGTCTGCGCGCTGGTCGGCGGTCGCGAGGTCGCCGATCGCGCCGACGCCCTGGGTCGGTTCGCGGAGTCTCGGTTTCCGGAGGGGTGCTCCTTCGAGCGGCGGCTGGTCAGCCTGGAAGACCTGACCGGCTGACGGTCGCGGCTCCCGGCAGCGCGGGGAGGCCCTTCGGCTCCCGGCAGCGCGGGGAGGCCCTTCGGCTCCCGGCAGCGCGGGGAGGCCCTTCGGCTCCCGGCAGCGCGGGCAGGCCCTCGGCTCCCGGCAGCGCGGGCAGGCCGTGCGGCGGCGCGGCTGCTTCCGCGGTGTTTGGTCTTTGTGAGGGTTTCTTTAGCTATAGTCGCGGCGATGCCCACCGCTCGAATGCGGCGCATCAACGAGGTCCTGCGCGAAGTGGTCGGGGCCGCGATCGGCGACCTCGGGGATCCCCGCATCGGATTCGTGACCGTCACGTCAGTCGAGACAGCACCGGACCTTCGCTCAGCCAGGGTCTTCGTCAGCGTGCTCGGCACCGAGGACGAGCGTGCGGCTACGCTGCAGGGCCTGCGCTCCTCGCACGGGGTGATCCAGTCGAGGATCGCCGCAGAGACGCGCATGAAGCGGACGCCGACGCTCACCTTCCACTACGACCCGACCATCGAGCGGGGGATGAGGATCACGCGGCTCCTGGAGGACGAGCGATGAACGAGGCCGCCGGAGTCGCCGTGGCGGCGGTCGAGCAGGTGGCCGGCGAGCTCCGGGCCGGCAAGCGCTTCCTGCTGACCACGCACGAGGGGCCCGACGGCGACGCCCTGGGCTCGCTGCTCGGCATGCACATGCTGCTCACCCAGCTCGGCAAGGACTCGGTGATGTTCCTGGCCTCCAAGGAGTTCCCCCTGCCGGTCGAGTACCGCTTCCTCCCCCTCGAGGAGGTCTTCCACGAGCCCCCCGCCGACATCAGGGACCGCACCGTGGTCTTCCTCGACTGCGGCAACCTGGACCGGATGCCCGTCGACTTCCTCCACAACGACGGCCACAAGGTCCTCAACATCGACCACCACCACGACAACACCCGCTTCGGAGACCTCAACCTCGTCGACGAGGAGGCCTCCTGCACCGCCGAGATCGTCTACGAGCTGGCCCTGCTTCTGGGTGCCGAGCTGACCCCCGAGATCGCCTCGGCGCTCTACGTCGGCCTGGTCACCGACACCGGGAAGTTCATGTACGACAACACCGACGCCCGCGCCCACCGCGTGGCGGCGGCGCTGATCGATGCCGGGGTGGACGTCGGCGACACCTACCGCCGCCTCTACGAGAACGTCCCGATCGAGAAGCTGCGGCTGATTTCCAGGGCCCTGGACGGGGTGCGGGTGCTCTGCGACGGGAAGCTGGTGGTGACGACGATCACCGCCGAGGACTACCGGGCCGCCGGGGCCGACGAGGGGATGACCGAGGGAATCATCGACCACCTGAGGGCGGTCGAGGGGGCGAAGGTCGCCGCGGTGATCCGCGACCTCGGCACCCGCGGGGCGGCCCGCCACAAGGTCAGCCTGCGATCCAGAGAGCGCGACGTGGACGTCTCGAGGATCGCCCGCAGGCAGGGCGGCGGCGGACATGTCCGCGCCGCCGGCTTCTCGACCGATCTCCCGTCCGAGGAGCTGGTCGAGCTGATCTGCGCCGAGGTCGACGCTCAGACCGCCGGCTGAGATGGCCCCGCGGCCGGAGGCCGGAGTCCTGCTCTGCGACAAGCCGGCGGGGGTCACCTCCCACGATGTCGTCGCCCGGGTCCGGCGCGAGCGAGGCGTCAAGGCCGGCCACGCCGGGACGCTCGACCCCTTCGCCACCGGGCTGCTGCTGGTCCTGCTGGGGCGTGCCACCAGGCTCCAGCGCTACCTGCTCGGCCTTCCCAAGACCTACCTCGCCACGGCCAGGCTGGGGTGGCGCTCGAGCACCGGGGACCCCGACGGAGAGCTGACCCGGACCGGCCGCCGCCCGGACGACCTCCGGCTTCCGACCGGGGAGATCGAGCAGCGGGTCCCGATGACCTCGGCGGTGAGGGTGGGCGGGGAGAGGCTCTACCGCAGGGCCCACCGCGGCGAGCAGGTCGAGCGCCCGGTGCGCACCGTCTGCGTGCACCGGGCCCGCCTGCTCGCCTTCGACGGAGAAGCCGCCTCCTACGAGATCGAGTGCTCGGCCGGGACCTACGTGCGCACCCTGATCGAGACCCTCGGGGACGCCTACTGCGAGAGCCTGCGCAGGATCGCGATCGGCCCCCTGCGCGTCGAGCGGGCCGGAGAGACGCTGACCCCGGCCGCGGCGCTCGCCTTCATGCCGAGCGTGGCGCTCGACGAGGGCCAGGCCGAGGCCGTGTCCCACGGCCGCGCCCCGGCCGGCGCAGGGGCCCCGGCGCAGGGAGGGCCGGTCGCGCTGACGTTTGGTGGCAAGCTTTGGGCGGTGGCCCGACCCGAGGAAGGAACCCTGCGCCCCGAGGTGGTGCTCGCATGAGCATCGTCGTGAGGAGCCTCCCCGATGCCGAGCGGCGCCCGCGGCGGGTCGCGATCGGCACCTTCGACGGGGTCCACGTCGGCCACCGGGCGGTGATCGAGGGCGCCGACACGGTCCTGACCTTCGAGCCCCACCCGCTGGAGATCCTCCACCCGGCCGCGGCCCCCAAGCTGATCATGCCGTTCACGGTCAAGCGCGACGTGATCGACGGCCTCGGCGTCGGCGAGCTGGTCGTGATCCCCTTCGACCGCGAGTTCGCCGGCCGCAGCGCCGAGAGCTTCGTCGAGGACGTCCTGATCGGGGCGCTCGGCGCCGAGCACGTCTCGGTCGGGGAGAACTTCCGGTTCGGGGCGAAGGCGAGGGGGGACCCGGCCATGCTCGCCGCCCGCGGGGAGTTCGAGACGCGGGTGGTCCCGCTGGTCGAGGTGGACGGCGAGACCGTCTCCTCGACCAGGATCCGGGCGCTGGTGGCGGCCGGCGAGGTGGACGTCGCGAGGAGGTGCCTCGACGCGCCCTTCATGCTCGAGGGAGAGGTCGTGAGCGGCGATCGGCGCGGTCGCGAGCTCGGCTTCCCGACCGCCAACATCGTTCCCGACGACCGTCTCGTGATCCCGGGCCACGGCGTCTACGCGGCCTTTGCCAACGGCCACCCAGCCGCGGTCAGCGTCGGGGTCCGGCCGACCTTCGAGAGCGGCCGCGGAGTGCTGGTCGAGAGCTACCTGATCGACGTCGACGTCGACCTCTACGGGGAGAACCTGCGGGTCGCCTTCGTCCAGCGGCTGCGCGGGGAGAAGCGCTTCGCCGACGCCGGGGAGCTGATCGCCCAGATGGAACGCGACGTCGGGGAGGCGAAGGCGGTTTGCGACGCCGCCGTCGCCGAGGAGTCGCGCCGCCTCCGCCGCGCGGAGAGGGCCTGACCACCGTAACTGCTGTGCTAGCTTCCAGGGCAGCCGTGAGACCCGCCCGGCGGGTTTCGCGGCCGATTTGCGAATGACCCTGACCAAGGAAAAGAAGGCCGAGCTGATCGGCAGGTTCGGACGCTCCGAGACCGATACGGGATCGGCGGAGGTCCAGATCGCCCTGCTGACCGAACGGATCAACGACCTCACGGGCCACCTCCGCGAACACGGCAAGGACCACCACTCCCGGCGCGGGCTGCTGATGCTGGTGGGCAAGCGGCGCAGGCTGCTGCGCTATCTCGAGCGCGACGACCTCGAGCGCTACCGGGCGCTGGTGGCCGAGCTCGGCCTGCGCAGGTGATCGCCGGCTGGGCCGCGCCGGATAGCGTCCGGCGCGACTTCCGCACCGGGATCCGGCCCGGGCGACGGTCGCTCCGGCGCTCTCTCGCCAGGGCTCGCCGGCGAGCATGTACCCTTGACGGCGACAGAGAACGAGAGTTCTGAAACTGATTGGCCGCCAACCGGGCGGCCGGAGGTAACAACTACATGAGCATGTTTGACATCAGCCGCGTCTCGGTGGATGTCGGCGAAAGCCAGATTTCCTTCGAGACCGGCAAGCTCGCCAGGCAGGCGAGCGGCGCCGTCACGGTGCGCGCCGGCGACACCCTGGTGCTGTGCACCGCGACCGTCGGCAACCTGCGCGACGTGGACTTCCTGCCCCTCACCGTCGACGTCGAGGAGCGGATGTACGCGGCAGGCAAGATCCCGGGCTCGTTCTTCCGGCGCGAGGGACGCTCCGGCGAGAAGGCGACTCTGACGGCGCGGATGATCGATCGCCCGATCCGCCCGCTCTTCCCCAAGGGCTGGCACTTCGAGACCCAGATCGTCGCCACCCCGCTCTCGGTGGACCACGTCCACCCTTACGACATCCTGGCGATGAACGGCGCCTCCGCGGCGCTGGCGATCTCGCCGGTGCCCGTCGCTGCGCACGTCGGCGCGGTGCGGGTCGCCAAGCACGGCGGCGACTTCGTGGTCAATCCCGAGGAGGAGAGCCACGAGGACCTCGAGCTCGATCTGATCGTCGCCGGCACCGACGAGGCGATCCTGATGGTCGAGGCCGGCGCCGCCGGCGTCAGCGAGGCCGAGATCCTCGACGCGCTCGACATCGCCCATTCCGAGATCCGCAAGATCGTCGCCTCGATCGAGGACCTCCGCCGGCAGGCCGGCAGGGAGAAGATCGAGGTCGAGGCCCCGTCCGTCGACGAGGGCCTGGTAAGCGAGATCCGCTCATCCCACGGCCAGGCCCTAATCGACGCGATCGCCACCGAGGGCAAGCTCGAGCGCTACGAGGCGATCGACAAGGTCAAGGAGGAGGTGGTGGCCCGCCACGCGCCTGAGACGGACGACGCCGATGCCGACGCCGAGCGCAGGTCCGCGGCCGAGGCGGCCTTCGACCTGATCGAGAAGGACACGATCCGCAAGGCGATCGCCGTCGAGAAGAAGCGCCCCGACGGCCGCGCGGGGGACGAGATCCGGCCGATCGAGTGCGAGGTCGACGTCTCGCCCCGGGTCCACGGCTCGGCGCTGTTCACCCGCGGCGAGACCCAGATCCTCTCCAACGTGGCGCTCGGCACGACCCGCATGGACATGCGGCTCGACACCCTCGGGCTGGCGACCACCAAGAGGTTCTGGCACCACTACAACTTCCCGCCCTTCTCGGTCGGGGAGGCGGGCTTCATGCGGGGCCCCAAGCGCCGTGACATCGGGCACGGGGCGCTCGCCGAGCGGGCGCTCGCCCCAACCATCCCGGGCGAGGAGGAGTTCCCCTACGTGATCAGGATCGTCTCGGAGACGCTGGAGTCCAACGGCTCCTCGTCGATGGGCTCGGTCTGCGCCTCCTCGATGGCCCTGCAGGCCGCGGGAATACCGGTCTCCGCACCGGTCGCCGGAGTCGCCATGGGGCTGATCAAGGAGGGTGAGGACTACGTCGTCCTCACCGACATCGCCGGCGTCGAGGACCACCTCGGCGACATGGACTTCAAGGTCGCCGGCACCGAGGACGGGATCACCGCCCTGCAGATGGACATCAAGATCACCGGCGTCACCTTCGACATCCTCAGAGACGCGCTCGAGCAGGCCCGAAAGGGACGGCTGTTCATCCTCGGCAAGATGGCCGAGGCGATCGACGGTCCGCGCGAGAAGCTCTCGCCGCACGCGCCGAGGATCGAGGCGATCCAGATCGACCCCGAGAAGATCGGGGCCGTGATCGGCAAGGGCGGCGAGACGATCCGCAGCCTCTGCGAGGAGTTCGAGGCCGAAATCGACGTCGAGGACGACGGCACCGTCCGCGTCTACGCCCCGACCGGCGAGCTGGTCGAGGCCTGCGTCGCCCGCATCGCTTCGATGACCAAGGAGGCTGAGGTGGGGGACACCTACACCGGTGCCAGGGTCGTCAAGACGACCCCGTTCGGGGCCTTCGTCGAGCTGGTCAAGGGCACGGACGGCTTGCTCCACATCTCCAACGTGAAGCCGGGCGAGAGGGTCGAGACGGTCGACGACGTGCTCAAGTCGGGCGACGAGATCGACGTCACGGTGGTCGAGGTCGACAAGGAGCGCGGGCGGATCGGCCTGCGCCTCGCCGAAGACCCGATGGTGGCCGGCAAGAGCCCGGAGGAGCTCGCCACGGTCGGCACCGGGGACCAGGGCCCGAGGGGTGGCGGGGGCCGGCGCGGCGGCCGCGACGGGCGTCGCGGGCGCGATCGCGACGGCGGCCGCGAGCGCCGTCGCTAGGGGATCGAGCGGCCGGCCGGCCGGACGGGGCACTTGGCCGAAGAGCACAAGCTGACTACCCTGGGCTCGGGCGTCCGGGTCGTCACCGAGGAGGTCTCCTCGGTGCGATCCGTGGCGCTCGGCCTCTGGGTCAGAACCGGCTCCAGGGACGAGTCCGAGGGACAGTTCGGGCTCTCGCATTTCCTCGAGCACCTGCTCTTCAAGGGCACCGCCCGCTACTCGGCGATCGAGATCTCCGAGCGTTTCGACGGGCTCGGCGCCGCGGTCAACGCCGCCACCGGGAAGGAGACGACCCATCTCCACGCCCGCTTCGGCGACGAGCACACCGAGGCGGTCTTCGACCTGCTCTCCGAGATGCTGCTGGCGCCGGCCTACCCGGAGATCGACTCCGAGCGCGAGGTCGTGCTGGAGGAGATCGCGATGTACGAGGACGAGCCGCAGGACCGGGTCCACGACTACCTGGCCGAGGCTGTCTTCGACGGCCACCCGCTGGGGCGGCGCGTCCTCGGCTCCTCGGAGGTGATCGCCTCGGTTCCCGTGCCCGAGATCAGCTCCTACCACCGCGCCCGCTACACGGCCCCCAACATTGTCGTCGCCGCCGCGGGGCGCTTCGACCACGAGGAGATCGTGGCGCTGGCCGAGCGCCTGCTGCAGGCGGAGCCCGCAGCGGGCGCCGGCGCCGCGGCCGGGGAGGGGGCCCGCGAGGTCGGGGAGGAGGCCCGGCTGCGATTCCACGAGAAGGACACCGAGCAGTACCACATCTGCTTCGGCGCACCGGGCATCAACCGCGCGGACGAGCGCCGCTTCGCGCTCGGCGTCCTCGACTCGATCCTCGGCGGCTCGACCTCCTCCCGGCTCTTCCGCGAGGTCCGCGAGAAGCGCGGGCTCGCCTACGCGGTCGGCTCCTACAACGAGCAGTACACGGACTCGGGGCTGGTGGCCGCCTACGTCGGCACCCGCGAGGAGAACGTCGCGGAGGCGTGCTCGATCGTCGGGGCCGAGCTGGAGAGGATCCGCAGCGAGCCGGTCGGAGAGGAGGAGCTGGCCCGCGCCAAGGAGCACGTCAAGGGCAGGCTGGTCCTCTCCTCCGAGTCGATGGCCGCCCGGATGTCGCGGATCGGCCGCTCGGCGCTCTTCGACCTGCCGGTTCTCGGCCTCGACGAGATCATCGCCAGGCTCGACGCGGTCAGCGTCGGTGACCTCACCGAGCTCGCGGCCGAGCTCTACGGGCCGGGGAGGCTCTCCGCGGCCTGCGTCGGTCGCGACGAGGGGACCTTCCGGGACGCCGCCGGGGGCGTCAGCGAAGAGCTGGTGGCGGCGTGATCCGGGTCGCCGTCTCGGGGGCCGCGGGCCGAATGGGCGAGGCCGTGTGCGAGGCAGTCGCCGAGGCCGAGGGAATGGAGCTGGCCGGCCGTGCCGATCCCGCCCTCGGCTCCGCACTCGAGCCCCTGCTCGACGGCGCCGAGGTGGTCGTCGATTTCTCCACGCCGGACACCGCCCCGGCGAACGTCGCCTCCTGCCTGCGGGCGGGGGTCCACTCGGTGGTCGGGACCACTGGGTTCGACCTCGACGCGCTCCGCGCCGCCGTCGAGGCGGACCGGGGCGAGGCGAGGTGCTTCGTGGCCCCGAACTTCGCGATCGGCGCCGTGCTGATGATGCAGTGCGCCCGGCTCGTCGCCCGCCACATGCCCGAGTGCGAGATCGTCGAGCTCCACCACGACCGCAAGCTCGACGCCCCCTCGGGCACCGCGAAGCGGACGGCCGAGCTGATCGCCGAGGCGGGCGGAAACGTCCACGAGCCGATCCACTCGGTGAGGCTCCCAGGGCTCGTCGCCCATCAGGAGGTCGTCTTCGGAGGCGAGGGGCAGACCCTGACGATCCGCCACGACTCGATCGACCGCAGGTCGTTCATGCCGGGTGTGCTGCTGGCGGTGCGCCGGGTCGCCGACCTGCCGGACCGTTTCACGGTCGGCCTGGAGGCGATGCTGGGATGAGTGCCGAGCTGGCGTCGCTCGACGCTACCGCCCAGGCGGAGCTGGTCAGGGCCGGCGAGGCGAGCCCGACCGAGCTGGTCGAGGCGGCGATCTCCCGAACCGAGGCGATCGACCCGCAGCTCAACGCCGTCATCCATCCTCTCTTCGACGAGGCCCGGGAGGCTGCTGCCGGCGAGCTTCCCGAGGGGCCGTTCCGCGGCGTGCCCTTCATGCTCAAGGACCTCGGCGCCGCCTTCGCCGGGCAGCCGCTGCACCTTGGGATGCGCTACCTCAAGGACCTCGGCTTCCGCGCCCCGGTGGATACCTACCTCGCGCAGCGCTTCCGGGCCGCGGGCTTCGTGACGATCGGCAAGACCAACACCCCCGAGCTGGGGATCCTGCCCACGGCCGAGCCGATCGCCTACGGGCCGAGCCGCAACCCCTGGGACACCGGACGCTCGACCGGCGGCTCGAGCGGTGGCTCGGCAGCGGCGGTCGCCTCGGGGATGGTCCCCGTTGCCCACGCCAACGACGGCGGCGGCTCGATCCGGGTGCCCGCGAGCGAGTGCGGGCTGGTCGGCCTCAAGCCGACCCGGCAAAGGACCTCCGAGGGCCCGCTGATCGGCGACGTCATGTCGGGGCTGACCGTCGAGCACGTGGTCTCTAAGTCGGTCCGAGACGCCGCGGCGATCCTCGACGCGGTGCACGGTCCCGCTCCGGGCGATCCCTACGTGGCGCCGCCGCCGGCCCGGCCCTACGCGGAGGAGCTGACCGCCGATCCCGGACGGCTGCGGATCGCCGTGATCACCGATCCGCTCACCGACGTCTCCGTCGACGACGCCGTCGTCGGCGCCGCGGGCGAGGTCGCGGAGACGCTGGAGTCGCTGGGCCACTCGCTGGAGTCCCCGGACGTGTCGGCGTTCACGGGATTCGACCTGGTCGAGACCTTCATCACCCGCTGGGCCGCCGGCCAGGCGGCGACACTCGCCCAGCTCGGGGCGATCGGCGGCCGCCCGATCGCCGAAGGCGACGTCGAGCCGCTCACCTGGGCGCTTGCCGAGCGGGGGCGTTCGGACTCCGCGGGCGACTACCTCGGCGCGGTGTCTGCCCACCAGGCCCTCGCCAGGATGTTCGCGGGAATCCACGAGGCGGGAATCGATCTCCTGCTCACCCCGACCCTCGGAGAGCTGCCGCCGGCCCTCGGCAGCTTCGACGACTCCGGGCCCGACCCGATGACGGCGCTCTTCCGGGCCTCCAAGACCTGCGCCTTCACGGCGGCGTTCAACGTGACCGGGCAGCCGGCGATCTCCCTCCCCCTCTGCGTCAGCGAGGAGGGGCTCCCGGTCGGCGTCCAGCTCGTTGCGGCGTTCGGCCGGGAGGACCTGCTGATCCGGATCGCCGCCCAGCTCGAGCAGGCGAGGCCGTGGGCCGACCGCCGCCCCGGGGTCTTCGCCGAGCCGGCGGAGCCCTCGCCCTGAGCGCCGAGCCGGACCTGCTGCCTGCTGCCGCTCCCGGCCGCTCAGCTTCCGGGCGGCTGGTAGCCGACCGACTTCCCGGTCGCCGAGTCGACCTCCGCGGGGGTCAGCAGCACGGTCGTCCCGGCCCTGACGAGGCCGCTGGCATTCACGGCCATCCCGACCGCCGCAGCCGCCTCGTTGTCCGGGAGGTCGATGATCGCGTAGACATCGGGGTCGCCGAATGCGAAGTAGAAAGCCTCCAGGGAGCCGCCCATCCCCTCCACGACGGCGGCGACCGCGTCGCGCCGGGCACTCCCCCCCTTCTCCTGCACACCCCTGATGCCGTCCGATGAGTAGGTTGCCTCGATCAGGTACTTGGGCATTGACTCTCTCCTCCTTGGTGGTTGGCGGGTCGTCCCAGGCGCAATCTCGCCGATCCGGGCGCCGATGGCAACCCACTCACTTGAGTTCGGGCCCGCCACGCTAGTCTGAGCGCGATGGCAGAGATCCACGGCGTTATCACGGCGATGATCACCCCCTTCGAGGAGGGCGGAGGCGTCGACGAGCGTGCCGCCCGCGGCCTCGCCCGCCGCCTCGTCGAGAACGGATCCCATGGACTCGTGGTGGCCGGCACGACCGGCGAGTCCCCGACCCTCAGCGACTCCGAGAAGATCTCCATGCTGAGGGCGGTGCGGGAGGAGGTCGGCGCGGAGGCGACGGTGATCTGCGGCACCGGCTCCAACGACACCGCGCACACCGCGAAGCTGACGCGCGCCGCCGGCGAGGCCGGCGCCGACGCCGCCCTGGTCGTGACGCCCTACTACAACAAGCCCAACCGGGCCGGCCTTCTCGCCCACTTCGAGGCGGTGGCGGCGGCCGCCCCCGGGCTGCCGATCGTCCTCTACAACATCCCTTCGAGGGTGGTCGTCAACATGCCGCCGGACTTGCTCGCAGAGCTGGGCGGGATCGAGGGCGTGGTGGCGGTCAAGCAGGCCAACAACGAGGACCTGGCACCGATCCCCGGTCTCGCGCTGCTGGCCGGCAACGACGACGTCTTCCTGAGGACGCTGGAACTGGGAGGGGCCGGGGGGATCCTGGTGGCCTCGCACCTGATCGGCCCTCAGATGCGTGAGATCTGGGACGCGGTCGAGGCCGGCGAGGTCGAGCGGGCGCACGAGATCGACACCGCGATCCGGCCGCTGCTCGACGCTCTGACCGTGACCTCCAACCCGATCCCGGTGAAGGCGGCCCTGGAGATACTGGGCCTCGACTCGGGCCGGATGCGCCTGCCCATGGTCCCGGCCGACCCCGGCCAGCGCGAGGTGGTCCGCTCGGGTCTGGAAGCGGTGGGGCTCCTCGCCGCGGCGGGATAGGCAGCGGATGGCCGGCACTCTGAGGATCCTTCCCCTGGGCGGTCTGGGGGAGATCGGCAAGAACATGACCGTGGTCGAGCACGACGGGCGCATCGTCGTCGTGGACACGGGGCTGATGTTCCCGACCGCGGAGATGCTCGGCATTGACCTGGTGCTGCCCGACTTCAGCTACCTGCGCGACAGGGCGGGCGACATCGAGGCGATCGTCCTCACCCACGGCCACGAGGACCACGTCGGCGCCCTGCCCTACGTGCTGCGCGAGCTGGGGATGCCCCCGGTCATCTACGGGGGGCTGCTGACCGTCGGCCTGGTGCGCTCCAAGCTCGACGAGCACAAGCTCGGAGAGGCCCCGCTGCAAGAGCTGCCGGCGGGAGAGAGAGTCGAGCTGGGCCCCTTCGAGCTCGAGCTGGTCCACCTCTCCCACTCGATTCCCGACATGCGGGCGGCGCTGCTGCGCACCGGGGCCGGGTCGGTCCTGATGACCGGCGACTACAAGTTCGACCAGACCCCGGTCGACGGCCGTCCCGCCGACGTCTCCCGCCTCGCCGAGCTTGGGCGGGAGGGGCTCGACCTGCTCTGCGGGGACTCCACCAACGCGGACCGCCCCGGCGTGGCGCCCTCGGAGTCCGCCGTGGGCCCGGCCCTGCTCGACACCTTCTCCCGCTGCAGCGGGAGGATCGTCGTCACCTCCTTCGCCTCCAACATCCACCGCGTCCAGCAGGTGATCGACGCGGCGGTCGCCCTGGACCGCCGAGTGGCCCTGGTCGGTCGCTCGATGCGAAAGAACTTCAACATCGCCTCCAACCTCGGCATGGCCGAGGCCCCGTCGGGGCTCTTCATCCAGCCCAAGGAGATCGAGGACTTCCCCGACGAGAAGGTGATCGTGATCTCCACCGGAAGCCAGGGGGAACCGCTCTCGGCGCTGCGCCGCATGGCCAACAACGACCACCGCGACGTGCAGCTCCACTCCGGCGACACGGTCGTCTTCTCGGCCACGCCGATACCGGGAAACGAGAGGGCCGTAAACGAGACGATCGACCACATCTACGAGATAGGAGCCAGGGTCGTGACGGCCGCCGACGCCCCGATCCACGCCTCCGGGCACGGCTGGCAGGAGGAGCTGAAGCTGATGCTCAACCTGACGCGCCCCACCTACGTGATGCCGGTGCACGGGGACCACAAGCGCCTGCGGCTGCACTCCGAGCTCGCCGAGTCGGTCGGGGTCGGGGCCGGGAACATCTTCCGCGGGAGCAACGGGCTGCCGCTCGAGCTTTCTGCGAAGGGCGCCCGGTTCGGCGACGACATCCACTCCGGGGTGATGTTCGTGGACGGCGTGGACATCGGTGACCCCGACGATGTCGCCCTCAGGGACCGCCGGGAGCTCTCCGCGGACGGCATCTTCATCGTCGTCGCGACGATCTCGTCCGACGACGGCGAGGTCGTCGCCGACCCGGAGGTGATCTTCCGCGGCGTCCCGTTCGTCGAGGAGGACGACGGGTTCGCCGAGGAGCTCCGGGACGTGGTCGAGGACTCCCTGGAGGGCGCTGCCGCCGCGGGGCGCCGGGAGGTCCAGCTGATCCAGGAGGACCTCCACGACGATGTCGCCGAGTTCGTCTACGCCAAGCTCAAGCGCCGCCCGATGGTGCTCCCGGTCGTCGTCGAGGTCTGACCAGGTTCAGCCCCGCCTGCCGAGGGTCCCCCGCCTGCCGAGGGTCCCCCGCCTGCCGAGGGTCCCGGTACCCGCCCGCCCGCGAGCCCCGCCCGCGAGAGTGATCGAAACCATCGCATAGGTGCTTATCTTCACTCTCGCCGGCGTTCTGCCGACGGGTCCAATTCGCGGGCCGGGCGGATCCAGCGGGCGGGGCGGATCCAGCGGGCGGGGCGGATCCAGCGGGCCGGGCGGATCCAGCGGGCCGGGCGGATCCAGCGGGCCGGGCGGATCCAGCGGGCGGGGCGGATCCAGCGGGCGGGCCTGGCAGAACGAAAGCCGCCGGGCTCTAGGGAGGGGGGAGCCCGGCGGCCGCTTCGACCTTGGTCGAAGAAGGCCCGCCGAGGCGTTTTCTTGGGGGAGAGCCCCGGCAGGCCCTGTGTGTCTCGTCCGCGGGTAAAGGTAGGTCCGGCCCCTAAAGCGCCCCTAAAGACCCGCTAAGAGGTTCCGAAGTCTTCGCCAGGGGAAGCTCGACCGTGAACCTGGCCCCGCCGCCCGGGGCTTCGGTGAGCGAGACGCTGCCGCCGTGGGAGCGGGCCACGGCGCGGACGATGGCCAGGCCGAGGCCACTGCCCGGCCCGGCCACGGTGTCGGCGGGCCCGCGGCCCCGGACGAAGCGGTCGAACACCTCCTCGCGCTGCTCGGCGGGGACCCCAGGGCCATCGTCGGCCACCTCGAGCCAGGCGATGCCGCGGGCACCGTCCTCCCCGAGGCTGAGTGAGATCCGCGTGCCGGGCGGCGTGTGCCGGGCGGCGTTGTCGAGCAGGTTGAGGACGAGCCGGTGGAGCTCGTCCGGGTTCCCCTCCACCTCGATCCTGCGCTCGTTGTCGATCTCCAGCGACCGGTCGCCGGTCAGCGGCGCGACCTCGAGAGCCGCCTTGCCGGCGATTTCGGCGAGATCGCAGGGGCTGCGCTCGCTGCTCCGGCCGGCGTCGGCGCGGGCGAGGAGGAGCAGGTCGGCCACGAGGCGACTCATGCGGCGCGAGGAGCGCAGCGCCGAGTCGACCATCTCGCTGTCTTCCCCCGTCTCGGGACGCTGCAGGGAGGCCTGCAGCAGCTCGAGGTTGGCGATCACGCTGGTCAGCGGCGTGCGGAGCTCGTGGGAGGCGTCCGCGACGAACTCCCGCTGCCTGCGCAGCGCGTCCTCACGCTCCTCGCGGGCCGAGTCCAGCGACCCGAGCATCTGGGCGAGCGTCAGGGTGAGCTCTCCGACCTCGTCCTCGGTCTGCGGCTCGGGCATGCTGCGCGAGGGGTCGCGGGTGCGGGCGATTTCCCGTGCGCGGGTCGTGAGGGCGGCGATCGGACGCATCGCGCGGTCGGCGACGGCGAGCCCGGCGAGGCTGGCCAGCAGGGTTCCGCCCAGGACCCCGGCCGCGAGGAAGACCCAGAGGCGCTCGATCGTCGAGTCGACGTTCTCCTCGCTGCGGGCGTACTGCACGTAGCCTGCGACCCGGCCGCTCGGCCCGGCCACGGCGGCCGTAGCCACCCGCAGCCCGTCACGGTCCGCCAGTCCGACGTGGGGGGGCCCCAGGTAGCGCGCCCCGGTCGAGGAGTCCATCACCCGCTGCTGGTAGTCGAAGACCCAGACGGTGGCGTCGTTGGGAAGCGCGTAGTCGCCGAGGTTGGGTCCTCGGGTCAGGTAGGTGCCGGTCGGGGTCTCGACGATGCGCAGCTCTCCGGCCAGGACCTTGACCGCCCCCTTCAGCTCCTGGTCGAAGTCGTCGCTGATCCGGTTGGTCGCCAGCTTCCCGATCACCGCCGCGAAGACCAGGAGGATCGCCAGGGTCAGCGCGGCCGAGGCGAGCGCCAACCTCCAGCGAACCGGCCAGCTGCCGGGCCGGACCAGCCTCGCCGCGAGGCCCGCGGCCGGCCGCCTCCCGCTATCGGCGCCGGCCATCGCTCAGTCCTTCAGCACGTATCCGGCACCGCGCTTGGTGTGGAGGAGGCGGGGCTCGCCGCCGGCCTCCAGCTTGCGCCGGAGGTTCGAGATGAAAACGTCGATCGTGTTGGTCGCGGCCAGCGGATCGTAGCCCCAGACCTCGTCGAGCAGCCGCTCCCGGGAGACGACCAGCCTCTGGTTGCGCATCAGGTACTCGAGCAGCTCGAACTCGCGATTGGTCAGCTCGATCTCGCGGTCCGCCCTTCTCACCTCCCGGGTGTCGGGGTTGAGGCGAAGGTCGCCGACGGCCAGCGAGGCGCTGCCCCGGGGCGGGCGGCGCCGCAGCAGGGCGCGGATCCGCGCCAGCAGCTCCTGCCGCTCGAAGGGCTTGGTGAGGTAGTCGTCGGCGCCGCTGTCGAGCCCCTCGACGCGGTCGGCGGTTCCGGTGCGCGCGGTGAGGACCAGGATCGGGACATCACCGGAGGCCCGCAGCCTGCGGCAGACCTCGATCCCGTCGAGCCTGGGAAGGCCGAGGTCGAGGACGATGAGGTCGGGCATGAAATCGGCCGCCAGGTCGAGCGCCTCCACTCCGTCTGCCGCGGTGCGAACCTCGTAGCCCTCGTTGCGCAGGGAGCGGCGCAGGGCATCGGTGATCTCGACGTCGTCCTCGACGACGAGCACCCGTCCGACCGCGATCGCTGAGGATTCCGGCATCGGGTCGATGTTAGCCCCGCGGGGCCGGGGCGGAGGCGGCCTTTAGGGCGAATTTATCCACCTGCCGCCGGCCGCCCGCGCTGCGCAGGGCTGCCGGTCCGGGCGTCGAATGGGGAATCGATGTTCGTGCGCCAGAAGCGCCGCCCGTCGTCGCGGGCGAAGAGCCGCGGGCGGGCCGGTTCCCGCCCTGGGCCCGCACGTGCCCGCGCCCGGCGCGCGATCCTGCCCGCCGGGATCGAGCAGCGCCACCTCGACGTCGCCGGTCTCGGCCTGATCGCCCTCGCGGCCTACCTCGGCTTCGTGCTCTACCTGAGCTGGGATGGCGGGCGGGTGGGCGGCGCGCTCGAGGAGGGCCTCGCCTTCGCGCTCGGCAAGGTCGCCTACCTGGCGCCGGTGGCCCTGGCGCTGAGCGGCGCCGCGCTGATCGCCAAGCCGCTTCTTCCCGCCGCCAGGCCCCTGCGCGCCGGCGGCATCTGCCTGCTGGCCGGCCTGCTGCTGGCCTTCGCCGCCCAGACCGCCGGGCTCGGGCCCGACCACCCGGCCCGCACCGCCCTCTTCGACTCCTCCTGGTACCCCCACCACGGCGGCCAGGCCGGGGAGTCCATGTACTGGGCGACCTCGACCCTCTTCCAGCGGATCGGCGCCCAGATCACCGCCGTCCTGCTCGTCGTGGTCGGGGCGCTTCTCCTCACCGGCACCCCGATCGCGACCTTCGTGGCGACGATCGGCCGCGGGTTGCGCCGCGCGGGGCGGGGGGCCGGTGATCTCGCCCGGACCGTGGTCGGGGGTCGCGAGGGGGCCGAGGGCAGCGGCCTGTTCGAGACGCTGGCCGGGCAGACCGACGTGATGGAGGACTACCCCGACGAGGAGGAGGTCGCCCCGACCCTGGCGATCCGCGACGGGGAGGAAGCCGAGGACGCAGAGCACACCGATGCGGCGACCGAGGACTTCGACGCCGAGCTGCACGAGCTCGAGGGGGGAACCGCCGAGACGCAGGCCCTGGGCGGGCCGCAGCGGGCGGGGGCGGAGGGCGAGGACCCGACCACGAGCACCCCGATGGGCAGCAGGCGCGGCGTCACCGCCTCGGAGGAGATCGACTACCGGCTGCCGGGGGCGAAGGTGCTCGAGAAGGGGCGAAAGGACGCCGGCCCCGACCCCCGCGACCAGGACGCGGTGGGCAGGAAGCTGGTCGAGACGCTGGGTCATTTCGGCGTGGAGGCAAGGATCGTGGGCATCGTCAGCGGTCCCCACGTCTCCCGCTACGAGCTGCGCCTCGCTCCGGGCACCAAGGTCAAGAAGGTCACCGAGCTGGCCAACGACCTCGCCTACGCCCTCGCCTCGACCGACATCCGCATCCTGGCGCCGATCCCCGGCAAGCAGGCGGTCGGCGTCGAGGTGCCGAACACCCGCCGCCGCCTTGTCCGCCTCGGCGACATCTACCAGGGCAGGCCGGAGAAGACCTCGCCCCTGGTCGCCTGGCTGGGCAAGGGGATCGACGGCAACCCCGTCTGGACCGACCTGGCGAGGATGCCCCACGTGCTGGTCGCGGGGACCACCGGCTCGGGGAAGTCGGGTTGCGTGAACGCGATCCTCTCCTCGATCCTGATGCACGCCTCGCCGAACGAGGTGCGGATGGTCCTGGTGGACCCCAAGCAGGTCGAGCTCAACCATTACGAGGCGATCCCGCACCTGCTGACCCCGGTCGTGACCTCGCCCCGTCTGGCGGCGAACGTGCTGGCAAACCTGATCGGCGAGATGGAGAGCCGCTACGTGATCATGGGCGAGGCCCGCTGCCGCAACCTGGCCGAGCTCAATCGCGCCAGGTCGAGGAGCGGCGAGGCGCCGCTGCCCCACATCCTCTGCGTGATCGACGAGCTCGCCGACCTGATGATGGTGGCGCCGGCCGAGGTCGAGGACTCGATCATCCGCCTCGCCCAGAAGTCCCGGGCGACCGGCATCCATCTGGTCCTGGCGACCCAGCGCCCGTCCACGGACATCATCACCGGCACGATCAAGGTGAACATCCCGGCTCGCATCGCCTTCGCGGTCTCCTCGCAGACGGATTCGCGGGTGATCCTCGACCAGGGCGGCGCCGAATCGCTGCTCGGCCAGGGAGACATGCTGTTCCGCGGCGCCGGAACCTCGAAGCTGGCGCGGATCCAGGGCGCCTTCGTGACCGAGGACGAGATCGCCCGGATCACCCGCCACTGGTCCCGGCAGGGCGAGCCGGAGTTCGAGGAGGAGCTGCTCGAGACGCGGGAGGAGCCGGATTCCGAGGGCGAGGAGGGCGAGTTCAACCCCGACCGCGACGAGCTGCTCGACGAGGCGATCAGGCTGGTGGTGCAGACCGAGACGGCGTCGGTTTCGATGATCCAGCGGCGGCTGCGGGTTGGCTACACGCGCGCCGGCAGGCTGATCGACATGCTCGAGCGCCGGGGGGTGATCTCCGGGTACGAGGGCTCCAAGCCGCGGCAGGTCCTGGTGACCGAGGCCGACCTTCCCCGCCTGCTCGGCGCCGGGGGCGACCCCGAAGCGGTCCCGGAGGCCGAGGCGGTGGGCGGCGCACCGGAAGGCTGAGCGGCCACAATAGGGCGATGGCCGCCCGGGTTTCGATCGGAGCCACCCTCCGCGACGCGAGAGCGCGGCGGAAGCTCGACCTCGCGACAGCCGAGGCGGCGACGAAGATCCGGGTGCGCTACCTGCGAGCCCTCGAGAACGAGGAGTGGGACGTGCTCCCGGGGGGCTCCTACACGCGCAGCTTCATCCGCACCTACGGGGACTTCCTGGGTCTCGACGGCGACCGGCTGGCCGACGACTTCCGCCGCACCGTGGGCGATGGCCCCCCGGCGGCCCCACGGGTCGAGGCTCCTGCCGTGGGGACCCGGCGGGCCGCCCGCCGCAGGGAGGGCCGTCCGGGTCTCTCCAGGGGGGCCGCGGCGGCGCTGGTCTCGGTGGCGCTGATCGCCGCCCTGGTGGTGATCGCGCTGCTCAGCGGCGGCGGCCCGGAGGGGGGAGGGAGGACCGCGGGGCCCCCGCCGGCGCCCCCGCGCCAGCATGGCGGGCGGGGAGGCGAGAGGAAGCCGAAGGTCGTCACCCTCGTCCTGGTGGCCCGGGCCCCGGTCTGGGTGTGCCTTCTGAACGCGCGAAACGAGGCGGTGGTGGGGGGGACCATCCTCCCCGCCGGTGCCCATGCCGGGCCCTTCCGGTCCGGTAGGTTCACCCTTGGGCTCGGCAACGGCTCGGTGAGGTTGACGGTGAACGGCGATCAGGCATCAATCCAGGAAACCCCGAACCCGGTCGGATACGAGATCCGCCGGGACGGGCGGGTGCGCCCGCTCGCCCCGGCGGAGAGGCCCACCTGCGCGTGACCCAGGTCAGGGCCGGCATCGTCGTCACCGGCACCGAGGTGCTCAGCGGGCGGGTGACGGACCGAAACGGACCCTGGATCTCCGAGCGGCTCGCCGAGCGGGGGGTCGAGGTCGCCCACATCCTCGTCGTCGGCGACCGCCCCGCGGACCTCGAAGCGGCGCTGCGGTTCATGGCGGCCGAGGGCATGGACCTGATCGTCACCTCGGGCGGCCTCGGTCCGACCGCCGACGACCTGACCGCGGAGGTGGTCGGGGGCTTCGCCGGCCGGGAGATGGTTCTGGACGCCGAGATGGAGGAGAAGATCGCCGAGATCCTCAGCGGCTTCGCCCGCCGCTGGAGGCGCTTCGACGAGGAGGCGATCCTGGCCGCGAACCGCAAGCAGGCGATGGTCCCCCGGGGGGCGATCGCGCTCGATCCGGTGGGGACGGCGCCGGGGCTGGTCGTGCCGGCGGAGGGGGTGGTGGTGATCGTTCTGCCGGGCCCGCCGCGCGAGCTCCGGCCGATGTGGGAGAGGGCTCTGGCGACCGGGCCGGTGCGGGAGGTCCTGGCCCTCGCCAGCGAGCTGAGCGGCTACACGATGCGGATGTTCGGGGTGCCGGAATCCGAGATCGCCCGCAGTCTGGTGGAGATCGAGTCGGCGGGCACCGACCTCTCGGCCGTCGAGATCACCACCTGCCTGCGGCGAGGCGAGATAGAGATCGACGTGCGCTGGCGCCCGGGGGCGGCCGCCCAGGCCGAGGCGGTGCGGGCCGGCCTCGCAGAGCGCCACGAGCGCTACCTGTTCAGCGAGGACGGGACGACCATCGACGAGATCGTCGCCGGGCTGCTGCGGGGGCACAGGCTAGGCCTGGCCGAGTCGTGCAGCGGGGGAGAGCTTGCCAGCCGGATCACCAGGGTCCCCGGAGCCTCCGACTACTTCGCCGGCTGCGCCGTGACCTACGCCAACGAGGCCAAGTCGGAGCTGCTCGGCGTCGATCCGGCCCTGATCGAGCGGCACGGGGCGGTCTCGCCGGAGGTTGCGGAGGCAATGGCGCTGGGGGCGCTGGAGCGCTTCCGCGCGGATGTCGCGGTCGCGATCACGGGGATAGCGGGACCCGCGGGCGGAACCGAGGAAAAGCCGGTCGGGTACGTCTGTTTCGACGCCCGGCTCGCCGACGGCACCTCGATCGCCCGCGACCCGGTCGTCCCCGGGGGCCGGGAGGACGTCCGGGAGCGCTCGGCGCTCGTGGGGATGCACCTGCTGAGGACCCTGCTGGGCGGGTCGGAGGCGCCCGTCTAGCCCCGGGGCCCTGCGTGGAGCCGTTCCGAGACGAGTTGCCCGCGGCGCCCCCGTGCGGTCCGTGGCCCTCGGCCGACACGAAGTCGTCACCCTGGGGTGTTGTCCGGGGCGGGCTTCCCGCCTAGGTTGGGCCGCGATGAGCGCCGAGCAGGAGCGGGCGGGACCGGAGAGGCGGCGGCGTCTCTTCGTGGCGATCGAGATACCCGCCCCGGTGCGGGCGGCGATCGCGGAATGGGGGGTGGCGGCCCTCGCCGACCAGGCCCTCCGCGCCGTCCCGGCGCAGAACCTCCACCTGACCCTGGTCTTCCTCGGTGACGTCGGGGAGTCGCGGATCCCCGCCGCGGCCGCCTCGGTGGGGCGGGTGCGGGCAGCGGCGCCGGTGCTGCGGTTCCGGCCGGAGCCGATCGGTCTGCCGACCTCCCGCAGGCCGGGCCTGTACGCGCTGCAGGTGGACTCGCCGGGGGTGGTCGGGATCCAGCGGGAGGTCCGGCGGGACCTCTCCTCGACGGGCCTCGGCGCCCCCGAGCGGCGGCCGTTCTCGCCGCACGTCACGGTTGCCAGGGTTCGCCGGGGCGGCGGTTCCGGGCGCCGCCCGCAGCGGGTGAGAAGGCCCCCCGGGCCGGTCCCGGGCGCGCTCCGCCGGCCGTTCCGTGCCGTCCGCGTCGCCCTCTACCGTTCCTCGTTCGGGCCGGATGGCGTCAGCTACTCGCCACTGGCACAAGTCGAGTTGTCCTCCGGTGAGGCGGCGGTGAGGTGAAGAAAGAGATGGCAGACGAGAAGAAGTTGAAGGACGCCTCGAAGGAGGCCAAGGCGAAGGACGCGGCCCTCGATGCCGCCGTCACCCAGATCGAGCGTCAGTTCGGCGCCGGCTCGGTGATGAAGCTGGGGGAGGACTCGGCGGTGGAGGTCGAGGCGATTCCCACCGGAGCGCTGGCGCTGGACCTGGCGCTCGGGATCGGCGGGGTCCCGCGCGGGCGCATCGTGGAGATCTTCGGCCCGGAGTCCTCGGGCAAGACGACCCTGATCTACCACATCATCGCCGAGGCCCAGGCGCGCGGCGGGATCTGCGCCTTCGTCGACACCGAGCACGCGATCGACCCGCTCTATGCCCGGCGCATCGGGGTGGACACCGACGAGCTGCTGGTCTCCCAGCCCGACTACGGCGAGCAGGCCCTGGAGATCGTCGACGTGCTGGTGCGCTCCGGCGCCGTCGACGTGATCGCCGTGGACTCCGTCGCCGCCCTGACTCCCCGCGCAGAGCTGGAGGGCCAGATGGGGGAGACCCAGGTCGGCCTCCAGGCCCGGCTGATGTCACAGGCGCTGCGCAAGCTCGCGGGCAACCTCAGCCGGGCCAACACGGTCTGCCTGTTCACCAACCAGATCCGCGAGAAGATCGGCGTCCAGTTCGGCTCTCCCGAGACGCAGCCGGGCGGCCGGGCGCTGAAGTTCTACTCCTCCCAGCGGCTCGATATCCGCCGCATCGAGACCCTCAAGGAGGGTACGGAGGCGGTCGGCAACAGGGTCCGCGTCAAGGTGGTCAAGAACAAGGTCGCGTCGCCCTTCCGCCAGGCCGAGTTCGACATCGAGTACGGAGCCGGGATCTCCAGAGAGGGCGGCCTGCTCGACCTGGCGCTCGAGCACGACCTCGTGCAGAAGTCGGGGTCGTTCTTCTCCTACGGGGAGCTGAGGCTCGGGCAGGGGCGGAACAACGTCAAGCAGTTCCTGGCGGAGAACCGCGACCTCGCCGACGAGATCGAGCAGAAGGTGCTGGCCGAGATCGGGATCGAGCGGGCCCCCGCGGTCCATGCCGCGCCGGAGCCCGCAGGAGCCGAGGAGGAGCCGGCCCGCAAGGCCGCCTGAGGCCCCGCGTGGCCGACGAGCCGCTGGCCCTGGCGCTCGGTGCGCTGGCGCGCAAGGAGCGCAGCGTTGCCGAGCTGAGGTGCTGGCTGGCCGGTCGCGGCGTCGATCCCTCGGGCGTCGAGCGCGTGGTCGAGCAGCTGCTCGACGGCGGCGCGCTCGACGACGAGCGCTTCGCGGAGCGCTTCGCCGAGGACAAGCGCGAGATCTCCGGCTGGGGGCGCGAGAGGATCGCGACCGCGCTGGAGGCGCGCGGGGTGGGCAGGGGGGAGATCGAGGCTGCCCTGGCCGCCGAGGACCGCGAGGAGGAGCTCGAGCGGGCGGTCGGCCTGGTGCTCACCGCCGTCGGGGAGCCCGCCGACGACCGCGCGCGAGGCCGGGCCTTCGGCCTGCTGGTGCGGCGGGGCTTCGGCGCGGAGGCGGCCTACGAGGCGGTGAGGCGGGCCGGACGGGCTGCCTGAGCGGGGCTGCAGGGAGTCCCCGACTTGGCGCGGTTTGCGTGCGCCATTAGAGTAGGTGCGGGGCGCCTTCCCGGGCCCCGGTTTCGAATCGATACCTGAGCGCCGCAGCGCGGCGATGAGACAGCGGCTCGTTCCCCCGCCGGATCCGGGGAAAGGGGGCCGGGAGAGGAACAAATGGAGATCCGGTCTTGGCTACCGCCGTGGATCCGGCCGCGCTCCGATGAGTCGTCCGGGGAGGCGAACGGAAGCGGCTCGGAGGAGTCCCGGTCCGGTGCGGCCACGCCGGCGCCGCCGCCGGCCGGAGAGGGGGGACCCGATGACGGCGCCGAGCAGAAGGGGCGGACCGGCGGGGAGAACGCGCATCCCGCCCCGGGCGAGGCGGAGCTGCGCGGCCGCCGGGAGGAGATCGCCCGGATGGAGGAGAGGGCGTTCCGCCAGGTGGAGTCGGTGGAAACCCAGCTCCGCGAGCTCGAGCGGCGCCGCGAGTCGCTCGACGACCGCGAGCGCAACCTGGAGGTCGAGCTGGAGTCGCTGCGCCGGGCAAAGCGGCAGCACCTGATGGAGCTCGAGCGGATCGCCGGTCTCAGCGCCGCCCAGGCGCGCCAGATCCTCCTCAAGGAGGTCGAGGAGGAAGCCCGCCATCAGGCCGCCCTGACGCTGCGCAGGATCGAGGAGGAGACCAAGCTCGAGGCCGAGCGGCGCTCGCGGGGGATCCTCGCGGTCTCGATGCAGCGGCTCGCCGCGGTCCAGGCCTCGGAATCCACCACCCGGATGGTGCAACTCCCGAACGACGAGATGAAGGGCCGGATCATCGGCCGCGACGGGCGCAACATCCGGGCGCTGGAGAACCTCACAGGGGTCGACTTCATCATCGACGAGACTCCGTCCGCGGTCCTGCTCTCGAGCTTCGACGGAGTCCGGCGGGAGATCGCCAGGATGACCCTGGAGAAGCTGATCGCCGACGGCCGGATCCACCCCGCGCGCTGCGAAGAGGCATACCGGCAGTCCCGCGACGAGATCGAGGACCGGATCGTCGAGGAGGCCGAGCGGGCCCTGCTCGAGGCCAGGGTCACCGGAGCCCACCCCGAGCTCGTCCGCCTGCTGGGCAGGTTGAAGTTCCGGACCAGCTACGGGCAGAACGTCCTCGACCACCTCGTCGAGTGCTCGAACCTGGCCGCCCTGATGGCGGCCGAGCTGGGCGCCTCGCCGGAGATCGCGCGCCGGGCGGCGCTGCTGCACGACGTCGGCAAGGCCGTCAGCCACGAGGTCGATGGGACCCACGCGGTCGTCGGAGCCCGGCTGGCGCGCCGCTACGACGAGCCCGAGGCCGTGGCGCACGCGATCGAGTCCCACCACAACGAGGTGGAGCCGCGCACCGTCGAGGCGGTGATCGTGCAGGCGGCCGATGCCCTCTCGGGGGCGCGCCCCGGCGCCAGGGGAGAATCGCTGGAGCAGTACGTCTCGCGGCTGCGCGACCTCGAGGAGATCGCCCAGCGGCATTCCGGCGTGGAGAAGGTCTACGCGATGCAGGCGGGCAGGGAGATCCGGGTGATGGTGGACCCCGGGCAGGTCGACGACGACGCGGCGGCCCTGATCTCGCACGAGATCGCCACTGCCGTCGAGAAGGAGATGGAGTATCCGGGGCGGATCAAGATCACGGTGATCCGCGAGAGCAGGGCCACCACCTACGCGAAGTGAGCCCCGCCCGCCCTCTTCGCCGCTTCCCTCCGCCCTGAGCGGCTAGGATCCGCCCGCAGATGTCGACGGAAACCATCTTCTTCGTCCTCGGTATCACCCTCACCGTCTCGGCGGTGGTGGTCGCCCTCGTCGGCCTGCGCAGCGAGCACGAGTTCCCGGGCGGCGCCTTCCGTCTGCTGGTCGCCTATTTCGTGGTGCTCGTCCTCGGCACGACGGGCATGGCCGTCGTCAACGCCGAGACCAACACCAAGGAGCGCCAGGAGAACAGCAAGGCGGTGCAGGAGGACTTCAGCTCGCCGGTCCCGGCCAGCTCTCCGAACTACTGACCCCGCGCTCCCGGCCGGTAGGCTCGCGGGGGTGAGAGCGCGCAGCTACCACGTCACCACCTTCGGGTGCCAGATGAACGCGCACGACTCCGAGCGCATGCGCGGGATGCTTGAGACGCTGGGCTATCGCGAGGCCGCCGAGCGCTCCGAGGCCGACCTGATCCTCTTCAACACCTGCTCGATCCGCGAGTCCGCGGACAACAGGTTCGTCGCGCACCTCGGCGAGGCCAAGCGGCTGAAGGGAGAGCGCCCCGAGCGCCAGATCGGGGTCGGCGGCTGCTGGGCGCAGTCGGTCAAGGACGAGGTGTTCGAGCGCTTCCCGTTCGTGGACGTGGCCTTCGGGCCCGGGCAGATCCACGGCCTCGCCGAGTTCCTGGTCTCCGAGTCGATCGACGCCCAGGGCTACTTCGAGCTCGAGGGGTTCTCCGGCCGGCTTCCCTCCCGGCGCGAGCGGGACTTCCAGGCCTGGCTCCAGATCTCCCAGGGATGCAACTGCGCGTGCTCGTACTGCATCGTCCCCTCGACCCGCGGGCGGGAGGCGAGCCGCGACCCCGCCGAGATCCTCGACGAGGCCGGCTCGCTCGCCGCCGACGGCGTCAGGGAGGTGACCCTGCTCGGCCAGAACGTGAACAGCTACGGCCGCGACCTCCCCTCCGGGTCCCGGGTCCCCTTCTCGGAGCTGCTGCGCAGGGTCGACGGGGTGGACGGGATCGACCGCATCCGCTACACGAGCCCCCACCCGAAGGACATGCGCGAGGACGTGATCCGCGCCCACGCCGACCTCCCGGCGCTCTGCGAGCACATCCACCTTCCCCTGCAGTCGGGCTCGAGCCCGGTGCTGAAGCGGATGAGGAGGACCTACGGGCGCGGGCGCTACATGGAGCGCGTGGAGCTGATCCGCGAGCACGTCCCCGACTGCGCGATCACCACCGACGTCATCGTCGGGTTCCCGGGCGAGTCCGAGGCGGACTTCGAGCAGACCCTCGAGGTCGTCGACGAGGTTGGATACGACGGCGCCTTCACCTTCCTCTACTCCCCGCGGCGGGGTACCGAGGCCGCGGAGATGGACGACCAGGTCCCCCACCCGGTCAAGCGCGAGCGCATGGAGCGGCTGGTGGATCTGGTCCAGCGCCGGGCGGCGGAGCGGGCCCAGCGGTTCGTCGGGCGCAGCATGGAGGTGCTCGTCGAGGGCCCGAGCCGGACCGACCCCGACCGGCTGAGGGGCCGGACCCGGCACAACAAGACGGTCAACTTCGAGGGCACGGCCTCGCCCGGGGAGCTGGTCGAGGTGGAGATCGCCGGGGCGACCTCGACGACCCTGTCGGGCAGCGAGCGCATCGCCAGCCGGCTGGCCTGAGCCCGGTGAGGGTCGTCGCCATCTTCGGGCCCACCGCGGTGGGAAAGACGGCGGTGGCCGTCGCCCTGGCCGGGCGGCTGAGGGCCCGCGGGGAGGACCCGGTCGCGGTGAGCTGTGACGCGATCCAGGTCTACCGCGGGCTGGAGGCGCTGAGCGGTGCGCCGGGCGCCCCCGAGCGGAAGGCGCTCGAGCACCGCCTCGTCGCCTTCCTGGAGCCCTCCGAGGAGTTCAGCGCCGGGCGCTTCGGCGCGCTCGCGCGGGCCGAGATCGACCGTCTGCTCGGCGAGGGCAGGCGGCCCATCGTGGTCGGCGGCACGGGCCTCTACCTGCGCGTCGCTCTCAGCGACATCGAGCTGCGCCCGCCCGCCGCTCCGCGGGTCCGCGAAGGGGTCGAGGCCGAGCTCGCCAAACGGGGCCCCGAGGCGCTTCACGCCGAGCTCGAGCCCGGGGTTGCGGCGGGCATCCACCCGCGCGACCGCAGGCGCGTCGCCAGGGCGACCGAGCTCCAGCGCTCGGGGTCCGCACACGCGCCGCGGGCGGAGTCGGGGGGAGAGCTGTGGACCGCGCGCCTGCGCCACCCGACGCTCCTCGTGGCCCTCACCATGTCGCGCCGGAAGTTGGAGGAGCGGATCGCCGAGCGGGTCGAGGAGATGGCGCGGGCCGGGGCCGGGGAGGAGGCCAGGCGGGCGGCGGCGGTCGGGGTGTCGCGCACGGCGCGCTCGGCGATCGGCTTCGAAGGGTTCGCGCGGGGGGACCTGGAGGCCGTGAAGACGGCGCAGCGGCGCTTCGCGAAGCGCCAGATGACCTGGATGCGCCGCATGGAGGGCGTGCGGGTGATCGAGCGCGACGGCGGCGAGGAGGAGGTTGCGGCGAGGATCGAGGCGCTTCTGGGAGATACTGCGCCGCGATGAGATTCGAGAAGTGGCAGGCTCTGGGCAACGACTACGTGATCCTCGAGGCCCCCTCGCTTCCCTGGAAGCTGAGCGAGGAGCGGATCAGGCGGATCTGCGATCCGCACTTCGGCGTCGGGTCCGACGGGGTGCTACTGCTCTCGCCGGGCCGCGAGGAGGGGATCGTCGCCGAGCTCCGGATCTTCAACCCGGACGGCTCGGAGGCCGAGCTTTCGGGCAACGGGGCCCGCGAGGCGGTCCTCTACCTGCGCCGTCACGGCTGGACCGACGCGGAAACCTTCACGATCGCCACGGCGGCCGGCCCGATCACCCCGACCATCACCTCAGAGCGGACCTGCAGCGTCGAGATGGGCAGAGCCGCCACCTCGTCGCCGGACTTCCCGGGAGGTCCGCCGGACGGGCGGGGAACGCTGAACGCGGGTGGCAGGGAGTGGGCCTTCCAGCACGTTTCGATCGGCAATCCCCAGTGCGCGATCGAGGTCGGCGAGGGGCTCGAGGAGCTCGATCTCGCGGCCCTCGGCCCGGAGATCGAGAACAGCGCCCTCTTTCCCAACCGCACCAACGTCTCCTTCTACGCGGTGAACGGAGACGCCGTGCGCGCGCGCATCTTCGAGCGCGGTGTCGGTGTGACCCTCTCCTCCGGGACGGGTGCCAGCGGGGCGGCGGTCGCCGCCCACCTGGCCGGGGCCCCGGACTCACTTGCCGTGCGGCTCGACGGGGGGGAGCTCGAGGTCGTGGTCTCGCCCGGCCTCGAGGTCAGGCTGAGCGGCTGGGCCGAGCCGGTCTGTTCAGGGGAGCTCTCCACGGAGCTGATCGAGGCGCTCTCCCGGATGCCGTGAGCGCGGCGCTCCCCAGCGACCTCGCGCTGCGCCCCCTCGGCCCGGAGGACGCCGCCGCCGCCACCGTGGTGACGGCCGCCACCGACCGGACCTACCTCGAGTGGCTCCCGGCGGGATGGGAGCCGATCGCGGCCTCCGAGGAGCGGGCCCGCATCCGCAGGGCGCTCGCCGAGCCCGGCGCCTGGGCGGTGGGCGCGTTCGAACGGGGCGGGCGCATGGTCGCCTTCGCGACGGCCCGCCGCGCGGACGAGGAGGACGCGGATGGCAGGCCGAGAGGGCACCTCGTCCACCTCTTCGTCCATCCCGACCGCTGGAGGCAGGGCATCGCCGCGGCGCTTCTGCAGCGAGCCGAGGAGGAAATGCTCCGGCAGGGCTTCCGCGAGGCAGTGCTCTGGACCCCCCGGGGCGCACCGGCGACCTGCTTCTATCTGTCCATGGGCTGGAAGCGGAACGGGAGTGAGGCATACATCGAGGCCTACGACCTGCAGATGATCGGGTTCTCGAGGCGCCTCGCCTAGGCTCGCGGCTCCCACCGAGTGCGGCGCTGGATCCCGAGGCGCCTCGCGTAGGCTTGTGCCCGTCCACCGAGTGCGACCCTGGAGAAGAAGTTGGCGCTGACCGACCCATCGAAGCGGCTGCAGGCGATGCCGCCCTACATGTTCGCCGAGCTGGAGCGCCGGATCGCGGCGAAACGGGAGGCCGGGATCGACGTGATCAGCCTCGGCATCGGCGACCCCGACGAGCCGACCTACGCTCATATCGTCGCCGCGATGCAGGAGGCCGTCGCCGAGGGCGCCAACCAGAGGTACCCGACCAACCGCGGGCGGGCCGAGTTCCGCGAGGCCTTCGCCGGCTTCTACGGGGAGCGCTTCGGGGTCGAGATCGATCCCGCCAGCGAGGTGATCCCTGCGATCGGGGCCAAGGAATGCATCTACAACCTCTGCTTCGCCTTTCTCGACCCCGGCGATGTGGCGCTCGCCTCGGATCCGGGCTATCCGGTCTACACCGGCGGCCCGATCCTCGCCGGGGCCGAGGTCCACCCCCTTCCCCTCGTCGAGGACCTCGGCTTCGCCCCCGACCTCACCGCCGTCCCGCCCGAGCTCGCGGCCCGCGCCCGGCTGATGTTCCTCAACTACCCGAACAACCCGACCGGCGCGATCGTGCCGGAGGGATTCTTCGACCTCGCCGTCTCCTTCGCGCGCGAGCACGAGATCCTGATCGTCCACGACAACGCCTACTCGGAGACCACCTACGACGGCTACGTGGCGCCGAGCTTCCTGGCGAGCACCGGGGCAAGGGAGGTCGGCGTCGAGGTCTTCTCGCTGTCCAAGGGCTACAACATGACCGGGTGGCGCTGCGCGGCGATCCTCGGGAACCGCGACGCGATCGAGACCTACTGGCGGCTGAAGACCAACGTGGACTCGGGGCTGTTTGAGGCCGTGCAGCTCGCGGGGGTGGCGGCGCTCACCGGGCCGCGCGGCCCGCTCGAGCGCATGAACGAGACCTACCGCCGCCGTCGCGACCTCGTGGTCGGGATGCTGCGCGACATCGGGGTCCGGGCCGAGGCGCCGAAGGGCACCATCTACGTCTGGGCGCCGGTCCCGCCGGGGCACACCTCGGCCTCCTTCGCCGAGCTGGTCCTCGAGGAGGCCGCCGTCGTGGTCTCGCCCGGCTCGATGTACGGGCAGTCGGGCGAGGGGTACTTCCGCATCTCGCTGACCACGCCCGACGAGCGGATCGCCGAGGCCGTGGAGCGCATGCGCGAGCACCTCGCCGCCTGAGGCGCGAGCCCGAACCCCTCCCCGCCGCGGGTCCCGCCGGCGAAACTGAAGATAAGCATCGCATTGATGCTTTCGATCAGTTTCGCCGACCGCGGGGGCTGGTCAGGGCCGGGCCCGCCTGCGCCAGTAGCGGTCCAGCCCGGCCCACTGCTGCCCTGGGGGGACGGCCTGGAGCAGCGAGGCGGCGTCGTCGGGCGGCATCGAGGCGGAGACCTCGGAACGGAGGGCGGCGGCAAAGCTCTCGGCGTCCATCTCGCGGGCCCGCTCGGCCAGCTCGCGCAGACGCCGGCGGACCTCGTGGAGGTGCGGGCCGGGCTCCTCGACCGAGCCGAAGTGGGTGAGGGCCAGGGATGCCGGTCGCCAGGCCTCGACGAGGTCGAGCGAGCGCTCCCACGCCTCGATGTCGATGTCGGGCGGCGGCGTGGGGGGGAGGACGAGGCCGGCGGGCGGGATGCGGGTGGCTGCCACGTCGCCGACGAAGGCGCGGCCCGAGTCGCCGTGCAGGTAGCAGACGTGGTGGGAGGCGTGCCCGGGCGTGTAGGCGACCTCGAAGCCCCGGACCCGCTCACCGCCGGCCAGGGCCCGGACGTTGGCCTCGGGCACCGGCACGATCTCGCCCCACAGCCGCTCCATCTCGGACCCGTAGAGGCGCGAGGCGCTCTCGATCAGCCGCGAGGGGTCCACGAGGTGGGGCGCTCCGCGCTCGTGGACCCAGACCTCGAGGCCGGGCCAGCGCCGCACCAGCGCCCCGGTGGATCCCGCGTGGTCGAGGTGGACGTGGGTCAGCAGGATCGCCTCGGGGATCGCCTCGCCGAGCGCCGCCAGCAGGGTGGGGGAGGAGCCCTCGGGGCCCGGGTCCACGAGGACGTCGCCAGCCTGCCAGCAGCCGATCACCCGGCGCCTTCCCAGGTGCTCGACGTCGATCAGCCGGACCGGGTCGCCGCTCATCGCCCGCCTCGCCCCGGGCTCGGCTCTAGGAGAGCTTTCCCTCGGCCGCCAGGGTGTCGCGAAGGCCGGGCTCGAGGCTGCGGGGCGAGTAGCCGAGCTCCTTCATCGCCTTGTCGTGGCGGGCCCAGAAGGTGACACCGTCGGCCGAGCGGATCAGCTCGGAGAGGTTCGGGGGCTGGTCCATGACCCTGCCTACCAGCGGCCCGACGGGCCGCAGCAGCTTCAGCAGGGCGGTGGGCATCGTCCCTCGGGGCGGCTTGCGGCCGACCACGCGGGCGGCCGTGTCGATCGTCTCCCTCATCGTCGTGATCTGCCCGCCGAGCACGTAGGACTCCCCTGGCTTGCCGCGGTCCAGCGCGAGGAGGATGCCGGCGGCGACGTCCTCGACGTGAACCAGGTTCATCCCCAGGTCCGGGAAGGGGATGAGCGGCAGCTTGCCGTCGACGAACTGCTCCAGCGTCCTGCCCAGGGCCGAGTGGTCGCCCGGGCCGTAGACCCCGCCGGGCTGAACGATCACGCAGGGGAGGTGCTCCTCCGCGATCAGACGCTTCGCCGCCCTGTGCGCCTCGTACTTGGTCTGCTCGTAGTAGGAGGTGAACTCGCTCCCCGGATGCTCGTAGGACTCGTCGACGACCTGCCCGTGGGTGTCGCCGAACGCGGCGATCGTGGAGACGTAGACGACCTTGGGGACCCGCTCGTCGAGGGCGGCGCGCAGGACCGTCTCGGTGCCGAGGACGTTGGCCTCGTACATGGCGGTGTGTTGCTCCCTGGGGATGCCGACCTCGTAGACCGCGGCGCCGTGGATCACCGCGTCGGCCGCCTCCATGCCGGCGGCGATGGCGCTCGCATCGGAGAGGCTCCCCTCGACCAGCTCGCAGCCGTGGTCGGCGAGCCCGGCCGCCCTGGCACGGTCGCGCACCAGGCAGACGACATCGTCGCCGCGAGCCCGGAGCTGGCGGGCCACCTCGCCGCCGATGAAACCCGTGGCACCGGTCATGAAGACCCTCATGGCCGGCAGTCTATGGCCTCCCGCCGCCCTACAATCGTCGGGAGTGCAGAGATCCAGGAACGGCCGATCGAGGGAGACGTCCGCGGCAGCGGCGGGGGTCTTCAACCCGCGGGCGCGGCAGCGGGCGATGGCGATCGGCGTCGTCCCGGAGGGGGTCGGCGGGGATCCGCTCGCAGAGTTGAAGGAGCTGCTGAGGACAGCCGGGGTGGCCACGGCGGGGGAGATGGTTCAGGCGCGCCCCGCGCCGGACCCGGATCGCTACCTGGGCCGCGGCAAGCTCGCCGAGCTGAAGGAGGCCATGCGCGCCTGCGACGCGAACCTGCTCGCCTGCGACGACGAGCTGGCGCCGCGCCAGGAGCGCAACCTCGAGGAGGCGCTGGGCGTGCCGGTGATCGACCGCACGGCGGTGATCCTCGACATCTTCGCCGACCACGCCCACTCCGCCGAGGGCAAGCTGCAGGTCGAGCTCGCCCAGCTCTCCTACAACCTGGCGAGGATGCGCGGGCTGTGGACCCACCTGGAGCGTCTCGGCGGCGGGATCGGGACCCGCGGCCCCGGCGAGTCGCAGATCGAGACCGACCGGCGGCTGGCCCGGGACCGCATCGCGGCCCTGCGCCGGCGCCTGGTCCGCTCCGAGCGCAGGCGGGCGACGATGCGGTCGCGGCGGGAGCGCTCCGCGGTCCCCCGGATCGCGCTCGCCGGGTACACGAACGCCGGCAAGTCCACCCTGATGCGGGCGATCACGGGAGCCGAGGTGGCGGTCGGGGACAGGCTCTTCCACACGCTCGACCCGACCACGCGCAGCTACCGCCACGGAGGGCGCAGCTACCTGCTGACCGACACGGTCGGGTTCATCGAGAAGCTGCCCCACCAGCTCGTCGACGCTTTCAAGGCGACGCTCGAGGAGACCGCCGGTGCCGACCTGATCCTGCACGTGGTGGACGCCGAGGCCGGAGCCGAGGACCTCACGGCGCGGATGCGGGCGGTGGACGAGGTGCTCGAGGAGATCGGCGCCGGAGCGGCGCCGAGGGTGCTGGTGCTCAACAAGGAGGACCTCCTCGACGCGGACCGCCGCCGGGAGGTCGCGCTGCGCCACCCGGAGGGGGTGCTGGTCTCGGCACTCACCGGGGAGGGAACCGAGGAGCTTCGCGGCCGGATCGAGGCCGCCTTCGAGGAGACTCTGAGGCCGGTCGAGCTCCTCGTCCCCTACGAGGAGGGGGCCCGGCTGCACGAGCTGCACGAGGTCGCCGGAGCCCTGGACCGCACCGACCGCGACGACGGGGTGCTGGTCCGCGCCCGCGTCCCCGCCGCCGTGCTCCACCGTTTCGAGGACCTCGCGGTGGGCTCGAGCGGGAAGGCCGGCTGAGGGCCGGGCGGGCCGTTAGGGTTCGCCGCCATGGAGATTCGCTTCCAGCTCCTCCGCGAGGGGGCCCGGCTCCCGACCCGCGCCCACGAGGGCGACGCGGGCCTCGACCTCTACGCGTGCGAGCCGGCCCACATCGGGCCCGGCGAACGCTGGGGCGTCGCCACCGGCCTGGCCGTGGAGATACCCGAAGGGCACGCGGGGCTGGTGCTGCCGCGCTCCGGCCTCGCCTCGGACCACGGGGTGGGGCTGGCCAACGCACCCGGCCTGATCGACTCCGGCTACCGCGGCGAGGTCCGGGTTCTGCTGCTCAACAACGACCCCGCGGAGGTCTTCCGGGTCGAGCCGGGGGACCGCATCGCCCAGCTGGTCGTGGTTCCGGTGGCGCCGGTCGAGCCCACCGCGGCGCCGGAGCTCGCCGGGACCGCGCGCGGAGAGGGTGGCTTCGGCTCCACCGGCCGCTGAGCGGGATCTTCGGCTCCACCGGCCGCTGAGCGAACCTCGAGTTGCGTGACCGGCCGCCCCGCGAATAGGATCGGGCCGGATCCGGTGAGGCAGGCGAGCGAAAGGGTTGGGGAGTTGGGCGCAGCGCGAGCGGGGCGGGGGTTCTGGCTGTTGATCCTCGCGCTGGGGACCGCGGCGCTCGCCCCCGCCAGCGCCGCCGCCGTTCCGCAACCGGCCGTCCCGCTGATCGCATCCGGGCCGGCGCCCTCGACGCCCGCCTACACCGGTCACCCCGCCACGCCGGACCCGTTCGGCGGTGGCTGGAGGGCCCCTCAGAACCCGTTCATGGCGCCCAACCCGCTCAACGGCGTCCACAACGACACCTGGATGACCGACGACTACCCGGGCTACCGCGGGCCGCTGGGGCGCCGCCCCCGCGTCTTCGACACCGCGATCCAGCGCGATTGCATCACCCTCGCGTTCGACAGCAAGGGGCGGATCGTCGGGTCCTGCACCGACCTCAGCAACGGCCCCGCCCTCTACATGCTCGACCCCGACACGCTCGACCTGCTCGCCTTCAAGCAGATGCCCTACGTCCCGCCCCCACCCGGGACCAACCCGGCGCTGAACACGACCGGCGGCGCCTACTTCTACCTCGACAACCACGACCGGGCTGTGTTCGCCACCTCCGACCGCCGGATATTCGTGGTGGGGGAGACGACCCAGGGAGGCGAGCCGGCCTTCGAGGTCCTCTCCCGGTACGACCCGACTCCGTGCCTGAGGCCGGGCGAGCGGATGCCCTCGGTGCTGCCCGACCATCAGGGGCGCCTGTGGTTCGTCGGCCGCCAGGACGGCACCGTCGGCGTGCTCAACCGCCGCACCCGGCGCTGCTCCTCGATCGTGCTCGGCGAGGAGGTCGAGAACTCCTTCGCGATCGCCCGCGACGGCGCATACGTGGTGACCGACAGGGCGCTCTACAAGCTGCGGGCCGAGGGCGGGCTGCGGCCCCACATCGTCTGGCAGGCTCGCTACGAGAACACCGGGACGCAGAAGACGGGGCAGATCAACGCCGGCAGCGGCACCACGCCGACCCTGCTGGTTCCGCGGCGCAACCACCACGGCGACCCGGCCTACGTGGCCATCACCGACAACGCCGACCCGCTGAACGTCCTGGTCTACAGGGCCGCCGACCGTGCGCACGGCCGCCGCCGGGTCTGCAGGGTGCCGGTCTTCGAGAAGGGGGCGAGCGCCGACGAGAACTCGCTGATCGCCGCCGGGAGCAGCCTCTTCGCCGAGAACAACTACGGCTACGACCTGCTCGCCTTCAACGACGTGCTGGGCAACGGCCTGCCGGTCGGCGGCGACCTCGGGCTGGTCAGCGAGCCGGGCATCGCGCGGATCGACATCCGCCGGGGCGGCAAGGGTTGCCGGAAGGTGTGGACCAGCAACGCGGTGCGGCCGGCCTCGGTGGTCTCCAAGGGCAACAGCCGCTCGGGGATCCTCTACACCTTCGAGAACGCGAAGGACCCGAGCGTCCCCGGGGCCGACCCCTGGAACTGGGTGGCGATGAGCATGCGGACCGGGAAGGTCCTCTGGAAGCAGCGCGCCGGGTACGGCGGGCGCTTCAACAACCACTACGCCGGCATCGCGATCTCCCCGGGCCCCAGGCCGACCCTCTTCCTCGGCGGGGTGGGAGGGATCATGGCCCTTCGCGACCGCTGAGGGCGCGCATCCTCGACCCCGGGCCCGGCCCGCGCCCGTGACCCCCCTCAGCCCAGCGCCGCGCGGCGGGCGGACTCGTGGGCCGCTGCCTCGAGCCGGTCGTCGAGGGGGCTGAGCTCGGGGGCCTCTCCGTAGCGGCGCCCGAGGGCGGCGGCGGTCATGTGGTCGGCGAGCCACGCGTTCTTCGGCAGCAGCGGGCCGTGCAGATAGGTGCCGATCAGGTTCTCCCGGCGCACGCCCTCGGTCCCGTCGCTGCCGTTGTTGCCGAACCCCCTGACCACCGTTCCGAGGGGAGTCGCCGCGGGGCCGAGGTAGGTCCTGCCGCCGTGGTTCTCGAAGCCGGCCAGAAGCCGGGGCCCGCCACCGAGGTCAACCTCGATCGCCACGTTGCCGATCAACCGCTCCCCGGGCTCGCGGACCGTCTCGAGGTCGGCGATGCCGAGCCCCTCGATTCGCTCCTCGCCGAGCTGGTAGCTGTGGCCGAGGAGCTGGTATCCGCCGCACACCGCCAGCACGGCGGCGCGGTCGGCGACCGCCTCCTCGATCCGGCGGCGCTTGGTCGCGACCATGTCCGCCGCGACGATCCGCTGGTCGCGGTCCTGCCCGCCCCCGATGTAGATCAGGTCGGCGGCCCCGGGGTCGAACTCCTCGCCGGGGCCGGCGGCCGAGTAGGAGAAGCCGATGCCGCGCCACTCGCAGCGCCGGCGCAGGAAGACGATGTTCCCGCGGTCCGCGTAGATGTTCATCTGGTCGGGGTAGAGGGCGAGGACGCGTAGCTCCATCAGCGCTCCAGGATGACGACGATGGACCCGACGTGGTCGTCGGTCGGGGGAACCTCCCCGCGCCCGCAGGCCCGCAGGCCCGCGGCCTCGGCCTCGGCCTCGAGCCCGCGCGGCGAGACCGTGTGAAGGAGCGTCGAGTGCCGGCGCTCGCTGAGCTCCCCCGCGGGCGAGACGGTCTGCCGCAATCGCTCGACCGAGATCGTCCGCCCGGAGGCGATCGCGGGGAGCGGAAGGCTGGAGAAGACCCACCCCTGACGCTCGGTTGCGTCGGGGACCGGGGGCGGGCCCTCCTCGGGCTGCTCTCCCAGGTCCTCTGGGAGGAGCGCCAGGGCGGCGCGCCCGCGAGGGGCGAGCCTGCGCCGCAGGGCGGCCAGCATCTCGGCGCGGCCCGCCCGGTCGAGCAGGTGGGCGAGCTGCATCGGAGCGATCGCGAGCCCAAAGCCGCCCTCGACGCCGTCCAGGGACCGGACGTCGCCCACCACGGCCCGGGCGGGGGCGCCCCGCTCCTCCGCCCGGCGGTTGAGCTCCGCGACCAGGTCGGGGTCGCTGTCGACGCCCAGCACGGGGGAGCCCCTGCGGGCGAGGTGCAGGGCGACGCGGCCGGTGCCGCAGCCCAGGTCGAGGACCTCACCGGCGCATCGGTCTGCCAGCTCCTCCCAGACGCCGAGGTCGGCGGCGTAGGAGCCGCACTCGAGGTCGTGCCAGAGGACGGCGGCCGCCGCGGGGGCCAGGGAGGCGCCGCTCCCGGCGGCGGCGGGCCCGGAGGCGCCGCTCACTCCCAGAACTCCCCGGCGAGCCCGCGCCTTGCGAGCAGCCTCCGCAGCTCGATCAGCGCCGTGTAGGTGGGCAGGGCGTAGAGGCGCCCGGGCGCCCCGGCGACGGCCGCGTCGAGCGACTCCGCGACCCCACGGATCACCTCGATCCGCTCCTGCGGCCAGCCGGCGTACTTCAGCCTCAGGGCCATCTCCGGCGCCCGCGTGCCGGCGCAGGTGACCCTCCGCACCGCGTCGGAGAGCAACTCGAAGTCGGCGTCCCAGACCCAGGAGACGTCGCGGCCGTCGGCGATCCCGTCGTTGAGCGCCACCCAGAGGTCGAGCCCCCCGCCCCCCGCCTCGAGACGAAGCGTGCGGAGGACCTCGTTGGCCCCTGCGGGGTTCTTGATCAGCAGGATGGAGACGGGTCTTCCGGCGACCTCGATCGTTTCCACCCTGCCGAACGCGGCCCGCACGTCGCCGAGCGCGTCCAGGGCGGCCTCCGGGGGCACCCCCAGCTCCAGGCCGGCCGCGAGCGCCGCCAGCGCGTTGTAGACGTTGTAGAGGCCGGGGAGGGGGAGCTGGAGCTCGCGCTCCCCGGCGGGGGTGCGGATCTGGACCCTCGAACCTTCCATCCCCAGCAGCTCGATCCGGGTGGCGCTGATCCGGGGCTGGGGGCGGCGGGCCCCGCAGTCGGGGCAGGAGTAGTGGCCGAGGTGGCCGACGAATGCGCGCTCGTAGGCATAGGGGTGGCCGCAGCGGCGGCAGTGCTTGGCGTCGTGGGCGTGCTGCAGCTCGGCGAGCGCCTGCGATGGGTCGTCGATCCCGAAGTAGGTGACGCCGGGCCGGGGGAGGCCCTCGCGGTCGCGTCCCAGGTCGGCGACCAGCGGATCGTCCGCGTTGAGGGCGAAGCGCGTGCTCCCGGCCCGCCTCTCGACGAGGGCCGCCCACTCGTCGGCGAGCCTCTCCAGCTCTCCGTAGCGGTCGAGCTGATCGCGGAAGAGGTTCCCGAGGACGATCAGCCGCGGGCCGAGCTCGGAGGCCACCCGCGGAAGCCAGGCCTCGTCCACCTCGAAGAGGCCCTCGCTGCCGTGCTGCTCGAGCAGCGCCGTCGCCACCCCCCAGGTCATGTTCGAGCCCGCCCGGTTGTGCACCGGGTGGCGGCCGGCCGCGGCGAGCTCCGCCGCGATCATGCCCGCGGTGGTGGTCTTGCCGTTGGTCGCGCTGACGATGGTGCTGCCCCCGGCAAGGCGCGTCCCGAGGCGCCGGATCGCGTCCGGATCCAAGCGCAGCAGCGCCCGGCCCGGGGCCGTCGTACCGCCGCCTCGACCGCTCGCCCGGCTGACGGCACCGATCAGCCGGGCCAGCGCCAGCTTGGCTCCGAACAGCGGCCGGCCACCCGGCCTGGGCTGCGGGGGTCCCCCGTTCAAGCTCCCGGCTGGGGCACGATCACGGTGAGCGCGGAGGGGAGGATCCGAAGCGAGACCGGGGTGTCGGTGATGTGCTCGCCGTCGGCGTAGACCGCGAAGGGCCTGCTCGCATCCAGCTCCAGCTCGGGCGAGCGGAAGACGCGCACCTCCTCGCGCCTGACGTGCGTGCCCTTGAAGACCTTCGGCAGGTTGAGGAGAAAGCGGAGCCTGGACACCTCGCCGACCAGCACGATGTCGAACTCCCCGTCGGAGGGATCGGCGTCGGGGGCGAGGAACATGCCGCCGCCGTAGGCCTGCGTGTTTGCGGCGGAGACCGAGTAGCCGGTGAAGCGCCGCTGCTGCTCGCCGACCTTGATCGTGAACCGGGCGGGCTTCCAGCCGGCCAGAGCCCGCAATGCGGCGTAGGCATAGACGAGGTTTCCCCGGACCAGCCTGGCCTCGTTGGCGATGCGGTTGGCCTCCGAGTCGAAGCCGATGCTCGCGATGCACAGGAACCGCTCGTCGTTGGCCTCCCCGACGTCGATGCGGCGTCCCGTTCCCGCGCGCAGCGTCTCGACCGCCGCGGTGGGGTCGGTGGGGATGCCCAGCACCCTTGCGAGGTCGTTGCCGCGGCCGGCCGGGACGATGCCGAGGGGGACGTCGGACCCCGCCAGCAGGCCGCCGGCCAGCCCGACCAGCCCGTCCCCGCTCATCACCACCGGGACCTCGTCGGACTCTGCGGCCCGCAGAACCTCGTCGGCGGCGTGCTCGCGACTGCCCGTCCGCTCCACCCGAAAGGCCATCCGGCGTTCGTCCAGGGCCTTCTCGACCCGGGGCAGGAGCTCCTTGACGCGGCCACCTCCGGCCGAGGGGTTGACGATCAGGGCAAGCGGCTTGAGGGGGTCCATCTGCACGGGTGAGCCTATTCGCCCGGCTGGGGGCTCTGGCTGAGTGCCCGCTCCCTGCGGCCGACGAAGAACGTCCCCGTCCCCGCCTCGCCGGTGGTGACCGGCTCGATCCCGCGCTGGCGGAACTTCCAGGCCAGCAGGCGCTCGGGAGTGTGGAAGGGCGTCTCGGGGCCGAAGCTGGCGGCGACGACCACGAAACCCCCGGGTCGCAGGACCCGGGCCACCTCGTCGAAGAAGGCTGGCATGTTGAGGAGCGTCACCAGGTCGAAGGACTCGTCGGGGTAGGGGAGGTCGGCCGCGTCTCCGACCCGAAAGGCGATCCGTCCCTCCGGGTCGAGGCCGACCTTGGCGACCGCCTCGCGGACCATCTCCTCGGATAGGTCTACCCCCCGGACGCGGGCCTGGGGGAACTCGCGCGCCAGGAAGAGAGTGCCGGCCCCGGTCCCGCAGCCGACGTCGAGCACCCGCTCGGGCCGGGAGGTCACGTGCAGGGTCGCCGCGGCGAGCGGTGTCAGGTATTCGACGCCGCCGGCCCCGGTCCGGCGGTCCCAGCCGGCGGCGCGCTCGGAGAAGAACCGTCGCACCGGGCGCCGGAGCAGCGGCCAGGACCAGGGGGCCCGGGCGATCACCCTGGTCAGGACGTGGCCGATTAGCCGGTTCCTGGGGGTCGGAGTGTCGCCGGTCGGGCTCACCGGCGGATCATCTCAACCCTCTAGGCTCAACGCCGATGCGTGACAGGCGCATAGCCCTGCTCGGCGGCCTGGCGCTCCTGGTCCTGGTCGTCGTGGCCGTCCAGACCGGCCGCGGCGGATCGGGCGGCGGCGGGAAGCGGGCGAGCGCCGTGGCCGGGTGCAGGGTGGCCTCCGCCCCCAGGCCACGGAACCCGAGCCTTCAGCCACCTCCCCAGACGGTGACGCGCGGCCAGCCGCTCAGGGCGGTGATGGCGACGAGCTGCGGCAGCTTCGAGATCACCCTCGACACGGCGAGGGCGCCGAGGACGGTGAACTCTTTCGTCCACCTGGCGCGCCGGGGCTTCTACGACGGGCTCACCTTCCATCGGATCGCCCCGGGCTCGATCATCCAGGGCGGCGATCCCTCCGGAGACGGCACCGGCAACCCCGGCTACACGGTGACCGAGCGGCCGCCGCCGAACCTGGCCTACACTCGCTGGACGGTGGCGATGGCGAAGACCTCGGTGGAGCCTCCCGGGACCTCGGGCAGCCAGTTCTTCGTGGTCGCGGCGGCGGATGCGGGCCTCCCGCCGGACTATGCCCTGCTCGGCCGGGTGACCGGCGGGTACGGGACGGTGCGCCGGATCGGTCGGCTCGGGACACCCTCCGAGGAGCCGAGGCAGACCGTGCTGATAGACAAGGTGACCATCGGGAAGGGGTAGGAGGCATGGCGAAGGCAGAGGTCGGCGAGGCGGCTCCGGATTTCGAGCTGCCGGGGACGGGAGGGCGGACCTACCGCCTCTCCGACTACCGGGGGAGGAACCTGGTCCTCGCCTTCTACCCGGGCGACTTCACCCGCGTCTGCACGAAGCAGTTCTGCTCCTACCGCGACGATGGCGACCGGCTCGCCGAGCTCGACGCCGAGGTGCTGGGGATCTCCCCGCAGTCGGTCGAGTCTCACGAGCGCTGGGCCGAGGAGCAGCGGCTCAACGTGCCCCTGCTGGCCGACGAGGACCTCGCGGTGGCGAAGGCCTACGGGGTGACCGGCCGGGCCGGGCCGTTGGGAAAGCTCGCGGGGCTGAAGACCGGGGAGGGGGGTGAGTTCGTGCGCCGGGCGGTTATCGTCATCGACGCTGCGGGGGTGATCCGCTACCGGCACGTCTCGCTGACCAGCGCGGGCTATCACGGCGTCGAGGACCTCGAGCGGGCGGTGGCCGAGATCGCGGCATGAACGAGGCCGCGCTCAGGGCGCTGCGTGGTCTGCTGCTGGACCTCGACGGGGTGCTCTACGTCGAGGGCGAGCCGATCGCGGGGTCGCAGGCGGCATTGCGGGCCCTGCGCGGCTCGGGGCTCGGCCTGAGGTTCGTCACCAACACGACCGCCCACTCGCGGGGCGAGACGCTGGAGAAGCTCGGCCGGCTGGGGTTCGAGCTGGCCCCGCAGGAGCTGGTGACGCCCGCGCGCCTCGCCAGGGCGCACTGCGAGGCGGCGGGACACCGGCGCGTCGCGCTGATCATGAACGACTCGGTCAAGGAGGACTTCGAGGGCCTCGAGGAGGCGGACGTCGACGTCGACGCCGTGATCATCGGCGACCTGGGCGAGCAGTTCGGGTTCAGGATCCTCAACCGCGCCTTCCGCCTGGTGATGGACGGGGCCGAGCTGGTCGCTCTGCAGAAGAACCGCTTCTGGATGACCGCGGACGGGCTCTCGCTCGACGCCGGGCCCTTCGTGGCGGCGATCGAGTACGCGACCTCGAGGAGGGCCCACGTGGTGGGAAAGCCCTTCGGAGGCTTCTTCGCCGCGGTCCTCGACGACCTGGGGCTGGAGGCGGGGGAGGCCGCGATGGTCGGCGACGACATCGAGTCCGACATCGGCGGCGCCCTGGGGGCGGGGCTGGCGGCCGTGCTGGTGCGAACGGGGAAGTTCCGCGAGGACTTCGTGGAGGCCAGCGGCATCGAGCCCACCGCGACGATCGACTCCCTCGCGGCGCTCCCGGGTCTCCTCGGCGTGGGGGAGGGGTGATCGGGGTGGAGGCGGCGGCGCTCGAGGTTCAAAGCGGAGAGGTGACCCTCCGGGGCGAGCGCTCGGGGGAGGGGGTCCCGACGGTCCTCTGCCACGGCCTCACCGCCACCCGCCGCTACGTCGTCCACGGTTCCAGCCTCCTGCAGCGGCGCGGGCACGAGGTGATCGCCTACGACGCCCGGGCGCACGGCAGCTCGGACCCCGCTCCCCCCGGGGGCGGCTACGGGTACTCCGAGCTGGTCGGCGACCTCGAGGCGGTCGTGCGCGCGGCGGTGGGGGAGAGGGCGGTGGTGCTCGCCGGGCACTCGATGGGGGCGCACACCGCTGTCTCCGGGGCCCTGGCGGGCGGGAGCCGCCTGGCTGCGCTGGTGCTGATCGGCCCCGTCTACAACGGGGCGGTCGCCTCCGAGGCGGTGGAGCACTTCGACGGGCTGGCGACGGCTCTGGAGGAGGGCGGAGTGGAGGGGTTCGCCCACCGCGTGGACGAGGATGGTCTCGACCCGGCCTGGAGGGAGACCGTGCTGCGGATCACCCGCGAGCGGATGTCGCTGCACCGCCATCCCGACGATCTCGCCAGGGCCCTGCGGGAGGTCCCCCGCTCGAAGCCGTTCGAGGAGATGACCGAGCTCGAGTCGCTCGACGTCCCGACCCTGGTGGTGGCAAGCCACGACGTCGCCGACCCCGGGCACCCGCGGGCCGTGGCCGAGGCCTACGCCGCCCGCATCCCGGGGGCGGTGCTGGTCGGGGAGGGGGAGGGGGAGTCGCCGCTCGCCTGGCAGGGTGGCCGGCTCTCCAGGGAGATCGCGGCCTTCTGCGAGTGCTCCCCCGTCGCGGAGCGGCTCCACTAGCGAGCGGCTGCGCGCGGCCGCTGGCCTAACCTGTATGGCCCTATGGCGATGATCGACGACGGCGACGCGATCCACTACACGGCGGTCGAGCGGGGCACGCCGGTCTACAGCTCCGACGGCGTCGAGGTCGGCCGGGTCGAGGAGATCCTCGACAACTACCGCGAGCACATCTTCGACGGGATCGTCTTCCGGGACCCGCGGGGAGCGGCGCGCTTCGCCGACGCGCCCGAGGTCGCCCGCACCGCGACCCGGGGGGTGAGGCTGAACATCGACGCCGAGCGGGCGGCGTCGCTGCCGCCTCCGGAGCCCGGCCAGGGGACCTACAGGCCGCTGAAGGGCACGGCGGGGCGGATCTCGCGGTTGTTCGGCGGCGGCTGGAAGCGCCAGTAGAGCCCCGGCGCGGCTGAGTCGACCGGTCCGGCGACCCGGGCGAGAAGCGGACCGTTCCCGACCACCGACCAGCGCGACTCGGCGGATCGTTCCCGGCGGCCTCGGGCGGCTCAACCGGCTTCGCCGACTTCGGGGCGAAGCGGCCGCACCGAGCCACGCTCCGGCCATGCCGCGAAGGACGTGGGACCTCTGAGCATTGGCCACGTATGGTCGAAAGGTCCCACGTCTGGAGCCGCGGGGCGGTTCCCCGACGTGGGACCTCAAATCATCGGCTGGGTATGGTCGAAAGGTCCCACGTCAGGGTGGGGGCTTGCTTGAGGTGGCGGGAAGGGGGGATCGGATATAGAGTCTCGGTTGTGCAGGGAGGTATCCGCTTGACGGCGATCTGGCGTCGCGCCCGCTGGGCTCTCGCCGGCGCGCTGCTTTTCGGCCTGGCGCTGCCGGGACCCGCAGGCGCGGCGCCGTCGCTGGACCTCTCGCGGGCCGCCTACTGCGACTTCATCGGCCAGCAGCAGGGGTCGATGTGCCTGCTTCCGTTCCCCGACGACTACTACACCGTGCGGGACCCCAAGACCGCGACGGGGCGGCGGATCAACCTGAAGACCCCGGCGATGCCAGCCAACGTCGCCGACGTCCACATCGACCCCTCGGCATACGACCTCAACGACGGGTTCAGCCCCGGCCAGCCGATCGTGCTGCGGGTGCCGGGCCTCGACAACCCGGCCGCCCTCGCCCGGACCGGCGCCGTGCCGATCAACCACCTGGGGCGCTTTCGAGCAAGGAACGCCCCGGTCGTGGTCATTGACGCCAAGACCGGCAAGCGCTGGCCCATTTGGGTGGAGATCGACTCCAACGCCTCGACTCCGGGGGGGACGGCCCTGCTGATCCACCCCGCGACCAACTTTGCCGCAAAGCACCGCTACGTCGTCGCTCTGCGCCACCTGAAGAACTCCTCGGGCAAGACGATCGGGGCGCCCGCGGGCTTCCGCTACTACCGCGACAGGCTGGCCTCCGGGCAGAAGGTCGTCAACCGCCGCCGGGCCCACTTCGAGTCGATGTTCCGCACCCTGCGCCGCGCCGGGATCGCCCGCTCGAGCCTCTACCTCGCCTGGGACTTCACCGTCGCCAGCGACATCAACATCGCCGGCCGCATGCTCCACATCCGCAACGACGCCTTCGCCCAGCTCGGCGATGCCGATCTCTCCGACGGCAGGGTGGAGGGCACGGCGCCGAGCTTCACGGTGACGACGGTCGACGTCGATCCCAAGCCCGGCGTCGCGAGACGTGTCCGGGGCACCTTCGAGGTGCCCTGCTACCTGCACCCCAACTGCGCCCCGGGCGGGCGCTTCCAGCTCAACTCGAAGGGAATGCCGACCCGCAACGGCACCTGGACGGCGAACTTCGACTGCGTGATCCCGCACTCGGCGACCGACGACTTCGGCGCCGCGCCCGGAAGGCCGGCGGTCTACGGCCACGGGCTGTTCGGCAGCGCCGGCGAGGTCTACGGCGCCGACATCCAGCACGAGCTGGCCCAGCACTACGACTTCGTCCTCTGCGCCACCGACGAGATCGGGATGTCCAGCTCCGACGTGGTCAACACCGCCGGCCACATCCTTCCCGACCTCTCGAACTGGCCCGAGCTCGCGGACCGCCTCCAGCAGGGCCTGTTGAACGAGCTCTTCCTGGGCCGCCTGATGGACACCACCGCAGCTCAGGGCGGGTTCCTGAGCGACGTTCACTTCCACGCCGACGACGCGACGCTCGCCAGCCCCGGCGTCATCGATCCCTCGCGCCTCTACTACAACGGGTCGAGCCAGGGCGGGATCATGGGCGGGGCGCTGACCGCGGTTTCGCCGGACTTCATCAGGGCGGCGCTGAACGTCGGCGCGATGAACTACTCGGTGCTGCTCTCGCGCTCGGTGGACTACGACGAGTTCATCCCGTTCGTCGAGGCCGCCTACCCCGACGACCTCTCCCACCCGCTGTTCCAGTCGCTGATCCAGATGCTCTGGGATCGCGGCGAGCCGAACGGCTACGCGCACCGGATGACCTCCGACCCGCTGCCCGGCACCCCCGCCCACAAGGTCCTGCTGAGCGTTGCGCTGGGCGATCACCAGGTGACCAACTTCCAGTCCGACGTCGAGGCAAGGACGATCGGCGCCCGCACCCACCGGCCGGCCCTCTACCCGGGCCGCTGGCCCCACACCGACGTTCTCTGGAACGTGCCGGCGATCGCCTCCTACCCCTACGACGGCTCGGCTGTGGTCTATTTCGACATCGGCCCCGAGCGTGCCAACCCCTCGCCGCCGCCGACCTCGATCGGCGTCCCGCCGCCCCCCTGGATCAACGCTCCGAACCGCGCCGGGGAGGACCCCCACGGCGCGCCACGCGGCGCGCCAACAGGGCTGCACATGATCTCCGACTTCCTGGCTCCCCACGGGGCGGTGACCGACGTCTGCGGTCAGGCTCCCTGCTACTCGGGGGGTTTCACGGGCCCGTGAGGGAAAGACGTCACGACCCAGCAGCCCGGCGAGTGGTAGGTTGGCCCCGAATCTCAGTGCGGGGCCGCAGAGAGCAGGAGGGAAGATGACTTCAGGGCATCGCGGGGCGATCGTCCCGGTTCTTGCCGCCGCGGCGCTTGCCCTGGCGGCGCTGCTGCTGCCCGCAGCCGCCGGAGCGGGGGGGAAGCCCGCACCGGCCAGATTGCACGTCAAGGTCAAGACCGACTCCCAGAAGGCGCTGACCCGGGACGGGAACCTCGATCTCACCGTCACCTCCGACCGCTCCGGCGCCGTGAAGGTGGGTGCCTTCGCGACCCAGGGCGGCAGGCGCAGCGGCATCGCCAAGGCCCGGACGGTCGGCCTGCGGGCCGGCATCCCCAAGCCCCTGACCCTGAAGCTGACGCAGACGGGGCGTTCCCTGGTGGCGAGCTGCATCTCCACCAGGCTGACCGCCACGGCGCGCGCCAAGGGGCGGGGCGGGGGCTCGGTCGCCGGCGCGGCGCAGATGCGCCGCGACCCCGCGCAGTGCAACGGCAAGCGCCCGGTCGGCGTGGACATCGCCGACGCAGCCAAGTGCGACCCGATCGCCCCGCTGGACTCCGGGGAGTGCCTGTTTCCCTACCCCAACGATTACTACACGGTTTCCTCGAGCAAGACCGACACCGGCAAGCGGCTGGCGATCGCGCCCGACGCGACCCCGGCGAACACCAGCGACGTCCACGTGAACCCCTCGGAGATCAACACCAGCGACGGCTTCAGCCCGGGGGCCCCGGTGGTGGCTCACGTCCCGGGCATGGACACCCCGCAGGCCTTCGCCAACACGGGCGCCGTGCCGATCACCGAGATGAGCAAGAGCTTCGACCCGAACCAGCCGGTCGTCGTGATCGACGCCTCCACGGGGGATCGGCAGCTGATCTGGACCGAACTCGACTCCAACGCCTCGACCCCGGCGGACACCGACCTGCTGATCCACTGGGGGCGCAACCTCCTCGACGGCCACCGCTACGTCGTCGCCCTGCGCAACCTCAAGAACGGCGCCGGCAAGACGATCCCGGCGCCCCCGGGCTTCCGCCTGTACCGCGACCGGATCCCGACCGCGTTCCCGGTGATCGAGAAGCGCCGCGCCCACATGGAGAACGTCTTCGCAAAGCTGAAGGCGGCGGGGATCGGGCGCTCGGGCCTCTACATGGCCTGGGACTTCACGGTGGCGAGCACCCGCAACCTCAGTGAGCGGATGCTTCACATCCGCGACGACGCGCTCGCCCAGCTCGGGGACACGACGCCCGGCGACGGGATCATCCAGGGCGACGCTCCGCACTACACGATCACCGACGTGAAGACGGTCGGCGACCCGGTCAACCCCCTGACCGGGAGTCACGCCACCGAGAACGTGCGCGAGGTGACCGGGACATTCGACGTGCCCTGCTACATCCACCCCGATTGCGAGGCCGCCAGCGCCGGGCGCTTCTCCCCGGATGCCAACGGCCTGCCCACGCAGGCGACCGGCGCGGGCAGCGTTTACCACGCGCGCTTCACCTGCAACATCCCGCAGTCGGCGGTCACTCCGACCTTGGGCGGGGACCCCGGCGACTACACGCTCGTCTCAGCCGACCGGCCCTCGATGTACGGGCACGGGCTGTTTGGCGACTACGGCGAGGTCCACACGAAGAACGTCCGCCAGCTCGGCAACGACCACAACGTGATCACCTGCGCGACGGACTGGATCGGGATGTACGAGGACGACGTCGGCCCCGAGGCTGTCCCGGCGTTGCTCGACATGTCCAAGTTCCCGCCCCTGCCCGACCGCCTCCAGCAGGGCTTCCTCGACTTCATCTACCTCGGGCGCCTGCTGGCCAACCCCGACGGGCTGGCCGACGACCCGGCCTTCGAGTTCGACGGCGGCTCGGCGCTGGCCACCGACAAGGGGCTCTTCTACTACGGGAACAGCCAGGGCGGGATCGCCGGCGGGGCGCTGACCGCGGTCGAGCCCGACATCACCCGCACCGTCCTCTACGTGCCGGGAATGAACTACTCGACGCTGCTCACCCGCAGCGTCGACTTCGACGACTACGCGCTGGTCCTCTACCCGTCCTACCCGGACGAGGGGGCGCGCCCGCTGCTGCTGAGCCTGATCCAGTCGATGTGGGACCGCGGCGAGCCCGACGGCTACGCCAACCACATGACCAGCGACCCGCTGCCCAACACGCCGGCGCACCACGTGCTGATCGACATGGCCTACGGCGACCACCAGGTGGCAAACGTGCAGACGGAGGTCGAGGCGCGCACGATCGGCGCCCCGCTGCGCGGGCCCGCCCTGGATTCCTTCCGGCTGCCGACCGGATTCGTCGAGCCCTACTACGACATCCCGGCCCTCGGCGACCTCTCCGGTCCGGCGGCCGACGGCAACGCGCTCTTCGTCTGGGACATCGGGCCCAAGCGGGAGGTGCTCGGGACCACCTACGGCACCGATCCGGCGCCGATCACCAACACGTCGCCCGACGACTCCTTCGGTGTGGACCCTCACGACACGGTGATCGACGAGACGCCGATCGTGCGGGCACAGATCGCCGAGTTCCTGAAGGTGGGGGGGAAGGTCGTCGATCCGTGCGGGCCGATGGCCTGCTACGCGGCCGGCTGGACCGGGCCGCCGCCTGGTCCCTGAGCTGACGCACGCTGGCCCGGCGCGGCGTGCGGACCGCCGACCCGGCGTGGCGTGCGGCCCGCCGGCCCGGCGGTTATGTAGACCTGCCTGGGCGGGGTCGCCTGCCGGCCGGAGGGCGACTGCGGGAATCCGCCCGACCGATGCCGCACCGACTCCGGTGCCCGAACGGCGCACGACCACCCGCGTGGCGGTGCACCGACGCCGCGTCCAGCCACGCACGCCGAGCCCGCCGCGCTCCGCGACCATCTGGGGTGGGACCTCAAATCACTGGATGGCAGCGAATAGAGGTCCCACGTCCGGGAGGCGGGGCGCAAACCGCGGGGTGGGACCTCTGGGCCCTGACCATCGAGGATTAGAGGTCCCACGTCTAGAGGTCCCACGTGTCGGCCCGTGTTCGGGCGGGTCTTTATAGGCTCATTCGCTCGGGTTTACATAACCGACGTTCTAGTGCGTTGACGGAGGAGCCGGGAGGCCGGGTCCCGCCCAGGGGCAGGCGCCGCCTTGCCCCGCCACCCGGCTTCGCGAGGGAAACCGCGCCCCGCCACCCGGCTTCGCGAGGGGAACCGCGCCCCGCCACCCGGCTTCGCGAGGGGAACCGCCGTTGCGCTTGCCCCGCCGCCTGGGCTTTGCGAGGGTATCCTCAACCGGCGATGGGAGTTCCGTCGAAACCAGAGCCCCTGGAAACGGTGCGCCACCGGCTGCGCCCGCTCTTCGACCAGGTCGTCGTCAAGGAGCTCGACCAGGACAGGATGCGCCGCTCCGGCCTGGTGGTCCCCCCCGGCAGCCACGATCCCCCACCCGAGCAGGGGATCGTGCTCGCCGTCGGCCCGGGCCTTGACTGGTGGGAGCAGGCGGGGGTCGAGATGCCGGTCGGTCCCGGCGATCACGTCGTGTTCCCCGCCGCGGCCGGCGTCTGGGTCGAGATCGACGAGGAGCGCCTGCTGGTCTGCCGGGTCGGGCAGATCCTCGGCGTTCTGGAGTCCCTGGAGACCGCGGAGTTCGGGGGCTGAACGCCTCGCGGCAGCCCGCACTCAAGCCCCGGGAGACCTGGACCGATGATTGATATCGGCATGCTTCGCTCTCCGACCGGTTCCAACGAGGACGGAAACGCCCAGGCGATCGCGCTCTCGGCGATCGAATCGCTGCCCGGCGTCGCCCTGGTCGCCTTCGATCGCGAGATGCGCTACGTGCTGGTCACCGGCCAGGCCTTCTCCGATCGCGACTGGGACCCGGCGCGGCTGCGGGGCAGGCGGGCCGACGAGGTGCTGCCGGAGGCCGTCTGGCGCGACCACGCACCCCACTACCGGGCGGCGCTCGCCGGGGAGTCCAGCTCCGTCGAGCTCCGCTCGCCCGACGGCAGCGGCCTCTTCCAGCTCGAGGTCAATCCCTGGCGGGACGAGTCCGGGGCCGTGATCGGAGGGATCGCGGTGGCCCGGGACGTGACCACGCGGCGGCGGATGGAGAGCGAGCTGCGCGAGTCCCAGGAGCATTTCGAGCTTGCCTTCGAGGGGGCGCCGATCGGGATGGCGCTGATCGGCCTCGACGGGAGCTGGCTGAAGTTCAACCGCAGGGTGCTCGACATCACCGGATACTCGGCCGAGGAGCTCTCGACCAAGACCTTCCAGGACATCACCCACCCCGACGACCTCGAGGCCGACCTCGAGCACATCCGGGAGCTGCTCGACGGCGAGATCGACCGCTACCAGATGGAGAAGCGCTACTACCGCGCCGACGGCTCGATCGTCTGGATCATGCTCTCCGTCTCGCTGGTGCACGACGCCGAGGGCGAGCCGGTCCACTTCATCTCCCAGATCGAGGACATCACCGAGCGCCGCAAGATGGAGGACCGGCTGCGCTGGCTCGCCGACCACGACCCGCTGACCGGCGTGCGGAGCCGCCGGCTGCTCGAGGAGGACCTCTTCGTCCAGGTCTCCCGCTGCCAGCGCTACGGGGAGCGCGCCGCGCTGCTGATGATCGACCTCGACGACTTCAAGGGGATCAACGACACCCATGGTCACAAGGCCGGCGACGACACCCTGAAATCGGTCGCGATCGCGATCGCCGACCGGGTCCGCGGCACCGACAGCGTCGCTCGGCTGGGGGGCGACGAGTTCGCCGTGCTGATGCCCCACGTCGTCCGCCACGACGCCGAGGCGCTCGTCGGGCAGCTCGAGGCGACCATCGCCGCCTGCGAGATACCCGCCGGCGGCGCCGTCATCCGGCCCTCGGCGAGCATCGGCTACGCGCTGATCGACGAGCTGACCGCCAGCGACGAGTCGGTCCTGATCGAGGCCGACCGCTCCATGTACGCCGCCAAGGAGCGGCGCGGGCGCTCCTAGCCGCCCAGCCCCCCGAGGACCGCGAACGGGTTCGGCGGTGCCTCGTGGCGGGCCGCCTGGAAGGTCCCCTCGACCTTCACGTCACTGTCCTCGGGCGCCTCCTCTCGGAGCCGCTCGGCCAGCGCCTCGGCGCCGTCCTCGTCGATCGCGCCCACCACCAGGTACTTCCAGCGCCGCACGTTCTGCAGGCCCTCGGCGTCGAGGCGCCGGGAGAGCGCGACCGCATCGTGGTGGCTCGGCAGGTCGACCCGCACCTCCCACTCCGGGTAGCCGTGCTCGACCGCCTCGCTGCGCTCCTCGGCGATCAGCTCCTCGTGCTCCTCGGCCTCCCCGGCGGGCGAGGCGGGCAGAGGCTTGTCGGGGTCCTCCCAGGCGAGCGCGTCCGGATGCCAGCGCTCGACCGCGAGCCGGACGTCCCAGCCGTACTTGCCGGCCTCGTCGCGGACCATCTTCTCGGCCTTCTCGGCCTGCTCGCGGTCGGCGGCGTAAAGGAAGACGTTGGGCCCGTCGTGGGTGACGATCACCCGATCGCCGAAGGAGTCCTTGAGGTCGTGCTCGATCTCGCCCGCATCGAGGTCCTCGGCGAGGCCGTGGGCCAGACCGTGCTCCTCGAGCTCGATGGTGAGTCTCCAGTCGTCGTTCATCAGGGAGGAACCCTACCCTGCCGAGTCCATAGTCTGTCCGGACCCGATGCCCGACGGCGAGCCGCGACCTCCCTCGACTCTCGACCAGGAGATCATCCACGCCGACGAACGGCTGGTGATCGCGACCGAGTCCGACGCCCAGCGGCTCGATCGGGTCCGCGAGGAGCTCAGCGAGGGCTTCGAGAAGCTCTCGGGGATCGGGCCGGCCGTCTGCGTGTGGGGCTCTGCCCGCACCCGTCCGGGGCACCCCGAGTACGAGCTGGCTCGACGGGCCGGCGCCGAGATCGGGCGGGCCGGCTGGGCCGTGATCACCGGCGGCGGCCCGGGCACGATGGAGGCCGCCAACCGCGGCGCCCAGGAGGCCGGCGCGGTGTCGGTCGGGCTGAACATCGAGCTCCCGCACGAGCAGGCGGCAAACCCCTACGTGGACATCGGGATCGAGTTCCACTACTTCTTCACCCGCAAGCTGATGTTCGTCCGCTACTCGCAGGCCTTCGTGCTCTTCCCCGGGGGCTTCGGGACGCTCGACGAGCTCTTCGAGGTCCTCACCCTCGCCCAGACCGGAAAGGCCGAGGACTACCCGGTGGTGATGGTCCGGACCGCCCACTGGGAGGGCCTGATGGACTGGGTCTCCGCCCACCTCGTCGACGAGGGGCGCATCTCCCCCTCCGACCTGAAGGTGATCCGCTACGCCGAGGATCCCGAGGAGATCGCCGCGGCGGCCACCTCGGGCAGGGTCGACGCGGGATAGAGGGACCTCACCTCGTCCACGAAGGCGGCCATCGCGTCGGCGATCGCCGGGTCGGCGATCTCGAGGACGTTCTCGGCATTCTGCTCACCCGAGCGGGAGAGGTTGAAGGAGCCCAGGAAGGTCACCTCGTCGGCCACGGTGACCTTGGCGTGCATGAAGTCGTGGGTGGTCTCCGGGCCCCACGGGGTCGAGGGCTTGCCCGAGAAGGGCAGGCGGGTCAGCGCCGTGGCCAGCAGCGGGATCTTCCAGGCCCCGTTGTCGGAGTGCCACTGCTCGAAGACCCGGTCCGTCTGGGGCTCGTCGACCACCCCGGCCACGTCCACCCCCCTCCGCTTCGAGGAGCCGATCTCGGCCAGCGTGCCGAGGATCGGCGCCGAGGTGATGACCGGGGAGGCGATCCGCACGCGCCGGCGGGCCCGGCCGATCCGGTCGGCGATCCGCGCCGAGAGGTCGGGGCCGTGGCCGGGCGTGAACCAGGCGCGGACCGTCCCCTCCCCCACCCCCGCCGGCTCGGGCTCGACGAAGCCGCTGCGCTCGACCTCCCCGCGCTCCCAGAGCTCTGCGAAGTTGGCGCTGTAGGCGGCGGCGACGGCGGCAGACTCGACGATCGCCACCACGTTCTCCTGCCTCGTCCAGGAGTCCAGGGTCCAGTTCGCCGACCCCGTCCAGACGGCCTCCGAATCGCGGATCGCGTACTTGTGGTGCATCAGGTCGGGGATTCCCGGCACCGGCCGCGCCTCGACCGGAAGCTCGGCGAGGATCTCCGGCCGGGTCGCCGGAGGGGGGTGGATCGCCGCCGGGCGATCGCTGTCGACGTTGTAGAGGAGCCGGATCCCGACTCCCCGGGAGGCCGCCTCCCGCAGCGCTCCCGCGACGACCTCTCCGGTTGGGCCGGGGAGGCGCACGTCGTAAAGGGCGAGCTCCAGCGACCGGCGAACGGGCCGGATGAAGGCGGCGAGGCGCTCGGCGACGCTCTCGGCGCTCTGGCCGCCGTCTCTGAGGGTGAGGACCTCGATCGCCCCGCTCACGGGGTGATCCTGGCGAAGGGGAGCCCCGAGCCACGGCCGGAGGGGCCGCGGCGCCCGGCTTCGATCGCGCCAGGCAACGGGGATCCTGCCCGGTTGCGCCGGGCGCTCGGGCGGGTGGTCGCCTGCCCTACTCCTTGGCGCTGACCTTCTCGGACTCGGTCTCCGCCGCCTCTGCCCCGGGCTTCTCCGCGACGCTGCGGGCGGCCCGCTCCTCGTAGGGGGCGCGGGCGGTCTCGTCGACCTCGTGGAGGACCTTGTGGGCGTTGAGCGCCCTGGCGAGGGCCTCGCGGCCCCGGCGCGGGACCAGGTGCAGGATCGTGTTGATCGCCTGCGTGGATCGCGGCACCCAGACTTCGAAGCGGCCCGTCTCCAGGGCCTCGACGATCGCGTCGGCGACCTCCTCGGGCTCGAGGTTCTTGACGCCGCGGGCCTCCTGCACGCCGGAGGTCAGCTCGGTGTTGACGATGGCCGGCATCACGCAATGGATCTCCACCGCGCTCTCCTCGACCTGGAGCTCGCCGCGCACGGCCTCGCAGAGCCCGACCACCGCGTGCTTGGTCGCGCAATAGGTCGCCCCACCGGGGAACCCGGCCTTGCCGGCCTGCGAGGCGATGTTGACGATGTGCCCGCTGTTGCGCGGCTGCATCCTCGCCAGGGCCAGCTTGGTGCCGAGGATCACCCCGTGGACGTTGATGTCGATCTGCCGGGTCGCCGTCTCGTCGCTCTCGTCGGCGAAGCGCCCTAGGGGCATGATCCCGGCGTTGTTGATCAGCACGTCGATCGGGCCCACCTGGCGCTCTGCCTCGTCGAGGAAGTGCGCGAAGGAGTCGCGGTCGGTGACGTCGAGCTCGATCGCCACCGTGCCTCCCCCGAGCTCCTCCGCGGTCCGCTCGGCCAGCGCGAGGTCGAGGTCGCCGATCGCGATCCTGCACCCCTTGCGGACCAGGGCCGTCGCCGTCGCCCTGCCGATGCCCCGGGCCCCCCCGGTGATCGCCACGACCTTGCCGTGCAGTGAACGTCTCTCCTTGGCCATTCCCGATGCTCCTTCTCAGCCCGCGGGCCGGTAGATGGTGACCACGGCAGCGCCGCCGAGGCCGATGTTGTGCTGCAGCCCGACCTCGGCGCCCTCGACCTGCCGCGCCTCGGCCTCTCCGCGAAGTTGCCAGTTCAGCTCCGAGCACTGCGCCAGCCCGGTTGCCCCCAGGGGATGTCCCTTGGAGATCAGCCCACCGGAGGGGTTGACGACCGGCCCCTCGCCGCCGTAGGTCGTCGCCTCGGCCTCGACCAGCCTGTGTCCCTCGCCCTCGGGGGCCAGGCCCAGGGCCTCGTAGGTGATCAGCTCGTTGGCGCTGAAGCAGTCGTGCAGCTCGACCACGTCGACGTCCTCCGGGCCGATCCCGGCCTCCTCGTAGGCCTTCTGGGCGGCCCCCTTCGACATGTCCGAGCCGACGATCTTGATCGAGCTGCGCTCCTCGAAGGTCGAGGGCATGTCGGTGACCATCGCCTGCCCGGCGATCTCCACCGCCCGGTCGCCGAGTCCGTGCCGCTCGACGAAGCGCTCGGAGGCGACGACCGCCGCGCCGGAGCCGTCCGAGGTGGGCGAGCACTGCAGCTTGGTCAGGGGCTCGTGGATCATCTTCGCGGCCTTGATGTCCTCGATCGAGTACTCCTCCTGGAACTGGGCGTAGGGGTTGTTGACCGAGTGCTTGTGGTTCTTCCAGCCGATCCAGGCGAAGTGATCGGGCTCGGAGCCGTAGCGCTCCATGTGCTCGCGCCCGGCGTTGCCGAACATCTGCGGGGCGGGCGGCGAGGCCTCGGGCTCGCGCAGCTCGAACATCGCCGCGGCGTGCCTGTCGATCGGGTTGGTGCGGTCCGTCCACTTGACCCCGAGCGAGCCCTTCTCCATCTTCTCGAAGCCGAGCGCGAGCGCGCAGTCCACGAGCCCGCCCCTGACCGCCTGGCGGGCCATGAACAGCGCGCTGGAGCCGGTAGAGCAGTTGTTGTTGACGTTGACGATCGGGATCCCGGTGAGACCGAGGCCGTAGACGGCCCGCTCGCCCGAGGTGGACTCGCCGTAGCAATAGCCGACATAGGCCTGCTCGACCGCCTCGTAGGGCACGCGGGCGTCCTCGAGAGCCCTCGTTCCCGCCTCGAGCGCCATCTCGGGGTAGTCCCAGTCCCGAGCGCCTGGCTTCTCGAACTTCGTCATCCCCACGCCGATCACGTAGGTGCGGTTGCTCAACGGGGCTGCTCCTCGCTGGGTCGGGCTGGCCGTCTGGCCAGGAAATCTACCGCTACGCGGAGCCTGGCGGTTGCCTCAAGCCCGGTACTCGGGGTTCGGGAAGTCGAAGCTGCAGCCGGCGTCCCAGGCGGGGCGCTGGTTGCCGTGGGCGGGGATGCCGCCCGCGTCCTTCAGCATCCGCGCAAGGTGGAGCATGTTCCAGGCGGCGAAGGTGGTGTTGCGGTTGGTGAAGTCGTTCTCCAGGCCACCGGAGCCCTCGTCGAGGTAGGAGGGGCCGGGGCCGGCCTCGCCGATCCACCCTGAGTCGGCCTGTGGCGGGATCGTGTAGCCGAGGTGCTGCAGCGAGTACAGGGTGTTCATCGCGCAGTGCTTGACGCCGTCCTCGTTGCCGGTGACGAGGCAGCCGCCGACGCGGCCGTAGTAGGCGTACTGGCCGGCGTCGTTGAGCAGGTGGGAGTTGCCGTAGAGCCTCTCGATCACCTGGGTGGCGACCGAGGACTTCTCACCGAGCCAGATCGGCATGCCGAGGACGAGGATGTCGGAGGCCATCACCTTCTCGAAGATCTGCGGCCACTCGTCGTGCTCCCACCCGTGCTCGGTCATGTCGGGCCACACGCCGGTGGCGATCCGGTGGTCGATCGCACGGATGCTCTCGACCGAGACCCCGTTGCGGCGCATGATCTCCATCGAGATGTCCATCAGTCCCTGCGTGTTGGAGACCTCGGGACTGCGCTTCAGGGTGCAGTTGATGAACAGGGCGCTGAGGTCTGAGTAGTCGGTCTCGCTGCGCTCGCACAGCTCGGCCTGCATCTCGTTGAGTTCGGTCATCTCTCCTCCGCTTCGGGTGTCGCCGGTACGGTGCGCCGAGGCGCCCCGGTGTTACAGGTCTAGACCAGATCGGGGTCGGAGACGACCTCGACCATCGACGGCCCCTCGTGCTCGAGGGCTTCGCGTATCGCGCCGTCGAGCTGCGATCGGTCGGTCACCCGGACTCCGTGCGCGCCGCAGAGCCGCGCGTACTCGGAGAAGTCGGGGTTGTGCAGCTGCGTCTGCCAGACGTCCCACTCCCCCGCCCTCTGCTCCTTCGAGATCTTCCCGAGCTGGCCGTTGTTGAGCAGCAGGTGGGTGATGTTCATCTCGTGCTTGACCGCGGTGAGGATCTCTCCCATGTACTGGCCAAATCCGCCGTCGCCGGTGACGGCGACGATCTGCCTCTCGCCGCCGGTCGCGGCCCAGGCGCCGATCGCGGCCGGATACCCGAACCCGATCGATCCCAGGTAGCCGCTCATCAGCACCGACTGGCGCTCGCACTCGAAGTAGCGGCCGAACGAGTAGGTGTTGTTGCCGACGTCGACGGCGATCACCGCGTCGGGCTCGATCTGGCGGCCGAGCGCCGCGAATATCGACGCCGAGTTGACGCCGTTGCCGCGGTCGTCAGCCGCCCGGCTCTCCTTCTCCGCTCGCCAGATGCGCCAGCGCTCGGCCAGCTGGGCCGCCTGGTCCTCCCGCTCGGCGGCGGGGGCCTCTTCCAGCATCCGCCCGGCGACCACCCCGACCTCCCCCCACACCGGGGCCTCGACGGCGTGGAACTTGCCGAGCTGCATCGGGTCGAAGTCGACCTGGACGATCGGCTTCCCCGCGTAGATTCCGGTGTGGTTCGAGAAGGAGGCGCCGAACACGAGCAGCAGGTCGGACTCGTTCATGAACCAGCTCGCCACCGGGGTTCCGCTGCGGCCGAGAACCCCGGCCGAGAGCGGATGGCTGTCGGGGAACTGGCCCTTCGCCTTGAAGGTGGTGATCACCGGAGCGCCGAGTCGCTCGGCCAGCGCGGTGACCTTCTCCATGTCCCGGCGAGCGCCGTGCCCGACGATGATCACGGGCCGCTTCGAGCCCCGGATCAGCGCCAGCGCCGCGTCGAGCGACTGCGGCGGCGGGGCGATGTCGAGGGGGGTCACCCTGCCCTCGGGCCCGCCGGCCTGGAGATCTTCCGGGGCCGCGATCGTCTGGACCTCGTCGGGGAAGATCAGGTGGGCGACGTCGCGCCGCAGGATCGCGTTCTTGCAGGCGAGGTTCATCAGCTCGACGTGCTTGGAGTCCCGCAGCACCGGTTGCGAGAACGCCGCGACGTTTCCAAAGGCGCCCTGGAGGTCGATCTCCTGGAACGCTCCCGGCCCGAGCACCTGGGTGTCGACCTGCCCGGTGAGCGCGATCACCGGGGAGCGATCGACCTTTGCGTCCCAGAGCCCGGTCAGCAGGTTGGTCGCCCCGGGGCCGGCGATCGAGAGGCAGGCGGCGGGGCGGCCGGTCAGCTTCCCGTAGGCGGACGCCGCGAAGGCGGCGGCGCCCTCGTGGCGGATCCCGACGAAGGTGAGCTTGCCCCGCTCCTCCTGGCGGCGCAGCGCGTCGGCCAGCCCGAGGTTCGAGTGCCCGACCATCCCGAATACGTGCCGCACCCCCCAGTTGACCATGGTCTCCGCCATCGCGTCGGTCACCGTGCGCCGGTGCTCGGGCTCGGCCACGCCGACGTAGACGTCGCCGTCGCGGATCTCCAGCGGGTAGGTCGTCGCCTCGTCGTCGAATCCCGGCGAGGTGCCGTCCAGCGGGCAGTAGTCGAACCCGTGCCAGGGGCAGCGGAGCAGCCCGTTCTCGATCGAGCCCTCGCCGAGCGGGCCGCCCTGGTGGGGGCAGTGGTTGTCGAGGGCCGAGAACCGGCCGTCGAAGTGAACAAGGGCGACGCTCTTGTGCCCGGCGGCGACCGTGGTAACGCGGCCCTCGGGGAGATCCGAGGCGGAAAGCACCCGGTGCCATTGCAGCCGCGGGTCGCCGCCGCCGTCCCCGTTCGTGTTCCTCATCCTTCCTCCTTTGCGTTCTCGAGAGCGCTCTTGCGGGTCAGGGCGAACTCGACCGCGGCCCCGACCGGGTCGGCGCTGGCGCGCAGCTCCCGGTAGGAGAGCTCCGCCCCCGGAAAGCCGTCTCCGTTCCAGAGGGGGCCCGCCGGCCTCGCGGTCCAGGGCCCGACGTAGAAATAGGGCTGCCGGTGGTTCTCGTCGCCTGGCGAGAGGCCGTAGTTGCAGCGCAGCCCGGCCCCCTCGGGGCCCATCTCGATCGCCAGGTCGAAGTGCTCGGGCCAAAGGGTCGGATCGGTGGGGTCGTCCCCCGCCCCCGCCTCCGCGCGGATCCGCTCGAGCGCCTCCTGCCCCACGGCGTAGGTCTCGGCCAGGGCCATCGCGGCAGCCTCGTCGAGGTCCAGGGGCTGGTCGGGGAGCTCCACCCCGGGCGGGAGCAGGTCCGACCCGATCAGCTCGGCGGCCGCGGCGAGCGAGGTGATGGGCGCCCGGCGCTCCCTGCCGCGCTGGGAGACGACAAGGTCCGCGCCCTCCACGCGGATGCGGGTCTCGGCCTCGTCGCCGAACGGCGGGGTGCCGAATCCGCCCGGAGTCTGGGCGAGCGAGAACTCGCCGGTCGAGTGTTCCCGGGCGACCTTGACCAGGTCCTCGGCGACCCTGTGGAGGGACTCCCGCGTGGCCTGGAAGGAATCGGGGAGGGGCGGCAGCTCACGTTCGCTCATCCCCGAGATGTCCCGGCTGCCCGGTCCCTGTTACACGGCGAGAGGGCCGTAACGAATCCAGCGCCCGCTCGACGGCCTGGGATGGAGCTCGCGATCCGACTTCCCTTTGGCCTCCGGCTGCGCGAAGATACGCCGCCGATGGCCCTGAGTCCCGACGGCATGAGCGCCGGCGATGCCCGCGTTGTCGAACGTCTCCGCGACGGCGACGAGTCCGCCTTTGCCGAGTTGATCGATGCCTACGGGCCGGCAATGCTCCGGGTGGCGAGGCTCCACGTCCGCGACCGGGCGGTCGCCGAGGAGGTCGTCCAGGAGACCTGGCTCGCCGTGCTCCGGGGGATCGACCGGTTCGAGGGCCGCTCCAGCCTGAAGACCTGGATCTTCAGGATCCTCAGCAACACCGCGAAGACGCGCGGCGAGCGCGAGGGGCGAAGCGTTCCCTTCTCGGCCATCGCCGCCACCGACGCCGCTGCCGAGGCCGAGCCGGCGGTCGACGCCGATCGGTTCCTCGGCCTCGGGGAGCGCCAATGGCCCTACCACTGGTCCTCTCCCCCGCGAGCCTGGACCGGCGAGCGTGTGATCGAGCGCGAGACCCTGGGAGTAGTGGCCGGCGCGATCGAGGGCCTCCCCGACACGCAGAGAGAGGTGATCCGGCTCCGCGACGTCGAGGGCTGGAGCGCCGACGAGGTCGCCAGCGCGCTCGAGATCAGTGACGTCAACCAGCGGGTCCTCCTGCACAGGGCCCGCTCCAAGGTGAGGGCGGCGCTCGAGCGCTACCTGATGCCCGAGCCGGAGATGACCTAGGAGTGGCTTCGATGGTCGAGCTTGACGACATCACCTGCAGGGAGCTCGTGGAGCTGGTCACGGACTACGTGGAGGGCGCGCTCGGGCCGGCCGACCGCAAGCGCTTCGAGGACCACCTGGAAATCTGCGAGGCCTGCGTCGACTACGTCGAGCAGATCCGGATGACGATCGCGGCAAGCGGCGAGGTCAGCGAGGGCACGCTCGATTCGCAGCTGCGGGACGAGCTTCTCGGGGTCTTCCGGGACTGGAAGCGCGGCGGCTAGCCCGGCTGCCCGCCGACCGAGCCCCCCGGCCGGCGGTTCCCCACGGGCCCCTGTAACGCGGGCGGCCCCCGCGTGACTGTCGGCCATGCCCGAGGTCCACTTCACGAACCTGCTGATCGTCGCGGCGGTCGGGTTCAGTGCTCCCCTCCTCCTCGGCCTGGCCCCGGCGCTCCGGATACCCGCCGTCGTCCTCGAGATCGTCGCCGGCATCGCGATCGGGCCCTCGGGGCTCGGCTGGGTCGAGGTGGATGTGCCGGTGGACGTGATCGCGGTCATCGGCCTCGCCTTCCTGCTCTTCCTTGCCGGGCTGGAGATCGACCTGACCCGGCTGCGGGGCAGGACCCTGCGCGTCACCTCCCTCGGTTTCCTGCTGTCCCTTGCCATCGGGCTCGGGGCCGGCCTGGCGCTGAGCGCCGCGGGGTTCGTCAAATCGCCACTCCTGATCGGCATCATCCTCACCTCGACCTCTCTGGGGGTGATCGTCCCGGTGCTGAAGGATTCCGGCGAGATCGGCTCGGATTTCGGCCAGCTGGTGATCGCCGCGGCCTCGATCGCCGACTTCGGCTCGATCATCCTGCTGACCCTGTTCTTCTCCGGCGACCCTTCGACCGGGACCTCGACCAAGCTGATCCTCCTGGGGGGGTTCGCCGCGGTGATCGCCGCGCTGGGGTTCGCCCTCTCCCGGGCCGAGCGCTCCATGACCTTGTCGGGACTGCTGCTGCGCCTCCAGGACACCACGGCCCAGATCAGGGTCAGGGGGGCCTTCGTCCTGCTGCTCGGATTCGCGGCGCTGGCCGAGCAGCTTGGCCTCGAGACGATCCTCGGCGCCTTCGCCGCCGGCGCGCTTCTCTCGCTGATCGACCGCGACGAGCAGATGACGCATCCGGAGTTCCGCCTCAAGCTCGAGGCGGTCGGGTTCGGCGTGTTCATACCCGTGTTCTTCGTCGCCAGCGGCGTCAAGTTCGACCTCGGCGCCCTCTTCTCCAGCGCCTCCACGGTGGCGCGGGTGCCCCTCTTCCTGCTCGCCCTGGTGGCCGCGCGCGGGATCCCGGCACTCCTCTACCGCGGGGTGCTGGGTAGCCGCAAGACGCTGGTCGCCGGACTGCTTCAGGCCACCTCGCTGCCGTTCATCGTCGCCGCCACCGCGATCGGTCAGGAACTGGGCCTGATCACCGAGGCCTCCTCTGCGGCCCTGATCGCCGCCGGCCTGCTCTCCGTGGTGGCCTTCCCGCTGCTCGGGTTGACGCTGCTTCGGGGCGGCCGGCGGCCCCGTGAGGAGGGCGGGGCCGCGAGGATGGAGCCCAGCCCCGCCATGCCCGTCCTCAGCGCCGAGGACCGGGCGCTTTGCACCGGCAGCTGAGCTGTCCCTGAGTACCCTTTGCGGCTGTCGTGCTCCTCGCAGTCGCAAGCTCCGACCCCGCTGCCGGTGTGGGGGTTCTCGCCGCCCTGGGAGCGGGGATAGTCTCCTTCCTCTCCCCCTGCGTGCTGCCGCTGGTCCCCGGCTACCTCTCTGCGGTTACCGGCGTCTCGACGGCCGAGCTCGACAGCGCGGACTGGCGCCGGGTGCTGGCCCCCAGCCTGCTGTTCGTCTCCAGCTTCTCGGCCATCTTCATCGCCTTCGGGCTGACGGCGACCGCGCTGGGCTCGACCCTCCAGGACAACAGGCTGCTGCTGGAGAAGGTCAGCGGCGCCCTGATCATTGCCATGGGGGTGTTCTTCGTGGCGGCGGCCTTCGTTCCCGCCCTGAACCGGGAGTGGCACGTGGACGCGCTGATGGCGCGTGCCGGGAAGGGCGGGCCGATCGTGGCCGGCGCGGCCTTCGCGATCGCCTGGTCGCCGTGCATCGGGCCGACGCTGGGCGCCATCCTCTCGGCCGCGGCGCTCTCCGGCTCGGCGGCCCGCGGAGCCTTCCTGCTCGCCGTCTACTCGGCCGGGCTCGCGATCCCCTTCATCCTCACGGCCCTGGCCTTCTCGCGGATGACCACGGCCTTCGGGGCGGTAAAGCGCCACTACGGGGTGATCATCGGCGTTGGGGGCGCGATACTCATCGCCACCGGGATCCTGATCGTCAGCGGCGAGTTTTTCCGCCTCAACATCGAGGCGCAGAACTGGCTGAGCGGGCTCGGGCTCGACTTCTGGAACCAGGTCTAGATTCTGCAGCCGGGTCAACCGGATCGCAGCATGCGGACCTCCGCTGCCACGGGCGGGATCGGGAGCGTGCGGAGTCCCGCTGCCACGGGCGAGATCGGGAGTGTGCGGAGTTTCGCTGCCCTGGGCACAAGAAGTCCACACGGCTAGTCCACACGGCTCGGGTCCGGGGCCCCGGCCGTCGTGTCCTAGACCACTTTCGGCGGAGTCGCCGGGGTTGCGGTCTCCAGCTCCTCCCCCACCGCCTCGAGCTCCTCGAGCCCCTCGCCGCGGAGCTCGCGCGAGCAGACGATTCGGAAGCGGCCGGTGCCGATCTCCGGGTCGCCGACGATCGGCAGGCCGCGAATCTCCTCCCAGCCGAGCCGGTCCGCTTCGAAGGGGTTCATCCGCACCTCCGCCGCCGGGTAGGGGCAGTTCGAGTTGTGCTGGTCTATCGCCTTCGAGATCGCCTCGAGGTTCTTGGCCTCCGGGCTCGCCACATCGCAAGTCTACGTTCCTGATAGAAACGTCGCATGGATCCAGATGTCGCCCCCACCGGGGAGCAGGAGCTCAGAGAACAGGCGATCGAGCGCCTCAAGAAGAAGCGGGACTTCCGGGTGCACGTCCTCATGTACCTGCTGGTCAACGCCTTCCTGATCGCCATCTGGGCGGTCAGCGGGGCCGGCTTCTTCTGGCCGATGTTCGTGCTCGGCGGCTGGGGGATCGGGCTGGTGGCGAATGCCTGGGACGTCTACGGGCGAAAGCCGATCAGCGAGACCGAGATCCAGCGCGAGACCGAGCGACTGCGCGGCCCCTAGCCAACTGCCCCGCCGCCCCCTCCCCTAGGTTTGGGCCGTGGCCGGGAACCGCTGCATCGCACACCTGGACATGGACGCCTTCTACGCTTCGGTGGAGCTTCGGCGCCGGCCCGAGCTGAGGGGAAAGCCGGTGGTGGTCTGCGGTTCCGGGCCCAGGGCGGTGGTGACCACGGCCAGCTACGAGGCGCGCCGCTTGGCCGGGATCCAGTCGGCGATGCCCGCCGCGACGGCCCGCCGGCGCCTGCCCGACGCGATCTTCATCGCTCCCGACTTCGAGGCCTACAGGTCCGTCTCGCGGGAGGTGATGGCGATCGTCAGGGACGCCGCTGAGACGGTCGAGGTGGTCGGCCTCGACGAGGCCTACCTCGACCTCAGCGGCCTCTCCTACCCAAAGGCGACGATGCGGCGCATCGCCACCTGGATCCGGGAGGCCACCGGACTGAGTTGCTCGGTCGGGATCGGCGAGAGCAAGCTGCTGGCCAAGGTCGCCAGCGAGCTGGCCAAGCCGGCGGGACTGGTCCGCCTGGGGCGCGAGGAAGCGATCGATCGCTTTGCGGGCTCCTCGCCGGGGATGATCCCGGGGATCGGGCCCAAGACGGTGCGGCGCCTGGAGTCGCTGGGAGTGCGGACGCTCGCCGATCTCCGCGAGAGTGACCTATCCCGGCTCCAGGCCACCTTTGGAGAGCGCACCGGTCACTGGCTCCACAGCCGCTCGCGCTTCCAGGATGCCGCGGAGGTCGAGCCGGTGCGAGAGGCCAAGTCGCAGTCCACCGAGACGACGTTCGACACCGACGTCGCCAGCCTCGATCGGATGGAGCGAGCCGTGCTGACGCTGAGCCGCGACCTCTGCGCGCGGCTCCGTGCCCGCAGCCTCTCCGGGCGGTCGGTGGCGATCAAGGTCAGGCTCGACGACTGGACGACCGTGACCCGCGCCAGGACCCTGGAGGACCCGACCGACGACCCGGCCACCGTGGGCCGGGTCGCCGTCGAGCTGTTGCGCGAGTACTCCCCCCCGCGGCCCGTGCGGCTGCTCGGGGTCAGGGTCGCGGGCTTCGGGCGCGACCCCGCCGGCGATGGCGGCGACCAGCTCCGCCTCGTCTGACACCCTGCGTCTCCCGCCCCCGGACGCGGAGCGGGAAGTGCCCGCAGCCTCGCCGCCTCCGGACGCGGAGCGGGAAGTGCCCGCAGCCTCGCCGCCCCCGGACGCGGAGCGGGAAGTGCCCGCAGCCTCGCCGCCCCCGGACGCGGAGCGGAGGAGGCGGCGAGCCTTCATCGACTCGCCAGCACCACCCCCAGCCCCGGGAACCCGAGGCGCTGCTTGGTCGCCGTGGTGAGGTCGTAGTCGCGACCGGCGACGTAGGGGCCGCGGTCGATCACCGGGACCGTCACCTGGCGTCCGTGGTAGCGCAGCGTCACCCGCGTCCCGCAGGGCAGGGTCTTGTGCGCCACGCCCATCGTGGAGGGCAGGAGCGTTCCGCCGCAGGCGACCCCGTTCCCGTACAGCCCCGGCCCGTAGTAGGAGGCCATCGCGTACCGGAAGACCGTGACCCGGCGCGAGAGGCTGGCGCTCCCCGCGGCCAGGCCGTTGCGGCCGACGTAGGCGCGCAGGCGGTAGGTGCCGGTGTGGCCGGGCCGCCAGCCCAGGCGGAAGACGCCGCGGGCGCTCGTGGCGTCCCGGGTGACCTCACCGTGCGGGCCGCGGATCACGACCTTCACCGGACGCCGTCCGCCCGGCCGCACCCGGCCGCGCAGGCGGATCGGGTTGCCGGCGATCACGTGATGACGGGCGACATGAAAGGAGGTGCGGGAGCGCACGCGGATCCGCTGCGGAGCCGACGACCGCCCGGTCGAGGGGACGGCTCTCAGAGAGCCGCTCACCCTGGCGGTCGCCCGGGTTCGGTAGGAGCCCCCCCGGTCGGTGTGCACGGTGCGCAGCAGGGTCCAGCCCGCTCCCCCCGAGCGGCGGAACTTGATCCTGACCAGCAGCCCGCGATCGGTCGGGACGTGCCCGCCGAGCCGGAAGCGTTCCCCGAAGGCGAGCGTGCGCCCGGCCGCGGAGATTCTCGCCGCCTTGTTCGTATCGGAGGCCGCGAGGGCCACCTGCGTTGTTGTCGCGGCCGCGGCGGCCAGGAGCACTGCGCCGGCCGCGGCACGCCTGTGCCAGCGACGGTTGCGTCGCATCTTCGATCACTCTCTTTCTCAGCTGCCTGCGGGGTTAGCTGACGGGCTCGCGAGCGCCGGCGTGCGCCGGCCTTCCCGCTAAGGGCGGATCACCGCCCTATTCGCCCCTGCCGCCCGGCGCCAGCCGGGCGGCGGTTGGTTCCCCCGCTCGTCCCGCGCCTGGCGGGACGACTCGGCAGATCGGTTCCATGCCTATGTGGAGACCGAACACCGTAGGAGGGGGTCCGCGGCGCTTGTGTGAGCGCCCTCACACTCCCGCCTTGCTGCATGATCGCTTTCAAACGGCTTTGCAGAGCGGAATCGGCGGCGTGGCCACGCACGAGTGCGCTTGTGCGAAGATCTCCGTGGTGGGTGAGGATCGCCTCAGCGGACTGGACGCGTCGTTCCTTCACATGGAGCGCGACGGCGCCCACATGCACGTCGCTTCGACGATCATCCTGGAGGGGCCCGCCCCCCACCACGAGGAGCTCCGCGAGCACATCGCATCGCGACTTCACCTGGTGCCGCGGTTCCGCCAGAAGCTGCGCTTCGTCCCCTTCGCCCAGGGCCGTCCGGTCTGGGTGGACGACCCGCACCTCAACCTCGAGTACCACATCCGCCAGACCGCCCTGCCGCCGCCGGGCTCCGAGGAGCAACTCCGCACGCTCGCGGCGCGGATCTTCTCGCAGCAGCTCGACCGCTCCAAGCCGCTCTGGGAGATGTGGCTTGCCGAGGGGTTGGAGGGCGGCCGCTTCGCCCTGATCACGAAGAGCCACCACGCCCTCGTGGACGGGGTCTCGGGCGTCGACATCACCAACGTCCTCTTCGACCTTGCCCCCGAGCCCGAGGCGCCGGTGGATCCCGGATCCAGGTGGCTGCCGCGGCCCGAGCCGACCGACGCCAAGCTGCTCGGCGAGGCCCTGCTGGAGCGCGCCACCAGCCCCGCGGAGATCGTCAGGGGCGTCCGCGCGACGCTGCGGGGGCCGCGCCAGGTCGCCACGCAGGTGCTGGGTGCTCTGAGCGCGGCGAGCAAGATGATCGGGGCGGGCATGTCGGCCCCCCACACCCCCTTCAACGTGGAGATCGGCCCGCACCGCCGGCTCGCCTTCGTGCGAAGCGATCTGGACGAGTTGAAGCGGATCAAGAACGAGCACGGAGGCACCGTCAACGACGTCGTGCTCTCGGCGGTCACCGGGGCGCTGGGCAACTACCTCAGGGCCCGGGGCCACGACACCGGCGAGCTGGAGATGCGCGCCATGGTCCCGGTCAGCGTCAGGGCGGAGCACGAGCACGGCGCGCTCGGCAACCGGGTGGCGGCGATGATGGCGCCGCTTCCGGTCTGGTGCGAGGACCCGGTCGAGCGCCTGCGCCTCCTCACCGCGACGATGGGTGACCTGAAGTCCTCCGGCCAGGCGGTCGGCGCTCAGATCCTCACCCAGATGACCGACTTCGCGCCGCCGACGATCGCGGCCCAGGCCGCGCGACTCACCCCCCAGCAGCGCTTCTTCAACCTGGTGGTGACCAACGTCCCCGGCCCCCAGATGCCGCTCTACCTCCTGGGGCGCGAGATGGAGGCGATCTTCCCGATGGTCCCGCTGGCCCAGCGCCAGGCGCTCTGCGTGGGGATCATGTCCTACAACGGCCAGGTCAACTTCGGGCTGATCGGCGACTACGACGCGATGGCCGACCTCGACAGCTTCGCGATCGAGCTCGCGGCCGCGGTCGAGGAGATCTCCACGGCCACACCCAGGCGCGGGCGGAGGCCGGGACGGAGGGATCGCAAGCCGCAGCCTCCGCTCGCTGAACCGGGAAGACAGCCAGGGGTGGTCTAACCCTTCAGCGGCCGCCGAGGGCCTTCCGGCCCACCCGGAGTTCCCGCGGCCCGCCGAAGACCCCGCGGCCTCAGCGCCGCAGCCTGGCCCTGAGGACGAAGCGCACGTCGTTGCCCGTGTAGCGCCAGCCGAGGGCACCGACGCCGGCGATCGCGGTGTCGGCGTTGACGAGCACCGCGGTGATGCGGTCGAAGCGCTGCGGATCGGGCAGGCCGACCGCAAGCGAGCCCGGGCCGCGGCGCATCCTGAAGGCGGAGACGACCGTTCCCGCGGTCTGCGAGCCGATCCGCCCGACCAGGCAGATCGCCACCGAGGCGCGGCTCCGCACGGTGGCGGTCAGCTTGAGCGCCCGCCCCGGCGCGGGGGCCACCCGCAACAGCCTGTAGGTCGTGTGGTCCAGCGAGCGGAGCCGCCGGGCGCCGTTCGTCGGGAGCGAGCCCTGGCGGGCCACGTCGGGATAGCTGTCGCCCTCCGGAAAGGCGGTGTCGACCCGCCACTCGGCCAGGTCGCGGGCGAACAGCGCGAAGTCCCGATCGAAGTCCGAAGCCCCCGCGGCCTCGATCGCCGCCCCGTAGGAGGCCACCGAGAAGGCGGTCGGCCGGGCGCCGAGCGCGTCCTCCCAGGCGGTGCGGATGAGGTCGGGGCCGTAGCGATGGGCAAGCCAGTGGTTCCACACCGCGGACCCGTAGATCTTGATGCTGCTCCGGGTCAGAGGGATCCGGAACCGGTCGTTCCACCGACTCATGTAGCGCAGGTAGTCGTTCACCGATCCGTAGACCCGGTCCTCCATCCAGGTTGCGCTCGACTCCATCATCCAGAGGTCCTGGAAGGTGTCGTAGCCGAACTGCAGCACGTGGTTGTACTCGTGGGCGAGCGTGACCTCGATGTCGGTGATCGACGTGGTGCCGGGGAACTGCGCCGAGGAGTAATCGTCGTCGAGCACGAGGTAGGCGTGGCGCCGGCGACCGGCCTGGCCCGGGTCCGGGCTGGCGTACCCGAAGAGGGTCTCGCCGACGTCCGCGAGGTAGATGTCGGTCCTGGCGTTGCCGCCGAGGGTGCCGTCCGGCCTGGGCGCGCGCCACCCCAGGGTGCCGTTCTCGGTCGCGTGGACCTGCTCGGCGACCGCCTCGACCTGGTCCACGAAGTCGGGCACCCCGTTCGCCGGAGAGAGGTCGGTGAGGTCGGGAGCGTCGGCGAAGGCTGCGCTGTTCACCCAGTGCACGCAGAAGTGGGCGGTGCAGTCCGAGGCGACCTGACTGCGGGCGGCGGGAGGGTAGGAGTGGCCGTCGGGGTCCATCGGGTCGGTCGGCCGGGCCAGCAGGCTCGCGACCCGCCGGCGCAGGCCTCCGCTCAGGGACGGCAGGGCCCGTGCCAGTCGCACGTTGATCGGGGTCAGGTGGCCGTGGCGGTGCCCGGCTTCCGAGGCTCTCGCACCGGCCGCCGTCTCACCGAGCAGCGCCCGGGCCCGCTCGACCAGGCGGTTTGCCCGGGCCCGCTCGACCAGGCGGTTTGAATGGGCCCGGCCGGAGCCGGGTGCGCCGGCTGCCGAGGCGGGAAGCGCGAGGGCGACCAGCGCGAGGCATGTGGCGGTCGCCCTCATCGCTCGCATCGTCCGCAGGCTACAAACCGCGCTGGCCGCCCGGGTTGCGCCCTGGCGGCGATACTTCACCGCGATGCAGGCTGCGGACCCTCCGACCCTCGCACTGGCGCAGATCAACCCGACCGTCGGCGACATCGACGGAAACGCCGCGAAGGTCGCCTCCTGGATCGCCGAGGCTCGCGCCGAGGGGGCCGGACTGGTCGTCTTCGGCGAACTCTGCCTGCCCGGCTACCCGGCCGAGGACCTCTACCTCAAGCGCCACTTCGTCGAGGCGAACATGCGTGCCCTCGAGGAGCTCGCGGCCGGGGTCGAGGGCATCGTCGCGCTGGTCGGCTTCGCCGAGCCCGTCTCACCGGGCCCGGTCGGCCGCCGGGTCTCCAATTCGCTGGCGGTCCTCGCCGACCGGGCCATCCAGCTCGTCTATCGCAAGAACCGCCTCCCCAACTACGCGGTGTTCGACGAGCAGCGCTACTTCGAGCCCGGGACGGAGCCGGCGATCGTCGACGTCGCCGGAGAGGCCGTCGGCCTGACGGTCTGCGAGGACTGCTGGGTCGAGGGCCCGCCGGCCTCCCTCGAGGCCGAGGCGGGAGCCACGGTGATCGTCAACCCCTCCGGCTCGCCGTACCACCGCGGAAAGGGGCGGGAGCGAGAGGAGATGTTCGCCGACCGGGCTCGCACCTACGGGACCCACTTCGCCTTCGCGAACCTGGTCGGGGGCCAGGACGAGCTGGTCTTCGACGGCCAGAGCCTTCTCGTCTCCCCGCGGGGCGAGGTGCTCGCCCGCGCCGCCCAATTCGAGGAGGAGATGCTGCTGTGCCGGTTGGGCGGGGACCGGGCCGGCAGCCTCGCCGAGCCGCTCTCCGACCTCGACGAGGTCTATGGCGCGCTGGTTCTCGGCCTGCGCGACTACGTGGCCAAGAACGGCTTCGGGCATGTCGGGCTGGCCCTTTCCGGCGGGATCGACTCCGCTCTGGTCGCCCAGATCGCCTGCGACGCGGTCGGTGCGGAGAACGTCTCCTGCGTGGTCATGCCCTCCCCCCACTCCAGCGCCGAGACCCAGGAGGACGCCAGGCTGATCGCCTCGAACCTCGGGGTCGAGATGATCGAGATCCCGATCGAGCCGATGATGTCGGTCTACGAGGAGGCGCTGCGGGACCCGATCGCCTCGACCTCCCCGGGAAACGCGGCGGTCCGGGCTCCGCTGCCGCGCGACCCCGCGCGACCCTCCGAGCCGGACCTCGCCGCCGAGAACATCCAGGCGCGGATCCGCGGCAACCTGATGATGGCTCTCTCCAACCGCCACGGCTGGCTGGTCCTCACGACGGGGAACAAGAGCGAGATGTCGGTCGGCTACGCCACCCTCTACGGCGACATGGCCGGCGGCTTCGCGGTGATCAAGGACGTCCCCAAGACGCTGGTCTACGAGCTGGTCGCCCGCCGCAACGAGCGGGCCGGGAGGGACCTGGTGCCCCGCTCGGTCTCCGAGCGGCCCCCCTCGGCCGAGCTGCGGCCCGACCAGCGCGACGAGGATTCGCTGCCCCCCTACGAGACCCTCGACCGCATCCTGGAGGGGTACGTCGAGCGCGACCAGGGACGCGAGGAACTGGTCGCCCAGGGGCTGCCCGCGGGCGTCGTGGACGAGGTCATCGCGATGGTTGACCGGGCCGAGTACAAGCGCCGCCAGGCGCCACCGGGGATCCGCATCACCCCGAAGGCCTTCGGGCGGGACCGCCGCCTGCCGATCACCAACCGCTTCCGCGGTTGAGGGCGCTAGGAGGGGCGCGGGCGGACCGCGACGGTCATCCGCGCCAGCGCGCAGAGCTCCCCCGAGGAGTTGGTCGCCTCCGCCTCCCAGATCCAGGTGGTGCGCCCCCGGTGGCGTGCCCTGGCCGCCACCTCGATGTGGCCCTCCCTGGTCGGCTTCAGGAAGCTGACGTCGATGGACTGGCCCATCACGGTCATCCCCTCGGCGGCCACGGCGAGCGCCGTGGCCCGCGAGCAGACGCTCTCGACAAGCGTCGAGACGATCCCACCGTGCACCAGCCCCACGGGCTGGAGGAGGTCGGGCCGGACCGCGATCCGGGCCCGTGCCTGGTCGGGATCGTCGTCGAGCCACTCGGTCCCGATCAGCTCGTCGAAAGGCGAGGCCGGAAGGTCGCGGGCGTGCATGGCGGCGCCAGCCTAGCGGCTCGGCCGTCGGGGCCGGGCCGGGAGACCGGTAGCGCGTAGGCTTTCGGCCCGTGCCGCTGAGCGACGAGAACAGGGCGATGCTCCAGCTCCTGCTGGAGCGCGGGCAGGGCTATGACGACATCGGGTCGCTGCTCGGCATCGGGGTCGACGAGGTGCGCTCCCGCGCCGCCGCCGCCCTCCGCGAGATCTGCGGCGAGGACCCCGACCGCGAGGTGGCGCTGACCGACTACCTGCTCGGCCAGGCCGATCCGATCGCGCGGGCCGACGCGGCCCGCCACCTGCGCGCCGACCCCGACGCGAACCGGCTGGCCTCGAAGCTCTGCGACCAGCTCCGGCTGATCGCCCCCACGGCCACGCTCCCCGAGATCTCCGAGCCCCGGGGGGCGGTCCCCGGAGGCCGACCGGCCTCCGGCGCTGCGTCTGCGGGAGAGGGCACCCCCCCGGAGTCGCGCGCGAGTGGCGGCTCGCAGCGCTGGATGATCGCCGCCCTGGCGGCCGGGGCCCTCGCCCTCCTCCTCGTCGTCCTCGCCGTCACCGGGGTGTTCGGTGGCTCGGGCTCGCCGCCCGGGTCGGCGGCGGGCTCCGCCTCCGGCCAGGACATCACCAAGGCGGTGCTCTCCGGGGTCGGGGAGGGAAGCGGGGGGCGCGGCGTGGTGATCTTCGGGAGGGTCAGGAAGGTGCCGGTCCTCCAGGTCACCGCCGTCGGCCTCGACCGGGCTCCGGCCGGAAGCGACTACTACGTATGGCTCTACCGCTCGGGGAAGCTGGCCCTGCGGGTTGGCGGCTTCCGCGTCGACGGGCGGGGCAGGGCGCTGACCCAGATCCGGGTCCCGACCGAGGCGATCGCCCTGGTCGCCAGCGGCGTCTTCGACAAGATCGACGTGACGCTGACCCGGAACGCCGCCTACCGGGCGGCGCTGGCCAGCGCCCGCCGCCAGCGCCGGCTCCCGGCCCTGACCGGCACCAGCGTCCTGCGGGGGCCGATCACCGGGCCGATCGCCGAAGCCGGGCGCAGGGCCGCGGCGCGGCGCGGCGCCGGCGGCTGAGCCTGGCGGCGCTCAGGGGAAGAGCTTGCCGGGGTTCATGATGCCGGCCGGGTCGAGGCTCTCCTTGAGGGCCCGGAGCGCCCCGAGGCCGGCCGCGCCCACCTCGGCTTCCATGTAGGGGGCGTGGTCGCTGCCGACCGCGTGGTGGTGGGTGATGGTGCCGCCCTCGGCCACGATCGCCTCACAGGCGGCGCGTTTGACCTCCGCCCACTGCTCGACCTCGCGGCCCTCGAGCGAGCGGGCGATGAAGGTGAAGTACAGCGAGGCGCCGTCGGGATAGGCATGCGAGACGTGGCAGAAGACGATGCCGGGCGTCCCCTGGCCGGCCAGCGAGGAGCGGATCGCCCCGCCCACCCGCCGGTAGAGGGCGCCCAGGCGGGACCAGGTCTGCGAGGTCTCCAGCGTCTCGACCAGCGCGCCCATGCTCATCAGGGTGTCGCGCAGGTAGGGCCCCCGGTAGCGGCCGCGCTCCCAGGAGCGGCCCGCCCCCTGGCCCAGGTAGGCGGCTCCGCCGCGGCGAAGCTCGCGCACCGCCAGCGCCCGGCGCCTCGCCACCGCCTCGGCGTCCCCCTCTATCCCGACCACCAGCAGGCAGCCGCCCCGGCGGCGGCGCAGCGTGAGGTAGGCGTCGAACAGCGACCCGGCCACGCCGCTCGGTCCCGAGAGCGCCAGGGAGACCCGCGTCTCTTCCTCGTCGGAGAGCCGGACGACGTCGGGCAGGGCGCCGCCCTGGGCCATCGTGCGGACGATCTCGGTCCCCGAATCGAAGCTCTCGGCGATCCAGGCCTCGTAGCGGCGGTGGTCGGGCGCCGGGCGCACCTTCACGGTGACCTCGGGGATCACGCCGAGGGTCCCCTCCGACCCGAGCACCAGCTCCCGCAGGGAGGGCCCGGCCGCGGAGTGCGGGGTCGCGAGCGTCGAGACCTCTCCCGCGGGGGCGAGCATCCGCACGGCCGTGACCAGCGAGTCGAAGCGCCCGTAGCCGCTTGAAGACTGACCCGCCGAGCGGGTGGCGGCGAAGCCGCCGATGGTCGCGTACTCGAAGGACTGCGGGAAGTGGCCGATCGTCAACCCGTCCCTCGCCAGGGCCGCCTCGGCCTCCGGGCCCCGCAGACCCGCCCCCAGCCTCGCGGTCAGCGATCGCCGGTCTGCGGAGACCCGGCGCAGCCTGGCAAGGTCGAGGGCGATCACCCGCTCCTTGTCGCCGGCGATCGGCTCGACGCCGCCGACCACGCTGGTGCCCCCGCCGAAGGGGACCACGGCGACGCCTTCGGCCGCGCACACCTCGATTATCCGGACGATCTGCGCGGAGTCCTCCGGGAGCACGACCGCGTCGGGCGCCGCGTCCAGCGACCCGGAGCGCAGGCGGGCGAGGTCCCGGTAGCCCTTCCCGGCGGCGTGGCGCAACCGGTCCTCGTGGCCGGTGAGGACGTTGGGGGCCCCGGCGGCCGCGGCAAGCGCCTCGGGAAGCGGGCGCGGATCGGGGAGCGCCACCGCGCCGGGGTCGGGCACCGGCGCACCCGGGCGCAGGTCCCCGAGCTCCTCCCGCAGCGTCCGCAGCGCCTCCGGGCCCAGCTCCGGGAGGATCTCGGGGTCCCCCCAGCCCCACCACTTGGCGTCCCGCCTCGGAGCCGCGTTCAAGCTTCCTCCCCGGCGAGCAGGGCGCGCTCGATGCCGTCCAGCGCCCCGTCGGCGATCGCCCCCTGGCCCCGGGACATCATCGGGGACCCGAGCCGGGACATCCCGCGCAGGCTCTGGCGGGCCGTGATCCGCACCTGCGTCCCCTCCCCTGCGGGTTCGAGCAGGATCTCGGTCTCGGAGGCCTTCATGTGACGCTCGAAGGGCGTCCCGTCGATCTCCTGCCGCCAGGCGAAGCGCCTTCCCTCGGTCGAGCCGGTGCACCGGAAGTCCGCCCTCACCCCCCTGCCCTCGGCGGTCTCCAGAACCTGGGTCCAGCGGCTCCTGCGCCCGGCCGGGTTGCGCTCGACGTTCTCCACCCGGGTGGTGTGGGGCCACCAGCGGGGCAGGTTGTGGGGGTCGGAGACGAGCGACCAGACCTGATCCACCGGGGCGGCGATGAGCCGGTGCCTCGAAACGGTCGGCACGGCCGCTCGCCGGCCTAGGAGCCGGCCAGCCGTCGGAGGTCGCGGACCAGGAGAAGGTGCTTGAGGTGGCTGACCGTGGCGGCCAGGCTCTCCAGGCTCTCCAGAGCCTCCTTGCGGCGCTGCGGGTTGCGGGAGCGAAGCGAGGGCCCGAGAAGAGCCTCGAGCAGGTTCGCCTCGCGGTCGGCGGAGGAGCGGAAGACGCGCAGGTTGCGCGCCCCGACGCCGAACCTCGAGAGCTCGTTGGCCGCCCTGACGATCTCGCGATCGGTCTCGTCGTAGACGGTCTTGCCGTCGCGCTGCTCGGGCTGCACGACGCCAAACTCCTCGAGCGAGGAGATCAGCTCCTCGCGCGCCCCGGTCTCCTCGACCACCTCGTCGAGGGTCAGGTAGGCGCTGGAGGTGTTGACCAGAATCGCTCGCCTCACCGCCGAGCCGCTCGGCCGGCGCTCCCCCGGGGAGCCGCCGATCTCGGCCCCCGAGGCAAGCTCCTGGCGGATCACCCGCAGGGGCAGGAACTCGTCGCGCTGGAGGCGCAGGATCGTCCTCAGCCTCTCGACGTCGGCCTGGCTATAGAGGCGGTAGCCGCCCGGCGTTCGCCGCGGGGTGAGCAGCTTCTGGTCCTCGAGGTAGCGGATCTTGGAGATCGAGATCTCGTCGAACTCGGACTCGAGGATCTTGCAGACAGCGCCGATCGTCAACGCCTTTCGCTGCGGCCTGGAGGACCCGTCGCGCCCTCTCCCCCGCTCCCCGGCCTCGTGGCCGATCGGTCTGGTCGGTGTCGCCACGCTAGCGCTCCAGGTAGCTCAGCTTGTACTTGCCGACCTGGATCTCGTCGCCGTCGGCGAGCTTGTGGGACTCGATCCGCCGACGGTTGACGTAGGTGCCGTTCAGCGAGCCCAGGTCGTCTATGTAGAGGCCGTCGCGCCTGCGGACCAGCAGCGCGTGGTTGCGCGAGACCGTGACGTCATCCAGGAACACCCCCGCGTCGGGACTGCGACCGATGCTGATCCGGTCCTCGGTGACGGTGAAGCTCTCCCCCGCCCGGCCCCCGCCCGCCCGGATCACCAGGGCGGCGCCGGCCTCCTCGACCACCTCGTCGATGTCGACCGGCTGCATCTCCCCGGCCTCGTCCACCGTGTAGGTCATCGTCGTCGGGTCCTCGCCCCCCTCGGGCCGGCTCAGGTAGGCCCCGCACTTCTGGCAGTAGTTGGCGCCCTCGGGGTTGACGAAGCCGCACTCTGGACAGTGGACAGCCATCGCGCCTCCTAGGCGGCGCTCTCGTCCTCGGGAGCGCTGCGCGCCTTGCCGGCCAGAATCTCGGTGAGCTGGCGCACGTCGTCGCCGGAGATCAGCGAGTCGCCGCGCTCGCGCTTCTGGCGCAGCCGGTTGACCAGCTCCGCCCGAAGGATGTCGATCTTGCCGTGCAGCACCCGGCGCCGGTAGGAGACCTCCTGCTCCTCCTCGGTGAGCTTCTCGATCAGGGCCTTCAGCTCCTTGTCGCTGAGCGACCCGAGATCCGGAAAGGTGTCCTCCATCTCACTCCTTCTCGGTGGCGTTCCGCCAGATTATAAGCGCCCCTGCCAAGGTTCAACCAAAGGTTGACGGTTATGGAGAGTGAGGGTTGGCTTGCACGGCCTCCCGCCGGGCCCTGGCGGCCTCCCTCCCCATCCGGGCGTAGAGGACCGTGGCCAGCACCGAGAGGACCAGCCCGACGATCAGCAGGGCGTCGGGTATCCAGCCGCCGATCAGCATCGCGAGGAAGATCGAGCCCATGATCGGGAAGACGGCGACGCGACCGGGCCAGTTGACCTCGATGTCCACTCCGTGCCTGAGCCCGTACTGGGCGAGGCCGAGCGTGACGATCTCGCGCGCCGCCAGCGCCGCCAGCGCCCACCGCGGCAGCAGCTCGAAGTGCCAGCAGACGAGGGCGCCGGAGAGGATCGTGACCCGGTCCACGACCGGGTCGAGGATCGCGCCCATGCGGCTGTACTGGCCGGTCACCCTGGCCAGGAAGCCGTCGAGGTAGTCGCCCAGCGAGATCGCCGCGAAGAGCAGCGCGGCGGCGGTGCTCTGGCCGTCGCCCGAGTCGAGGGCCACGTAGAGGAAGACCGGGATCGCGGCGAGCCGGACGTAGCCCACCAGGTTGGGGAGCGTGAAGGGGCGCAGCGGTTCTCCCCGGCGGGTCTGAGCCGGCGGGGGCCCGCTGCGGTCGAGCCCGAAGAGGCGACGAACGCGGCCCTTCCCGAACGGGGCGATCTCGCTCAATCGAGGCCTTCGAGGATCGCCGCCGCCTCGGCGGCGGCCTCGCCGGCGGGAATGCGGTGCTCCGCCCCGCTCCTCCTCTCCTGGGCCTCCACGACCCCCTCGGAGAGACCCCGCCTGCCGACCACGAGCCGCTGCGGGCAGCCGAGCAGCTCGGCGTCGGTCAGCTTTTCCCCCGGCCCCGCCTCGCGATCGTCGTAGAGCACCTCGACCCCGCGCTCCAGAAGCTCCTCGTAGAGCCGGTCGGCGGCCTCGCGCTCCGGCCCGCCGGGCTTCCCGAGCGCGACGAGATGGACCTCCCAGGGGGCGATCGTCTTCGGCCAGACGATCCCGCGCTCGTCGGAGCGCTGCTCGATCGAGGCCGCGAGGACGCGCGCCGGGCCGAGGCCGTAGCTGCCCATCACGATCGGGCGCTCGACGCCGTCGGGGTCGAGGTAGGTCGCTCCGAGAGCCTCCGAGTAACGGGTCCCCAGCTTGAAGATGTTGCCGATCTCGATCGCCGGCTCGATCGCGATCTTCTCCCCGCCGGCGGTCTCGTCGCCCTCCTCGACGGTGCGGACGTCCATCTCGGTGAATTCGAAGTCGCGGCCCGGGACCACGCCGCGCAGGTGCTCGTCGGGGCGGTTCGCCCCGGTGACGTAGGCGCTCTCGCCGACGGCCGCGTCCTTGATCACGGCCACCTCGGCCCCGACCGGGCCGATGAACCCGGTCGGGCCGAGGCGCTCGGCGATCTCCTCTTCGTGGGCGGGGCGGAAATCGGCGCCCAGCGCGTTTCGCAGCTTCGTCTCGCCGAGCCGGTGATCGCCCCGGATCACCACCGCGGTGAAGCCGCGCCCGTCGTCGACCACGATGGGGAGCGTTTTGAGCAGCGCGCCGGGCGGGACGGAGAGGAACGCCGCGACCTCCTCGACCGTCTTCAGGCCCGGGGTGGCGACCGGCTCGGGCGCATCCCCGGCCGGCGGCAGCTCGAGGGGGCGGGGCCGCGCCGAGGCGATCTCGACGTTGGCGGCGTAGCCGGGCGCGAGCGCGATGCTGTCCTCGCCGGCCGCGCAGGGCGCCATGTACTCGTGGGCCCCCGAGCCGCCCATCATCCCGACGTCGGACTCCACCCGGTACCAGTCGAGCCCGCAGCGGTCGAAGATCCGGTCGTAGGCCCCGATGTGCAGCTCGTAGGAGCGCTCGAAGGCCTCGGCGTCGGTGTCGAACGAGTAGGAGTCCTTCATCACGAACTCCCTGGAGCGCAGCACCCCGGCCCGCGGTCGCGGCTCGTCGCGCTCCTTGACCTGCAGGTGGTAGAGGATCAGCGGCAGGTCGCGGTAGGAGCGGACGTCGCGGGCGACGTGGAAGGTCAGGCACTCCTCGTGGGTCATCGCCAGGACCATCTCGGAGCCCCTGCGGTCCTCGAGCATGAACTGGATGTCGAGCCCGTAGCGCCCGGTCTCCTTCCACAGCTCGGCCGGCTGGAGGACCGGCATCAGCATCTCCTGGCCGCCGATCGCGTCCATCTCCTCGCGAACGATGGCCTCGATCTTGCGGTGAACCCGCCATCCCGCCGGCAGGTAGGTCCACAGCCCCGAGCCGAGCTGGCGGATCAGGCCCGCCCGCACCATCAGCTTGTGGCTGATCGCCTCGGCGTCGGCCGGGGGGTCCTTGAGGGTCGGCCAGAAGATCTCAGAGACGCGGGTCATCGGCGAGTAAACCTAGACGGTCGATCCGCGCGCTGCCCCGGCCCCCCACCGAACGTCCCGGAGTGGTTGCTATGGAGGGGGTTCAGGGACGTTCGGTGGTCCTAGGCCCGCGTGAAGCGGCGGCTCGTGGTCGGCGAGGTCTCCTCGTCGAGCAGCACGCGGTCGGACTCGCCGCGCTCCGCCGCCTCCTGCTCCATGCGGGCGATCTTCTCGGGGGTGAGGTCCCCGGCGTTCTCCTCTTCGATCCTGGCCAGCCACTCGGCGCCCTCACGGGCCTCGCGCTCGTCCACGGCCACCCCGCCGCGCTCCAGGGAGCGGTCGATCTCCTCGAAGAGGCGATCGACCAGCTCGGCCTGGGGGACCTTGCGCAGCGGCTCGCCGCCGGCGAAGATCAGCCCCTCGTTGCGCGCCCCGGCGATCCCGAAGTCCGCGTGGGAGGCCTCGCCGATCCCGTTCACGGCGCAGCCCAGGACGGCCACCTCGATCGGCTCGGTGTAGGCCTCGAGGCGCCGCTCGATGTCCGCCACCACGGAGTCCATGTCGAACTGGAGGCGGCCGCAGGTCGGGCAGGCGATCAGCACCGGCCCCCGCTCGCGGAGCTGCAGCGCCTTGAGGATCTCCCAGGCGACCTTGACCTCCTCCTCGGCGTGGAAGGTCGAGAGGCTGATGCGGATCGTGTCCCCCACACCGTCGGCGAGCAGCGTCCCCAGGCCGACCGCCGACTTCAGCGAGCCGGCCCACCTGGTCCCGGCCTCGGTGACGCCGAGGTGCAGCGGATAGGGGACCTTCTCGGAGAGCAGCCGGTTCGCGGCGATCGTGTTCGGCACGTTGGTCGACTTGATCGAGATCTTGAAGTTCTCGAAGTCCAGGCCCTCCATCAGCTCCACGAACTCCGTGGCTGCGGTGACCAGCGCCTCGACCGGGTTGGTGCGCTCGAGGTCGTGCAGGTGCCGCGGCAGCGAGCCCGAGTTGACGCCGATCCTCATCGGCACCCCCGCCTCGGTCGCCTTCTCGGCGACGATCGCGACCTTCTCGCGGCCGCCGATGTTCCCGGGGTTCAGCCGGATGCAGTGGGCGCCCGCCTCGATCGCCTTCAGGGCCAGCGTGTAGTTGAAATGGATGTCGGCGATGACCGGGATCGGGGATTCGGCGACGATCGTCTTCAGCGCCTCGGCGTCCTCGTCGCGCGGGACGGCGACGCGGACAAGGTCGGCCCCGGCCTCGGCGACCTTGCGCACCTGCTCGGTGGTCGCGGGCACGTTCGCGGTCTCCGTCTTGGTCATTGTCTGCACGGCAACCGGTGCTCCCCCGCCGATCGGCACGCCGCCGACGAATATCTGGCGCTTCGAGGCCATCTCCCGCAAGGGTACCGGGGGTCGATCCGCGGCCGGCGCGTGTGCCCTGACGGGACCCGGTGCCGGAACGCGCGAAGTGGGCACGGTCAAGGACGGGCGGTCCGACCCGTCGCCGGCCAGGCGAAACGTCAGGATGGTCGGGCCGAGCCGGCCGGCCCGGTGGGGATCACACGGCTAGCCGAGCTTCTTGAGGATCCGCATCATCAGCGGTTCCATCTCGCCACCGCCCCGGTTCCTTTCGAGGTCCGAGTCCTGGCGCAGCAGCGAGCGTCGCGTCAGCTGACCACCGAGCCAAGCGATGGGCTCCGGAGGGAACGCCACTTCTTCCGAATCGACGAAGCAGAGCTCGGTGAGCGGCGTCTCCCGCTCGAGGACCCTGTCGCGCAGGATCTTGCCGCCCATGTGGCTCGGGGCGACGCCATGCCCGTTGTATCCCAGTCCGTAGTGGAGGCGTCCCTCGCACAGGGTTCCGAAGATGGGAACGAACAGAACGGTTAGATCCACGGGCCCGCCCCAATGATGGGTGAATCTCACCTGCTCGAGCTGCGGGAATGTCTGGCGGAAGGTGCCCCTGAGACGATTGAGGACACCGTCGTGACGGTCGTGCCGGGGACCGATCCGGCCCCCGTAGGGAGTGATGCCGTCGCTTCCCCCCCAGAGAATCCTTCCGTCGGCGGTGCGGCGGTAGTAGTGGACGAAGTTGCGTTTGTCCTCGATCCCGCAATGACTCTCCCAGCCGACCGAGGCCCACTGCTCGTCGCTGAGGGGCTCGGTGAGCGCGATGTAGGTGTAGAGAGGCTGGATCTTGCGCTTGAACCACGGCGTCTCGCAGGCCCACGCGTTGGTCGCGAGTACGACCTGGGCGGCCTGGATGGATCCCTGAGGCAGCTGGAGGCGCAACCCCCCGCGCGACTCCTCGATGCCGGTCACGCGCGACCCCTCGAAGATCCGCGCGCCCATCTCCTCGACGACGTTTGCCAGTCCCCTGGCCAGCTTGGCCGGATGCACCACGCCGCAGTGCTCCTCGCGCAGACCCCCGATGTAGGTCGGGGAATGCGCTTCGGCCTGCGCCTCCTCGGCGGTGAGCTCGATGAACCCGCCCAGGTCGAGCGCGGCAGCGGCCGCGAGATCTGCCCGGACACGCTTCAGCTGCCCCGGGTTGGTCGCGACGACCATCAGCCCCCCGTGTCTCCACTCGCAGTCGATCTGCTTCTCGGCGATCGTCTGCCCGATCTCCTCGACCGACAGGGCCACGGCCTCGTGCGCGGCCTTCGCCGCCTCGTCTCCGTGGTTCCTGCGCAGGTGCGAGAGGCTGAGGTCGAGCAGCGTCATCGCGAACCCTCCGTTGCGCCCGCTGGCGCCGAAGCCGATCGTCTCCCGCTCGATCACGGCGATCCTCATCGAGGGTTCGGATTCGAGCAGGTGGTAGGCGGTCCAGAGCCCCGTGTATCCGCCGCCTACGATCGCCAGGTCGAAGTCGTCGTGCCCGGTCACTCCGGGGCGAGGGACATGTATCGACGTGTCCTGCCAGTAGCACGCCGAACCCATCGGCTGAAGCATGCGAACCCTTTCCTTCGGGGGTGTGTCGGATGGCCGCCTCATCGGGGACCCGGGGAGAGCATGAGGTGAACCAGGTCGAGAGCGACGGTCGCGCCGGCCAGCGCGGTGATCTGGGCGGAGGGGTCGTAGGCGGGCGCCACCTCGACCACGTCGGCGCCGACGAAGCGAAGACCCGCAAGGCCCCGCAGCAGTCGGCGGGCCTGGAGGGTCGAAGGCCCCCCCACCACCGGGGTCCCTGTGCCGGGGGCAAATGACGGATCCAGGAAGTCGATGTCGAATGTCAGGTAGGCCGGGTTGTCGCCGACCAGCTCGATCGTCCGTGCCGCCGCCGCCGCCGGTCCCTGCTCGTCGAGGGCTTCCGCATCGATGATCGGGAATCCGAGGGTGTCGGGATTGGGGGTGCGAATCCCGATCTGGATCGAGCGGGACGGGTCGACAAGCCCTTCCTCGACGGCCCGCCGGAACATCGAACCGTGATTCAGGCCTCGGCCCAGGTCCCAGGTATCCGTGTGCGAGTCGAGGTGCACCAGGGACAGAGGGCCGTGCTCGGTGCTCGCCGCACGAATCAGGGGGTAGGAGATGGCGTGATCCCCGCCGAGACCGAGGACCGAAGCGACCGGAACCACCGACTCGATCCAATCCTGCACGCCCGACACCATCGAATCCGGGGAGCCGGTCCACAGCACTGACCTCGGCGCGTCGCCGAGGTCGACGACGGTGTGGGTGGCGAACGGATCGAAATCCCACGGCCAAAGGCCCCAGGGGAACTCACCGACCAGCAGCGATTGCTCCCGGATGGCCCTTGGCCCGTATCTCGCGCCTGCACGGTTGGAGACGGCGAGATCGAAAGGGACTCCGGCGACGGCCAGGTCGGCGCCCTCGACGGCGTCGCTGCGCCGGCATCGAGCGAACGTCACGTCCCCCGCCCATGGCCCGTCGAGTCGCTCCGCAAGCGGCGTCATGCCTCCCGGCCCCCGGTCAGAGAGATCGCTACGGCGCCTCGACCGGCACCAGGGGCGCCGCCTGGGACGTCAGGCGAGGGCAAGGAGAAAGGAATCGCGGGGATGGACACGAAGACCGAGCAGGGCAAGGCAGCTGGCGCTGCATGCTTACGTTATCAAATGATAACCTAGCACCCGATGGTGGAACCTGTCAACACCCCCCGTGCTCTGCCGGCCTCGGGCGACAGATCGCCGCCGGGTGCCGCGAGCACCGCGGACCGCATCCTCACCGAGGCAGCGCGCCTGTTTGCGACGAAGGGATTCGCGGGCACGTCCACCCGGGACATCGCCACCGCCGTGGGGATCCAGCAGCCCGGTCTCTACAAGCATTTCGAATCCAAGGACGCGATCCTCCTGGCGATGTTCGACGCAATGTTTGCCCGGACCGTCTCGGTCGGCGAGGCCCTCCTGCGGATCGACGCGAGAGCCGGAGCGAGACTCTTCAGGTTCCTCAGCGAGCTGATGCGCCCGGCGCTCTACTCGCCGTTCGCCGTGGCGTCGATATTCCGCACCCCTGAGCTGCGACTTCCCCAGTTCGCTCCGATCCGCGAGATGAGCGAGCTGAGCAACACCTTCGTCCGGGAACTCGTCGAGCAGGGCATCGCGGAGGGCGACCTTCGCGAGATCAGCCTCGACGCGGCCCCTCGCATCGTCTTCGGGATCCTCGACCTCCTCGCCTCGGTGATGTATCCCGAGCCGACGGAGCTCGAGATAGACGAGCTTCTCCAGTTCGCGCTTCACGGGCTCGCCCGCGACGGCCGCAGGGCACGGTCCATCTGGCGGCAGGCGGCGGCGATCGACCTTTCCGGAGAGCTTGCACAAGACGTTATCGAGTGATAACCTCCCGGCATGGACGATCCCGGGACGCCCCCCAACTCCGGATTCTTCGCCCTCGATCCCGCCGACCCGCTCGCCGCGGCGCCGGACCACCTCGACGAGCTGAGCATGAGGTGGTTGCACTGGTGGGGCCCCGCCACCTTCTTCGGGGCTGAGCACCGACCGGACCCCGCCGGCCTCGACATCGGGGTCCTGGGCGTTCCGCATTCGACCGGGAACGGCTCCACCCAGCGCGACCAGCACCTCGGACCAAGGGCGATCCGGGACGTGTCCTCGACGTTGGGGCTGGGGATGCATCCCCAGCTCCACGTCAATCCGTTCGAGTCCTGCCGGATCGCCGACGTTGGCGACGTGCTGATGCGCGAGTTCATGGTCTCCGACCGCGCGATTCTCGACATCGAGAGGCGCGCCCGCGAGATTGTCGACGCCGGGGCTCGCCTCGCCTCGGTGGGTGGCGACCACAGCATCACACTCCCCCTGTTGCGCGCGCTCGGCCGGTCTCCCTCCACCCCGGCTCCCCCGATGGCGCTGGTTCATCTGGACTCCCACCAGGACGACTACCACGACGTGATGCCCGAGCACTGGTTCGGGGTGCGCTATTCGGCGGGCCACTGGGCCAGCTGGGGGGCGAGAGAGGGACTGGTCGATCCCGGCAGCAGCCTTCAGATCGGCATGCGGGGAAGGGTCTGGGACGGGACCTCCCCCGCCTCGCTGGTCGGCTACCAGGTGATCGATCGCGACGAGTTCGACGAGCTCGGAGTCGAGCGGGTCGTCGAGTTGATTCGCGAGCGGGTCGGCGATCGCCCCATCTACGTGAGCTTCGACCTGGACGTGCTGGACACGGCGGCGGCGCCTGCCGCGTCCAACCTGGAGCCCGGAGAGGAGGGCCTGAGCATGCGGGAGGCGCTTCGCACCCTGCGGGGGCTGCACGGCCTGGAGGTGATCGGTGCCGACGTCGTCTGCTACGTGCCCACCAAGGAGCCGCCGAACAAGATCACCGGTCTGAACGCCTCGGCGGTGCTCTTCGAGTTGCTCTGCCTGATCAGCGAGGGCGTCCGAAACGGGCGCCAGGAAAGCGGTCGCTGAGATGGCACCGAAGCTGATGTTCGCGGCGGCGCGCTCGGTCGCAGCCGCTGCCGTCATCGCCCTCGCGGCGATCGGGCCCACGGGTTGTGGACGGAACCCGGCCGACACGACGGCCGCCGGCCCGATCCAGGGCCTCTCGCCAACGACGCCGCCTGCGGTAGGGGACACCGGAACGGTCACCTGGGCGACATACCGCGACGTGACCACGCTCGATCCGATACAGGCGGTCGACTATCCCGAGAGGACCGTGATCACGGCGCTGTGCGATTCCCTGCTTCAGGAGCACCCGGACGGGACCTACGGGCCAGGGCTCGCCTCCAGGGTCAGCAAGCCCGACCCTCGCACCATCGTCCTGACCATCGACACCGATGCACGGTTTTGGGACGGCCGGCCGGTGACTCCCGAGGATGTCGCGTTCAGCCTCGGCCGCAACCTGGACCCGAGGCTCCTGGGCCTCTACGGGCAGGTCTTCGAGAACGTGCGCTCGATATCGGTGACCGGGCCCGACGAGGTCACGATCAGCCTCTCCAGGCCGGACTCCTGGCTCGAGGGGGAGCTGTCGGCAATGCCGGGCATCGTGCTGGAGAAGCGGTACGTGAGAGCGGCCGGCAGCGCCTTCGGCACACCCAGAGGGGGGACCATGTGCACCGGCGCTTTCAAGCTCGACTCCTGGGAGCCGGGCAGCGCGCTGACCGCGGTGCGGAACGGTGGGTATTGGGACAGGAAGCTCAAGCCAAAGGCCGGGGAGCTCGTCTTCAGAGGCGTGCCGGACGATGCCAGCCTGACTTCCGGCCTGTTGACCGGAGAGATCTCCGGAAGCTATCCCCCGCCGCTGACCACCCTGGACCAGCTCGAGGGCAGCGACGCGGTCAACGTCTACGAGGGGCCGTCGTTCGCCACCGACTCCTTCGTCATCTCGAGCCTCGCCGGGCCCCTCGGCAAGCCGGAGGTCCGAAGGGGGCTCTCGCTGGGCCTGGACCGCAGCGCCTACATCGATGCGGTCTACGGAGGCCACGCCCAGCTTCCCCGAACCTTGGCGAACCCCGGGAGCTGGGGGTACGCGCGGGAGGTCTTCCAGGAGGACTGGAACCGCCTCCCCGAGCCCCGCCAGGACGTGGCAACGGGCAGGCGGCTGGTGCGGGCGGCCGGAGCGGAGGGCGAGACGCTGGTGATCGGCACCAGTCCTCAGATCAACGTCGTCCAGACCGCCGCAAACCTGATCCGGCAGGCCGCCGAGGCGGTGGGCCTGAAGGTCGAGTTCAGGTCCGTGTCGGCCACCAACTACATCGGTTTCTTCACCGACGCGAAGGCACGGGAAGGGGTCGACGGGTTCCCCTCGATCAACTTCCCCGACTTCGCCGACCCCGCCTCTCTGTATACCCAGCTCGCCGCGAGGAACGGCGTCCAGAACTTCAGCGGATTCGACGATCCCCAGATACGGGCGGCGCTGAACGGCGCGCGGGCGGCGAGCGACCCGAGGCGGCGGGCCGCGCTCACCACCAGGGCGGGTGACCTGATCATGCGCCGGCTGCCCTGGATTCCCCTCGCCCTCCCCACCGAGATCGTCGTGATGAAATCGGACATCACCGGGGCTCCATCCTCCTTCCAGTACATGGGCGGTCCGTGGGCGACGACTATCGGGTCGAGCGGCTAGGAGAAGCTGCTGGGGCTCGGGTTCGCCGCACGGAGGCTCGCGATGTTGCTGGCGACCCTGCTCGTCGCCAGCTTCGCGATCTACGCCTCCGTCTTCCTGGCGCCGGGCGATCCGCTGTCCACCCTTGCCGGGGGCCGAACCCTTCCGCCGCATGCGGAGGCGATCCTCAGAGCGCGCTACCACCTCGACGAGCCTCTCCTGGCCCAGTACTGGCACTGGCTCTCGGCCACGCTCGGCGGCGATCTGGGCGAATCCATCCCGCTTCACCAGAGCGTTTCGGCGATCATCGGGCAGAGGGCGCCGGTCACTCTCGAACTGGTTGGCTACGCCTCGCTACTGATTCTTCTCTTCGGAATCGGTGGAGGGCTGCTGGCAGGGCTTCGGCGCGGTTGGGTCGACATGTCGGTCGTCGCGGGCACCACCGCGCTGGTGGCGATTCCATCGTTCCTCGCAGCGGTCGCCCTGATCAGCGTGTTCGCCGTCCACCTCGGATGGTTCCCGGCACTGGGCGCCGGCAACGGTCCTCTCGATCGCCTCTGGCATCTCACCCTGCCCGCATTTGCCCTGGCGCTCTCGGCTCTCGGCATCGTTGCCCGGGTCACGCGGGTGAGCGTGCGGGAGGAACTCGGGCGGGACCACGTGGAGACGGCCGTCAGCCGCGGGCTCCCCCGCCACCTGATCGTTCGCAGGCACGTGCTTCGCAACGCCGCGATTCCGATCACGGCCGTCACCGGGATAACGATCGCCTCCCTGATCGCCCTGTCCGCGGTCGTCGAGCAGGCCTTCAGCCTCGACGGCCTCGGGTCGACGCTGGTGGAGGCGGCGGCCTCGAAGGACCTCGCCGTCGTCCAGGGGATCTCCCTGCTGCTGGTCTCGGCATTCGTGATCACCAACGGGGCCGTGGACCTGCTGCACGCGATGCTGGATCCGCGTGTCGGGGAAGGGGGTGAGCGGGGATGAGCACCGCTCCGCCCCTGCCTGACATATCTGGGGTGATGCGGCGCCGGGCGCGGCGCCTGGCGGGAGGCGACAGGGTCGCGGTGGTGTGCCTGGTCGTGATCGGCGGCGCGCTTGCGGTCGCGCTCGTCGGCGCGGCGCTGGCGCCACACGACCCAAACGGCTCGGACCTCTCCAAGGCCTACGTCGGGCCGACCACCGGCCACCCGCTCGGCTTCGACGGGCAGGGCCGGGACCTGCTCTCGCGTCTGCTGGCCGGCGCCCGGACCTCGATTCTCGGCCCCGCCGCGATCGTCGCGATCGCTCTCCTCGCGGGGGTCTCGCTGGCCGTGCTGTCGGCTTGGCGCCGTGGCTGGGTGGACTCGGGGGTCTCGGTGGCGATGGACATCCTCTTCGCCTTCCCCGCCATCCTGCTGGCGATCCTTGCTGCGGCGGTCTTCGGGGCTGGCCTGACCGCGGCTGCGCTGGCGCTGGCGGTCGCCTACACGCCCTACGTGACTCGCGTCGTCCGCAGCGTCGCGGTGAGCGAGCGAACCCGCGAATACATCGCCGCCAGCGAGGTCCAGGGACTCTCGGGCTGGGCGATCTGCACCCGCCACCTGCTGCCGAACATCGCTCCCCTGATCGTCTCGCAGGGCACGGTGCTGTTCGGCTACGCGGTGGTCGACCTGGCGGCGGTGTCCTTCATCGGCCTGGGGGTCCAACCCCCGCAATCCGATTGGGGGGTGATGGTTGCCAGCGGACAGCAGGGGGTGCTCGAGGGCTATCCGGCCGAGGCCGCGGCCGCCGGCCTGTGCATCGTCGCGGTCGTCGTCGCGGTCAACCTGCTCGGCGAGCGCCTGGCCCAGCGCGGAGACGAGGGCCGATGAGCCGGCCGACCCGGGTGGCTGCCAGGAGCGAAGGACTTCTCGAAGTCGAGGGCCTTGGGGTCGAGGTCGCGTCGGAGGAGTCCCCCAGGCTGCTCGTCGAGAGCGTTTCGCTGAGCATCGCGAGAGGCGAGACGCTGGGACTGGTCGGGGAGTCCGGGTCCGGCAAGTCGATGACGGCCAGGGCGATCGCGCGGTTGCTCCCTGCGGGCACCCGGGGAGTCGGGTCGGTTCGCTTCGGAGGCCGAGAGGTGTGGAGCCTCGCCGGCTCGGGCCTTCGGCGCTATCGCAGCCAGGTGGCGATGGTCTTCCAGGATCCGCGTTCGCACCTGAACCCGGTTCGGCGGGTCGGCGATTTCATGACCGAAGCGCTGGTCGGGCTGCACGGCGTGTCCAGGGGCGAGGCGCTTCTGCAGGCTTCCAGTGCCCTGGAGGAAGTTGGAATCGACGACGCAACCGGGCGCCTCGACCAGTATCCCCACGAACTCTCCGGGGGGCTGCTGCAGCGGGTGATGATCGCGACGGCGCTGCTCGCGAAGCCGCTGCTTCTGCTCGCGGACGAGCCGACCACAGCGCTCGACGTCACCACCCAGGCCGAGGTGATGGGCATCCTCGACGAGCTCCGTCGCGAGCACGGGCTGGCGATGCTGTTCATCACCCATGACCTCGAGCTTGCAGCGGCCGTTTGCGACCGCACCGCCGTCATGTACGCCGGACAGATCGTCGAGACAAGGAGTTCGAGACTGCTGGAGAGCGATCCGCTGCATCCCTACTCCGCGGCGCTGATCGAGGCCAGGCCCGACATCGAGTCCACCAAGCCGCGACTGCCCGCGATTCCGGGGCGGCCCGTGGCCGCGTACGACGCCGTCGAGGGGTGCGCTTTCTCGCCGCGCTGCCCGTGCGTTCTTCCTCGGTGCCGGGAGGTGAGGCCCTCCCTGCAGGCTCTGGGCGGCGGCGAGGTCCGATGCTGGCGCGCGGAAGAGCTCCGGGGGCAGGTCGCTGCCGCGGTTCGCGCCGGGAGTGCGACCCTTGGCTGAGCCGGTGCTCGAGGTTCGCTCCCTGCGGAAGGAATACGCACGCCTGGTGGCGGTGGACGACATCGGTTTCTCGGTCCCGGCGGGTCGTTCCCTGGCGGTAGTGGGAGAGTCGGGGTCCGGCAAGACGACGGTGGCCCGGATGATCGTCGGGCTGACCCGTCCCACCTCCGGCACGATCGTGGCCTGCGGGCGGGATCGCTCCCATCCCGCCCGGTCGGCAGGCGAGAGGCGCCGGCGTGGAAGCGAGGTCCAGATCGTCTTCCAGGATCCCAACGCAAGCCTCGACCCTCGTCAGACGCTCGAGCGGGTCCTGGACGAGGTGCTGCGGTTGCACGGGTCCGGAAGCAGGGCCGATCGCTCGATGGCCGCGCGCGAGCTGGTCGAGCTCGTGGGCCTCGACTCCCGTCAGGCGCGGTCCCTGCCGAGCGGTCTCTCCGGGGGGCAGCGCCAGCGGATGGCCATCGCCAGGGCTCTCGCGGCGCGGCCGAAGGTGATCATCCTCGACGAGGCCGTCGCCGCCCTCGATGTCTCGATCCAGGCGCAGATCCTCAACCTGCTTGCCGACGTACGGGAGGCGACCGGGGTCTCCTACGTCGTGATCAGCCACGACCTCGCCGTGGTCCGCCAGATCGCCGACGAGACGGTCGTCATGCGACGGGGCAGCGTCGTCGAGCGGGGCCCGACGGCTCGGGTCCTCGACAGGCCCCAGGCGGAGTACACACGCGAGCTGCGGGCGAGCGTGCCCCGGCCGGGCTGGGCTCCGGTGCGGCGCCGGGGAGGCGAGGGCGGTTCCTCTCGCGGGGCCCGGGCGGAGCGGGAGGAGTGAGCGATCAGCCGCCGGCGGGCCGGGCCAGGTCCTCCCTGCCGACCCAGGCTTCGAGTATCCAGCCGAGCTGGTGCGGGCGCATCGAGCGGTTTACCTCGAGCTCGACGGGTGCGGCGGCGCGGCCCTCGCGGTGCGCGTAGGCCGCGGCCGCGGCCCGCGCCCGCTCGACCCCCGCGACCCGGCCCGAGCGGCGGATCGAGCGGTAGATCATCCCCGCGGAGGGGTCGAGCATCCGTGCCCCAAGGGCGTTGGCCCCGAAGCTCCAGTCGAGGCCCCGCAGGGCCGCCGTCCGGAACGAGTCGTCGCCGGTGGCGTCGGAGAGCCCGCCCAGGCCGATCATCCCCAGAGCGTCCTGGTGGGTGGAGTAGATCTCGTAGGGCTCGATCACGACGCCCCGCACCGGGTCGCAGATCCACGGCCAGGCCCCGTCGTCCATCTGCAGCTCGACGAGCGTTCGCCCCAGCGCCACCGCGGCGTCCAGCGCCTCGCCGTCCTCGCGAACCCTGGCGAGCCCGGTGAGCGCGACCAGCGCGGTGATCTGATCGGTGAAGCTCGGCAGGCGCCGCCGCGCCCCCCTCCCGGTGTGGGTCAGGAGGTGCCCCGACGGGCGGCGCTCGAGGATCTCGGCGCGGCAGGCGGCGAGAAGCTCCTCGCCCTCGCCCAGCTCGACCCGCAGGCCGGCCTCGGCGAGCGCGACGAGGGCCCAGCCGACCTCCATGGTCGGTGCCGCGCGCAACCTCCTCGGGCGCAGCGACTCCGAGAGGGCCGGGACGAGGTCCGCCGCCCAGGCGGCCTCGGCTCGCGAGTCGGACCAGAGCGCCAGCGCCAGCTCGCCCGCCCCGATGCCCCCCGCGGCCAGCTCGGCCTCGAGGTGCGCCCTGATCGCCCCGAGGTGGAACGGGTGCTCGACGTCGTGCTCGGCGGCGCGCGAGAGGCCCAGCAGCACGACCAGCGTCTCGCGCAGGGAGCGGCCCTGCGGGCGCCCTTCGGATTCGGCCGAGACCTCCAGGCAGAAGGTCCCGTCGCTGAGCTGGAGCGAGGGGAGGCGCTCCAGCGCGAAGTCCTTGAGCAGCCGGGCCCTCTCCGGGCCGGCCGCCGACTCAGCTTGCGTAGAGGTCCTCAATTTCGGCCACGTACTTCTCGGATATCGGCTTTCGCTTCAGCTTCATGGTCGGCGTCAGCTCGTCCCCGCCCGGGACCCACTCCTCGGGCAGAATCCTGAACTTCTTGATCTGCTCGACGCGGGCCATTCGCTGGTTGGCCTCGTCCACTCCCGCCCGGACCGCCGCGACCACCTCCTCGCGCCCGGCGAGCTCGGCGAGGTCGAGGCCCTCGAGCCCGTTCGAGGCGGCCCAGGTCGGCGCGTAGTCGGGGTCGAGGACGATCAGCGCCACGTTGTAGGGCCGGCGGTCGCCGATCGCGATGCACTGGCCGATCAGCGGGCTGGCAGTCTTCAGCTTCGACTCGATGTTGGCGGGCGACATGTTCTTGCCGGCCGCGTTGATGATCAGCTCCTTCTTGCGATCGACGATCGTCAGATAGCCGTCGGAGTCCAGCTCGCCGATGTCGCCGGTCAGCAGCCAGCCGTCCGAGAAGGTCTCGGCGGTCTTCTCGGGCATGTTCCGGTAACCGGGCATCACGCCGTCGCCCTTGACCAGCACCTCCCCGTCCTCGGCGAGCTTGATCTCGACCCCCGGGATCGGCGGTCCGACCGTGCCGAGCTTGACCTTGCCGGGCGGGTTGAGGGTGGCGACCCCGCAGGTCTCCGACATCCCCCAGAGCTCGCCGACCGGGATCCCGATCGCATGGAAGAACTCCAGCACCTCGAGCGGGGTCGGGGCGGCCCCGACGTTGATCGCCGCGAGGTCGTCGAAGCCCAGCGCGACCCGCAGCTTCGAGAACATCTCCTCGTCAGCTCGCGCGACCGCCGCCTCGAGCTCGTCGGGGACGGGCTCGCCGGCCTGCTCGAGCCGGATCTTCTCGATGGCCGCCTCCAGACCCTTCTGGGCCGGGACCCGATGCTCCTCGGGCAGCGCGGCGAGGTTCGCCTCCAGCCCTGCTTTGAGCTTCTCGTAGATCCTCGGCACAGCGAAGAACCAGGAGGGCCTCACCTTCGGGATGAACTCGACGATCCGCCGCGGGTCGGGGCAGACGGTCACGGTCAGGCCCTTGACCACGGGCAGGTAGTAGTGGGCGCCGCGCTCGGCGATGTGGGCGGTGGGGAGCCAGGAGATCAGCCTCCCGCCGCGCTCGGGCAGGTGGACCATGTCCTCCACGGAGGAGGTCAGCGCCATGAGGTTGCGGTGGGTGAGCTGGACGCCCTTCGGCGGCCCGGTGGTGCCCGAGGTGTAGATCAGGGTGAGCAGGTCATCGAGGCCGACGTCCGCGGCGCGCGCGGACGGGTCGAAGCCGGGATCGGCGGCCTCCAGGTCCTCGAGGGTGCCGGTGCCCCCGTCGCCGTCCAGGACGATCACGTGCTCGAGGTCCGGCAGCTCGGCGCGGGCCTCGTCGAAGCGCTCGAGGAACTCGGTCTCGACGATCGCGATGCGCGAGCCCGCGTCGCCGACCACGTAGGCGATCTGCTCGGGGGAGGAGGTCTGGTAGACGGAGAACGGGACCCCGCCGAGGCTGACCGCGGCCAGGTCGCAGGGGATGAACTCCGGGCGGTTGTTGAGCATCAGCGCCACCGTCTCGGCCTTGCCGAGGCCCAGCGAGGCAAGCCCGCCGGCGATCCTCGAGACCCGGGCGTCGAGCTCGCTCCAGGTGACCGAGGTCGAGTCGTCCTCGGTGCGGATTGCGACGTCGTCGCCGATCCGGGCGACGGTCCTGCGGAAAGCCTCGTAGAGGTTCTGCGAGTCCGGCTCGATGCCGGGTCCCCCGCTGGCGTACCGCGCGGCAGTCGTCGCTTCCAAGGCCTATCTCCTCTCCCGTTTCCTGGCCGTTGCAGGGAAAGCTACCGCACGTTGAAGCCCTCGCCCGTCAGCCTCCCGATGTCGTTCGTGAGGCCGATCAGGAAGAGCATGATGACCAGCACGAACCCGATCGCGCCGGCCCGCTCCATGACCCGGAAGGGGACCGGGCGCCCGCGCAGCTTCTCGACCAGCGACCAGAAGATGTGGCCCCCGTCGAGCGGCAGGAACGGGAAGAGGTTGATCAGGCCCAGCGAGAGGCTGATCACGGCCAGCAGGGTGAGCGACTCGCGCCAGCCGATCCCGACGGTCTGGTGCGCGACGTCGCTCACCCCGACCACCCCGGAGACCTGCTTGCGCTGCTGGGGGTCGAAGATGTTCGCGAAGACGCTCGCCGTCTTGCTGGTGATCAGCCACATGAAACCCGTGGAGCGGTCGAGCGCCGCGCCGACGCTGCGGTCTGCCGGCACCGAGCCGTAGGAGAAGCCGAGGCGCATCCGCCCGACCGCCGCGTCGTATTCCGGGACCATCTCGATCGTGCGAGCCTGGCCGTCGCGGCGGATCGTCACCGCCAGCGGCCCGGCGCCGCGGCACCCGTCGAGCTGCCTGCCCGGGCAGCGGTCGGCCGCGACGGTGTCCGCGAAGCGCTGCAGCCTGGTCTCGAGGGGAAGGCCGGCGAACGAGCGTCCCTCGATCGCGACGATCCGGTCGCCGGCCCGCAGCTGCTGGGCGGCCGGGGATCCCGGGACGATGCCCTCGACGGTGTTGGCCAGGTCGCGGGCCCCGAAGGAGAGGAGGAAGAGCAGCACGAGGGCGAGGGCGATGTTGATCGCCGGGCCCGCGCCGATCACCACGATCCGCTTCCAGACCGGCTGGTGGTAGTACCCGCGGGCCGCCACCTCGGGCGGGAGCTCCTCCTCGGGGTTCATCCCGGTGATCTTCACGAAGCCGCCGAGGGGTATCGCCCCGATCCCGTACTCGGTCTCCCCGCGCCTCCTCGAGACGAGCCTGGGCGGGAAGAAGAGGAAGAAGCGCTCGACCCGCATCCCGGTCGCCTTGGCCGCTACGAAGTGCCCGAACTCGTGCAGGATGATCAGGAAGGCGAAGCCGAGGAAGACCAGCACCCAGCTCATGCGAGCGCCACTCCCTCGACCGCCTCCGCCGCGCGCCCGCGGGCCGCGGCGTCGGCCTCGAAGAGGTCGCCGAACCCGGTCACCTCCAGGCTTCCGAGCTCGTCGAGGACCGCCTCGATCACCCCGGGTATCGCCTCGAAGGGGATCCGCCTGCCCAGGAAGGCCTCCACCGCCACCTCGTCGGCGGCGTTGAGGACGCAGGGCGCCGCTCCGCCCGCCTCCCCGGCTTCCCGGGCGAGGCGCAGGCAGGCGAAGGTCCCGGGATCGGGCCGCTCGAAGGTGAGCTCTCCGAGCGCCGCGAGGTCGAGGCTTCTGACCGGGACGTCGGCGCGTTCGGGGAAGTGCAGTGCGTAGGAGATCGGCACCCTCATGTCGGGGTGGCCGAGATGGGCGAGCGAGGCCCCGTCGTTGAGGTCGATCAGCGAGTGGACGATCGACTGCGGGTGGACGACCACCTCGACCCGTTCGTAGGGGACCCCGAAGAGGTGGTGGGCCTCGATCATCTCGAGACCCTTGTTCATCAGGGTCGCGGAGTCGATCGTGATCCTCCCCCCCATCTGCCAGGTGGGATGGGCCAGTGCCTCCTCCGGGGTGATCCCTCCGAGGTCGTCGCGGCCCCGGAACGGCCCCCCCGAAGCGGTGAGCACCAGGCGCTCGACGGTCCCCGGCGCCTCCGAGCGGATCAGCTGGAAGAGCGCGGAGTGCTCGGAGTCGACCGGGAGGATGCGGGCGCCGGTCCCCTCTGCGAGCGCGGTCACCAGCTCGCCCCCGATCACCAGGCTCTCCTTGTTGGCGAGCGCCAGGTCCATGCCCTCGCTGAGCGCCACGATCGTCGGCTCCAGGCCCGCCGCGCCGACGATGCCGTTGAGCACGAGGTCGGCCCCGGAGGCGGAGATCAGATCGGCGATCCCCCCGGGCCCCCCCAGCACCTCCCCGCCCCATTGCCCACGAGCGCGCCGTGCCGCCTCTGGATCGGCGAGAGCCACCCGGGGCACCCCGTTCTCGCGAGCCTGCTCCAGCAGGCGCTCGTCGCCGGAGCCGGCCGAGAGCCCGACCACGCGCAGATCGCCCGAGCCGCGGACGATCTCCAGCGCCTGGGTACCGATCGACCCGGTGGAACCGAGGATCACGACCTCCTTCATCGTCGTGAGTGTAGGGAGGGTCGCGGCCCGCCCGAATCAGTAGATCAGCGCGACCGCCAGGTAGTAGCCGACCACGATCGTGAAGAAGGCGGCGTCGAGGCGGTCGAGGATCCCGCCGTGTGGACCGAACAGCGTCCCGGTGTCCTTGCGGCCGAGGTCGCGCTTGACCATCGACTCGAAGAGGTCGCCCACCGGGGCGATCGCGGCCACCGCGGCGCCCATGATCAGCGCGTCGGTCCCGGAGAGCCAGTCCTGGTAGAGGCCCGCGAACCAGAAGCCGAGGGTTCCGATCAGGAAGCCGCCGATCAGCCCCTCGAGAGTCTTGTTGGGCGAGAGCGCGGGGGCGATTTGGCGCGACCCGAAGAGCCGTCCCGTCGCGTAGGCCGCGGTGTCCGTCACGAAGGTGCCGACCAGGACGTCGATCAGCAGCGCCCCGCCGTGCAGGGGCAGGTCGCGGAGCAGCACCGCGTGGGAGAGCGGCAGGCCGATCCAGCCGATCCCGAGCAGCGTGATCGCCATCGAGAGCGTGACCCCGTTCCGGTCCGGGCGGCGGGCGGCCAGCGCGAAGAGCACCAGGAAGCTCGCGGTCAGCACCAGCATCACGTTGAAGGCGGTGCCGAAGTGGGCCGCGGCGATCATCCCCGCCACGGCGAGGTAGGCGGCGAGGCCCACGGGCCGGTAGTCGGCGGTCATCACGAAGTACTCGCGCAGCGCGATCACCGCGAGGGCGACCATCGCGGCGGCGAAGATCGCGCCGCCGGCGACGGTGATAGCGATCGCGAAGACGATCCAGGGGATCGCCACCAGCACCCGGCGCGCAGTCTCCCCCCTCAGGCCCCTCCGCCGGCGTGGCAGCTCGAGCTCCCCCGGGCCGGGAGGGGCAGAATCCCGGGCCGGCGCCCTCTCCCCCCGCGGCCGGGTCTCGGGCGCACCGCGATCCGACCGGGCCTCCGGCCCGCCGCGGTGGGCGGGCTCCGGGGCCGGGGTCCCGCCGGTTGGGCCGAAGCCCTCCGACTCGCCGCTCAGGAGCTCCTCGCCTCCGGGGATTCCGCCGCCGGACCCCTGCCCGGCGTCGAACGGGGCAGCGGGGCGGGCGCCGGCCCGCTTCGACCGGCCCCAGCGAAGCCCGGCGCCGCGGCGCCGCCTCTTCCGCTCCCGCGCCATCGGCTAGCCCCTCCTCCCGAACCGCCGCGCGCGGGCCTCGAACTCGGCCAGGCACTCCTCGAAGGCTTCGCGGGTGAAGTCAGGCCAGAGCTCCTCGCGGAAGACGAACTCCGAGTAGGCGCACTGCCAGAGCAGGTAATTGGAGATACGCATCTCGCCGCTGGTGCGGATCAGCAGGTCGGGATCGTGCATCTCGGGCGCGTAGAGGTGGCTTCGGAAATCCTCCTCGGTCTCACCCTCGAAGCCTCGCGCCGCATCGACGATCTCCGCCCGCCCGCCGTAGTTGAAAGCGACGAAGAGCGTGATCCGGTCGTTCCCGGCGGTCTTCTCCTCCGCCCAGTCCATCAGCTCGGCGAGCCCGGAGGGAACTCCCTCGCGGCGCCCGACGAACCGCATCCGCACGCCCTCCGCGTCGAGCTCCGGGGTCTCGGCCTCGATCCGCTCGCCGAACATCCGCATCAGCCCCGAGACCTCCTCGGCGGGGCGGGACCAGTTCTCGGTCGAGAAGGAGAAGACCGTCAGCTCCCGGATCCCCAGCTCGACCGCGTCGCGCAGCCTCGCCTTGACCACGTCTGCGCCGGCCCTGTGCCCCTCGACGGGCGGCAGCCCGCGGCCCTGGGCCCAGCGGCCGTTGCCGTCGGTGATGATCGCTACGTAGCTGGCGACGGCCATGGCTTGCCCGGGGGCCGGACGGCCGGCCCTCAGACTTCGAGGATCTCCTCCTCCTTGCCCTTCAGCAGCTCGTCGATCTCCCCGACCGCGGCGTCGGTCTCCTTCTGCAGCGCCGCCTCTGCCCGCCGCTCGTCGTCCTCGCCGGCCTCGCCCTCCTTCTTCAGCTCGCGGAGGTCGTGCATGACGTCGCGGCGCACGTTTCGGACGGCCACCTTCCCTTCTTCCGCCACCCCGTGGACGATCTTGACCATCTCCCTGCGCCGCTCCTCGGTCAGCTCGGGGATCTGCAGGCGGATCACCGTGCCGTCGTTGTTCGGCGTCAGGCCCACGTCCGACTCCATGATCGCCTTCTCGATCGCGCCGATCGCCGACTTGTCGTAGGGGGTCAGGGTGAGCAGCCGGGCGTCGGTGGTGGCGACGTTGGCGAGCTGGCGCAGCGCGGTCTGGGTGCCGTAGTAGTCCACGTCGATCCGGTCGAGAAGGTGGGGCGAGGCGCGGCCGGTGCGCACCGTCGCGAGCTCGTTGCGGGTCGCCTCCACCGACTTGTGCATCCGCACCTTGGCGTCGGCGAGGAGCTCGTCGATCAACTCGTTCTCCACGGCGCCATCCTATCCCGCTCGGGCCGCGCCCGAGGGGAGGTCAGGAGGAGGTCACCAGGGTGCCGACCCGCTCGCCGGAGAGGATCCGGTCGATGTTGCGCTGGTCGGCCATGTTGAAGACGTGGATCGGCAGGTCGTTGTCCATGCACAGCGAGAGCGCCGTGGAGTCCATCACCCGCAGACCCCTCTCGATCGCCTCGCGGTGGCTTATCGAGGGGATGAAGCGGGCCTCGGGGTTGGTGGCGGGATCGGAGTCGTAGACACCCTCGACCCCGTTCTTGGCCATCAGGATCGCCTCGGCGTGGATCTCCAGCGCCCGCAGCGCCGCGGCCGTGTCGGTGGTGAAGAACGGGTTGCCGGTGCCGGCCGCGAAGATCACCACCCTCCCCTTCTCCAGGTGGCGCATGGCGCGGCGCCGGATGTAGGGCTCGGCGACCTCCTTGACGTCGATCGCCGACATCACCCTGGTGTGCTCCCCGGTCTTCTCCAGCGCGTCTTGGAGGGTCAGCGCGTTCAGCACCGTCGCCAGCATCCCCATGTAGTCGCCGGTGGCCCGGTCCATCCCGGCGGCCGCGCCCTCCAGCCCGCGGTAGATGTTGCCGGCGCCGACCACGATCGCAACCTCGACCCCGCGGCCGCGGGTCGAGCTGACCTGGCCGGCGATGCCCCTGACCGTCTCGGCGTCGGTGCCGTACTCCAGGTCGCCCATCAGGGCCTCGCCGGAGAGTTTCAGCAGGACTCGGCCGAAGACGGGGTCGGTCGCCATCGCGGCGATCAGCCCTCGCCGACGCGGAAGTAGCCGAAGCGGGCCACCCTGACGTTCTCGCCGGTCTTCGCCGAGAGCTCCTGGCGCATCTGCTCGATGGTCTTGCCCTCGTGCTTGTCGGCGTTGACGTGGGGCTGGTCGAGGAGCGCCACCTCGCGTGCCCACTTGGTGAGCTGGCCGTCGACGACCTTGGCGACGACCTCGTCGGGCTTGCCCTCCTCGCGTGCCTTCTCCTCGAAGATCCTGCGCTCGGCCTCCCGCTCGGCCTCGGGAATGTCCTGCGCCGACACGAAGCGCGGCGCGGTGGCTGCGACGTGCAGGGCGACCTCGTAGGCGAAGGCCCTGAAGTCCTCGTTGCGGGCGACGAAGTCGGTCTCGCACTGGACCTCGACCATCGCGCCGACCTTGTCGTTGGCGTGGACGTAGGAGGCGATCACGCCCTCCTCGGTCCCGCGGCCCTCGCGCTTGGCCGCGGAGGCCTGGCCCTTCACCCGGAGGATCTCGATCGCGCGCTCGAGGTCGCCGTCGGCCTCGGCGAGCGCCGATTTGCAGTCCATCAACCCGGCCCCGGTCCGGTCGCGCAGCGCCTTGACGTCGGCGGCGGAGACGCTCACTCCGGATCACCCCCGGACCGCGGCGGCGCGGCCTCGGGCCCTAGCCGCTGATGCTCGGCGCCCGGGTCGGCCGGCGGCGCCTGGGCCGCCGCCGGCTCCGCCCTCACCGCGTCCTGGGCGGCGGCCGCCTCGCTCGCCGCCGCGGCCTTCTGGCGCTCGGCCTCGGCCGCCTCCTCGGCCTCGCGGCGCGCCTTCTCCTCATCCTCGCGCTTTCGCCGCTCCTCCTCTTCCCGGCGGCGGCGGGCCTCCTCCTCGGCGCGGCGGCGGGCCTCCTCTGCCTGCCAGGCGGTCGCGCCCTCCTCGATCGCCGAGCCGACCGTGGAGACGACCAGCTCGCAGGAGCGGATCGCGTCGTCGTTGCCCGGGATCACGTAGTCCACCGGGGTGGGATCGCAGTTGCTGTCCACCAGGCCGATGATCGGTATCCGCAGCCGGGAGGCCTCCCGCACCGCGATCTCCTCCGTCTTGAGGTCGATCACGAAGACCGCGTCGGGAAGGCGCTCCATGTCCCTCACCCCGCCCAGGTTGTACTCGAGCTTGGCGAGCTCCGCCTGCATTCCCATCCGCTCCTTCGTGGGCAGCAGCTCGAGCTGGCCTCCCTCCTGCAGCTCGGTGAGCTCGTGAAGGCGCTTGATCCGCGCCGAGATGGTGTTGAAGTTGGTCAGCAGCCCGCCGAGCCAGCGCAGGTTGACGTAGGGCATCCCGCAGCGGTCGGCCCAGTCCCGTATCGAGTCCCGCGCCTGCTTCTTGGTGCCGACGAAGAGGACGGTGCCGCCTCCGGTCGTCAGCTCGCCCGCGAAGCCTCGCGCGTCCGAGAGCAGCTGCTCGGTCTGGATCAGGTCGATGATGTGGATCCCGTCGCGCTCGCCGAAGATGTAGCGGCGCATGTTCGGGTTCCAGCGTCGGGTCTGGTGGCCGAAGTGGACTCCGGCCTTGAGCAGATCCTCGATGCCTGCCTGGGCCATTGCTTCTCCTTTTTCTCTCTTGGCGCTGCCGCCCGCTTCCCCCTCCGCGGGACCCGGCTTGCCGGGCAGGAGCCGCATCGAGGGGCGGGTTGTCGTTTCCGGAGGCCCGGAGTCTAGAGAACCTGCGGAGAGCCGGCCGCGCGTGCCCGCTCCAGGGCGCGGGACAGCTCGGGCGGGAGCCCGGAGCGGAACTCCATCCGCCTACCGCTCACCGGGTGGGCGAAGGAAAGCCTGTGGGCGTGCAGGAACTGGCGCTCGAGGCCCAGCACCGCACCGCCCCCGTAGGTCACGTCGCCCGCCAGCGGGTGGCCGATCGCCGCGAAGTGGGCGCGGATCTGGTGCGTGCGACCGGTCTCCAGCCTCGCCTCGAGGTAGGTGAACCCGGGCAGCGACTCGAGCACCTCGAAATGGGTCCGGGCCTCCCTCGCCCCCGCGCCCGAGACCGCCATCCTGTGGCGGTGCCTCGAGGCCCGCCCGATCGGTGCGTCGATCGTCCCGGTTCGCGAGGCGAGGGCGCCGTGGGCGAGGGCGAGGTAGGCGCGCTCGGCCTCCCGGCGGCGGACCTGGCGCTGGAGGGCCCGGTGGGCCGCCTCGGTGCGGGCGACGACCATCAGCCCGCTGGTGCTCCGGTCGAGGCGGTGGACGATCCCCGGACGCTCGGGGTCCGAGCCCCCGCCGAGCAGCTCACCGAGCTCGCTGACCAGGGTCGGACCGGTGTGCGAGGGCGCGGGGTGGACGACCAGGCCCGCGGGCTTCTCGACGACGGCCAGCGAGTCGTCGCTGAAGACGATGCGGATGCCCTCAGCGCTCACCGGGGGGCTCGCTGAGGAGGATCCAGGCGAGGGTCGCCACGCCGGCGGTTATCGCGATGTCGGCGACGTTGAAGGCGGGCCAGAGGGGGAGGTCGATGAAGTCGGTCACCGCTCCGTCGCGCACCCGGTCGATCAGGTTCCCGATCGCGCCGCCCGCGAGCAGGCCCGCGGCCAGCCACATCCCCGGGCGCGAGGGGTTGCGCGCGAAGAGGTAGCCGATCAGGGCCATTGCTCCGACGGCGAGCAGCACGATGCCGAGACCCCCGCCTCCGGCCAGGCCGAAGGCGACCCCGGTGTTGCGCGACCTGGTCAGTTCCAGCGGCCCGACCACCGAGACCGTCTCCCCCGGCACCAGGTTGGCGCGGATCGCCGCCTTGGAGGCCTGGTCGGCGATCACGACCAGCGCGCAGACCGCCAGGGCCGGTCGCCAGGGGTGTCGCTTCACGACGAGATCAGGCCGACGATCAGGGCCCGCAGCAGGTAGAGCACCAGGATCCCGACCAGCGGGCTGAGGTCGAGGCCCGCTCCCCCCATCCTCAGCATCGGGAGGAACCGCCTGAACAGGTTGAGGTAGGGATCGGTGGTGTCGGTCACGAAGTCGAGGACCGGCCGCAGGGTGGCGCTGCCGGGGACCCTCGGCAGCATCGAGAGCAGCACGTTGGCGAAGATCAGGATGATGTAGACGAGGAAGAGGGCGCCGACGTAGTCGGCGACGTCGTTGCGGGTGATCGCTCCGGTCACTCTCTCCTCATCCGCTCCAGCGAGGCCCTGACCGCGGCGGCGAACGCCTCGGCCGCGCCACCGGCGTCGAGCGCCTCGAGGCCCGCCTCGGTGCTGCCGCCCGGCGAGGCGACGGCGCGCCGGACGTCGGCCGGGTGGCGGATCCGCAGCAGCTCGGCGGTCCCGGCCGTGGTCTCGATGACCAGCGAGCGGGAGAGCTCGGGATCCAGCCCGTCCCGGGCCCCGGCCTCCGAGATCGCCTCCACCGCCAGCGCCAGGTAGGCGGGGGCGCACCCCATCACCGCGGTGGCGGCGTCGAAGTCCTCGTCGGCGGTTTCCACCAGGTGCCCCAGCAGGCCGAGCATCTCCCGGACCCTTCCCCCGGTCTCCGCCGGGGCGCTGGCTGCGGCCTCGTAGCAGAGGACCCCTCGCCTGACCTCGACCGCGACGTTCGGCATCGCCCGGAACGCCGCCGCGGCTGGGAAGGCCTCGGCGACGCGGCGCAGCGTCGTGGCGCCAAGCAGCGAGAGCACCGCCGGGGCGGCTCCCGCCTCCGCGGCAACCTGCTCCAGCGCGGCAGGCTTGACGGCCAGCACGGCCAGGTCGCAGCGGCCCGCCAGCTCCCGATTCGAGACGACGGCCTCGCCGCCGACCTCCGCCGCCAGCTCCCCCGCCCGGCCCGACCCGGAGTCGGTGAACAGCATCTCGGAGGGCCCGCCCTCGCCGGCCGCCCAGCCGCGCGCCATCGCCGCGGCCATGCTGCCGGACCCTATGAAGCCGACTCGCATGCCGTCAGACTATTGGCCGGAGGTACCGTTTTCGGGACGGGCCGGCTCCCGGCGCCGACCGGGATCTCAGGACTGGTTGAAGAAGCCCTTGTCGATCAGCCGGGCCTTCTCCTCGGCTGAGACCTCGACGTTGCGGGGTGTCAGCAGGAAGACCTTCTCGGCGATCCGCTGCATGCCGCCGTCCAGCGCGTAGGTGAGGCCGGACGCGAAGTCGATGAGGCGCTTGGAGAGCTCGTGGTCGGTGGTCTGGAGGTTGAGGATCACCGGCACGCTGCGCTTGAACTGGTCGGCCACTTGCTGGGCGTCGTTGAAGTTGCGCGGGATCACCAGGTGGACCTGAACGTCGCCGCCACCGTTGCCGTCGACCGGGCGCAGGACCCTGGTCCGCGACGGGGCGATCGGCTCGTCCTCGGCGAAGATGTCGTCGATCTCGTCGCGGCGGGAGCGGCGGGAGCTGGGCAGGCGGCGCACCGGCGCGGGCTCGCGCTCGCGGCGGCTGTCGAACACCTCCTCGGAGGTGTCGGGGCCGAGGTCCTCCTCGTAGGTGTAGTCGCGGTCCTCGGCCAGTCCGAAGTAGACGAGGGCACGGTGCCATGTATCGCGCAGGGCCATTGTGGGGGCTATTTCGGCTCTTCGAGTCGGATTCCTTTACAGATTATGGACCACCGGCGCGCGTTTCACGCGTAAAGGACGGTTCCGAGCCGGAGGATCGTCGCCCCCTCCTGCACTGCGACGCGCCAGTCCTGGGTGGTTCCCATGGAGAGCCTCCGGAGCCCGTGCTCGGCGGCGAGCTCGGCGAGCCGGGCGAAGTGCGGCCTGGAGGCCTCGGGGTCCTCGCTGAACGGCGGCATGGTCATCAGGCCGCTCACCCGCACGGGGCAGCGCTCGATGAAGCCGCCAAGCTCGGAGGGCTCCACCCCTCCCTTGCCCTGCTCTCCGGAGACGTTGACCTCGATCAGGACCTCCGTCCCGGGGGTCCCGTGGCGGCCCAGCTGCGCAAGCGCCGAGTCGGTCGCGACTGAGTGGATGAGGCGGCAGACCGGGACCAGCAGCTTCACCTTGCGGCTCTGCAGGTTGCCGATGAAGTCCCAATGGAAGGTCTCCCCCCAGCGCTCGTGCTTGGCGCTGAGGTCCTGCTGGCGGTTCTCGCCGACCAGCCGCACGCCGGCCTCGGCAAGCGCCCCCATCTCCTCCGAGGGAACGTACTTGGTCGCGGCGAGGATCTCGACGTCCGCCCCCGCCACCTCGCGAACCGACCCGAGGTTGGAGGCGATCCTCTCCGGGTCGAGCCCGCGGATCAGCTCCGCCACCTCAGCCCCCGCTCCCCGCGAAGACGACGCCTCCCTGCCGGCCCGTGCGGCCCCGGTCGCGCCGGTGCGAGAAGAAGATGTCCTCTTCGCAGGCGGTGCAGAGTCCGGCCGTCTCGACCTCGTGCACCCCGGCCGCCTCCAGTAGCCTGCGGGCCACCTCCGGCAGGTCGAGCATGCGGCCCTCGGCGACCCCATCGCCGAGCGGCGCGAACGCATCGAGGACCTCGGCGCCGACCTCGTAGCAGCAGGGGCCGATCCCCGGCCCCACGGCGGCCGCCGTGGCGCCGGTCGCCACGACCCCCTTCTCGACGATTCCCGCCGCAAGCCCCCTCCAGCCGCAGTGGAGGATCGCCCTCCCGCCCGGGCCGGAGAGGGCCATGGGAAGGCAGTCGGCGACGAAGACCAGACCGGCGAGCGATGGGTCGCGGAGCACCTGCCCGTCCGCCTCGGGGTTCGGGCTCCCGGGCTCGGCGAAAGGGCTGGGGTCCTGCGCGGCGCTGCGCTCCTCGATCCCGGCGCGGTGCACCTGCAGGCCGATCGCCACCCGGCCCGGCTCGAGGCCCAGGGCGGCGCAAAGCCTGCGCCGGTTCCCGATCACGCGGTCGCGGTCGTCGTCCGTCAGCACGCCGAGGTTGAGGCTCTCGAAGGGCCCGGTGCTGAGCCCGCCGAGGCGGGTTGAGAAGGCAGCCCTCGCCCCGGGCAGCTCGGCCTCCAGCCAGCGCACACCGTCTGCCTCTCGCCATTCCATCGCGGGAAAAGTAAGCAGAAAGCCGGCGGCGGTCACCGCTCGGGGCCCGCGGCGGCGGTCACCGCTCGGTGTCTCGGGCGGCGGCCAGCGCAGCCTCGAGCTCCTCCTCCCGGCCGCTCACCTCGCCGTCGAGCTTGCGTCGCAGCGCCCCGCCGAGCCCGCGCCCCACGGCCGGGCCCCGCGGAACCCCGGCGGCGATCAGGTCGTCGCCGCCGATCACCAGCTCGACGCGGCTCCACTCGGAGACGTAGTCGTCCAGCCACGTGGCCCCCATCGCCCGGGCGATCGCCAGCTCGGTCCCCTCCCGGCCCCGGGCGAGCTCGTAGCCCTGCGACGGCCGAGAGGGTGCCGAGGCGGCGAGCTCCCCCTCGCGCCCCGGCGGGCCCAGGGCGGCGGCCAGGACGGTCTCGGCGAGCGGCGCAATCTCGCTCCACGGCGCCGCCGAGAGGACCTCGCGAACCCGCCCGGCCAGCTCCGCGCCCCCCTCGCGCAGCTCGACGAGTCCCCAGGACTCCAGCAGGCGAAGCGCCCGGGGAGCGCTGGGCTCTGCGCAGATCCGCAGCAGCTCGGCCCGGCGGCGCTCCCCGGAGACCGTCGAGAGGTCGGTCGCGGCGATCAGCCCGGCAGTCGCCGGCTCCAGCTCGAAGCCGAAGCGGGCCGCGTAGCGGGCGGCGCGCAGGGCCCTGGTCGGGTCATCGGTGAAGGAGCGGCCGTGCAGGACTCTCAGCAGGCCGCGCTCGAGGTCCTCCCGGCCGCCGTGGGGATCGATCAGCGCGGGGTCGGGCCCGAGCGGCACCGCCATCGCGTTGACCGTGAAGTCGCGCCGCCCCAGGTCCTCGCGCAGGGTGGCGGGAACGACGGCTGGGAGCGCGCCGGGGTCCGAGTAGGTCTCGCTGCGGGCGCGGGCGACGTCCACCGGCACGCCGTCCAGCTCGAGGCTCGCCGTCCCGAAACGGGGGTGCTCCACGACGGAGCCCCCGAGCCGGGCGGCGAGGGGCCGGGGGTCCTCCTCGGTGACCAGGTCTATCTCGGCCGGGTCGAGGCCGAGGAGCAGGTCGCGCACCGCCCCGCCCACCAGGTAGACGGGGCTGCCCGCGGCCGCCTCGAGCAGCCGGGGCGTCTGCGGGAGCGCGCGACGAAGCGCTCCCCGCAGGTCGGTCTCCAGGGTGCGCCGCCGGCCGGTCACCGGCCCCGTCCAGTCCGTTTCGGCATTGGCATTGGCCCTGTTCCGTACCATGACCCCCTCCCCGGATGGTCGATTCGCCGACATCAGGCGCCAACGCGGCGGGGCGCGCCTCCGCCCCGTGGTGGCACGATCGCCGCAAGCTCGCGGCGGCGATCGTCGGGGCCGTCCTCGTGCTGGGAGGCATCGCCTTCGCCGCGTACGAGTTCCTCAAACGTCCCGCCGACGTGCACCGCGACGCGCCGATCAAGCCGCAGAAGCCGCCAAAACCGGTGATCCGCACCACGAACTGGCCGATGTTCGGCCTCAACCGGATCCACACCCGCTACCTGCCGGCCAGCAAGGTCAAGCCTCCATTCGAGCGGATCTGGAAATACGGCGACAAGCCGCTGCTCGAGTTCCCGCCGATCTTCGTCAAGGCGCGGGGGCTCTGCGAGCGCGGCAGCGGGCTCGGGTGCCACGGCCGCCTGTTCTTCGTCAACAACAACGGCTTCGCCTACTCACTGGACGCGGACACCGGCAAGGTGATGTGGGAGCGGCGGATCGCCACCCGCAACGCCTCCTCGCCCACCTACTCGAAGGGCAGCCTCTACATCGTCAACCTCGGGCCCGGTCAGGTCCTCTCCCTCGACGCCCGCACCGGGAGGACGAACTGGAGGCGGCCGGTGCCCGGCATCGCCGAGTCCTCGCCGATCGTGGTGGGCCGCAGGGTGATCTTCGGCTGCGACTGCTCCCCCGACCAGCTCTACGCGCTCGACACGCGCAGCGGGAGGACGATCTGGGCCACGCAGCTGAGCGGCGCGGTCAAGGGGTCGCCCTCCTACGAGAGGGGAGTCATCTACGTCGGCGACTACGGCGGCTCGATGAACGCCGTCCGGGCCCGCGACGGGGCGATCAAGTGGCAGAGCAGCGACCTCGGCGCCGGCCTCGGCCAGGGTGGCGAGTTCTACTCGACCCCCGCCGTGGCGTTCGGGCGCGTCTTCGCCGGCAACAACGACGACCGCGTCTACAGCTTCGACCAGAAGACCGGACGACTGATCTGGAGCTTCTCGACCGGGGGCTACGTCTACTCGGGCCCGGCGGCGGCCGATACCAAGGACACCCCGCCGACCATCTACATCGGGTCCTTCGACGGCACCATCTACGCGCTCGACGCAAAGGCCGGGGAGCCGCGCTGGACCTTCGACGCGGGCGGCTCGGTGATCGGATCGCTCAGCATCATCGGGGACATCGTCTACGGGGCCACCTTCGAGGGGACGACCACCTACGGGCTCGGCCTCGCCGACGGCAGCAAGAAGTTCACCTACCACACGGGCGCCTACATGCCGGTGATCTCCGATGGCCGGCGCATCTACCTGACCGGCTACTCGAGCATCAGCGCGCTGAAGCCGGTCGAGCCGAAGAGGCGAGGCGGCAAGAAGGGCGGAGACGCCGGTGGAGCAGCGCCGGGTACCGGAGCGCCTGGCGGCTCGCCGGGCTGAGCAGCGCCGGCGGGTCCGCCGGCGCCGGCTCGCCGCGCTCGGGGGCCTGGCCGTGGGTGCGCTGGCGGTCGTCGCGATCGCCGTCGCGCTGACCCGGCCGGACTCCGGAGGGAACGCGCCCGGCGGCAACGGGGGGCCGGCCTCCGGCCAGATCGGGCAGAACTCCGGCTCCGCGTCCGGGGGAACCGATGCCCGCCGCCTCCTCCGCTCCGCGTCCGGGGGAACCGATGCCCGCCGCCTCCTCCGCTCCGCGTCCGGGGGCGGCGGGGTGCAGGGCGGCTCGGCGGGGATGGTCCGCAACGCGACTCCCCAGCCCGGCTGGGGCCCGCACCCCGGGCCGGTGCCGATCCTCGCCTACCACGTCCTCGGAGCCCCGCCGCCCGGCACCGCCTACCCCGGCCTCTATACCGGCCGCACGATGTTCTCCCGCCAGATGGACTGGCTAGACCGCCACGGCTACCAGGCGGTGACCCTCGACGAGGTCCAGCGCGCCTGGTACGAGGACGGGACGCTTCCGCGCAAGCCGATCGTGATCTCCTTCGACGACGGCTACCGGCCCCAGTTCACCTTCGCCCTGCCCGAATTGCGCCGCCACGGCTGGCCCGGCGTGCTGAACCTCAAGGCCGAGGGCTCGGACCTCTACACCAGCAACGTCGAGGCGATGATCGGGGCCGGGTGGGAGCTCGCCTCCCACACCACCCACCACCTCGACCTCACCACGCTTGACGCCGCCGGGCTGCGGGAGGAGTTGCAGGGGTCGCGGGCCATTTTGCGCCGGGAGTACGGCGTGCCGGTGGACAACTTCTGCTACCCGTCCGGCCGCTTCGACGCGGCCGCCGAGGCCGCGGTCGAGGCCGCCGGTTACCGGGGGGCGACGACCGAGGTCCCCGGATATGCCAGCAGCGACCGGCCCTACGCGCTCGATCGCTTCGAGGTCCTGCGCACCACAGGCGTCGCCGGTCTCGCCCAGATGCTCTCGCAGGGCTAGGGAGCCGGAGAGGGCGCCCCGAGCCGCACCGGGATGCCGTCGGCGGCCATCCGCTCCTTCGCCTCGCGGATCGTGTGGGTGCCGTAGTGGAAGATCGAGGCGCAAAGGACCGCGTCGGCGCCGCCCTGCAGCACGGCCTCGCTGAGATGCTCCAGCCGCCCCGCCCCCCCCGAGGCGATCACGGGGACCGCGACCGCCGAGCAGACCGCCGAGGTCAGCTCGAGGTCGTAGCCATTCTCGGTGCCGTCGCGGTCCATGCTGGTCAGCAGCACCTCCCCCGCCCCCCGCTCGCACGCCTCGCGCGCCCAGGCCACGGCCTCCCTGCCCTCGACGAGCTTCCTGCCGCCGTTCGCGTAGACGTCGAAATCACTGCCCGCCGCCTCCTCCGCTTCGTGTCCGCGGGCGGCGGGGTCGGTGGCACTTGAGGGTTCGTTCCGGCGCTTGGCGTCGATCGCGATCACCACGCACTGGGCGCCGAACACCTCGGCCAGCTCGGTGAGCAGCTCCGGCCGGGCCAGCGCGGCCGAGTTGACCGAGACCTTGTCGGCCCCGGCGTCGAGCACCGCCTGGGCGTCGGCGACCGTGCGGATCCCCCCTCCGATCGTGAACGGGATGAAGACGTTGTCGGCTGTGCGCCGGGCGAGCTCGACGATCGTCTCCCGGTCCTCGTGGGACGCCGTGATGTCGAGGAAGACGAGTTCGTCGGCCCCCTCGGCGTCGTATCGCTCGGCCAGCTCGACCGGGTCGCCCGCGTCGCGCAGGCCGACGAAGTTGGTGCCCTTGACCACGCGGCCGCGGTCGACGTCGAGGCAGGGTATGACGCGGCGAAGGACCATTCCGATCAGCGTAGCCAGCGGAGGCGCCCGAGCCGCGCTCGGCCGGCCCGGGCTTGGCATCACTTCCCCAGCCCGGCCTCCTCAATCGCCTCAGACCGCTCCGCAAAGGCCCGGACCCGCACGACCCTCGCGTCCCGCAGGGTCCAGAGCAGGGTGATCGCCTGATCGACGCTGAGGCCGCTCCCGCGCCCACGCGCGAACGTGCGGTAGGTGACGATCACGTCGTCTCCCGAGTCGGCCACCTCGATCCACTCGTGCCGAACCTCCTCGAACGCTTCGTACCACCGTCGCCAGGCCTCCGCCACGCCGTCCGGGCCGCGGGCGGTACCCCAGTCGCCCCAGAGGCCGGTGTTGTCCTCCCACTCGATCTCCTCCGAATAGAGGTCCCGCACGGCGCGGAGATCCCGCCGCCGGTCCGCATCCCAGATCTGCCGCACGATCTCCACGTTCTGCTGCGACACCTTCTCGTCAGTATCCCGCGTCACGGCCCCCGCTGCCGGCGCTTCGAGGACAAGCGGCATCCTGCGCTTCGAGGAGAAGCGGCATCCTGCGCTTCGAGGACAAGCGGCATCCTGCGCTTCGAGGAGAAGCGGCATCCTGCGCTTCGAGGAGAAGCGGCATCCTGCGCTTCGAGGAGAAGCGGCATCCTGCGCTTCGAGGAGAAGCGGCCGAGGGCGTTCGCCGGATCAGGGGTGACCGACGGCTTGGGCCGAATCTCTCCTGGCCGGTCTCCCGCCCGGGGCCCTTTCGGCTAGAACCCGGGTTGATGAGCGATCGGTCGCCGACGGCTTCAGGGAGTGTGGAGGCGCAGCCCCCCGTGGTCGTCCTCGGGGTCTCGCGAAGCGGGACGACGCTGCTCAAGGAGATGCTCGATTCCCACCCCGACCTGGCGATTCCGGGCGAGTCCTACTTCGTCCCCCAGCTCTGGGACCGCCACGGCGAGCGGCCCGACCGGGCGGCGGCCCTGGAGGACCTCGGCCGCCTCGCGCGCCTTCGCGACTGGGGCGTCGACCCCGAGGCAGTGGCCGGGCGGCTGCCCGCCGAGCCGCGATTCGACGAGCTGATCGCCGCGATCTACGGCACCTACGCAGGTCTTCGCGGCAAGCCGCGCTACGGCGACAAGACCCCCTCCTACATGCAGCGCCTCTCGGTCCTCGAGAGGGCGTTCCCGGGGGCTCTGTACGTGCACCTGGTCCGGGACGGGCGCGACGCCGCCCTCTCCTTCCTGGGGATGCGCCGCAAGCCGAGGTTCAACTGGGCGCGGCCGCGCGCGGTCGGCTCGTTCGCCGCGCAGTGGCGGCGCGAGGTCCTGGCGGCGCGACGGTTCGGCGCGGGCGCCGCGGCCGGCCGCTACAGGGAGCTCCGCTACGAGGACCTGGTCGCCGAGCCCGAGGCACGGCTCCGGGAGCTCTGCGGGTTCCTCGGCCTCGCCTACGACCCGGCGATGCTTGCCTACCACGAGCGCGTCGACCGTGGCGCGATGCCCGACCACCCGGTGCTCGCCGAGCCTCCGAGGCAGGGCCTGCGCCGCTGGCGCGAGCAGATGTCGGCGGCCGACGCCGAACTCTTCGAGGCGATCGCCGCCGACGCCCTGGAGGCCTTCGGCTACGAGCGGGGACACCCGGTGCCCCCCTCCGCGGTGCGCCTGCGGGCCCGCTGGGAGCGGTTCGCGCTGGCCGCCCGCATCCACAGCTTCGACCTCGCCCTCGCCGCGGTCCGCCGCACCCCGGCCTGGCGCCTTCGTCAGATCTACATCAGGCGAACTTCCTAGGGGTCCTTTCCCCCCGGCCTGGCGCCTTCGCCGGATCTACATCAGGCGAACTTCCTAGGGGTCCTTTCCCCCCGGCCTGGCGCCTTCGCCGGATCTACATCAGGCGAACTTCCTAGGGGTCCAATCGGGTCCGTGTGAAGTTCTGCTGCTATGGGCATGGAAAGTCCACACAGAGGGGGCGAGGCGACGGCGGGCTCACGCGCCTCCGGCCCCGCGCTCCAGCGCCGCCTGGCCCTCGGCGACGGTGAAGCGGCCCTCGTAGAGGGCCCGGCCTACGACCGCGCCCTCCACGTTGGAGGGGGCTGAGCCGGCGAGGGCGTGGAGGTCGTCGATCTCGCCCACCCCGCCCGAGTAGATCACCGCGGCCTCGGTCGCTGCGGCGACCGAGGCGAGCTGGTCGAGGCCCGGCCCGTCCATCGTGCCGTCGACCTCGATGGGGGTGAACAGGAACCTGGGCACCCCCCGGCCGCTCAGCGCAGCGACCGCGTCGGTGGCTGCGGTGTCCCCCACCTCGGTCCAGCCGGAGAGCGCGACCCGTCCGGCGCGCGCGTCCACCGATACGACCACCGCGTCCCCGTGGCGCTCGAGCGCGGCGTCGAGGAACCCGGGGTCGCGCAGCGCCGCGGTCCCGATCACCACCCGCCGGGCGCCCGCCTCCAGCGCCGCCTCCAGCGCGCCGAGGTCGCGCAGTCCCCCGCCCACCTGTACCGGGCAGGGCGCCGAGGCCACGATCTGAGCGACAGCGTCGAGGTTGGCGGGCCGGCCAGAGCGGGCGCCGTCGAGGTCGACGACGTGCAGGAAGCGCGCCCCCTGCCCAGCCCATCGCGCCGCCGCCGCGGCCGGGTCGTCCTCGTAGACGGTCTCGCGGTCGTAGTCGCCGCGCAGCAGCCTCACGGCCCGGCCGCCGCGGATGTCCACCGCCGGGTAGAGGATCATGCCGGGACGTCGGGTCGGATGCGGGAGCCCGGCATCGCGAGGCGACGCGGGGATCGGAGTGGCGTGGGCGCCGTCACGCCGCGACCCGGGACACGGCGCAGATCCCCGCGAAGTTGGAGAGCAGCGCCAGTCCGGCCGCCGAGGACTTCTCGGGGTGGAACTGGACGCCGTAGAGGGAGCCGTGCTCGACGGCGCAGGCGAAGCGCTCTCCGTAGGCGGCGGTGCCCAGGGTGTCCCCCCTGGCGGGTCTTGCCGCGAAGGAGTGCACGAAGTAGAAGGGTGTCTCCGGGGGGATCCCGGCGACCAGGGCGGATTCCCGCTCCCAGCGAACCGGGGACCAGCCGATGTGGGGGACCTTCAGTCCCGGGGCGCGCAGTCCGCTCACCTCACCGTCGAGCAGCCCCAGCCCCTCGCACCCGCCCAGCTCGGTCGAGGAGCCGAACAGGAGCTGCATGCCGAGGCATATCCCGAGGACCGGGCGCCCGTCTCGCACCCGCTCGGCGAGGAGGCGCTCGAAGCCGCGCTCCCGCACCGGCCCCATCGCCTTGGGGAAGGCGCCGACCCCCGGCAGGATGACCCCGTCCGCCGCCCCCGCTTCCTCCGGGTCGGCGGTCACCACGGCCTCGACGCCGACGTGCTCGCAGGCCTTCGCAACCGAGCGCAGGTTGCCCATGCCGTAGTTGAGGATCGCCAGGCGGGTCAGTCCCTCAGGCTCCCCTTGGTGCTCGGCACGCCGCTCTCGGCGGGATCGAGGGCCACGGCATCGCGCAGCGCCCGCGCGAAGGCCTTGAAGCAGGCCTCGATCATGTGGTGGGCGTTGCTGCCGTAGAGGACCCCAACGTGGAGCGTCAGCTTGGCCGATGCCGCGAACGCACGGAAGAACTCCTCGCAGAGCTCCGTGTCGAAGCCGGCGATCGATGTCGCCGGGATGTCGGCGTCGAACACGCACAGCGGCCGGCCCGAGATGTCCAGCGCGCAGCGGGCCAGGGACTCGTCCATGGGCACCAGGGCGGACCCGTAGCGCCCGATCCCGGCGCGGTCGCCCAGCGCCTCGTCGAGCGCCGAGCCGAACACGATGCCGATGTCCTCGACCGTGTGGTGGGCCCCGGTCTCCAGGTCGCCGCTCGCCTTTACCCGCAGGCCGATCCGCCCGTGCCGCGAGACCAGCTCGAGCATGTGGTCGAGGAACCCCACCCCGGTCGCGGTCGAGAACTCACCGCCGTCGAGGTCGAGCGCGAGGCTCACCTCGGTCTCTCTGGTCTCCCGGACCTTCTCCGCCGCTCTGCTCATTCTCTGGCCTTCGCCGACTCGCCGTGCACCGGTAGCCCCTCCGCCCTTGCGAGCGCATCCACTGACGGCGCGAGAGCCGCCGCTGCGGGGCCGGGCAAGCTTACATTCGCGATCCGCCTGCGGAAGGCGGCGGGCCCCAGCGGGCCCTGGAAGCGGCCGGCGCCGCCGGTCGGGAGGACGTGGTTGGAGCCGGACGCGTAGTCGCCGAAGGCGGTGCCGCTGTGGGGGCCGACGAACACGCACCCGGCCGTCGTCACCAACCCGGCGAGGGCCTCGGCCCGCTCGCCGGCGAGCTGGAGGTGCTCGGGGGCGAAGGCCTCCGCCAGGGCCAGCGCCGCCTCGTGCCCCGGGACCCTGACCAGGGTCAAAGGCGCGTCGGTGACGCTGGGGCGCTCCGCGGCCGCGCGCTCGACCGAGGCCGCGACCTCTTCGAGCACGCCGGTGTCCTCGGAGGCGAGGATCAGCGGGCTGTCGGCGCCGTGCTCGGCCTGAGCGCAGAGGTCGAGCGCCACCCAGTCGAGGCGGGCGCCCCGGTCCGCGATCACCATCAGCTCCGAGGGGCCGGCTATCCCGTCGACGCCCACCCGGCCGAAGAGCTGGCGCTTGGCCTCCTGCGTGTAGGGGTTGCCGGGCCCGACCACGACGTCCACCGGCGCCACCTTCTCGGTGCCCAGCGCCAGGGCGGCGATCGCCTGGGCACCTCCGATCGCATAGACCTCCCGCACGCCGGCCTCCGCGCAGGCTGCCAGAACCGCGGCGCTCACGTGCCCCTCGGGGCCGGGAGGCGAGGCGACCACGATCCGCTCGACGCCGGCGACGTGCGCCGGGATCGCGCACATCAGCACCGTCGAGGCCAGCGCGGCTCCGCCGCCAGGCGCGTAGACCCCCGCGCTGCCGACCGGCACCTCGCGGATCGTCACCACATGGCCCTCCGGAAGCCCGACCTCGACCGGACCGGCGGCGAGCTGGGCCTCGGCGACCGTGCGCACGTTCCGGGCGGCGATCCGCAGGGCCTCCACGAAGGCGCTGTCGAGCGTCGAGGAAGCGGCCTCGACCTCCTCCTTGGCGACCCTGAGGCTCGCCGGGCGGGACCCGTCGAAGCGCTCCCCGAGCTCGATCACAGCCGAGTCCCCCTCCGAGGCGACGCGCGAGACGATCGCGCCGACCGCCTCGCGGATCCCTTCGGGCTCTGCGACCCGCGAGCGGAGGCTGCGCGCCAGCCCGGCCGGGTCGGCCCCGTCCCACTCGACGGTGTGAACCCTCATCGGGGACGCGCCTCCCCGAGCTTGTCCATCAGGTCGTCGACCTCCTCGGCGCGAAGCTTGTGCGCAACCCTGTTGGCGACGAACCGCGCCGTGCAGGTGGCGATCACCTCGCGCTCCTCGAGGTCGTTCTCGGCCAGCGTGTTCCCGGTGGCCACGAGGTCGACGATGCCGTCGGCGAGCCCGCACAGGGGGGCGAGCTCGACCGACCCCTTGACCTCGATCACCTCCGCCTGGCGCCCGGTCGCCTCGAAGTGGCGCTCGGTGACCCGTGGGTACTTGGTGGCGATCCGGACGGCGCCGAGGCGGCGCTCCGACTCGCCGAGCCTGTTCCCGCCGCGGCGCTCGGCCAGGACCATCCGGCACCGCCCGAAGCCGAGGTCGGCGAGCTCGTATAGGACCCGGTCGGATTGCTCGAGCAGCACGTCCTTGCCCGTTATCCCCACGTCGGCGGCCCCGGCCTCCACGTAGGTCGGGACGTCGGACGGCCGCATCGTGACCAGGGTGATACCGCCGGCGTCGAACATCAGCGAGCGCGATGAGCCCCGAAGCTCGGCGGTGGGTATCCCCGCCGCCTCGAGCGCGTCCAGCGTCTCCGCGAAGAGCGCACCGCGGGGCACGGCCAGCTTGACCGGGCCGCCGCCCTTCGGCTCCAGCGATCCCGCGATCCCGCTCACCGCTCGCCACCCCCCTGCGGGTCGCCGCGCCTTCGGCCCTCCTCCTCGATCAGCGCCACGTGGACCCTCTCGACGTAGAGCGCGAAGCCGGCCGCGGGCAGGTCCGGCCCGAACTTCGCCAGCAGGCCGTCGTAGCGCCCGCCGCCGCCCAGGATGTGGCCGAGCGCCGGGTCGTAGACCTCGAGGATCGCCCCCGTGTAGTAGCCGAGGTCGCGCAGCAGCCCGAGGTCGAGCCGGACCCTGGCCTCGGCTCCGCGCTCCCGCAGCGCCTCGTAGGTCTCCTGAAGCCTCGATCCCGCCCGCTCGACCGCCTCCCCGCCCAGCTCCCGGGCGCGGTCGAGCACTTCCGGCCCGCCGCGAAGCTGGCTGAGCGCCACGAGGGTCCGGCAGCGCTCGGCGTCGAGCCCCTCGATCAGCGAGAGCCGCCGCTCCAGCCCGACCAGGTCGTGGGAAGCGAGGCTCTCAAGCACCGCGTCACGCTCGGTCCCCTCGATCCCGAGCTCCGCCAGGAGCTGGCGGTAGAGGTCCGCGTCGCCGAGCCCGATCAGCGCCCGGTCGAGACCGGCGGCGTCGAGGGAGGCCGAGAGGACCTCGATGACCTCGGCGGTGCCGTCCGGCGCCGCGGCGCCGACCAGCTCCACCCCGGCCTGGGTGAACTCGCGCATCTGGCCGCGCTGGGGGCGCACGGCGCGGTAGGCCGGCGCCACGTAGCAGAGGCGTATCGGCGGCTCGGCGCCCGCGAATCGGGTCGCCGCGAGCCGGGCGATCGGGACCGTCATGTCGGAGCGCAGGGAGAGCAGCTCCCCCTGCTCGTCGAAGAAGCGGTAGGCGCCTGCGACGCCGCGGCCGTCCCCCCGCGACATCACCTCGTCGTACTCGATCGTCGGGGTCGCGACCTCGCCGTAGCCGAAGCGCTCGAAAACCTCGATCAGCGCCAGGTGGAGCCGCCGCAGCTCGCGCATTTCGTCGGGGAGCACGTCGCGCGTGCCCGGCGGCGTCGGGTGGATCGGCGGGCTCATGGTGCGGACACTAGAGAGGGAGTGCTCGAAAGTCGCGGCCGCCCCGGGCAGGAGAGCCGCCGACCATTGCCCCACCGGGAGCTGGAGGAGCGGCGACCGAGCCCCACCGGGAGCAGGAGAGATGGCCGCCCGTCCGCGGGGGGCGCGAGATAGTGTCGCGACCCGAGCGTCGCCGGGCGCTCAGGCGGGGACGTCGGCGCTGACCCGCTCGATGTGGGCGCCGAGGGCGCGCAGGCGCTCGTCGATCTGCTCGTAGCCGCGGTCGATCTGGCTGATGTTGCCGATCTCCGAGGTTCCCTCGGCCGCCAGCGCGGCGATGAGCATCGCCATGCCGGCGCGGATGTCGGGGCTCTCGACACGCTCACCGTGAAGACGGCTCGGACCGCTGACCATCGCCCTGTGGGGATCGCACAGCGTGATCCGAGCGCCCATCGCGACCAGCTTGTCGACGAAGAAGAGGCGGTTCTCGAACATCTTCTCGAAGATCATGATCGTCCCCTCCGCCTGCGTGGCCAGCGCCAGCGCGATCGAGGTCAGGTCCGCGGGGAAGGCGGGCCAGGGGCCATCCTCGATCTTGGGGATCGCGTCGCCCATGTCGTCCCGGACCCTGAGGTTCTGTCCCGGCGGGACGATCACGTCGCGCCCCTCGATCACCGATTGGAAGCCGAGGCGCTGGAACTGGCGCCTGATCGTCACCAGGTCGGCGGGCTCGGCATCGCGGACCCGCAGCTCGCCGCCGGTTGCAGCCGCCAGCGCCATGAAGCTGGCAACCTCGATGTGGTCGGGACAGACCGTGTGCTCGGCGCCCCCGAGGCTGTCCTGGCCGTGAACGGTCATCACGTTGGAGCCGATCCCGTCGACCTGGGCCCCCATCTGGCTCAGCAGCCGGGCCAGGTCCTGGACGTGGGGCTCGCAGGCCGCATTGGAGATCGTCGTCGGACCGGGCGTCAGGGAGGCGGCCATCAGCGCGTTCTCGGTCCCCATCACGGACGGCTCGTCCATGAAGATCCCGCACGCCTTCAGGCCGGTGGGCGGGGCGGTGATCTCGATGCGGCGGTCGCCCCCGATCCGCGCGCCCAGCGCGGCGAAGGCGTCGAGGTGAGCGTCGAGGCGGCGCCGACCGATGAAATCCCCTCCCGGCGGCGGCATCTGCGCCCTGCCGAAGCGGGCCAGCAGCGGGCCGGCGAGAAGGAAGGAGGCGCGGATGCGGCTCGAGAGCTCCTCGTCGACGGTGGGATCGGCCACCTCGCGGGCCTGCAGCCGCAGGCTGTTGTCGGCGAGCCAGCAGACGTCCACGCCGAGCCGCTCGAGCAGGGCGAGCTGGGCCTCCGTGTCGCGAATCCGCGGCACGTTGTGGACGACCAGCGGCTCGTCGGTCAGCAGCGCCGCGGCGAGGATCGGCAGCGCGGCGTTCTTGTTGCCGGCCGCAGTGACCTCGCCGGACAGCGCGACTCCACCTTGGATGACGAATTTCTCCATTGGAAATGCCTGCAAATCAGGGGTTTCGGCGGGGCCGGCCCCCCGCCGGCCAAGCACTGACGGAGACGGGTAGCCTAACAGCGGCGATGGGCGTTCCGAGCCGCGACGAAGCGATGGGCGTTCCGAGCCGCGACGAAGCGATGGGCGTTCCGAGCCGCGACGAAGCCTGGCGGCTGTTCTGTGAGTGGACGAAGTCCGAGTCGCTTCGCAGGCACGCGCTCGCCGTGGAGGCCGGGATGCGGGCCTACGCCTTGCGAATGGGCGGTGACGAGGAGCTCTGGGCCCTCACCGGCCTTCTCCACGACCTCGACTACGAGCGCTTCCCGGACCTCGAGACCGGCCACCCCCGCCACGCGCTGCGCGAACTCGAAGCGCGCGGCTGCCCGCACGAGGTGATCGACGCCGTCGCCGGGCACGCCGACTACCTGGGCGTCCCCCGGGAGACCGACATGGCCAGAGCGCTGTACGCCGTGGACGAGATGTCCGGCTTCGTCTCGGCCTGCGCGATGGTCCGGCCGACGGGGATCGCCGGGATGAGGCCGAAGTCGGTTCGAAAGAAGATGAAGCAGCCCTCCTTCGCGGCCGCCGTGGACCGCGACCAGCTCATCCGAGCGGCCGAGGAGCTGGGGGTCGACCTCGACGAGCACATCGGCGTGGTGATCGACGCCCTGGCCGCCAACGCCGATCGGCTCGGCCTGGAGACGAGCGCCGCTACCTCGAAGGACCCCGGCCGAAACCAGAGTTAGCGCTGATTATCAGCTGGAACTTGAAGTTCGGCGGGCGGTAGGTTGCGGGCATGGATCCGCTCCGGATAGTCGTGATGGAGGGGGACGAGACGGGGCAGGAGCTGCTCGAGCAGGCGCTGCGGGTGCTCGACCCGGATCTGATCGGGGTCCCGCTGGACACCGAGACCTTCGACCTGTCCCTGGAGCGGCGGCGGGAGACCTCCAACGGCGTGGTTCACGAGGCAGCCGAGGCGATGGCCGGGTGCGGACTGGGCCTGAAGGCGGCCACGATCACCCCGGAGGGGGCCGGCGACGTCGGGTCCCCAAACCGCATCCTCCGCGAGGAGATCGGCGGCAAGGTGATCATCCGCACCGGCCGCCGCCTCCCCGGGGTCACCCCAATCGCCGGGGTCCACCACCGGATCTCGGTCTGCAGGATGGCGGTCGGGGACGCCTACGGCGCGCGGGAGTGGCGCGAGGGGGCCGGCCCCGCCGAGGTCGCCCACCGCACCGAGACGATCCAACGCCCGATCTGCCGGGCCGTGGCCGAGTACTCCTTCCGCACCGCGGCGGGGATCTCGGGGAAGGTCTACGGGGGCCCGAAGTGGACGGTCAGCCCCGTCTACGAGGGCATGCTCAAGGAGGAGATGGACGCCGCGGCCGAGCGTCACCCCGAGGTTCCCTACCAGCCGGTCCTGATCGATGCGACCTATGCCGGGCTGGTGACCGGCGCCGCCGACGAGCCGATGGTGATCCCCGCGCTCAATCGCGACGGCGACCTCCTCTCCGACCTGGTCCTGCCGCTGTTCGGCTCGATCGCCGGCGCCGAGTCGGTGCTCCTGGGCCTCGATGAGGACCTCGAGACCACCGTCGCGATGGCCGAGGCGCCGCACGGCACGGCCCCGGTCCTGCTCGGCAAGGACATCGCCAACCCGATGGCGATGATCCTCGCCTGCGCGGCCCTGCTGCACTACGCGGGCCAGGGGAAGGACCGCGGGCCGGCCGCCCGCGCCTCGCGGGCGATCTACGAGGCGGTCCTGGAGTGCTCCGCGGCCGGGGTCCGCACACCCGACCTCGGCGGGCACGCCTCCACCACCGAGTTCACGGCTGAGACGGTCGACCGGATCCGCGCCAAGCTGGAGGCCTGGGAGAGCCTTGGCGAGGGTCTCTGAGCCCTCGCCGCCCGCCCCTCCCCCGACGTGGGACCTCTAGCCATTCGCCGGCGGGGGTTCAGAGGTCCCACGTCGCGGGGGGTTAGACGATCGGGCCGCTGGGCCCGGTCGCCGGCGCCCGATCCGGGAGGCGCCGCCACTCGGCGATCTTCCCGGCGCGGATCAGGAACTCGGCCCGGGCCAGCGTTCCCTCCCCCGAGCCGCAGGCCCCGCCCGGGCGATCGGTCAGCCTGAAGGTGGCGGCGATGAAACGCCCCTCCGGCCGGGCGCCGACCAGGCGACCCCCGCAGGGCAGGCTGCGGTTGAAGACGACCGCGTCCTCGCGGGTGCGCAGCCTGATCGGAGGCGTGCCGTTCTCGACCACGGCCGGCAGCGCGAAGAGCTTCGCGGCAGCCGAGACGTCGCCGCGGCTCAGGGCGCCGACCCACCTGCTGATCACCTCCACGCCCTCGTGCCCCGGGGGCAGACCGGTGCCGCGGATCGTCTCCCCGCCGCCCCCGCAGCCGGGAGCGGCCAGGGCGATCGGGACGATGAGGGCCGCGAGCGAGGCCTTGGCCGGGTTGCTCTTCACGGGCTGATCATCCCACCCTTGACTCCGCTGCCTTTTTATACGAACATATGTTCGTATGGAGGTGGTCTGCGCACTTGTCCCCCGCTTCTCGCTGATAGCCGCCTGCGAGGACCGCCGAGAGCTTCTGCGCGAGCCTGCCGCCGTCGCCCCTGCGCCGGGCGCGGAACAGCGGGTCGGCGAGGTCTCGGGGTCGGCCGAGGCTCACGGGGTGCGCGCCGGGATGCGGCTGGGGGAAGCGCTCTCGCGCTGCCCCATGCTCGTGCTGCTGCCGCCGGACCCCGGTGCGGCCGACCGACTCTGGGAGGCGGTCCTGACGCGCCTGGAGGGGATCGGTGCCGGGGTGGAGTCCGACCGCCCCGGCGAGGCCTTCTTCAGGGCCGACGGCCTGCGGGCGATCCACGGGGGCACCGCCGGGACGCTGGGGGCCGCCGCGAGGGCGGCCCGGCTGCCGGTCCGGCTGGCCGCCGCCCCGACCCGCTTCGCGGCCTATGCGGCGGCGCTCGAAGCAGGCGCGCGCACGGCGCCCGGGGGCTCTGTGCGCCGGGGGAGCGGGGGCTCTGTGCGCCGGGGGCTCTGTGCGCCGGTCGTCCCATCGGGGTCGCTCAGGGAATTCCTCGCGCCCCTGGGGGTCGGGACGCTGGCCGGGCGGCTCGGCCCCGGCGAGCGTGACGAGCGGCGGCTCCTTGGCGATCTCGAGCGGCTGGGCATCGGCACGCTGGGGGCGTTCGCGGAGTTGCCGGCCGCCTCTGTCGCCGACCGCTTCGGCCCGCTCGGGACGAGAGCGCTGAGGCTGGCCCGGGGAGAGGACGACCCGCCCCGCCCCCGCCCCCGCCCCGAGGCTCTCTCCGAAACCCTCGAGCTTCCCGAGGAGGTCGCCGGCGGGCAGCTCGAGAGAGCCCTGGCGCTGCTGGTGGACCGGTTGCTCGCGTCTCCCGACCGGCGTGGCAGGACGGTGCGGGCCCTCGACCTCGGCGCCTCGCTGGCGGGCGGAGGAAGCTGGAGCGCGGGCCTGGCGCTGCGCAGTCCCAGCGCCTCCCCGGTGGTCCTCGGGCTCGCCCTGGCTCCGAAGCTGGCGGCGCTGCCGGGTCCCGCATCCGCCCTGACCCTGCGGGTCCGCTCGCTGGGCCCGCCGGCCTCCACCCAGGAGGAGCTGGCGGGCTGCGGGGACGACCGGCGCAGGCGGCGACTGGGCGAGGCCGTGCGGCAGGCCAGGGCCGCCGCGGGTCCCGATGCGCTGCTCAGGGCCCTGGTGGTGGACGGCGCCTCGCGGGTTCCGGAGCGCCGCGCGATGCTGACCCCCTTCCCGGACTCGTGAGCGGCGCGGTGCGCGAGGGGGCCGTTGAGCCCCTCGGTCCGCCGGCTGTACGAGCCGAGGCGGGTGTCGGTCAGGACCGGGGCCCGCGGCACGCCCGTCTCCGTCGGCGGCGCCAGGGTCGAGGGGTCCGGGAGGACTGGGTCGTCGAGGACCGCTGGTGGACGCCGCGCCCGCTGCGCCGCCGCTACCTGGAGGTCGTGCTCGAGGACGGCAGGGACGTCGTCCTCTTCCGCTCGCGGGCCGGGGCCTGGTTTCTGCAGCGGGGCTGAGATGGACGGGTTCCCCTCCCCCCCGCTCTTCACCGAGCCCTCTCCGGGGCCGGCGAGCAGGCGTCGGATCCGGGCCCCCCGGCCCGGGCCGGTCCCCTACGTCGAGCTGCACGCCCACTCGGCCTTCTCCTTCCTCGACGGCGCCTCGCTGCCGGTCGAGCTCGCCGCCTCCGCGGCCGAGCTCGGGTACCCGGCCCTCGCCCTCACCGACCACGACGGCGTCTGGGGCTCGATGGAGTTCGCCCACGCCTGCAAGCCGCTGGGCGTCCATCCCATCACCGGCGCCGAGCTGACCATCTCCCTCCCGGGAGAGCCTCCGGGTGCGCCGGGCCCGCGGGTCCTGTCACGGATTGGGGCCCACCACCCCTGCGGTGCGGTTGCTCCTCGGGGTGGTCCATCCCAATCCGCACCACCCGCGGGAGGGGCCGCGCCGGAGGGTCCTCCCGGGAGGGCGCATGCGGGGTTGGAGACGGCGCACGTGACGCTGTTGGTGGAGGACGCGAAGGGTTACCGGAACCTGTGCCGGCTGCTGACCGAGGCGCACGCCGGCACGCGGGAGGGGGCGCAGAGTCGGGCGGGGCAGCCGTGGGTTTCGCTGCAGCGGCTCGAGGAGCGCTCGGAGGGGCTCGTCTGCCTGTCGGGCTGCGCGCGCGAGGGCGCCGTGGCGGGGAGGTGGGAGCGCGGCGAGGGCGCCGCTGCCGAGGCGGTCGCCCGCAGGCTGCTCGCCGCCTTCGGGCCCGAGCGGTTCCGGGTCGAGCTGCAGCGACCCTACTGGCGCCGGGACCGGGCCCGAAGCAGGTGGCTGTCGGGCCTCGCCGAGACGCTCGGGGTCCCGGCCGTGGCCACCGGCAACGTCCACTGCCACGACCGCTCGCGGGTCAGGCTTCAGGATGCCCTGGTCGCCGTGCGGCTGGGCACCACCCTGGAGGGGGCCGAGGCGGCGCGTCGCGGCAACTCGAGCTGCGCGATGGCCTCTCCCGCGGCGATGGCCGAGCGCTTCTGCGAGCACCCCGAGGCGGTCCGCGAGACCCTCCGGCTCGCCGAGCGCCTGCAGTTCGACCTCACCCGCGAGCTCGGCTACCGTTACCCGGGAGCCGAGGACCGCGGCGCCGACCGCAGGCTGGCGGTGCTCTGCCGGGACCTGCTGGAGTCCCGCTACGCGGGCTCCCCGGACCGCGGCGAGGCGGAGCGGCGCCTCGACGAGGAGCTGGGGATCATCCGCAGGCTGGGGCTGTCGGGGTTCTTCCTCCTGCACCGCGAGCTTCTCGAGCTGGCCCGGGAGGTTGCCGCCGAGGTCCGCGGGCCGGGCTCGGTGCGGGCCGTCCTGCCCCCCGGTCGCGGTCGCGGCTCGAGCGTCAGCTCGATCGTCTGTCACCTGACCGGCCTCTCCCACGTGGACCCGGTGAAGGCGAGGCTGTTCACCGGTCGCTTCCTCAACGACGAGGTGACCGCGGTGCCCGACATAGACCTCGACTTCCCCCGCGACATCCGCGAGCGGCTGATCCCCCGCGTCCACGAGCGCTACGGCGCCGAGCGCTCGGCGCTGGTCGCCGCCTTCCCCACCTACCGCTCCCGGGGTGCGGTGCGGGACCTCGGCAAGGCGCTGGGGCTGCCGGGCGGGGAGATCGAGCGGGCCGCGAGGGCGGTGGACTTCCACGGCAGCCGGGAGGAGATCGAGGGACAGGTCACCGCCGCCCTGGGCGCCCGGCGGGCCGGTTCGGTGCGCTGGCGGCGCCTGGTCGAGCTCTGCGGGGAGGCGCTCGGCCTTCCCCGCCATCCCTCCCAGCATCCCGGGGGGATGGTGATCTCGACCAGGCCGCTGGTCGAGATGTGCCCGGCGGTGCCGGCGGCGATGGAGGGCCGCCAGATCGCCCAGTGGGACAAGGACTCCTGCGCGGACGCCGGCTTCCTGAAGATCGACCTGCTCGGTCTCGGGATGCTTTCCGCCGTGGAGCGCTGCGTGGAGGAGATCGAGCGGGTCCGGGGCGAGCGCATAGACCTCTCGAGGATCCCGCTGGACGACTCCGAGACCTTCGCCTCGATCCGCCGCTCCGAGACGACCGGCGTCTTCCAGATCGAGAGCCGGGCCCAGATGCAGATGCTCCCGCGCACCCTTCCCCGGGACCTCGACGACCTCACCGTGCAGGTGGCGCTGGTCCGTCCCGGCCCGATCCAGGGCGGCGCGATCCACCCCTACATCGAGCGACGGCGCCTGCTGCGGGAGGACCCGGGCTACCGCGTTCCCTACGACCACCCGTCGCTGGAGCCGGTGCTGCGCGAGACGCTCGGGGCGATCGTCTTCCAGGAGCAGGTGATCGAGGTGGCGATGGCGCTCGCGGGCTTCAGCTCCGGAGAGGCCGAGGGTCTGCGGCGCGCGATGAGCCGCAAGCGCTCCGAGGCGGCCCTGCGCGCCTACCACGAGCGCTTCGTCGAGGGGGCGGTCACCCGCGGGGTGTCCCGCACGGTGGCCGAGAAGGTCTACCGTCAGATCCAGGGCTTCTCGGGCTTCGGCTTCCCCAAGGCCCACTCGGTCGCCTTCGGGCTGCTCGCCTACCAGTCCGCCTGGCTGCGGGTCCATTACGGGCCTGAGTTCCTCGCCTCGCTGCTCAACGAGCAGCCGATGGGGTTCTACCCGCCCGACTCCCTGGTTCACGAGGCCCAGCGCCGCGGCATCCCCGTGCTTTCCGTGGACGTCAACCGCAGCCACGTGCTGTGCCGGGCCGAGCCGGGAGGACCGCCCGGCGAGGGGGCCGTCGGGGTCCGCGTGGGGCTCGCCTACGTGAAGGGGGCCGTGGAGGCGGAGATGGCGGCGCTCGTCTCCGAGCGCGAGCGGGGTGGTCCCTACGAGGGCATCGCCGACCTAGCCTCGCGCTCGGGGGTCTCCAGGGACGGTCTGGAGAGGCTCGCCTGGGCGGGGGCAGTGGATGGGATCGGAGGCGCGGTTTCCGAGGGCCGCCACTCGCGGCCCGGGGAGGGCGGCGGGGCCACTCAGGCGGGCGGCGGTCGCAGGCGGGCGCTCTGGAGGCTTGGCGTCGCGGGCGGCGGGGAGCGGCTGGGGTCCGGCACCCAGCTTCCCCTCCCGATGGAGCCCGCCGACGCCCCGGACCTGCCCCGCCTCGGCCGCTGGGAGCGGCTCCTGGCCGACTACGGGTCCACCGGGATGACCCTCGGCGACCACCCGATGGGACTCCTGCGAGGGGACCTGCCCGGAGTCCGGCTCAGCTCGGACCTACCGGTGGTGCCGGAGGGCACCGAGGTCGAGGTGGCCGGCCTGGTGGTGGCCCGCCAGCGCCCGGGGACCGCAAAGGGGGTGGTCTTCGTGCTCCTCGAGGACGAGGAGGGAACCGTGAACGTAATCCTCCCGCCGCCGGTCTTCGAGCGCTTCCGCAGCATCGCCAGAACCGCCCCTCTGCTGCGTGCCAGGGGGCGCCTGGAGCGCCGGCAGGGGGCGATCAACGTCGTGGCCTCGGTGCTCGGGACCGTCGAGCGCCCCGACCAGGGCCCGCCGGCCGAGGTGCTGGAGATGGCCGAACGGCGGCTCGCCCGCAGCTCCGGGGAGCAGGGCGCCGCAGACGACGACGTTGACGGGCGGGCCGCGATCGTCGCGGAACTGCGAGCCGTGGCCCCAGCCGCCCACAGCTTCGGCCGGCGGGGGCGATGAGGAACGACTCCCCCATATTCCGAGAGCAGCGAGGGCCGCCCCCAGAAAGCGAGGGCCGCCCCCTGCAAGATGCGCTGCAGATTCACGGAGACGTCCGGCGGCGCGCCTACCTTCGAACTCATGTTCGAGACGAAGAAGAGAATCGCCGCCCGGCTGGCCGACGCGGTGGACCTGCTGATCGACTTCGCGACGCTCGGGGAGTACGGGCTGGAACCCGCCGGAGTCCCGGCCGACTGCGAGCGCCGCGTCCGCCGTTCGCCGTCCCTAGAGGTCGGCTTCGCCGCGGTCGATCGCCGCGATCATCTCCCGGCCCGCCTCTAGGGCCCGGCCCAGCACCTCGGGGTCGATCCGGTCCGGCGTGTCGGTCGGCCAGTGGTAGTTGGGGATCGAGCCGTTCTGCACCGTCAGGGTGAGCGCTCGCCCGCCGCGGGCCAGGACCGGCGTGGAGTCGTAGGGCAGCCCCGAGCTTCGGGTCGTGCCCGTCAGTCGCAGGTCCGGTCGCCTCGCGGCAACCGACTCGGCGACCGCCACCAGGCGCTGGTCGGCCTCCCATTGCGCGGCGGCGCCACCCTCCCGCAGCAGGAAGTGAAGCGAAGCGGGGGCGCCGACCCCGTCGAAGTTGAGGAAGAGCCAGTCGCGAGTGTCGTGGGCCTCGAGGAATGCCCTGGCGCCCAGGACGTTGGCCTCCTCGCTGCCGGTGATTAGCAGGACGACCCTGGTCTCCTGCGCCGGGGAGGACGCCAGCTCGGCGCCCAGGACCGCGACCGCGGCGGCACCGGACGCGTTGTCGTTCGCCCCCGGCACGTCCACCCCTCGCAACTCCCGCTCGGCGACGAGGAACCCGGCGGCAGCGAGGATGGCGCGGGACCAGCCGAGCACGGCACGGCCCGCGCGGCGGCGCTCGAGGACCGGAGCGAGGGCGCCGGCGCCCAGCGCTGCGCCGACCACGCGCAGGATTCCCCCCAGGCGGGGAGTCACGGACGGGTGGAACATCAGGCCGCTGCGGGAGGAGTCGACGTGGCACATCAGGCAGAGCGTCCTGCGCGCGGAGCCGGCGGGCTCGATCCCGGCGACCAGGTTCCGGCTGGTTCTCCGCTCGAACAGCCGTCCCGGCGAGATCCGCCGGAAATCGCCCTCGAGCCAGGCGCCCAGCGCGGCAGCCACGGACAGCGAGGCGCGAAGCGCCCTCCTACGGGGCGCCAGCAGCAGCGGCGAGGTTGCAAGGGCGAGAAGCAGCCCGTAGGGGGCGCCGAAGCTTGGATAGGACGGGAAGGCCTCCAGATGCGCCTCCACACCGCTCGCCTCCAGCCAGGCGCGCAGGCGCAGGGAGGCCTCGAGCTCGGCCTCGGAGCAGGGGCGGCGCGGCTCGGCCGCGATCTCCTCGATCAGGCCGAGCGCCCCATCGAGCGACCGGCCGGCCTCCGCGGAGGGCCGAGCGGTCACCTGGGGACCGGTTCCGGCAGAGCCGTCCATGCCCGCAGACTATTCATCGGCCGCCCCGGCGGGATAGCTCCGCTCAGGATCGCGATGCCCCGGCGGCATCGGCGCGGCCCGGAGGCGCGGCCCGGGGGCATCGGCGCGGCCCGGAGGCGCGGTCGGCTCGGAAAGACGGCCAGGGGCCATGGCGAATCGACCTGCCCCAGAAACGCCACGAGCCGCCCGAAGGCGGCTCAAACGCGACGAGCCGCCCGAAGGCGGCTCGTCTGGAGAAAGACCGGCGGCGACCTACTCTCCCAGGAGGTTGCCCTCCAAGTACCATCGGCGCTGAGGGGCTTAACTGCTCTGTTCGGAATGGGAAGAGGTGTTTCCCCCTCGCTATCCACCACCGGAAACCTTGCGAGACCAGCCCCGGTGGAGCTTGAAAACTGCCCAAGGCCATGGGTATCAAATATCCGTCAAGCCCTCGACCCATTAGTACCGATCGGCTGAGCGCATCGCTGCGCGTGCACCGTCGGCCTATCAACCTGGTGGTCTACCAGGGGTCTTACTCCCTCAAGGGGATGGGAGAGCTCATCTCGAGGACGGCTTCCCGCTTAGATGCCTTCAGCGGTTATCCGTTCCGTGCGTAGCTAACCTGCAATGCCCTTGGCAGGACAAC
>JAXLSZ010000012.1:0-91082 GCA_046330315.1 Solirubrobacterales bacterium
GTCAGCAGCACCCCGCGGAGAACGGGCCGGAAGACCGCCCTGGGGATGTCCGGGTCGGCCATCGCGGCGATCGCCGACGCGGCGACGTCGGCCTGCTGGGCGGCGATCCCACCCTGCTTGACCGGGAACCAGGTGGCATCGCCGGCGGCGAAGACGTGGTCGGTGCCCTCGACCCGCTGGTGGAGATCCGTCCCGATGAACCCGTGGGGGGCCTGCGGTATCCCCGGGATCGCCGCGACCTCGAGGGCCGGGAGGCTGACTACGCGGTCGGCGGGGATCCGCTCGCCGCCGGCCACCACGAGGTCGGAGCCCTCGATCGCGCTCGGTGCCGCGTTCGCGTGAAAGGCGACCCCGGCCTCGGCGAGCAGCGCCGAGACCGACCCGCTGGCTCTCTCGCCGAACATCTCCAGCGGCCGGGCCTCGGGGCTGACCACGCCGAGCTCGCTGACCGGGGCACCGCGCTCGGCCAGATGGCTCGCGCTGAGCAAGGCGAGCTCGTAGAGAGGAAGGCTCCACCTCACGGTCGGGGGCACCGCGAAGACGAGCGACCCCAGCTCCCCGGCCTCGAGCCCGTCGAGAAGCCCCCGGAACGCGTCGTTGGCCCCGGCGCCTTCGTAGGTCAGCGATCCCGGCAGCCACCGGGAGGCCGAGACGCCGAGGGCGAGCAGGAGGGCATCGTAGCCGAGGCGCTCGCCCGCGCCGGTGAGCAGAAAACGCTCGCGGGTGTCCACCTCGGCGAGGCTGTCCCGCCGGTAGGCCGCGCCATGCTCGGAGGCGAACTGGTCGAGCCTCAGGCTGGAGCCCTCGCTGAGCCCGAATGGCCCGGCCACCGCGAGGGGGCGATAGTGGAAGTCCGGGTCCGGCGAGACGAGCTCGACCTCGGTGAGGGGGCCGGCGAGCTCGCGCAGGCAGAGGAGCGCCTCGAGACCGGCGATGCCGCCGCCGGCGATCAGGACCCTGAGGCGACCGCGCTCGCCCACCGGGTCGTCCGGCTCACCTCGTTCGACGGCCATCCCCCCGATTGCATCGTCGCCGCTTCCCTCCGCCATCCGGTCGGCCCCGAAGCGTGGCGTGTGGTCGGGGTGCAACCCGCCGGGACCCGGGGCGGGCGAGTGCCGCCCGGGCCGGACCGCCCGCGGGGAGGAAGATCGTGGCCGCTCGGGCGAAGGAGCGAGCCTTCAAACCGCCGTTCTCACGGGAGCCGCTCCACGTAGGCGCGGACGGGGGGCTCGGCGCGGACCTTCGGGGCAGCGGCGATCTGGGCGCTCACCAGGCCCCCGGCGCCGGTCAGAAGAGCCGCCGTGGCGCTCTCGTCGAGGCCGGGCGCGTAGGGGCGCGAGCAGACGCCCCCGGGCAGGCGCGATACGCGGGCGGGGCCGGGGTGGGCGATCGCGTCGACGAAGGCAGCGAAGGCCACCGAGTCCACGGCCGTGCCGATGTGGGAGACCCTGCGGCCCGGGCAGACTCGCTGGATGAGGATGTTGGTCGCCCCCGCAGCGCCGAGGTCGGGTGGGGACCGGACTGCGGCTGCACCGTCTCGTCGCCGAGCGAGCGCACCGTCGTCCAGCCGACGCTGCGCCCGGGGGTCTCGTCCGGCTGGCGGTTCAGCGCCCGCAGGAGGTGCGAGCCGGCGGCCTGCTGCCAGGCGGCGGGTACGCAGGGCTGCGCCGCCGAGCAGGCCCCCTCGAGGGCCACCGTGGTTCCGTGCTGGGTGCCCGCTGCGGCGAGCACGTCGCCCACCTTGTCGCGCAGCCCCGGCCAGTAGGTGAGCGCGAAGCGCGGCAGCAGGGCTCCCTGGCTGATTCCGAAGACGGCCACCTTGCGGCCCGCGAGCCTGGCCTCGCGCCTGATCCCGTAGACCAGGTACTGGACCGAGACCTGGATGTCGGCGGTGGTGGAGGCGGGGAAGTCGACGTCGCAGACCGGGTGGCCGTAGGCGTCGAAGGCGCCCTTGCCGATCGCGTAGGCCTGCTCGCCGGTCGCGCCGGTGCCGGTCACCAGCATCAGCGGGACCCGCGCCGCGTCGCGGATCTCGGGCCCGTGGCAGTGGAACGCGGCGGCCAGCTTGGACTTGGGGACCGACAGCGGCGGGCCGGGCCGGGCGGCGGCGGGAGCCGCCGGCGCGACCGCCAGGGCGGCCGCCGCCAGCGCGAGCCCGGCCCACCGCCTCAAGCGCTCAGCGGTGCCCCTTGAACGAGATCACCTGCTGGATCCCGCTCGGGCGGTTCGTGTAGCGCATGGTCAGCAGGTTGAGCGGAGTGAAGTGGATCTGCTCCGCGGTGGCGCTCGCCCTCCAGGCGCTCGGATCGGAGGTCCCCTGGTCGGCGGTCAGCTCGGTGCCCGCCGCCGCCAGCGCGTTCCAGACCGCCTTGCGGCAGGCGCTCTTGCTGCCCTTCCCGCAGTAGCGGTTGGCGAAGGGCTGGGGCACCCTGTCTCCGAGCAGCCGGTGGATGTCGCGGTCGAAGTACTGGTACCAGCCCGAGTACTGACCGCCGGGCGGCTGATCGAAGCGCGAGAACAGCGAAGCCAGCTCGTCGAGCTGGGACCCCATCCACGGCTTCATGAAGGCGTCGGCGATCTTCGGCCAGGCGGCGTCCATGATCGCGGCGCCGGGGTCGTCGATCTTGCCGTCGAGGTCCTTGTCGAGCCGGCTGCCGCCGTGGCTGCGCCAGGCGGCCAGCAGGTCCAGCATCTGCTGGGCCTGGGCGTTGGGCGGGGCGGAGCCCTGCAGCAGGCGGCGCAGCAGCGGCACCGTGTCGATCGCCCTCACGTCCTGGGTCGCGGCGGCGTTCATCGCAGAGGTCACCGACGCCAGGCTCCACTTGCCGTTCTTCACAAGCCGGTCGAGGTTGTAGTTGAGCAGGTCGACCCGGGCGGCCGAACCGTTCCGACCCCACTCGTCGTCGGCCGCGCCGAAGCCGTGGGCGACGCTGTTGTTCCAGTTGACGATCCGGCCGTTGCGCGGATCGGTGCCGTGAGGGTGGCCGTTCTTGGAGAGGAAGCCGCGCCACTCGTAGCGGCCGGTTCCCTTCGCCGGGAGGCCCGGGTCGACGTTGCGCTCCCGGATCGGCAGCAGCCCGCTCGTGTACTCGGCGATGTGCTTGCTGTCGATGTAGAACGAGTTGAAGGTCTGCGGGGTCTTCGAGGCGGCCTCGAAGAACGTCTTGGGGCTCTTCACCGAGCCGTTCGAGAGCCGGCGGTTGAAGAGCAGGTCGAGGACGTCCTTGCCGTAGCTCGAGCGCTTCGCCGCGAGCGCGACCTTGCGGCCCTGGACCTTGGCGTAGCCGATCACGGGACCGTGGACCGTGGTCAGGAAGCTGACCTGCTGGGTCCCGTCCAGGACACCGGCGTTGAAATGGCCCATCTTGCGGCACTTGCCCTTGAAGAGGTAGCGCTCGCTGCTGCCGCCGCAGAGGGTCTCGGCGAACTGGTCGATCACGTCGCCGCTTGCGGATGTCAGGGTGGTCGCGAAGTCCTGGCCGCGACCGATCAGCAGGTAGCCGGGGAAGGGCGCCGAGGTGGCGCCTCGCCAGACGAGGTGCGGCGCGTCCATGTCGATCTCGTAGGTGAGGCCCGGGTAGAAGTAGCCGATCTGGGGCCCGCCGACCATCAGCGGCTTGCCGGTGTTCGAACGCCGGCCGCTGATCATCAGTGTGTTCGAGGCCTGCCGGCGCTCCAGCGCCGGGCGGGCCGCGCGCGGCACCCTGGAGACCGCCGGGGTCGCCTGGAAGCTGCCGGAGTCGAGGATCACGCTCCCGGAGTGGTTCTTCGGCACGCGCTCGTAGGGGAACTTGCCGTCGATCGAGGTCGGGCTACCGGCGTTGGTCTGCTGGCGGAGGTCGTTGAAGACACTCCAGGCTCGCTTCGAGCCGAGTCGCTTGCGCAGGCCCCCGAGGAACTGCGAGCGGCGTGCCTCGTCGCCGCCGCCCTCGCCCAGGAACTGGTCCTTCAGCGCGTTGACCGCGTAGACGTCGTTGCGCGTCCAGGGCGCGGTCGAGGGGCTGTGAATCGCCAGGTAGTCGTTGATGCCGGAGATGAAGGTGTCGATGTCGCGCAGCACCGCGCGACCCTCCTTGCCGGCGTTCTTGAGCACCTGGGTCTGCTTGGCGACTTCGGCCTCGGTGCGCGGGCTGGGGGCGAAGGAGTGAAGCCCGGCGACAAGCCCGATCGCGCTCAGGCCCGGCGCGTCGATCGCCGCCACGCGGGCGTTGTAGCGGGCCTGCTGGAGCAGCAGGCCGCGGTCCTCGGCGGCGATCCAGCCGGCCGCCCAGATACCACCCGAGTAGGTGGTGGCGTGGACGTGCGGCACGTTGTAGGCGTCACGTGTGATGGTCACGCCGGCCTTTGGGACCGGCTCGTTGGTCCCGGGGCCGTCGGTGCCGAGCCCCAGCGCCTCGGACTTGAAATAGGTGGTGAGGTCCGAGTTGCCGACCTGGTCGAAGAGCGGGGTCAGCCCGTCGTACATCTGGGCCTGCTTGGTCGTGGCGGGGGTGACAGCGCCGCTCCCGTACTGTCCCGACGGGATGATGTTGAGCGCCGTCGCCGCGTAGTCGGTCGGGCCGCCGTCGGCCGCCGCCATGGCGGGAACCGCCAGCGCGCCGCCGAGAACCAAAACCAACGCCAAGAACCGTCGCACCTGCCTGTCTCCTCTCGCGCCATCGCCACCCAGGTGGTGGCCGGCGGTGTCATTTATCCGGTCTGAGCCTGACATCTCAACCCTACCGGAGCCCCGAAGTAGCGGTCCCCCGGGCCGATCGCGCCCCGAAGGTCTCGCGGGGCGCCCCCCCGGATCCGGTCGCTCCTCCCCTGAGCGGTCCGGTTCGCGGCGATGGCGCGCCGACTCAACCGCAGCCGCTACCGCGAGCTGGCGGGCGTCGAGATCGAGATCGCCTGGGTCTGAGGATCAGCCGCCGGCCGTCACGAACCGGCCGATCCGGGTCTGCTGCTCCAGCGCCGACCCGCCACCCGGCGCGAACGAGCAGGGGTCGGTGAGCACCTTGCCCACCTTGTCACGCACTTCCGCGGTGATCCCCGCCGGTATCTCGCCGATCGAGTCCACTCCCCTCAGCTCGGCGAGGAGCTCGGCCCTGATCTGCCGCAGCACCGTCGGCTCGTCCACCCGGTCCGGCAGCCTCCCCTGGGTCCAGAGCAGGCGTCGCCCACCGGGGTCCCAGGCGAACTCGGGGATGATCCAGCCGTCGCCTCCCAGGCGGGTGAGGCGCTTGACCGGGCCCAGCCGGCGCAGCCAGGTGCCGGCAGGGGTTCGCTCGATCCGCATCGCGTAGAGGTCGTTGGCCTGCTGGAAGGCGGGCCGCAGGAATCCCTCGGTGAAGACCTGCAGGATCAGCGCGTAGTCGTAGCGTGCCGGCAGGTCCACCAGGCGAGCCAGGATCGTCCAGTTGTTGAAGGCGCCTTCGTGGTCGCGGGTGGACATGAAGACGATTCGGCGCATGTCGGGAGTGAAGGCCGCCTGCTCGTCCCAGGCGGAATTGAAGGTCAGGCGCTGAGGCCGGCAGGCACCCGGTCGGGGTCCGGCAGCCGGCAGAAGAAGAGCTCGTTGTCGAGCGAGGTGCCGACCGACTCTGTGTAGAGGAAGCCCGACCCGTCGGGCGCCCACCACTGCGTCTCGTACCAGTGGCCGTTGCGGGGCCTGACCCGGTGCACGTCCACCAGGCGCGGGCCCTCGGGCCCCCGGGTCACGAACCGCCCCACCTCGATGTCGGAGCGTCCGTTGCCGCCCTCCGCCCGGTTCCAGCTCAGCGCCGTCCAGGCGATGTGCCGCCCGTCGGGCGACCAGTAGGCGTGGAATTTGTCGGCGAACTCGGGGCTGGGGGTCAGGTTGGTGCGCCGGCTTCCGTCCCGGCGCATGACCCAGACGTCGGAACCCAGGCCGCCGAACCCGGGGGAGCCGATCCGCACCGCGTGGTCGTGCCAGGAGTGAAAGAGGATCCAGTCGCCGTCCGGCTGCACCACCGGGACCTGGTTCGGGCCGCTAAGGCCGCAGCTCAGGCAGTGCCGATCGGAGCCGTCGAGCCTGGCGCGGTAGATCTGCGGGTCTCCGCCCGGATCGTTCCGTGCGAAGACGACATGGCGGGAGTCCAGCCAGTCGGGCGCCTGCCCGAAGGTGTAGGGGTTGATCGTGGTGACGAAACGCTCCCCTGCGGGCGGGGCGGAGGCGCGGGTCAGTCCGGCGACGCCGGCCGCGAGAGCCAGCACCGCCGCGACGCCGACCACCACCCGGCGGCGCTTGCGCGCCGCGCCGAAGGGCCGCCTCCCGGGGCCCAGCCAGCGCCGCCGCCTGCCTGCGCCGTGGTGCCGCCGCCTGCCTGCGCCGTGGTGCCGCCGCCTGCCTGGGCCGTGGTGCCGCCGCCTGCCTGCGCCGTGGTGCCGCCGCCTGCCTGCGCCGTGGTGCCGCCGCCTGCCTGCGCCGTGTCGCCGCCGCCTGCCTGGGCCTCGCCGGCGCCGCCCATCCCGCGCTCCGCGCGGATTCCGGTCGGTTGTCCCGTGCGCCACACCCGCGATCCCTCCTCTAATCCCTCGCCACCCGGAGCATTGCACCATCCCCGCCCCGTGTCGACCCACAACGGGGTGGGACCTCTTTCCCTCGAATATCAGGGTTCAGAGGTCCCACGTCGGGAGACGGGGGGCACTTGGGTGGGCCGGCGCCGGGGTGGGACCTCGAACCCCCTCACCATCGAGGTCTAGAGGTCCCACGTCATCGGGGGCGAGACGCGCCGCGTCGCTCGAGCCTCGGCTAGCGGAGGGCTTCGGGGTCTGCCGGCGGGAAGCTCCCGCCCGGCCAGGGAACGCCCGAGTAGCGCTCGATGACGGGTCCGGGCGGGGGCGCCACACCACAGAAGAGGTCGGTGCGGAGAGTCGTGGCAGGGAAGAGCCGCGCGAACGGGTCCGACCCGAGCAGGTCGGGGCGACGGGCCACCGTTATCGCCCCCCCGCAGCGGGCAGCGTCGAGGGAGATGGTGGTGAGGCAGACCAGGTCGTCACCGAGCATCGGTATCCACCAGGCGAGGGCGTCGCGGCGCACCGCCTGCACCTCGGGCTCATCGAAGTGGAGCGCCGCCGCCGGATCGGGGCTGGCGCAGACGCTGGCCCAGGCGCCCGCGACCGGCTCGCCGTCGAGGCATCGGGCGTCGATACGCAACCTCCGGCCGGGACCGCGCGGGCCGGCGCGGAGGCTCTCCCCGTCGAAGGTCAAGTGGGCGAAGGGCCGGCCAGCTGGGCCGGCCCTCCCTTCCTCCCGGGCGGCACCCGTCGCCTCCCGGTCGGCACTCACCCCCCCACCTCCCAGTCGGCGCGATGGGCCATGGTCAGCGCGCGCATGTCGCGGCGGAGCTCCTCCATCGTCGGGCGTCCCCAGAACCAGTAGCCGTTGTAGGCGCGGCGGACGCGGAGGTCCGGGCCCATCGTGAACGCCGCTGGAAGGTATGGCCGGTGCAGCGTGTCGGTGCTCTCCAGCAGGCCGAGCCGCTCGACCCACAGCCGCTCGGCGTCCGAGAGGAACGTGAAGCGGGCTCCGAGCCCGGCCCGGAAGGCCGCCTGCACCTCGGGGGGATCGACGCTGAGAACCACGAGCTTTGCGTAGGCGACCTCGAACTCGTCCTGCACGCCGCAGAGCAGGCGCATGAATCTCTGCTCCTTGGGGCACCACCATCCGCGTGAGGTGAACAGGGCGACCGGGTCGCCGCCGGCGAGCTCGGAAAGGCTCCTCGCCCTGCCGGTGTGGTCGGGCAGCTCGAGGTCGGGGAAGCTCTCTCCTTCGACGATCACTCCCAGCAGTCCCGCTTCGCCCGCCGGGGTTACGCGGGACCCCGAATCTTCCGCGGGGTCTCGCCGGGCTCCGAATCGCCCTTTGGTCTCGCGGGGGCACGTTTGCCGGCCGGGGTATCGCAGGGGCACGTCCGCCGGCTGGGGTCTCGCCGGGCTCCGAATCGCCCTTTGGTTTCGCGGGGCACGTTTGCCGGCCGGGGTTTGGCCGGGCCCATTTCGCCCGCCGGGGTAGGGCGGGCGGTCCAGCGCGAGCGCGGCCGGCACGCCGGGGGCGGCCCCTTGCGGGGTCCATCTCGATGGGCAATAGTCTCCACCTGCCCACCTGCCCACCTGCCTGACGACAGAGAGGAGTGCGATGAGCAGCGGGGACGGCGACGGAGGCCTCGTCCTCTTCGCCTACGACGGATCGGACTTCGCGAGGCGGGCGATCGAGGAGGCGGGCCGGCAGCTGCGGACCGGGCGGGCCGCGCTGGTGCTCAGCGTGGTCACCCCGCTGGAGTCGATCCCCTTCTGGGGCGGCCCCTTCAGCACGATCCCCGCCGAGGTCGCCGAGGACATCTTCGGTAGCGCCACCGAGGTAGCGGAGGAGGGCGCCGCTCTGGCCCGCGGCGCGGGCTTCGAGGCCGAGGCGGCGGTGGAGCGCGGCTATCCGGTCTGGTCGGAGATCGTCGAAGCGGCCGAGCGCCACCGGGCGGGCCTCGTCGTGCTCGGATCGCACGGGCGCACCGGGTTCCGCCACGTGCTGCTCGGAAGCGTGGCATCGGCGGTGGTCGAGCACTCCAAGCGCCCGGTTCTGATCGTGCACGCGGGCGGCGCTTCGAGCTGAGTCCCGACCGGAGCCAGACCGCGGATCGCCCGCCTGCCGCCCCGAGGGGCCGCCGGCTCGCCCTCAGCATCGCCCTCGCGGTCGGCGCGATCGTCAGCCTCTACGTCCTCGTGCCGGCGATCGCCGGCCTCGGGGACACCTGGGAGCGACTGGGCCGAGGCGACCCGCTTTGGCTGACCGCCGCGCTCGGGCTCGAGATCATCTCCTTCGCGGCCTACGCGGCGCTGTTCCGGACCGCCTTCGACTCCCCCGACCTGCGGATCGGCTGGGGAGGCAGCGCGAGGATCACGCTGGCGGGCGTGGCCGCAACGCGCCTGCTCGCGATGGCCGGGGTCGGCGGGATAGTGCTGACGGTCTGGGCGCTGCGCAGGCTGGGAATGGCCGGGGGCGAGGTGACCCGGCGGCTCGCGACCTTCCTGATCCTCCTCTACGCGGTCTACATGGCGGCCCTGGTGGTGGGCGGCGTGGGCCTCCGCAGCGGCCTGCTGGCCGGCCCCGCGCCATTCGCCCTCACGGTCCTGCCGGCGGTCTTCGGCGCCCTGGTGATCGCCGCCGCCCTGGTGATCGCAGCCGTCTCCGGCGACCTCGACCAGGCGCTCGCCCGGGTCTCGGCGGCCCGGGGGCGGGGGGCCCGCTGGGCGGCGGCGCTCGCCACGGCCCCGGCGACCCTCTCTTCGGGAGTGAAGGGGGCTCTGGGCCTGCTGCGCACCCGCGATCCGGGGCTGCTGGGGGCTGTGGGCTGGTGGGCGTTCGACGTCGGCGTGCTCTGGGCCTGCCTGCGCGCCTTCGGGGGCGAGGCGACGATCGCGGTCGTCGTCATGGCCTACTTCGTCGGCATGCTGGCGAACGTCCTCCCGGTTCCCGGCGGCATCGGCGCCGTGGACGGCGGCATGGTCGGAGCGCTGATCGGATTCGGCGTCAGCGGCGGCCTCGCCCTGGTGGCCGTGCTCAGCTACCGGGCCTTCTCGTTCTGGATACCCACGGTCCCCGGGGCGGTCGCCTACGCGCAGCTCCTGCGCGAGCCGCCGGCGAACGACGGAGCCCAGCGCTGACCCACCGGGGCCGCGTTCCCCTTGGCCCACGACGGTGCGGGTAGATCGCGGGCCGGCAGGGCGGGCCCATCGGGGCAGGGCGGGCCCTCGCGGGCTTCCAGGGCGGGCCCATCGGGGCAGGGCGGGCCCTCGCGGGCTTCCAGGGCGGGCCCATCGGGGCAGGGCGGGCCCTCGCGGGCTTCCACGGCGGGTCCATCGCGGGTCGGCAGCTCGGGACCCGCGGGCCGACAGGATGAATCCATTGCGGGTCGCAAGGGTCGGATCGAACGCAACCATGCAGACTGCAGACTCCCCACCGGCGAGCCACAGGCTCGGAGCGACCCGGTCGGCCTGCCCGCAGTGCCGGCGAGTACTCGACGCCGAAATCCTCCAGCGTGCCGGGCGGGTCGTGCTCTCTCGCGAGTGCCCCGAGCACGGCCGCTTCGAGGCGGTCGTCTACGGGGACGCCAGGAGGTATCTGGAGATCCAGCGCTTCTCGAAGCCGGGCGCGGCGCCGCTGAGCCGGCAGACCGAATCGCAGCGCGGGTGCCCGCACGACTGCGGGATCTGCCCACAGCACGCCCAGCACACCTGCCTCGGGATCATCGAGGTCAACACCGCCTGCAACCTCGACTGCCCGATCTGCTTCGCCGAGTCGGGGACCGGCCAGAACGGAAACGGATACGCGCTGGCGCTCGCGGAGGTGGAGTCGATGCTGGACGCCTTCGTCGCCGCCGAGGGCAGCCCCGAGGCGGTCCAGATCTCGGGAGGGGAGCCGTCCATCCACCCCCAGATCCTCGAGATGCTGGGTGCGGCCAGGCAGCGGGGCATCCCCCTGGTGATGCTGAACACCAACGGGATACGGCTCGCCCGCGACCCCCGCTTCGCCGCGGCGCTGGCCGAACTGGGGGTGCACGTGTACCTCCAGTTCGACGGACTCGAGGAGGCCACCCACACTGCGATCCGCGGCAGGCCGCTGCTCGACGAGAAGCTGCGCGCCCTCGAGCGCTGCTCGGAGGAGGGCGTGAGCGTCTCCCTGGCGACGGCCATCGAGCGCAACCTCAACGATCACGAGGCCGGGCCGATCGTCCGGTTCGGCATCGAGCACCCGGCGGTCACCGGTGTCTTCTTCCAGCCGGTGACCCACTCCGGGCGATTCCTCGCGGCGAGTGACCCATTGGAAAAGCTGACCAACTCGGACGTGATCGAAGCGATCGCCGAGCAGCTTCCCGAGTGGTTTCGGCCCGACGACTTCGTCCCCGTCCCCTGCTGCTCGCCGACCTGCCGCTCGGCCACCTTCGCGCTCTGTGACGGGCGGGACGTGATCCCGCTGCCCCGGCTCGTCGACGTCGAGGACTACCTCGACTACGTGACCAACCGGGCTGTGCCGGACTTCTCGGTGCGCGATGCGCTGGAGGGGCTGTGGTCGGCGAAGGCGGCCGGGGGAAGCGGCCCGGTCGCCGCGCGGCTCGAATGCGTCGCCTGCTCCACGGCGATCCCCGCCGAGCTACGGGAGGTGGCGGCCCGGGGCTTCATGATCGTGATCCAGGACTTCCAGGACCCCTACACGCTCGACGTCGAGAAGCTTCGCAAGTGCTGCGTCTCGGAGATCACGCCCGATGGCAGGCTCATCCCTTTCTGTGCCTACAACTCGTTCGGCTACCGGCAGCAGGTCAGGGAGTGGCGGTCGAGCCTGAGCTGACCGCCGCCTGCGCGACCGCCTACGCCCACCCCGCGGTGCGGTGGCTGCTGGGCGGCGAGCTCCACCCCGGAGGAAGCGGGGCGACCCGCCGCGCCCTCGAGCTGATCTCGCTCGAGCCCGGCGAGACCCTCCTGGACGTGGCGTGCGGCGACGGCGCCTCGGCGATGCTCGCGGCCCGGGAGTTCGGCTGCCTCGCCGCCGGGCTCGAGTGCGCACCCGGGGCGGTGGCGGAGGCCCAGAGCGCGGCCGAGTCGGTGGGGCTCGGCGACCGCGCCGCGTTCATCCACGGCGATGCCCATGCACTCCCCTTCGGGGAGGGCTCCTTCGACGCGGTGCTGTGCGAGTGCGCGCTATCCACCTTCCCCGATCCCGCGGCCGCCCTCGCCGAGATCCACCGGGTGCTGCGGCCGGGCGGCCGGGTGGCGATCAGCGACGTCACCACCGATCCGGGACGGCTTCCCGCCGCCCTGCTGGGCGCCCTCGGAGGGGTGGCCTGCGTGGCCGGAGCGCGTTCGGCGGCGGGGTATGAGCTGCTGCTCGGCGAGTCCGGCTTCGAGCCGATCGCGACCGAGCGGCGGGACGACGACGCGGCGGCGATGGCCGCCCGGGCGATCGACCGGCTGCGGGGCGCCCGCCTGCTGGGCTTCGGCGACCTCAGCGTCGCCGGGTTCGACCTCGACGACGCCCTCGAGCTGGGGAAGCTGGCGCAGCGCGCGATCGACGACGGGGCGCTCGGCTACGCGATCCTGGCGGGGAGGCGCCGGTGAGCCGGGTCGCGATCCTCAACCGGCCCGGCGCCGAGCCCTCGCTCGGCGCGGTCGAGCTCTCCCGCCGGCTGCTCGGCGAAGCACGCTCCGTTTCACGGCCCGAGGAGTGCGCTCGACTGACCCGCCTCGCCGGGCAGCTCTCCGGGGTCGACCCGACCGGAATCGAGGGCGACGCCGAGCGGATCGCCTTCTGGCTGAACCTCTACAACGCCCTCCTGCTCCACGGTCTCTGCCTGAGGCCGGTCCGGGGAAGCATGCTGCGCCACCTGCGGCTGTTCGGGCGTCTCGCCTACGAGGTGGGCGGCAGCGTCTGCACGCCCAACGTCATCGAGCACGGCGTCCTGCGCCGGAACAGCCGACCGCCGCTTCACCTGCGGCGAGCCCTGCGCGCTTCCGATCCAAGGGCGGCGAGCTCTCCGGCGCGCCTCGACCCCCGCATCCACTTCGCGCTCAACTGCGGCGCCCGCTCGTGCCCCCCGATCCGCGCCTACGACCCGGCGGCGCTCGACGAGCAGCTCGAGACCGCGACCTCCGCCTACTTTGCGGGGGAGGCGCGGGTCGATCGCGAGCGCTGCCGGGCCGTGCTCCCGCGGCTGATGCGCATCTACGCGAGCGACTTCGGGTCTCGCACCCGGCAGGTCGGGTTCGCGGCCCGCTACCTCCCCGAGCTCGAGGAGTGCCGCGGGCGGATCATGGTCCGCTACGGGCGCTTCGACTGGACCGCCGTGCCGGCTTCGCCGCTGCCCTAGCGGCACCTTCCGCGACGCGCAGACGGGCTCGCTGTGGAACATCAGCGGGCGGTCCACCGCCGGCCCGCTCGCCGGCGCGAACCTTCGCCAGCTGCCGAGCGACGACCAGTTCTGGTTCGCGCTGGCGGCCTTCTTCCCCCGGGTCGAGATCAGGCGCTGACGGCAGGCGGTCTACTTGCCGTGCTCCGCCCGCGCCCGCTTCCCGGCCAGCAGCCCGAGATTCGAGACGACGAACGGCACGAGGTAGTTGAGCCCGGCCCTGATCCAGGTGCCGGTCGTTGCGCCGCCGCCGAGGATCACGTCGGCCTGGTTGACGATCGTCAGGACGGTGCCGACCACGAGGGCGATGCGGGTCGTCCGGCGCAGGTGCTCGCGGCGCAGGCAGACCCCAAGGGCCTCTCCCAGCGCCCGCTCGGCGCTCCTCCCGCGGGCGCCGGCGAGCGTGAACCGTTTCGGCGGCGCGGGGGTCGAACCTGCACCATGGCCCGAGTGCTCGAGACCACCGCGCTGCGACTGCTGATCAGCGCAGGCTTCCTCGGCGCCTCGCTGCTCGTCTTCGAGCGGTTCTGCCTGAGCTGCTGATGCCGGGAAGGGCAGCGCAACCACCTCAACCGAAGCGGCGGCGGATCGCGTCGGCGACGGCGCCGGACGCATCCTCCTGGAAGTAGTGCCTCGCCTCCGGAAGCCTGACCAGGCGGGCGTCCTCGAACGCGGCCTGCACCCGTGGAAGGACCCGCCTCGCGGGGAAGGCGAGGTCACGCATCGGCCAGGTGATCAGCACCGGCTTCGAGCCCAACCTGCTCCTGACCTCGCTTGCGAGGCGGTCCAGCCAGGGAGCGGCGGCACGGATCTGGCGCGGGAACTCGGCAACCCCCACCCTGGCGTCGGGAGTGGGCTGAACCGCCCGGTAGTGCTCCATCTCGGAGGCGCTGAGCTCGCGGACGACGCCGAAGGGGATGATCCGCTCGACGAAGAGGTTCCGCCTGCGAATCGCCCACTGAAGCGGCGGACTCGACATCGCCGCGCTGAACGCGCGGAAGGCGCGGTCGGGAGCCCAGAACCATGTGTTTCCGAGGACCAGCCCGGCGACCCGGTCGGGCCGGGCGGCGGCGACCGAGGTGCCGATCGGGCCACCCCAGTCGTGCCCCATCACGATCGCATCGCCGAGGCCGAGCTCCTCGACCAGCTCGCCCACCACCGCGGCGTGCTCGGGGGGCGTGTAGCGGTAGGCCGGCGGGCGCTCGGAGAGACCGAAGCCCGGGTAGTCGACGGCCACGCACCGGAAGTCGTCGCGGAGCTCAGCGATCAGGTGCCGGTAGAGGAACGCCCAGGTCGGGTTTCCGTGCAGGACCACGAGGGGGCGCCCGCTTCCCTCGTCGACGTAGTGGACTCGCCCCGCGGAGCTCCCGAACCAGCGCGACTCGAACGGGAACAGCGTCGGGGATGGCGTGAAGTCTGGAACCACCGGAGAGATCCTCTCCCCTTTGACCGGCGTTTCGCGAGAGCGATTCTCGAGCGGAGCCGACCCAACGCGGCCGGGTCGGCGGGTCGATGAGGATCTCGGGCTGGCGCCGGATGAACGCGGCTCGCGACCATCGCTGGGCCCGCCCGCGGATGTCCGCATACCTCGAGGGCGAGCTTGCCCCCCGCCAGCACCGGCGCCTCGCCCAGCACCTGTCCCTCTGCCCGGACTGCTGGCGGGCGCTGCGCACCCTGGACGCGCTGCTGCGGGTCCTGCCAACGCTCCGGGTTCCGCCCCGGAGCACCGTCGAAGTCGTCCGGAGGACAGCCGCCCAGGCCAGGGCCCGCGTCGGTGAGTGGGATGGCTGACGCGCAGCCCCCCGCCGCGCCTGAGGTGACCCGGAGCCGCTCCGGAAAGCCGGCAGGTGCAAGGCTTGGCGAGATGCCCCCGACCACCGCCGGCTCCGAGGCAGTGCTGGTCAAGCAGGCGCGGGAGGGCGACCGGCTCGCCTTCGAGAAGCTGGTGCGCCTTCACGCCGACCGCGTCTACGCGGTGGCGCTGCGCTTCCTCGGCGATCCCGCCGATGCCGAGGAGGTGACCCAGGAGACCTTCCTGCGAGCCTGGCGGGGCATCGGCCGCTTCGAGGCCCGCTCGCAGTTCTTCACCTGGCTCTACCGGATCGCCCTGAACGAGGCCAAGCGCCTGGCCGCCAGGCGACCTCCCGCCGGCCGGGTGCGCTCCCTGGAGGACGAGCCGATCCCGGATGCCCCCGACTGGAGCGATGCCCCGGAGGTGGGGGCCGGCCAGGCGGAGATCCGCTCCGTGCTGGAGGGGGCGATCCGCGAGCTCCCGATCGAGTACCGGGCGACGATCATCCTGCGCGACGTCGAGGGGCTCTCGACGGCGGAGGCGGCGAGCGCGATGGAGCTCGGCGAGGCGGCTTTCAAGAGCCGGCTGCACCGGGCCAGGCTCGCGGTCCGCCGTAGCCTGGACCAGTACTTCATGGAGGAAGAGGCGTGATTCGGCGGCTGTTCGGGCAGATGCGCTACATGCGCGAGCACCGCTGGACCCACTCCCACCTCTCGGAGTACCTCGACGCGGAGCTCGACGCGCCCGGGAGGGCCCGGGTCGAGGAGCACGTCGGCATCTGCCCCCATTGCCACCGGGTCCTCGCGACGCTGAGGCGGACCCTCGCGGGCCTGCGCGCGCTGCCGGCTGCGGCCGACCCGGGGCCGGAGGTCGCGGACGGCGTGATCGAGCGCCTGCGCGGCGAGGGCCGAAGCTGACCGACTGGGACCGGCTCGCCCGCCTCTACGATCGCCAGCTGGCGCTGGAGCGTCCCGCCCTGCGGACGCTGCTGGAGATGCTGGACCCCGGCGAGGACGAGCGCCTGCTCGACATCGGCACCGGAACCGCGGCCCTGCTCCGCGAGCTCGCCCGGCGCCGGGACCGGCCGGCTCGGGCGGTCGGCCTCGATCGCTCGCCGGCGATGCTGGCCCGGGCCGGGCCGATCCCGGCGGGATGGGAGCTGCTGCGCGGCGACGCGCGCCGGCTTCCCTTCGAATCCGGGAGCTTCGACGTGGCCACCGCCTCATACCTCCTGCACGTCGTCACCGCCGATGCCCGGGCCGCAATCCTCGGCGAGATCCACCGGGTCCTCGGGGCCGGGGGCCGGGTCGGCATGATCACGGTCGCCCCTCCGCGATCCCGCGTGGGCCTTGCTCTCTCCCGGCCGGTTCGGGCGGCGGCGGCGCGCTCCGATGGGGCCCTTGCCGGCCTTCGCCCGCTCGACCCGGGCCCGCTGCTTCGGGAAGCGGGCTTCGCGGCAACCGGCCGCCGCCGCGTCCTCCGGGGCTACCCGTCGCTCTGCGTCACCGCGCTCAGACCTCGCTGAAGAAGTCGACCTGACCGTCCCGGTCGCGGGCTGTGCCGGCCGCCACGAGGGCGCGGCGGGCACCGCGGAGATGGGGTCGCCCGACCCATCGCGGACGAAGCTCACCTTCGATCTGACCAGGTGAGACGCGTGGGCCTCCGGGGCCGGCGGGCTCCGGCGGCCCCCCGGGATCATGGCCGCACCTCAACTCCGTTCCAGAAGGCGACGTGGTTGCGGATCCTGCGGATCCAGGGGTACGGATGGCGGTAGGTCCAGGCGCCGAGGCGGCTGGTCTTTCCGCCCGCCTCGATCGTGTAGTAGCTGGCGAGACCCTTCCAGAAGCAGAGCGAGCGCATCGCGCTGCGCTTCAGGTAGCGGTGGTCGACGCTGTCGGGAGGGAAGTAGTGGTTTCCCTCGACAACCTTCGTGTCGTCGCTCTCGGCGAGGACCACTCCGTTCCATACTGCCTTCATTGCGAGGTCTCCGTTCTTCCTTCGTTTTCGATTTCTCGGCGCCTGACGGTGTGACCGCCCGGACGGGCGCGGGGATTCACGTCGCGGGCCAATCAACGGTCCGTGATCGAGGCGGGCGCGACCGCCGCCCCCCGCGCCGGGCGAGCTTTCTCGAGGAGTGCTGGGCGCCCTCGCGACGGCGCTCGGCACCCCGGGTTTCGTCGTTGCCCTCGACGATGAATCGAAGCGCCGCGACCCAGGGTCCAACCTCTCATGCCACACGGCATCCGTCACGTACTCGTCATCCACGACGGCTCGAGCTCGGCGCGAAAGGCGCTCGTCGACGCGGCGACCATCGCCGATGAGCACGATGCGGAGATCTCCGTTGTGGCGCTGATCGATCGTCAGCCGGCCGAGGTCGGCTGCGCACGCTGCAGGCAGGCGACGGCCTACTGGAACGGGGTGCTGGAGGAGATGGCACAGGCCGACCTGGCCGAGGCCAGGGGAACCCTCGGCGAACGGGAGCCGGCGCCGCGATTCGAGATCGTCTCGGGAGCGGGCCCGAGCGGCGTCCGCCGCGCGGTCGCCCGGTTCGGATGCGACCTCGTGCTCGTGCCCGCGCGCGGTCCCTTCCGCGAGCGATTGGCGCGCCGGGTCCGGCGCCGCGTGACGGCGTCGGTCGTGGCTGTGAGCGCGAGCTGAGGCGCGAAGCCCACCGCGGCGGCCACTGTCGCTGCCGGTCCTCGCCCCGGGCCCTGGGTCCCGGCGTGCCCGGGCGCCCGAGAGCGGGCGCCCGGGCGTTCGCTCAGGAGGACTCCGACTGCATCTCGGCCATGTTCCTGGTCACGACCTCCATCGTGCGGCCCAGTTCCTCGCTGGGGCTGAACTCGACAACCTGGGTGCCGGCGTAGAGGACCGGCGTGTGCCCGGGGCCGACGTAGTAGGCGTCTCCGGTCTCGAAGACCTCCTCTCCGTCCGTCGAGCGAAATGCGACCTTGCCCTCGATCACGTAGCCCATGTGCTCGCACTGGCACTGATCGTCGGGGAGCCCCTTGAAGAGCGGCGACAGGTCGGCGTCCTGGGTGTAGGCCTCGAAGCCGACAGTCCAGCCACCTTCGAAGTGCTCGAAGTGACCTTCGTACCCCTCGACCGTCTCGTGCTCCGAGGCCGTCTCCTTCGATGCCTTGGGCATTTCTACCTCCTGTTCGGGTGGCTTGAAGCAGGCCCTTTCGGCCCGCGCCCTGAGGCGCAGGCAAGCGGCCCGCTCACTGCTTCGGATCGCCCGAGGCGACGTCGCGTTCGCGAACGATTCGTCCGTCGCGAATCTCGAGCATCGCGTTCGCCACGACCTTGCGGCCGCCGGGGAACTCGCAGGTAACGGTGGCGGCGGCGCGATCCTCGTCCGCGACCGCGTTCTCCACCGTCGCCTTGACGCCGGCGGCGGCGCAGTGCTCGAACATGCCCCTGAAAACCTCCTTGCCGTGCCGGACGCGGGGGGAGCTCGGCGGGTTGTCGCGGTCGATCTGTGTCAGCTCGACCTCGTCGGCGTAGAGCGCGAGCAGTGCCTCGATGTCCCAGTCCTCGTAGCCGCGCCTGAACGTTTCGAGATCGAAGGACGTGCTGGTCTTCACGGTCATCGTGTACCTCCTCGGTTCGTGGATCCGACCGTTCGGGGGTTATCATGGCCCTTGAACCGCGGTTCAAGTCAAGGCTCATCGAGATGGACGGATTCCCGGAGCTGACGATCGGCGAGGTGGCGCGTCGCGCGGGAGTGGCGACGTCCGCGATTCGGTACTACGAGCGGATCGGCCTGCTGCCCGAGCCGGACCGCCTGGGAGGACAGCGCCGGTATGACCCGGACGTGATCGGGAAGATCGGCTTCATCGGTGTCGCCCAGAGCGCAGGGTTCAGACTGCGCGAGATCAAGCAGTTGATCGAGGGGGTCGATGGCGCGATCGGCATGGGCGAGCAGCTGCGGGCCCTCTCGAGCCAGAAGCTCGGCGAGGTCGAGGCGTTGCTCGAGCGCACCCAGGCGATGAAGGGGTGGCTCGAGGTGGCGAGGGAGTGTGGCTGTGCGACCCCCGCGGAGTGCGCCCTCTTCCCGATCGCCGGTGAGGCCCCCTTGGATCCCGATCTCGCCCTGCGGGTGATCCGGGTCGAGGGCGGGGACTGTCGCCGTCCGTCCACCGGCTGAGCTTCCATCCACCCCTGCTTCCGCGCCGCCGGGAGCGTCTCGGGCGATCCACCGGCGCGGGCGATCGCGGATCGGCGCGGACCCGTTCGGATCGCACCGCAGGCCTTGCGGGCACGCTGGCCGGGCTGGGTCTGGTGAGCTTCGCGGTCCTGCGCAGCCGCCGCGCGGCTGCGCCTCAGGCCGGTCCGAGCGGGTCGGTGCCGCAGCGGCGGAAGTAGGGGAGCGTGGCGAGGGGAGCGGCGACGGTCGCGTTGCCCCGGCCCGCGTAGCGCCTTCCATCGGGGTCGCGCCAGCACCCGGCGGGGAGGTAGACCCGGCGCGACGTCGCTCCCTGCTCGACGACCGGGGCGACGAGGAGGTCGGGGCCCAGCAGCCACTCCTGGTCGGCCCGGCGCGCCCGGCGGTCGGCCGGGTCGGAGAGCCAGAGGGGGCGGGTCGGTGGGATTCCGGTGCGCCCGGCTGCCCTCCAGAGCCGCAGGATCAGGGGCGCGGCGCGCAGGTGCAGCCTGGAGAGGCGGCGGTAGATCCGAACCGTCTGGGCGTCGAAGGTCCAGGGCGCGTGGGTCCCGGTCGGCCCGGCGCCGTGCAGGCGGAATATGGGGCTCAGCGCCGCCCACTCGGCCCAGCGGATGAACAGCTCCTTGGTGGTCGGCGGCGTGGTGAGGTCGAAGTAGCCGCCGATGTCGGTGCCGTAGCCGTAGGCGCCGCCGACCGCGCGATTCAGCATGTCCGGGGTCGAGGAGGCCAGGCCGGAGGAGCGGCTCCAGTCCGTGGTCCCGTCGCCGGCGAAGTTGCCGCCCTCGTACGCGGTCGACCCGGGGTGCCCGCTGTAGCCGGCGCGGGTGAAGAACCAGAGCCTGCGGTTGGGATGGGAGCGCTCGTAGCTCTCGATCACCTCCCGGGTCGCCCTGTGGAAGAGGATCAGGTAGCGGTTGTGCATGGTCCGGCCCGTCTCGCCGTCGTGGAAGCGCATGCCGAACAGGACCTCCTCGCCGAAGTCCTGCATGAAGCCGTCGAAGCCGAGGCCGAAGACCGCGCGAACCTGGCGCTTCCAGTAGCGCACCGCGGCCGGGTCAGTGAAGTCGATCAGGGCGATCGGCCGGCCGGTGGTGCTGCTGGTCAGATACGGGGTGCCGTCGGCGTGGGTCGCGACCCAGCCCCTCTCGACGGCCGCGGAGTCGGGCTCCACCCAGGGGCGCAGGTAGGCGATCGGGTGGATGTTGCGGCTGCGCAGGGTGCGGATGACTCGCGCCTGGACCTCCGGCGCGACGAAGGTGTGCAGGGCGAGGCCGTGGTTGCCACCCGGGAAGCCCCATCCCTCGATCCGGTAGGCGCGGATCGGGATCCTGTGCCGGCGCAGGTCGCGCAGGTCGGCGAGCAGGTTGCCCTCGTAGTCGGCCTGGGTCTCGCCGAAGTTCTTGACCAGCCGATCCATCATCGGGCCCAGGGCCCAGCGCGGCGGAAGCGGCTGGCGGCCGCTCAGCGAGGTCAGGGTGGCGATCGCCCGGCGCGGCGAGCCGGGCGCGACGACGTAGCGAAGCCCACGGGCCGAGGCCGCGACGTTCCACCTGCGAGGGCCGTCGACGGCGAGCTTGAAGCGCGCCAGCTGGGGCTGGTCGAGGAGGAACCCGTAGCCCCGCGAGGAGACGAACTCGGCCTGGGGGTAGTAGGCGGCGGGAGGCCCGTTCGGGTACAGCGAGGTGCCGTCCCCCCCGATCCCCCAGCCCGTGAGCCCGTCGACGTTCTCCTCGTTGACGAAGCTCGAGAAGGCCTTTCCGCGCTGGTCGAGGCCGATGTGACGGCCCCCGAACCCGAAGTATCCCTCGCCCGGGCCGGAGACGAAGGAGTCGCCGAGGGTCGCGACGCCGGCGGCCGGGTGGGCGTCGGCCCGCACCGAGATCGCGCAGCATCCCGCCGGCGCCAGCCTCAGGCTCAGGGTCCGCCCGCTGGGATCGGACGTGGCCAGGCGAAGCCGCACGCTCCCGCCGCCCGACCTGCGCGCGCCGAGCACCCGGGTCGCCGCGTACTGCACGCCGGAGCGCTGGCCGCTCTCGAGGTTGCCCCCGAACAGCCCGCCGTCGTACTGCTGGAGCGCCTCGCTGCCGACCAGGAAGGAGAGCGGCGCGTAGAGCGTCGGTGTGGCCGGGTTGTCGAACCCGGGCGCCAGGGGGTCCGGCGTCAGCGGGGTCGGCAGTGGGCCTACCGGCGAGCCGCCCGACCGCCCGGCGAGCTCGGAGAGCATCGGGCGGCCCGTCCCGGTCGAGAACGAGAGCCGGAAGGGATCGCGGTCGACCGTGACCCTCGCGGCGGGGGCCCTGACGACAATGCGGGCCGCGCCGGGGCGGGTTTGGGGGTGCGCGGCCGCCGAGGTTGGGAGGGCGGAAATCGCCAGCAGGAGCGCCGCCCCCCAGCCGAGCGGCGACACAGCTCTGCCGTCCTCCCGCCGCGATCCCCGCATGCCCGGCAGACTAGCGTCCTGGCCGAGGGCAGCGGGCCCGCAATGGGCAACGGGCCGAGCCGGGCCCCGTCGCCGCGCGGTCCCGGCCGAGCCGGTAAACATCCAGCGATGCCCCACGCCGAGCCGGGCGCGCTTCCCGCCCACATCGACTCCATCCCCGGTGCCCCGTTCACGGCCCCGGTACCGGGCAGGGTCATGGGACGCCGCTCCGAGGCGCTCGCCGGGCTCTCCCGCGACCACCATCAAGCCCTCGCGCGCGCGATCACCCTGAAGCGGGCGAACGAGGAGACGGCCGAGGCCGCCTGGCAGGAGTTCCACGGGTTCTGGCGCGAGGACGGAGCCGACCACTTCATCGAGGAGGAGACCGTCCTGCTGCCCGCCTACGCGGAATTCGCCGATCCCGACCACCCGGCGATCATCCGCATGCTCCTCGAGCACGTGCTGATCCGGGCCAGGGTTTCGGAGCTGGAGGCCCGTGCCGAGCACGATGCCGCCGACCTCAACCTGCTCGGGCAGTGGTTCGAGCTCCACGTGCGCCTGGAGGAGCGGGTGCTCTTCCCGCTGATCGAGGCGGCGCTCCCAGAGCGCGCCCAGGCGGCCCTTCTTAAGCGGCTGGGGAGCGAAGGCGGCTGAGGGCCCTCGGGGCCCCCGCTGCAAAGGCCCGTCGCTGGACCGCGCGGGCGAGGGAGAGCAGGTGGCGCGCGCCGGCCACCGGGCCCGAGAGCGGCGGGTCCGCTCGAGCGAGCGGGAGCAAGAGGCACCGCTACCGGGATTCGAAGAGAGTAACTCTGATTGGGCACGTTTATAGGCTCGTATCGGGCATAAAGCCTGGCTCTGATTGTGCATGATATTATCCTCCAATCATGCAAGGGGACTCGACGCCTGGCAGGAGACCTCTGAGTCGACTAGTCGATCGGCGGATCGAGAGTGTGGCGCTGGAGCGGATGCGCGAGGAGCCCGTGCTCGCGCTCCAGGGCCCCCGCGCCGTGGGAAAGACCACGTTGCTCAACGCCCTGGCTAGGGCGCACAACGCATCGGTGATCGACCTCGACGACCTCGCCACGCGCGAGGCGGTCGCCGCCGATCCGGCGACCTTCGTCTCCGGGCCTGCCCCGGTCCTGATCGACGAGTACCAGCACGTCCCCGTCCTCCTCGACGCGATCAAGGCCGAGCTCAACAGGGCCTCCTCGCCCGGGAGATTCATGATCACCGGCTCGACGCGCTACGACGCGCTGCCGATGGCCGCACAGGCGCTGACGGGCCGGCTCCACCTGCTCACCGTGCTTCCTCTTGCGCAGGCGGAGCTTACGGGCGAAGGCGGCGACCTCCTCAGGCTCCTCTTTGACGATCCCCTCGCCCTGGTGACACCGAAGGCGTCGAGCACCTCGCGGGAAGAGTACGCGGAGCGGATCGTCGCCGGCGGGTTTCCGCCGGCGCTCCGGCGCGCGACGGGCACCGCGCGTGGACGCTGGTTCGACGACTACCTGCGCCTCTGCCTCGAGCGCGACGCGGCGGAGCTCGCCCGAATCCAGCAACGCGCGGCGCTTCCCGAGCTCCTCGCCCGGCTCGCCGCGCAGACCGGTCAGGTGCTGAACGTAGCCGCTGCGGGGGCGAGTGCCGGCCTGAATAAGCGCACAGCCGACAACTACACCAAGCTGCTCGAGGCGCTCTTCCTGATCGAACGCCTGCCCGCCTGGGGGCGCACGCTTCGCGCCCGGGCTGCCCGGCTCCCGAAGGTCCACGTAGTCGACTCGGGCCTCGCGGCGCGCCTCCTGCGTCTCACGCCCGAGCGGCTCCTGCGCCGCGACGTGGCCGCGCTCCAGCAGTTCGGCCACCTGCTCGAGACCTTCGTCGTCGGCGAGGTCCGAAAGCAGGCGAGCTGGCTCGAGGGAATCGCCGGCCTCGGCCACTGGCGCACCCACGACGGCGCCGAACTGGATCTGGTGATCGAACGCGATGACGGCTCGGTCGTCGGGATCGAGGTCAAGGCCGCAGGCCGGGTAGCGCGGAGGGACACCGCGGGCCTGCGCGCGACCCGGAACTCCCTCGGGGAGGCTTTCGTGGCCGGCGCGGTCCTGTACGCCGGATCGCGTTCCTACACGGCCGAGGATCGAATTCACGTCCTCCCGGTCGACCGCCTCTGGCAGTCGCCTTAACCGCGTACCCGCTCGTCGAGCAGACCGCGACGGCGGAGGCTTCCGCTTGCCGCCCGCGGCGGGAGTGTCAACTGGTGGGCAGGCTGCTTCTGAGTGTCCGCAGCGGCCGCCATGGAGACGCGGGCCGTCGTGCCTCCCTTTCGCGCGGAGCGAAAGCGGGGCCGCCGGCGTTCGACAGATGAACGTCAGCTGGACGCGTCGGGCCCGCGCTCTCTCGTGTCGGGGCCGGCAGAGGCCACTGAGGCGCTACCGGACCCAATCTCGCCTGCCTCTTCGGTCGCCACCCAGCTCGCGAGCAGGCTGAAGGCCTCGGCGGACTTCGAGCCGGGTTCGGCGGTGTAGGCGACGATGCTCAGACCGGGGTCACCCGGGAGCTCGATCCGGTTGTAGCTGAGCTCCAGCTCGCCGACGACGGGATGCTTGAACTGCTTCTCGCCCTTGTTGTGGAGCCGAACGTCGTGGGTCGCCCAGTAGCCGCGGAACTCCTCGCTTCGTGTTGATAGCTCACCGACCAGGCCGGACAGGCCACGATCCAACGGGTTGCGGCCGGCCTCGGTGCGGAGCAGGGCAACGCAGTCTCTTGCCGAACGCTCCCAGTCGGCGTAGAAGTCCTCGGCCCGCGGGTCGAGGAACATGAAGCGAGCGAAGTTGACGGGGTGTCCCGACCCGTCGAAGAGGTGCGAGTAGAAAGCCCGCGCCAGCTGGTTGGTGGCAAGCGCATCGAGGCGGCCGTTCTCCGCGATCGCCGCGGATCCTGTCATCGAATCGAGCATCCATTGCACGCTCGGGCGGACGTTCTGCTTGACAGCGCGACTGCGGCCCCAAGGGGCCGGCCGCGAAGCGCGGGCCAGGTCGAAGAGGTGGGCGCGTTCCGCCTCGTCGAGCCGTAGGGCGCGCGCGAGGGCATCGAGCACGCTGTCGGAGGCGCCGCTCAGGTTGCCGCGCTCCATCCGGTTGTAGTAGTCGACGCTGACTCCGGCCAGGGTCGCGACCTCCTCCCGGCGCAGGCCCGGAACGCGGCGCGTCCCGTAGCTCGGCAGGCCGATCTCCTCGGCTGTGATCCTCGCTCGCCGCGAGGTCAGGAAATCGCGGATCTCGCTTCTTGTGTCCACGTCCGAAAGTCGAGGGTAAACGCGTCAGAGCGCCCGTGGGGTGCCCTGCGAGTACCGGGAACGAGCCGCCCTCTCAGCCTCGCCGAATCGGTGCTTCCCTGGAGGGGCACCAATGAAGACAGCGAGGAGAAGACGATGAAGGCAGCAGTCATGCACGCCCCGGGCGACGTCCGCGTCGAGGACCGTGACGACCCTCAGGTCCTCGAACCGACTGACGCTGTGATCCGCGTCTCGGCGGCCTGCGTCTGCGGCTCGGACCTATGGCTGTACCGGGGCATCGAGGAGATGGAATGGCCCGCGCCCATGGGCCACGAGTACGCCGGGGTCATCGAAGAGGTCGGCGACGAGGTCGAGACGATCAAACCGGGGCAGTTCGTCGTCGGCTCGTTCTGGGCAACGGACAACACGTGCCCGATCTGCCGGGCCGGCTATCAGAGCGGGTGCGTCAACCGGGTGCCGATGGGCATGCTGGGCGCCCAGGCCGAGTTCCTGCGCGTTCCGCTTGCCGACGGAACCCTCATTGCCACCCCGGAGTTTCCCGACGACGACCTGGTCCCGAGCCTGCTCACCGCATCCGACGTGCTCGGCACGGGTTGGTTTGGCGCAGTCGCCGCCGAGGCCGGGCCCGGCAAAAGCGTCGCCGTCGTCGGCGATGGCGCGGTCGGCCTGCTGGCGGTGCTGGCCGCCAAGCAGCTCGGCGCCGAGCGGATCATCGCGATGAGCCGTCACGAGCCGCGCCAGCGCATCGCGACCGAGTACGGCGCAACCGACATCGTCGAGGAGCGCGGCGAGGACGGCGTGGCGAAGATCAAGGAGGTCACCGAGGGGCTCGGTGCTCACTCTGTGGTCGAGGCCGTCGGCACCCAGGAGTCGATGATGCAGGCGATCAGCTCGACCCGCCCCGGCGGACACGTCGGCTTCGTTGGCGTCGGGCACGGCGTCGCCATCGACGGAATGGACCTGTTCTGGAGCCTCGTGCACCTGCACGGCGGCCCGGCGCCCGTGCGGCGCTTCCTGCCCGAACTGATCGACCTGATCTGGAGGCGCGAGATCGACCCCGGAAAGGTCTTCGACCTCGAGTTGCCGCTCAACGAAGCCGCCGAGGGATATGAGGCCATGGATCAGCGGCGGGCGATCAAGGCGCTGCTTCGCCCTTGACCGCGCCGGTGGAGAACGGCGAGTTCGCGGGCAAGGTCTCGTTCGTGACCGGCGCCGCCAGCGGGATCGGCCGCGCAACGGCGCTTGCGTTCGCGCGGGAGGGGGCCGCCGTGGTCGCCGCCGACCTCTCTGAGCAGGCGAATACCGAGACCGTTCGCCTGATTGAAGACCTCGGAGGCCGGGCCCTCGGACTGCGATGCGACGTGACCAGCTCTGACGACGTGCAGGTCGCCGTCGAGAGGACCGTGCAGGAGTTCGACCGCCTCGACCTCGCGTTCAACAACGCCGGCATCGAGCAGCCGATCAAAGCGACGGCCGAGCTCACCGAGGAGGAGTGGAGCCGCAGCCTGGCGGTGAACCTCACCGGGGTGTTCACGTGCATGAAGCACCAGATCCCGGTGATGCTCGAGCTGGGGGGAGGGGCGATCGTCAACACATCGTCGGGTGCAGGGGTAAGAGGCTTCGCCGGCCAGGCCGCCTACTCGGCCGCAAAGCACGGCGTGATCGGCCTGACCAAAGCCGCGGCGCTCGACTACACGCAATCGAACATCCGCATCAACGCGGTCTGCCCGGGGATCGTCGGGACGGAGATGATGGAGCGCTTCACCGGAGGGACAGCCGAAGGCGAGGCGCGCGTGATCGCGCAGGAGCCCGTCGGACGTATGGGCCGGCCCGAGGAGATTGCCGCGGCGGTCGTCTGGCTGTGCTCCGAGCGGGCGTCCTTCCTCGTCGGACACGCCATGGTGGTCGACGGCGGCCAGACGGCGTAGCCGCCGCTTTCGATAGCGAACGCACGGGTTCCGCCCTCCGGGCTCTGCTTTCGCGTGAGGGGAGGCGCGTGTCGGAGCGGGACGACGTGCTCGCTCCGGACGAGGCCGAGGCGCTGCGGCGCGGATCCGCTGACGCCCGCATCGGCCAAGCGGAAGTGTGCAGCCGAGACTTCCGCTCCCGGGAAACGCGAGCGCGCTCGGCACAAGTCGCGATACGACTGCCGCTCGTCCATTTGGGGCGTCTTGCCGCCCTCCGGTGGCCCTGGCCGATGTTTGCTTCCGCGTTGCACGAGGAGCAGTCGCTCTCCCCGAAGCAACCACCCTGCGGAGAAGCGGCGGAACGGCCACCAGGAAGCAGCGCTCGGAACAGGAAATGTGCCCCTATTGTGCCCACGAGCGAGCCGAAAAGTGGCGAATCCCGCTTGATCAAGCGGGATCCCGAGGCACCGCTACCGGGATTCGAACCCGGGTTTCCGGACTGAGAATCCGGCGTCCTAGTCCCCTAGACGATAGCGGCGCGGAGCGATGATCCTAGCAGCGGGTATATCCCCGATTCCGTCCGCGGGCGGCGCCAGAATACGAACGTGTGTTCGCTCCCCTTTGCCCGCAGACCCTGTAGATTTCTCCTCTCCGCGGCTGTGGCGGAACTGGAAGACGCGATACGTTCAGGGCGTATTGTCCGAAAGGACGTGGGGGTTCGACTCCCTCCAGCCGCATACCCGGTGAGGCCAGATGCACCGGTCCGACGACATCCTCCGGATCTTCTGCGAGGCCTGTGACCTGGTCGGCGTTCGCTGGACCGTGGCGCCGCGGACGGTCTACGTCTCGCGCAAGGACGACGTCGCCCTGCTCGACACCTTCATCGGGCCGAAGGCCTGAGCGGGAGTGATGGCGGACGGGCCGCGCCGCCGGGGCAAGTTGCCAACCGCCCCTCCCCCCCGCCCGTAGAAGTCGCTACTGGACACGCCCGCGGCACCCTCGCTGCGGGCATCAAGAGGAGGAAGCTCAGATGAACAAGCAGCTGCGACGGCTCGTGCCCGTGGCCGCGGCGCTCGCTATCTCCGCGGGCCTGGTCGCCTGCGGCGGGAGCGACGACGGCACCGACACCACGGCAACCCAGGCGGGCGGCAAGAACCTGATGCTGACCGGCAAGGACACGTCCCTGGTGCTCGACGCGGCCACGGCCAAGGTCCTCACCGACAACAAGGTCAAGGTCTCCCCGATATCGCCGGCAAAGGCGAAGGGGAACGGCATCGCCTTCCCGATCACCGGCGGCGACGTCAACTCCGAGACGCTGGCGGGGGTCATCGACCACAGCGGAGGCCTCGACTTCTCCAGCGGCGGGACCCAGGTGAAGCTGACGGACTTCGTGATCGACACCACCAAGGGCGTGCTCACCGCGACCGCGGGCGGCGCCCAGCTGCCGACCCTCGACCTCGACCTCTCGGGGCTGAAAGAGTCCGAGCAGGGCGGTGCCATCGTCGCCTCCAACATCAAGGCGACGCTGACGGCGCAGGCCGCAAAGGCGCTCAACGACGCATTCGGCGTCAGCCTCTTCCAGAAGGGCCTGGCGATCGGGACGGCCACGGTGACGGCCACAGGCTGAGCAGCGCCGGGGAGAAGTGCAGAGCGCGCAGGCCGGGCATCCATGCCCGGCCTGCGCCACGTATTCACCAATGAGATGAGCGCCGCAGCTATCACAGCATCCGTCGCCGGGCCGGCCATGCTCGAGCGAAAGCCCCTAGATTTCAGCCCTCTGCCGAGGGTCCGCGACAACCAGAGCACCGGGAGCGAGCGGCGGATCGCCGCCGGCCTGCGCGAGCGCCGTCCCGAGGCCGTCGAGCGGGCCTACGAGGCCTACGGCGGTGCCGTCTTCGGATACCTGCTGAAGGCGGTCGGCGACCGGGCCGCGGCGGAGGACGTCCAGCAGCAGGTCTTCCTCGAGGTCTGGCAGCGCGGCGAGGCATACGACCCCGACCGCGCCGGCCTGCTCACCTGGATCATGACGATCGCCCGCAGTCGCGCCATCGACCACCTGCGAAAGCGGGTGCCCGAGCCCCATGACCCGACCTCCCCGCAGGTCCTCTCCGAGCCGGCCGGCGAGACCGCGGACTCTCCCGAGAGGATCGCCGAGCGCTGGCGGGTCGCCGGCCTGCTGCGCCGCATCCCGCCCGAGGAGGCCGAGCTGCTGCGCATGCGCTTCTACCGGGACCTCAGCCAGCGCGAGATCGCCGAGGCGACGGGAATGCCGCTCGGTACCGTGAAGATGAGGATGGTCAAGGCCTTCGAGCGGCTGCGGGAGATGATCGAGAGCGAGGAGGAGCGGTGAGCGGGCGTATCGACGTCTCCGACTACCTGCTCGGTGAGCTCTCGGCCGGGGAGCGCGCCGAGGCCGAGCGCCTGATGCGCGAGGACCCGTCCTTCCGCGCCGAGGTCGAGCGGCTGCGCCCGGTCGTCGAGCGGCTCTCGGAGATGCCCGCCGAGGGATGGGAGTCCCTCGATCCCCCTCCGCTGCGGCTGACCGAGCGGGACCTCGCGCCCGCCCCCAGGGGCGGCCGGGCCCCCTCCACCGCCACGGCAGGCGATGCGGGCGTGGACCGCCCCGCCCCGCCGGCCGCGCGGCGCCGGCGCCTCGGCTTCCTGCGCGAGGGGTTCACCCTGCGCCCCGCCTTCGCGGGGCTCGCCGCGGCCGCCCTGCTCGCGGTCGGCGTCGGCGCCGGCCTGGCGCTCGACAGCGGCGGCGGGGGGGCGAGCGGCGGCCGCGAGGTCGCGCTCCAGCCGATCGGCACCGTGGACGCGGGGGCGACCGGGACGGCCACCTTCGCGGCGAGCACGACCTCCGGGCCCGAGGACGCCGGGGGCCCGCAGGCTGTGATCGAGCTGCGGGGCATGCGTCCCAGCCCGCCCGGCACCTATTACGAGATGTGGCTGATGAACTCCGCGAGCGACCTCGTCTCGCTCGGCTCCTTCCGGGTCCCGACCTCCGGGAAGGCGACGATCACGGTGCCGCTGCCCGAGGACCCCGGCCGCTACCACTACTTCGACATCTCGGTCGAGCGCAACGACGGGGACCCCGGGCACTCCGGCGTCTCGGTGATGCGGGCGCCGGCCTGACCCGGCAACCACCCGGCGCCGGGCGACACCCGCCGCACGAGGGCGGCCACCCGCCGGCAAGAAGAAGGACGGCCCGGGGGCCGCCCTTCCTCGCAACCGGCCTGCGGTCGTGGCTACCTGACCTGGCAGCTCTGCTGCGCGGTGGCGCTCAGCGAGCCCGAGTTGGGCGTCGGGTCGAGCGGGTCGCTCCTGTAGAAGAAGGTTCCCTTGTAGCTCCACTTCCGGTTCGCGTGGCTGCACTTGGCGGCCACGTAGTAGTGAGTCGTTCTGATCGTCTTCCTGACCGTCCGGCCGTTGCGACGGATCGTCTTGGTCTTCTTGGTCACCACCGGCTTGTGGTTGATGTTGACCTGGAAGACCGTCACCGCGGTCCCCGCCGGCAGCGGCGGGACCTTGACGTCGAGACGCCACCCGTACTTCCCGTTGGTCTTGTTCAGGGTCGCGGTGAGGATCTGGGTGCTGGCGATCGCGTCCACCCGCACGTGCAGAAGGATCACCGGCTTGCCGCCCTTGGGCTTCGAGTTGAAGGCCGTGATCTTGCCGATCGTGTCGGGGAGGGCGGGGTTGCCGCCGATCTTCACCTTGGCCTGGCCGGCCCCGATCTTGGCGTTGCCGCACTTCTGCAGCGCCACCGCCGTGGTCGTGCCCTCCAGGCTGGCGTTGCACTGCTTGACGCCCTGGGTGTCGAACTTGATGTCCTTGTCGTAGAAGATCTGCGCCTTCACGACGGGGGTGATGGCGAACGCCCCGGTCGCGGTCGACCCGGTTGTGGTGACGTTCTTGAGCTGGACGTTGGCGTACTTGCTCTTCGGCACCTTGGAGGGCGACACGGTCACGCTCATCGTCTGCGTGTTGTCGGTCGCGGCCTGGGCGACGCCGGCGACTCCGAGGGCGGCAAGGAGGCAAAGCCCGCCGATCACTCGCTTTCTCATCTTCTGACTTCCTTTCTGGGGGCGCCCGGGGGGGCGCCTGTCTCTTTCGCGGTCATCGCTGGCCGCCGCTCGCTGCTCTCCAGCCGGATCGTAACCACCCGGCTCCTTCCATAACGCTCCCGGAGCGGCGAAGTTGTGGTCCCGCCCCGGTATGCGGAAGGGCGGCCCGGGGGCCGCCCTTCCCAAACCGCTGCCTGGTCTCCCAGGCCTGTGCAGCGCCTACGCCTTCTTCTGGCAGCCCTGCTGGTCGGTGACCGTCAGCGAGCCGGCTCTCGGCGTCGGGTCGAGGGGGTCGCTCTTGTAGACGAACGAGCCCTTGTAGTTCCACTTGCCGGCCGGGCAGCGTGCGGTCACGTAGGTGTGCTTGACCTTGCCCACCTTGACCGCCTTGTGCTGCACGGTCACGTCGAACACCGTGGTCGCGGTGCCGGCCGGGAGGGGCGGAACGACGACGTTCAGCTTCCAGCCGTACTTGCCGCTGACCTTGCTGAGCGTCCCGACCAGAACGGTGGTCGAGGCGATCGCATCGACGCGGGTGTGGAGCAGGATCACCGGCTTGTCGCCCTTCGGCTTCGCGTTGAAGGCGGTGATCTTGGCGACGGTGTCCGGAAGGGCCGGGTTGCCGCCGATCTTCACCTTGGCCTGTCCGACACCGACCTTGGCGTTGCCGCACTTCTGCAGCGCCACCTGCGTGGTCGTGCCGTCGAGGTTGGCCTTGCACTGCTTGAGGCCCTTGGTGTCGAACTTGATGCCCTTGTCGTAGAAGATCGTCGCCGAGGTGACCGGCGTGATCGCAAAGGCGCCGGTGCCCGTGCTCCCCGTCGTGGTCACGCTGCGCAGCTTGGCGGCGCCGAACTTCGTCTTCGACTGCTTGCTGGGCGTCACGGTGACGGCCATGTCCTGGGTGTTGAGCGTGTTGCCGCTGCCGTAGGCGACGGCGGAAACGCCCAGTGCCAGGGCCAGGCCCAGCGCCCAAACCAGATGCTTTCGCATTCCTTCCGACTCTCCTTGGTCCCGGCGCCTGCCAGGGCGCCATGTTCCCCGCGGCACCCGCCGCGGCTTCTCTCCCGGACCTGAACCTATCAGGGCCCGGGTCCTGATCAAAGAACCGGGGAACCGCGCCTAAGTTGCGGTCTCCCCCCTGCGTTCAGGGAAGGATACCCGCCTGGCCCGGGGCGGTTACGGCCGCGAGAAGACGTGCTGGTACTTGGTCGCCGGCTGGCCGGGCTGGCCGAGCGGCGCGTAGGTCCCCTGCGCCGTGCACGGAGGGGCGGGCAGGGTGTTGGAGTTCGTCTGGTTGACGAACGCGTAGCTCTTGACCCGGTCGTAGAGGTTCTGGGCGTCGGCGGCGCTGAGCCCGGTGGCGGTGGCGAAGGTTGACTGCTCGGCCGGGGTGAGGGCCACCCAGTCGCGGAGGATCGCGTTGATCCCCGTCGAGCACTGGCGCGTCTCGAAGTTGCGCACGCCGCTCGGAAGGTCGAGCGAGCCCCCGGACTTCATGTAGGGATTGACCCGGTTGACGAGCAGCCGCTTCGGGTAGGCCGAGAGGGAGTCCGGTCCCAGCGGCACGCCGGTCCGCAGGTACTTGGTCAGGCGGTTGCCGTCCTCGGGGTCGAAGGCGGCGGCGTTGGTCGCCGCCGCGGCGTTGCCGAGAAAGGCCGCCAGCTCGCGCTTATAGAGAGCCACCGCCTGCAGCAGCGGGTCCAGCTCCTGGGAGAAGGAGTCCAGCCGGCCGAGCAGGGGCGGGAGGTCCTTGAGCAGGAACTTTCGAAGCGCCGGGAACTGCACCGGCGCGGCCCTGATCACGGGTTTGAGGCCGATGAAGAAGTCCCGCAGGATCGGCGCCAGCTGCCCGGTCTTGACGAGCACCGGGGAGAGGTTGCGCACGGCCGGCCGCAGCTGGGTGACCAGGGGGTTGGTGTTGGCCGCGAAGCGGTCGAGGCGCTCCAGGGTCAGCTTCGACTCGCTGAGGAAGGTCGGGAGGACGATGAACAGGCTGCGCAGGTCCTGGTCTCGCTGGGCGGTCGTCTGGAAGACGGCGTTGCTGTTGCGGATCAGGCTTGCGAGCTGGCCCCGGCGGGCGGTGAGGGCGCCGAAGACGACGCCCGAGTTGCGCACGAACTGGCTCACGGCGACCCGCTGCGTGTCGAGCACGCGCAGGACCTTGTTGGCGTCGGTGAGGGTCGGCTCGAACAGCCCGAAGGCCGCGTTGAGGCCCTCTCCGCGGCCCCGGAAGGCGACGGCCGCGTCCGCCATCCAGCTCTGGAAGGCGGCCCGCGTCTTCGCGTTGAAGGTGCGGAAGATCTCGTCGAGCTCTACCGACGGAGCGACCTGGGCCGCGGCCAGCTCGCCCCCGTCGGCGAGCTTGGGGTCGTTGCGGTCCCCGGGGGTGAGCTCGACGTAGGTCTCGCCGAGCAGGGTCTTCTGGCGCAGGGTCGCCCTGGTGTTGGCGGGGATCGGCGCGTAGGTGTCGTTGAGCTCGATCGTCACCACGGCCGAGCCGGCGTCCTGGCCGCTGCCCAGGTTGATCTTCGTGACCTTGCCGACCGAGACACCGGAGATCCGGACGTCGGACTGCTCGGCGAGCTGCCCGGCCTCCCTGAAGGGGACCTGGAAGGTGTAGCCCTTCGCCCGCAGCGGCGTCGGGCCGCCGAAGGAGACCCAGAGGAAGAGGAGCAGGCCGAAGCAGGACAGGGTGAAGCCCGCGATTACCGCTATCTGGGTGACTGAGGGGGCCTGTTTCTGCATCAGCTCACGGGGGGCAGATCGACACCGAGGTGGGCAGCTGACTGGTCTGCAGGTTGGTCTTCAGCAGCGCGTTGGCGGCAGCGGTGAACTCGGCCTGGATCGCCGTGTTGCAGGTGAGGATCAGCAGGCCGCGACGCACCGGCCCCTCTGCGTCCTGGGTGAGGAAGATCGAGTTGAAGTTGTGGTTCAGCCAGGACGCCCAGAACAGGTAGCCCTCGTCCTGGCTGCCCGGCGGGTTGTAGGCGAGCATGTTGACCAGCTCGTCGAGGTCCCCGAAGGCACCGTTCAGCGACTTCGAGGTGTTCTTCAGCGGAGTCGTGGCCTGCACCAGGTGGCGCACGGTCGGCCTGATCTGGCGGGTGAAGGGCCGGATCTGGTTGGCGATCGGCCCCCTCGTCTCCTTGAAGACCTCCTGGGTGCTTGCCAGCGCCGGCTTCAGCGCCTGCGCCTGGGGGATCAGCGCCAGCAGCGAGGGCCGCAGCACGCGGGAGAGCCGATCGGCCTTGCCCAGCCCGGTGTCGGTGGCCCGCAACGTGCCCGGCAGCTCCTGCAGCGATTGCTGAAGCGCGGCCTGCTGGTTGGCAAAGGCCCCGAGGGCCGCGTTCGAGGAGTCGACAAAGCGGGCCAGATCGGCGTCGTGGCGACCCAGATCCTCGGCGATCAGCCGGAAGTTGTGGATCGAGCGGGCGATGTTGCGGCGCCGAACCTCCAGCGCCGTGCCGATCTTCGCGAGGTCCCGGGTGAAGGGCTCGAAGCGGCGCAGGGCCGCCGAGAACCGCACCCCTTTCCCGCCCAGGCCCTTCCCGCCCCCCTCGAGCAGCAGGGCGAGGTACTCGCGGGTGTCGGCGTCGAGCGAGGAGAGCACCTCGTCGGGCTGCACGTTGGGCCGGGTCTGAGCGAGCGGGATGGTCGAGCCCTCCGGGGGCGTCGGCCCCCTGGTGCCGGGATCGACCTCGATGACCATGTCGTTGAGACCGGTCTTCGGCCTCAAAAGGAGGGTGGCGTCGGCGTGCAGGAGCTCCGCGTACTTGGGCTCCATCTGCATGCTCACGACCGCGACCCCGTCCTCGAGGTCGACCGAGCCCACCTGCCCGATCCGGATCCCGGCTATGTCTATGGACTGGCCCTGGCCGGGGGTGACCGCCTGGGCGGTCTGGAACTCCGCCTTGACCGTGTAGAAGTCCTGCCCGAGGATCGGCACCCAGGCGGGCATCGCCGCCTTCTGGTTGACGAGGATCACGACCAAGGTGAACAGCGCCGCGAGGATCAGGGCGACGATGCCCAGGAAGTCGCGCAGGTGTGTCCGGATCGCCCTCTTCATCTCACGGATACTGGGTCGGGTTGGAGGGGCCGGCGGCCGCGGCGGGGCCGTTGAGGTCGGGAACCGCGTTCTTGTAGCAGGCGACGTCGGAGCGGATCGGGGGCACTCCGCGCAGGCGCGGGCGGGTCCCCAGCGGGGGCGAGATCGTGTTGCCGAACATCTCGTTGGCGACGGGGGCGGTGCTGCCCTTGGGGTTCGGCGTCTTCACGGTGACCGGGCCGCCGCCGGGCTGGAAGCGGACGTAGGAGCCGTTGCCGTCGAAGTTGGCGCTCTCGCCCGAGACCCCCGTCGTCGCGTAGAAGAACTCGCGGTAGTTGGGCTGGCCCGAGGTGAAGTCGTAGGGGCCGTAGCTGTCCTGGAGGACCACGTTGCCGGCCGGGATCAGGTTGTGGGTCACGCAGCGGTTGAACCTGGTCAGCTTCGGCAGCATCTGCAGCGTCTGCCGGCTGGCCTCGGCCAGCAGCGGCGTCCCCCGCTTCAGCAGCTTCGCGATCCCGCCCAGCTCGCGCTGGCTGAGCAGCGGGTAGGCCTCCTTGAGCCAGGGGATCCCCGCCTTGATCGTGGCGGGAAGCTCGGCGATCGCGGGCCGCAGGGCGATCGCGTAGCCCCGCAGCGCAGGCAGCGCGGCGTTGAGGCTGACCAGGGAGCGGTGGGTGGTGTCCAGGGTCGGCGCCAGCAGCCGCACCGACTCCGAGAGGTTCCCCGACTGCGCCGCGAGCGCCCCGGTGAAGGTGTTGAAGTTGGAGATCAGCCCCTTGAGCTGCGCCTCGCGGGCAGCCAGCGTTCTGAAGATCCGGTTGCCCCCGACCAGGATGCCCCGCAGGTCGCTGCGCGGGCGGGTACCCAGCAGGGCCTCGTTGACGATCGCCGAGCCCCGGCCCGCGGCGGCGCCGTAGTCGAAGGCCTTGTTGAGGGCCTCCGCCGCCGTCAGGCCCCTGACCTCGGGGTCCTGGGTGGCGTCCTCGGCAGCGGTCGGCTCGTGGGTGAGGGCAGTGCCGAAGCCCTCGAGCAGCAGCTGCAGGTTGGTGCGCTCGGGCTGCTGCAGGGCGGTGAGGATCTGGTCGAGCTGCACGGCGGTCGCGGTGCGGCTGAGCGGGATCGTGGCGTTGTCGGGCAGCTCGGGCGCGCTGGGGCTGCCCGGGTCGAGGTCGATGAAGAAGTTGCCCTCGAGGAAGATCCGCGGGCGGATCGTCGCCGCCGCGTCGCTGTGGATCGGGCGCCCGGCCCCGTCCACCGTGAAGGTGACGACCGAGTTGCTCCCCTTGCGCTCCAGGCCGGTGACCTTGCCGACGTTGACGCCGGCGATCCGCACCGGGGCCTTGTCGCTGATGTTGACCGCGTTGGCGAAGGTCGCCTTGAGCTCGTAGCCCGGGCTCTGGAAGGGGATCTCCTTGGTGAAGGCCAGGTAGAGGCCGACCACCACCAGCAGGATCATCACCGTGCCGACCACCGCCGGCCCGGGCCCGCCCCAGCCCCGGAAGAAGGTCTCGTTGTACTTGCTCTTGCTCTTCGCCTTGGGCGCCATCTCGCTACCTCACCGGGGGCGAGGGAACCTGCCCCGAGGTCTTGGTGCCCTGGTTGCCGGGAACGTTGCCGATCACCGTCTGTCCCGCCAGGAAGGGCTCGTTCCCGGCCTCGCACTCGTGCGGGCTCTGTCCCGGCGCGGCGGTGTTCGGCAGGGGGTTGTAGTGGAGGTGGTTGCGCTCGTCGGGCCCGTTGGCCGGAGCCGAGGACGGGCCGGCCTCGCCGTTCGGGAAGGTGCCGGTCACCGGGATCGGCGGCATGATCGTGATCGTCCGGAGCCACTTGCCGGTGGAGTTCCCGCTGCTCCACATCTTCGAGGAGTTCTCGAGCAGGATCGTCGCGTAGTTGCAGACCGACTGGGCCGGGACGACGAACCTGAGCGTCGGCTCGAGGATCTTGGTGGTGCGGCTCAGGGAGGTGAGGCCGTTGGTGACGTTGGGGTTCTTGCCGAACTTCAGCAGCGCCTCGGAGGTCGGAGGGAGCTGGTTGTTGAGGGCCGGGGAGGCGCGGAGCACCGGGGCGCCGACCGTCAGGGCCTGGGCCAGGGCCGGCGAGTTCTCCGCCAGCGCCCTCGCCCCCGGAGCGAGGTCGTTGAACAGGCCCGCCGAGTTGACCAGGAACGGCCTGATCCTCGGCAGGATCTCGATCGTCGCGTTCTCGGTCTCGACCCCGCGGCTGATCGACTCCTGGATGAAGGGGCGGGCGACCGAGGCCAGGGCGGCGAAGGTGCGGTCCAGGGCCACGAACATGCTCGCCTGCTCCTCGGCCACCGGGGCAAGCTCGGAGTTCAGGGCCTCCAGGCCGCGCAGGAACCCGGCCAGGTCGGTCTGCGGCGAGGAGAGGTTCCGCATCACCGGGATCGCCAGGTAGACCAGGGGGCGGAGCTGCCCGATCGCCGCGTTCAGCGAGGAGCCGCGGCCGGCGACCGCGCCGCCGAACTCGACCAGGTTACGTTGGATGTTCCGCCGCGTGGAAGCCTGGAAGGTGTTGAAGACCTGGTCTATCTCCACCGGCTCCGGGCGCGCCTGGCCGATCGGCAGGGTGCCGCCCTGGGGAAGCCCCTGGCTGGAGTGCCCCGGGGTGATCTGCAGGTACTTCAGCCCCAGCGCCGAGCGCGAGCGCACCACGAAGGTCGAGTCCACCGGGAGCGGCTCGACGCTCTTGTCGAGCTTGAGGTCGAGCTTCGCGTCCACCGAGCCGTCGGGGTTCTGGATCGGTGTGACCGCCTGGACCGTCCCCACCCTCACCCCGCCGACCCGAACGTCGTTGTTGCGGACCAGCGAGTTGGCGTTGGAGACGATCGCGGAGACCTGATAGGTCGGCACGAAGGGCAGCCCCGTGTTGGCGTTGTAGGCGAGGAAGACCGCGACGATCACGATCAGCGTGGTCAGCGCCCCGACCAGTACCGGGCTCGCCGTCAGCCTCTGGATCGGTCCGCCCCTCATGGTCCCAGCAGGTAGCGCAGCACCCCTGCGCTACCGCGGTCGAGGTTTCGCCGCCCCGCTGTGCCGGGCGGCGCGGGCGTGCCCGTCGCTCCCTGGGGAGCGGGCCCGGCTCCGGCTCCGGTTCCCGCTGCCCCGGTGTTCGGGGCGGACCGGCCCTGCGATCCGCTCCCCGGGGTCCCCGCGCCGGGGATCGTCCCGATCGCCGGGCCGAACGTCCCCAGGCCCGTCGTTGCGCCGGTCTCGCCGGCCGGCGCCGCCAGCAGGCCGCCGCTGCGCTTGGTGGCCTGGTCGAGGAGCCTGAGGATCGCCTCCCGGCTCGACGGGTTCACCGCACCCCTCAGGCGCGAGGACGCCGCGCCGGTGAAGTTTGCCCCACAGCCCCCGAAGGGCTCCTGCTGATAGATCACGCAGGAGGAGACGAGGATGTTGGTCCGCTGGTAGTGGCCGTACTTGTCGAACCCGTTGTAGACCGCGGTGCTGTTGAGCAGGAACTTCATCAGCGCCGGGAAGGCGCCGCTGCGCTTCAGGCTGCTGGTCAGCACCGCCAGGTTGAAGGTGGGGTTCTCGGCGTTGGTCGCCGTGCCCCTGACCTGCCGCACGATCGGGTCCGACTGGGCCAGCGCCGGCCCGCTCTTCTCGGCCGCGTCGCCGAGGCTCTTCAGCGAGATCGTCGCGGCCTCCGAGAAGGGGCTCAGCGCCCGGGTGGCCCTGGTGATCGACGGAGCCGCTCCGCCGAGGACGCTGACCACGGGGCGGGCGGCGTCCGAGAACCGGCCGAGGTCGTTCATGGTCAGCCGCAACTCGGTCAGCGTCTGCGGCAGCTTCTGGAGGTTCAGCTCGAGCTCGGCGCTGCGCTCGGCGGTGGCCGCCGCCGTCTCGCCGGCGTTGCGGATGAAGCCGGTGATGTGCGTCCTCTCCCGGGCCAGCGGCTCGAGGACCGCGTCGGAGTCCTGGGCGAGCCGGGCGAGCTGGCGGTTCTGCGCGGCCAGGATCGCCAGCACCTTGTTGGTCTGCCGCAGCGCCGGATCGGCCCGCAGGACTATCTGCTCGAGGTCCTTCCCCCGGGCCGCCAGCCCCGCGCCGAGGTCGTTGAGGATCAGCCGGAAGCGGTCGGCGTAGGGCTGGCGGTTGATGTTCTGGATCAGGTCCAGATCCACGGCCTTGCCGTTGTTCTCCACCGGCAGCAGGTACTGGCCGGAGCCCTCCTGGCCGCCGGGGATCTGCCTCAGCTCCGGCGGAGGCTTCGAGCCGGGCGCGCGCTGCTGGGTCGGCTCGCAGTCGACGTACTTCTCGCCGATCAGCGACTGCGGCCGGATCAGGCAGGTCGCGTCGGTGCGGAAGTCCTGGAAGCCGGGGTCGGCGATCTCAAGCACGACGGCGGCCTTGCCGGGGATCGCCGCGCCGCGCCCGCCGGCGCACTGTTCGACGTTGGTCTTCGGGCCCCGGCAGGAGTCGATCTCCCCGGGCAGGGAGACGTCCACCGATTGCACGGAGCCCACGTTGGCTCCGGCCACCCGCACGTCCTCCCCGTTGACGACGAAACCGCCGTTGTCGAAGTAGGCGCGCACCAGGTATGAGCCGCCCGAGCCGCTTCCCCCGGCGCTGGCGACCAGCACGAGGGCCACGACCACGGCGACGGCCAGGGCTGTGAGCAGGATCCGCCTCATGGGCCCGGCGGCACGTCGGCCGGGTTGCACTTGCCGGTCAGCTTGCCCTGGTCGGTGAACGGGTTGGAGCCGGTGATCGGCTGGGTGGCGCCGCCGGGGCAGCGGGTGGAGATCGCCGTGGTGAACCCGTTGAACTTGTCCGAGAGCGGGATCGGGTCGAGGTTGTTGGTCACCGAGTTCCAGGCGAAGAGGTTGAAGGCGGCGTTCTGGACCCGCGCGTAGTGGCCGTCGGCGTCGTAGTAGCCGGTCACCTGCCCGAGCCGGGTGAAGGAGCCGAGCAGGTCGGGCGCGTAGGGGCGGGCGAAGGAGATCACCGGCTCGGACGCGTTGAGGGCCGCCACGCCGGTGCGGGAGGCGGCGCCCCCGCGCTTGTGCAGAGGCACCGAGGCCTTGACCACCTCGGCGAGCGGGTTGGAGCCGTCCGGGGCCTTCACGGTGTCGCGCAGGTCCGAGAACACCGGCACCGCGCGGTTCAGCACGGGGCGCAGCCTGAGCAGGAAGGGGTTGAGGTTCTTGGTCGCGACCTTCGAGGTGTTGACGAGGGGGTCGAGGTCGTCGAGGGCGGCGCGGAGGTTGACGAACGTGGTGTTGGCCTGGCGCAGGGTCGGGGGGAGCTCCTGCAGGGAGCGGTCGAGGGCGGCGTTCTGGCTGGCGATCGCGCCCAGGGAGGTGTTCGCGTTGGAGACCAGCGAGGTCAGCTCGTCGCGGCGCTGGGCGATCGCCGTGACCACCTTGCCGCCGTTGACGAGGAAGTCGGCGAGGACCCGCTGGTCGGCGCTGAGCTGGCGCAGCAGGCGGTCGGTGCTGCTCAGCGACGGGGCGAAGTACTTGTAGGCGGCGTTCGCCTCCTCGCCCTTGCCCGCGTAGAGGGCCGCGAAGCCCTGGATCACGTTCTGCAGGCCCTTCCTCGCCCTCGGGGTGAAGGTGCCGAAGAGCTGGTCGAGGTCGACCGGCGTGGTCGTCGCGTCGCCGCGCAGGGTCGCCCCGTCGGGCAGCGCCGGGCTGTTGTCGGGGCCCGGGGATATCGAGACGTAGCGGCCCGCCACGGTCGAGAGGGACGGGGTGCGGATCACCGCCGTGGTGCCCTCGTGCAGCTGGTCGTCCATGGTGATGTCCACCTCCGCCTGGTTGTCGGGCGTGAGGCTGACGCTGTCGACCGACCCCGCCGGGGCGCCGCCGACGAGGACCTGGTTGCCGCTGACCAGCTGGCCGGCGGTCTGGAACAGCAGCTTGTACTTGTGGCCGCCGCCGCCGCCGAACAGCAACACCGCGACGAGAACGACCACGGCGAGCAGCGCCCCGATCGTGATCAGCCGGGTGATCAGGGTCCGCCTACCGGGCGTCGAGCTGACTGGCTGGTTTGGTGGATTCGCCGGCGTCGATCCGTCCTTTGGCCGTTCCCCGAGTTCTCCCCCCCGGGCTCTCCTTCCTGCTGCGCGGATCCTATCCGAGCGAGGGGCGGTCTCCCGAGCGCCCTAACGCACGGTTAACGATCCCGCCGGAAAAGGGAAAACGGCTCTGGCGAGCGGATTCAGGGGACCTCGCGGCGGAGCCAGCCGCGGTAGAAGCCCTCCAGGTCGGGGAGGAACTCGTGGACCACCGGATAGCCCGGCGTCACCGCCTCGGTCTCCAGCAGCCGGCCCGAGACCGGGCAGTAGAACTCGCGCAGCTCCATCCAGTCCGGATCGCAGTGCGCCAGCCGCGGATAGACCTCCTCGAGGAGCTCGTCGGTGTCGCGGACGAAGACCGGCGCGTGCATCTTCCAGTTGCGGTCGTAGCGGCAGAAGTCGTGGCCCGCGTCCGAGCGGATCACCAGCTCCCGGTCGGAGCGGCGCCTCACCACGTTCAGCGCCTCGCCCACCGGCAGCACGATCGGATCGTCGTAGGGAACCCGCTCCTGGAGGACCGAGGTCCACTTCTCGAAGCGGTCGGGGTCCTTGTAGCCGGACTGGATGTCCTTGACCTCCAAGCGGGAGAGGCGCTCGTCCAGCAGCGCCGCCAGGGTCTCGCGCTCCAGCGGGCGGCCGGCGGCCCGCGGCGGCTCGACCTCGGAGACCTCGGAGGAGGACAGGAACGCGGCGGCGGACTCCTCGGGGGTGACCTTGCCGACCGGGGTGTCCACGGCGGCCGGGATGGTCGGCGTCTCGGCGTCGAATTCGAAGTCCTCTGGAAGGTCCCAGAAGCCACGGAACTCCGCCGCCCAGCGGGCGGAGAGCCTCATCGACTCCGCGTAGCCGACCTTGACGGGCTCGATCAGGTCGCCGGCCAGCACCCGTTCGCGCTCGCGCTGCCACCACTCCGCAGCCGGGACCGCGCGCTCCAGCCGCCGCTCCCGGGCCCGGGAGCGGCGCGCCTCGGGGCCGCCGCCGTCCTCGAAGCTGCCGCCCTCCTCGGGGCCGCGGCCGTCCTCGAGGCTGCCGCCCTCGGAGCCGCCGCCCATCTCGGGGCCGCCGCCCATCTCGGGGCCGCGGCCGTCTTCGAGGCCGACCGCGTAGACCGACTCGGCGAAGCGCGGCAGCAGGTGGCCCTCGGCCACGTCGCGGCGCACCGCCTCCGGGTCGCGCTCGAGCGGGTCGCCGAGGCCGGCCGCCCCCTTCATCACCGAGAGGTAGAGATCGCCGTTTGCGAAGGGCTCGAGAAGCGTCCAGTTGTCCAGTCCCAGGTTGCGCTCGCCCGCGATCCCGAGCAGCTCCGGCTCGTCGAAGGGGCCGTCGGCGAGCGGGTAGGCCTCGCCCGCCTCGGCCAGCTCGCGCAGGTTGTTCGCCTTGATGTTGTGGATGTAGGCCGCCGAGCCCGGGTAGCCGCCGAAGATCCCCTGCGAGGTGAAGAGCCTGGTGGTGCCGAGGTTCTGGAGCTCCCAGAAGGGCGTGTTCCAGATCATGTGCAGGGACTCGAAGCTGGAGCCGCCGCGATGGCGCCCGGGCCCTGAGGTGTTGGCCTTGATGCGGCGCGAGAGGTAGATCATCGGGCAGATCAGCTCCCACATCTCGACGTCGCCGGCGTCGCCCTCGGGATTGAACATCGCGGCGCAGGTGTCGGTGCCGTCGAGCACGTACTTCGCGCCCATCCCCTGCGCGGCGATCTCGAAGTTCATGATCGCCGAGGAGTTTCCGTACTGGTCCACCCCGCCGCCCTGGATCACGTTCCCCGACACCGAGTAGGACCCGATCACCTCCTCGATGAAGCCGCGTGACTGAAGCGCCCGCGAGAGGGTGCGCGGGTAGCCGGTGAAGGCCGGCTGCAGGAAGGCCCAGGCGATCCCGGTCGAGCCCTCGGCGTCGCCGAGATTGGCGATCGTCCCCTCCGGGAAGTTGGTCTTGACCGCGTAGTAGGCGCCGTCGTTGACCTTGTCGTTGCAGATCAGGGTCTGGGTGAACATCACCCAGATCGCTCCCTGCATCCCCGAGGGGGTGCAGTTCGCCGAGTGCCAGCCCCAGGCCGAGGCGCCGTCCATGTCGAGCTCGTAGTCGCCGTCTCCGCCGATCCGCACCTCGAAGGGCGCGTGCATGACGAAGTCGCGGCGGGCCCTCGCCGGAAGCTGGGGCTTGTCGGCGAAGGTCGTGTCCATGAAGGCGGCGGCGCGGTAGCGGCCCGGCACCGTCATCTCGCGGATCCGCGCCTTGAAGGAGCGCCGGCCCTCCTCGATAACCTCACGGCTGAAGCGCTTGAAGCGCTCGGCGCCCTCCTCGAGGACGACTCGCTCGACCGCCTCGCGGATCATGTGGCAGCCGGCCAGGCGGGTGCGCTCGTCGAGCAGGTAGTACATCGGCGCCCGGGTCTGCTTCTGGCAGCGCAGCAGGTGCCAGGCGGCGAGCTCGTCCTCCTCGCCGATCTTCATGCAGGGAAGGTCGATGCCGTCGTCGAGGCGGTTGGTCGGGCCCACCGGGACCCCGCCCGGGGTCGAGGCGCCGATGTCCAGGACATGGGTGACGCCCCCGGCCCAGGCGATCAGCTCCCCCTCCCAGAAGATCGGCACGAAGGTCTGCACGTCGGCGTTGTGGACGTCGCCGATCACCGGGTCGTCGTTGGAGAAGATGTCGCCGGGGCGGATCTTCGGGTTGTCCTCCCAGCCGTTTCGGACCATGAACTTGATCGCGTCCGACATCGTGTGGACGTGGACGATGATCCCGGTGGAGAGAGCGATCGAGTCCCCCTCGGGGGTGTAGAGCGCGAAGCAGAGCTCGCCTAGCTCGCGGACGATCGGCGAGGCCGAGATGTTCAACGCCGTCTCGCGGGCCGAAACCAGCCCCCCGCGCAGCCGCGCGAAGAGCTTCTCGTAGCCGATCGGGTCCGAGTCCTTCATCTCCAGCTCGGTGATCCCGTGGTAGTGGCCGGTCTCGGCGAAGAGGCTCTCCGAGGTGGCGAGCATCTCGTCCAGCCTCCGTCCGTCCCAGCCGATGCCCCCGCCCTCCCTGGGTTCCAGCCGGCGGCTCTCTTCGACCATCGCCATCGCGGCGAGGAACTCTACCCGCCCGCCCCCGGGGTGGGACCTCTAATCGCTGACCCTCAGGGTTTAGAGGTCCCACGGCGGGCTGCGGACCGATCGGCGATGGCACTCGCACCAGGCGCGCGGGGTCCGGGAGGGAAACGGGGCAGACTCGGCACACTCCGCGCGCCACCCGCACGCCACCCACCGCCACCCTCGCCCGATGCTCCGGGTGGGACCTCAAAGCGCTGATGGTCAAGGTCGAGAGGTCCCACGTGGCCGGCCGCCCCGGCCGCCCGGCGCGTGGGGCCACTCGTCACCGACGCCGTGGGACCAGTCATCGCCGACGCCGTGGGACCTCTTCCCGTCGATGGTCAGGGTCTAGAGGTCCCGGGTGGCTGTGGAGGCGCACAAGGACCCTTGGAGGCGGGTGTCTGAGTTGGCCTCGGCTCAGGGTGGGGTGATCGGCAGGCAGCAGCTCCTCGAGGCCGGCCTCGGGCCGGGCGCGATCGACAACTGGCTCGGCTCAGGCCGTCTCCACCGGGTTCACCGAGGCGCATTCTCGGTTGGGCATCGCGCTCTCGGGGACCGCGGTCGGCAGATGGCCGCCGTCCTGGCCGCGGGACGCGGCGCCGTGATCAGCCATCGCAGCGCCGCCCACCTTTGGGACCTTCGGCGAACCGACCGCAAGGTGGTCGAGGTATCGGCCCCCGGGCGCTGCCGGCACCGCAGGCCGGACCTTCACGTGCATCGACCGCGCCGGCTCGACCAGGACGACTGCACAGCTCTCGACGGCGTGCCCGTGACCACGGTCGCGCGGACCCTGCTCGACCTTGCCGAGGTGGTCGGCCTGGCCGATCTCGACCGAGCGACGGAGCAGGCGGAGCGCATCGGGATCTTCGATCTCGACCAGATGAACAGGCTGCTGGGCCGCAGCCGGGGTCGCCGTGGGCTGAGGCCCCTGCGGGTTGTGCTGGCCCGGCAGGCTCCGGAAACGATGTCGGCCCGGTCGGAGCTGGAGCGCGCCTTTCTGCGGCTTTGCCGGGAGGGGTCCATCCCTGTGCCGTCGATCAACATCTGGATCGAGGGCTACGAGGTCGACGCGGCCTGGCCCCGGGCCCGGCTGGTGGTGGAGCTGGACGGCTTCGAGTATCACCGAACCCGGGCCGCGTTCGAGCGCGACCGCCTGCGGGACGCGCAGCTGCAGGCCGCAGGGTTCAGCGTTATCCGGCTCACCGATCAGCGGCTGCGAACGGATCGGGACGGAGTGGTGGGGTCGCTTCGCCGGATGCTCGGGCTGGATCAGGCGACGGTGCAGTGACGGTCCGCCCGCCCAGCCCCTCCGGCAAACGCGTCAGGCGGCCGTCCCGACCTTGACGCCACCGCGGCGCGCGTTGGCGTCGATCGCATCGACAATCTCCGGCCAAAGCTGCTCCGGGAGATCGTGGCCCATGCCCTCGATCATCTTCAGGCGTGCTTCGGGAATTGCCCGAGCGGTCGCCCTCCCCGCGGCCGGGCGAATCAGCGGGTCCGACCCGCCGTGGACGACCAGCGCGGGGAGGTCCAGCCGCCGAAGCCGGCGAGCCCTGTTTCCCGAGCAGTTGATCGCATGAAGCTGACGGGCCACCCCCGGCGGGTAGAAGCTGCGCCGGTAGGAGACCTGCATCAGCTCCCGGAACCGCTCGGGGGCCATCGGGTAGCGCGGCGAGCCGATCACTTCGAAGGTCCTCGTGACCAAATCCATGTAGGCGTCGGCGTCGGAGGGCGGCTTGGCCATCAGCGTCACCATCGCCCTCCACTTGGGCATCCGAAACCAGCGGCTGCCGGTGCTGGACATCACCGAGGCGATCGAGTGGACCCGCTGCCGATGCTCGATCGCCATCGTCTGGCAGATCATCCCGCCCATCGAGACCCCGACCACGTGGGCCCTCTCGATTCCGAGGTGGTCGAGCAGGCCGACCGCATCGGCGGCCATGTCGGAGAGCAGGTAGGCGGGGCGGCCCGTCCCCGTGAGCATCGCGGCCCGACCCGGCATCTTGCGGGAATCGAGCTTGGTCGAGTGGCCGACATCGCGATTGTCGAAGCGGATCACGCGGTATCCCCGCGCGACGAGGGTCTCGCAGAACCGCTCGTCCCAGGCTACCAGCTGCATGCCGAGGCCCATGACGAGAAGCATCGCCGGGTCGCCGGTGTTCCCGAACTCGTCATAGGCGATCTCGATTCCGTTGGAGGCGACCACGTGCTCCCGTTCGGCCAGCCTGTCGAGGGTCTCCTGCACCCTCCGATCCCGATCGCGCCCGCTCACCCCTCGAACCCTATGACCTGGGACCTCCCGACCCCGCTGTGAGGGGGTGAAAAGGTCCCAGGTCCTCTGGCGAGCTTCGTGGCTGCGACGTGGGACCTCCGAGCACCTGCTGGGTGGGGTCAAAAGGTCCCACGTGGGAGGCGGAGGTGGGGTTGCGGGCCGGGAAGAGCTGGCGGGGCGAGCTAGGCGGAGGTGAGGTGGAAGATCTGGTGGCGGTCGAGCCGGGCGCTGCGGCCCGGGGGGACCGCGAAGGTGGTCGCCACCGACTCGACGATCGCCGGGCCCTCGATCGTGTTCCCGGCCCGCAGCTCGGAGAGCTCGAAGATCGCGGTCTCGCGACGCTCCAGGCCCTCGCCCGTCTTCCACCACACCGCGCGCCCGCCCTTTGGCGGCGCCGCCGAGTCACCCTCCCGCTCGTCGGGCAGGGCGGGGCGCTCGACCTCGACCGACCCGAGGACGATCGCGTGAGTCACCAGGTAGCCGAGCTCCGGCGAGCGGGCCGAGCGCGCGAACACCTTCCCGTAGGCATCCTCGAAGGCGGCGACGAGGTCCTCGAGCTCGGCGGAGTCCTCGAGCTCGGCATGCGGGGAGACGATCTCGATGTCGTTGAGCTGGCCGTAGTACTGCATCCGCACCGCATGCGTGAAGGAGATCCTCTCCCGCCCGATCCCCGACTTGGCGAACTCGGCGGCCACCTTCTCCTCGAGCCCCTGCCACAAGCCGGTGATCAGCATCCCGATCCCGGCCCGCTCCATCTCGTCCTGCGCGGGCATGATCGGCATGTCGATGGTCTGGTCGAAGCGGTACTCGAAGGGCGCGCAGGCGCAGCCGTAGGCGCTGAACCCGGCCGCCCAGGCGGGCACCAGAACGTCCCTGTAGGGGACATCCTCGGTGTAGCCGGCGACGTGGAGCGGCCCGCCGCCCCCGTAGCAGAGCAGCGCGTAGTCGGCCGGCGAGTAGCCCTTTCCGAGGATCCGCCCGACCGCCTCGTTCTTCAGGGTCTGCTCGAATAGCTCGACCACCCCCGCCGCCGCCTCCTCGACGCCGAGGCCGAGCGGCTCGGCCACCTGCTCGCGCACCGCCGCCCGGGCCCGCTCGGGGTCGAGCTTCACCTCGCCGCCCAGGAAGTAGTCCGGGTTGACGCGTCCGAGCACCAGGTCGAGGTCGGTGACCGAGACCTCCTCCAGCCCGCCCTCGGGCCAGCACATGCCGATCCTCGAGCCCGCCGAGTCGGGCCCCAGCTCGGGGCGGTTGGAGTTGGGGTTGACCCGCACGAAGGATCCGGTCCCGGCGCCGATCGAGTCGATCCTGACCAGTGGCATGGCGAGAAGGAAGCGCGCGATATCCGGCGTCTGGGTGATCTCGAAACGCCCGTCGGTGATCAGCGCGATGTCGAACGAGGTCCCGCCGATGTCCGTGCACAGGACATTGGGCAGCCCCATCGCCTCCGCCAGCTGCCCCCCCCCGACCACCCCGCCGATCGGGCCCGAGACCAGAGTGCGGGCCAGCTCCTGTGCCTCGATCGAAATCGTCCCACCGTGCGAGGCCATCACCCGCAGCTCGAACCCGGCCCCCGCCTCCTTCGTCCTGTGGCGAACCGACTTCAGCGTTCCCCGCGACGGCTCGGCCGCGTAGGCCTCGATCAGGGTGGAGTTGAGCCTCGGCAGGTCGCGCCGCATCGGGTAGAGCTGGGAGGAGACGAACACCGGCACCTCCTCCGAGGCGACCCCGCGGGCGGCCTTCTCCTCCTCGAGGATCTCGGCGACCCGCAGCTCGTGCCCGGCGTTGCGATAGCTGAAGAGCAGCGAAATGCAGATGCCCTCGACCCCCGCCTCGAGCAGCTCGGCGGCCGCCGCCCGGGCGTCCTCCTCGCGCAGCGGCAGCACCTCGGTGCCCATCACGTCGATCCTCCCCCTCACCCCCTTGACCAGCTCGCGGGCAACGATCGGCTCGTTGTGGTGGTGCGTGGCGATGTGGAGACGATCGGAGTAGGAGTAGCCGAGATAGGTCTGGATCGCGCGCTCGATGCGCAGGTAGTCCTCCTGTCCGGCGGTGACCACCGCCCCGATCCTCAGTCCCTGGCGGGAGAGCAGGCGGTTGAGCATCGCGGTCCCGCTGAAGATCCCCGAGACGATCCCGCCGAAGGCCTGTTCCGGCGAGCTGTCCCACTGCCCGAGCGCGTCCTCGGCGGAGCGCATGAACCCGACCGACTCGTCCTCTGGCGTGGTCTGGGCCTTGCCGACCGCGAAACGCCCGCGGGCATCGACGATGAAGGTGTCCGTCATCGTTCCTCCGGCGTCGATCGCCAGCACCCGGGGATCGCGGTGCGCCTCGCTCATGGCCCGCGAGTCTATTCAGCACGGTGGGGCGCAGGCCGGCCGCGATTCACCGCCCGGGCGATGGCTGGGCGGCTTCGATTCCCCGGCCGGGCGCCGGACCGCCACAGCGCCTAGCCTTGGGCCGGTGCGAACGGCGGTGATATCCGACCTTCACCTGGGAAGCGCCTCGCGCGAGGACGTCCTGCGCGATCCCGAGGTGCGCTCCGCCCTCTTCGAGCCCCTCGCCTCCGCCGACCGCCTCGTCCTGCTGGGCGACAGCGTGGAGCTGCGGGACTTCCCCCTGGCCCTGGCCCTCGAGGAGGCCCGGCCCTTCTTCGAGGAGCTCGGCGAGGCGATGGCCGGGCGCGAGGTGCTGATGGTGCCCGGCAACCACGACCACCGGCTCGCCGAGCCGCTGCTGGAGCAGCACTCGCTCGACGGCGCCGGCCAGCGCCCCCTGGGCCTCGAGAACCGCTACGCGCCCGCCGGCGGGGCGGCCGCGAGGATCGCCGCGTGGCTCGGCCCGGCCCGCCTGGAGATGTCCTATCCCGGGGTGTGGCTGACCTCCGAGGTCTACGCCATGCACGGGCACTACATGGACGTCCACCTCACCCTGCCTAAGGTGGAGGCGATCGGCGCCGCGGCGCTGACCCGCGCGCTCGGGCGCCTCCCGGACCCGGCCGCCCCCCAAGACTACGAGCGGCTCCTGGCCCCGATGTACGGCCTGATCTACGACTTCGCCCAGACCCGCGGCCACCGGAAGGTGGGGGCTCCGCGGCCCTCGGAGCGAGTCTGGAAGCTCGCCACCGGCGGCGCCGGCTCGGGCTCCCGCCGCGCCCGGCTCGCTTCCACCGCGATCTCCCGCGGCGCCGTGCCGCTCGCCGTCGGCGCTCTGAACCTCCTGCTGGGGACCGGCTACGAGTCCGACCTCTCGGCCCCGGCGGTCTCACGGGCCGGGGTCAGGGGAGCCGCCGAGGCGGCCCAACGGATGCGCATCGGGGCCGAGCACGTGGTCGTCGGCCACAGCCACCGTGCCGGCCCCCGGGAGGACGAGGGCCCGTGGCGGATCGAGGGCGGAGGGTCGCTCCACAACACCGGCAACTGGGTCTTCGCCTCGGCCCTCCACCCCCTTCGCTCCCGGCCCGGTCCCTACTGGCCCGGGACGGTCACCTGGGTCGAGCCGGGCCTCGCGCCCCACCGGGAGCTGCTGCTGGCGGACCGCAGCGCCGAGGAGCTGGCCGCGATCGGCGGCGGCAGCGCCGGGCGGTTCCGGCTCTACTCCCTGGCCTCCAGGGAGGAGAGCTGATCCAGCGACCGCCCGGCGCCGGCGCCGGGTTCAGGGACCAGTGTAGGTCCCCGAGAAGCAGGGCAGCCCGCTGCAGGTGTCGGTGATCTGGCTGAGGTTGTCAGGCTGCAGGAAGTCGGAGACCATCTGCTGCTCGGCGGGCGTGTTCCTCGGCAGGCTGTGTGGATCATCACCGCTCTCGTTCGGCGTGTTGGTCAGCGGCGGCGGGTCGGTGCCAAGGCCGGGGGACCAGTCGAGCGGGCCGCCGTCCCAGTAGACGATCGCCGAGCCCGTGTAGGGGTAGGCGGCGATCCGCGGGATCCCGTAGAGCGGGTCCACACCCGGCCAGCGGCCGGCGGCGATGACCGGGTCGTGGGTCTGGGCGCCGATCGTCCTCGCCTCTGTGTCCGCCTGCCAGGTGGTCACCTGGTGGTCCCCGAAGGCGACGTCCATCAGGACCTTGTGGGCCGGAGTGTCGGGCAGCGGGTCATCGGTCATCCGCCGGGCGTAGCCGTTGGCCTCGGAGCGATCCCAGAGCATCTGGACGATCGCCAGCACCTGCGCCTGCTCCAGCTTGCTGGGGTACGCCGGGTTGAGGACGATCTGGTAGGTGGCGAAATCCGTGGAGCGGTTGAGCAGGACCGAGTAGTTCATCCCAGGGACTCCGAGCGAGCCCCGGGTCGCGTCGGGGGAGATCGCCATGAAGGCGCCGCCGAGGATCCCACCCTGGCTGTTGCCGTTGTAGTAGAGCTTGGAGGTATCGATCACCGACGGGTTGGTGGGATCGCCGGGCGTGATCGTCTCGTTGGGATGGGTGTCGGCCTCGGTCTGGTCGACGTGGAAGGCCTTGACGCTGGCGAATCCGGCCGGGTTGTCCATCAGCCGGCCGAGGTAAAGCTCGTCGAGCAGTCCCTGCTGGGTCCGATCGGTGATAAGCGGGAACTTCGACATGTCCCCGAGCGCCGCTATCGCCGTCGCGATGTCGTTCTCGGAGAAACCGATCTCGTCGGTCGCGCAGTGCATGAACTTGTGTGACTGCGAGAGCGTCCGCTGGGGGGTCGAGGCGACCTCACCCGCGTCGCCGAGCAGGCCGTGCCCGTAGACCACCGGCCGACCGGGCGAGTGCCCCGCGTCGTCGACGATCGAGTGCGGGACGATGCAGTCGAAGTTGGCCGTCCAGGTCCCGTTCTGGACCGGCACCCCGTTGGAGTCGAGGTTGTAACGGCTTCCCGGGGCGCAGGGGACGTTGCTCACTGAGGTCATGTAGCAGGGCACCGTGAATGTCCCCTTGACCCGCCGGGCGAGCTCGGTGTTCGGGTTGAGGTCGACCTCGGTGACGGTGAAGGCGGGCGCGGTGCCTGTCACAGTCCCGTCGGAGAGGTTGGTGTCCCCGAGCTGGCTGAACGCGTCGTCGCGGATCTGAAGGAGCCGTGAGGCGATGTTGAGGTCGCTGGCGACGGTGAAATCCCAAGCCAGGTAGAGATCCGCCCTGGCGACGCCAGCCTTGCGCAGCGTCCGGAAGACCGCCTCGAAGCGCTTTCGCTGCTTGTTGATCGCCGTTTTCGAGGAGGGCAGATCATCGCGGTAGTAGCGGAAGCCCTCGGGGGCGGCGATCGTCGTACCGGCGGAGGTCTTCAAGTCACGCAGGGCGACCACGTAGCGGTGCCCGGCCGCGAAGTTCTTCGCCGGGTGGATGAGCAGCGCAGTGTCGGCGGGAGTCGCGGCGTTGGAGTCGATCTCGACCCAGACCGGCCACCGCTTGCCGGTCTCGGCGTCGATCACCACGACTGGCGCGTTGCGGTCCTTGTAGCGGCCGATTTGGTTGATCGCCACCGCTCCGGTCTTGGTCATCGCGGCCGGGTTGTCGAGTCCCGGGACGCGCAGCACGATGGTCTGCCCGGGACTGAACCCGTCGTTGCCGTTGTAGTCGGAGGCGATCATGTGCGAACCCGACACGTTGGCCGGGAGCGCCGCGTTCTGGAAGTAGATCCGCCGTCCCGTGTCGCCGGCGGAGTCCTTGCGGGTGTAGAAGTCGTCGGGGAAGGGAAGCATGCAGCGCGAGCCCTTCTGCTGACCGATGAAGTCGCATAGCGAGGCCTGCGAGAGGTCGACCGGCTTCGGCTTGCAGGAGGCGGTCTGGCGAACCAGGTCCGCCCTGGACTTCGAGCCCCCGGCCTTGACCTCGAGGGTTCGCGCCTCGCAGCTCGCCGCCGCCTTGCGCCCGGCCGCGGTCAGCGGGAGCTTCACCGTCCGCTGCCCGGTGTGCCTGAACACCAGCGTCTTGGTGCCGGTCAGTGCCGAGAAGCCGGGGTGGTCGAAGGTCGAGGAGAGGCCCTTGACCGTGACCCTCTTTGCGCGGTGGCCCTTGACCTTGGCGCTCACCTTCACCTTGAGGGCGCCGGCGGAGAGGATCGACTTCTGACCCGAGCCGAGCAGCTTCAGCTTCGGCGCCGAGGCCGACGCGGAGGCCGCGAGCAGCCCCCCGAGCGCGAGCACCGCAATCGCCGTGGCCAGAAGCCTGGTGATTCCTCTCATCCTTCTCCTCCGATCTCAGCCGGGCGACCCCCGCCCTTCTCCTCTCCTGCGGCCGGGGACGCTACCACCAACCGGGGCGGGGTGAGAGGTGGAGCGGCCATCCTTACCAATCTGGTCGACTTTCTTCCTCGGAAGCTGCTACCTTGCTGCGCTGTAATTCTGGATAAAAAAAATCAAGAAAGAAGGAAAACAATGAGCAAGGCACGAACGCGCGGCAGTCGCCTCCTCATAACCGCGATCGCCGCCACCGCCCTCACCCTCGGTGCGGCAGCGGTCATTGCCGGCTGCGGCTCGAGCGACAGCTCCAGCACCGGCTCGAGCGGCTCCGGCCCGAACAGCGGCGAGAAGCTCGACGTCGTCGGCTACTCCACCCCGGAGACCGTCTACGAGGAGGGGCTCGAGCCGGGCTTCAACAAGACCAAGGATGGGGCCGGGGTCAGCTTCTCCAACTCCTTCGGTGCCTCCGGTGACCAGAGCCGGGCGGTGGAGGCAGGTCAGCCCGCCTCGGTCGTCCACTTCTCCCAGGCCGGCGATATGACCCGCTTGGTGGACGCCGGGATCGTCTCCAAGGACTGGGACAAGCAGAAGTACGACGGGATCGCCCAGAACTCGGTCGTCGTGATCGTCACCCGGAAGGGCAACCCCAAAGGCATCAAGTCGTTCGACGACCTGATCAACAAGGACGTCAGCATCGTCACCCCGAACCCGTTCAGCTCGGGCTCGGCGCGCTGGAACATCATGGCGATCTACGGCTCGCAGATCGAGCAGGGCAAGACGCCCGACCAGGCGCTGGCCGCCGTGAAGACGGTGCTCGGCAAGACCGCCGTGCAGCCTGGCAGCGGCCGCGACGCGCTGGCCGCCTTCACCCAGGGTGAGGGCGACGTCCTGCTCTCCTACGAGAACGAGGCGATCGCCGCCCAGCGCGAGGGCGAGGACGTCGACTACGTAATCCCCGACGACACCATCCTGATCCAGACCCCGGTCGCCGTGACCGAAGGCGCCCCGGCGGCCGCGACGGCATTCCTCGACTACATCTGGTCGGACGCCGGCCAGAAGGTGTGGGCCGAGAACGGCTACCGGCCGGTCAACCCGAAGCTGGTCGACAAGAAGGAGTTCCCGACCCCCAAGGGCCTCTTCACGATCGACAAGTTCGGCGGCTGGGACAAGGTGAACGACGAGTTCTTCGACGAGGCCGCCGGGTCGGTGGCGAAGATCGAGCAGGAGCTCGGGGTCTCCACAGCGGGTTAGCCGTGGAGGCACGGACCGCGACAGCGCCAACCTCCCGGGCGGGCATCCGCCTGCCTGGGGTCGGCGCCGGCCTCGGCCGGGGCATGATCGCGCTCTACCTGAGCGTGATCGTGCTGCTGCCGCTGGCCGCCGTGGTCGACACCTCGCTGAAGGACGGCGTCGGCGCCTTCTGGGACGTCGTCAGCAGCCCCCAGTCCGTAGCCGCCCTGAAGCTGACCGTGGTCGCTTCGCTGATCGTGGTCGCGATCAACGGCGTCTTCGGGACGATCATCGCCTGGGTTCTGGTGCGCGACAACTTCCGGGGCAAGGCCGTGGTCAACGCGGTCATCGACCTCCCGTTCGCGCTGCCGACCATCGTCGCGGGCCTGACCCTGATCGCGCTCTACGGCGCCAACAGCCCGGTCGGCATTGACGTGGCCTTCACCCGCGCCGGTGTGGTCATGGCCCTGCTCTTCGTCACGCTCCCCTTCGTGGTCAGGGCGGTGCAGCCGCTTCTGCTCGAGCTGGACCGCGACATGGAGGAGGCGGCCGCTTCGCTGGGCGCCTCGGGCCTGACGATCTTCCGGCGCATCATCTTCCCGAACCTCCTCCCTGGGCTCTGCGCCGGAATCGCCCTGGCCTTTGCGCGGGCGCTCGGCGAGTACGGCTCCCTGGTGCTGATCTCGGGAAACATCCCGTTCAAAACCGAGGTCTCCTCGGTGTTCATCCGCTCTCAGGTCGAGTCCGGCAACGTCTCCGGGGCTGCCGCCGTCTCCGTGGTCCTGCTGGGCGCCTCCCTGCTCCTGCTGGCCGGGGTGACCCTCGCCCAGCGCTGGAGCGGCCGCAGCCAACCGGGTGAGGAGACCGGCCTGACCGTGATGCCGATCAGCGGCGAGGACTACACCGCCCGCGAGGAAGACGATGACCGGTAGCCGCACCGCGACGAGATGGAGCCTGAGGGGCCTGGCACTCGGCTACCTCACCGTCCTCCTGCTGGCCCCCCTGACGATGATCTTCGTCAAGGCCTTCGAGGACGGAATCGGTCCGCCGCTGGACGCAATCACCTCCCCGGACGGCCTCCACGCTCTCAAGCTGACCCTGCTGATGGTGGTGATCGCGGTCCCCCTCAACACGGTCTTCGGGATCGGCTGCGCCCTGCTGCTGGTCCGGCATCGCTGGTGGGGGAACTCGTTGCTCGACGGGATCATCAACCTCCCATTCGCGATCTCGCCGATCGTCATCGGGCTTTCGCTGTTCCTGCTCTACGGAACCGACGGGTGGTTCGGCCCGACTCTGGAGAGCGCCGGGATCAAGGTCCTCTTCTCGGTCCCGGGAATGGTCCTGGCGAGCGTCTTCGTCTCGCTGCCCTTCGTCGTTCGCGAGGTGGTGCCGGTGCTCCAGGAGATCGGCACCGAGCAGGAGCAGGCAGCCTCCACCCTCGGGGCCAGCGCCTGGCAGGCCTTCTGGCGCGTCACCCTCCCGGCGATCCGCTGGGGTGTCGCCTACGGCGTGGTCCTGACGACCGCCCGGGTGCTCGGCGAGTTCGGGGCCGTGACGATCGTCTCCGGATCGATCTCCGGTCAGACCCAGACGCTGCCCCTCTACGTCGCCAAGCAGTTCGAGCAGTTCAACCTCCCCGGGGCCTACGGCGTCTCGATCGTGCTCGCCCTGCTGGCGCTCTCGACCCTTCTGCTGATGAATCTCCTGAAGCGAAAGGACAATGCCTGATGAGCATCACGGTTGAGCACGCCTGCAAGAGCTTCGGCGACTTCAGGGCTCTCGACGACGTCTCCATCGAGGTCCCCGACGGTTCGCTGACTGCCCTTCTGGGGCCCAGCGGGAGCGGCAAGTCCACGCTGCTGCGGGCGATCGCCGGCCTGGAGGCGCTCGACTCCGGGCGCGTGCTGATCAACGGCGAGGACGCAACCGACCGGCCGCCCCAGAAGCGGGACGTCGGCTTCGTCTTCCAGCACTACGCCGCCTTCAAGCACATGACGGTGTTCGGGAACGTCGGCTTCGGGTTGAAGATCCGCAAGTGGTCGAGGGCGCAGACATCCGCGCGCGTGCACGAACTCCTCCGGCTCGTCCAGCTCGACGGGCTCGCCGACCGCTACCCCTCGCAGCTCTCGGGCGGGCAGCGCCAGCGCATGGCGCTGGCCAGGGCCCTTGCCGTCGAGCCTCAGGTGCTGCTTCTCGACGAGCCCTTCGGCGCGCTCGACGCGAAGGTCCGCAAGGACCTGCGCACCTGGCTGCGCCGCCTCCACGACGAGGTTCACGTGACCACCATCTTCGTCACCCACGACCAGGAGGAGGCGATGGACGTCGCGGAGCAGCTGGTGGTGATGAACGAGGGCCGGGTCGAGCAGAGCGGTAACGCCTCCGACCTGTACGAGCACCCCGCCAACGAGTGGGTGATGAGCTTCGTCGGGGAGGTCAACCGGATCGGCGAGCACTTCGTGCGCCCCCACGACATGGACGTCACCCGCCGGCCGATCGAGGGCAGCGAGGAGGCGATGGTCGAGCGGATCGTCCCGCTCGGCTTCGAGATTCGCGTCGAGTTCGTGCTGGGCAACGGCGAGGAGATCTGGGCGCAGCTCACCCGCTCGGAGCTCGAGGAGGTCGAGCTCCGCGAGGGTCAGATCGTCTATGTCCGCCCGCGCCAGGCAAAGGTCTTCAGCGGCAAGGCCGGAGTACCGGCCGCCGTCTGAAGGGGTGATGGGCGGGGCGCTCCTTGCCGGGTGGCGCCCCGCCCTCCCACGCCCGCCCCTTTCTATCGCAGAAGTCGGGTGACCTCGTCGGGAAGGCGGCTCTCGGCGAGATCGGCCAGGCTGACCCGGTCGAGCACGGCACGCATGTTGACCCTCAGCGCGAGCCAGACGTCGCGCAGCGGCGCCGCCGATCCTGAGTAGGCGAGCTCATCGGGGCTCTCCGAGCGCACGCTGGCCAGGGGGCCGTCGACCGCACGGATCACGTCTGCGACGCTGATCTCGGCTGCGGGGCGCGCCAGCTCGGAGCCTCCCCCCACCCCGCGCTGGCTGCGGACGAGGCCGGCGCTCCTCAGCTCGGCGAGAATTTTCTCCAGGAAGGGCAGGGGTATGTCCTGCGCCACCGCAACCTGCTCGTTGGTGGTCGGTCCCTCCCCGCGGGCGGCGAGCTCGATCGCCGCCCGCACCGCGTAGTCCGCCTTCGCCGTCACATACATGCGGCGGGCATCTTCGCATCAAGGCGAGCGGTCGGCCCCCGCGGGCCCTCACTTCCCGCGGGCCACCTTGCGCAGGAAGGGAAGCGGGTCGATCGGGTGACCGCCGCCGTACCAGGGGCCGACCCAGTACTCGAAGTGCAGGTGACACCCCGTGGCGTCCCCGGTCTGGCCGACGTAGCCGACCCGCTGGCCCGGCTCGACCATCTGGCCCGGCGCCACGGCGGCCGGCTTGATCAGGTGCATGTAGACGAAATCGGTGTTGGTGCCGATGTTGTGGAGGACGACGTAGTTGCCCGCCGCCGACTGGTAGGCGCGGTACCGCACCCGGGCCTTGCGGACCGAGACCAGCTTGGTGCCGCAGGCGGCCCCTACGTCCTGGCCCTGGTGGGTGTGGCCGGTGCGGGGGGCGCCGAACCGCGACCCCGACCCGCCGAAGCTGAAGGGCCCCCTGACCGGAAAGACCTCTTCGGGAATCGCGCTCGGGGGGAGTATCTCCAGCCTGTGGGGCGAGCGGTTGGAGGCCTTGCCCCGGGTGTCCACAACGTAGGGGCGCGAGTCGATCGCGCCCTTCGGCACGACCGCTCTGGCCCTGGTGAGGCCCCGCGAGACGTAGCGGGAGCGAAGCGGGCCGTCCTTGCCGCGGAAGACGACGCTGCGAACGCGGTCGAGATAGGCGCCGCGGACCACCACCGTCGCCTTTGGGGTCGCCTTGTGCCCCGAGACGCAGAGGTCCACGCAGACGACGTCATCCACCTTCGGGGGGGCGGGGACACGGACGCCGCCGGAGGACACCGTGGCCGCGCCGGCCCCGGCCGGCAGGGCTAGCGCGGCGAGCACCGCCGCCATCGTCGCGATCCGAACCTGGCAACCGCGCCGGGAGCGCGGGCGCCGACAAGCTGGGCTTGCGTGCACCGAAGACCTCTCTTTCTCGGGCCGACGGGGTTAGCTGTCGGGCTCGCGCTGAAAGAGCTGCGCTACGGACCGCGGTCCGATTCGCCCCCGGAGGCATCGCCTCCATTGGGTCCCCCGCTCCCGTCCGGCGTGCCGGCGGGATTAGGCTTGTCTCGACTTCGGCCGGGATTATACGCAAGTTTCCGGCGAAGAACAGGTTTGTGTTTGCTCACACTGGGATCCCAGAGATGCGCCTCGACCTCGATCGAGTGCCGATCGGGACGGGCCCGACCCCGGTGCGCAGGCTCACCGCGGCATCCCGCCGGGGCCCCGCCGACGTCTGGCTCAAGGACGACGCCCTCTACGGGCCGCATTCCGGGAACAAGGCCCGCAAGCTGGAATGGCTGCTCGGCGCCGCCCGGCGCCGCGGGGCGCAAACGGTCATCACCTCCGGGGCGATCGGCACCAACCACGGGCTGGCGACCGCGCTCTACGCGCGGGAGCTGGGCATGCGGACGGTGCTGGTGCTCGTCCCGCAGCCGGAGAGCGCCCAGGCGCGCGCCCAGCTTGCCCGGATCCGCCGCAGCGGCGCCGAGGTCCACCCGGTCGCCGGGCGGGCCGGGGCCGTCGCCCTGACCGCCTGGCTGCTGGTCGCCCGCGCCGGCCCCGGGCTGCATCTGCCGGCGCTGATCCTCCCCGGCGGCTCGACGCCCCTGGGGTGCGTGGGGTACGTGGAGGCGGGGCTCGAGCTCGGTCGCCAGGTCGCCGCGGGAGAGGTTCCCGAGCCGAGCCACGTCGTCGTCGCGCTCGGCAGCGGCGGAACGGCGGCGGGGCTGCTCCTCGGCCTGAGGCTGGCCGGGCTGCGCTCGCGATTGGTGGCGGTTTCGGTCAACGACCTCACCCCGCTGGGCCCCCGGGCCCTCAGCCGGCTCGCCTCCCGCACCCAGCGCCTGCTGCAGCGCCACAACAGCGGGCCGCTGCCCCGGGTGGCCCTGGGGCCCGGCGACCTTGACGTGGCGACCGGCTGGCTCGGCGAGGGTTACGGGCACGAGACCGCCGCCGGTGCCGCTGCGATCGAGGCGCTCGGGCCCGACCGGGTCTCCCTGGAGCCGGTCTACACGGCCAAGGCGGCCGCGGCCCTGCTCGAGATCAACTCCGCGGGCGGCTTCGGCGCCGGGCCCGTGCTCTTCTGGCAGACCCACCGCCCCCCCAAACCACCGAACGTCCCGGAGTAGTGGCTATGCGGGGTACTCCGGGACGTTCGCGGGGGGTGGTGATTAGGCTTCGGCGATGCGAGCGCTGGCGATCGTCTACGAGCGGGACGCCGGCCCCGGCGTCTTCGAGCAGCAGGCCGAGGCCGAGGGGGTCGCGATGGACCGGTGGGTCGCCACGCAGGAGGATGCCCCGCCGCAGGAGCCCGCGCGCTACGACGCCGTGGTGGTGCTGGGCGCCTCCACCCACGCCGACCAGGAGGAGGAGAACCCCTGGCTGCGCGAGCAGAAGGCCCTGGTCGGGGAGCTGCTGGAGCGCGGCACCCCGCTGATCGGCGTCTGCCTGGGCTCGCAGCTCCTCGCCGAGGCCGCCGGAGCCGCCCCGGTTCGGCTCGAGCGTCCGGAGATCGGCTGGTTCGGGGTGGGGCTCACGGCCGAGGGACGGGATGACCCGGTGACCGGTCGGCTCCCGGCGACCTTCACCGCCTTCGAGTGGCACAGCTACGCCGCGCCCCTGCCGCCGGGGGCGGAGGCGCTGGCCTCCAGCGAGGCATGCCTTCAGGCCTTTCGCCTCGGCGAGGAGGCCTGGGGGGTGCAGTTCCACCCTGAGGTGGCGCTGGCCGACGCCGAATCGTGGATCGACGACATCCGGCCCGGCTCCGACCCCGCGCGGATCGGCATCGAGCCCGCGGCTTTCCGCGCCGAGACCCGCGATGCGATGGCGGCCTGGAACCGGCTCGGCCGCGACCTCTTCTCGGGGTTCCTCGAAGCGGCCCGCGCGCGGGCCCCGCGCTAGGCTCGCCGGCCTACTCGGGAGTCACGTAGGCGCCGGAGAGTCCGCCGTCCACCAGGAAGGTCGTGGCGGTCACGAAGGAGGAGTCGTCGCTGGCCAGGAAGAGCGCGCCCCTGGCGATCTCCTCGGCCTCCCCGAAGCGGCCCATCGGGATGTGGACGAGCCGCCGCTGGGCCTTCTCGGGGTCCTTGGCGAACAGCTCCTGCAGGAGCGGCGTGTTGACGGGCCCGGGGCACAGGGCGTTGACCCGCACCCCGCGGCGGGCGAACTCGACACCCAGCTCGCGCGAGAGCGAGAGAACGGCCCCCTTCGACGCCGTATAGGAGATCTGCGAGACCGCCGCACCCATCACCGCCACGAAGGAAGCCGTGTTGATCACCGAGCCGCCGCCGGAGTCGAGCAGGTGCGGAATCCCGTGCTTGCAGCAGAGGAAGACGCTTCGCAGGTTGACGTCCTGGACCCGCTGCCAGGCCTCCAGCGAGGTCTCCAGGGCGGAGGTGTCGTCGTTGGGGTTGATGCCGGCGTTGTTGAAGAGGACGTCGATGCGCCCGTAGCGCTCGCGCACCTTTGCGTACATCTCGGCGACCTGGTCCTCCGCGCTGACGTCGGCGACCAGCGCCATCTCCCCCGCCGCGCCCTCGGCCAGGTCCACGCCCACCACGCTCGCCCCCTCCTCGGCAAACAGCCTCGCGGACTCGGCGCCGATCCCGCTCGCGGCGCCCGTGATCACGCATACCTTGCCATCCAGCCGGCCGGCCATCTCATCCCTCCCGCGTCGCGTAGTAGACGTTCTTGACCTCGGTGTAGGCGTCGAGAGCGTCCGGGCCGAGCTCGCGCCCGATGCCGGACTGCTTGAAGCCGCCGAACGGGGTCGAGACCCGCACCGAGGTGTTCGAGTTGATCGAGATCACCCCGCTCTCCACCGCCCGCGCGACCCGCAGCGCCCTCGCCCCGTCCCTCGTCCACACGGACCCCGAGAGACCGTAGATCGTCTCGTTGGCAAGCCTCACCGCCTCGGCCTCCCCCTCGAAGGGGATCACGCAGGCGACGGGACCGAAGATCTCCTCGCGGGCGGCGCGGTCGGAGTTGGCGACCGGGGCGAGAACGGTCGGCGCGAACCAGAAGCCGGGCCCCTCCGGGGCGCTGCCGCGGATCGCGACCGGCGCGTCCTCGGGGACGAACGAGGCGACCTCCTCCCGGCGCCCCGCCGAGATCAGCGGGCCCATCTCGGTGCCGGGGTCGAGCGGATCACCGACCCGGATCGCCTTCACCGCTGTCTCCAGCGCCTCCATGAAGCGGTCCATCGCCGGGCGCTCGACGAGGATCCGCGAGCGGGCGCAGCAGTCCTGCCCGGCGTTGCCGAACACCGCCGAGGGAGCCGCGGCCGCGGCCGCCTCGATGTCGGCGTCGGCGAAGACGATGTTCGCCGACTTGCCGCCGAGCTCCAGCGTGACCCGCTTGATCGTCGCCGCGGCGCCCGCAGCGATCCCCCTGCCGACCTCTGTCGAGCCGGTGAAGGCGATCTTGGCCACGTCGGGATGCTCGACGAGCCGGGTACCGCAGACGCTTCCCGGCCCGGCCACCACGTTGACCACACCCTCGGGGATGCCCGCGTCCAGGGCGATCTTCTCGAGCTCCAGCGCGCTGAGCGGAGTCAGCTCGGCGGGCTTCAGCACCACCGTGTTGCCCGCCGCCAGGGCGGGGGCGGTCTTCCAGGACGCGATCACCAGGGGGAAGTTCCAGGGGACGATCAGCCCGACCACGCCGAGCGGCTCGCGGAAGGTCATGTCGACTCCGCCGGCCACCGGGATCGTGCGGCCGAGGATCCGCTCCGGGGCCCCGGCGTAGTAGCGGAAGGTCTCGGCGACCATGCCCATCTCCCCCCTCGCGTCGCCGACCGGCTTGCCGGCGTTGCGGGCCTCGATCCGGGCGAGGTCCCCCCCGCGCTCCTCCAGCAGGTCGGCGAGGCGGTGCAGCAGGGCCGACCGGTCGGCCGGGGCGAGGGCCCGCCACCCGGGATAGGCCGTCCTGGCGCGGGCCACCGCCTCGTCGACCTCCTCCACCCCGGCGCGGGGCACCTCGGCGAGGACCGCCTCGGTGGCGGGCTCGAGGACGGCGATATTCAACGCGCCACCCCCTCCGCTTCGCGTCCGGGGGTGGCGCGGCCCCCGGCACTCCCCGCTTCGCGTCCGGGGGTGGCGCGGCCCCCGGCACTCCCCGCCGCCTCGACCAGGGACGGGATCACGCGGCTCTCAGCGTCCTCCTCGGGGTGCCAGAGTACGCCGAGGGCGAACCCGGGGCCGGGCAGCTCGATCGCCTCGATCACTTCGTCCTCCGGGGCGGACCAGCCGGTCACCGCGAGGCCCTCCCCGACCTCGGCAACCCCCTGATGGTGGTGGGACTTGACGGCGAGGCGCTCGGCACCGGCGGCGCGTGCGGCCAGCGAGCCAGGTTCGAGGCGCACCTCGTGGTCGGCGAAGGAGCCCGGGGTCTCGCGGTGCTCGGGGTGGCCGATGCGGTCGGGGAGATGCTGCTCGAGGGTGCCCCCCAGCGCCAGGTTGAGGACCTGCATTCCCCGGCAGACCCCGAGCACCGGCATGCCCGCCTCCAGGGCGCGGCGGGCCAGCGCCAGCTCGAAGCTGTCGCGCTCGGGCCGGGTGCCCTTGGTCTCCGGATGCGGCTCGGCGCCGTAGGTCGCCGGGTCCACGTCGGAGCCCCCCGCAAGCAGGAGTGCGTCGAGCCGCGAGAGCACCCTGTCGGGATCGCCGACCGCCGCCCGGTCCGGCGGCAGCAGCAGCGCGACCGCGCCGGCGGCCTGGACGGCCGTCGCGTAGCTGCGGGGGGTCATCGTCACGGTCTCCGTCCAAGCGCCCCATCTCGCCTGCTCGACGGCCGCGCAGATGCCGACCGCGACGCTCACAACCGTTCGAAACCGCGGAAGTGCTCCCAGTCGGTCACCACCGCCTCGAAGGCGTTGATCTCGACCTGGGCGCGGTTGAGGTAGTGCTCGATCACCTCGCCCCCGAAGGACTCCCGGGCGACCTCGCTGCGGGCGAACAGCTCGCGGGCGTCGTAGATGTTGTGCGGCACCCGCGGCGAATCGGAGACGTAGGCGTTCCCGGCCATCGGGGGCGGGAGCTCCAGCCCGGAGTCGATCCCATGGAGGCCGGCCGCGATCATCGCGCTCAGCGCCAGGTAGGGGTTGACGTCGGCGCCGGGCAGGCGGTTCTCGACCCGCAGCGAGGGGCCGTGGCCGACCACCCGCATCGAGCAGGTGCGGTTGTCGTTGCCCCAGGCGACCGCGGTCGGCGCGAAGGAGCCGGGAGCGAACCGCTTGTAGGAGTTGATGTGGGGGGCGTAGAGAAGCGTGAACTCGCGCAGGCAGGCGAGCTGCCCCGCGAGGAAGCGGTCGAACAGCTCCCGGTCGGCCCCGAACGCGTTGCTCCCGTCCTCGGCCGCCAGCGAGCAGTGGATGTGGCACGAGTTGCCCTCGGCCTCGTTGAACTTCGCCATGAAGGTGATCGAGCAGCCCTCCTGGGAGGCGATCTCCTTGGCGCCGTTCTTGTAGATCGCGTGCTCGTCGGCCTTCCGCAACGCCTCCCCGTAGCGGAAGTTGATCTCGTGCTGGCCGAGGTTGCACTCGCCTTTCGAGTTCTCCACGACCATCCCGGTCGCGGCCATCTCGTTGCGGATGCGCCGGATCAGCGGCTCTACCCGGGCGCTGCCCAACAGCGAGTAGTCGATGTTGTAGAGGTTGGCCGGTTCGAGGTCGCGGAACCCCTTTCGCCAGGCCTCCTCGTAGGAGTCGTTGAAGACGATGAACTCCAGTTCCGTGCCGGCGTTGGCGCTCATCCCGCGCTCGGCCAGCCGCCCGAGCTGGCGGCGGAGGATCTGGCGGGGAGAGGCGACCACGTCCTCGCCGTCTGGCCACTGCAGGTCGGCCATCAGCATCACCGTGCCCTCGTGCCAGGGCACCGGTCGGAGCGTCTCGAGGTCCGGCTTCATCACGAAGTCCCCGTAGCCCTGCTCCCACGAGGACATCGCGTATCCCCCGACCGTTTCCATGTCCACGTCCACGGCGAGCAGGTAGTTGCAGCCCTCGGCGCCATGCTCGATGACCTCGTCGAGGAAATGCGACGCGGTCAGCCGCTTGCCCTGGAGGCGCCCCTCCATGTCGGCGATCGCGAGGAGCACGGTGTCCACCGTGCCCTCCGCGACTGCCTTGTTGAGCTCGTCGAGCGTCACGCCCGAATCCTCTCACCCGCCGGGACCCGGCGGGCCGCCGGGCTCAGGGCGCCTCCGGGAAGGGTGGCGGTGGGCCGATCGCCTCCTCGACCTCGACCTCGCGGATCGGGCCCTTGAAGTGATTTCGAGCGCTGATCAGCCACCAGGCGCCCACCGCCAGGATCACCAAGAGCACGGTTGCGGGCGCGTAGTTGAAGAACTTCCAGTCGAAAGACGAATCCCAGGGCACAGCAACCGGTGCCGTCGGGAGGCTGAAGATGATCACGCAGATGATCACCCAGATCACGGCGGCCGGGTTCACCCACTTGTACTTCGAGCCCAGGGTCCAGGGTCCGGGCTCGAAGCTGTCGCCCTTGCGCCACCTCAAGTAGACCGGGATCACGTAGGCGATGTAGAGGCCGATCACGGCGATCGAGACCACCGCCACGAAGGCGTAGGTGTAGTTGTTCTCGTCTCCGATCAGAGCGGGCAGGGTCACCACCCAGGCGACGAATGCCATGAACAGCACCGAGAGGTGCGGGATCCTGTGGTGGTTGAGCCGGGTCCACAGGCGGTGCCCGGGCACCGCCCGGTCGCGGGAGAACGCGTAGTTCATTCGCGAGGCGCTGGTCAGGCATGACATCCCGCAGAACAGCTGGCCGATGGTCGCGATCAGGATGACCATCTTCGCCGCCCACGGGTCCAGAGAGCTATCGAATATCGCCAGGGATGAGCCGAGCCCGATCCCGTTCGAGGCGTTGTTGACGAAGCCGGTGTTGGTCGCGGCGAAGGTGATCGCCAGCAGCACCACCCAGCCGATCGCCCCGGCCCAGAACACCGAGCGCCACACCCCCTTGGCCGCTCCAAGCGCCGCACCCTGCGTCTCTTCGCTGATGTGCGCCGAGGCGTCGTACCCCGTCTGGGTGTACATCGTCAGCAGGAAGCCCAGCGGCAGCACGTAGAACCAGAAGAACCCCGAAGATGTCGAGCCGCCGGAGAACCCGGAGTTGTTGAAGGTCTGGGTGAAGACGAAGTCCACGCTCTGGTGGTGGGACGGCACGAAGATCAGGATCAGCACGATCACCGCCACGCCGAGCACGTGCCAGCCGACCGAGATGTTGTTCAGCGTCGCGACCAGTGGAGAGCTGTAGATGTTGACCAGGGAGTGGATGATCAGGAAGAGGGTGAAGAGGCCGAACGTCTCGAGCAGCACGTGGCTGGAGTCGCCGAAGTTGACGAAGCCGAGGTCGAGGCCGTAAAGCGCCAGCAGCGCGTAGGCGAACTGCGCGGAGGCGTAGACCACCGAAGCGATGATCCCGACCAGACCGATCAGGTTGAACCAGCCGGTGAACCAGCCCCAGGTCTTGCCGCCGAGGTCCGAGGACCAGTAGTAGATGCCGCCCGCGGTCGGGTACTTGGACACGAGTTCCGACATCGAGAAGGCAACCAGGAGGATGAGGCCGCAGATGATCGGCCAACCCCACGATATGGCGATCGGGCCGCCGTTGTTCCAGGCAACGAAGTAGGTGGTGAAGCACCCGGCGAGGACCGAGATGATCGTGAAAGAGATCGCGAAGTTGGAGAACGAGCTCCAGGCTCGGTCCAGGGACTGCTTGTAGCCGAGCTCCGCGAGGCGCTGCTCGTCGTCGTGGATGTCGACCGGCTTGCCAGATGCTTCCATTCGCCCTCTCCTTCGCGACGTGCGCTTGCTAAATGGTCCGGCGGACCAACCTATTGGCGAGAGAGCCTATGCGCTGCGCCGGACGCCAGTCAAGCCCGGACCCGCACATCCTCCGCCCCGCGCCGCCGAACCGGCGTCGCCGCGCCTCAGATCAGGCCGGCGAGGATGTGCTCGGTCCCCTCGATGTGCTCGCGGACCAGGGCCGCCGCGCGGGCCGCATGGTGGCGGCGGAGCAGATCGATCAGGGCACGGTGCTGGTCGTTGGAGCGGGCCAGCACTTCCTCCGGGTGGGCGATCATCGAGATCAGCTCGCTCATCCGTCCCTGCACCTCGGTCATCGCGGTGACCAGGCGCGGCGAGTGGGCGGCCTCGGCGATCCCGATGTGGAAGCGGACGTCGGCGCGCCCGTACTCCTCGAACTCCTCCGCCGCGGCCATCTTCTCGACCTGCTCGTGGAGGCGGTCCAGGTCCTCGGGCTGGCAGCGCTCGGCGGCGAGCACCGCGGAGCCCATCTCGATCGCCACCCGGTAGTCGAGCACCTCCCACGCCTGCTCGGAGAGCGGCTCGGAACCGACCTCCGGCTTGGGCGGCCGCTCGGCGACGAAGGTGCCGCCGCTGCGGCCTCTCACGGAGACCAGGTGGCCGCTCTGGACCAGCGTGGTGATCGCCTGGCGCAGGGTGGATCGTGAGATCCTCAGCTCGGCGGCCAGGTCGCGCTCGGTGGGGAGCTGCGCGCCCGGGGAGAGCAGCCCCAGACGGATCGCGGTGCCGAGCCGCTCGACGGTTTCCTCGAAGGTGGTCGGCGGCCTGACCGGCTTGAAGACCGCCTGAAGGGCGGCGTCCCTCTCCATCTGAACACCGTACAGCCAACCTGCCACCGGGGAGAAGCCGCAAGGTGCGAAGTTTGGACCGGCGTACAAGGGGCGGGAGCGCCGGCCCGGGTACGCTTGCCGCGTTTCCCAACGACACGACGCCCGACCTCGAGCGGCGCGCAACCGTAGACGGCTGCGTGCCGCGGTCACGCAGGAGGCAAGAGACCGAATGACCCCGATCCGCCAGAAGAACGTCACCGCCGCGCAGTGGAGCCCGAACGGGGAGTCCCTGGGCATCCTCGACCTCACCGAGCCGGGCAACCTCGCCTTCGGCGCCAACGTCTTCTCGCTCGCCGAGCAGCGCGAGCGCCTCTCCCGCGACGCCTTCGAGCGCCTCCAGTCCACGCTCGCCAGGGGCGAGGCGATCGACCCCGAGCTGGCCGACGCGGTCGCCCAGGCGATGAAGGAGTGGGCCCTGGAGAAGGGCGCCACCCACTTCACCCACATGTTCCAGCCGCTGACCGGGCTGACCGCCGAGAAGCACGACTCCTTCTTCGCCCCGGTCGGCGACGGCACCGCTCTGGCCGAGTTCTCGGGTTCGGAGCTGATCCAGGGCGAGCCCGACGCCTCCTCCTTCCCGACCGGCGGGGTGCGCGCCACCTTCGAGGCTCGCGGCTACACCGCCTGGGACCCGACCAGCCCCGCCTTCATCCTCGAGAACCCGAACGGCGCGCTGCTCTGCATCCCCACCGCCTTCGCCTCCTGGACCGGCGAGGCGCTTGACGCGAAGATCCCGCTGCTGCGCTCGATGGACGCGCTCTCGCGGGCCGCGGTAAGGGCGCTCGGCCTGCTCGGCGACGAGGAGGCCAAGAGGGTCTTCACCACGGTCGGTCCCGAGCAGGAGTACTTCCTGATCGACGAGCAGTACTACTTCGAGCGCCCCGACCTGGTGACCACCGGGCGCACCCTGTTCGGCGCCCAGCCTCCGAAGGGCCACGAGCTCGACGACCACTACTTCGGGTCCATCCCCGAGCGGATCCTGGCCTGCATGCTGGAGGCCGAGCGGGAGATGCAGAAGCTCGGCATCCCGGTCAAGACCCGGCACAACGAGGTCGCCCCGAACCAGTACGAGATCGCGCCGATCTTCGAGAACTCCAACGTCGGCTCCGACCACCAGCAGCTGATGATGCAGGTGCTGGCGAACGTCGCCCGGCGCTACGGGCTGGTCTGCCTGCTCCACGAGAAGCCCTACGCCGGCGTCAACGGCTCGGGCAAGCACAACAACTGGTCGATGGGCACCGACACCGGCCACAACCTGCTCGACCCCGGCGACACCCCGGCGGAGAACCTCAACTTCCTGTTCTTCTGCGCGGCGGTGATCCAGGCCGTCAACCGCCACCAGGGCCTGCTGCGGGCCTCGGTGGCGAACATCGGCCAGGACCACCGCCTCGGCGCCAACGAGGCGCCGCCGGCGATCATCTCGATCTTCCTCGGCGCCGAGCTGGAGAAGGTCTTCGAGGCGATCTCCACCGGCGAGGGCGACCCCAACACCCCGGCCTCCTTCCTGCACCTGGGGACGACGGTGCTGCCGCCGCTGCCGATGCACGGCGGGGACCGCAACCGCACCTCCCCGTTCGCCTTCACCGGCAACAAGTTCGAGTTCCGGGCGCTGGGGTCCAGCATGTCGCTGGCCTTCCCCAACACCGTGCTGAACACGATCGTCGCCGAGGCGATCGACGAGCTCTCCTCCGAGCTCGAGGAGAAGACCGCCGCCGGCACCGAGACCGCCGAGGCGGTGATCGAGGTGGTCAAGGAGGTCTACGAGGCCAACAAGCAGGTCGTCTTCGGCGGCGACAACTACTCGGAGGACTGGCACGCCGAGGCCGTGCAGCGGGGCCTGAAGAACCTGCGCACCACGCCGGACGCGCTGCCGGAGGTGCTGGCCGACTCCACGGTGGCGGCCTTCGAGAGCTACGAGGTCCTCTCCAGGCGCGAGCTGGAGTCGCGCTACGAGGTCTGGGTCGAGCAGTACGTGATCCGCGCCAACATCGAGGCCGAGACCACCGCCTCGATCGCGCGCACCATGCTGCTGCCCGCCGCCCTGCGCCACCTGGCGCTGCTCGACGACGCCGAGCTCGGTGTCCTCGACTCCGAGGCGAGGCCGATGGTCGAGGAGCTGGTCGAGGCGATCAAGGGCCTCGAGGAGGCCAACTCCTACCCCGACGGGGTCGAGGGCCTGGAGCTGGCGGTCTACGCCCGCGACTCGCAGCTCGCCGCCATGGCCGGCGTCCGCGAGGTCGCCGACCGCCTCGAGCGGGTCGTCGCCGACGACCTCTGGCCGCTGCCCAAATACTCGGAGATGCTGTTCATCAAGTAGCGGGGAGCCCCCTCCCGCCGAACGTCCCGGAGTACCCCCTATAGCAACCACTCCGGGACGTTCGGTGGGTTTTCTTCGGGTCAGATCCGCTCGGGGACCATCTCGATCGCCCCGCAGGGGCACTCGGCGACGCAGATCCCGCAGCCCTTGCAGAAGTCGAGGTCGATCTCGTAGCCGTTGAGATTGGCGGCGGCGGCCTCGCTGAGCTTCAGCACGGCGTTGTCGGGGCAGACGCCGTAGCAGTTGTCGCAGGAGAAGCAGTTGCCGCAGGAGAGACAGCGCCTGGCCTCATAGAGGGCGTTTGAGGCCCGAAGGGGGTGTCGGACCTCGTCGAAGGTGGAGGTCCGCCGGGCTGCCTCGAGCGTCCCGCGGTGGGTCCGGGGGGCGTCGGCGTAATACCAGGTGTTGAGCTCGGAGAAGTCGGCCAGGGGGTGCTTGGGCGGCGGCTCGTAGGCCTCGCCGCGCAGCCAGGCGTCGATGTTGCGGGCGGCCTTCTTGCCGTGGCCGACCGCGACCGTGACGGTGCGCTCGGCGGGCACCATGTCGCCGCCCGCGAAGACCCCGTCGTGGCCGGTCATCATGTTGGGCCCGACCCCGACGACGCCGTCGGAGACCTCGATCCCGGGGACCCCGTCGAGCAGAGAGAGGTCGACGTCCTGGCCCAGAGCGAGCACCAGCGAGTCCGCCTCCAGTTCCTCCAGCTCCCCGGTCGGCTGGGGGAACCCGGTCTCGTCGAGTTCCATCCTCTCCAGCACCAGGCGGCCGCCCTCGGCCTGCTTGATCGTGGTCAGCCACTTCATCATCACGCCCTCCTCCTCGGCCTCCTCGACCTCGAGGTCGTGGGCGGGCATCCGCTCCCGGGTGCGGCGGTAGACGACGACCGCCTCCTCGGCGCCCAGCCGCTTGGCGGTCCGGGCGACGTCCATCGCCGTGTCGCCGCCCCCGTAGACGGCGACCCGGCGGCCCAGCAGCGGGCGCTCCTCCCCCTCCATGCTGCGCAGCAGGGTGACCGCGTCGAGGATGTGGGCCGCCTCGCCGGCCGGGATGTAGGCGCGGCGGCCGATGTGGGCGCCGACCGCGAGGAACGCCGCGTCGAAGCCGCCCTCATCGATCGAGGCGAGGATGTCGGTGACCTTGGTCTCGAGCCTCAGCTCCACGCCCATCTCGAGGATGCGGGCGACCTCGGCGTCGAGGACGTCGCGCGGCAGGCGGTAGGTGGGGATCCCGAAGCGCATCATCCCCCCGGCCATCGGCCCCGCCTCGTGGATCTCCACCGAGTGCCCGAGCCGGGTCAGATGGTAGGCGGCCGAGAGCCCCGAGGGGCCGGCCCCGACCACCAGCACCCGCTTGCCGGAGGGCTCGGCGGCGAGATCCGGCTTCCAGCCCTCCCGGAGCGCCTCGTCCCCGAGGAAGCCCTCGACCGAGTTGATCCCCACCGACTCGTCGAGCTTGCCGCGGTTGCACTCGCTCTCGCAGGGGTGGTAGCAGACCCGCCCCATGATCGCCGGGAAGGGGTTGTCCTCCATGATCCGCCGCCAGGCGCGCTCGTAGCCCTCCCCCCCACTCTCGGCCTCATACAGCCAGGACTGGATGTTCTCCCCGGCCGGGCAGGCGTGGTTGCAGGGCGGCAGGCGGTCCACGTAGACGGCGCGCTCGGTGCGCCACGTTCCGGTCTTGTTGGCCAGGCTGGAGCCGACGTCGAGGGTGATCGCGAAGGGGCGCGGCTCGCTCACTGCGGCCCCCTCTCGGCGTCGGCGAGCACCTCCATCAGCCCCGGGCCGCCGCTTTCGCCGCCGCCGAGCAGGTCGAAGCGGCGGATGTTGCGATCGGCGATCTCCTGGATGCGCTCGATCACGTCGCGCCGCGGCTCCGCTCCGAACAGGTGGGCGTAGCGGCGCTGGCGCTTCAGGTACTCCTCGACCGGGACCCGGTCGCGGATCTTCGCGCTTGAGACCACCTCGCCGTCGACCGCCTCGAAGACCGGGAAGAGCCCCGTCTCCTTGGCCAGGCGGGCGATCAGGATCGTCTCGGCGGAGGCCGACCCCCAGCCCAGCGGGCAGGGGACGAAGACGTGCAGGTAGCGGGCCCCCCCGAACTCCATCGCCCGCTCGACCTTGGCTTCGAGGTCGCGCAGGTCGGCGACCGTGGCGGTCGCCACGTAGGGGATCTCGTGGGCCATCGCGATCAGCGGCGCGTTCTTGCCCTGGCCGAAGACGTTGCCTGGCTCGGGTCCGACCGGCTTGGTCGTCGCCGTGCGGGCCGCCGGCGGGGTGGCCCCCGAGCGCTGGACGCCGGTGTTCATGTAGGCCTCGTTGTCGTAGCAGACGAAAAGCACGTCGTCGTTCCGCTCGAACATGCCCGAGAGGCAGCCGAAGCCGATGTCCAGCGTCCCGCCGTCGCCGCCCTGGCCGACCACCCGCACGTCGGTGCGCCCCTTCGCCCTCAGCGCCGCGGCAACACCGGTGGCGACCGCCGGCGCGTTGCCGAACAGCGAGTGGATCCAGGGCAGCCGCCAGGACGACTCCGGGTAGGGCGTGGAGAAGACCTCGAGGCAGCCGGTGGCGTTTGTCGCGACCAGCTTCCCCCCGGTCGCCCGCATCGCCGCGTCGAGCACGTAGCGCGCCCCCAGCGCCTCGCCGCAGCCCTGGCAGGCCCGGTGCCCGGAGGTCAGGGAGTTCGAGCGGTCCGCCCGCGCCTGCACGCTGCGCTGGTCGGCGTCGAGCAGCCGGTTGCCCACCGCGAAGGTGCCTGTCTGGTACATCTTCAGCTCCTGGCGGGGCATCTCGGTCTCCTCAGTGGGATCGGGCCGCGACGATCCCGATGTCGCGCAACATGTGCTCGGAGTGGGTTCCGGGGGCGTGGCCGGCGCGCATCCGCTCGATCTCACGCTCGACCAGCCCGGCGTCCATGTCGAGGAAGCTCAGCGGCTTCAGCCGGTCGGCGACGGCCTCGGCGAAGAGCCGGCGCAGGCTCTCGGAGGTGATCGCCCGCCCGCCCAGTCCGGCGATCACCGTGTAGCCGTTCAGCGAGACGCCCGAGAGGGCCATCCGGACGTTGGCCGAGACGATGCCGCCGACCCCCACGGCGAGCGCCTTCTCGAGGACCACGACCCGCTTCGCCCCGGCGAGCGCCGCGCGCACCTCCTCCAGCGGGAAGGGCCGGAAGGACCTGATCGCCAGGGCGCCGATCGGCTCCCCGTCCTCGCGCATCTCGTCGATCACCTCCTCGATCGTGCCCAGCACCGAGCCGAGCGCGACGACGATCGTCTCCGCCCCCTCGCAGCGGTAGGGACGCACCAGCCCGCCCGATTCCCGCCCGAAGCGCGCGGCGAACTCGGAGGCGATCTCGGGAATCAGGTCCAGCGCCTCCATCTGCTTGGCATGAGCGAGGTAGCGGACCTCGAAGAAGGCCTCCGGCCCGACCATGGCGCCGATCGTCACCGGCTCGGCGGGGTCGAGGATCTGGCGAGGCTCGTAGGCGGGCAGGTAGGCGTCGACCTGCTCGGCCGAGGGGACGTCCACCCGCTCGACGGCGTGGGTGAGGATGAAGCCGTCCATGCAGACCATCACCGGCAGGGAGATCGCCTCGGCGAGCCGGAAGGCCTGGATGTGGAGGTCGAGCGCCTCCTGGTTGGACTCCGCGTAGAGCTGGACCCAGCCCGAGTCGCGCTGCGACATCGCGTCGCTGTGGTCGTTCCAGATGTTGATCGGCGCCCCGATCGCCCGGTTGGCGACGGTCATCACGATCGGCAGCCCCAGCCCCGAGGCGTTGTAGAGCGCCTCGGCCATGTAGAGGAGACCCTGGCTGGCGGTCGCCGTGTAGGCGCGCGCACCGGCGGCGGAGGCGCCGATGCAGGCCGACAGCGCCGCGAACTCCGACTCGACCGAGAGGTACTCGCAGGGGCTCACCTCCCCCCTTCTGACCAGGTCGGAGAGGTGCTCGACGATGTGCGTCTGCGGGGAGATCGGGTAGGCGCAGACCACCTCGGGCCGGCAGAGTCCGACCGCCTCGGCGACCGCGCGGGAGCCCTCCTGCTGCCTAAGCACGGGCGAGGTCCTCCATTTCCTCGCGCACGAAGGAGAAGGCCTCCTCCGCCGCCCTCACGTTGCCATCCCCGACCTCTCCGGAGAAGCGCTCGCGGATCGCCGTCGCGACGGATTCCATCTCCAGCAGCCCGCTGAGCGCCGCGAAGCCGCCGAGCAGGACCGCGTTGGGCAGGGGCCGGCCGAGGTGCTCGCGGGCGAGCTCGGTGGCCGGCACCGTGAGGATCCGCTCCCGCCGCAGCCGCTCCGCCAGCTCGTCGAGGCCGAGCTCGGCGAACCCGACGGAGGAGTTGATCAGCACGTAGGCCCCCTCGCCGACCCCCGCGAAGAGGTCCACCTGGTGCAGCAGGGTGGGGTCCTGGACGATCAGCGCGTCGGGCCGGGAGACCGGCTCGCGGGTGCGGATCGGGCGGTCGTCGATCCGGCAGAAGGAGACCACCGGGGCGCCGGTGCGCTCCGAGCCGAAGCTGGGGAAGGCCTGCGCGTGGCGGCCCTCCAGGAAGGCGGCCACGGAGAGCATCTCGGCCGCCGTCACCGCGCCCTGGCCGCCGCGGCCGTGGATCCGGACCTCGAACATCAGGGCGCCAGCTCCTCGACCAGGGCCCGCGCCACCTGCTCGGCGGCACGGGCGACCTCTTCGCTGACCGGTGCGCCCGGCGCGAAGTCGCGGCCCTCGATCCCCCAGACGACGAGGCTGGCGGGCAGGCGGCCGAGCCCCCGGGCAAGCTCGATCGACTCGGCCAGGCCGAGGGCGTGGGTCGAGGGAGGCGAGATGCCCGGGTCCAGGGGCGCCTCGGTGACGTCGAGGCGCAGCACGGTCCCGGGCTCGACCCCCCGCGAGGTGGCGTCTGCGACGACGACCACCTCCGAGCAGCCGAGCGCCTCCACGAGGTCCACCGGCTCCCCCTCGAGGTCGCGCACCTCGATCGAGCCGGCGGCGATCTCGCGCACCCGGTCGGCGACCAGCAGCCCGGCGCAGTCGTCCCCGCGCATCCGGTTGCCGATGCCGGCCAGGAGCGGGACGGAGCTCAACGCCCCTCCACCTCGAGCCGCAGGAAGTGGGTCGCGCAGGAGATGCATGGGTCGAAGTTGCGGATCGCCTGCTCGCAGCGGAGCGTCAGCTCCTCGTCGGGAAGGCCAAGGTGCGCGCTCACGAACTCGTGCAGGTCCTCCTCGATGGTTCGCTGGTTCTGGGATGTCGGGGGGACTATCCGGGCCGAGGCGATCTCCCCGTCCCCGGTGACCTCGTACCGATGGTAGAGCAGGCCGCGCGGCGCCTCGGTAGCGCCGTGGCCGACGGCGTGGCGCGGCTCCGCCTCGAGGAAGGGCCGGGCGGGCGGCTCGTAGGAGTCGATCAGCCGCAGCGCCTCGTCGAGCGCGTAGAGGATCTCCACGGCCCGCACGACGATGCTGCGGAAGGGGTTGGCGGTTCCCTCGCCGATCCCGGCCGCCCCGGCCGCCTCGGCGGCAAGCGGGGAGAGCCGGCCGCGGTTGAGGTTGAAGCGGGCCATCGGCCCGGTCAGGTAGGAGCCGCGTCCCCGCACCACCGAGTGCAGGGCGGTGGAGTGCTCGACCTGGAGCTCCTCGAAGGTCTGGTCGAACCCGGCGGGCTCGACGTCCACCCCCAGCGAGGAGACGATCCGGCCCCGGTCGATCGGGTACTCGGAGGGATCCTCCGGGCGCAGCGAGACGAACTCGTAGTCGCGCTCGAGCTCGGGGAAGTCCAGCGAGGCGGTCCAGCGCACCGTCTCCAGGGCCTCCTCTCGAGCCCGCTCGAGCTGGTCCCGGACCCCGGCCAGCTCGGCGGGGCGCGGGGCGCGGTAGAAGCCCCCCACCCGCACGTTCACCGGGTGCACCTCGCGCCCCCCGACGGCGGCGATCAGCCGGTTGCCGGCCTTCTTGGTGCGCAGCCCCCGCTCGACCACCTCGCCGTGCTCGCGGGCCATCTCGAAGCCGCTCTCGTACCCGAGGAAATCCGGCGCGTGCAGGAGGTAGAGGTGCAGGCAGTGGCTCTCGATCCACTCCCCGCAGTAGATCAGCCGCCGCAGCGCGCGCAAGGGCTCGTCGAGCTCGATCCCCAGCGCGTCCTCCATCGCCTCGCAGGCGCTCATCTGGTAGGCGACCGGGCAGATTCCGCAGATCCGCGCCGTGATGTCGGGTGCCTCGCCGAGGGCGCGCCCGCGAAGCAGCCCCTCGAAGAGCCGCGGCGGCTCGTAGATCTGCAGCTGCACGTCGAGGACCTCGCCGCCGGCGACCCGCACCCGCATCGCCCCCTCGCCCTCGACCCGGGCCAGGGCCTCGGTGCGGATCGTCCGCGTCGGGCGGCCACGCTGACTCACCGGAGCCCGCCTCCTGCGCGGCGCTCACTCACCGGCACCCGCCTCCTGGGCCTCGCTCTCGGCCCGGAAGGCCGGGCTGTTGGCGTTGAAGGTGCGGAAGGCCCGCACGGTCTCGCGCCTGCCCGAGCCCAGCCGCCCCCGCATCCAGCCGGCCAGCGAGGCCGTGTTGGGGGACTCCATCGGCCCGTAGCAGCCGTAGCAGCCGCGGTCGTAGGAGGGGCAGATCGCCCCGCACCCGGCGTGGGTGACCGGGCCCAGGCACGGGGTCCCGTGGGCCACGGTGACGCAGACGTTACCGGCCCGCTTGCACTCGATGCAGACGCTGTAGGACGGGACGTTGGGGCGCCGCCCGGCAAGGAAGGCCGAGATCACCTCGAGCAGCTGGTGCTTGCTGACCGGGCATCCCTGCAGCTCGAAGTCCACCCGCACGTGCTCGGAGATCGGCGTCGAGGTGCGAAGGGTCGAGATGTAGGACGGCGTCGCGTAGACGGCGCCGACGAGCTCGTCGACGTCGGCGAAGTTGCGAAGCGCCTGGATGCCCCCGGCGGTGGCGCAGGCCCCGATCGTGACCAGGTGCCTGGAGACCCGGCGCACCTGGCGGATCCGCTCGGCGTCGGAGGGGGTGGTGATCGAGCCCTCGACCAGCGAGACGTCGTAGGGGCCCGCGACGGTGGCCCGGGTCGCCTCGAGGAACTGGGCGACCTCGACCTCGCCTGCGAGCGAGAGGAGCTCGTCCTCGAGGTCGAGGATGCTGAGCTGGCAGCCGTCGCAGGAGGCGAACTTCCAGACGGCGAGCTTGGGGCGCCGGGGGCTCACAGCTCCCTCACCCCGTAGATGGGCTCGATCGCGGCGAGGCTGAAGACCGGGCCCTCGCGGCAGGCGAAGGCGGCCCCGAACTGGCAGCGCCCGCAGAGGGTGACGGCGCACTTCATGTTCCGCTCCAGGGAGAGGTGGATGCGCTCCGGCGACAGCCCGGCGGCGCGCAGCGAGCGCACCGTGAAGCTCATCATCGCCTCGGGGCCGCAGACCAGCGCCAGCGAGCGGCCCGGGTCGAGCGACGCCCGCTCGATCAGCCTGGTCACCACCCCCACCTCACCGCGCCAGTCGCCGGCCGCGGTGTCCACGGTGAGGGCGACCTCGAGCTCGGAGGCCCAGCGCTCGAGCTCCTCGCGGAAGAGGAGCTGCCCGGGCTCGCGCCCGCCGTAGAGCAGGACCACCCGCCCCAAGCCCTCCCTCCCGGCCAGGCCGCTGAGCACCGCGGGGCGAAGGGGCGCGAGCCCCAGGCCTCCGGCGACGACGACGAGGTCGCCTCCGCGGGCCTCCCGCACCGGCCAGCCTCTTCCGAACGGCCCGCGCACGCCGAGCACGTCCCCGGGCTGCGCGGCGCAGATCGCCTCGGTGACCGGCCCGACCGCCCGCACCGTGTGGACGAGGGGGCCGGCGGCGGCGGGGTCGCCGCTGATCGAGATCGGGACCTCGCCCACGCCGAACCCGTAGAGCATGTTGAACTGGCCCGGCTCGAAGGCGGGCGCCTCTCCACCGCCGCGGGGCTCGAGCTCCAGGGTCCAGGTGTCCGGGGTCTCGCGGCGGCGGCGGAGGACGCGGTACGGCTCGGGCACCATCGGGCCGGGGCCGGGGGCCCCGCGCTGGGACGGATCGGCGATCCCCTCACTCACCCTCGGCATGCCCGTAGACGTCGAGCAGCTGGATCCGGGTCGCCTGCAGGCGTTCGATCAGCAGCGTCGCGAAGCGGCGCATCAGCTCGTAGCCGAGCTCGTGGTCCTCGTCGCACTTGCCGCGCAGGCAGGCGGCGTCGAAGGCGATCGCGGTCCCCCGCTCGCGGGCCGTCGCGTCGAGATGCCACCTGAACGGGGGGAAGATCCAGGACCAGCCGAGCAGCTCCCCGGGGCCCAGGGTCTCGATCGTGATCGGGCCGCGGCCGGTGACGAATATCTCCAGGGCGACCCTGCCGCGCCGCAGCGCGTAGAAGTAGTCGGCCGCCTCGCCCTCCCGGAAGAGGCGATCGCCGGCCTCGAAGGAGCGAATCGAGCCGCAGCCCGCGATCAGCTCGAGGTGGTCGCGGCGCATCCCCTCCAGCGCCGGCACCTCCTCGAGCAGCCTGTCTATCTCGCGCCGGCTCATGCGACGACCTCGCCCCGCTGCCCGCCGGAGGCGGGGAGCTCGCCGTCGGCGGCCCGGATCGCCGCCGCCTCCTCGGTGATGTCGATCGCCACCGGGCACCAGGTGATGCAGCGGCCGCAGCCCACGCAGCCGGAGCTTCCGAACTGGCCCCACCAGGTCGAGAGCTTGTGGGTCATCCACTGGCGGTACCGCGACCTCGCGCTGGAGCGCACGCTGCCCCCGTGGACGTAGGAGAAGTCCTGGCTGAAGCAGGAGTCCCACTCGCGGACCCGCTCGGCCTCGGCGCCCGCCAGGTCGGTGAGGTCGGTGACCGTGGTGCAGAAGCAGGTCGGGCAGACCATCGTGCAGTTGCCGCAGGTCAGGCAGCGCTCGGCAACCTCGTCCCAGCGGGGGTGATCGAGGTTGCGCGCCAGCAGCTCGGGGAGTTCATCGGTGTCGAGCCGGCGCCCCATCTGCGCCTCGGCCCGGGCGCTGGCGGCAAGCGACGCCTCGCGCTCCCGCGGGCCGGCCGGCTCCCGGGGCAGGCCTGCCAGCACCTCGGCGCCCCGCTCGCTCCCGCACTCGACCGTGAAGTAGTGGCGCCCGCCCTCGATCACCTCGGTGAGGGAGAGGTCGAAGCCGCCCTCGGCGCGGGGCCCGGTCCCCATCGAGGCGCAGAAGCAGGTCGAGCCGGCCTGCCCGCAGTTGACGGCGAGCAGGAACGCCCCCCGGCGGCGATCGGCGTAGTGGGGGTCGGGGAACTCTCCCCCGGCCAGCACCCGGTCGGATATCGCGATCGCGCCGAGCTCGCAGGAGCGGACCCCGACGAACGCGTATTGCGCGCCGGAGCGCTCCTCGGAGACGTCGAGCCCCGCCGGCCCGTCGCGACGGGCCCTGAAGAGGCGGAGCCGCGGCGGGTGCAGGAAGCGCTTCGTCGAGTGCGGGCCGACGTTGAACCCGAACAGCGCGCCGTCCTCGCGGCGCTCGACCCGGTAGGTCCCACCCTCCTGGCGGTCGGTCCAGCCGACCGGCAGGTCGGCGCTCGAGCCGATCTCGTCGTAGAGGATCGCGCCGTCGCGGAGCACCGGCCCGACCGTCCGGTAGCCCCGCTCGCGGAGCGCGTCCAGCAGGGCGTCGAGGCCGTCGAGCCCGATCACCGTCATCCCGGCGACGTCAGGGGCGGCGCCCATTAGCCTGGTGCTCGCTGACCATGGAGACGATTATCGCTGCCTACGACGGCCGGCCGGAGGGGGAGGACGCCGTCGTGCTCGCCCGCCACCTCGCCGCGGCCCTCCGCGGCCGGCTGGTCGTCGCCCAGGTCTTCTCGGCGGAGCCGGCACCCGGGTCGCCCGAGGCGGCGAAGGACCTCTCCGAGCTCGCCGCCGGGATCCTCCCCCGGCTCGGGCACAGACTCGACGGAGCCGAGGCCGAGCCGCTCGCCGTGAGGGGCAGCTCCGTCCCCCGCGCGCTCTACGCGCTCGCGGACGGATGCGGAGCCTCGATGGTGGTCGTCGGCTCCACCAGCCGCGGCACGGCGGGGCGGCTGCTCGCCGGCACGGTAGCGGAGCGCATGCTCCAGGGAGGCCCCTGCCCGGTGGCGGTGGCGCCCCGCGGCCTCGCCGGGTCGGAGTTCGGCCTGCGGGTGCTGGCGGTCGGCTACGACGACTCGCCCGAGGCCCGCGTCGCGCTCGACCTCGCCGGGCGGATCGCCCTCGGCGCGGGGGCGACCGTGCGGGTGGTCGGGGTCCTCGAGCACCCCCCCGCCCACGAGGGGGCCGGGGCCGGCGTGCGCCAGATCGACACCGGTCTGCGCGCCGGCCTCCAGGACGCGGTCCACGACGCGGCGGCGCGCCTCCCGGAGGAGGTGCGGGCCCTTCCCGTCTGCGACCGTGGCAACCCCGCCGTCGAGCTGCGCGACCGCTGCGAGGAGGGCGTGGACCTTCTTGTCGTGGGGTCCCGCGGCTACGGGCCGGTGCGCCGGGTCCTGCTCGGCAGCGTCTCCTCGATGCTCGTCTCCTCGGTGGGCTGCCCGGTGATCGTCGTGCCGAGGTCCCATCGAGACGGCGGGGCTCCGCGGGGCCCGGCTCAACCCGCCGCCTGACCCGCCGCCTCGGCGGCGGCCTCCCTGAGGAAGGCCAGGGACCGGGCCATGCCGTCGCGCAGGACCGCCAGGTCCGGGACGCTGTCGCGGTCGGCGTTGATGCAGAAGTGGAGGTCCCCGTCGTAGCTGATCACGGCGATTCCGACCGCGTGGCTGGCGGCGAGCGGCACCAGCGGCCACACCTCGCTCATCCTCGAGCCGAAGGCGTAGCGGGCCGACGGCGGACCCGGGACGTTGGTGATCGTGACGTTGAACAGGCGGGTCGCGAAGAGCCCGCGGGCGAGGAAGCTGTGGATCGCCGGCGGCGCCAGGGCCGTGAGGTCGACCAGGGTCTTCGACCCGGTTCCCTGGCTGCCCGACTTCAGCTCCTCGGCCTCCTCGACCTGGAGCCGGTAGCGCCGCATCGGGTCCGGCTCGTAGACCGGCAGGTGCACGAACAGCGAGGTGATCCGGTTGCCGAGGTCGAGGTGCTCGCCGGCGCTGCGGATGTTCATCGGCACCATGGCGCGAAGCCCCGCCTCGGGGGGCTCCTCCCCCCTTGCCTCGAGGAGGTCGCGGAAGCCGCCGGCCGAGATCGCCAGGACGATGTCGTTGACCGTGCCCCCGAGAGCCACCTTGATGCGGCGGAGCTCCTCCAGCGAGACCCGCATCACGGCGAGCCTGCGGTGCCCTCCGATCGGCTCGTTGAGGCTGGTCCGGGGGGCGGCGTTGGCCTCGTCGCGCACCAGCACGTCGGCGACCGCGCGGGAGCGTTCGAGGGCGTCGCGGGCGCGCTCGGGATGGCGCACCACCGCAAGGCCGGCGCCGGCGGCGCGGATCGGGAGGCGCACGACCGACCCGGCGACGCCGATCGCGCCCGAGGCGAGCGACCGCACCGCCCCCTCGACCCCGCCGGGGCCCCCGGCGGGCGCCGGCACGGCGCGCGGGGCCTTGCCCTCGCCGACCTCCCGCCCGCCCGGCGGGACCCGCTCCGAGTCGAGCAGCAGGTCGGTGACGTCGACCGACCCGACCCCGTCCACCATGCAGTGGTGGGTCTTGCTGGCCAGCGCCCAGCGCCCCCCCGCCAGGCCCTCGAGCACCACCAGGTCCCAGAGTGGCCGGCTGCGGTCGAGCCGCTGGGAGAAGTACTCGCCCGCCCATTCCAGCAGCTCCCCCTCGCCACCCGGCGAGGGCAGCGCGGCGCGGTGGATCTGGGCGCCGACCTCGAAGGCCGGGTCCTCGACCCAGCGGGGCCAGCTGATCCCGCCGGTCCGCGGCTCGGAGAGTCGCTGGCGGTAGCGGGGCATCGAACCGAGCCTGCGGCTCAGGTGGCGGGCCACCTCGGTCGGGTCCGGCGCCAGGCCCTCGCCGAGCGGCTCGAAGACCATCACCGCGCCGATGTGCATGTGGGCGCTGTCGTCGGCCTGCTCGAGCTCGAGGAAGGTCGCGTCGAGCGCGGTCAGTGTCTCTGCCTCCGCCACGGCCCGTGTCTCTGCCTCCGCCACGGCCCGATCATCCCGGCTCGCCGCGTCCGCGGAATCCGTAACGGGCCACCGTCCGGGTTGTGGCGTTCCCCGATTGCCTCCCGGCCCGGCGGCTCCTAGGGTCCGGGCTCCAGCCCAAGCCTCACCGCGAGGAGAGCACCAAGTGGAGAAGAGCGTCGCCGGAACCCGTACCGACTACACCCGCGACTTCGAGCACCTGTCCCGCGCCGACGTCCCCTACGCCGGCGGCAAGGGCGCCAACCTCGGAGAGCTGACCGCTGCCGGCGTCCCGGTACCGCCCGGGTTCGTGGTCGGCGCCGCCGCCTACGCGGCCTTCTGCGACGACGGCGGCCTGCGCGGCCGCATCGCCGAGGCGCTCTCGACCGTGGACGTGGACGACCCCGCCGAGCTCGACCGCGCCGCCGCCCAGGTGCGCGGGATGGTCGAGGCGGAGCCGGTGCCCGAGGCGGTCGAGCGGGCGATCCGCGAGAGCTATGCCGCGCTGGCCGGCGACGACGGCTCGACCCCGGTCGCGGTGCGCTCCTCGGCGACCGCCGAGGACACCGAGTCGGCCTCCTTCGCGGGGATGAACGAGACCTTCCTCAACGTCCGCGGCGCCGACGCGGTGGTGGACGCGGTGCGCCGCTGCTGGTCCTCGCTGTTCGGGGCCCGGACCCTCTTCTACCGCGCCAAGCGCGGCTTCGGCCAGGCCGACATGGACATCGCGGTCGTCGTGCAGCGCCAGATCCAGTCCACCCGCTCGGGGGTGATGTTCACGATCGACCCCTCCAGCGGCGCCATCGACAGGCTGGTGATCGAGGGCTCCTTCGGGCTCGGCGAGGCGGTCGTCTCGGGCTCGGTCTCCCCGGACCGCTACGTCGTCGAGAAGGAGACGCTGGGGATCCTCAACCGCGAGGTCCGCCGCAAGGAGCTGGTCATCGAGTCCCTCCCCGACGGAGGCACGACCACCCGCGAGCTCGAGGGCACCGAGGCGATGAGCCCGGTGCTCTCCGACGCCGAGGTGCGAACCGTCGCCGAGCTCGGCCGCCGCATCGAGGAGCACTACGCAGCGCCCCAGGACACCGAGTGGGCGTTCGACTCCGAGGGCGAGGCCTGGATGCTGCAGTCCCGGCCGGTCACCTCGGCCGGCGCCACGACGCCCGCGGCACACGCCGACGGGGAGCTGGGACCGGTCCTGCTCAAGGGCCTGGGGGCTGCGCCCGGGGCCGGCAGCGGCGAGGTGAGCATCGTCCGGACCCTCGACGACGCCAGCGCCTTCGGCGACGGGAAGATCCTCGTCACCCACATGACGGCGCCCGACTGGGTGCCGCTGATGCGCAAGGCCGCCGCGATCGTCACCGACTCCGGCGGGATGACCTGCCACGCGGCGATCGTCTCGCGGGAGCTGGGGATCCCCTGCGTGGTCGGCACCGGGGACGCGACCGGGAAGCTCCGCAACGGCGAGGAGGTGACGGTCAACGCGACCCAGGGAACCGTCCACGAGGGAGCGACCGAGGTCGCCGAGGAGACCGCGCCGGCCGCCGCCGCCGCCGCTCCCGAGGCGACGGGGACGAAGCTTCTGGTCAACCTCTCCGAGCCCTCGCAGATCGACCGCGTGGCGCCGCTGCCGGTGGACGGCGTCGGGCTGCTGCGGGCCGAGCTGATGGTGATCGAGGCCCTCGAGGGCCGGCACCCGCGAAAGCTGCTCGAGGAGGGCAGGGGGAGCGAGTTCGTCGAGCGGATGGGCGACGCCCTCACCCGCTTCTCCGAGGCCTTCGCGCCACGACCGATCACCTACCGGACGATCGACTTCCGCACCAACGAGTTCCGCGGGCTGGAGGGAGGCGAGACCTTCGAGCCGGAGGAGGCCAACCCGATGATCGGCTACCGCGGCGCTCTCCGCTACACGCGGGAGCCCGACCTCTTCCGGCTCGAGCTCGACGCGATCACCAGGGTCTGGGAAGCCGGCCACACCAACCTCCACGTGATGCTGCCCTTCGTTCGCACCGCCCGCGAGCTGGCGACCTGCCGTCGCATGTTCGCCGAGGCTGGGCTGCTCGAGCGGGCCGGGTTCGAGCTCTGGGTGATGGCAGAGGTGCCCTCTGTCCTCTTCAACCTCGAGCGCTACGCCGAGCTGGGGGTGGCGGGGATCTCGATCGGCTCGAACGACCTCACCCAGCTCGTGCTCGGCTGCGATCGCGACTCCGAGGTCGTCGCCGCCACCTTCGACGAGCGCGACCCCGCCGTCGTCGCCTACCTCGGCAAGCTGATCCGGCGCGCCCGCTCGCTCGGCCTCTCCACCTCGATCTGCGGGCAGGCGCCCTCCGTGCACCCCGAGTACGCCGAGATCCTCGTCGAGGCCGGCATCGACGCGATCTCCGTCAACATTGACTCCGTGGACCGGGCACGCAGGCTGATCGGCGCGGCCGAGAGGCGGCTGTTGCTCCGCGCGGCGCGGGGCGAGAGCGCCCCCGGCTCGGCGCCCCCGTCCGCGGGCGGATGAGCGCCCCCGGCTCAGCGCCGTCGTCCGCGGGCGGATGAGGGCACCGGCCGGGCGGCGTCCCGGCCCGGGGGCCGCCCCGGAGGCCCGCCGCATCACCGTGCGCGGGACGGTCCAGGGCGTCGGGCTGCGGCCCTGGGTGCACGGCCTGGCCACCCGCCACGGCCTCGCCGGGACGGTCCGCAACGCGGGCGGAGAGGTGCTGATCGAGGTGGAGGGGAGCGCCGAGGGGATCGGCGCTTTCGAGGACGAGCTGAGGGCGGGCGCGCCGTTCCCGGCCCGGCTGGAGGAGGTCAGCTCGACCGCCGTCCCCGCCGAGGGCCGCGGGGCCTTCACGATCGGTCCCAGCTCGCATCGGGGCGAGGGGGCGCCGATCCCGCCCGACGTCGCCACCTGCGCGGACTGCCTGGCGGAGCTGTTCGACCCGGCGGACCGGCGCCACCGATACCCGTTCATCACCTGCGCGCGCTGCGGTCCCCGCTTCACGATCGTGCGCTCGCTGCCCTACGACCGGCCGAACACGACGATGGCGGCTTTCGAGATGTGCGCGCGGTGCCGCGCGGAGTACGAGGACCCGGCGGACCGGCGCTTCCACGCCGAGGCGATCGCCTGCCCCGCCTGCGGCCCCCGCCTCTCCATGCCGCTCGGGGAGGCGGTCGGCCTGCTCCGCGCCGGGGGCATCCTCGCGATCAAGGGGATCGGCGGCTTCCACCTCGCCTGCGACGCGACCAGCGAGCAGGCCGTCTCGCGGCTGCGGCGGCGCAAGGACCGCCCGTCCAAGCCCCTCGCGGTGATGGCGGCGCATCCGGAGGAGCTGCTCGAGGCCGGCGCCTCGGCGCGCCGGGCGCTCGGGTCCGGGGCGGCGCCGATCGTGATCGCGCCGCGCAAGGCCGGGACCGGCGTCGCCGATGCCGTCGCACCCGGATGCGAGGAGCTCGGGGTGATGGCCCCCTACTCCCCGCTGCACCACCTGCTCGCGGCCGATTTCGGGGGCCCGCTGGTGATGACCAGCGGCAACCGCGCGGAGGAGCCGATCGCGACCGGCGACAGCGAGGCCCGCCGCATGCTGGCCGGGATCGCCGACGAGTTCCTCTCCCACGACCGCCCGATCCGGCGGCGTTGCGAGGACTCGGTGGTCCGGGGGGCGGTTCCCGTCCGCCGCTCGAGGGGGTACGCGCCCGCGCCGCTGAGGATCCCCCTGGCCGCCCCGGAGCCGCTGCTGGCGGTGGGAGCGGAGCTCAAGGGCTGCTTCTGCCTCGCGCGCGGCCCGGAGGCCTTTCTCTCCGCCCATCTCGGCGACCTGGTCAACCAGCGGGCCCACGCCGCCTTCGCCGACGACGTCGGCCTCTACCTGGAGATGACCGGCGTGAGGCCGTCGCTCGTGGCCCACGACCTGCATCCCAACTACCTCTCCACCCGCTGGGCGCTCGAGCACGGGGAGGCGCTGGAGGGCGTCCAGCATCATCATGCCCACGCCGCCGCCTGCCTCGCCGAGCACGGGCAGCGCGGCCCGGCGCTCGGCATCGTCCTCGACGGCACCGGGTACGGGCCCGACGGGACCGCCTGGGGAGGCGAGGTGATCCGTTTCGACCTGCTCGGCTTCGAGCGCCTCACGCACCTGCGGCCGGTGCCGCTGCCGGGCGGCGACGCCGCGGTTCGCGAGCCCTGGAGGTCGGCGGCCGCGCATCTGGAGATGGCCGGCAGACCGGTCCCCCTCGACCGCTGGCCGCGCTGGGAGCAGGTCCGGCACAGCCTCGCCGTCAACGCTCCGCTGTCCTCGGGCGCGGGGCGCCTCTTCGACGCGGCCGGCGTCCTGCTCGGCGCCCCCGACCGCATCGGCTACGAGGCGGAGGCCGCGATCGCCGTGGAGCGCCTCGCCGGGCGCCTCGACGCAGACCCCTACCCCTGCCGCCGGGACGGGCGGGGGATCGCCGGAGCCGAGTTGATCGCCGCCGTGCACGACGACCTCGATGCCGGCCGCCCCCGCGGACAGGTGGCCGCCGCCTTTCACGAGGGTCTGGCCTCCGCCCTCGCGGCGGCCTGCGCCGAGGCGGCGGAGCCGCGCACCGTCGTCCTCACCGGCGGCGCCCTGGTGAACCTGCGCCTGGGAGAATCCCTGGCGCGGAGGCTCGGCGAGCTCGGCTTCGAGGTGATGCGCCACCGGGCGCTCCCGCCCAACGACGGCGGGATCAGCTTCGGCCAGGCAGCCGTCGCCGCCGCGAGGATGTCATGTGCCTAGCCATTCCCGGACAGATCACCGAGATCCTCGACCCCGAGCTGCGGCTGGCCCGGGCCGAGATCGCCGGCGTCAGCCGCGAGGTGAACGTCGGGCTGCTGGACTCCGAGGGCCCCGGGGCCGTGGCGGTCGGGGACTGGGTGCTGATCCACGTCGGCTTCGCGATGTCGAAGATCGACGAGGTGCAGGCCCGCGAGACCCTCGAGCTGCTGAGCGGGCTGGGGGCCCCATTCGACGAGGAGCTGGGCCAGATCCGCGGGAGCGCCGAGCCCTGAGCGCGCTGCGGGCCGAGCTGGAGCACCGCGAGGCGCTCCTGGAGCGCTTCGTCGCCGACTGCGCCGAGCCCATCGCCCTCTGCTGCCGGGCGCTGGCCGAGCGGCTGCGCGCCGGCGGGACCCTCTACGCCTACGGCTCGGGGCCGGCGGCCACCGATGCCGCCCACCTCGCGGTCGAGTTCATGCACCCCGTGATCGTCGGCAAGCCGGCCTACCCGGCGCTGGCGGTCCGCGGCCCCGGCGGGCTTCGTGCCCCCGGCGTCGCCGTCGTCATCTCCCGCGGCGACGCGGGCGAGGACACGCTGGCGGTCCTCGAGGCGGCCCGGGGGATCGGCCTGCTGACGGTCGCGCTGCTGGGCCCCGGATCCGACGCGCCGGCCGACTTCGTCTTCAGCGCGCCGGGCGGCGATCCGGCCGTGGTCCAGGAGATCCAGGAGACCGCCTACCACCTGCTCTGGGAGCTGGTCCACCTCTTCGCGGAGAGCGCGCCGGCCGGGGATGTGTGCATCACCTGCGGCGACACGGCGGTGGCGGCGCGGGTGATCGAGGCGGAGGGGGGCATCGCCGTGGTCGAGTCCGAGGGCGTCAGGGGCGAGGTGGCGACCGAGCTCGTGGCGGACGTACGCCCCGGCGACGTCCTGCTCTGCCACGCCGGGGTGGCCCTGGAGCGGGCGCCCGGCGGCCCCGAGGCGGGCTCGCCGGGAACCGGGGACGCCAGCTTCCTCTACCCGTTCCTGGGCGGCGCCGGTTCCGATCCGGAGGCCCTGCTCGGCGAGGCCTGCCGGGCGGTCGCCGAGAAGGCAGCGGAGACCAGCCTGCTGAGAGGCGGGATCGACCTCGCCGCCCTGCGGCGCGCCGCGGCCGCGATCGGCGCCCGGCTCGAGTCCGGCGGGCGCCTTCTGGCCTTCGGCAACGGAGGATCCTCCACCGACGCCCAGGACCTCGCCGCCGACCTCGCCGCCGCGGGCTGGGACGCCCGCGCGCTGACCGAGGACGTCGCGACCGTGACCGCGCTTGGCAACGACGTCGGCTTTAACAGCGTCTTCGCCCGCCAGCTCATCGCCCTCGGCAGTCCCGGCGACGTCGCCCTGGCGATCTCGACCAGCGGCGCCTCCGAGAACGTGGTCGAGGCGCTCGCCGAGGCCCGCCGGCGCGGCATGCTGAGCTGCGCGATCAGCGGCTACGGCGCCGGCCGCCTGGAGGGCGCGGCCGCTCCCGACCATCTGCTCGTCGTGCCCGGCGAGCACGTGCCGCGCATCCAGGAGGCCCAGGCGACCGCCTATCACCTGCTGGCCGGCGAGATCGGGAGGGCGCCGTGAGCGGCGGGCTGCGCTTCATCGAGGAGTTCCGCTCCGGGGACCTCGCCGCGGGCATCGCGGCGAGGATCGCCGCCAGGGTCGATCACGACCGCCACTACAAGCTGATGGAGGTCTGCGGCGGGCACACCCATTCGATCTACCGCCACGGGATCGAGGACCTGCTGCCGGCCAACGTCGAGCTGGTCCACGGCCCCGGCTGCCCCGTCTGCGTGATCCCCATGGGCCGCCAGGACGACGCCATCTCAATCGCCGAGCGGCCCGAGGTGATCTTCACGACCTTCGGCGACATGATGCGGGTGCCCTCCAGCAACGGCTCGCTGCTCGACGCGAAGGCCCGGGGGGCGGACGTGCGCATGGTCTACTCGCCGCTCGACGCGCTCGGAATCGCCCGCCGCAACCCCGACCGGGAGGTCGTCTTCTTCGCGATCGGGTTCGAGACGACCGCTCCGGCGACCGCCCTGACGCTTCGCCGGGCGCGGGACGAGGGGGTGACCAACTTCGCGGTCTTCGCCAACCACGTCACCATCGTGCCCGCCCTGCGCGCCATCCTCGACTCCCCCGACCTCCGCCTCGACGGCTTCATCGGCCCCGGCCACGTCTCGACGGTGATCGGGACTCGCCCCTACGAGTTCATCCCCCGCGAGCACGGCAAGCCCGTCGTCGTCTCGGGCTTCGAGCCGCTGGACGTGCTGAGCAGCATCGAGATGCTGCTCGACGCCCTCGCCTCCGGGCGCAGCGAGGTCGCCAACCAGTACACCCGGGCGGTGCGCAGGGACGGCAATCCGCTGGCCCTCGAGGCGATCGCCGAGACCATGGAGCTCCGGCCCACCTTCGAGTGGCGCGGCATGGGGTTCATCTCGCACAGCGCCCTGCGGATCCGCGACTCCTACGCCGACTGGGACGCCGAGCGCCGCTTCGAGCTGCCCGGCATCCGCGTCGCCGACCCGAAGGCCTGCCAGTGCGGCGAGGTCCTGAAGGGGGCGATCAAGCCCTGGCAGTGCAAGGTGTTCGGGACCGCCTGCACGCCCGAGCACCCGATCGGGACCTGCATGGTCTCCAGCGAGGGGGCCTGCGCCGCCTACTACAACTACGGGCGCCTGGCGCGCCGGAGCGAGCCCGTTGCCTGAGGAGGGCCGCCCCGCCCGGCGCGAGGAGGAGGTGCTCGAGGCGATCGAGCGCCGCCGCCGCCGGCCGCCGCGAAGGCTGCTCGCCGAGCAGGTGACGCTGTCCCACGGCGCCGGCGGGCGGGCGACCCGGGACCTCGTCGAGGGGCTCTTCCTCAGGCACCTCTCCGACCCCGCCCTCGCCCGCCTTGAGGACGCCGCCGTGCTCGGCGGCGTGCCGGCGGGCGAGCAGGCGGTGCTGACCACCGACTCCTACGTGGTCAGCCCGATCTTTTTCGAGGGGGGCGACATCGGCGGGCTGGCGGTCAACGGCACCGTCAACGACCTGGCGGTGGCCGGCGCCCGACCCCTGGCGCTCTCCGCGGGCTTCGTGATCGAGGAGGGCTTCCGGGTGGCCGACCTCGAGCGGGTGGCGGCCTCGATCGCCGCCGCGGCCGGCGGTGCCGGGGTGCGCGTCGCGGCCGCCGACACCAAGGTCGTGGAGCGGGGCAAGGCGGACGGCCTCTACCTGAACACCACCGGCCTCGGCCTGCTCGCCGAGGGCGTCGACCTGGGCCCGGAGCGGGTCGCCGCGGGCGACCGGGTCCTGGTGTCGGGGACGATCGGCGACCACGGGATGGCGATCATCCTCAGCCGCGGCGAGCTGGCCCTGGAGGGCGATTTGCGAAGCGACAGCGCGCCGCTGTGGAGCCTGGTGTCCGACCTGATCGGGACGGCCGGCGCCGGATTGCGCTGGATGCGCGACCCGACCAGGGGCGGGGTCGCCACCGTGCTGGTCGAGCTGGCCCTCGCGACCGGCCTCGGCGTGGCGCTTCGCGAGGCCGAGATACCGGTCCGCGGCTCCGTTGCCGGGGCCTGCGAGATCCTCGGGATCGACCCCCTCTACGTCGCCAACGAGGGGAAGCTGATCGCCGTGGTCGCCCCGGAGCGCGCGGCGGACGCGCTGGAGGCGATGCGCTCGCACCCGCTGGGCCGCGAGGCTGCCGAGATCGGCGAGATCCGGTCCGAGCCGGAGGCCACGGTCGTGCTGGAGACCGGGCTGGGCGGGGGCAGGATCGTGGACATGCTCACCGGCGACCCGCTGCCGAGGATCTGCTGATGCACGAGCTGGCGCTCTCCCGGGCGATCGTCGAGACGGCGGAGCGGCACGCGGCCGGGCGCCGCGTGGTCGAGGTGAGGGCGCGGGTCGGGGCGCTTCGCCAGGTGGTCCCCTCCTCCCTGGAGTTTTACTTCTCGGTCGCCGCGGCCGGCACGCTCTGCGACGGGGCCCGCCTCGAGCAGGCCGCCGTGCCCGCCCGGCTCCGCTGCCGGGACTGCTCGGCCGAGTGGTCCCCGCGCGAGCCGGGCTTCCGCTGCCCGCGCTGCTCGGGCGGGCGGGTGGAGGTGCTCGAGGGCTCCGAGCTCGAGGTGGAGTCGATCGAGGTCGAGGAGCCCGGCCCCCCGGGGGGCGCGGGACGGGATAATGGGGGCCGGGAATGCACCGCACGAGGGTGACCGTCGCCGAGGGGGCGCTCGACGCCAACTCGACCATCGCCGCGGAGAACCGGGCCGACTTCGACGCGGCGGGCGTGCGGGTGCTGAACCTGATGAGCGCTCCGGGCTCGGGGAAGACCTCGCTGCTCGAGCGCGTCCTGCCGGTCCTCGATCCGGTCCGAGCCGGGGTCCTGGAGGGCGACGTGCGGGGCAGCCTCGACTCCGACCGGCTCGCCTCGATCCACATCCCCGTCACCCAGCTCAACACCGACCCCGGCTTCGGCGGCGAGTGCCACCTCGATGCGAACATGGTCCGCTCGGCGCTGGGCTCGATCGACCTCGCCAACCTCGACCTGCTGGTCGTCGAGAACGTCGGCAACCTCGTCTGCCCCGCCGAGTTCACGATCGGCGAGGACGCCAGGGCGATGGTCTGCTCGGTCACCGAGGGCGAGGACAAGCCGCTCAAGTACCCGCTGATGTTCCGAAGCTGCGAGCTGGTCCTGGTCAACAAGATCGACCTCCTCCCCCACCTCGAGTTCGACCTCGACCGTCTGCTCGCGAACCTCGACTCCGTCAACCCTGGCGCCGAAGCGATGCAGGTGAGCGCCCGCACCGGGCAGGGCACCCGGGCCTTCGCCGAGTGGCTGGCGGCCCTGGCTGCCCGCTGAGCGGGGCGCGGCGAGCCCCCGGAGTCGTCTTCGGCGCGGGATCGGGAACGGTTAGCTTCCCGCCAGGGCGCCGGCGTACACCTGCCAGGCGAGAGCGCTCTTGGCAACCAGGCTGAGCAGGAGGTAGACGCGCTCGGTGAAGAGCGGGTCGGCCCACCGCCCGCGGCGGCGATAGCCGAGCCACATGTTGCCGGCGAAGGTGTCACGCCGGCCACCGGCGCAGCCAGGCCCCGGCCCGCGACGGGTGCGTGAGCGCCCGCCCGCCGCCGCTCAGAGGGGGCGCCCGGCGCAGATCGTCTCCGCCACCAGCGGCACCCCGGGTCGGTAGACGAGGTCGGCGTGGCTGGCGGCGTCGAGGACGAGGGCGTGGGCGCGGGCGCCGGGGGCCAGGTGTCCGACGTCGTCGCGGCGAAGGGCCCGGGCGCCGCCGGCGGTGGCGGCCAGCAGCGCCTCGTCGACCGTCATGCCCATGTCGCGCACCGCCAGGGCGATGCAGAAGCCCATCGAGGTCGTGTTGCTCGAGCCCGGGTTGGTGTTGGTGGCGATCGCCACCGAGGCGCCGGCGTCGATCACCCGCCGGGCGTCGGGGTAGGGCTGGCGGGTGGAGAAGTCGGTGGCGGGCAGGAAGGTCGCGACCGTGTCGGAGCCGGCCAGCGCCTCCACGTCGTCGTCGCCGAGGTAGGTGCAGTGGTCCACGGATGCGGCCCCCATCTCGACGGCGAGCGCCACGCCCGGGCCGGGCCCGAGCTGGTTCCCGTGCACCCGCAGGCCGAGCCCGGCTCTCCGGCCGGCCTCGAGGACGGCGCGCGACTGCTCTTCGTCGAAGGCTCCGCGCTCGCAGAAGACGTCCACCCAGCGGGCCGGCGGGGCGCAGGCCCCGAGCATCT
>JAXLSZ010000013.1:0-11157 GCA_046330315.1 Solirubrobacterales bacterium
CCTCGGGGCGGCCGCGCTGAGCCCGGTCGGCGGTGCATCGCCTTCGCCCCCTGGCGCCCGAAGCGCCGTCCGCCTCCAGGCACGGCGCTGACACGATGGCGAAACGGCCGGCGCGGATTTGCGACAGCTGTCCAAACACAGCCGGCCGGGGCAGGCCTACCTTGGCCGGGATGGGTGAAAGCAACAGCCGGCGGAGTGTGCCCCGAAGTCGGCGGAGTGTGCCCCGGCGCGACGGTCGACGGCGGGTGCCACAGCGCAACAGTCGAAGGCGTGTGTCCCGGTCAGGAGGAACCGAATGAAGAGGAAGCACCTTGCGATCGTCCCGGCGGGGGCTGCGGCCCTCTTCCTGCTGGCGCCGAGCAGCGCCTTCGCCGACTCGACCGACCTGATCAAGTCGATCAACGGCAAGCTCGATCCCTCGGTCGGGATCAACACGATGTGGGTGATCTTCGCGGCCTGCCTGGTGATGTTCATGCAGGCCGGCTTCGCGTTCCTGGAGATCGGCTTCTCCCGCGGCAAGAACGTGGGGACGGTGATCGCCAAGATCCTCACCAACTTCTCGATCGCCGCCCTGGGCTGGTGGGCGGTCGGCTTCGCCTTCGCCTTCGGCGGGCCGCTGGGCGGCGTGATCGGCCACGACGGCGGCTTCTTCTTCACCAACCTCGGCCCCTGGACCCAGATCCAGGACGGCACCCAGGTGTTCCACCCGAGCTTCCCGATCATGGACCTCTCCAACGCGACGATCGAGTCGAAGTGGTTCTTCCAGTTCGTCTTCTGCGCCGTCTCGCTGGCGATCGTCTGGGGGACGACGCTCGAGCGCATCAAGTTCGGCGTCTACATCATCTACGCGATCGTCTTCTCGACGATCATCTACCCGCTGGGCGCCCACTGGGTCTTCGGCGGCGGCTTCCTGCAGATCGGTGACTGGCTGGGGACCAACATCACCGGGATGCAGGACTTCGCCGGCTCCACGGCGGTCCACCTGATCGGCGCGACCGGGGCGCTGGCGGCGCTGCTGCTGCTCGGCCCCCGCAAGGGCAAGTACGGGCCCGACGGCAAGCCGCGGGCGATCCCCGGCCACAGCATGCCGCTGTTCGGGCTCGGGGTGCTGATCCTCTGGCTGGGCTGGTTCGGGTTCAACCCGGGCTCGACGCTGAACGCCGGTGACGCCCGCTTCGCGGAGATCCTGATAATCACCAACCTGGCGGCCGCCTGCGGCGTGCTCGCCGCGGTGGCGACCGCCTACGCGAAGACAAAGGCGATCGACATCGGCATGGCCGGCAACGGCGCGATCGCGGCCCTGGTCGCGATCACCGCGCCCTCCGGCTACGTCGAGCTCTGGGCGGCGCCGATCATCGGCGCGGTCGCGGGGGTGATCGTCGTGCTCGGCGTCTACGCGATCGACAAGCTGATCGACGACCCGGTCGGGGCCCTCTCGGCCCACGGCCTGGCCGGCATCTGGGGAACGATCTCCTGCGGGATCTTCACCGCTCCGAGGCTGGCCCAGTACAACGGCTTCGGCGACCCCAACGGGGGCCTGTGGTACTCGGGCTCCTTCGACCAGCTGATCGCCCAGGTGGTGGGTTTGGTGATCGCGTTCAGCTTCGTGTTCGCGATGAGCTTCGGCACCTTCTACCTGATCAAGAAGACCTACGGCCTGCGTGTCAGCGAGGCCGAGGAGGACGCGGGCCTGGACATCTCCGAGCACGGGATGTACGGATACCCGGAGCAGTTCATCCCGCGGCCGGAGTACCCGGGCGGCGCGCCGAGCGCCGCGCCGGGCCCGGCGCCCGGGGGCGCTGCCGCGGCCGCGACCGCGATGACGGCCGACAACCCGACCGGGGCGTAGCCCGAGCGGCGCTCAAGGAGGCACGAGATGAAGAAGATCGAGGCATTCATCCGACACGAGGCGTTCGAGCCGATCCGGACCGAGCTCCTCGAGCGGGGATTCCCATCCCTCTCGATCCTCGAGGCCAAGGGCTCGGGACGCCAGAAGGGGATCGTCGAGCACTACCGCGGCTCGACGCTGACCGTCAACGTGCGGCCCAAGCTGAAGCTCGAGGTGGTGGTCGAGGACAAGGACAAGGGCCTCGTGGTCGAGACGATCCTCAAGCACGCGCGGACCGGGGAGGTCGGCGACGGGAAGATCTTCGTCCTCCCCGTCGAGGAGGCGATCCGGATCCGCACCGGCGAGGGAGGCCACGAGGTGCTCCAGGCGCACGAGGAGAGCGAGATTCCCGCCTAGACTTGCCGGATGGGCGCGGCAGGAGCAACCCTCACCGGCGGGGCGGCGGCGAGCGCCTCGAGCGGCGCCCGGTTCCATTCCGCCGGGGAGGCTCGGGAGGTGCTGGACCGGCTGCTCTCGGAGATCGACGGCGACCCAGCCGTCGGCCTGAGGTCCCAGATCTCCAGCGTCCCGCACCGCCTCCAGCTCACCGACCTGGGACTCGTCCTCAACGTGGCCAGGGCCGAGAGCGGCCCGCACGACCTCCGCTGGGCCTTCACGGACGAGATCGACTGGGAGCCCGCGCTGGCGCTGGAGATGGACTCCACCGTCGCCAACCGCTACCTGCAGGGGGCGGAGAACTTCGGCATCGCCCTCGCCCGAGGCGAGATCCGGGTCTCCTGCGAGGGGGTCGGGGCGGCCCTGGCCTTCCTGCCGGCCAGCGTCGAGCTGATCGCGCGCTACCGCAGGATCGTCGAGCGCGACTACCCGCACCTGCTGATCCGCCGAGGCTGAGCTTCGGCGCCCGTCGGGGCAGTGTTAAGGCGCCGCCGGTGCCTTGACAGGGGCGGGGCCGGGTCTATGCTGATCGCACGAGTTCAGAAGGCCGAAGTGGGCCTCGCTCGGGTCCTCCGGCGACTGGGTCCCGGCGCAGGCCCGCAAGGTGCCCAGGCGGGTGCCGCAGGCCGACGTCGCGGGCCGCTTGCCCGCAGAGCGACGGGGCCCCACGGGACCCCGTCGCTCCACGTTTGCCGGCGAGCGCTGCACGCCGACCCGGCGCGGACCCTCCGCCGACCCGGCGCGGACCCTCCGCCGACCCGGCGCGGACCCTCCGCCGACCCGGCGCGAACCCTCCGCCGACCCGGCGCGGACCCTCCGCCGACCCGGCCGCGGGCCGGCGGGCACGCCGGGTCAGAGAAGGCAGACGGCCTCCCCCAGCGCTCGGCGCAAGCACGCAGCCTCCCCTGGGGTTAGATTCGGAGCGGCCCGATGCCACCCGACAAGCAGATCTCGCTGGCTGAGGCGGCGCGGCGCTCCGGGGTCTCGACGAGCACCCTGAAGCGCTGGGCCGCGCAGAAGGTGGTCCCGGTCAAGCGGGGCCGCTGGACCGCGACCGCGGCGGCGCAGGCCCGCGTGGTCGCCCGGATGCGCGAGCGCGGGCACTCGCTGGAGTCGCTGAGGGAGGCCGGTCGCGAAGGCCGGCTGGCCTTCGGGTACTCCGAGGAGCTGTTCGGCCACCGCGGCGAGATGCGGACGATCGCCGACGTCGCCGAGGAGACCGGGCTTGAGCCGGAGTTGATCGAGCGGATGATGACCCTGCTCGGCACCCCGGCCGGAGCCGAGCACCTGCTCAGCGCCGACGACGTGGAGGTGATGCGCCACAGCGCCCGCGTCCTGCAGGCCGGCTTCCCGCTGGTCGCCTTCCTGCAGCTCGTGCGGGTCTACGCCCAGTCGGTGCGGAAGATCTCCGACTCCGAGGTTCGCCTCTTCCACCTCTACGTCCACGAGCCGCTGATCCGAGACGGTGTCCCGGAGCTGGAGATGGCCGAGGAGATGGAGGGGCTCGCCTCCGACCTGCTGCCGCTGGCCGGCCCGCTGTTCACCTACCTGCACAACCGCTACCTGCGCTTCTTCTCCGAGCAGGACGTGGTCGGCCACATGGAGCTCGGCCTCGGCGAGGGTGCCAGCGAGCTGGGGCGGATCCCGGTCACCCTCTGCTTCATCGACCTCACCGGGTTCACCCGCTACACCGAGGAGGAGGGCGACGAGGAGGCGCTCGACATGATCGAGCGCTTCGTGGAGACGATCGAGGCGACCCTGCCCGAGGGGGCGACGATCGTCAAGACGATCGGCGACGAGGTGATGCTGGTCTCGCCCGAGGCCGGCACGCTGACCGAGTGGGCGGTCGGCTTCCTGCGGCTCTTCCGGGAACGCCCCCAGCCGCGGGTCGGCCTGCACTTCGGAGAGGCCGTCTACCGCGACGGCGACTACTTCGGCACCGACGTCAACCTCGCCCACCGGGTCGTGACCAGGGCCCTGGGAGGAGAGGTCCTCGCCACCGACCGGGTGGTGGAGTCGATCGAGGATTCCGCCTACCTCTCGGCCGAGCCGATCGGCGAGGTGGAGCTGAAGGGCTTCCCGGAGCCGACTCCGCTTTACGTGGTGCGCAGCCGTGCCTGACCCGCCGCCCCCGGCGAAGCTGATCCTTCACACCGCGGTGATGTCGAAATGAGGTCTCGCGAGGGCCCCCGTGGTCAAGGGGCCCGGGGGAGCCGCGGTCCGGGGCCGGGCGAGGTGGTGCGCGACAGCGGGCTGGTGCCGGCGGGCTCCGGCGGGGTCGCGCTGCTATCCGGCGGGCCGGACTCGGCCTGTCTGGCGGCCGGCCTGGTCGAGCACCTGGGGCGCGCGGCCGGGACCGGCAGGGAGGGGGGATCCGCCGGGGCGGGCGGGGGTGGAGCCGGCGGCGCGGTCGTCGGCCTCCACCTCAACTACGGGCTGCGCGAGGGCTCCGACGCCGACGAGGCGAGATGCCGGGAGCTCTGCGAGCGCCTGGGGATCGAGCTCCTCGTCGAGCGGCCCGAGCTCGGGGAGGGCAACCTGCAGGCAGCCGCGCGCGAGGCCCGCTACGCGGCCGCCGAGCGGCTGCGCGCCTCCCGCGGCCTGGACTGGATCGCCACCGGCCACACCCGCACCGACCTCGCCGAGACGGTCCTCTACCGGCTCGCCGTCTCCCCGGGGAGCAGGGCCCTGCTCGGCCTCCCCGCCCGCCGCGGGAGGCTGGTGCGACCGCTGCTCGCGATCGGCCGCGCCGAGGCCCGCGCCGCGGTCGAGCGGGCCGGGCTTCCCTTCGCCGAGGACCCTTCCAACCTCGACCCGCGCTTCGCCCGCGCCCGCGTCCGCTCCGAGATCCTGCCCGTGCTGCGCGAGCTGAGCGCGACCGCGGAGGACAACATCGCCGCCACCCGCGCCGAGCTGGAGGAGGAGGCGGAGGCGCTCGACGCGCTGGCCGCCGAGCTGCTCGAGGAGGCCGCGGGGGGCGGGGCGGCGGCGGTGCGGGCGGAGGCGCTCTCGGAGGCGCCGGCGGCCCTGCGCCGCCGGGCCCTTCGGACCCTGGCCGAGCGCGCCGCCGGGAGGCCGGTTGCGCTGGGCCGGCCGGCCGCCGAGGAGATCTGGCGCCTGGCCCGCCGTCCCGAGGGCGGCGAGCTGGACCTCGGCGGGGGCGTGCGGGCGGTCTGCGAGGCGGGCTTCGTGCGCTTCGGTGCCGAGCCCGGCGCCGAGACCGAGCCCGCCCCGGTGACCCTGCCCGTCCCCGGCGAGACCCGCTTCGGGCGCTGGCTGCTGCGCGCCGAGCTGCGCGAGTCCGCCGAGCCGCGCGGCCCCGAGGTGGCGACGCTGGACGCGGCGGCGCTCGGCACGCGGGTCGAGGTCCGTGCCTGGCGGGAGGGCGATCGCATGCGCCCGCTCGGCCTCGGCGGCAGTAAGAACCTCCAGGACCTGTTCACCGACGCCGGCGTGCCGCGGTCGCTTCGCCGCACCCTGCCGGTTGTGGTGGCCGCGGGCCGGATCGCCTGGGTGGCCGGAGTCGCCGTCTCGGAGGAGTTCAGGCTGAGCGGGCGCGGGGCGGCGGTCCTGATCACCGCCTCGCTCGCCGACCCCGGGTAGCGACCGCCCGAGCCCCGCCGGGGAGAAGCCCCGTCGCGCGGGCACCCGGGGGAGACGCCCCGTTGCGCGGGCACCCGGGGGAGGCGCCCCGTTGCGCGGGCACCCGGGGGAGACGCCCCGTTGCGCGGGCACCCGAGGGAGCCCCCCGGGGTGGCCGGCCGCCGCCGATTCTGATTTCTTACCGGTAATGCACGATCCCGCGATTGGCGAGACTCTCGTCAGCAACGAGGATCTGACCCGGCGGGTGGCGGAGCTGGGCAGGGAGATCAGCAGCGACTACCGCGACCGGGACCTGGTGATGATCGGGATCCTCAAGGGGGCGGTGCTCTTCATCGCCGACCTGATGAGGGAGATGACGATTCCCTGCGAGGTCGACTTCATGGCGATCTCCAGCTACGGGTCGGAGGTGGACTCCTCGGGGGTGGTGCGGATCCTCAAGGACCTCGATTCCTCGGTCGAGGGCCGCGACGTGCTGATCGTCGAGGACATCATCGACTCGGGGCTGACCATGCAGTACCTGCTGCGCAGCCTGCGGGCCCGCTCGCCGCGCTCCCTGGAGGTCTGCTCGCTGCTGATCAAGCCCGAGCGCCTGCGCGTGGACCTGCCGATCCGCTACGTCGGGTTCGAGATCCCAAACCGCTTCGCGATCGGCTACGGGCTCGACCACGCCCAGAGGTACCGCAACCTCGACCACGTCGCCGCCCTGGTCGAGGGCTTCCGCTAGGGGGACTCCCGGCCCGCGGCGGCGGAGGGCTTTCGCAGGAGCCAGGCGAGGGGGGAAGAAGGGGCACCCTGGTACGCTGATTCGAAGGCGCGGCGCGAAGGGGCGCCCCTGCCCGATAGACAGTGAAACGGTTCTTCAAGAGCGCAGCCTTTCCGATCCTGCTGGTCGTCGTGCTGGCCTTCGTCGCGCAGCGCCTGATCAGCCCCGGCGCGAGCACCGAGAACCCGGTCTACAGCCAGTTCCTGACCCAGATCGACAGGGGCCAGGTGTCCGAGGTGACGATCAACACCAAGGACAACACGATCAACGTCAAGCAGCAGAACGGCCAGGAGTACACGACCGGGTTCCCCAACCAGACCGAGCAGAGCCTCGTCAACGAGCTCCGCGCCAACCAGGTGAAGACGACGGTGAAGGGGACCGGCGGCTCCAGCCTGCTCTCCCTGCTCACCTACATCCTGCCCTTCGTCCTCTTCTTCGGCTTCTGGATCTTCCTGATGAACCAGATGCAGGGCGGCGGCTCGCGGGTGATGAACTTCGGCAAGTCGAAGGCCAAGCGGATGTCGGTGGACGCCCCGAAGATCACCTTCCGCGACGTCGCCGGGGTCGATGAGGCGGTCCAGGAGCTCCACGAGATCAAGGAGTTCCTCGAGAACCCCAAGAAGTTCCAGGCGCTGGGTGCGCGCATCCCCAAGGGCGTTCTGCTCTACGGCCCCCCGGGCACCGGCAAGACGCTGCTCGCACGCGCGGTGGCCGGCGAGGCCGGCGTGCCCTTCTTCTCGATCTCGGGCTCGGACTTCGTCGAGATGTTCGTCGGGGTCGGCGCCAGCCGCGTCCGCGACCTCTTCGAGCAGGCCAAGCAGAACTCCCCCTGCATCATCTTCATGGACGAGATCGACGCCGTCGGCCGCCACCGCGGGGCCGGCATGGGGGGCGGCCACGACGAGCGCGAGCAGACGCTCAACCAGCTCCTCGTCGAGATGGACGGCTTCGAGATGAAGGACAACATCATCCTGATCGCCGCCACCAACCGGCCCGACATCCTCGACCCGGCGCTGCTGCGGCCCGGCCGCTTCGACCGCCAGGTCGTCGTCGACCGTCCCGACCGCAAGGGGCGCAAGAAGATCCTCGAGGTGCACACCCGCGGCAAGCCGCTGGCGCGGGAGATCGACCTCGACGCGCTGGCCGGGCAGACCCCCGGCTTCACCGGTGCCGACCTCGCCAACCTGATCAACGAGGCGGCGCTGCTGACCGCCCGCGAGGGCAACCGCGAGATCTCGATGCACGAGCTCGAGGAGGGCATCATGCGGGTGATCGCGGGCCCCGAGAAGAAGACCCGGGTGATGTCCGAGAAGGAGCGCCTCGTCACCGCCTACCACGAGCTGGGCCACGCGATCGTCGGCCACGTGCTCCCGCACTGCGACCCCGTCCACAAGGTCTCGATCATCAGCCGCGGCCAGGCGCTCGGCTACACGATCTCCCTGCCCACCGAGGACAAGTTCCTGACCACGCGAGCGGAGCTGACGGACACGATGGCGATGACCCTCGGGGGCCGCGCCGCCGAGGAGATCGTCTTCGGCGAGATCACCACCGGGGCCTCCAACGACCTCGAGAAGGTCACCGAGACCGCCAAGCAGATGGTGATGCGCTTCGGGATGTCCGAGCGGCTCGGCCCGCGCGTCTTCGGCCACGACCGCAGCCAGCCCTTCCTGGGACGCGAGTTCTCCTCGGAGCCCGACTACTCCGACGAGATAGCCCGCGAGATCGACGACGAGATCCGCCGCATCGTCGAGGACGCCCACCAGACCGCAAAGGACCTGCTCACCGACAAGCGCTCCGAGCTCGACGAGATCTCGAAGATCCTCCTGGAGCGCGAGACGATCGACGCCGAGCAGTTCGTCGCCCTGCTCGAGGGCAGGACCGAGGCCGAGGTCTTCGCCGACGAGGGCTCCGAGCCCACCAAGCCGGCCGAACCCGCCCCCGAGCCCGAGAAGGCGCAGCGGGAGGGCCCGCGGCCGATGCCGCGTCCCCGCCCGGGCTACGCGGGCGGCGCGGCCGAGATGCGCGCCGACGACGCCTGAGCCCCGGGCGCCCCGGGAGCGTTTGCCGCCGGCGAAGTCCGAGCGGCGCGCTCGCTCGGCCGCAAAAGGGCCCGGGGACGTCGCACCCCACCCCTCACCACGACGTGGGACCTCCAGACGTTGCATAGGAGCGGTTAGAGGTCCCACCCCCGGCCGCGGGCGGTTTGAGCCTCACCCCGGCCGCGGGCGGTTTGAGCCTCACCCCGGCCGCGGGCGGTTTGAGCCTCCGGAGGCCGCGTGCGAGCGGCAGGGTCTCGTGTCGGATCTCAGTGGATGTCGGCGACTGGCGAAGGTTCCAGCTCGGTGAGGGCGGGGTGGGACCTTTTTCCCCTGACCAGGCGGGTACTAGAGGTCCCACGTGGGAGGGGCGATGCGCCCCGCGGCCGTCACCCGGTCCCGTCGCCGATCCCCGAGTCGGGCGGGCTCAGCGTCCACAGCACGACCCGATCCCCAGACCGACCAGCCACAGCACCGACCCGACCCTGAGGGCCAGGGCCAGGTCGAGGCCGCCGTAGGGGTCGGGTTCCCTCGCGAGAGCTTGTCGCAGCCGCTTCATGGTCTCCCGGCTCCGGTGATTCGTCCTCCTCCCGCCGACCCTTTAGGGTCGGGCGCAGCCTAGCCCCCAAAACGCGCACGGAAGGCAGATGGTTCACCCGTCCCCGATATTGATGGGGGTCGTCAACGTCACCCCCGACTCCTTCTCCGACGGGGGCCTCTTCCTCGACCCCAAGGCGGCCGTCGCCCAGGGCGCGAGGCTGCGCGCCGAGGGGGCCGCGGTCCTCGACGTCGGCGGTGAGTCCACGCGGCCTGGCGCGGCCGAGGTCCTCGCGGAGGAGGAGATCGCCCGCGTCGAGCCGGTGGTGTGGGGCCTGGCGCGGGCCGGAGCGCGGGTCTCGATAGACACCTCGAAGCTTGCGGTCGCCGAGGTCGCCCTCGACGCCGGCGCGACCATGGTCAACGACGTCACGGCGCTCCGCAGCGATCCGGGCATCGCCGGGCTCTGCGCCGAGCGCGACGCCGACCTGGTTCTCATGCACATGCTGGGGACGCCGAGGACGATGCAGCAGGATCCCACCTACGAGGACGTCGTCGACGAGGTGCGCGGCTTCCTCGAGGAGCGCCTGGAGCTGGCGGTGGCCGCCGGCGTCCCCGAGAGCCGGGTCTGGCTGGACCCCGGGATCGGATTCGGCAAGACCCTCGAGCACAACCTCGAGCTGCTGCGGCGCCTCGACGAGCTCGTGGCGCTCGGGCGCCCGGTGCTCGTCGGCGCCTCGCGCAAGAGCTTCATCGGCAAGATCGACGGCTCCGAGGTCTCCGAGCGGCTCGGGGGCACGATCGCGGCCTCGGTGCTCGCGGCACGGGCCGGCGCCGCCGCGCTGCGGGTCCACGACGTCGCCGAGATGGCCCAGGCGCTGAGGATGGCGGCGGCGATCGAGAGCCCCGGCTCCTGGGAGCGGCCCGGCCCGGCCCCCGCCGCGGGAGACGTCCCCAGCAGGTAGGTTGGCGGCGTGGAGCGCGACGGATCCGGAACCGAGTCCGCGGTCGAGGTCGAGCTGCGCGGCCTCTCGATCTACACCCACCACGGGGTGAGCGAGGCCGAGCGGGAGATCGGCCAGCGCCTCGAGTTCGACATCTCCTTCGACGTGCCCGACTGCGACGCCGTGCTCACCGACCGCCTCGACGACACGATCGACTACTCGGAGGTCTGCGACATCGTCGCCCTCGCCGCGACCGAGCGCAGCTACAGGACCCTGGAGCGGGTCTGCCAGGTGGTCGGCGAGCGGCTGATGGAGCGCTTCGGCTCCGACTCGGTGCGGGTGCGCGCCGCCAAGCCGGAGCCGCCGATCCCGCTCGCGGTGCGCGAGGTGGCCGTCGAGGTCACCCACGAGCGCGAGGTGGCCGAGGACGACGACGCCGGGGCGGACTGAGGCGGGGGGTGGGGGGCAAGGGACTCGTGCCCCCGCCGGCGGCCCGGACGGGCTACCTGGGCCTGGGCTCGAACGTCGGCGACAGCGCCGGGCACCTGCGCGCTGCCGTGAGGCTCCTCGGCGAGCGTGGGGTCTTCGTCGAGGCCGCCTCCTCGATCTACGTCACCGAGCCGGTGGGCGAGGTGCTCGACCAGCCGGACTTCCTCAACGCCGCGCTGCGGATCCGCACCGACCTGGAGCCCGAGGAGCTGCTCGACCTCTGCAAGGAGATCGAGTCCGAGCGGGGACGCGAGCAGGGAGGGCCCCGCCACGGCCCCCGGCCCCTCGACATCGACCTGCTGCTGCTGGGGGACGTCGAGATGGAGACCGAACGGCTGAGGCTGCCCCACCGCGAGGTGACGAGCCGGCGCTTCGTGCTGGCGCCGCTGCTCGAGCTCGACCCCGGCCTCACCCTCCCCGACGGCACCCGACTCGCCGATGCCCTCGCCGCCCTCCCCGAGGGCCAGCGGGTGGAGCGCGCCGCCCCCCTCTAGCCTCGAT
>JAXLSZ010000002.1:0-2057 GCA_046330315.1 Solirubrobacterales bacterium
ATCACGATGCCGTAGAAGCTGCTGATTCGGGGCACGAACTCACGGTAAGGGTCCGAGCGGCGGGGCCGCGGGACGTGGCCGGCCCGCGCTCGGGCTGGTAGCCGAGGGTCGCACGTCCTGCCCGCTGCTACCGGCCAGCCACCAGTTCGGCCGCGGCAGGACCCATCTGAGCCGCCCCGCCACCGCGAATCCCGCCTGTCGCGGTCCCTCGCGGGTTCCGCGTAGAGCGGCTGATGGTGTCCAGCGCCAAGACATATGTCACACCTGATTGGTCACCGGTGAGTCGGGACATAGGTCACACCGCCCGACCGGTGGCCGGGCCGGAGGTCGGCCCGGAGGGCCGGCCGGAGGATCGGCCACCGGCTCGCCGTCCTGACCGGGTCCCAGCCTCGGCGGATGTCTCAAGCTCGCGTCGCCGTCCTCAAGCTCATCGCCAACCAAGCAACCGTCGGGGAGGTGGCCGCCGAGGCGGGGATCTCCCGCCGGCACCTAGATCGACTGCTCGCCCGCTACCGCGAAGGAGGGCTCGAGGCGCTCGAGCCGCGCTCGAGGCGACCGAAGAGCAACCCCCGCCAGACGCCCGGGCCAATCCGCAAGCGGGTGATCGAGCTTCGGGTCGAGTTGCAGCGCGACGGTCTCGACGCCGGCCCCTTGACGATCGCCTGGCATCTCGGCCAGGAGGGGCTTCATCCTCCCTCCGACTCGACGATCCGCCGGATCCTCCATGCGGAGGGCTTGATCGAGCCCCAGCCCCGGAAGCGACCCCGCAGCTCCTACGTTCGCTTCGAGGCAGCCCAGCCGAACGAGACCTGGCAGTCGGATGCGACCCATTGGCGGCTGGCCGACGGGGCTGACGTCGAGATCCTCAACTGGCTCGACGATCACTCCCGCTACCTGCTGCGCTGCACCGCCCACCAGCCGATCGACGGGGAGACGATCGTCGCCTCGTTTCTGGAAGCGGTCGAGCAGTTCGGGGCTCCGGCCGCGACGCTGACCGACAACGCCTGCGTCTACACCGCCCGCTTCACCGGTGGCAGAAACGCCTTCGAATACCTGCTGGCGAGCCTCGGGGTCCGCCAGAAGAACGGATCCCCGGGCCATCCCCAGACCCAGGGGAAGATCGAGCGCTTCCACCAGACGCAGAAGCGCTGGCTCGCAGCCCGGCCAGCGGCCGCCGATCTGGGTGAGCTGCAGCGTCAACTCGACGCCTTCGGCGACCACTACAACGAGCGCCGCCCCCACCGGGCCCTGGGGCGGATCACCCCGGCCGCTGCCTACCGGGCGACGCCGAAAGCGATGCCGTCCCGAAACGGCGCCCGCGCCCACTACCGGGTGCGCTACGACCGGATCGACAAGACCGGCGGGGTCAGCTTTCGCCGCGGTGGGCGGATGCACCACCTCGGGGTCGGTCGCGCCAACGCCGGCAAGCGGGTGCTCGCCCTCGGGGACGAGACGAAGGTCACGGTCATCGAGCTCGCGACCGGGGAGGTGCTCTCGACGCACCGGATCGATCCCGAGCGCTCCTACTGGCGAAACCGCGACAGAGAGCCTGGCCGCTGGCCGGGGTCCGGAGGGTGACCTATGTCGCGACTCAGGTGGGACCTATGTCGCGACTCATGACACGAGCGGAGGGGGAGGGATTCGAACCCTCGATACGCCTAATCGACGTATAACGGTTTTCGAGACCGCCGCATTCAACCACTCTGCCACCCCTCCGGGGCGCCGAAGCGCGTCGGTTAGGGTAGCGAGGAGGCGTTCGAGCAACCGTCCGGGGAGGAGCCATGGACCGGAACCGACCTAATGCGTCCCAGGTCCTCATCGTTGCGCTGATCGCGCTGGTGCTCACCGCAGCCGGCACCGCGATCGCGGGGCCATCGTCCCTCGAGCGGGCGCTGACGAAGACGAAGGTGAAAGCGATCGCCCGCAAGCAGGCGACGAAGGCGGTTGCGGCCGCCGCGCCCGCGTTCGCCCAGGTCGACCAGAACGGCGTCGTCAACGCCGCGAACTCGAGCGGGATCACGCAGGCCAACGTGACCGGCGGCTCGGTGGGCGGCTAC
>JAXLSZ010000003.1:0-1812 GCA_046330315.1 Solirubrobacterales bacterium
GTCGGCGTCGTAGAGGACGAGGCCGATGTAGCGGATCCGGCCGACGCAGGTCTCCGAGCAGATCGTCGGCTGGCCGGACTCGATCCGCGGGTAACAGAGGGTGCACTTCTCGGCCTTCCCGGTCCGGTGGTTGAAGTAGACCTTCTTGTACGGACAGCCGGAGACGCAGAACCGCCAACCCCGGCACTTCGCCTGATCGACGAGGACGATCCCGTCCTCCTCGCGCTTGTACATCGCGCCGGAGGGGCAGGAGGCGACGCAGGAGGGGTTCAGGCAGTGCTCGCAGATCCGCGGCAGGTAGAACATGAACGCCTCCTCGTAGGAGGCCTTGACCTGCTCCTCGATCTCCCTGGTCAGCGGGTCCTCGTGGATGCGCTCCGGCGCGCCGGCGAGGTTGTCGTCCCAGTTCGGCCCCCACCTGACCTGATCGAGCGGCTTGCCGGTGATCTGCGAGCGGGCCCGGGCGACCGGATCGTGCTCCGACAGCGGCGCCGTGATCAGCTTCTCGTAGTCGTAGGTCCAGGGCTCGTAGTAGTCGTCGATCTGCGGCAGGTCGGGGTTGGCGAAGATGCTGAGCAGCTTCTTGATCCGGCCCCCGGCCCGGAGCTTCAGCCGGCCCTTGCGGTCGAGCTCCCAACCGCCCCGCCAGCGCTCCTGGTCCTCCCAGCGCTTCGGGTAGCCGACCCCGGGCTTGGTCTCGACGTCGTTGAACCACATGTACTCGGCGCCGGGCCGGTTCGTCCAGACCTGCTTGCAGGTCACCGAGCAGGTGTGACAGCCGATGCACTTGTCGAGGTTCATGACCATCCCGACCTGGGCGCGGATCCTCACTCGAACGTCACCTCCGCCTCGCGCTTTCTGAGCACCGTCACCTCGTCGCGCTGCGATCCGGTCGGCCCGTAGTAGTTGAACCCGAAGCTGAGCTGCGCGTAGCCGCCGACGAAGTGGGTCGGCTTCATCACGATCCTGGTGGCCGAGTTGTCGGTGCCGCCGCGCTTGCCCTGCAGCTCGGTCAGCGGCACGTTCAGGTGCCGGTCCTTGGCGTGGTACATCATGCAGGTGCCCGCCGGGATCCGGTGGCTGACCGCGGCGCGGCAGGCGATCACGCCGTTGCGGTTGAAGGCCTCGACCCAGTCGTTGTCGCGGATCTCCAGCGCCTCGGCGTCCTCGCGGCTGACCCAGAGCATCCCGCCGCCCCGGAACAGGGTCAGCATGTGGATGTTGTCCTGGTATTCGGAGTGGATCGACCACTTCGAGTGCGGGGTCAGGTACTTCAGGGTCAGCTCGCGCCGTCCGGAGCCGTCCCGCGCCCCCTGATCGCCGAAGACCGCCCGGTGCCGCAGCGGCGGCCGGAACACCGGCAGGCCCTCGCCGATCTCGAGCATCCAGGCGTGGTCGAGGTAGAAGTGCATCCGCCCCGAGAGCGTGTGCCAGGGCTTGTCGCGCTCGACGTTCTGGGTGAACGGAGCGTAGCGACGGCCGTGCGCCTCGATCCCGGACCACTCCGGCGAGGTGATCACGGTGCGGGGCTGCACCTGGGCATCGTGGAAGGTGATCCGGTCGCCGCCCCGGGCCGCGGCGAGGTCGGCCAACGGGACGCCGGCCGTCTCCTCCATCGCCTCGAACCCGGCGACCGCGAGGCGCCCGTTCGTCGTTCCCGAGAGCGCCAGGATCGCCTCGCAGGCATGCTCGACCCGCTCCAGGGAGGGGCGCCCGTCGGCGACCCCGCCCCGCACCGTCCCGTTCTTGGCGCCGAGCTCGCGGACCTCCTCGTCGGCGGTCCAGCTCGCGCCCATGACCTGGGTGCCGAGC
>JAXLSZ010000004.1:0-592867 GCA_046330315.1 Solirubrobacterales bacterium
TGGTGTCGCAGCGCTCCCGGTAGCCCTCGATCACGAACCGGGTCAGGGTGCCGGGCAGGAAGATCAGCTCGTCCCAGTGGGGGAGCTTCTTGAACATCGAGAAGCCCCGCATCCGGTAGCGGCCCAGCTCCGCCTTCATGTGGATGTCGTTGATGACCTCCGGGGTGAAGATCGGGCTGCGACCCAGCGTCGCGCGGCTGTCCGGTGCGTTCTCGTCGGCCATCGCTCGCTCCCCTCTCAGAGCACCAGCTTTCGCTCGCTGGGCTCCAGGCTGTCGTAGTTGTAGAGCTTCTTCCCGCAGACGAACTTGCGCAGCTCGGGCGGGCTGCCGAGGCCGTAGATCCCGAACTTGCGCTCGACGAGCTCGGCGTCGGAGCCGTCCCACTCGCCCTCGACGCAGTCGATGCCCAGCGAGGCGATATCGCCGCCGACGTAGATCGTCCCGTCGTACATCGAGTCCCCGAGGCCCGGGCCGACGTCGCCGCAGATGATCTGGCGGCCGCGCTGCATCATGAAGCCGGTCATCGAGGCGGCGTTGCCGAGGCAGATGATCGTGCCCCCCTTCTGGTCGATGCCGGTGCGGGCGCCGACGTCGCCCTTGACGACGAGGTCGCCGCCGCGCAGCGCCGCGCCGGCCAGCGAGCCCGCGTTGCCCTCGACCACCACCGTGCCCGACATCATGTTCTCGGCCACCGACCAGCCGACCCGGCCGGTGATCTCGACCTCCGGGCCGTCGATCAGCCCGCAGCCGAAGTAGCCGAGGCTGCCCTCGAAGCGGATCCGGCAGCGGGCCAGGATGGCGACGCCGAGCGAGTGGCGGGCACCGGGGTTGAGGACGGTCACCTCGCGGACCCCCTGCTCGTAGATCAGCCAGCGAAGCTCGGCGTTGATCTTGCGCGTGGTCATCTCGCGGGCGTCGAGCACGGCGCTGGAGCCCTCGATCCTCGAGGTCTTGGGGACCGTGTCGTCGAGCTCGACCAGGCCGCGCTCGTCCATACGCGGCGCCCCGGCCCCTCTCACCTCGTCCATACCCGCACCTCTCCCTCGTAGGGGTCGTGGGTCTCGATCTCGCGGTCGAGGACCTGTCGGATCGCTATCTCCTCGGAGGCAAGCGCCACCAGGTCGTCGTCTTCGTAGAGGACGAGCGGCTTCGCCCCGAGCAGGTCCTTGGCGACCCCCAGGGAGTCCTCGGTGACGCAGATGTAGGTGAAGACCCCGTCGAGGTCGGTGAGGCTCGTGCGCATCGCCTCCTCCAGGGAGAAGCCCTCGCTCATCCTCTGCGCCAGGTAGACGGCGATGATCTCCGAGTCGCACTCGGACTGGAAGCGGTGCCCGGAGCGGGTCAGCCGCCGCCGCCAGTCGTGGAAGTTCGTGAGCTGCCCGTTGTGGACCACGGCCACGTCGGGGAAGGGGTAGGCCCAGTAGGGGTGGGCGTTGGCGATGTCGACGTCGGACTCGGTGGCCATGCGCGCGTGGCCGATCGCGTGCGTGCCCAGGAAGTCGTCGAGGTGGTAGTCCCCTGCGACCGTCTCGGCATCGCCGAGGTCCTTGACGATCTCCAGGGAGTGCCCGACCGAGAGGACCTCGGAGTGGCGCACCCGCTCGACCGAGTCGACGATCTCCTTGAGGTCGCCGTCGGCGGTGAAGTGGACGGTCATCGTCCGCGGCGTGTAGGAGACCGAGGCGACCTCGGCGCCCGCCGCCCGCATCCTCGCCTCGATCTGCTCGTGCTGGCGCTCCAGGCGGGCGGCGAGGTCGGGGTCGTGCTCGGTCGCCTCGCTGAGCTTGACGTGCAGGACGCTGGTCTCGGCGGCCTCGCGGTAGAGCGCGAAGCCGCTGGAGTCCGGCCCGCGGTGCTTCATCGCCTGCAGCATCGCGGTCATGTCGCGGCCGACCCGGTGGCCGGCGTCGCCGTTTCGGTAGATGATCCCGGCGATCCCGCACATGGCGCCGGCCCGCTAGGGGAGGACCTCCAGGTACTCCTCGCGCTCCCAGTCGGTGACCGCCGAGAGGTAGCGCTCCCACTCGTCGCGCTTGTAGTGCTCAAACACCTTGTAGAGGCGCCCCGGCATGCCGCTGCGGACGACCTCGTCGGCGGCGAGCGCCTCGAGCGCCGCGCCGAGGCTGTCGGGCACCTTCTCGAGGTCCACGCCCTCGGTGAGCAGGTCGTAGGTGTTGCGCTGCTGCGGCGGCCCCGGGTCGCTCTTCTTGTGCAGGCCGTCGAGCCCCGCCCGCAGCAGGGTCGCGACCGTGAGATAGGGGTTGCAGGAGGAGTCCACCCCGCGGTACTCGAAGCGACCTCCGGAGGCGACCCGGACCGTGCAGGTGCGGTTCTGCCAACCCCAGTTGCGGTAGATCGGGGCCCAGAACCCGGTGTCCCACATCCGGCAGTAGGAGTTGACGGTCGAGTTGCCGACGCACATCAGGGCGCCGAAGTGGTCGAGCATCCCGCCCAGGAAGTGCCTGCCGGTTTCGGAGAGCTTGGCCGGGCCATCGGGGTCGTAGAAGACGTTGCCGCCGCCGTCGTCCACGAGGGTGAAGTGGTGATGGTGCCCGTTGGCCGAGACCCCGGTGAAGGGCTTGGGCATGAACGAGCCGAGCAGCCCGTGCTTGCGCCCCACCGCGGCGATGATCTGCCGGTAGGTGGTGATGTTGTCGGCGGTCTGGACCGGCCGGTCGAAGCGGAAGTTCAGCTCTAGCTGGCCCGGGGCGTCCTCGTGGTCGCCGTAGCTCATGTCCAGCCCCAGGGCGCGGCCGTAGGAGACCACGTCGAGCAGCACCGGACGGAGCTCCTCGAACTGGTGGATGTGGTAGCAGTAGGGCTTGGTGACGCCCTCGGCGCCGCCGTCCTCGTCGCGGCGCAGCCACATCATCTCCGGCTCGATCCCGATCAGGAAGTTGAGGTCGAGCTCGGACTCGAAGTCGGAGACGACCCGCTTCAGGTTCTGGCGCGGGTCGGCGTCGAGCAGCTCGCCGGTCTCGGTGTCGTAGCAGTCGCAGTAGACGCGGGCGACCCTGGTGTCCCAGGGCAGCACCGCGAAGGTGTCGAGGTCCGCCATCGCGGCCAGCTCGGACTCCTCGGGCCCGAACCCGATGTAGTCGCCGTGGCGGTCGGTGAAGAGGTTGGCGGTGGCGCCGTAGACGAGCTGGTAGCCGCGTTTGGCGACCTGCGGGAAGAACGAGGCAACCACGCCCTTGCCCATCACCCGGCCGGTCACCGAGACCTGCTGGAAGAAGACGTACTCGATCCCCTCGCGCTCGATCCGCTCGGCGATCTCGGCGATCTTCTCGTCCCGGCCGGGGGCCTCGCGCGCCTCCTCGAGCGTCCGGGGAGGGGGCTCGACCCTCGGGTTCGAGAGCACGCGATCAACCTCGCTGGACGCTCCGGAGTCCTTGCCGGCCAAGACCTTCTCCTTCCCTCGATGAGCCTCTCGATGCTCACTATATGCCAGCAGTGGACAAAAAGGTACAAACTGCCGAAGGAGCCGCCCGGGGGTGGGAGGCGCCCGCGCTCAGCGGCGCTCGCCGACGATCTCCAGCCAGTTGCCGAAGAGCCGCCGCGCCGCGGGGTGGAGGTCACCCGCCCGGCTCTGGATCTCCTCCAGGAAGGCCTCCGCCCGCTCCCCTCCCAGGGTGCTCGCCGCGGTTTCGCGGTAGGCCGGGATCGCCGCCCACTGGCGGGCCATCTCCCCGGTCACCTCGAGGTGGAACTGCACGCCGAAGGCCCGCTCGCCGACCGCGAAGGCCTGGTGCGGTGCCGCCGGCGAGGAGGCCAGCAGGGTCGCGCCCTGGGGAAGCTCGAAGGTGTCCCCGTGCCACTGCAGGGTGGCCAGCGGCTCGGAGACCCCGGCGAACAGCGGGTGGCTGCGGCCCCGATCGGTCAGCTCGACCGGCAGCAGGCCGACCTCCGGGCGCTCGAGCTTCTCGATCGGCGCCCCCAGGGCCGCCGCCAGCAGCTGCACGCCGAGGCAGACGCCGAGGAATCCCCGCCCGGCGTCGACCGCCTCGCCGATCAGCCGCCGCTCGCCCTCGAGCCAGGGAAGCTCCTCGTCGTCGCAGGCGCCCATCGGTCCCCCCATAGCCAGCACCGCGTCGAACCCGCGCCAGTCCGGCAGCGGCTCGCCGCGGTCGAGCTCGACGGTAGCGGCCTCCACGCCGCGCTCGTCCATCACCTCCGTGAAGACGCCGGGGTGCTCGCAGTCGACGTGCTGGAGGACGAGCAGGCGCACCGGGCCTCAGCCCCACCTCTGCGCGCGCGGGATCACCGCTCCCTGCCGCCGCCGGCGGACGGATTCGAGGTGCCGGCCTCGGACGGGCTCGGGCCGGACTGTGGCCTCTTCCCGGCGATGTTCAGTCTCGTGACCTCCCCGCTCTTGGCGTCGATGAAGACCTGGGCACGCGGGGTGAGGTCCCCGTGCGTGCGGGTGTAGAGGACAACGATCCAGAAAGGCTTTGTGGAAAGGCCCTGGCGGAGCAGGCGGACGGCGGCGTCGTCGGGGGTGAAGTTGACGGCCGAGCGGGCGATGCTGAGCGCCTCGGCCTGGCTGACTCGTATCTGCGACTGCTGGCAGCCGCGGGAGACGAAGAAGATCAGGCCGAGCAGGGCCAGCAGGGCCAGCACCCGTGGCAGGGTGGGGGCGAACTTCGCTGGATCCCGGATCGGGTGCTGGCCGGCCTCATCCGAGCCCTGGTAAAGGGCATCGGGGTCGGGGTCGGGATGCCCGGCGTGCTCAGACGGTGGGACGGAACTCGACCCCGATGTTGGTTCCGAAGACGACAATCAGGACCACGATTATGCAGACAATCGAGAAGACGATCATCCCGTATTCGAAGGCCTTGACGTGCGTCTGCTTCTCGGGGAACTCAAGTTGCTTTCCGTTCATGGCCTCAGCTCCGCCTTCCCCGCCTCCGCCGATGCCGCGTCCTCGGTGCCTCCTCGGGCCCGCGTGGCGGCGTAGGCGATCAAGCGCCTGTTCTCATAGACGATCCAGCCGATCAGCACCAGCACGGTCACGGCGATACCGATCCAGGTGAGCACGTAATAGGCCGTGGTCGCCGCTTGACCGTCCGGCCCGTAGGTGGAGCCGGGTCCGAACGTCATGAACCCGGCGCACTGCTCGTAGCGGGCGCCGACGATGAAATCGGCGACGTCGTCAGGCGGCGTTGCCCCCTGGAGGTGCTGGATGCAACTGGGGGCGCTATCGATTATCGCTGGCATCTAGGCCACCTTACCTTTCGCGGTAGCGCTCTCAACCGTAATCATGTGACCAACTCCCTTTCAGCCTCCCCCTGGATTCTTTCGGAGGGGACGCGGGTACCGTCGGGTTCGATCATCATGTCCTCGGCGTGGGCGAACTCGGGCACGTGGATGTCCGGCTCGTACTCGGCCGGATCCAGCCCGTCGAGCTCGACCTCGGGCGGCACGCGCAGGAGGTTCAGCTTCTTGAGCACCCAGGCTGCGAGCCACCCCGAGAGGAAGCCGAGCGGAACAAAGGTGGCGAGCCCGATCAGCTGGCCCCAGATCGAGCTGTCCACGTTGTTGAGACCGGTCGGATAGCCGGCCGCGAAGATCCCGACCCAGATGATTCCCAAGAAGCCCGAGAAGCCGTGCACGGCGACCGCCCCGACCACGTCGTCCACCCGCATCTTCGTCTCGATCCAGTTGCCGACCCAGACGGCGAGCACCGCGGTCGCCATCGCGACCAGATACCCCATGGTGGGGGCATAGATGTCGGCTCCCGCGGAGACCCCGATGACTCCCGCCAGGCCACCCGACACCGTCCAGAACGGGTCCCCCCGGGCGGCGAAGTAGCCGCCTGTGAAGCCGCCCGCGAATCCCATCGTGATGATCATGGCGATCGAGCCGAGGGTGGTTGGGCTGAGGTAGATGTTTGCCCAGCCCGGCGCCACCGTGGAGACGATCACCAGGCAGGCGGCGTAGAAGCCGTAGAAGCCGGTGAAGATCATCATCAGCCCCATCAGGGTCATGTGGACGTTGTGGGGCCTGAATATTCGCGTCAGGCCGTCCTTTGTGTATTTCCCGATTCGCGGGCCGAGCTGGAAGAGGACTCCGAGCGTGAACACTCCGGATACCCCGTGGACGACCGATGAGGCGATCGAGTCGTGGAACCCGAATCGCAGCGTCAGCCAGCCGCCGGCGCTCCAGCCCCAGGCCGCGTCCAGCATCCAGACCACCGAGCCGAGCAGGCAGGCGAGGATCAGGTAGGCGGAGAGCCGCACCCGCTCCAGCAGGGCGCCGGACATGATCGACGCCGTGGTCCAGGAGAACAGCGTGAAGGCGAGGAAGAAGACGAGGTTGATGTTGTTCGTCAGATTCGGCCCGAAGGTGTCGGACCACGGGATACCGCCCTGGCAGGCGACCGAGGTGAAGTCGCTGGAGTTGGGCCCGATCGGCAGGCCCGGCTGGTTGCAGTTGTAGACCCACCAGCCGAGGTAGTACATGGTCGGCGTGACGACGGCGATCGTGAGGATGTTCTTCAGCGCCGTGGCGAGAGCGTTCTTGCGACGGGCGACGCCCGTCTCGTAGGTCATGAACCCGACGTGGATCAACCACATCAGCACGACGGTGAAGAAGTAGAACTGCTCGCCGAGGATCGCGCTGTCGAGGGTCTGCGAGTCCGTGATCGTCTTCACGGCCTCCCCGACGTTCGCTTGGGCGAGCAGCACGTTGATCATCCTCTGTCCCTTCCCGCCCTCTCCTCGGGCGACGCTGACATGGCAGGTCGTGCGGGCATCTCTCGGCCGACGATATTGCGGCGGCGCCGATCGCCGCAATGGTCAACGGCCACACATTTCTGACCCTCGGCAGTGAATCCGGCACACAGGAGGTCGGGGAAGGGCCGCAAACACGGAAATCGCCGGATCGGGGATAGGATCGGAGACGGGACAGGTTGCACGCTCACGGCACAGAGGAGATTCGATTGGCGACACAGCCGGCGGAAGCCGAGATCGGGACCTCGGAACCCGAGGCGCTGCGAAGGGCTCGCGAGGAGAACGAGACCCTCTATGCGGTGATCAAGACGGTCTCGTCGTCGCTCGACCTGGACAGGGTTCTCGGCGGGATCGTGGAGATCGTCACGGCCGCCACCGAGTGCCACGCCTGCTTCATCTACTTCCTCGAAGACGACCGCCTGGTGCTGCGCGCCGCCTCGCCGCACTATTCGCGATTCGTTGCGAGGCTCTGGCTGGGGGTCGACGAGGGCCTGGCCGGCTGGGTCGCCCGCACCAAGACCCCCGAGTTCATCCCGGAGGACGCGATGTCCGATCCGAGGATGAAGTACATCCCCGAGTTGGAGGAGGAGCGGTTCCAGTCGATGGTCGCGGTGCCGATCCTCGCCAAGGGCGGAGACGTGATCGGGGTCGCCGTTCTGCACACTGCGGCTCCCCGGGAGTTCGACGACGGGGTGCTGAAATTTCTCGTCCACACGGCGTCTCTGGTGGCCGCCGCGATCGAGAACGCCCAGCTCTACGAGGAGACGCGCCAGCGTGTTCAGGCGCTGACGACCCTGACGCGGCTGAGCCAGGCGATCGCCGCCGTGGGCTCGCGCGACGAATTGCACACGGCGGTCACCGGGGGGGCCCGCGAGCTGCTCGAGGCCGACAGCTGTTGCGCCTACATACTCGACCACGAGACCGACGAGCTGGTCCTCGCCGCCGCGGACCCGCCCGACTCCGCCCCTTCCCCCGGGCCCCATCCGGAGGGAACCGCTCTGATGCTCGAGATGATGCGCGGGTCCAGGGGCCGGGTCAACGGAGCGCGGCGCTGCGTCAACGCCGGCCTTCTCCCCGAACCCGCTCAGGGGGACATGGTCGCGGCTCCCCTGATCGCCGGAGAAGAGCAGCTGGGCGTCCTCTGCTGCACTGGCACGAGCGGAGCTCTGGGGGCAGAGCATGCCGAGCTGCTCGGCGCGGTCGCGAATCAGGCGGCGGTGGGGTTGAAGAAGGCGGAATTCATCGAGCGGTTGACCGCCGAGAGCCTCGTCAAGGACCTGCTGGATGCGCTCGCAGCCGGCTCGGTCGAGACCGCGGAGCTGAAGGCCCGTGACGCCGGTTGCGACCTGGGTCGCTCCCACGTCTACCTGCATGCCGAGCCGGCTCGGTCCGGGCCGTCCAACGGCGGCTGGCCGAACGCCGCGGCCGCGATCGAGAAAGGGGTCCGCCGCGCCCACTCCGGCGCCCTCTTCGACCTCCGCCACGATCGCATCCGTGCCCTGGTCCCCGTCGATGAGAAGAGGTCCTCCGCCGACGAGCTGCGCAGGGACTGCGAGCGTCTGGGTCTCGAACACGTGGTGGTCTTCGGTCTCAGTCCGGCCGAGCGGGGGGCGGCTTCCGCCCGACGGCGCCTGCGCGAGGCGCTCGATGCGGCCCGGGTGGGAAGATCCCTGCGGCCCGAGGGGGGCGCCGTGCCCTATCAGCAGCTTGGTGCCTACCGGTACCTCGTCCACCTGGGCCTTGATGACGCACCCCGCGATCGCCACCAGCAGTCGGTGCTCGAGCTGGCTGCCTACGACCGGCGAAAGGGCACCAGGCTCGTGGAGACGCTCGAGCAGTTCCTCGCCGACCGGGGAAGCGTCACCGCCAGCGCGCGAGCCCTGTACGTCCACCCGAACACCGTCAGGCAGCGGCTGGATCGGATCGAGCGGGTCGCCGGCCTCGACCTCTCAAGTGAGGATCTGCTGTCTCTGGAGCTGGCGCTGAAGTTGGTCCGTCTGCACAACCGGAGCGCGGGTTAAGGTCCGCGCCATTGCGCTCTCAAGCGTGTCGCTTGCGGCGCCTGATCGACAGCCAGAGCCAGAAGGCACCGAAGCCGACGATGTTGAGGAGGAAGACGAAGAGCACCCACCAGGCCTTGATCATCAGCGGGATGTCGTCCTCCTTGTGCAGCTCGTAGCCGGCCAGGTAGCACATCACGACCAGCGTCAGAAAGAGGATCGGCGGGTACTGCCCGGTCAGGACGAAGAGGAGCATCGCCGGTCCATCCTAATCGCATACCCGAAACGTCAAACAGATCAACCGTGATAGGGGAGTGATATGAGCATTCGCGCCAAGCTCTACGCGGCGATCGTGCTCACCATCCTCGGGCCGCTCGCGACCAGCGCCGTGGCGCTCCACGGCATGTCGGAGATGGGAGATCGCTTCGACCAGGTGCGCGAGCGGGCCGCCGACGAGGCGATCGCCAGAGAGGTGAAGTTCGCCGTTACCGACGTCAACGGGTGGCAGACCGCCTACGGGTATGACAACGGCGCCTCGAGGCCGATCTTCCTGAGGTCCGTTGCGGGGCTCCGGCGCGATCTGCGCGACGCCGACCGCCGCCTCTCCGATCCCGGCGAGGCCGCGATCCTGCGGCGGCTGGAGGGGCAGTTCCGGGAGTTCATGCGGCTCGACTCCGTTGCCTGGAAGGCGCTCGCGGCCGGACGGACCGCGGCCGTGCGGAGGATCTTCCTGGGCCCGGAGATACGGCAGTTCGAGGCGATGGCGGCGACGGCGGAGCGCCTGGCGCGGCTCGAGGCCGCCCGGGCCGCGGCTTCGGAGGAGGCCTTCGCCGGCGCTCGCGACACGGCCCGCAAGCGCCTGATCGCCGTGGCGCTGGGCGCGGCGATCGTCATCGTCCTCCTGCTGGTGACCGCCAACGACGTCGCCAGGATGGCGCTCGAGGGCGAGCGCCTCAAGGGACAGCGGGCGGACGGCGACGAGCCGTCGTGACCCGCGACCTCCTCCTTACCCTCAGCCTGCTGCTCAGCGGGGCGCTCGTCGCGCGCTTCGTCGCGAGCCTGCTGCGGATCCCCGAGATGCTGGTCCTGGTCGCGGTCGGCGCGCTGCTCGGGCCCTCCGTCCTCGACGTGATCGACGTCCCCCTGGACTCCCTCGGGGCGCAGCTGATCTTCACTTTGGGCGTCTCGCTGATCCTCTTCTACGGGGGGCTGAACCTTTCGCTGCCCGTGCTGCGCAGGGTCTGGGTGGGGCTGGGGATGCTGGTGGTCCCCGGCGTGGTGCTGACCGCCCTGGTCACGGGGGCGGTCGCCCACCTGGCCTTCGGGCTGCCCTGGACAGCCGCGCTGCTGATGGGGGCGATCCTCTCGCCGACCGATCCGGCGATCCTCATCCCCCTCTTCGTGCGCTCCCGGCTGCGGCCCAAGGTGGCACAGACGGTGGTCGCCGAGTCCGCCTTCAACGATCCGACCGGCGCCGTGCTGGCACTGGCCCTGGCCGGAGTCCTGATCAGCGGCGAGGGCTCGCTCGCCACCCCCGCCGAGGACTTCGTCACGAACCTCGCGATCAGCACCGTGCTGGGCGTCGTTGCCGGGGTGCTCCTGGCCGCGGTGATCTCGAGCAGGCGCACCGGGATCTGGCGCGAGTCCTCCGCGGTCGCGGTGCTGACCGTCGTCACCATCAGCTTCTTCTCGCTCGACTCGGCCGGCGGCAGCGGCTATCTCGGCTCCTTCCTGGCCGGGCTGATCGTCGGCAACATGGAGCAGCTCGGCCTCGCCATGCACTCCGAGCACGAGCAGGAGATGCGCTCCTTCGCGTTCAACGTCGCCGACCTGGTCACCCTCTTCGTGTTCGTCGTGCTCGGGGCGAACATCCCCTTCGCGCAGCTCGGCGAGAACATCCTCCCTGCGCTGGCCGTGGTCTCCGCGCTGCTCGTGCTGGCCCGGCCGCTCACGGTGATCGCCTGCGTCGTGCCCGACCGGGGGGGAGGCTGGACCCGCAATGAGCTCGCCTTCCTCTGCTGGACGAGGGAGACGGGGGTGGTGCCCGCGGCGCTGGTCGGCGTCCTGGCCGGCCTGGGCGTTCCCCACATCGACCTCTACGCCAGCGTGGTCGCCCTGGCGATCATCATGACCCTGCTGCTCCAGGCCCTGCCGGCCCGCTGGCTCGCCGCAAGGCTCGGCCTGCTCGAGCCCGAGCCCGAGCCGGCGGCCTCCTCGGCCGAGCTCGGCTGACCCCCCAACCGGCGCTCACCCTCCCCGACGTGGGACCTCTAATCCCCGATAGTCAGCGGTTAAAGGTCCCAGCTCGCGTGCCCGGTGGCGGGATCGGCGACAATGCAACCAAATGATCGACGGTCCAGCCAAGTGATCAACGAACCGCTCATAGACGGCCACGGGAGACGGATAGCCGACCTTCGGGTCTCGGTCACCGATCGCTGCAACTTCCGCTGCCAGTACTGCATGCCGGCCGAGGGGGTGCCGTGGCTGGAGCGCTCGGAGATCCTCACCTTCGAGGAGGTCGGCAGGCTGGTCTCGCTGCTCGTCTCGATGGGGGTCGAGGACGTCCGGCTGACCGGAGGCGAGCCGCTGGTGCGTCGCGACTTCCCCCGGCTGGTCTCGATGCTCGCGGCGATGGAGGGCCTGCGCGACCTCTCGCTGACCACCAACGGCTACCTGCTCGAGCGCGACGCGGCGGCGCTCGTCGAGGCGGGCATCGGGCGCGTCAACGTCTCGATCGACTCGCTGGAGCGCGACCGCTTCTTCCAGATCACCCGCCGCGACTCGCTGGCCCAGGTGATGCGCGGGCTCGACGCGATCGCCTCCTTCCCCGAGGTGCGGCCGGTCAAGGTGAACGCCGTCGCGGTTCGCGGGTTCACCGAGGCCGAGGCGCTGCGCTTCGCCGAGTTCGCGCGGGACACCGCCTTCCAGGTCCGGTTCATCGAGTTCATGCCGCTCGACGGCGACCGCGCCTGGACCCCGGAGTCGGTGCTGCGCGGCGAGGAGGTGCGGGCGATGATCGATGCCGTCCACCCGCTCGAGGAGCTTCCCCGGGAGCCCTCGGCGACGGCCCGGGTCTTCCGCTTCCGCGACGGCCGGGGGGAGATCGGCTTCGTCAACCCGGTCTCCGAGCCCTTCTGCGCCGACTGCAACCGGATCCGGCTCACCGCCGAGGGCACCCTGCGCACCTGCCTGTTCTCGCTGCACGAGACCGACCTGCGCGGGCCGATGCGCGAGGGCGCCGACGATTTCGAGCTCGAGCGGATCATCCGCGACGCGGTCTGGCAGAAGGAGCTCAAGCACGGGGTGGGCGAACCCGGCTTCCGCCGCCCCCCGCGCACGATGAGCGCGATCGGCGGCTGAGCGCCCGCCACGGCCGCCCATCCCTCCCCAACCCGCGCCCCGACGTGGGACCTCTTGACCCTGGTAGTGCGTGGTTAGAGGTCCCACGTCTGGTGCCCGGGTGGGTGGGACCTGAAAACGCTGCATATCGACGCTTAGAGGTCCCACGTGCGCTCTCCAGAGGTTCCGCGGACCATGCTCGGAGTCCGCGGACCATGCTCGGACCATGCTCGGAGTCCGCGGGGCAATGCTCGGAGTCCGCGGGCCATGCCCGGGGGCGCGGCGTGCGGTGATGGCTGTGCATATGCAATGCTTAGGCGATGACGAACCTGACGCCTCCGGAGATGACGGATCTGACGATCGGAGAGGCGGCGAGGGCGCTCGGGGTGAGTGCCGACACGCTGCGGCGGTGGGATCGCGCCGGGAAGCTCCGCACGGTCCGCGACCGGCAGAACCGCAGGAGGGTGCCCGCCTCGGAGGTCGAGCGTCTCACCTCGCGCCCCGCCCGGCACCCCACCGGCGACGCCTTCTCGGCCCGCAACAGGTTCCCCGGGGTGGTGCGCTCCGTGGAGGTGGACGGGGTGATGGCGCTGGTCGAGATCGAGGCCGGCCCGCATCTGATCACCGCCGCGATCACCCGCGACTCCGTGCAGGAGCTGGGGCTGGAGCCCGGGGTGCGCGCCACCGCCGCGGTGAAGGCCACCTCGGTGATGATCGAGCGGGGGAGCTGAGGTGCGCAGCGCCGCCGGGCTGCTCTGCGTCGTGCTCGCCCTGGCGGCCGCCGGCTGCGGGTCGGGCGGCGGCTCGACGAGCGGCGACGGCGACGGCGAGCTCATCGTCTCCGCCGCCTCCTCGCTGCAGGACGCCTTCACCGAGTACGCGAAGTCCTTCCCCGACGAGGAAATCAAGCAATCATTCGCCGGGTCCGACACCCTCGCCGCCCAGATCCGCAACGGCGCCCGCCCCGACGTCTTCGCATCCGCCGACACCTCCTACCCGCGGCAGCTCTACGGGGACGGCCTGGTCGAGAAGCCCCGGGTCTTCACCGCCAACCGGCTGACCATCGCTGTCCCGCGCGGCAGCCCGATCGACTCGATCGACGACCTGGCGAGGCCCGGCACCAAGCTGGTGATCGGCGCGAAGAGCGTCCCGGTCGGCTCCTACACCCTGGAGGTGCTCGGCCGCCTCCCCGCCGGGGAGCGAAGGGCAATCCTCGGCAACGTCGTCTCCGAGGAGCCGGAGGTCTCCGCGGTGGTCGGCAAGCTCACGCAGGGTGCCGCGGACGCCGGATTCGTCTACGTCACCGACGCCAGGGCCGCGGGCGCCGACCTGAAGACGGTCCCGATCCCGCCCTCGCTGCAGCCGGACGTCGCCTACGCGGTGGCGATCGTCAAGGGGGCGGCGAATCCGCCCCTCGCACGCCGCTTCGTCGCCGGCCTCTTCGCGCCCGGCGCCGGCGCCGCGGCGCTCGAGCGGGCCGGCTTCCTGCCGCCGTGAGCCGGGGCGGCTGGTTCCGGGCGCTGAGCGTCGCCGCCCTCGCGCTCACCCTGCTCTTCCTCACCCTGCCGCTGATCGCCGTCTTCACCAACACCGGCCCCGGGGCGCTGGTGGAGAGCCTCGGGCAGCAAACGGCGCGCGAGGCGCTGTGGCTCAGCCTCCGCACCTCGCTGATCGCCCTGGCGGTGATCGTCGCGGTCGGCACTCCGGCCGCCTATCTGCTCGCCACCCGCGACTTCCCCGGCCGCTCGGTCGCGATCACCCTGATCGAGCTTCCCCTCGTGGTGCCGCCGGCGGTGGCCGGGATCGCGCTGCTCGCCGCGCTGGGGCCGAACGGGATCCTCGGGGGCGCGCTCGCCGACGCCGGGGTCGAGCTGGTCTTCCAGACGGCCGGGGTGGTGGTGGCGCTGACCTTCGTCGCGGCGCCCTTCTACCTGCGCCAGGCGGTTGCCGCCTTCGAGTCGCTCGACCCCGCCTGGCTGGAGGCCTCGCGGACGCTCGGGGCGGGCCCGGCGCGCACCTTCCTGGCGGTCGCCGTCCCCAGCGCCCGGCCGGGCCTCGCCTCGGGCACGGCCCTGGCCTGGGGGAGGGCGCTGGGCGAGTTCGGGGCGACCCTGATGTTCGCCGGCTCCTTTCCCGGGATCACCCAGACCGCCCCGCTGGCGATCTTCGCCCGTTTCTCGACCGACTTCACCTCGGCCCTGGCGCTCTCGGCGGTCCTGATCGCGGTCGCCGGAGCGATCCTGCTCTCCGTGAAGCTGGTCTCCGGGGACGGCTCCCGGGCCGGGCGAGAACCGTGAGCACGCTGGTGGCGGCGGCCCGCACGGAGCTGCGGGACTTCACGCTCGACGCCGCCGTCGAGGTCGCGGAGGGCAGGCGGCTGGCGATCGTCGGGCCCTCGGGTGCCGGGAAGACGACCGTCCTGCGGGTGATCGCCGGGCTGACCCGCCCGGACTCGGGGCGGGTCGCGCTCGGCGAGGCGATCTGGCTCGACACCGGTGCCGGCGTGGAGTTGCCGCCCGAGCGGCGGCGCTGCGGCTACCTCTTCCAGGAGTTCGCGCTCTTCCCGGCGATGCCGGCCTGGCGGAACGTCGCCTACGGGATCCGCGACAGCCGCGGGGCGCGGCGGGAGCGGGCCAGCGGGCTGCTGGAGCGCTTCGGCTGCCGGGGGCTGGCCGACGCCCTGCCGCGCGAGCTTTCCGGGGGCGAGCGCCAGCGGGTCGCGCTGGCCCGGGCCCTGGCCTCCGACCCGCGGGTGCTGCTTCTCGACGAGCCGCTCGCCGCCCTCGACCCCGCGACGCGCTCGGCGGCGCTCCGCGAGCTCGGGGCCATGCTCGGGGGGATCGGCGTCCCGATGGTGATCGTCACCCACTCCTTCGAGGAGGCGGCGCTCCTCGGCGACGAGATCGCGGTATTCGACCGGGGTGAGGTGGTCCAGCGGGGAACCCCCTCCGAGATCTCGGCGAAGCCGGTATCCGCCTTCGTCGCCGACTTCACCGGCGCGGTCGTCCTGCGCGGCGCCGCATCGACCGACCCCGACGGGCTGACCGCCGTCGCCCTGAAGGGGGGAGGCACCGTGCGCACCACCGAGCCGGCCGCCGGGCAGGTGGTCATCAGCGTCTTCCCCTGGGAGATCTCGCTGGAGCCCCCCGGCGCCGAGCACGCCGACTCGGCGCTGAACCGGGTCACCGGGCGGGTCAGCTCGCTGACCGAGGTCGGCAACCGGGTCAGGGTCGGGGTGTCGGTTCCCCAGCTCCTCACCGCGGAGGTCACCGCCCGCTCGGTCGCCGCGCTCGGCCTTCGGCCCGGCGTGCCCGTCACCGCGGCCTGGAAGGCGACGGCGACGCGGGTGGTCGGCCCGGGCTGACCCGCCTTCCCGCCCAGGCACCCGCGGTACCATCGTCGCGATGCCCGGCGAGGCCAGCGAGCGGATCACCTACTGCCGCGTCTGCGAGCCGTTCTGCGGGATGGTCGCCACGGTCGAGGACGGCCGCCTCGCCAAGCTCCGCCCCGACCCCGAGCACCCGCTCTCCGCCGGCTTCGCCTGCCCGAAGGGCATCGCCATGACCGGCGTGCAGAGCGATCCCGACCGGGTCCTCCACCCGCTGCGCCGGGCGGGGGGCGGCAGCTTCGAGCGCGTCTCCTGGGAGGCGGCGCTCGGCGAGATCGCCGAGCGGCTGGACCGGATTCGCTCCCAACACGGCGGCGAGTCGATCGGCTGGTACATGGGCAACCCGGGCGCCTTTTCCTACTCGCACCCGATCTGGTCGAAGGGCTTCATCGACGCACTGGGCTCCAGCCACTACTACACGGCCTCCTCCCAGGACGTCAGCAACCGCTTCGCCGCCAGCCATTTCCTCTACGGCTCGCCCTTCCTGGTGCCGATCCCCGACCTCGAGCGCACCGACCTCCTCCTGCTCGTCGGGGCGAACCCGCTGGTCTCCCACGGCGGCGTGATGAGCGCTCCCCGGATCAAGGACCAGCTCCACGCGATCACCGCGCGGGGCGGGCGGGTCGTCGTCGTCGATCCCCGCCGCTCGGAGACCGCCGCCGCCTTCGAGCACCTGGCGATCGCGCCGGACGCCGACGCCTGGCTCCTGCTCTCCCTGCTCGCGGTGATCTTCGAGGAGGGGCTGGAGGACGTCGAGGCGCTGCGGAGCCAGACGGCCGGCGCCGAGGCGCTGCGCGCCCTGGCCGCCCCGCACCCGCCGGAGGCCACGGAGCGCCGCACCGGGATCGGGGCCGCGGAGGCGCGCGGCCTGGCCCGCGACCTCGCCGCCGCCGAGCGCGCCGCGGTCTACGGCCGCACCGGGTCCTGTCTGGGCCGCCACGGGACCCTGGTCTCCTTCCTGCTGGACGCGCTCAACGCCGTCACCGGCAACCTCGACAGCCCCGGTGGCGCGATGTTCGGGGACCCGCCGCTGGACTTCGAGGGGATCGTCCACCGCCTCGGCCTGGCGACCTACGCCAGGGTCCGCTCGCGGGTCGGCGGCTTCCCAGAGGTGCTGGGGAGCCTGCCTGCCTCGCTGATGGCGAAGGAGACGACCACGCCGGGCCCGGGCCAGCTCCGGGCGCTCTTCGTGTCGGCCGGCAACCCCGTCCTCTCGGTGCCCAACGGCCCCGAGCTGGTCGAGGCGATGGAGCGGCTCGACCTCTGCGTGGCGATCGACCTCTACGTCAGCGACACGGCCCGCCACGCCGACTTCGTGCTCCCGGCGACGACCATGTACGAGCGCGAAGACCTGCCGCTCCCCTTCCTGGGGCTGTTCACCAAGCCCTTCATCACCTTCACCGAGGCCGTGGTCGAGCCCTCCGGTGAGGCCCGCCAGGAGTGGGAGATCATCGAGGATATCTCCAGGCGGATCGGGGTCGTCCCCTCCAGCATCCCTCTCGCCCGCCTGCTCGGCCGCGCCGGCCTGCGGCTCTCGCCGCGGACGCTGGTGGACCTGCTCCTGCGCACCGGACCGAAGGGTGATCTCTTCGGGCTGCGGCGCGGCGGGCTCAGCCTCGCCGAGCTTCGGCGCAACCCCCACGGGGTCGTCCTCGCCGAGCACCTGAGGGCCGGGGTGATGAAGGGCAAGCTGCGGACCCGCGACCGCCGGGTCCGGCTCGACGTGCCGGAGATCCGCGACGAGGTCGGGCGGCTGGCGGCCCGTCCCGAGAGCGGCGCAGAGATGCCGCTTCGCCTGATCGGCCTGCGCGAGCTCCGCTCCCACAACTCCTGGATGCACAACGCGGCGCTGCTGATGCGCGGCGGCCGCGAGCACTCGGCGCGCATCCACCCGGAGGACGGCGCGGCGGCCGGGGTCGAGGACGGCGCCGCCTGCCGCCTGGTCTCCGCGCACGGGGCGATCCAGACCGTCGCCCGGCTGACCGACGAGGTCACGCGCGGAACCGTCGCCGTCCCCCACGGCTGGGGTCACTCGGGCGGCTGGCAGATTGCCAACGAAGCCGGCGGGGCGAACGTCAACGAGCTGGTCTCCTCGGAGCCCGAGGACCTCGAGCGCCTGGCCGGGATGGCCTTCATGAACGGCGTGCCGGTGCGGTTGGAGGCGGTGGCGGCGGTGCCGGCCGGATCGGAGTCGGTGGCGGCGGTGCCGGCCGGATCGGAGGCGGTCGCGGCGGTGCCGGCCGGATCGGAGGCGGTCGCGGCGGTGCCGGCAGGATCGGAGGCGGTCGCGGCGGTGCCGGCAGGATCGGAGGCGGTCGCGAAGCCGGCCGCCATCGGCTGACCGGGGGCCAACCTCCCCGCCGAGCTTCAGGTTCCATCTGAAATACAGCGGAAAGTTGAAGCTCGGCGGGTGGGGTTGGGGTCAGCCTCGGAGGGAGGCGAAGATCCGCTCGGTTTCCTCGACGTCCTCGGGGGTGTTGACGTTGAAGCAGAGCCGCTCGGGGTCGCCGAAGCGCGCGACGTCGGACTCGGGCACGACCGTGGGATCGAGGGCGGCGACGGCGGCCTGCATCGGCTCCTCGCGCCGCAGCGCCTCCTCCAGGGCCGGCAGGTCCTCGATCCGGTAGCGGGCGAGGAGCGGTTGCAGGACACCGCCGGCCTCGACCACGGTGGTCGAGGGATGCGAGGCGAGCCAGGCGAGCAGCTTCTCGTCTATGAAGGCCATGTCGCAGGCGAGGGCGAGGACCGGGCCCTGGCGGTGGCCCAGCGCGGTGACCAGCCCGAGCAGGGGGTGGGTGGGGCTGTCGGGCTCGATGACGACGGGGCAGTAGATCTCGGGAAGCTCGCTGCCGCGCTTGGCGACGACGAAGCGCTCGAGGCCGGCGGCCTGGGCGGCGGCGATCGGGTAGGAGATCAGCGCGTGGCCCGCGATCCTCACCGTCGCCTTCGTCCGGCCCATGCGCGTCGAGCTTCCCCCTGCCAGCACCGCAACGGTCGCGTCCATCGCCGCAAGTCTCGCACCGATCGCGAGCCGGGGGCGCAGTGGTCGGGGCCCGGCGGGCCGGGATCAGGCTACGCTGGCCGCGATGGCCGAGCCGACCGAGCCCCAGCGATGGCCGAGCTGACCGCGGTCCCCGTGGCGCGGGGGATGGTGCTGGAGCGCACCGGGAGCCTGGGGGCCGCGGAGGTCCCGCTGGCGCAGGCGCGCGGGCGGGTGCTCGCCGAGGACGTGATCGCCCCCGAGGACGTGCCGGGCTTCGACAACTCGGCGATGGACGGCTACGCGGTGCGGGCCGAGGACATCGCCCCCGCCTCCCCGGAGAGCCCCGTGGCGCTGACCCTGGCCGGCGAGTCGGCGGCGGGTCACCCGGCCGAGCGCGGTCCGGGCCCCGGCGAGGCGGTGGCGATCTCCACCGGCGCGATGATCCCCGAGGGCGCCGACGCGGTGGTGCGGGTCGAGGACACCCGCCGGATCGGCGCCGCGGGGACGGGCGATCCCGCAGGGGCACAAGCAGTCGATGCGGCCGCGGGGGCCGCGGGGAGGGTCGATCGGGGCGCAGGGGCCGCGGACGGCGAGCCGGTCGGGATCATCGAGGTGGTATCCGCGGCCCCGCCGGGCTGCGACATCCGCCGGGCGGGAGAGGACGTCCGGGCCGGGCAGCGGGTCCTCGCCGCGGGCACCCCGGTCGGCCCGGTGGAGCTCGGCCTCCTCGCCTCGGCGGGCAAGGCCGAGGCGCTCTGCGCGCGGCCGCCGCGAGTCCGGGTCGTGGTGACCGGTGACGAGCTGATCGGCCCGGGTGATGAGATGCGCCCCGGGGCGGTGCGCGACTCCAACGCCCACACGGTCCCCGCGCTGGCGATCGACTGCGGGGCGGAGGTCCTCTCGGTGGAGCGGGCCGGCGACGACCGTGCCGCGACCGCGGAGGCGCTCGGCCGAGCGCTCGACGCCGACCTCACCGTGCTCTGCGGCGGGGTCTCGGTGGGCGAGCACGACCACGTGCGCCCGGCCCTGTCCGAGCTGGGTGCCGAGCAGATCTTCTGGGGGGTCGCGCTGCGCCCCGGCAAGCCGACCTGGTTCGGCGTGGGCCCCGAGGGGTCCCTGGTCTTCGGCCTGCCGGGAAACCCGGTTTCGGCAGTCGTCACCTTCCTGCTCTTCGCCCGCCCGGCGCTGCTGGCGATGCAGGGCGCCGATCCCGCATCGGCGCGCGGCACGGCCGTCCTCGAGGACGGATACGCCAAGAAGCCCGGGAGGACGCACGCGGTGCGCTGCTCCCTGCGTCTCGCCGCCGCCGGCCTGCTCGCCCGCACGACCGGGCCGCAGGGTTCCCACGTGCTGACCTCGATGCTGGGGGCCGACGCGCTGGCGATCTTCGAGGCAGGTGGGGAGGGGGCCGCAGCCGGCGAGGAGGTCGAGATCGAGCTGATGCCCGGATCTAGGATTGGCGGATGGAGGTGAGCGCCAAGATGAGGGTTCCCGTCCGCCTCTTCGCCCAGCTCCGCGAGCGTGCCGGAAGGGACGAGGTCGAGCTGGAGCTGGAGCCTGGGGCAACCGTCTCGCAGGCGATCGAGGCCCTCGGGCGCGAGCCCGGGCTCGACGTCGTCGCGAGGATGCCGGTCCGGATCGCCGTCAACCGTGCCTACGCCGAGCCCGGGCAGGCGATCGAGCCGGGGGACGAGCTCGCCGCGGTGCCGCCGGTCAGCGGCGGCGCCGCTCCCCACGTGCGGATCGGCCCCGAGCCGCTCTCCGCGGAGACGGTCAGCGCCCGGGTGGCCAGCCCGGCGGCCGGCGCGACGGTGACCTTCGCGGGCACGACCCGCGAGGTGGAGCGCCTCGAGTACGAGGCCTACGAGGAGATGGCCGCCGAGCGGATCGCCGCGATCCTCGCGGAGTGCGTCGAGCGCCACGGGCTCGAGGGCGCCGCGGCCGAGCACCGCACCGGGTCGGTCCCGCTCGGCGAGCCGAGCGTCGTCGTCGCCGTCTCCGCCGCGCACCGCGAGGAGGCCTTCGCCGGGGCCCGCGAGGCGATCGACCGGATCAAGGCCGAGGCGCCGTTCTGGAAGAAGGAGGTCTCCGGCGCCGAGCAGCGCTGGGTCGAGGGGACCGCGCCGTGAGCGAGAGGCTGACCCATCTCGACGCCGAGGGTTCGGCCCGGATGGTGGACGTCGGGGCCAAGGGTGAGAGCGAGCGGCGCGCGGTCGCCGAGGCCCGCCTGGCGATGTCGCCGACCGCGGCCGGCGCGGTCGAGCGCGGGGACGGGCCCAAGGGCGAGGTGCTCGGCACCGCCCGGCTGGCCGGAATCGGCGCGGCCAAGCGCGCGGGCGAGCTGATCCCGCTGGCGCACCCCCTGCCGCTCACCTTCGTCGACGTGCAGGGAAGCGTCGATGCGCCTGCGGGCGAGGTCGTGCTGCGGGCGGAGGCCCGCACCGTGGCGCGGACCGGGGTCGAGATGGAGGCCATGACCGCCGCTGCCGTCGCCGCCCTCACCGTCTACGACATGGTCAAGGGAATCGAGCGCGGGGTGGAGATCCGCAGCGTGCTCCTGCTCAGCAAGAGCGGGGGGCGCCACGACTGGCGGCGGGGAGACGGGCCTTGAGGGCCGCGGTGCTGACGGTCAGCGACAGCAGGGCCGGGGGGGAGGCCGAGGACCGAAGCGGTCCCCTGCTCGCCGACTACGCCGAGTCGCTGGGCTTCGAGGTGGTCGAGCGCGAGGTGGTCCCCGACGAGCGCCCGCTGATCGCCGAGCGGCTCCGCCACCTCGCCGACGGCGCGGTCTGCGAGCTGATCCTGACCACCGGGGGTACCGGCTTCGCCCAGCGAGACGTCACCCCGGAGGCAACCCGCGACGTGATCGACCGCGAGGCGCCCGGGATGGCCGAGGCGATGCGCGCCGCCTCGCGAGACCACACCCGCTTCTGGATGGCCTCCCGCGGAGTGGTCGGCAGCCGGGGCGCGACCCTGATCGTCAACTTCCCGGGAAGCCCGAAGGCGATCGCCGAGGCGGGCGAGGGCGTCCGCGAGGCGATCCCCCACGCGGTCGGGCTGCTGGCGGGCTGAGCGCGGCAGCGCCCGGCCGGGGCGTGGCGATCGGCGCGAGCGCCGGTACGCGGAGGCCGGGCGCGGCGCCGAGGGGCGGGAGGCCGGGCGCGGCGCCGCCGGGTGCGCCGGGATCAGGTCTCGATCTCGGCTGCCCGCACCGGCGCCGGGGTGAAGGCCGCCGCGCCGATCACCAGCGCGAAGGCCGCCAATCTCGCGGCGGCCCCCAGGGCGTTGGACGGTATCGGGTCGCCGAAGACGATCGGGCCGGCCGCGATCGTGGTCGCGTTGGCCGCCACGCTGGTCACCGCGATGACCGAGACGGCGGGCCCGATCTGCAGGCTCTTCGCGGAGATCAGCAGGCCGACCAGCGAGGCGACGACGATCACCGCCACCAGCGGCTGCAGGACGACGCCGGCCCCGTCCGCGGAGAGCCCGGCGCTCGTCCCCTTGATCGCCACGTCGGAGGCGGCCCACATCAGCCCGGCGCCGACGCCGAAGAGGACGCCGGCGTGGCGGCGCCCCCGCGCCCACGCCGAGACCAGCAGACCGGCGCCGGCCGCGCAGGCGACGTAGGCGGCGATCCCGAGCCCGTCGTGGCCGGCGTGCGGTCCGTCGCCGGAGCCGGAGATGGTCGCGGCCAGGAAGGCGAGGCCGACCGCGGCCAGCCCCACCCCGATCCACTCCCGCCTCGTCACCGCAAGGCCGAAGAAGCGGTCGGCGACGACGGTCAGCAGCACCAGCCCCCCGGCGATCACCGACTGGACCAGCGAGATCGGGGCGAGCGACAGTGCCGCCGCGTGCAGGCCCCAGGAGGCGAGGGCGATCAGCACCCCGAGCGTGTAGGCGGGGGCGCGGAAGAGGAGGAGCGTGCTGCGCGCCGGCCGGCGGAAGTCCACGTCCGGGGCCAGGACCGCGCCACGGTGCTTGTAGAGGAAGCTGACTATCGACGTCAGGGCCGTGGCCGCCGCCAGCAGCAGCCCGACCTGCACCGAGGTGCTCATCTCATTCGTCTTCGGAGAGCTCTATGGCGCGGATCGCGTGCTCGTCGGGGAGCTTCTCGAGCACCTCGTGGATGACCCTGACGACCTCGGCCTCCTCGTGTCCGAAGTCGTCGAGCAGCGACCGCAGCGCGGTATGGGTGATCTTCAGCTGAGCGGGGGTGAGCTCGACGTGGTAGCTGAACCGCTCCCCGCCGGTCGGACTGCCTTCCTTGTTCATCTGGCGACTGCCTTCTCCCTGTCTCGCTTTGGCTTCTCGAGCTCCCTGGCGGCCTCGACAAGCTCCCCCAGCGACTCCTCGATCCCGGCTGTCAGCTCTTCGGCGTCCTCCATCTGGTCGTAGTCGGCCAGCAGCCCGAAGTTGACCCGCCCGTTGTAGCTCATTATCGCCACCGCGAGGGCGTGGTTCTCGGGCAGGAAGGCGACGGGGAAGACGTCCTGGAGCTCGCGACCGAGCACGTAGAGGGGGATCTGGGGGCCGGGGACGTTGGTGACGATCAGGTTGAACAGGCGGGTCGAGAAGTTGATCCGCGAGGCCTGCGCCAGCAGGGTCGGCGGGGCGAAGTCGTTGAAGCGGGAGATCACCTCCGCGCCCAGCGCCTGCTTGGACTGCTTCAGCCCCTGCATGGACTCACGCACGATCGCCAGCCGCTGCACCGGGTCCTCGACGTAGACGGGCAGCGGACCGCGCATCGCCGCGATCCGATTGCCGAGCTCACCGCGCTCGTCGGCGGCCCGGATCGAGACCGGGACCAGGGCCCGCAGCTCCAGGCCCTCGGTGCGGACGCCGCGACCGATCAGCCAGGAGCGAAGCGCCCCGGCCACGACGGTGAGCACGACGTCGTTGACCGTGCCGCCGAGGGTGTCCTTGATGCGCTTGAACGTCTGCAGCTCGGCGCGGCTCCACAGGTATCGCCGGTGCGGCCCGACCGGGACGTTGAGGGGCACCTCGGGCGCAGGGTTAGCGAAGCTCCAGACGACCTCGCCGATGCCCTCGAGGCCCTCGGCCAGCCTCCGGGCGACCGCCTCCGGGTGCTGGACCGCGGAGGCCACCCGCTCCGCGAGCCTGGTGGGAACGCCCACCAGGTCGCCGAGGCCGTGCCCCACCAGCTCCGCGGTGCTCGGCTCGGGCCGCGGCTCCCAGCCGTCGCCGCGCGGGGCGGGCTCGGGGACGGGCTTGACGTCGAAGAGCACGGTCGAGATGTCGACTCCGGATACCCCGTCGACCATGGCGTGGTGGGTCTTGGAGAGCAGGGCGAAGCGGTTGTGATCGAGGCCCTGCACCAGCCAGAGCTCCCAGAGGGGCTTGGAGCGATCGAGCTGCTGGGAGAAGACCCGGCCCGCCAGCAGCCGCAGCTGCTCCTCGCTTCCCGGCTCCGGGAGCGCGGTGTGGCGGACGTGGTAGGTGAGGTTGAAGTTGGGGTCGTCCACCCAGAGCGGGCGTCCCGCCTGCAGGGGCGGGACGGCCAGCTTCTGCCGGAACCTCGGCACCAGCGGCAGCCGGCCCCGGACGTGCTCGATGAAGTCGTCGTAGGTTGGAGGCGGGCCCTCGAAGATCAGCACGGCGCCGACGTGCATGTGGCTGGACGAGGTCTCGTTGGTGAGGAACGACGCGTCCACGGCGGTCAGCCTGTCGAGGTGGTCCTGGGGCACGCAGCAAGGCTAACGCCCGCGGCCGGGTAGGGGGCGGAGCGAAGCGCCGCTGTACCCTTTCCGGCCGTGTCCGCCGACGGCGCAACCAGCGGCCCCGGGCCCTCCCGGGTGCTCCTCGCGGCCCCCCGCGGCTACTGCGCGGGGGTGGACCGGGCCGTGCAGACGGTCGAGCGCGCCCTCGACCTGCACGGGGCGCCGATCTACGTCCGCAAGGAGATCGTCCACAACAAGCACGTGGTCGAGGAGCTGAGCAAGCGTGGCGCGATCTTCGTCGAGGAGGAGACCGAGGTCCCCGAGGGCGAGATGGTCGTCTTCTCCGCGCACGGGGTCGCGCCGGCGGTCCACCGCAACGCGGCGGAGCGCAGCCTGCGGACGATCGACGCCACCTGCCCGCTGGTCACCAAGGTCCACGTCGAGGCACGGCGCTTCGCCGCCGACGGCTACACGATCATCCTGATCGGCCACGAGGGCCACGAGGAGGTCGAGGGGACGACCGGCGAGGCCCCGGAGAGCATCGTCCTGGTGCAGGCGGCCGACGAGGTGGACGCGATCGAGGTCTCCGATCCGGAGCGCGTCGCCTTCATCACCCAGACCACCCTCTCGGTGGACGAGACCGCCGAGATCATCGACCGGCTGCGGGCGCGCTTCCCGGCGATCGTCAGCCCGAAGAGCGACGACATCTGTTACGCGACGACCAACCGGCAGATCGCCGTCAAGCAGCTCGCCAGGGAGTCCGACCTGGTGCTGGTGATCGGGTCGACCAACTCCTCGAACTCGAACCGCCTGGTCGAGGTGGCGCGCGAGCACGGTGCCGAATCCCACCTGATCGACAACCACACCCAGGTCGACGAGGCCTGGCTGGAAGGGGTCGAGACCGTCGGGATCACCTCGGGCGCCAGCGCCCCCGAGGAGCTGGTCGAGAGCCTGGTCGCATACTTCCGCGAGCGCGGCGCGACCGACGTCTCGGAGCTGCGGACCGTCGAGGAGGGTGTGCGCTTCATGCTCCCGAAGGAGATCCGCGCGGAGCTCACCGCCCGCGCCTAGCCCACCGGCGAGGCGTGCCACCGGCCCGCGTCCCGCTCACTCGTAGGGCGCGTAGCGGCGGTGGAGCATCAGGTCGTTGCCGTCGGGGTCGGTGAACGGCGCCATCCGGCAGACGCCGGTGTCGAGCGTCTCCCCGGCGAACTCGACCCCCTTGGCCTCCAGCTCCGCCCGGGCAGCCTCGACGTCGGCGACGTGCAGGGCGGGGTGGGCGTTCTTCTGGGGCGCGAACTCCATGCCGAAGCTGGCGGGCTCCCAGATCCCGAAGCAGGTGTCGCCGGCCCAGACCTCGAAGCGGGAGTGCCGGTCGGGCTCGAGGCCCAGCGTCTCCACGTAGAACCTCCGCGAGCGCTCGCTGTCGGTCGAGGGGATCCCGATGAAGTCGACCTTCTCGATCACCATGCCTCCTTGGCGAGAATGCGGTTCGAACACCATAGTGATGATTTCGATCGGTCTCGCCAGGGTGCCCGGTCAGCCGTGGTCCGGCGGGGCGAGACCCGGCTCGAAGCCGATGGCCCAGACCGCGATCCCGGGGTCGATCTCGATCTCCAGGTGATGGGCTCCGTGGTCGGGGTGGCGGGCCAGCGGGTAGAGTCCGGCGCCCTCGACCGCGACCTCCCGCGGCGAGCCCCGGTCCAGCCCGACCCTGAGGCCGCCCTGGCCCTCCAGCGTCGCCCAGGCGCCCGCCGCCTCGTAGTTGACCCCGAATCCTGTCCCGTCCTCGACGGTCCACGGCCGCCCCTCGGCCGGGATCAGCTCCGGCGTCGGCGCGATCACCCGCGCCCCCGGGGCGTCGGTGGGGCGCAGCGGCGCCATCGGTTCGGGCATCGGCCTCAGCGCGTCCACCGTCAGCAGCTCCTCCTGGATCGCCAGCTCCGTCCCCAGGTAGTCGCCCTCGCCGAACTGGAACCAGCGGAGCGCCCCGCCCTGCCCCCACAGGAAGAGGCTCGGCCACCCCTCGCACCCGTAGTCGATCCAGAGCGTCCGCCCGGCGTCGATCGCCACCGGGAACCCGAGGCCGAGCCGCTTCAGCCCGCCCCGGACGGCTTTCTCCTCGGCGCCGAACGGAAAGCGCGGGGACTGCACCCCGATCACCGCGAGCCCGAGCCCGGCGTAGCGCGAGTCCCACTCCCGCAGGTAGGGGAGCGTGCGGACGCTGTTGAGCTGGGCGAAGTCGAAGAAATGGACGAGCGCCGGGCCGGCCGCGGTCAGCTCCGCCATCGAGCCGGGCTCCGCGCCGATCCAGCTCATCGCGGGGAATTCCGGGGCGGCGATGTCCTGGCGTCCTGGTCGCATGCCCGGATCGAATCACTATTGTGGGAAACGCGTCCGTGGGCCCCGAACAGGAGGAGACGTTGAGCGACCGCCCCTGGGAGCAGCTCGAGGAGGCGCGCGACGAGCGCACACAGATCTCGTCGCGGTCGCCGGGCCCGCGATCGAGGCCAACCGGCGGCCCCTCGGCCGCGTCACCCCTCGCCGGGCCGGGTTGAGAGGCGATCCCGAAGCCGCTCCCCCGGGGGACGGGCGCGGCGCGCCCCCGGCCCGCTCCCCGAGGCCGGGGAGGCGCCTCGATCTCGTGCTGGGGATCGCCGTCGGGCTGGTCCTCGGGGTGGGGATCGTCGCCGGCTTCGTCTTCCTCGGCAGCGAGGGGACGATCGATGCCCCTCGGATCGACGTCGGGGGCAAGCCGCAGGGGGCCACCGGCGGCGCGCCCCCGGTGGCGAGGGGGTCCCGCGGGGGCGGGGCGGGGCGGCAGCGGTCCCGCGGGGGCGGCGCACCCCGGCGGCCCGTGCCGGTGATCCGGGTGATAGGGGGGGCGCCGCCCGAGTCGGGGCCCGTCAGGCTCGTCTACCGCCGCGGTCAGCGGGTGCGCCTGAAGGTCGTGAGCGACGCGCCGGTCGGGGTCGAGATCCCCGGGTACGGCGTGGAGCGGACCGTCTCGGAAAAGGCGCTGATCTCCTTCATCGCCTCCAGGGCCGGGCAGTTCCCGGTCGTCGTGGTTCCCTCGATGATCGGCATCGCCTCGCTGCGGGTGCGGGATTGAGCCGGCGCCGCCTCGCGGCGGGCGCAGGGCCGAGCCGGCGCCGCCTCGCAGCGGCGCAGCGACGAGACGGCCTCCGCCGTCCGCTGAGGTAGGGTCAGGCTCCGTGCCCGCCCCGCCCCGCCCACGAGTGCTGACGGCCCGGCGCGTCTCGGCGCCCGGGCTGGCGGCGATCCTGGCGGCGTTGGCGCTGGCGCTGGCCGGAGGGGCGTCGGGCTCGGTCAGCGGCCGTGTCGGGGTCCCCGGCGCCGTCCCGTCCTGGGCGAGCGGGGCCCGGCAGGCGGGCAGCCCGGCCGGGCCTCTTGACTTCTCGGTGGTGCTGGGCTGGCGCCACCGGGCGGCCCTGGAGCGCTTCGACCGCGAGGTCTCCGACCCTGCGAGCCCGCGCCTCGGCCGCTTCCTCTCGCCCGCCCGGTTCCGGGCGCGGTTCGCGCCGACCCCGGCCCGGGTCTCGGCGGTGCGGCGCTGGCTTCGCCGCAGCGGCCTGGCGGTCACCGGCGTCTCGCGCTCCCGCATGCTGGTCGACGCCTCGGGCCCGGTGCAGAGCGTCGAGCGTGCGCTGGGGACCAGGCTCGCTCTCTTCCGTCACGGCGGGCGCCGTGTCGTCGCCCCCTCCCGGGGAGTAAGCGTCCCGGCCGGGCTCGGGATCGCCGGCGTGGTCGGCCTCGACGGCAGCCAGGCGCGGCCCCTGCGCGTCCCGCCCCCACCGGTCTTCCGCAACATCGTCCGGCCCTGCTCCAACTTCTGGGGGCGGGACTTCCCGAAGAAGAAGGCCGCCCCGTTCGCGTTCGGCCAGAAGCAGCCGTGGGCCCCGTGCGGGTATGCGCCCAAGCAGGTGCAGGGCGCCTACGGGGTCGGCGGCGCGATCCGCCACGGCAACGACGGGCGCGGGCAGACGGTGGCGATAATCGACGCCTTCGCCTCGCCGACGATCCGCCGCGACATCGGCATCTACAGCCGCCGGCACGGCCTGCCCAGGGCACGGATGCGCCAGGTGATCCTCCAGGGCAACTGCAAGAGCGGCTGCCCGGCGGACCTGCGCCAGGGATGGTGGGGGGAGGAGACGCTCGACTTCGACGCGGTGCACTCGATCGCCCCGGGGGCGAGGATCCTCTACGTCGGGGCTCCGAACCCCGGCCCCGGGCTGCTCAGGGCCGAGGCCTGGGTCGTGGATCGCCGCGCCGCCCGGATCGTCACCAACTCCTGGGGGAGCCTCGGGGAGTTCGGGGTGGGCGTCCAGGCCTACGAGCAGGTCTTCGCCGAGGCGATCGCCGAGGGGATCGGGATCTACTTCTCCTCGGGCGACAGCGGCGACGAGCGCGACACGATCGGCCGGGTCTCCTCGGACTATCCGGCCTCCAGCCCCCGGGTGACCTCGGTCGGAGGCACGACCCTCGCGGTCGGCCCGCTCGACAACTTCCGCTTCGAGCTGGGCTGGGGCACCTACCTGGCGACCAAGAGCGGCAAGAGGTGGGACCCCAGGCCGCCTGGCGACTTCCTCTACGGCGCCGGCGGCGGCACCAGCCGCTTCTTCGCCGAGCCGCGCTACCAGCGCGGCGTGGTCCCGCACGGGATCGCGGCGCGCTACGGGGGGGCGGGCAGGGTCTCGCCGGACATCTCCATGGACGCCGATCCGACCACGGGCCTGCTGGTCGGGGAGACCCAGACGCTGCCCAGCGGCCGGGCCGCCTACGACGAGGCCCGCTACGGCGGCACCAGCCTCTCCTCGCCCCTGATGGCCGGCTACATGGCCCTGGCCGACCAGAGGGCGGGACGTCCCCACGGCTTCGTCAACCCGGCGCTCTACGCGCTTTACGGGACCGCGGCGATCCGCGACGTGAGGCCCCCGCGGGTGAGGATCGCGATGGTCAGAAGGGGCTACGCAAACGGGGTCAACAAGGGCGGCGGGATCGTCACCTCGTTGCGGACCGTCGGCCCGGCCGGCGTGCTGAGGGCCAGACGGGGCTATGACCCGCTGACCGGTCTGGGCAGCCCGCGCGGGCGAAGGCTCCTGCGCGCCCTCGGCGACTAGAATCGCCGTCATGCCGCGTGGCAGAGCGGAATCGCTGGCCCGCACCGGGGCGCTGGTCGCGCTCGGCGCCTTCGCGCTGCACCAGCTCCGCTACCTGGCCGGCTACGGGTCCGCGGCCGGCGCCGAGCTGGCTCACCAGGGACACGGCTACCTCGCGGGGGCGACCCCGGTCCTCGCAGCGCTGGCGCTCTCCGGGCTCCTCGCAGGCCCCCTGCGCGCGGCGCTGCGCAGGGCAGGGCCCGCGCCGCGGGGAGCGGGACCGCTCGCCCTGCGGCGCAGGGCGCTGCTCTTCGGGCTGGCCATGCTCGCCGTCCTCTGCTTCCAGGAGTCGCTGGAGGGCGCGCTCTCCGCGGGGCATCCCGCGGGCGCCGCCGCGCTCCTGGCCGGGAGCGGGTGGACGGCGCTTCCGATCGCCGTGGCGCTGGGGGCGGCCTGCGCGCTGCTGGACCGCGGCCTGGAGGCGATCGAGACCGCGGTGGCGCGCCGGGCACGCCCGTCCGGCGCCGCGGGCCCGGGCCGGCCCGGGCCGGCCCGACCGCTCCGCGACCCGCTGGTCGCACCGCTTGCCTCCGACCCCCTCGCCTTCGGCCTCTCGCGCCGGCCTCCGCCCCGGTTCGCCTAGCGATGTGACGGCTGCGGCGACCGCCGTGGCCGCTGACCCGAGGGCGGCGCCGGACGGCGCGTCCAAGACCAAGGAGGCAAGATGCAATCCAACGCCGTAAAGGCGGGGGTCGGTCTGCTTCTCGTCGCTGTGGCGGTGGTTCTCTTCATCGTCCTGCAGGGCGGGGGCGGGGGCGGCTCCGAGACCACGAGCACCCGGGCGGCCGCGGGCACCGGCACCGGCGGGGGCGCCGGGGGCGACGAGGAGGCCGTCCCGACGATCGTCGTCAAGAACGGAAAGCCCGTGGGCGGGATCGCCGATCTCGACTACACGAGCGGCGACACCGTCCGCTTCCGGGTGCGCTCGGACGTCAGCGACGAGGTCCACGTCCACGGCTACGACAGGATGAAGGACGTCGAGGCCGGCGGGACGATCGGCTTCGACTTCACGGCGAACATCGAGGGGATCTTCGAGGTGGAGCTCGAGGGCCGCAAGGAGCAGATCGCCGAGCTCAGGGTCAATCCGTGACCGCGCTGCCGCTGGCCCACGCGCTGGTCGCGAAGCAGGACCTCCCGGTCCCCGCCTGGCTGTTCGCCTGGGGGGCCTCGATCGTGCTGATCGCGTCCTTCTTCGCGCTTTCGGTGGGCTGGCGGCAGCCACGCTTCGAGGGCGACACCTGGCGGCCCCTCGGATCGGTCCGGCTCTCCCGGGCGATCGCCGGCCTGCTCGGGGTCTTCCTGCTCGGGGTCGCCGTCTATTCGGCACTGCGGGGAACCGAGGCGCCCGACCGCAACTTCTCGCTGACCTTCGTCTACGTCACTGTCTGGCTCGGCATTCCGCTGCTCAGCGTCTTCCTCGGCGACGTCTTCCGGCCCTTCAATCCCTGGCGGGCCCTGGGCCGGGCCTCGGGTGCTGCCTTCCGCGGTGTGGCCGGCGCCCGCGCCGCCCACCTCCCATACCCCCGCCGGCTGGGGCGGTGGCCCGCGGCGGTCGGCCTCGTCGCCGTGGTCTGGCTGGAGATCGTCTACGGGACGAGCGGCGGGGTGGCGGTGGGCCTCGAGCCCCATGCCCTCGGGGTGGCGATCCTCGTCTACACCGCCTACACGCTGGCGATGATGTGCCTGTTCGGGGCCGAGGAGTGGTGCTCGAACGGGGAGATCTTCTCGGTCTACTTCGGGATGTTCAGCCAGCTCGGGGTCTTCGAGGCCCGCGAGGGCCGAATCGGCCGGCGCAGGCCGCTGACCGCGGCGACGCGCTGGGCGACGGTCCCGGGCTCGGTGGCGATGGTGGCTGCCTCGATCGGGACGACCAGTTTCGACGGGGCCCAGGAGGGCGCGCTGAAGGACGCGATCGCCTCGACCTTCGACACCGTCTCGGGCTGGGGAGTGGACCTGACCACCTCGCTGCGGCTCACCGACACCCTGTTCATGGTCGTCTGCGTGCTCGGCGTCGCGGCCATCTACCTGGTCGCCGTGTGGGGGATGAGGACGGTCCGCGGGGCGCCTGCCTTCGCCGTGCTCCGCGACGGATTCGCCCACACCCTGATCCCGATCGCCTTCGCCTACCTGGTCGCCCACTACTTCAGCCTCTTCGTCTACCAGGAGCAGGCCCAGTTCACCTACCTGCTCTCCGACCCGCTCGGCACCACCACCACCGACCTCTTCGGAACCGCCTCCAGCGGGGTGGACTACACGGTCCTCAGCGCCAACGCGATCTGGTACGTGCAGGTGGGCGCCCTGGTCGTCGGCCACGTGGTCGGGCTCACCCTCGCCCACGACAGGGCGGTGGCCTACTGGCCCGACTACAGGGCCGCCGCGCGATCCCAGTACTGGATGCTGGCGGCCATGGTCGCCTTCACGAGCTTCGGCCTCTACCTGCTCTCGGTGGCAAACGCATGAGCGCCCTGGTGCTCCCCCTGGCGCACACCGGGCACTGGCTGTGGCTCCTCTACGTCCCGCCCGTGGCGATCGTCGTCTTCGCGATCGCGCGGACGACGCTCAAGGAACGGCGCGAAGCGCGACGCGAGAGCGAGGAGAAGGGAGCGGGAAAGGGGAGCGGTCAGGGGGGTCCCTGAGCGCGCTCAGGGGACGATCTCTCCGAGGCGGCCGGCAAGCGCCTCGGAGAGCTCCTCGCGGAGCTCCCCCTCTCCCACCCGCTCGACCAGGGACTCCAGGAAGCCCTCGATGATCAGCATCCTCGCCTGGCCCTCGCTGAGCCCGCGCGAGGTCAGGTAGAAGAGCTGGTCGCGGTCGACCTGCGCGACCGCCGCCGCGTGGGTGCAGCGGACGTCGTTGGCGAGGATCTCCAGCCCCGGGATGGCGTCCGCGTGCGCCTCCGCGGAGAGCAGCAGGTTCCGGCTCTCCTGGAAGGCGTCGGTCTGCTGGGCCTCGGGGTCGACCTTGATCATTCCCCGCCAGACCGCGGTGGCGCGGTCGGCGAGCACCCCCCTGAAGGCCAGGTCGGAGGTGGTGTTGGGGGCGGCGTGCTCCTGGGTCGTGTCGTAGTCGAGGTGCTGCCGGGAGCCTCCCGCGTAGCCGCCGGTGACCTTCGCCTCGGCCCCCTCGCCGGCCAGCAGGGTCTCCATGCGGACCTTGCCGCGGCCCGAGCCCAGCCCCAGGGCGATCCACTCCAGCCTGCCGTCGCGCTCGACGCGGGCGCGCTCGGAGGCGAAGACCCAGGAGGACTCCGAGACGTCCTGGGTGCTGGTGAAGCGCAGGCGGGCCCCCTCGCCGACCGAGATCTCGACCACCGAGTTCAGCAGCGCGTCCACCGAGTCGTCAGGCGAGCTGTAGCGGACCCGCACCTCGGCCTCGGCGCCCTCCTCGAGCACGACCAGCGCCCGCCAGTTGACGGCTTCGCCCGAGCCCTCCAGGGGGACCTCGACCTCGATCGGGTCGAGCCCGGTCGTCCCGGCCGGCACGCGCACCAGCACGCCGTCCGCCCAGCGGGCGTCGTTGCGGGCCACGAAGGGGTCCTCGATCGCGACCAGGGAGCCGAGCCGCTCGGCCAGCAGGTCGCCCTCGGGTCCCAGCGCCTCCGCCAGCGGGCGGACGACCACGCCGTCGCCGGGGCCCGAGACCCGGGTGTCCCCGGCGGCGGCCTCGTAGGAGTCGAGGTCGAGGCCGCTGAGGTCGGTGAACTCCCAGCCCTTCGACCTGGAGTCGGGGAGGGGCAGCTCCTCCGCCAGAGAGGCGCCCTGCCGGCGCCTCTCCGTGAGCCAGACCGGTTCGGCCGCGGCGAGGCTAGCCAATGCTGCCCTCCATCTGCAGCTCGATCAGCCGGTTGAGCTCGACCGCGTACTCCATCGGCAGCTCCTTGGTGACCGGCTCGATGAACCCGTTGACGATCATCTTCGAGGCCTCCTCCTCGTCGAGGCCGCGGCTCTGCAGGTAGAAGAGCTGCTCCTCGCCGATCTTCGAGACGGTCGCCTCGTGGCCGACATCGGCGTCGGCGGAGTCGATGCGGATCGTCGGGTAGGTGTCCGAGCGGGACTCGGGGTCGAGGAGGAGCGCGTCGCAGACCACCTTCGAGCGGGACTCGGTGGCTGCGGCCGCGACCTCAAGAAGGCCCCGGTAGGTGCTGCGCCCGCCGTCCTTTGAGATCGACTTCGAGAAGATCGAGGACGAGGTGCGCGGCGCGGCGTGGATGATCTTCCCGCCCGCGTCCTGGTGCTGGCCGGACCCGGCAAAGGCGATCGAGAGGATCTCTCCGTGCGCCTCCGGTCCGAGCAGGTAGATGGACGGGTACTTCATCGTCAGCTTCGAGCCCAGGTTGCAGTCGACCCACTCCATGGTCGCCCCCTCCTGGGCGACGGCCCGCTTGGTGACCAGGTTGAAGACGTTCTGCGACCAGTTCTGGACGGTGGTGTAGCGGACGCGCGAGCCGGGCTTGGCGATGATCTCCACCACGGCGGAATGCAGCGAGTCCGTCGAGTAGACGGGAGCGGTGCACCCCTCGATGTAGTGGACGTCGGATCCCTCCTCGGCGATGATCAGAGTCCGCTCGAACTGGCCCATGTTCTCGGTATTGATCCGGAAGTAGGCCTGCAGCGGCATCTCCACCTTGACCCCGGCGGGGACGTAGACGAAGGACCCGCCCGACCAGACCGCGGAGTTGAGCGCCGCCAGCTTGTTGTCGTTGGGCGGGATCACCGTCGCCCAGTGCTCGCGGACGATGTCGGGGTGCTCGCGCAGTCCGGAGTCCATGTCCATGAAGATCACGCCCTGGCGCTCGAGGTCCTCGCGCACCTGGTGGTAGACGGATTCGCTTTCGTATTGCGCACCGACCCCGGCCAGGAACTTGCGCTCGGCCTCGGGGATCCCCAGCCGGTCGAAGGTCTTCTTGATGTCCTCCGGCACCTCGTCCCAGGAGTGTCCGGCCTTCTCGGAGGCCCGCACGAAGTAGTGGATGTCGTCGAAGTCGATCTGCCCGAGGTCGCCTCCCCAGGTCGGGGTCGGGCGCGACTCGAAGTGCTCGAGCGCCTTCAGCCTGAACTCGCGCATCCAGCCGGGCTCCTCCTTGTGGGAGGAGATCGACTCGACCACCTCTCGCGAGAGCCCCTTGGGTGCCTTGTAGGCGTAGCCGCTCTCGGGATCGTGGAAGCCGAACTTCTCCTTGTAGTCGGCGTTGATCCCGGCGACCTTCTGCTGCTCGTCGAGCGCCTCGGGTGTTGCCATCTCTAGTCGACCTCCAGGGTGACGGTGGAGCCCTCGACGCCGACCGCAAAGGTCTGGACCGGCGCGAAGGCGGGGAGAGTGCGGGGTCGGCCGGTGGCGAGATCGAAGAGCGAGCCGTGCCGCGGGCACTCGACCGTGCAGGCGGCGGGATCGAAGACTCCCTCCGCCAGCGGGCCGTTGTCGTGCGAGCAGCGGTCCTCGATTGCGTAGAGGTCGCCGCCGCAGTTGAAGACGCCGATCTTGCGCTCCTCGACCGCGACCAGGCGCATCTCGCCCGGGGGCAGCTCGTCGAGAGGGCAGATATCGATCTTCTGGCTCAAATCGAAGGACTCCGGCCTGGTTGTGCGGGTAGTTACGGAAAACCTAGCTCTGCTGTCGGATTTTACATGGAGTGCAGCCTTCAAGGCCTGCGGCCGCCGGTCCGATAAGGGGAACGTGGAGCCGACGGAGACACGCGCACTGGAGGGTCTCGCGCGCCGGCACTTCAGCAGCTTCGCCGAGGCCGCCGAGGCGGTCCTCGATGCGCTGGGGGAGGCGGTTCCGGGCACTGTCGTGCTCGCCGAGGCCGATCCCGCGGGGAACATGGCGGTCACCGAGATCCGCGGCCCAGCCCTGCCGGCTCTCGGCCCGGGGTCCCTGCTCCCGACCCGGGAGGGGGAGTACGGCCGCCAGCCGCTGGGCCGGTCCGCGATCGCGTCCGACATCGTGCTCAGCAGCGGCGGGGTGGTCGGGGTGCTGCTGGCCGTCGACCCGCGCGACGGTGCCTACGGTGACCAGCATCGGGCCCTGATCGGGGTCGGGGCGAGACTGCTCGGCTCCGATTGGGAGAACGTCCGCATGCGCTCCGAGCTGCGCCGGCTGCGGATGGAGGCGCGGGACCGTCCCCGGACCGATCCGATCACCGGGTTTGCCAACCGGCGGGCGTTCCTCGAACTCGTCGAGCACCAGCGCCGCCTGGTCCAGCGGGGGACGCTCACCTCGATGCTGATCGCCTGCCGGGTCGGGCTTGCCCCGGACGGGAACGGCGGCAGCGACGCGCTCCGAAAGCTCGCCTTCAAGGAGGCCGCGGAGGTGTTCGGCGCGACGGCACGGGAGACCGACCACCTGGGCAGGCTGGACGACGACCACCTCTGCGCCGTGCTGATCGGTTGCGACGAGCCGGGGGCCGAGGCGTTCCTGGGCCGGTTCCGGCTCGCCCTCGAGCGCACGGCCGAGGCGCGGCAGGCCCAGCTCGAGGTGAGCTGCGGATTCTCTGCCCTGGGCGGCACCGACTCCCCCGAGCAGGCGATCGAGAACGTCACGGCCGCGACCGGGAATCCTCCCCGCGCCCCGACCGCAACCGAGCCGTCTCCCGCCGCGGAGGTCGCGACCCCGTGATGGCCGAGGCAGCGCTGGCGATCCCCGCGGGCGGCACCGGTCTCTTCCCGGAGGGAACGGAGGGGGTGACGCCGCCCAGGAACCCGGGGAGGAACGGGGCCTTCCTCAGCGACGTTGTCGTGGAGATGGGCTTCGCCGACGCCACCACCGTCGAGCAGGCCGTCGAGTGGGGTCGCCAGTCTGGCGTCTCGCTGGAGCAGGTGCTGATCAGCGAGGGCGTGCTGGACGAGGAACAGCTTGCCCACGCCGTGGCGGAGCGCTGCGGCGTCGACTTCGTGGACCTCGACCGCTTCGATGCCGATCCCCAGGCCGCGAAGCTGATCAGCCGGTCGATCGCCAACCGCTACGGCGCGATACCGATCGCCTTCGGCCCGGAGGAGTCGCTGATCCTGGCGCTTCAGGATCCGCTCCACCCGCTCGCCGTCGCCGAGATCGAGGTGATGACGAAGAGCGAAGCGCGGATCGTCGTCGCCACACCCCGGGCGATCAGGGAGGCGATCGGACGCACCTGGCCGGACGGGGAGGAGCTCGCCAAGGCGCGACCCCGCGCGGTCCCGGCCGTCGCCTCCGCGGACGCCGTGCCGCCCGCGGCCGAGCCCGGGGTGCAGGAGGCGGCGGATCTCGAGAAGCTGACCCTGGAGCGGGACCGGCTTGCCGCCGAGCAGAACCGGCTGGTCGAGGAGTTGCAGGGCGCGATCACCGAGCGCGACCAGCTCGCGTCCGAGCGCGACCAGCTCGCGTCCGAGCGCGACCAGCTCGCGTCCGAGCAGGCCCAGCGCGCCGGCGACCTCGAGGGCACGAGGGCAGAGCGGGACGGGATCGCAGCAGAGCTTGCGCAGCTGAGGAAGGAGCTCGATGGGGCCGGAGCGGAACACGACCGGCTGGTGGTCGAGCGTGGCGATTCCAGCGCCGAGCAGGCCCGACTTGCCGAGCAGCTGCGCAGCGCAACCGCCGAGCGAGACCGTCTGCTCGCCGAGCGCGACCGGCTTGAGGCCGAGCGGGCACGATTGCAGAAGGCGGTCGAGAGCTCGCGGCCCAGCGAAGAGGCGGATCGCATCGCGGCTGAGCGGGACGAGCTGGTCACGCAGCGCGACCGGCTCGCGGCCGAGCGGGACGAGCTGGTCACGCAGCGCGGCCGGCTTGAGGCCGAGCGGGACGGGCTGGTCACGCAGCGCGACCGGCTCGCGGCCGAGCGGGACGGGCTCCTCGCCGAGCGCGAAGCCTGGGCGAAGCAGGAGAAGAAGCTGCGCCGCAAGCTGGCGAAATCGAAGGCCAGGGCACGCTCGAAGGGCAAGTAGGGCGGCTCGGCCTCCCCCGGGAGCCGGTCACGGTTTCGTTACGCCCGGGAGGGACTCCGCGTGAGAGGATCGTCCCAGCCAACTGCGGAAGGAGAGCCCGATGCCCGAGATGACCAGCTACGAGCCCGGCACCCCCTCGTGGGTGGACCTGGGGACCCCGGACGTCGACGGTGCGGCCTCCTTCTACGGGTCGCTGTTCGGCTGGAGCGTTCCAGAGGCCGAGAACGCCGAGGAGACGGGCGGGTACCGGCTGGCCATGCAGGACGGCAGGCCGGTGGCCGGGGTGATGCCCCTGATGGCCGAGGGCCAGCCGCCCGCCTGGTCCACCTACGTCAGCGTCGAGGACGCCGATGCGACCGCCGCGGCGGTCAGGGAGTCCGGCGGGACGGTGGTGGTCGAGCCCACCGACGTGCTGCAGCTCGGGCGGATGGCCTTCTTCGCCGACCCCGGGGGCGCGGTGCTCGGGGTCTGGCAGGCCAAGGAGTTCCCCGGCGCCGGCCTCACCAACGAGCCCGTGTCGGTCGTCTGGAACGAGCTCAACACCCGGGACCCCGAGGGGGCCAGGGACTTCTACGGCGCGGCGCTGGGCTGGAGCTCGGAGGACACCGAGCCGGTCGAGGGCATGACCTACACCGAGTGGCACCGCGGCGACGGCGCCCTGGTCGCCGGGATGCTCGACATCCGCGGGCGCCTGCCCGACGAGGTGCCCGCCCACTGGCTCGTCTACTTCGCAGTGGCCGACTGTGACGCGACCGTCGGGCGGGCGAAGGAGCTGGGCGGAACCGTCGCGATGGAGCCGATGGACCTGCCGGTAGGGCGCTTCGCCGTCCTGGTAGACCCCTTCGGCGCGCACTTCGCGGTGATCTCGATGGCCGAGGCGGGCTGAGACGGGGCTGGGCCCGCTGCGACGAGGCCACGGGCGCTACGGCCACCCGCCGTCGCGCACGGCGTCGCCGGTGAGCGTGGCCGGGGCGCTGCGGGCGAGCCGGCCGGCCAGCAGCACAGCAGCGGGTAGCACCGCGCAGCCCATCCCGACCAGGAACCACACCTGCCCGGCATCGGTCCCGGCGCCGGCGGTGTGGGCGATCCCGAGAGCCCAGAAGACGGAGACGAAGCGGTGCGCGCTCTTCCAGCGATTCGGCCCGACCCTGCCGCGGAGGTAGTAGGTGAGCCCGAGCAGGGAGAGGCCGTAGCCGGAGACGATCCCTGCCGCTGTCCAGGCGGGGCGGTAGGGCGTCGCGAAGGGGACCAGGACCCCCGCGACGCCCGGTCTCAGGTAGCTGTCCCCGAGCAGCGCGGCACCGTGGATCCCGACCAGGACGAGGGTGGCGAGCGAGAGAGACTCGTGGGCCGCCTTCAGGGTCATGCGGTCCCCGGCGGCGCGGCGCGAGATCGTCAGTCCGATCGCCACCGAGATGCTCGCGCAGACAAGCGCCGCGGAGCCGGCGGCCCGGCTGGTGATCCAGAGGAGATGATGCTGGGCGGTCATCCGGCCGGCTGCCCGACCGCGACGTCTATCCCCACCCGCGCCGAGACCGTCTCCACCGATCCGTCGTCGGCGACGAGCACCCCGCCGAAGGGAAGCTCGAACGCGGCTCTCGAAGGCCCGGCCAGAAGCGCCGTCTTGGCGAGGACCTCGGCGAGCCGGGCCGTGGGCGCCACCGCGGTGACCTGGACCAGGCCCGTGAAGGCCGGCTGTCCGGTCGAGGGATCGAGCAGGTGGTGGGCGATGCCGCCGCCGGCGCGACGCCAGGCGCGACGCCCGATCCCGCTCGTCGCGACCGCCCCTTCGGCGATCGGGAGCTCCTCGATGACTCCCTCGCCGAACGGGCCCTCGACCCGGACGCTGCGCGGCGCGCGCGCCGCTCCCCCGATCCTGAGGTCCCCGCAGCAATCGACCACGTAGGCCGGGCGAGTGCGCAGGCCGGCGGCTATCAGGTCGGCCACCAGGCCCTTGGCGATCCCGCCGCTGTCGAGGCCCGTCCCCGGGGGGCGGGTGATCGTCCCGGCATCCTCGTCGATCTCGACGCGGTTCCACTGGCGCCCGGGACGGGGGGAGGCGGGGCGCCGCGGCGGGGCTGCGGCGAGGGCCTCCCGCAGCGGGATCGGGGCCGCCTCCGGGGCGATCGACTTCCGGTAGCCCGCCTCCTCGATGGGGGTGAGCAGGGTCGCGTCGACCAGCCCGCCGCTGCGGGCGCCGGCCTCCCGGGCCGCGGCGGCGAAACGACGCAGCAGCGGGCTCGCGGGGACGGTCTCGCGCGGGTCGGAGTTGAGCCTGCTCAGCTCGCTGCCGGGAATGAACCGGGAGAGCGCCTGATGGGAGGAGAGCATCCGCTCCCGCGCCTGCCCGGCGGCTCCGGCGGCGTCGGGCCCTCCGCCGACGATCACGGCGGCCTCGCCTCCGAAGCACTCGAAGCTCTCGCGGGCTTCGGGCTCGGTCACGACTGGCTCGTGATGACCGGCGCGGGGGCCGGCGCGGGTGCCGTGTCGATGGCCTGCGACTGCGAGGCGGGGACCCTGACGATCATCCCGGTCAGCGGGTCGTAGGCGAGCACGGTGGCGGGGCGCCTCGGCTTCGGCGCGGGACGCGAGGGCGCTGTCTTCCTTCCGGCCTTCGCGACCTTGCGGGTCACGTTGTTTGAGAGGGCCGGGTCGTTGCCGGTCGCCATCTGCGCGAAGAGGGCGAGCCAGAGGGCACCAAAGAGGCACACCGGAAGGACGATCGCCCGCACCCGGGCCCGTCCGGCCCGCTGGCGGGCGCGGTCGAGCCGTCTCAGGGCCGCGTCTCGGCGTGCGTGGTCCACGCGTCGATCATCGGCTCGCTCGCCAAGCGCCGCCTAAGCGTTTGGTGAGAATTCCCTTAGAAGCGACCCGGGATCGCCTGCGGGAGCCGGTCGCCCGTGGAGGCTGGCTCTAGCATCGGGGCGGTGCGGGTCCTGATCGTCGAAGACGAGGCTGCGATCGCCGACTTCGTGCGCCGAGGCCTGGAGGCCGAAGGGTACGAGGTGCGGGTCGCCGCCGACGGGGTCGAGGGCGAGCGCCTCGCCCTGGAGGGTTCGGCGGACCTCGTGATCCTCGACCGCATGCTCCCCCGCAAGGACGGGATGGACGTCCTCTCCGCGATCCGCCGCGCCGACCCGGCCCTGCCGGTGATCCTGCTCACGGCCCGAGGGGAGGTCTCCGACCGGGTCGAGGGGCTCGACCGGGGCGCCACCGACTACCTGGCCAAGCCCTTCGCGTTCGAGGAGCTCGCCGCCCGGGTCAGGGCGCACCTGCGACGCCCGGAAGCAGGCCAGCCGACCCGGCTCGAGGGCGCCGGGGTCGAGCTGGACCTGATCCGCCGCACCGCCAGGCGCGACGGCGAGCCGGTCCACCTTTCGGCCAGGGAGTTCGACCTTCTCGCCTACCTGATGAGCCGCCCCGGCGAGGTGGTCCCGCGCGAGCGGATCCTCTCCGCGGTCTGGGGCTACGACCACGATCCCGGCACCAACGTGGTCCAGGTGTACGTCGGCTACCTGCGACGTCGCCTCGGGGTGGCGGGCGCCGACGTCCCGATCGAGACGGTGCGCTCGGTGGGCTACCGCTTCATCGCGCGGTGAGCGGCCCGGCGGGCTCCCGGGCCGGCCTGCGCGGCCGGCTGGCGCTCTCGATCGCCGCGCTCGTGGTCGCCGCGCTCTCGGTCACCTTCGTCGCGGTCTACCGGACCGTCGGGTCCGAGCTGCGCTCGCAGATAGACCGTGACCTCGCGCGGCAGGCCGATGCCCTCACCGCGCGCCTGCGGGCGGTCCCACCCAAACCCGGGCGCCTGCTGGCGGCCTCCGCGACCTACGTGCGCACGCAGTCGTTCGGCAGCTCGCCCGGCCTGATCCTGGTGACGGTGCCCGGAGCCGGAACCGTCAGCAACCAGCCGGAGCTCCTGGGGCGGGCGCTGGAGCCCGGGGAGTCGCACCGCGCGGCCGAGCACGAGCGCAACGAGGGCGAGGAGCTGCGCTCCTCGCCGCCGGGATACTCCGAGGTCGAGATCTCCGACGCCGGAGGGGTCCGCGTGCTGACCAGACCGGTCCGGGGGGCCGGGCCGGGGCCCCTGGCGGTGGTCAGGGTGGGGGAGCAGCTCGAGCCTGTCGAGCGCGCCCAGGCGGAGGTCTCGCGCGCCTTCGTCCTGATCGGTGCCCTGACCCTGGTAGCGGCCCTTGCGGCCGGCTACCTGCTGGCCGCGCGGACGGCGGCGCCGCTGCGGCGCATGGCCCGGGTCGCCGCCGAGGTGGACGCCGGCGACCTCGAGGCGAGGATCGGCTCCGAGGGGCCGCGCGACGAGGTGCGAACCCTGGCCGAGGCGTTCGACCACATGCTCGACCGCCTCGAGGACGCCTTCGCGCGGCAGCGGGGCTTCGTCTCGGACGCCTCGCACGAGTTGCGAACCCCCCTCACCGCGGTCCGCGGCCAGCTCGAGGTCCTGGCGCGTGATCCGGCGCCCAGCGCCGAGCGCGTCAGGGAGACCGAGCGCGTCGTGATCCGGGAGATCGACCGGATGAGCCGCCTGGTGGACGACCTGCTGAGCCTGGCGCGGCTTGACGAGGGGGCTGTCCTGACCACCGAGCGGGTCGAGCTGGGCGCCCTGCTCGGCGACCTGGTGGACCTCGCCCGCGACCCGGCCGGGGCCCGGATCGAGCTGGGGGAGGTGGCCGGCGGGACGGTCCTGGCCGATCCCGACCGGATCGCCCAGGTGGTCCGGAACCTGATGGCCAACGCCGCCGGGCACGCGGGGGCCGCCGGCCGGGTGCTCGTCTCGGCCCGGCCGCAGGGCGGAGGAGTCGAGATAGCGGTGGACGACGACGGCCCCGGGATCCCTCCGGCCGAACGCGAGCGATTCTGCGACCGCTTCCACCGCTCCGACGCCGCGCGGGCCCGGCGGCGGGGCCCACTCGACTCGGGCAGCGGCCTGGGGCTGGCGATCGCGCGTTCGATCGTCGAGGCCCACGGGGGGAGCATCCGCGCCGCGCAGTCGCCCCTCGGCGGCGCCCGGGTCTCTTTCATCCTGCCCGGCTACGAAGCGGAGGCCTGAGGCCGGGGCCCGGGCCGGACCCCGGGTGGGGTCCCAGCACCGGACGCGGTCGGCCGCGCCGAGTACCGCCTACGCGGTCGGGGCCTGGCCGGTATCGAGGCCGGCCCTGGCCGGGTCACCGGCCTCCCCCTCGTCCTCCCAGTCGGCGGCCTCGCCGAGGCTCGCTCCCTTCACGACCTTGAGGCCGAGCAGCGCGCACTTCATCCGGGTCGCCGAGATCTCGATGCCGAGCAGATCGAGAACGAACTCCTTCGGCAGCCGGAGGACCTGCTCCCGGCTCATGCCGACCAGCTCGTCCGTGAGCAGCGAGGTCGCGGCGGTGGAGATCGCGCAGCCCCGCCCCTCGAAGGCCACCTCCGCGACCCGGTCGTTCCCGTCGAGGCGGATCGTCACGTGCTGCTCGTCGCCGCAGAACGGGTTGCTGTCCTCGAAGGAGAGGTCGGGGTGCTCGAGGCGCCCGAAGTTGTGGGGGCGCTTGTAGTGCTCGAGGATCTGTTCTCTGTAGAGCTCGTCCATCGCCGCCTCCAGGGTACGGTGGTCGCCGCCCGATCGCCCCCCGGCGGCGAAACTGCGATCGCTCCCCCGGCGGCGGAACCGCGATCGCCGCCCCCGGCGAAACTGCACCCGAGCACCGTGGCGATGCCTGTCTATCTGCAGTTTCGCAGGGTCAGAGCTCGAAGACGCGGCGCGCGTCGTGGAGGCCCTCGACGAGGCGGTCGATCTCCGCGGGGATCGTGTGGACTGCGAAGCTGGCGCGCACCGTGGCCGGGACTCCGAGGCGGTCCATCAGCGGCTGGGCGCAGTGGTGCCCCGCCCTCACGGCCACCCCGTGACGGTCGAGGATCTCCGCCACGTCGTGCGGGTGGATGCCCTCCAGCTCGAAGGAGACGGGCCCGACCCTCTCCGCGCCGGAGGGCGGGCCGAAGACCCGCAGCCCCGGCACCTCGGCGAGCCGGGCAAGCGCGTAGGCGGTCACCTCGCGCTCGTGCGCGCGGACGCTCTCGATGCCGAGCCCGTCCAGCCAGCGCAGCGCCGCCGCCATCCCGACCGCCTGCGCGATCGCCGGCGTGCCCGCCTCGAAGCGGGCCGGCGGATCGGCGAACTCGGTCCCGGACTTGCGGACCCGCCGGATCATCGAGCCCCCGCCCATGAACGGCGGCATCTCCCTGAGCAGCTCGAGGCGGCCCCACAGCGCGCCGATCCCGGTGGGCCCGTAGAGCTTGTGCCCGGTCAGGGCGTAGAAGTCGACCCCCAGCTCCGCGACGTCCACGGGCAGCTTCGGGGCCGCCTGGGCGCCGTCGGCCAGGATCAGGGCGCCGGCCTCGTGGGCGAGCCGGGCGATCTCGGCCATCGGCGTCTCCGTCCCCAGGACGTTCGAGACGTGGGTGATCGCGGCGATCCTGGGCTGCCGCTCCAGCAGCCGGCGCAGCGCATCCATGTCCAGCGCGTCCTCGGCGATCGGGACCCAGTCGATCTCGGCCCCCACCGACCCGGCGAGCTGCTGCCACGGGACGATGTTGGAGTGGTGCTCCATCTCGGTGAGCAGGATCCGGTCGCCCGGCCCGAGGTTGGCGGCACCCCAGGTGCGGGCGACCAGGTTGATCGCCTCGGTCGCGTTGCGCACGAAGATCACCTCGCGGCGGTCGGCGGCGCCGAGATGGTCGGCGACCGTGGCCCTGGCGCCCTCGTAGGCCGCCGTCGCCTCGGCCGAGAGGGTGTGCGAGCCGCGGTGGACGTTCGAGTGGTGGCGGCGCTCGTAGCGGTCCACCGCCTGGATCGAGGCCAAAACGCGCTGGGCGCTGGCGGCGCTGTCGAGGTAGGAGAGCGGCCGGCCGTGGATCTCCCGCTCCAGCGCCGGGAAGCTGGAGCGCACCCTCTCGAGGTTGAGCGGCCGGGTCGCCGGGGCGCCTGTCGCCGCCGGCTCCATGTCCGGGGCGACGGCTAGGCCGCCGCCTCGACCTCCTCCTTGATCCAGCCGTAGCCGCGCTCCTCGAGCTCGCCGACGAGCTCCGCCCCGCCCTCCTTGACGATCCGCCCGTCGTACATCACGTGGACGAAGTCGGGCTCGACCAGGTGCAGGATGCGCTGGTAGTGGGTGATGATCAGGACGCCCATGTCGGGCCCGAGGAAGGTGTTGACCCCCTCCGCGACGGTCCTCAGGGCGTCGATGTCGAGGCCGGAGTCGGTCTCGTCGAGCACGGCGATCTCGGGCCGCAGCAGCGCCAGCTGGAGGATCTCCATGCGCTTCTTCTCGCCGCCGGAGAAGCCGTCGTTGAGGTAGCGGCTCGAGAACTCCCTGGGGATGTTGGCGAGCTCCATCGCCTCCTGGGCAATCCTCGCGAACTCCTTGATCGAGACCGGCTTCTCCCCGCGTGCCTCCCGGTGGGCGTTGAGCACCATCCTCAGGTATTTGCTGACCGAGACGCCGGGTATTGCGACCGGGTACTGGAAGGCCATGAAGATCCCCGCCCGGGAGCGCTCGTCGGGGTCGGCCTCGGTGATCTCCTCTCCCTTCAGCGTGATCGAGCCGGCCGTCACCTCGAGCGCAGGGTGGCCCATGATCGCGTTGGCGAGGGTGGACTTCCCCGAGCCGTTCGGCCCCATCAGGGCGTGGACCCTTCCCTTCTCGACGTCGAGGTCGAGCCCGCGCAGGATCTCCTTGTCCGCGACGCTCACGTGCAGGTCTCTGATCTCCAGGTCAGCCACTCGTCTCAATCCCTCCTTGTCGTGGTCAGGCCGCGGTCCCGACCGGCTGGGCAGGCTCGTGGCGCGGGCCGCTGAACTCGACCAGCTCGGCCAGCGTGGTCTGCGCCAGCGCCCCGCTGACGCCGCTCTGGACGCGGGTCCACAGCAGCTTGGTGGCGCAGGCCCGGTACCCGTCGACCTCGTGGGAGCACAGGACCTTGCCCTCGGGGGCCACCTGGAAGCACTCCATGGGGGCGATCTGGCCCTCCAGGGCCTCGACCACCTCGTCCATGGTGATCTTCTCCGGCGGGCGCGCCAGGCGGTAGCCGCCGTGGGCGCCCCGGGTCGAGGTCACCAGACCCGCCTTGCGGAGGTTGGCCACCAGGTGCTCCATGTAGGAGAGCGGCAGGCGCTCGGCCTCCGCCACCGCGCTCAGCGAGACAGGGTCCGAGCCGGGCTGGCGGCCCAGCTCGACCATCAGGCGAACCCCGTACTCGGCCTTCGTCGAGAAAAGCATCGCCAAAATCCTAGCCAATTGGTCGGTTATCTTCCGGGAACTCGATCTCAGCCGTGCGCCGCCCGATCGTCCGTCGCAGCACCGACCAGGGGTTGACCGAGAGCGCCTCGCGGGCGACGGTGCTCAGCACCCTGCCGAGGCGCGAGGCGGCGAGCGCCCCGGGCTCGGGCAGCTCGATGTGCATCTCCGTGTGCCCGGATGCGCTCGGGCGGATCCAGGAGCTGTCGGGGGCGAGGTTGCGGAACATCTCCAGCGCCTCCTCGTTGTCGGAGAGCACCAGGGCGACGAAGCTCCCGACCCCTTCCTCGCGGGCCCGCTCGACCAGCCTCTCGAGCAGGGCCGTGCCGACCCCGAGCCCCTGCCAGGGGTCGGCGACGACGACCGCCACCTCGGCCTCGGCCGGCTCGTCGGTGCGGACGAATCGGGCCACGCCGACGATCGAGCCGTCGCAGGGATCGATCCCCACCAGCGCCTCGTGGTCGTGGTGGTCCACCTCCGTCAGGTAGGCGAGGTCCTGCGCGCTGAGGCTGGTCAGGGGAGCGAAGAAGCGCCGGTACCGGGACTCCGGGCTGAGTCGCTCGAAGGCCTGCGAGAGCCGGCGCTTGTCTGCCGGGCCGATCGGGCGGACACCGATCCGTTCGCCCCCGGGGAGGGCCAGGTCGCCGCCGCCGGCCGAGCTCACGGCTCGATCAGCCCCCTGCGGATCGCGTAGCGGACGAGCTCGACGCGGTCGCGCATGCCGAGCTTTCGCATCGCGTTGGCGCGATGGTTCTCGACCGTCTTCTCGGAGAGGTGGAGGATCTCGGCGATCCGGCGTGTCGTGTTGGCCTCGGCGACCAGCTTGACGATCTCCTCCTCGCGCGGCGTCAGCTCGTCCTGGCCCTCGGCGCCGCGCTCGAGGACGTCGCGGATCAGCGCCCGCTGGGCCTCGGGGGTCAGGAACGGCTCGCCCCGCTCGACCGCCCGGATCGCCTCCAGCAGGTCGGTGTCCGCCTGGGTCTTCAGCACGTATCCGGCCGCTCCGGCCTTCAGTGCCTCGAACAGATAGCGCTCGTCGTCGTGCATCGAGAGGATCAGCACGGCCACCTCGGGGGCCTGCTCCTTGATCTCCCGCGTCGCCTGCAGCCCGGTCAGCTTGGGCATCTTGACGTCGAGGATCGCCAGGTCCGGCCGCTCTCGGATCGCCAGCTCGCGCGCCTCGGCGCCGTCGGCCGCCTCGGCGACGACCTCGATGTCGGGCTGGCGCTCGAGGAGCAGGCGCAGCCCGGAACGGACGATTCCGTGGTCGTCGGCGATCAGGACCCTCACGCGAACATCCTGCCAACTTCGGGCGGGCCCCGGCCGGCTTCGGGTGCGGCCCCGGCCGGCTTTCTGCGCGCCAAGGCCGGCTTCGGGTGCGGCCCCGGCCGGCTTTCTGCGCGGCAAGGCCGGCTTCGGGTGCCGCAGCGGGCTCCGCGGAGCGCGGTTCTGCTTGGATTCGCGCCGTGGACCTGGGCGCGCCGATCTCCTACCTGACCCTCTCGGAGGGATCTCCCGTGTTCGCGCAGGACGGCTCGGAGCTCGGCAAGGTCGCCGAGGTCGTCGCGGCGCCCGAGCAGGACATCTTCGAGGGGCTGGTCGTCTCCAGCGGCCTGCTGGGCGGCGGGCGCCACTTCGTCGAAGCCTCCAGGGTTGCGTCCCTGCACGAGCGCGGCGTCGTGCTGGGGATCGAACCCGAGGCCTTCTCGGCCCTCCCCGAGCGGCTGGGCGGCGCCTAGACGACCAGCCGCACGGTGGTGCCGGCGCCCGGGCGGGAGGTGATCGTCAACTCGGCCCCGACCAGCAGCGCCCGCTCGCGCATCCCGGAGATCCCCAGCCCGGCGTCGGCCTCGGCGAACGCGAAGCCGCGGCCGTCGTCGCGGACGGTCAGCTCGACGCCCTCGCCGCGGCGGCGCAGGGAGGCCCGGATGCGGCCCGCGCCCGAGTGCCTGGAGGCGTTGGAGAGGGCCTCCTGGGCGACCCGGTAGAGGACGAGCTGGACCTCGTCGCCGAGGTCGCCGAACTCCCCCTCCGAGGAGAACGAGGTCTCGACCTCACCGCCCCCCGCCTGCTCGACCTGGCCGGCGATGGCGGCCTCCAGCCCGAGGTCGTCCAGCGCGGTGGGCCGGAGCTGGCGGGCCAGCACCAGCAGCTCCCGCATCGCCTGGTTGGCGAGGGTTTTGGTCTCGGTCAGCTCCGCCTCCAGGCCGGGGGGCGCCTCCTCGCGGGCCGCCTCCAGGCGCAGCAGGACGCCGGTCAGCGACTGGTTGACCTCGTCGTGGAGGTCGCGCGCGACCCTGGCGCGCTCCTCCTCCTGGGCGCGGAGGGCGGCGCTGGAGGTGCGCCGGCGCTCGGCTTCCAGGCGGCGCATCATGCGGATGAAGGCAAGCTCGATGCGCTCGACCTCCTCCGTCTCTCCGCGGCCGTCGATCGAGGGCGGGAGGTTTGCCCCGGGCCGCGAGAGGTCGACCTTCTCCATCTCCTCGATCAGGTCCTCGAGGGGACGGAAGCGGGCCCGCAGGACCACCATGTTGATCAGCAGGCTGGCCGCCGTCGCCGCCGCGACGACCAGGGCGACCCGCGCGGTCTCTGCGGAGTCGAGGCCGGCGAGGAGCGCCGCGAGCAGGGCCGCGAGGCAGACCAGCGCCGCGTTGAGCGTCAGAACCTGGGTGAACAGCGCCCGCCTTCGCACCGCCCAAGCCTACGTCGCACCGCCCCCGCCCAGGGGGACTGGGGGGCTCACCCCGCCGCTACGGGGGATTCCCCCTATGGTCGGATCGGCCCGCGCAGGCCATACTCGGAACCACGGAACCGAACCTGAGAGGCAATAGAGATGACTACCACCAAGAGATCGACCTTCGGCGCGACGCTCCGCACGACGATCCTGCTGGCGACCCTATCGGGGCTGCTGGTGGTGATCGGGTTTGCGATCGGCGGCTCCCAGACGGCGCTGATCTTCCTCGGCGTGGCGCTGCTGATGAACTTCTTCTCCTACTTCTTCAGCGACAAGATGGCGCTGGCGATGAGCCGGGCGAAGCCGATCGAGGAGTCGGAGAACCCGCGCCTCTACCAGATCGTCCGCGAGCTGACCACGCGCGCCGACCTGCCGATGCCGCGCCTCTACATGATCCCCCAGGACCAGCCCAACGCCTTCGCGACCGGGCGCAACCCCAAGCACTCGGCGGTGGCGGTCACCCGCGGGATCACCAAGCTGCTCTCCGAGGACGAGCTGCGGGGGGTCCTCGCCCACGAGCTGGCCCACGTCAAGCACCGCGACATCCTGATCCAGACCGTCGCCGCCTCGATCGGCGCGGCGATCACCTACCTCGCCTACATGCTGCTCTGGTTCGGTGGCGACGACGAGTCCCCGCTCAGCCTGGTGGCCTCGCTGGCGATGGTGCTGCTGGCCCCGATCGCGGCCTCGATCATCCAGCTCTCGATCTCGCGCCAGCGGGAGTTCGCCGCCGACGCGGGCGGGGCGGAGATCTGCGGCAACCCCGAGTCCCTGGCCAGCGCGCTGCTGCGCCTCGAGCAGGGGGCGAAGGAGATCCCGATGCAGGTCAACCAGGCCTCCGAGCCGCTCTACATCGTCAAGCCGTTCTCGGCAAAGGGCCTGGCCGGGCTGTTCTCGACCCACCCTCCGATCGAGGAGCGGGTGCGGCGGCTCCGCCAGATGCGGCCCAGCATGGCCTGAGCGGGCTCCCCAAACACCCCGAACGTCCCGGAGTTGTTGCTATGCGGGGTACTCCGGGACGTTCGGCGCGGGTTGGCTGGGTTCGGCGTGGGTCAGCTGAGCCGGTAAAGCACTGCGACCAGCAGCGCGGCGGCGATCAGGGCGATGAGGAGCCAGGCGGCCAGCCGGGCGGGGCTGGGGCCGATCCGGGCCTCTCCGGCGGCCGGCCTCCCCGCGGACTCGCCTGCCATCCCGGCGTCCTGGTTCCCGGCGCCCGCGCCCGGCCTCCCCGCGGACCCGCTTGCCATCCCGCCGTCCTGGTTCCCCGCGCCCGCGCCCGCCGCACCGGCGGCCCGGCGATCGGCGCTTCCGCTTGCCACGCCGCCGGGGCCGGCCGGTCCGGCTCCCGAGTCGCTGCCGGCCTCCTCCTCCAGCCCGCTGGAGAGGAGGCGCCTGGCGGCCTCGGCGCCGGACTCGGGCACGAGCACGTCGCGAGGGCCGGCGGCCAGGAAGTCCGGCACGTCGAAGCCGCCCGAGCGTCGCAGCAGGCTGGGGATCCCCTCCTCGAGCAGCAGGCCCTGCAGCAGCTCGCCCTCGGCCTGGTTGCGCGCGAACCCGACCTTGACGGGCTCGCCCCGGGTGTACTGGGGCCTGACCTTGCGCCGGCGCTCGTGGGTCTCGGTGATCGGCGCCTCGTCGGCCCGGCCGGCGTAGACCAGCGGCATCTCGCAGCGCGGGCAGAAACGCTCGCTGAGGGGGTAGCGCAGGGCGCAGCGCGGGCAGACCAGTGGGTCGCCTGAGCCGGATTGGTCCTTGCCGGACATCCCTCGCCGCCCGAGCCGGGGCTATGTGACCTCGAGGGGCGCTTCGGCTATCGCCCCGTCACGGATCCAGAAACCGCGCACGTCGGGTGCCTCGGAGTCGGAGAGCGAGACGATCACGTAGACCGCGTCGGGCCAGCCTGCGAGGTTGACGTCCGTCTGCGACGGGTAGGCAGCGCTGCGCGTGTGGGAGTGGTAGATCGCCACCAGCTCCTCGCCCGCCTCCTCGATCTCCCGCAACAGCCGGAACTGCTCGGCCGCGGCGATCGAGTAGCGAAGCGGGCTCGCCTCGGCGTTGGTCGCCCGGTAGACCGTCGACGCCTCGCCGTCGGCGCCTCCGACCATCCCGCAGCACTCGTTCGGCGCGTCCTCGCGCGCGTGCGCGACCATCTCCTCGACGAGGCTTGCGGGGAACTTCATCGGGCGCCTACCACCAGACGGTCGAGTCGATCCCCTCGAGCTCCTCGATCGGCTTCGTGTAGACGCCGGAGGAGAGGTACTTCCAGCCGTCGTCGGGGATCAGGAAGACGACGTTTCCCCCCTCCAGCTCGGCGGCGATGCGCACCGCTATCGCGGCGATCGCGCCGGAGGAGACCCCGGCGAAGATCCCCTCCTCCTCGAGCAGGCGCTTGGTCCAGACGATCGCGTCCCGGTTGGAGACCATGATCTTGCGGTCGAGGAGGGCGAGGTCGATGATCGGCGGGATGAAGCCGTCCTCGAGCGAGCGCAGGCCCTGGACCAGCTCCCCCTGCATCGGCTCGGCGGCGACGACCAGCGTGCCGGGGTTCTCCTCCTTGAGCCGGCGGCCGTTGCCCATCAGGGTCCCGCCCGTGCCGAGGCCGGCGACGAACGCGGTGACCTCGTCGAGCTCCTCGAGGATCTCCACGGCGGTGCCGTCGTAGTGGGCCCGGGGGTTGGCCTCGTTCCCGTACTGGTAGGGCATGAAGTAGCGCGAGTCGGAGCCCATCTCCAGGGCCAGCTCGACCGCTCCGTTGGAGCCCTTCGCTCCCTCGGAGTAGACGATCTCCGCGCCGTACATGCGCAGCAGCTGCGAGCGCTCCTCGGTGACGTTGTCGGGCATCACCACCTTCAGCGGGTAGCCCTTGCGGCGGCAGATCATCGCCAGCGAGATGCCGGTGTTGCCCGAGGTCGGCTCGAGGATGGTCTGGCCGGGCGAGATCAGGCCCTGCTCCTCGGCGGCCTCGATCATCGATCGCGCCACCCGGTCCTTGACCGAGCCGGTCGGGTTGCGGCCCTCCAGCTTGGCGAAGATCCGCACTTCGGGCTTCGGCGTGATGCGCCGAAGCTCGACCAGGGGCGTGTGCCCGATCGACTCGACGATGTCGCCGAATCGGCCTCCGCACGGTCTGTTCAGAAGGTCTTCCCGTTTCATCTCGCCGGCGGCGTCTGGTTCGCCGAACTCTACTTCACAAAGTGTAGTACGGACCGGATCTGCGCCTCCGGCTTGCGCGGAGTGCCCCGGAGTCGTTAGATTCGCCCGATCAGCCACCCTGGATCGGAGGAATCTTGATGAGGAATTCCCGGCTTCGGGCCCTGTGGGTAGCGCTTGCGCTGGCTCTGGGGAGCATCGGCCTTGCAGCCTGCGGCAGTTCGAGCAGCAGCACCGACACCACCGGCGGTGGCGGGGGAGGCAGCGGCGCCAGCATCGCGGCATCGGTGAAGCCCGACTCGGCGGTGGTCAAGCTCGTGCCGAGCGATGTCAAGTCCAGCGGATCGCTGACCATGGCAACCGACGCCAGCTACCCGCCGATGGAGATGTTCGCCAGCGACGGCAGCACGATCATCGGCGTCGACCCCGACCTCGCCAAGGCGATCACGGCGAAGATGGGTCTCGACGTGAACATCGAGAACGCCAGCTTCGACAGCATCCTTACCGGGATCGCGGCCGGCAAGTACGACTTCTCGATGTCCGCCTTCACCGATACCAAGGAGCGCCAGAAGACGGTTGACTTCGTCACCTACTTCACGGCCGGAACCTCGTTCTACATGGCGGCCGATTCGGGGCTGAACGTCAACTCACTCGACGATCTCTGTGGCCTCTCCGTCGCCGCAGAGAAGGGCACCACCCAGGCCACCGACGCGCAGGCGCAGTCGGCGAAGTGCAAGGGGCAGGGCAAGGACGGAGTCACGGTCAGCGTCTACCCCGACCAGAACGGCGCCAACCTGGCGATCTCCGGCGGCAAGGCCGACGTCGGCATGGCCGACTCCCCGGTCGCCGCGTACATCGTCAAGCAGTCCGGTGGCCAGTTCAAGCTCGGTGGCTCCTACGCATCCGAGCCCTACGGGATCGCGATCCCCAAGGGCAGCGGCCTCGCTCCGCCGATGCAGGCGGCGCTGAAGTCGCTGATGGCCGACGGCACCTACCTCAAGATCCTCAAGAGCTGGGGCGTCGAGGCCGGTGCGATCGACAACCCGACCATCAACGGGGCCATCTCCTAAGGACCGGTCGAAACAGCGGAGACCAGCGGAGGCGGAATAACCCGGGTGCCGGACTCACAAGCACAGCCTGAAGCGATCAAGGCCGTGCCGGTCCGGCACCCGGGCCGCTGGGTCGCGGCCGCGATCGTCGCCCTGCTGGCGGTCGTCGCGGTCCACTCGGTTGCAACCAACCCCCGATTCGAGTGGGGGATCTTCGGCGACTACTTCTTCGACCACCGGATCATCTCGGGGATCTGGATCACCCTCGAGCTGACCGTCCTGGCGATGGTCATCGGGATCATCCTCGGGATCGTCCTGGCGGTGATGCGGCTCTCACCGAACCCGCTGGTCGGCGGAGCCGCCTGGTTCTACATCTGGCTCTTCCGCGGGACCCCGCTGCTCGTCCAGATCCTCTTCTGGAACGCGATCGCCGCGCTCTATCCCGACCTCACGTTCGGCATCCCCTTCGGCGGCCCGGTCTTCGCCCACGGCGACGCCAACGAGCTGGTCAAGCCGTTCACCGCCGGCCTGCTCGCCCTCGGACTCAACGAGGGCGCCTACATGGCCGAGATCGTCCGCGCCGGGATCATCTCGGTCGACGAGGGCCAGAGCGAGGCCGCAGCCTCGCTCGGGATGACTCGGCTGCAGACGATGCGGCGCGTGATCCTGCCGCAGGCGATGCGGGTGATCATCCCGCCGACCGGCAACGAGACGATCTCGATGCTGAAAAACACCTCGCTGGTCAGCGTGATCGCGATCGCCGACCTGCTCTACTCGGCGCAGTTGATCTACGCGACCAACTACAAGCCGATTCCGCTGCTGATCGTTGCCAGCATCTGGTATCTGGTCTTCACCACCGTGCTGACGATCGGCCAGTTCTACATCGAGCGTCACTACGCCCGCGGCGGCACCCGTGAGCTGCCGCCGACCCCGGTCCAGAGGATGCGGTCCGCCCTGGCCAGGTTGCGCTTCCGGATGGGCGGGGGTGGGGGCCCCGCCCCCCCGCCACCTGCGCCGCACGGAACCGGGCCCACCGACATCGGAGGCCACCACGACGAGTCCGGCTCGGGCGGAACGGGAGGAGTCTGATGGCTGAGCCGATGGTCAAGGCGGAGGCGGTCCACAAGGCCTTCGGCCCGCTGGAGGTGCTGAAGGGGATCACGCTGAAGGTCAACCGGGGCGAGGTGATGGTCCTGCTCGGCCCCTCGGGCTCGGGCAAGTCGACCTTCCTGCGCTGCATCAATCACCTCGAGAAGATCAACGCCGGCAAGCTCTTCGTCGACGGCGAGCTGGTCGGCTACCGCGAGGGCGACGGGAAGATCTACGAGCTGCGGGACTCGGAGGTCTGCAAGAAGCGCGAGGAGATCGGCATGGTCTTTCAGCGCTTCAACCTCTTCCCGCACATGACCGCGCTCGGCAACGTCTGCGAGGCGCCGATCAAGGTCAAGGGGGTCAACAGGAAGGAGGCGCGCGAGAAGGCCCGGGAGCTGCTCGCCAGCGTCGGCCTCGCCGACAAGATCGAGTCCTATCCCGCCCAGCTCTCCGGCGGGCAGCAGCAGCGCGTTGCGATCGCCCGGGCGCTGGCCATGGAGCCGAAGCTGATGCTCTTCGACGAGCCGACCTCGGCGCTGGACCCCGAGCTGGTCGGCGACGTCCTCGACGCGATGAAGCAGCTGGCGCTGCAGGGAATGACGATGGTCGTCGTCACCCACGAGATCGGGTTTGCCCGTGAGGTCGCCGACACGCTCGTATTCATGGACGGCGGGGTGGTGGTCGAGGCGGGTGATCCTCGCGAGGTGATCGCCAACCCGCAGCACGCCCGCACCAAGGACTTCCTCGGCAAGGTCCTGTAGCGCCTCCCGCGCACCGGCGCTCCCCCGACCCCTGCCGCCGGGGGCTGCCGGTGAGTCCAACCCTGGCTACGTTGCCCGAGACTCGGAGGCCCCGCCGAGGATGAACTGCTCCTGGGGAGCCCGCACGTTGAACTGGACGCCGCTCTGCAGGGAGACGCGGACGTTCTCGATCAGGATCAGCAGGTCGAAGTAGACCGAGCGGTGCTTGAGGTAGAAGAGGTCGTGGCAGAGCTTCCAGCCGGTGCCCTCCTCCGAGCCTCCGTACCCGCAGCGGGCCTGCGCCCACCCGGCGATCCCCGGCTTGACCAGGAGGCGGCGGTCGTAGTAGGCGAGGCTGCGCTCCAGCTCGGCGATCAGCTCGGGGCGCTCGGGGCGCGGGCCGACGATCGTCATGTCGCCGCGGATCACGTTGATCAGCTGCGTGAGCTCGTCGAGGTGGGTGCGCCGCATCAGGTGGCCGACCGCGGTGACCCGGTCGTCATCGTCCTCCGACCAGCGAGCGCCGCGCTCTTCGGCGCCGACCCGCATCGAGCGGAGCTTGATCATCTCGAACTCGGTGCCGCCCTCGCCGACCCGGCGCTGGCGGTAGAAGACGGGGCCTCCGTCGGTGAGGCGGATTGCCAGGGCGAGCGCCGCGAGGATCGGAGCGAAGACGGCCAGCATCAGGCCCCCGACCAGGACGTCGAAGGCGCGCTTCGAGCCGGGCAGGCCGGCGCGGTAGCGGGGGTGGAGCAGGTACTGGAACCAGGCGGAGTTCGACTGGCCGAGCGGCACGTGGCCGAGCAGCTCCTCGTAGAGCTGGCTCGCCTCGATCAGCCGAACCGGCAGGTCGAGGCAGCTCGCGGCGACCATCTCGAAGACCTCCAGGCGCGAGTGCTCGGGCCCCTCGGAGTCGGCGCGCGTGCCCGAGCTGTGGACCAGGAGGTCGATCGAGTGCTCCTCGACCAGCTCTCGGATGTCGGCGAGCGGGCCGAGGCGGGCGGGGCCGCGACGCCCCTGCCGCTCGGCGACCGGCGAGTCGCCGGAGACCCAGCCGACCACCCGGTAGGCGCGGATGTCGGCGTTGCGAAGCTCCTCGTGGAGGCCCCGCGCGAGGCCGGCGGAGCCGATCACCGCGACCCGCACCGGGCGCGAGGACTCGAAGCGGACCTTGCAGAGCGCCGCGAAGGCGATCACCGCCCAGGCTCCGATCACCGGGGCGATCATCGCCCCGGCGGTCTCGGGACTGCCGGCCAACGCGAAGACGGCGAGGGCGAGCATCACGCCCAGCACCGGGACGAGCGCCCGCATCATCGCCCCGGCCAGGGGCATCAGGTGGATCGGGTAGCGCTCACGGTCGAGCGCGAAGCTCGCGGCGAGGACGGAGAGAAAGACGAGCAGGCCGTGGCCGGCGCTTTGGAGATGGCCCCCTGCCATCAGCCCGGCCACGGCCGCCGGGGCGACGCGGAAGGCGGCACCGCCCAGCAGACGCTGCGCACGAAGCGCCGTCAGGTATGGGGGTGCCGCCTGAACCGCGCTGCTCACTAGCTGTGCTCGCCTCCCCGGTCGCTTAGACGCCGGACAACCAGGCCGGTGCCCGTCAGGACAGCGGCAATCGCCAACAGGGAGATTACGTCAAGCCCGGTGAACGGGAGCGAGCTGCTGCTCACGCTGCGGGCGGCCGATCCCGAGGAGCCACCGTCGGTGATCACCTGGGTCGGCGGGCAGTATTGGGACTCGGTCGGGCTGGACCCTGCCGAGGCGCAGCTGCCGCTAGCAAAGGCCTGCCCGGGGATCGCGAGCGCGGCGACGATTGCCACCGTTGCGATCGCCAGGCGAAGGCCCGTTCGCTTCTTCTTCGTGGGGGTCAATGCTGCATCTCCTTCTCCTCGGCCATGGCCAGGATCAGGTCGGCGGGCATCTCCGCGCCGAGATCCGGATGGAACTCGGCGAAGTGAAGCCTGGCCAACTCGATCAGCTGTCTGCGCCCCTTCGCGATCACGGTGGCTCCGCACTCGCATCGGAGGATCAGCTCCGGACCTTGAGTGTCGAGGGTCAAGCTGCTTGCCATTGCTGACGATCATGACCGAAGCGTGTTGCCCTCGCGTCTTGACAGCGTTTCCGTATCGTTTCCACCAGTGCCGCCTTCGGACGCAGGGACAACGCGCATCCAGCTTTGCGGGCGCCTCAAGGCAGAGGTCGCGGGGAAGCACGTGACCCCTGCCCTTCGCGGCAGGCAGGGCAGAATCCTGCTCGCCTACCTGGTGCTGAACCGCGGGAGGCCGGTCAGCCGCGACGAGCTGATGGCGGCGATCTGGCCCCAGTCTCCCCCGGTCGACCCGGCGGCGGCGCTGCGCACCCAGCTCTCGCGGCTGCGCAGCGCCCTGGGGCCGAAGGCACTGGCGGGCCGCGACGCGGTCGAGCTTCACCTGCCCGAGGACACCTGGATCGACATCGAGGCCGCCGATCGGGCGATCGCCGCCGCCGGGGCCGAGGTCAAGGCCGGCAACTGGAAGGACGCCTGGGCGCAGGCCCACATCGCCCTCAACATCTCGGGCAGGCCCTTCCTGGCGGGCTTCGAGGCGCCCTGGGTCGAGGAGGTCCGCGGCGACCTCGACGAGCTGCAGCTCCGGGCGCGCGAGGTGATCGCCCGGGCCGGGATCGCCGTCGGGGGCTCGGAGCTGGCGGGGGCCGAGCGGGCCGCGAGGGCGATGATCCGTTCGGCGCCGTTCCGCGAGTCCGGGTACCTGCACCTGATGCAGGCCCTGGTCGCCTCCGGGAACACCGCCGAGGCGCTGCGCACCTACGACGAGCTGCGCACCCTCCTCGCCGAGGAGCTCGGCAGCGCGCCCGGCGCCGAGATCCAGGCCCTGCACCGGAGCCTGCTCAGCGGACGCACGCTGCCGGTCCCCGTGACGCCAGGGCGCGAGTCCCCGCGGGCCCCCGAGACCGAAGCCGCTCCCGGGGGGGCCGAGGGCCCGCTCCCGGCCTGGCTGGTCTCCTCCAGGCACGGCCCGTTCGTCGGCCGCTCGCGCGAGCTGAGCGCGCTGGAGGCCCTCTGGCGGGAGGCCAGCCAGGAGCGCGTCCCCCGGATCGCGCTGGTGGAGGGCGAGCCCGGAGCCGGCAAGACGCGCCTGGCGACGGAGCTTGCGCAGCGCGTGCACCGGTTGGGGGGCGGGGTGCTCTACGGGCGCGCCGACGAGGAGGGCGGGGGCGCCTACGAGCCCTTCGTGGGCGCGCTGCGCCACTGGGCGACCGGCGCCTCGGACGCCGACCTCCGCCGCCATCTCGGCGCCGGGACGGGTTTGATCGCCTCGCTGGTCGGAGAGGTGGGGGACCGTCTGGCGGTCGAGCCCGAGCCGGCTGAGCGGCTCACCCCCGAGCGGATCTTCGAGGCCGTCGTCTCGACCCTGGGCTCGATCTCCCGGGGCCAGCCGACCCTGCTGATCGTCGACGACCTCCACTGGGCCGAGCCCGGCACGCTGATGATGCTTCGCCACATCGCCCGCTCCCCGCAGCGCTCCGGCCTGATGTTGCTCGCCACCTACCGGCCGACCGAGATCAGCGAGGCCCTCTCCGAGTCGCTGGCCGACCTCGGCCGCGAGCGCCTCTTCGAGCGGATCCGCCTCGGGGGACTCGCCCCCGCGCAGGTCTCGGTCCTCCTGGCCTCCACCGCCGGGGTCCGGCCCGACCCGGAGATCTCCGCGGCGATCGCGGCGGAGACGGGGGGCAACCCGTTCCTGGTCGCCGCCTTTGCGCCGCGGGTGATCGGCGCCGACGCGGCCCTGGCGGGAAGCCGCTCCGCGAGGTCCGTGCTCTACGAGGACGGGGTGCCCGAGCTGGTCGCCGAGGCCGTGGCCCACCGGGCCGCGGCGCTCGGGCCCGGGGCCGGCCCGCTGCTCGGCGTCGCCGCGGTCCTCGGCGATCGCTTCGACGCTGACCTCCTCGCCGAGGTCGAGGGCGGCGGCGACGCGCGCCTCCACGAGGCGCTCGAAGGGGCGGTGGCGGCCGGGCTGCTCGACGAGGTCAAGGGAACCTCGGACCGGTTCTCATTCCACCATCCCGTCTACCGCCAGGCGCTCTACGAGTCCGTGCCGCGGGCCAGGCGCACCTCCCTGCACCGGAGGGCCGCCGAGGTGCTCGAGGGCCGCGCCCGGCCCGATCCGGGGGAGATCTCGATGCTGGCCCGCCACTACGCCGGGGCGGGCCCGGGAGCCGCCGCCCAGGCGGTCGAGTACGGGGTGCGCGCCGGGGCGAGCGCGCTGGGCGCCCTCGCCTTCGACCGGGCGATCGAGCACTACGGGGATGCGCTGGAGGCGCTGCGCCGGGCCGGGAGGGGGGACGAGAGCCTCCGGTGCGAGCTGCTCCTGGCGCTCGGCGAGGCGCAGGGCCGGGCGGGGCGCCCGGAGGCCTCGCGCGACACCTTCTCGGCGGCGGCCAGGATCGCCCGCTCGCTCGGCGACGCCGACGTCCCGGCGAGGGCGGCGCTGGGGTTCTGCGGCCTCGGGGCGGCCGACCCCGGACGTCGCAGCTCCGACGCCGTGCGGCTGCTGGAGTCGGCGCTGGCCGCTGACTCCGTGCCGGCGCCGATGCGCGCCCGGCTGCTGTCCAGGCTCGCCGAGGTCCTGCGCAGGATGGGGCAGGGCGCCAGCGCCGAGCCGATCAGCCTCGAGGCGGTGGAGCTCGCCGAGCGCAGCGGCGACCCGGACACGCTGGCGGCGGCGCTGATCGGCCGCTGGCACGCCTCGCCGGCCCCCGAGCAGCGCCCGGCGCGGGCCGAGGCGGCTTCGAGGATCGCGTCCCTGCTCGAGCGGCTCGGCGACCGGGACGTCGAGCTCCAGGCCCGCTTTCTGGAGGTGCTCGCCAGGCTCGAGGCCGGCGAGTTCGCCGAGCTCGACATCGCGATCGCGGCTCACGCGCGGCTCGCCGAGCAGCTCAGGCAGCCGGGCGCCCTGATGCAGGCGCGGGCGATGATCGCGATGCGGGCGCTGATGGGCGGGCAGTTCGCCGACGCCGAGCGCGAGATCACCCGGGTCCTGGAGCTCGGCTCGGTGGCCCGCACCGGGCGCGGCGTCGAGTACTCGGGGCTGGAGCTCTCGCTCCTGCGCTTGGAGCAGGGGCGGCTGCGCGAGATGGAGGAGCCGCTGCGCAACCTGATCGCCAGGTTCGAGGCGCCGATCTGGCACGCGCTGCTCGCCCTCGTCCTGCTCGGCGAGGACCGGGTCGGCGAGGCGAGGGCGGAGCTGGAGCGCGCCCTGGCCATCGGCTGGGACGACCCCTCCACCGCCGACAGTCTCGCCACGGGCGCCCTCGCCACCCCTGCCGCGGTGGCGTTCGCCGACCGGGAGACGATCGCGTGGCTGCGCGAGCGGCTCGGGCCCCATCGCGCCGCCGTGGCGGTGGGCGGCGAGGCCGCCGTGTTCCTCGGCCCGGTTTCCCACCACCTCGGCGCCCTGGCGGCCGCCGAGGGCGACCATGCGACGGCGATCGAGCTGCTCGCCGAGGCGGTGGCCGTCAACGAGCGGGCCGGCGCGCTGCCGTGGCTGGCGCGCTCCCGCTACGAGCTTGCCCGCTCGCTGGCCGCGCGCGGCAAGGCCGGCGACGCGAAGCGGGCCACCTCGCTGCTATCCGACGCGGAGCGCACCGCCGAGGAGCTCGGCATGGCAGACCTGCTGGGGCAGATCAGAGAGCCGGTAGCGGAGCGGCCGGCCCGGCGGGCGCGCTGAGGCTCAGGAACCGCCGGCCATCGCCGGCAGGATGACGATCGTGTCCGCGGCGCTGACCGCGGTGCCCAGGCCGTCGAGGACCCGCACGTCCTCGTCGTTGAGGTAGACGTTGACGTAGCGGTTGAGCTCCCCGTCGGGGCCGAAGAGCTGCTCCCGGGTGTCGGGATGCGCCTCGGCGAGGGCGCGCAGCGCCTCGCCGACGTCGGCCCCATCCGCGCTGACCTCGTCCTCGCCGCCTGTGCTGGCGCGCAGAACCGGTGGAATCCTGATCGTCGGCATCGGCGACGATCCTACGCTAGGCGGCGCAGAACAGCTCGTAATCGGGGAACTTGCCGAGCTCGGACTCGGGGATCTCCGGAGCGTCGGGACCGCAGATCGGGCACTCGGGATCGCGCCGGACCTTGAGCTCGGTGAACCTCGTGCCGAGCGACTCGTAGAGGAGCAGCCTGCCGACCAGCGGCTCGCCGATCCCCGCGACGAGCTTGATCACCTCGTTGGCCTGCAGCAGGCCCATCACGCCGGCCATCACCCCGAGGACTCCGGCGGCGCCGCAGCTCGGCGCGAGCTCTGGCGGCGGCGGGGTCGGATACAGGCACCGGTAGCAGGGACCCTCGAAGGGCAGGAAGGTGGAGATCTGGCCGTCGAAGGCGAGGATCGAAGCCGAGACGACCGGCTTGCGAAGCCGCACCGAGGCGTCGTTGAGCAGGTAGCGGGTGGGGAAGTTGTCCACCCCGTCGACGATCACGTCGAATCCGCCGATCACCTCGAGGATGTTCCCGGCGCTGAGGCGCTCGCGGTACTCGACCGCCTCGACGTCGGGGTTCAGCGCCTGTATCTGGCGCCGGGCCGACTCCGTCTTGGGCATCCCGACCCGCTCGGTGGTGTGGATCACCTGGCGCTGCAGGTTCGACTCGTCCACGACGTCGTCGTCGATGATGCCGAGTGTCCCGATCCCGGCGGCGGCCAGGTAGAGGGCGGCCGGCGAGCCGAGCCCCCCGGCCCCGATCAGCAGGACCTTCGAGTTCAGCAGCGCGAGCTGGCCCTCGACTCCGACCTCGGGCAGCAGCGTGTGGCGGGAGTAGCGCATGCGCTGTTCGGGGCTCAGGCCCGCGGCTGCGAGGACCGGGAGCCCCTGCTGCTGCCACTCGAGGATGCCGCCCGCGACCGAGGCGACGTTCGCGTAGCCCAGCGCCTCGAGGTCGAGGGCCGCGCGCGCCGAGCGGTTGCCGACCCGGCAGTAGACGATCAGGCGCCGGTCGGTGTCGGGGGCCTCCTCGTCGATCCTCTCGGTCAACTCGCCGAGCGGGACCAGCGTGTCGCCCTCCAGATGCGCCTCGGCGTGCTCGTGGGGCTCACGGACGTCGATCAGCACCGCCTCGCCCGAAGCGAGCTCGCGGTGCGCCTGCGCAGGGGTGATCTCCTCGATCCGCCTCTTGACCTGGTCGATGTCCAGCTCGGCCCTCGTCGCCATCGGCTCTCAAATCTCCTGAATCCGGGTCGGGTTGACGGGAAAAGGGTATCACTTCAGAAAATATAGTGGGGCCCGGAGCGGGTGGCGGAGGCGCCTCCGGCCCCTGCGGCTACTCGACCGCCGGCCTCGAGACCTCCCGCAGGTAGTCGCGCCAGCCCGCCTCGATCTCGCGCATCCGGGCGTCGAAGGCGGCCTCGAGGTTCGCCGCGGCGCCCTCCCTCCGCAGCCTCGAGACCAGCAGCTCGCAGGCCTGCGAGCCGCGCTCCTCCTCGAGCATGTCGAAGACGGTGCCACCGAGGATCACGGCGTCCCGCTGGCCGGGCGGAAAGGAGGGCCGCGAGCCCTCGCGCAGCCGGCGGATCACCGCCGCGCGGTAGAGCCCGACCTGGCGGGCGAAGTACTGTGCCGCGCCCTCGACGAGCCAGGCCCAGCGCAGGTATCGCGCGAACCGCGTCGGAGTCCAGGCGGGCGGGAGGGCCGGGTTGTTGGCCGCGACCACGAGCTGGGCGTAGAGGCGCTCGGCGGTGCCCCGCAGTGCCTCCCTGGAGTCCTCTCCGGCCGCGCGGCGGTCGATGTGGCGGTCGTTGAGCACGTGCAGCTCGCTCTCCATCGCCCAGCCGGCCAGGTACCTGCGGCCCGCCGGCGCCGCCGACCACCGGGCGGCCGGCAGGAAGGGGTGGGCCATCGAGAGCCACGCGGGGTTGGTGTGGACCACCACGGTGATCCCGCCCGGGACCTCCTGGAAGCGGTCCTCGAGGCGCAGCCGCAGGTCCTCCAGGCGGTCGAGGGTGCGCTCCGCGTAGGCGGCGTCGCCGCTGTCGTGGCGGGCGGTGAAGCTGAGCGACTCGGTCTCTACCCAGGGCACCGCCTGCAGGCTAGCCAGTGGGTCGGCCTCGCAGGCCGGACAGCGGGGCCCATCCTCGCGCGGGCCGGGCCGGGCGGCCGGGGCGCCGAGGGGCAAGCCGCCACCGCCCGTGCCGGGCAGCGGAGCCCTGCGGGCGCCCGCTCAGGTGGCTCCGGGCGCTCGGCGCGCCCGTCCGGTCGAGCAGGTCAGGCGAGGACCGGCTCGGCCTCGGCGCAGAGGGCCTCGATCTCCTCGCGGGCCCGCGAGAACTCCTCGTCGGCCATCACGGGTGTTCCCTCGAAGGGGAGGTCGCGGTCGATCTCGACCCAGGAGCGGCAGCCGTGGTATTCCTCGCGGACCCGGACGGTGACCGGCCGCGGGATGCGGTGGACCCTCAGCAGCAGCACGTGCAGGGGGTGGCGCCGCTTCCAGCGAAGCCGCTTCTCGGCGTAGTCGGGGGTCCAGATGTAGAAGGGGGAGAGCCCGTCCACGATCCGGCGCTCGGTGATCGTGAAGTGGTCGGTGACCTCCGCCCAGGCCCGGATCCTGACCCGGTCGGGCTGGGGGATGCCGCCGTCCTGGATCAGCGCCCGCGGGGGCGGCTCCTCGTCGGGCCAGACGCCCTCCTCGAGGGCCCGGCGCAGCTCCGGATGGTGGGAGGGGCGGACCAGGTCGTTGCGCTGGTGGTCGAAGGTGGGGTAGAGGAAGAAGCGATCGTGCTCGAGCTCGAAGTGCTTGTTCTCCTCTCGGATGCCGCCCTTGCGCAGCGTGATCAGCTGCTCGCCCTCGGCGAGCGCACGCACGGTGACGGCCCATTCCTTGAATGCGATCGGCATTGGTGAGCTTTACCTGTGAGGTCGGGGGGTGTCTCTGGCTTGAAGGGCGGGGGGAGGGCCTTCGCGGCCGTCTGGGCCACCCTCGGGGCGCGAGATTGTAGAGAAGATCGCGACGAATTCAAGTATGTGAAACTTGTCACGAGCTTCCTCCCCAGTTACATCTAAGTATCCGGATCGGCTCTGCAGCGGGAAACTGGCCGGGCAGCCAGCCTCCTGGCTACCCGGCCAGACCGGCCAGGAACCCGAACAGGACGCGATTGGTCTCGGCCGGGTTCTCGAGCATGCACCAGTGAGCGGCCCCGGCGACCTCGGCCACGGCTCCGCACGGGACCGCGGCGGCGATCTCGGCGGCGGCGGAGGGGGGCGTCACCGGGTCCTCGGAACCGCAGAAGGCGAGCACCGGGGCCCGGATCGGGCCCGGATCGGCCATCGTCCCTTCCGCGGTCGCCTCGGCGCCGAGCGCGTAGCCCTCGGGGTCGTTGGAGGAGATCATCTCGCGCATCAGACCCACCAGCCGCGGGTCCTCCCGCCGGCAGCGCTCCGAAAGCCCGGCCGCGGTCACCTGCTCGGCGATCTCGTCGAGGCGGCCGGAGCGCGACATGCGGGCGCGCTCCCCGAAGACCGGGGTGGCCGCGGGCTGCCAGCGCAGGGCGCCGCCGCAGAGGGCCAGACCGCGCAGGCGGCCGCCCAGGCCCAGCGCGGCGCGCCCGGCGACCATGCAGCCCACCGAGTGGCCGACCAGGGCCGGCCTTCGGACCCCCAGAGCGTCGAGCAGGGCCAGCAGGTCCTCGGCCCACAGTTCGACCGAGTAGGGCCCCGGGGGCCGCGAGCTGCGGCCGGCCCCCCGCTGGTCGTGGGCGACGCCGCGCCAGCCGCGCCGGCGGCACTCCTCGAGCTGGGCCAGCCAGCCGTTGGCCGAGCCCCCCAGCCCGTGCACGAAGACCACCTCCGCTCCGTCGCCGCCGGTGTCCTCGCAGGCGATCTCGATGCCGTTCGCCTCGACCCGCCTCATCCGCCACCCTCTCCGTGCCCGCCGCCTCCCGGGGTCTCGATCCGCAGCCGGTCGCCGGGCTTGAGCCTCCCCTCGCACTTCGACGGGAGCGGGGCGCCGTTGAGCAGGTTCCTCCCCGGCTCGCCGTCGCCGCCGCCGTCGCGCCCGCGCGGAGCGACCGCGCGGCGCTCGGTGATCATCGCGAAGCCCATCGGGACCAGTGCCTCGATCTCGCGGCAGATCCCGTCCCCGCCGGCCCGGCTGCCCGGTCCGCCGCTGCCGCGGCGCAGCGAGAGCTCGGTGACGCGGAGCGGGAACTCCGTCTCGAGCGCCTCGATCGGCGTGTTCAGCGTGTTCGACATCGCCACGTGCACGGCGCTGGGGCCGGCCCGGTCGGGGCAGGCGCCCTGTCCGCCGCCGACCGTCTCGTAGTAGGTGAAGCCCTCCCCGGCCAGGGTCAGGTTGTTCATCGTGCCCTGGCCCTGCGCGGGACCGCCGCCCGCAGCGGCGAGCGCCGAGATCACCAGGTCGGCCACCCTGCTGGAGGTCTCGACGTTGCCGGCCGCGACCGCGGCCGGCGGCCGGGCGTTGAGGAGGCAGCCCTCCGGCGCACTCACGGAGACCGGCCGGTAGGCGCCCCCGCTGGGCGGGGCATCCGGGTCGGTGAGCGCCCGCACCGCGAAGAAGGCGGCCGAGCGTGTCACCGCCAGCGGGCAGTTGAGGTTGCCCTCGACCTGGGCGTCGGTGCCGGAGAAGTCGAGAGCCAGCCGGTCGCCGCGGACCTCGGCCCGGACCCGCAGGGCGATCCTGCCAGCGCCGCCGTCCGCGTCGTCCTCGAGGCAGTCCGTCGCCTCCCAGTCCCCGTCGGGGATTCCGGCCAGGGCGGCGCGGGCGCGGCGCTCGGCGTAGTCGAGGATCGCCGCCATCCCCTCGGCGAGCGCGTCCTCGCCGAGCGCGGCGCAGAGCTCGAGGAGCCTGCCCGAGCCGGTGCGGTTGGCCGCCCGCTGGGCGCGCAGGTCGGCGAGCCGCTGCCCGGGGTTTCGCATCCGCGAGGAGAGCTCGCGCAGGGTCGTGTCGTCGGCCCGGGTGGGAGGGATCAGCACCCCCTCCTCCTCGATCGTCCGCGAGCGGGCGGGCATGCTCCCCGGGGTGGGCCCGCCGACGTCGGCATGGTGGGCACGGCTGGCGGCGAACCCGATCAGCCGGTCGGCCGAGTGGACCGGCTCGATCAGGGTGATGTCCGGAAGGTGGGTGCCGCCGCGGAAGGGGTCGTTGAGGATCCAGCAGTCCCCCGGCGCCGGGCCGCGCCTGATCACCGCGGCGACCGACTCCGGCATCGAGCCGAGGTGGACGGGGATGTGCTCGGCCTGCATGACCAGCTCGCCCGCGGCGTCGAAGAGGGCGGTCGAGCAGTCGTGGCGCTCCTTGATGTTGGCCGAGTGCGAGGCTCCGATCAGCACCGCGCCCATCTCCTCGCAGGCGGAGCGCAGCGAGCCCACCAGGACCTGGAGGCCGATCGGATCCAGCGTGCTCACCCGGCGGCCCTCCCGGCAACCAGGGTCCCCGCGCCGTCCACCTCGCACTCCCAGCCCGGGGGCAGGACGAGGGTGGTCTCGGGCATCTCGAAGATGGCCGGCCCGCAGACGCTCGTCCCCGCGGGCGGCTCGCCCCGCAGGATCCGGGTATCGCGCCAGGCGCCCCCGAAGCGGGCCGGGCGCGACGCTTCGGAGAGCCCCGCCCCGGCCGCCGCCGAGGGGCGCAGGTCCGGGCCCGCGGTGACGAGGGCCAGGCGGATGTCCACCAGCTCGATCGCCGAGCCGGGGTCCCGGTAGCCGTAGCGCGCCTCGTGGGCGGCCTCGAAGCGCTCCGCCAGCTCCGCCGGGTCGGGGCGCACCGGCCCCTCCACGGCCAGCTCGAACGCCTGCCCCGCGTAGCGCATCCGGTAGGTCACCTCCGGGCGCGCCGCCTCCATGCCGGCCCCGAGCCACTCGATCATCGAGGCCACCTCCGCGGCGATCCGCTGCGCGCTCAGCCCGTCCCCGCTCAGCATCACCGTCCGGGTGGTGTCGCGCCGGCGCTCCGACGCGCACAGCCCGAGCGCAGAGAGGACCCCGCCGGCCCGCGGGCAGAGCATCCGGTCCACGCCGAGCTCCTCCGCGATCGCCGCCGCGTGCATCGGGCCGGCCCCGCCGAAGGGCATCAGCGAGTGGTCCCGGGGGTCGATCCCGCGCTCGACGGTGACCACCCGCATCGCGCGCATCATCTCCTGGTTGGCGATCCGGACAACCCCCTCGGCCGTGCTGATCGGGTCGAGGCCGAGCTGCGAGGAGAGGCGGGCGAGGGACGCCTCCGCCGCCGCGCGGTCGAGGCAGACGCCGCCGGCCAGCTCCGAGCCGTCGGCGAGGTAGCCGAGCAGCAGGTTCGCGTCGGTGACGGTCGGCTCGGTGCCGCCGCGCCCGTAGCAGGCGGGCCCGGGGTCGGCGCCGGCCGAGCGCGGGCCGACCCGCAACGCCCCGCCCGGGTCCCGCCACCCCACCGAGCCCCCGCCGGCCCCCACGGTGTGGACGTCCACCATCGGCAGCTGGATCACCCGCCCGGCGATCCGCCGCTCCTCGGTCCGCCGGACCCGGCCCCTCTGGACCGCGCAGACGTCGCACGAGGTCCCGCCCATGTCGAAGCCGAGGGCGTTGCCGTCGCCCGAGACGCGGGCGAGCAGCCCGGCGCCGACCGCCCCCCCGGCCGGCCCCGAGAGGACGCTCCAGGCCCCCGACCTGGCGGCCTCGGGGGCCGGTGCGACGCCCCCGGAGGAGCGCATCACGAGCGGCTCCGGCAGCCCGGCCTCGCCGGCGGCCCGCGCCAGGGAGCCCAGGTAGCGGTCCAGCAGGGGGGAGAGGTAGGCGTCAATCACGGTCGTCGAGCAGCGCTCGAACTCCCGGAAGCGGGGCAGCACCTCGTGGGAGACGGAGACGTGCACCCCCGGCATCGCCTCGCGGAGCCGCCGGGCCACCCGCGCCTCCTGGGCGGGGTCCACGTAGGAGAAGAGCAGGCAGACGGCGACCGACTCGGGGCCGGCGGCGGCGACCGCCTCGGCGAGGGCGGCCGCCTGCTCCTCCGCGAGCGGCTCGACCTCCCCGCGCGGCCCCGTCCGGCCCGGCGCTCCGAACCGCATCGCCTCCTCGACCAGGGGCCGGGGCTTGGGCTCGCAGAGGCGGTAGAGCTGGGGGCGATCCTGGCGGCCGATCTCGAGCAGGTCGGTGAAGCCCCCGGTGGCGACCAGGGCGGTCCTCGCGCCCCGCTCCTCGAGCAGTGCGTTGGTCCCGACGGTCATCCCGTGGGCGAAGACGTCGACGTCACCCGGCGGGGCTCCGGCAGCCGCGAGGACCTCGGCCACCGCCCGCATCACCGCCTCGGACTGGTCGATGGGGGTGGTCGGGACCTTGGCCGTGCGGATCGTGCCGCCGTCGACCAGCACCGCGTCGGTGAACGTCCCGCCCACGTCGACCCCTAGGAGCACCTCCTGGACGCTACCCGGGCGGCCCGCCCGCGGAGTCCCCGCGGGCGGGCGGCGGCGCCTATCCCAGGTGGAAGGCCTTCCAGCTCATCGCCGTGGTGTCGCACCTCACGGCGCCGACGCTGAAACGGTCGCGCAGGGTGCCCGAGGCCTTGCGGCCGGAGACCTTGCCGGCGATGTCCAGCTTGCTGTCACCCACGGTGAGGTGGACGGCGAACCTGCCGGCCGAGTTGATCGCGGCCGCCGGAATGCGGTAAGCGGTTTCGTCCCCCACCGCAGCGTGGCCGTCGGTGCAGGCGCCCGGCTTCCGATAGGTGAAGCGGAAGGTCTTCGCCTTCGCCGCCGTCGCGGTGAAGCTGAAGTCCACGTAGCTGACCCGGCCGGCCGGCGGCTTGCTGCGGTAGATGCCCTTGGTGAACTTCCCGAGCGCGACGCTGGCCGTGCCCAGCGCTACGACCGCGACGAGCAGCAGGACCGCCGCCTTCCTGGCTAGAGACATCCTCGGAGCTCCTTTCCCTCGATCGGCTGGCCGGGCTCGCAGTTCCCCGGGGATGCGAACGCGGCTCCAAACCCCCGCTTTCCCGGGGCCCGGCGTCAATCTAGGGCGTCCGGCGGCGGCCGTCAAGGCGGGGCTCAGCGCCAGGCCTCGGCGCGGATGCCCCCGTCCCGGGAGAGCACGAAGTGGACGCCCTCCAGCGCGGGGTCGGGGTCGGGGAAGTCGGCCCGGCGGTGGCCGCCGCGCGACTCGCGCCTCTCCAGCGCGCAGGCGGCGATCGCCCGGGCCAGCGGGTAGGGGTCCCCCCGCAGCTCGGCCAGCTCCTCGGGCCGCCGCAGCGGACCCGCGAGGCGCCAGACCTCCTCGCGGGTTCGCTCGGTGGGCGGGTCGAAGCGCCACTCGCCGGGCTCGGGGACCACCGCCGGCGCGGGCTCGGCGAGGGCCGCGTGGGCCGCCCGCCGGCCGAACACGAAGCACTCGCTCAGCGAGTTGGAGGCCAGGCGGTTGGCCCCGTGGAGGCCGGTGCACGAGCACTCGCCGACCGCGTAGAGCCCGGCCAGCGAGGAGCGGCCGTCGAGGTCCACCGCGATCCCGCCCATCAGGTAGTGCGCGGCGGGGGAGACCGGGACGGGGTCTCGCTCGGGGTCCAGCCCCGCCTCGCGGAGGGTCGCGAAGACGCTGGGGAAGCGCTCGGGGTCCACGGACCGCAGGTCGAGGCCGACGTGGTTGGCGCCCTCGTCCCGCATCCGCTCGAGGATCGCCACGGTGACGGCGTCGCGGGGCTCGAGCTCCCCGGTGAAGCGCTCCCCGGCGGCGTCGAGGAGGGTCGCTCCCTCACCCCTCACCGCCTCGGTGATCAGCGTCCCGTCGAACCGGCTCCCCGCCATCGCCAGCGCGGTGGGGTGGAACTGGCAGAACTCGAGGTCGGCGAGGTCGGCGCCGGCCGCCTGCGCCAGCACAGGCCCAGCCCCGATGGCGCCCCAGGGGTTCGTGGTGCGCCGCCAGAGGGCGGCCGCGCCACCGGTCGCCATCACGGTCGCCGCCGCGACCACCGTGCCCGAGTCGGTGAGCAGCCCGGCGCAGCGCCGCCCGTCCCCGACCAGGGCCACCGCGGAGGTCTCCTCCCGGACGTCGATCCGCTCTTCGCGGGCGACCAGGGCCGCCAGCCTCGCGGTCAGCTCGCGGCCGGTCTGGCTGCCACCCGAGTGCACTATCCGGCGTCGCGTGTGGCCGCCCTCCAGGCCCAGCGCCGGGTTGCCCGCCGGATCGAGGTCGAAGTGGACCCCGCGGGAGCGGAGCTCGGAGACCATGGCGGGAGCCTCGCGGACCAGGACGTCCACCGCCGAGGGACGGCAGAGGCCGCGCCCGGCGGCGATCGTGTCCTCAGCGTGACGCTCGGCGCTGTCCCCGGGCTCGAGCACCGCGGCCAGCCCGCCCTGGGCCCAGAAGCTGGCGCTCTCCGAGAGGGGCTTGCGCGAGAGGAGGCAGACCGAGCCCCCTGCCTCGGCGGCGCACAGGGCCGTCCACAGCCCCGCGGCGCCGGCGCCGATCACGGCGACGTCGAAGCGATCTCTGTCGTCCGCGGCGGCGCCCAATTCCGCGGGTACGGTATCTGTCCGTGGCCCTCTACTACCGCCACCCCCTCTCGCTCGAGCACGACACCGGCGCGCACCCCGAGAACGCCGGCCGGATCCGCGCCGTGGAGGCGAGGCTGGAGTCCGAGGGCTGGTGCGGATTCGAGGTCGCGGAGGCCCCGGCCGCCAGGCGCGAGCAGGTGGAGCGGGTCCACACCCCGGCCCACGTCGACATGGTCGAGGCGCTGAGCGCCCGGGGCGGCGGTGCGATCGACGCGGACACCCTCGCCAGCGAGGCCTCCTACCGGGCGGCGCTGAGGGCCGCGGGCGCCGCGGCGGAGGGCGCCTCGCTGCTGCTCTCGGGCTCCGAGCGACAGGTCTTCTGCGGGCTGCGCCCGCCGGGGCACCATGCCGAGGCCGGCCGCGCGATGGGCTTCTGCCTGTTCAACAACGTCGCGGTGGCGGCCGCCCACGCGATCGAGGCCTGCGGCGCCGAGCGGGTGATGGTCGTGGACTGGGACGTGCACCACGGCAACGGCACCCAGGAGATCTTCTACGGCAGCGACAGGGTGCTCTTCGCCTCCATCCACCAGAGCCCGCTCTATCCGGGTACCGGGGCGCCCTCGGAGGCCGGCTCGGGGGCGGGGGAGGGGTACACCGTCAACCTGCCGGTGCCGCCGGGGGCCGGCAACGACCTCTTTCTCGCCCTGATCCAGTCGGTCGTGGTGCCGATCGCCCTGCGGTTCGAGCCCGACCTGCTGATCGTCTCCGCCGGCTACGACGCCCACCGGGAGGACCCGCTGGCCGAGTGCGCGGTGGACGAGGCCGGCTACGCGGAGATGGCGGCCTCGCTGCGCGACGCGGCGGCGGAGCTGGATGTGGGTGTGCTCGTCTGCCTCGAGGGGGGCTACGCCCCCGCCGCCCTGGCCGCCTCGGTCGGCGCGACCCTTCGCGCTCTCACGGACACCTCGCTCACTCCCCGCCGGGCTCCGGCGGAGGCCGCTTCGGAGCATCGCCGGCGGCTTGCGGGTCGCTGGAGCCTGAGCTGAGCCCGGTCGGGCCGAGCTCGCCGAGCTGGGCGATGGTCAGCCTCTCCTTCAGGCCGCGGTGGACCAGCTCGGCCTCGTCGTCCAGCGCTGCGACCTCGGCGGCCTTCTTCCAGAGGGGGTCGCGAAGCACCCGCCCGGAGCGCTGCATCTCGTAGGCGAGGTCTCCGAGCTCGCGCAGCCTCTCCTCCCGCAGCTCGCCGAGGTCACGCAGGTGCCGGCGTAGCTCCGAGCGCTCGCGCGAGGTCTGCTTGTCCTTGCCGCGGCCGAACACCTAGAGCTCCAGCTTCTCCCCCAGCTCGGCGACCAGGCTCTCCGGCATGCCCGGCACGTGCCCGAGATCGGAGAGGGACTTGTAGCCGCCGAGGCGCTCGCGGTAGGCGATCACCCGGTTGGCCTGGGTGGGCGAGAGGCCGAGCGCGCGGAGCTGGTCGAAGGTCGCCAGGTTGAGCGCGACCCGCCCGCCCGGGGCGCCACCGCCGCCGCCGGCCTGGGCCGCCCGGCGCTCCGCCTGCTCGACCTGGGCCTCGATCTCGGCGAGCCGGCGCTCTGCCGACTCCAGCGCCGCGGCCTTCGCCTCCCTCTCCTGGCGCAGCTCCTCCTCGCGGGCGGCAAGCTCCTTGCCGAGGCTCTCCTCGGCCGCGCTGCGGCCGCGCTGCTCGGCCTCGGCGGTCGCCTCGGCCAGCGCGGCCTCGGCTCTCTCGGCGCGGGCGTTCGCCTCGTTGGAGCGCTCGGCCATCTCGGCCAGCGCGGCCTCCGACGCGCCGCCCTCGCCGGCCGATCCCTTCTCCGGCGGTCCCTTCTCCCCGCTCCCGGAGGCGAGCTCGGTGCGGACCTGCCGGAGCGCCTCGTGGCGCATCGCCTCCGCCTGGCCGCGCAGCCATTCCGCGGCGGCCGTTCGAACCTCCGCCTCCCGGCGGCGAGCCGCCTCCTCTGCCCGCTCGGCGCGCTCGGTCGCGGCGTCGAGCTCGGCCTTCAGGCCCTCGAGGCCCTGTGCCACCCGCCGGCGCTCGCGCTCGAGGTCGGATTCCAGCTCCGCGATCACCGCGGCGGAGCGGTCGTCCTCGGGCGGGACCTCGATCCGCTCGGCCTGCTCCGTCGCCTCCCCGCCCGACCCGGCGGCGCCCCCGGCCGACCCAACGGCGCCCGCGCCCGACCCAGCGGCGCCCGCGGCCGGCTCAGCGATGCTCTCGGCCGATCCAGCGGCGCCCCCGGCCGGCTCAGCGATGCTCTCGGCCGACCCAGCGGCGCCCCCGGCCGGCTCAGCTGCCCTCCCTGCCGGCTCCGCCGGCGCCGGCGCGGGCTCGGGGGGCTCCGCCGCCGTCTCCCCGGTCGCGGAGGAGGGCTCGGCGGACTCCGGCGCCGCAGCCGGAGCCCCCGGCGCCGGCGAGTGCCCGCCGCCAGGCGGGGCCGGCAGGGGCTTGACCTCGGTGGCGGGCTGCGCGCCGGCCTCGGCCTTCACCGGCCGGGAGGGGGCCGTCCCGGGAGCGGTCGCGGCCGAAGCCCGCCCGGGGGCGGGCTCCTCGATCCCGAGCGCTCCCCGGAGCTCGGCCGACTCACGCTCGGTCTCCGAGATCCGCGCGCCGGCCGCCTCGATCCGCGCGAAGTCCACCTCGCCCTCGCGAAACATCTCGAGGACCGCGGCTCCGAGGTCGCGCCGCTCGCGCGCCTCGCTCTCGCCGAGGGCGCGAAGCCTCTTTCGCATCGAGCGCTTAGACGCCATCGCCGTTCCCGGCCGAACCGCCGCCGCTTGTCCGTGATCCCGGCACCATCTCGCCCCCATCATTACCGAGCAACTCGGCGTAAGCGAGCACGACCCGCTCGGCCATCGTCTCCGCGGAGAAGGCGGCGGCCCTGGCGGCCCCCTCGACCCGCGGCTCCGCGGCGTCGAGGTGGGGGGCGGCGGCCTCGCGCCACCGCTCGGTGTCGAACTCGGCGCAGAGGCAGCCCTCGATCCCACCGAGCGCGTAGGGGGCGATGCCGACCGGGGTCGAGAGCACCGGGACGCCGCAGGAGAGCGCCTCCAGGCAGGCCATCCCGAAGCCCTCGTACTCGGAGGTGACCAGCATCGCGCCGGCGGCGTTGACCCACAGCGGCATCCGCTCGGGCGGGATGCCCCCCCCGCTCAGGAGCCTCGCGCCGCAGGCCGAGGCCAGCTTGACCGCGCGGTCGTAGCGTTTCTCGGCGCGGGCGGGGTTGGCCGGGAAGAAGAGGTAGCGGCCCTCCGGGTCGAGGCCGAGCTCGCCGCGGGCCTCGGCGCGGGGGATCGGCCGGAAGGGCCCGAGCTCCGGGCCGCAGGGAAGCACCGCGCTCGCGCCTGCCACCCGCGGCAGGCGGGGCCGGCCGTCGTGCTCGGCGAACAGGGAGCGTGAGGCTGCCGCGGCAAGGTCCACCCGGCGGGCGAGCAGCCGCGAGAGCCGGCCGACCACCGGGTGACGGATGTCGGTGCCGTGGAAGGTGACCACCAGCGGCCGCGCCCCGGCCAGCAGCGCGCACCAGCCGACCAGCCCGTAGTGGGCGTGGACGAGGTCGAAGGACCGCTCGCGGAGGGTGCGTCTGATCCGCCGCACCGCCGGCCCGTACTCCCGCCGCCCAACCGGGAAGGCGAGGAACTCGACCTCGACCCCGAGGCGGCGCGTCTGCTCGACCTGGTCGCGGACCCAGCGGCCGCGCTGGGGCGCGGCCGGATCGGGCACGAAGTTGGTGACGACGAGGACCCGCATCGCGGCTCAGCGTATCCGCGCCGCCCCGATCCGGCCGTGGCACGCCGGTAGCCCGCCCGCCCGGTCGCCCCGGCGGGTCCTGGAGGCCCGTATCGTTGGGGTGACAAGGATGGAGAGATCGGGCGCAATCGCAGGGGATTCGGCGCGGCTCCCGCTTCGGTGGGTCGCCTTCGTCGTGGTGTTCGCAGCGGCGCTCCTGGGGGCCGCACCGGCGGCCCCTGCCGCGGACCCCTTCGGGATCTACTGGTCCCACGGTGGGGGGGTGGGGCGATCCGCCCTCGACGGAAGCGCCGCCGACGGAGACCTGGTGACCGACGCCGATCCCCGCGGGGTCGCCAGCGACGGCTCGCACCTCTACTGGGCCACCGGCTCGGGGACGATCGTCCGCGCCGGCCTGGACGGGTCCTTCGCAGAGCCTCTGGTCAGGCGTGCCGGCCGCCCCGAGGCCGTCGCCGTGGACGGAGCCCACCTCTACTGGACCAACTTCCGCGGCACGATCGGCCGCGCCAACCTCGACGGCACGGGCGCCGACCGCGACTTCATCACCGGGGCGCACAAGCCCTGGGGGCTGGCGGTCGGCGGGGGCCACATCTACTGGGTCAACTACGGCACCCAGGCGATCGGCCGCGCCAACCTCGACGGATCCGGCGCAGACCAGAGTTTCGTCAACGGCGCGATGCTGCCCTTCGGGGTCGCGGTGGACTCGGGCCACCTCTACTGGACGAACTTCGCCACCATCGGTCGCGCCAACCTCGACGGCTCGGGCGCCGAGCAGCGCTTCGTGTCGGGGATCGGCTCTCCCTACGGCTCGATCAACGGCGTCGCGGTGGACGCCGGGCACATCTACTGGTCGAACCTCGGCACCGACTCGATCGGCCGCGCCAAGCTCGACGGCTCGGCGCCCGATCAGGGCTTCATCGGGTCGGCGGGGCGGCCGGGCGGCGTCGCGGTGGACGCCGGGCACATCTACTGGCCCACCTCGAAGGGAACCGTCGCCAGGTCCGATTCCGGCGGCTCGGACGTCGACAGCGAATTTGCGGCATTCGGCGCTTACGGCGGGGCCGGGGACGTGGCGGTTGGCTCCGGGTTCGTGCTCTGGACCAACAGCGCGACCGGGGCGATCGGCCGGGCCGGCCTCGACGGCGGCGGGGTCGACCCGGCCTTCGTCACCGGCGCCAACCATCCGGCCGGGCTGGCCGTGAGCTCCCGCCACCTCTACTGGGTCAATGCCGGGCGCCCGGGCGCCTACGACCCGGGGACGATCGGCCGGGCGGACCTCGACGGCGGCGGGGTGACCCAGCGCCTGGTCAGGGGTGCCTCCGACCCCCAGGGGGTCGCGGTGGCCGCCCGCCACCTCTACTGGACGAACCGGTCCACGGGGACGATCGGCCGGGCGGGCCTCGACGGCTCGCGGCCCGATCAGCGCTTCATCACCGGTGCCGCGGCCCCGGCGGGAATCGCCACCGACGCCGACCACGTCTACTGGGCCAACTACGGCAACGGGACGATCGGCCGCGCCAACCTCGATGGCAGCGGCGTCAGGCAGCGCTTCATCACCGGGGCCGGAAGCCCCTGGGACGTCGCCGTGGACTCGCGCCACGTCTACTGGTCGGGGTATTTCTCGGGCGCGATCGGGCGCGCCGGCCTCGACGGCTCGGGCCGGCTCCGGCGTTTCCTGCCCACCGGCGACCAGCTCGCCGGCATCGCCGTGGTCGGGCCGGTCGCGCCCCAGACCCGGATCAGCTCGGCGCAGCTGCGACGCGACCGGCGGAGGGCCACGTTCAGCTTCGCCTCCTCGCAGCCGGGCTCGAGCTTCCGCTGCAGCTTCGACCGCCGTCCCTACGCCGGCTGCGCAACCCCCAAGACCTACCGGCACCTCGGGCTGGGGACCCACGTCCTCCGGGTGCGGGCGCGCAGCGCCCAGGGCGCCGACCGCACGCCGGCCAGGAGGCGTTTCAGGATTTGAGCACGGCCCGCGTCGCCGGCCGGGAGGCGTTTCAGGATCTGAGCACGGCCCGCGTCGCCGGTCGGGAGGCGTTTCAGGATCTGAGCACGGCCCGCGTCGCCGGCCGGGAGGCGTTTCAGGATCTGAGCACGGCCCGCGTCGCCGGTCGGCCGGGGGCCGCGCTCGGCGCGGCACCGGACACCGCGTTCGCAGAAACGCCGCAGTGGCGTGAGGGAGTCCTGACGGAGCGGTCTGGATCGGCGAAGGCCCGGGGATCACCGTCGGTCGGGCAAACCGATCGAAGGGAGACCAGATGTTTCAGTCGTTGTTCGCGCGAGTCCAGACCGCCGTCCACTGGCGACTGCGGGTGATCCGCGAGGCCGTCGAGGGCGAGCGCGGCCAGGGGACGGTCGAGTACGTGGGCCTGATCCTGCTCGTCTCGCTGCTGATGGTCGGGATGGTCGCGGCGATGAAGGGGTTCAACGGCAAGCAGGGCACCGAGCTGGCCGACGTCATCGTCGACAAGATCAAGGAGGCGGTGAACAAGGTGGCCTTCAAGTGAGGCCCACGCCGCCGGCCCGATTGCTGAGAGACTGGGCGGCATGGCCTCCCAGCGCAGCCACGACCGCGCCGCCGCGGAGATCCGCCCGGTGTCCATCGAGCCGGGCTTCGTCGCGACCGCCGACGGCTCGGCGCTGATCACGATGGGGGAGACCAGGGTGATCTGCACCGCCTCGGTCTCCCCCTCGGTGCCTCGCTGGATGAAGGGGCGGGGCAGCGGGTGGGTGACGGCCGAGTACGCGATGCTCCCGGCTTCGACCGGAGAGCGGAAGGCGCGGGACATCTCGCGCGGCAGGCAGGACGGCCGCGGGGTCGAGATCCAGCGCCTGATCGGCCGCTCGCTGAGGGTCGTCGTCGACTTCGAGGCCCTCGGCGAGAGGAGCGTCTACGTGGATTGCGACGTGCTTCAGGCCGACGGCGGGACCCGCTGCGCGGCGATCACCGGCGGCTTCGTGGCGCTGAAGTTGGCCCTGCAGGGCCAGGTCGAGGCCGGCGCGCTCTCGGCCCTTCCCCTCGACGGCAGCGTCGCCGCGATCAGCACCGGGGTCGTGGGCGGCGAGGCGCTCTGCGATCTCGACTACGCCGAGGACTCCGCTGCGGAGGTGGACGCGAACGTGGTGATGACCGGCGACGGAGGCCTGGTCGAGGTCCAGGCCACGGCGGAGCGCACGCCTCTTGACCGAGCGTCCCTCGACCACCTCCTCGAGCTGGCCGAGGGAGGGATCGCGCTGCTGCGGGAGGCGCAGGAGCGGGCAACGACGGCTTGATCCTCGCCACCCGCAACGAGCACAAGCTCCGCGAGCTTGCCCAGGTCCTGCCCGGGGCCGAGCTTCGCCCGCTCCCCGACGGTGTCGAGATGCCTCCCGAGACCGGCGAGACCTTCGCCGAGAACGCGCTGATCAAGGCCCGCGCCGCCTGCCGGGCGACGGGGGAAGCCGCGATCGCCGACGACTCGGGGATCGTCGTCGAGGCCCTCGGAGGGCGACCGGGGGTTCGCTCGGCCCGCTATGCGGGCCCCGGGGCGAGCGACGAGGAGAACCTCTCGAAGCTGCTGGAAGAGGTCTCGGGCGCCGCGGACCGCCGCGCCGCCTACGTCTGCGCGATCGCGCTCGTGACCCCTTCCGGCGAGGAGCGTGTATTCGAGGGTCGCTGCGAGGGCACGCTCGCCGAGCGCCCCCGCGGCGAGGGCGGCTTCGGCTACGACCCGGCCTTCCTCCCGGCGGACTCGGGCACCGCCGACGCCCGCACGATGGCCGAGCTGAGCGCGGCCGAGAAGCACGCGATCAGCCACCGCGGCCGGGCCGCGCGCAGGCTGGCGGAACACCTCGGGGGCGGGGCGTGATCGCGGAACACCTCGGGGGCGGGGCGTGATCGCGGAACACCTCGGAGGCGGGGCGTGATCGCGGAACACCTCGGAGGCGGGGCGTGATCGCGGAACACCTCGGGGGCGGGGCGTGATCGCGGAACACCTCGGGGGCGGGGCGTGATCAAGACCAAGTCGAGGGCGGCGGGACTCTCGATCGCCTCGAACGCGCTCCTGATCGCGCTGAAGATCGCGGCGGGCGCGGTCACCGGCTCGATCGCGATCATCACCGAGGCGGTCCACTCGCTGATCGACCTGGTGGCCTCGGTGGTCGCCTTCGTCTCCGTCCGCAAGGCCGACGAGCCCGCCGACGCGGAACACCCCTACGGTCACGAGAAGGTCGAGAGCCTGGCCGCGACCCTGGAGGGGATGCTGATCCTGGTCGGTGCCGGGATCATCGTCTACGAGGCGACCCGCCGGCTGGTCGGTGGGGCATCGGTCGAGAGGCTCGGCGTGGGCATCGCCGTGATGGCCCTCTCGGTCGTGGCAAACCTTGTTGTCTCGACCCTGATCTCGCGCCAGGCCCGCGACCACGAGTCCCTCGCCCTGGAGGGGGACGCGGCGCACCTGCGCACGGACGCGCTCACCTCGACCGGGGTGCTGGCGGGGCTCGCCCTGGTGGGGATCACCGGGATAGACGCCTTCGACTCGATCACCGCCCTGATCGTCGCGGCGGTGATCGTCGCGGCGGGTATCCGCATCATCCGCCGCTCCTCGGGCGTGCTGGTGGACGAGGCCCTGCCAACCGAGGAGATGGACCGGATCGAGAGGGCGATCGCCGCCGCCAGGACGCCCGAGGTCGCCGGGTACCACAAGCTGCGCGCGCGGCGGGCGGGCCGGCGGCGCTACGTGGACCTCCACGTGCAGTACCGGACCGGCACCAGCCTCGAGCGGGCGCACCACCTCGCCCACGAGATGCGCGAGTCGATCGAGGCCGAGATCCCCTCGGCGGAGGTGCTGATCCACGTCGAGCCCGAGACATCGCTGCGCGAGCTCGGGGAGGGCCGGGGGCCCTACCGTGCCGGCTAGTGGCCCGGCGCCGGGGCCGACCCGCGCCCAGCGCCGCCGTCGCCCGCACCCGGCGCCGGGGCCGACCCGCCCGCCCGGCGGTGTGTGGACTTTCGGTGTTCATGGCAGAAAAACTCCACACACCGCGACCGGGAGGGCCGGGTGAGCCCGGTGAGGGGCTGCGGCCGGTGGATCGCCCCGGCGCCCGTCAAGGATGCGGCAGCAGGTTCACCGCCGCGGCGAGCCCGACCGCGGAGACCGTGATCGCGTAGCCGGTGTATCCGCTCAGCGCGAACAGGACCGCCGCGACGGCGCAGGCCGCGACGACGACGATCCACGATGCTCTGGCGATGCCCACGGGCCGGTATTTTCACCGAGATGCCCGATGACAGCCCGGCACCCGCCGTTTCCCCCGCCTCCGCGGAGCGCGCGCTGGCCTTCCTGGCCGAGATGTCGCCGGATCTCCGCGGCGCCGCGATCATCGGCGCCGGGGGGGAGGTGATCGCCGCCGACGGCGATCCCGAGGAGTGGGGGGACTCGGCGGCGGCTCTGCTCGAGGCGGCAGACGCCGCCGGCGAGGAGCCGGCCGAGCAGGTCCATGTCGCCACCGAGCAGGGCGAGGTGTTCGCCCTGCGCCACGGGGGTCTGACCGCCGTCGCGGTCACCGATCGCTTCGTGCTCTCCTCGGTCCTCTGCTTCGACATGCGCTCGCTGCTCCGTGGCCTCGCGCGAGAGGCGGCGGCCCGCGCCGAGGAGGGCGGGAGCTGATGCCGAAGGCCCACCGGGTGCTCCTCGACAGGGTCTCGGGATACGCCGAGGAGGCGGGCGCCTTCATGCGCCGCCGCCGTCACACCCGCCGGCCCTTCGCCCGCGTCTACTACTCCGGCGGGCGCAGCGCCGACCACGCGGCCGGATCGGCGGCCGGGGCGGAGCTGTTCACCGCCGCGGGGAGGGTGATCGAGGCGGCCGCCGGCAGGGGCCGCGCTTGAGCGCCGGGGCCGAGCTGCTGATCGGCGCCGATCTCGCGGGGCGGGCGCTCTCCCGGGCGCTGGCCCGCGGCGGAGACTTCGCCGAAGTCTTCTGCGAGCGGCGCTCGGGCCTGGCAATGTCGATCGACGAGTCGCGGATCGAGGCCGTGCAGTCGGGCCGCGAGGAGGGGGCGGGGATCCGGGTGATCGGCGGGGGGACCACCTACTTCGCCCACGTCGACGGCCTCGACGCCGCGGACCTCGAGCGCGCCGCGGCGGAGGTCGCCTCGGCCCTCGGCGCCGGCGCGGCCTCCCCGGCTCGCCTGCGCGCCGTCGAGGTCGAACCGCAGCCGATCTCGGTGGCCCCCGCCGGGGTGGCGACCGGGCGCAAGGCCGAGCTCCTGCGCGAACTCGACGAGCGCGGCCGCTCCCGGGGCGCCGAGATCACGCAGTTCTCGGCCTCCTACAGCGAGGGCCGCCGCCAGGTCACCGTCGCCAACTCCGAGGGCCTGCTGGCCGGCGACGACCGCACCCGGGTGCGGCTCGCCGCCCAGGCCGTCGCCCGCCGCGGCGACGTCGTCGAGACCGGGTTCGAGACGCTCGGCGCCCACCGGGGCTTCGAGCTGCTCGAGGACGACCCGGCCCGGATCGCCGAGCAGGCCGCGCAGAAGGCGTTGACGCTGCTCGACGCCGATCCCGCCCCCGCGGGCACGATGCCCGTGGTGGTCGGCGGGGGCTTCGGCGGGGTGCTCTTCCACGAGATGACCGGACACGGCCTCGAGGCCGATCACGTCCAGAAGGAGGCCAGCGTGTACCGCGGCAAGCTGGGCGAGCGGGTCGCCGAGCCACTGCTCAACGCCTTCGACGACGGCCGCCTGCCGCAGGCCTGGGGGACCGACTCGATCGATGACGAGGGGACCCCGACCCGGAGGACCGCGGTGATCGAGGAGGGGCGGGTCACCTCATTCCTGTACGACCGGCTGCGCGCCGAGGCCGACACCGTCGCTTCCACCGGCAACGGCCGCCGCGAGAGCTTCCGCCACCTCCCGATCCCCCGGATGACCAACACCTACATCGCCCCGGGCGACGCCGAGCCCGAGGCGATGATCTCCGAGGTCCCGCGCGGCTTCTACGCGGTCTCCTTCGCCGGCGGCCAGGTCGAGCCGGCGACCGGCGACTTCGTCTTCGGCGTCTCCGAGGGCTACCTGATCGAGGACGGCAGGGTGACCCGCCCCTGCCGGGGCGCCACCCTGATCGGCAACTGCCTCGACGCGCTGGCGGCGATCGACGCGGTCGGCGAGGACTTCGACATGAAGACGGGGTTCTGCGGCAAGGGCGGCCAGCGGGTGCCGGTCGGCACCGGCCAGGGCCACGTCCGGATCCGCGAGCTGACGGTCGGCGGGACGGCGGTCTGATGGACCTCCAGGCCCTCGCCGGGCGCGCCGTCGCCGCCGCCCTGGGGGCGGGGGCCGGGCAGGCCGAGGCCTTCGCCCTCCAGGACAGCGGCCGCGAGGTCCGGGTCCACGGCGGCTCGGTCGAGAGCCTCACCGCCGCCACCGAGCGGGGGATGGGAGTGCGCGCCTGGAGCGGGGGCCGCGTCGGCTTTGCCTATGGCACCGACATCGGCGAGGAGGGGGCGGCAGAGATCGCCGCGAGGGCGGCGAGCGGCGCCGCCAGCGCCGACCCCGACGAGTTCGCGGCCGCCCCGGAGCCTGCCGGCCGCCCGCCGGAGATCGCAGGGCTCAGCGATCCCTCTCTCACCGCCTGGGACGCGGGGCGCGTGGCGGAGCTCGCGCTGGCCGTGGAGCGAGCGGCGCTGGCGGCCGACGGGCGCATCGCGGGCGTCGAGCAGGCGGTCTACGCGGACAGCTCCGAGCGGGTCGCGATCAGCTCCTCGACCGGGATCGAGGGCGCCTACGAGGCCACCAGCTGCTACGCCTACCTGCAGGCGATGGCCGAGGGGGACGGCGGGCGCGAGACCGGCCTGGGGTTCGGCCTGGCAAGGGGCCCGCAGGGCCTCGACCCCGAGGGGATCGGCCGCGAGGCCGCGGAGCGGGCGGTGGCGATGATCGGCGCCGGCAAGCCGGAGTCGCGGGCCTGCCCGGTCGTGCTGGAGCCCACGGTCGCCGCGGGCTTCATCGGGCTGGTGGGCTCGACTCTGGGGGCCGATGCCGTGCAGCGGGGCCGCTCGCCGTTCGCCGAGCGCCTCGGCTCCGAGGTGGCGGCCGAGGCGTTGGTGCTCACCGACGACGGCTTGGACCCGGGGGGTCTTGCCACCTCGCCCTTCGACGGCGAGGGCCTGGCGAGGCGACGCACCCCGCTGATCGAGGGCGGGCGGCTGCGCAGCTTCCTGCACGACAGCTACACCGCCCGGCGCGGAGGCACGGAGTCGACCGCCAGCGCCGGCCGCTCCGGATACCGCTCGACGCCCGGCGTTTCCGCTTCGAACCTCGTCGTCGCCGAGGGCGAGAGAGACCTCGCGGCGCTCCTCACCGAGGCCGGGGACGGGGTGTTGGTGAGCGACGTCGCCGGGCTGCACTCCGGCGTCAACCCCGTCACCGGGGTGTTCTCGGTCGGCGCCTCGGGCCGGCTGATCTCGGCAGGAGAGCTCACCGACCCGGTGCGCGAGTTCACGATCGCCAGCGACCTCGTGAGCATGCTCGGAGCCGTCGGGGCCGCCGGCAGCGAGGGGCGCTGGGTCCCCTTCGGGGGCTCGGTCCGCGCCCCGCACCTGCTGGTCGCCGAGATGACGGTGAGCGGCGCCTGAGGTCCGCGAGCGCCGCTCTCCACGGCGCCTGAGGTCTGCGAGCGCCGCTCGCCTCGGCGCCTGAGGTCCGCGAGCGCCGCTCGCCTCGGCGCCTGAGGTCCGCGAGCGCCGCTCGCCTCGGCGCCTGAGGTCCGCGGGCGCCGCCCGTGCCTGGGGCGTCCGCGGCCACGCGTGCCCGCGGCATCCGCGGCCGCTGTTAGATTGCGCGCGTTCTCAACGCCCGAGGAGGAATTGCGACGTGACAAAGGCTGAGTTTCTCGACCGACTGGCAGCTGACGACCGGGTCGGCAGCAAGAAGGCCGCGGGTGACGCGGTCGACGCGGTGCTCGATGCGATCACCGATGTGCTCGGCGGAGGCGGCGAGGTGAGCTTCACCGGCTTCGGGAAGTTCCACGTCGCCGAGCGCGGCCCGCGCCAGGGGGTCAACCCCCGCACCGGCGAGCGGATCACGATCCCCGGCGGCAGGGTGCCCCGCTTCTCCGCAGGCTCTGCCCTGAAGGCCAAGGTCAAGGGCTGAGCCAGGACCCCGAGCCCTTTGCCGACCGGCTCGCCGCTCTCACCGAAAGGCGCGCCAGCCAGGTCTGCCTGGGCCTCGACCCCGACCCCGGCGCCCTGCGAGGCGCCGGGGACCGGCAGGGGGGCGACCCCGCCTCGCTCGCGGCCCAGGCCGCCTCGGCGCGCTGCCGCGAGCTGATCGAGCTGGCCGGGCCGAGCTGCGTCGCGGTGAAGCCGCAACTCGCCTGCTTCGAGCGGCTCGGCGCGCCCGGCTGGGCGGCGCTCGAGGAGGTCTGCGAGGCGGCCCGCGAGGCCGGCCTGCTGGTCGTCGCCGACGGCAAGCGGGGCGACGTACCCCACACCGCCCGGGCCTACTCCCAGGCCCTGATCGAGGGGACCGAGACGCCGTGGGGGCGGATCGGCGGCCTGCTCGCCGATGGCATCACGGCCAATCCGCTGCTCGGCCGGGACTCCCTGGAGCCGCTGATCGAGGCGGCGGCGCGGCGCGGCGCCGGGGTCTTCTCGCTGGTGCGCACCTCGAACCCGGGGGCCGCCGACCTGCAGGACCTCGACGCGGACGGCGCTCCGCTTCACGAGCGCCTGGCGGCGATCGTCGCCGGGCTGGCCCCGCGGCTGGCCGGCTCGTCGGGCCTCAGCGGCGCCGGGGCCGTGGTCGGGGCGACCGAGCCCGGCCGCCTGGGGCGTCTGCGTGAGTTGATGCCGGCCGCGATCTTCCTGGTCCCCGGGGTGGGCGCCCAGGGCGGCCGGGCCCGCGATCTCGGCCCCGCCTTCGCGCCCGGGCGCGCCGCGGCGCTGGTGGCCGCGTCGCGGAGCATCGCCGAGGATCCCGACCCGGCCGCCGCCGCGGCGCGGCTGCGCGACAAGGTCTGGGAGGCTTCCGCCGCCTGATCGGGGCCGGAGCGTCTATACCATCCCCGCTCCAATCAGCGCCCAGCCGACCGATGAAGACGACCCGCAAAGCACCATCGAGGGTGCTCGCCATCCTGGCCCTGCTGGCCGCGGTGGCGGCGGTCGTCCTCGTGGTCGGCGCCGCGACGGGCGGAGGCGGGTCCCCGAAGGGCCACGGCGGCCAGACCAGGAACGTCAAGCACTCCAAGCCCCACCGCAGCACCCCGAGGTTCTACGTCGTCAAGAGCGGCGACACGCTGACCCTGATCGCCCAGCGCACCGGCGTTCCGGTGGCCGTGATCCAGCGGCTCAACCCGGAGGTCGACCCGCTCACGCTCGCCGAGGGAGAGAAGCTGAAGCTGCGGTGAGGACGGTTGCGGTCCTCGCCCTGGCGGCGCTGGCGCTGCTCCCGGCCGGCGCGACGCGGGCGGCTGCCGAAGCGAAGGACCGGGCCCGGCAGGCGCCACCACGGATCGAGGCAAGGGCGTGGTCGGTCGCCGACGGCCGCACCGGGGAGCCGCTGAGCGGGCACGCGGCAGCCCGGCGGCTGCCGATCGCCAGCACCACCAAGCTGATGACCGCATACCTGGCGCTGCAGGATCTGCCCCTCTCCAGGCGCGTCCGGGCGGTCCCCTACCAGGCGATCCCGGGGGAATCGCTGCTGGGCCTCTCTCCGGGGGAGGCGATCAGCGTCCGCGATCTCCTCTACGGGCTGGTGCTGCGGAGCGGCAACGACGCCGCCGCCACCCTGGCGGTCGCGGCGGCCGGCAGTCAGGCCCGCTTCGTGCGCCAGATGAACCTCCGCGCCGCAGCGCTGGGAATGGCCGACACCCACTACTCCAACCCGATCGGGCTCGACGCCCCCGGCAACTACTCCAGCGCCCGTGACCTGATCACCCTGACCCGCAGGCTGCTGCGGATACCGGCCTTCGCGAGAATCGCCGACTCGCGGACCGCCCTGCTCGCAAGCCTGCGCCCGCCGGAGCGCATCTACACCCGCAACACGCTGCTGCTCGACGAGCCCTGGGCGACCGGGGTGAAGACCGGCCACACCCTCGGGGCCGGCTACGTGCTGGTCGGCTCCGGGCGGCGTCGCGGAGTCGAGCTGATCTCCGCGGTGCTCGGCGCGCCCAGCGAGGCGACCCGCGACAGCGACACGGTCAGGCTGCTCGACTACGGGTTCGAGCGCTACGTCCGCCGCGCGCCGCTGCGCAGGGGCAGGGCGGTGGTCAGCCCCTCGATCCGCTACGCGGGCGGCGAGCTCCCGCTCGTCCCGGCCCGCACCGTGGTGGTCGGGGTGCGCCGGGGACAGCGGGTGAGCCTCGAGATCAGGGCTCCGGGCGAGGTCGAGGGGCCGATCGCCCGCGGCGCGCGCCTCGGTGCCGCCACCGTCCTGGTGGACGGCAGGCCGGCTGCGACCGCGACCCTGGTGGCGTCCCGGGACATCCCGAAGGCCGGCCTCTTCGACCGGGCGCGCAGCTTCGTCTCCGAGCGCTGGATTGCGCTGGCGCTCGCCGCGTGCGCGATACTGGTCGCTGCAGTACTGCTGGTGCGATGGTTGCGCCGCAGGGAAGGAATCGGGTAAGGAGAGCCGGGTGATTCTCACCGTCACACTCAACGCCGCGCTGGACCGCACTGTCGCCGTGCCCAACTTCCGCCAGGGGCACCGCCACAGGGCCGTGGAGAGCCGCACCGTCTCGGGCGGGAAGGGAATCAACGTGGCCCGGGCACTGGGCCTGCTGGGGCGGCCGGTGATCGCCACCGGCCTGGCGGGGGGGCCGGCCGGCGCGCGCTTCCTCGAGCAGCTCGGGGAGGAGTCGATCCTCACCGACTTCACCCGCATCGCCGCCGAGACTCGGATCAACCTGGCGCTGATCGACCCGACCTCCGGCGAGCAGACCGAGATCAACGAGCGGGGCCCCGAGGTCACCGCCGAGGAGCTGGAGGAGTTCGTGCGGCGGTTCGAGTACCTGGCCTCGGGCGCCCGGATCTGTGTGCTCGCCGGCAGCCTGCCGCAGGGGGTCGACCCCGACATCTACGCCCGTCTCGTCAAGGGCCTGCGGGAGGCCGGGGTGACCGCCCTGCTCGACGCGGAGGGGGAGCCCATGCTGGCCGGGCTGCGCGCCGGGCCCTCGGTGATCGCCCCCAACGTCGACGAGGCCGAGGAGCTGGTGGGCCACGAGTTCGAGGGGGCCGGGGACCTCTCGGCCGGCCTCGCCCGGCTGATCGAGATGGGTGCCCGGGAGGTGATCGTCACGCGGCCCGACGGGTGCGTCGCGGCGGTCGACGAGGAGGGCGGTCGCGCCTTCTACGAGGTCTCCACCGAGGCTCTGGAGCCGGTCTCGGGCGTGGGGTCGGGGGACGCCTTCCTCGCCGGCTACGCGGCGGCCCGGTTCGACGGCGCCCCGCCCGCCCAGTGCCTGGCCTACGGGGTGGCCTGCGGCGCCGAGTCCACCCAGCACTTCGGCGCCGGGACGGTGGACCGCGACCAGGTGGAGCGCATCCTGCCCGGGGTCGAGATCGCCCCGCTCGACGTCCCCGCGGAGGTGGGCTGACGGCTACTATCGTGGGGGCAGTGCAAAGACGCCCCGGAAAGCCGGAAATAGCTGGTTCCGAGCCCCGCCCCGGCGGGGCTTTCTTGTCCGCGGCGGCTCATAGGCTCACCACTCAACGCCACCCCCGGAGGACCTGAATGGAGATCGACATCGGTCGGGGCAAGAAGGGGCGGCGCGCCTACGGGTTCGACGACATCGCGATCGTTCCCTCGCGCCGGACCCGTGACCCCGACGACATAGACATCAGCTGGACCCTCGGCCCCTATCGCTTCGAGCTTCCACTCGTGGCCTCTGCCATGGACGGGGTCGTCAGCCCCGAGACGGCGGCGATGGTCAACGGGCTGGGAGGCCTCGGGGTGCTCAACCTGGAGGGCATCTGGACGCGGTTCGAGGACGCCGACGAGCGGCTGGAGAAGATCGCCGCCGCCCCCAAGCAGGAGGCGACCCGGATCATGCAGGAGATCTACGCCGAGCCGGTCAAGCCAGAGCTGGTCGGCAGGCGGATTGCCGAGATCAAGGAGCAGGGCGCGGTGGCCTGCGGGTCGCTGACCCCGCAGCGAGTGCGCGATTTCTACGAGATCGCGGTCGAGGCGGGGGTCGACATCCTGGTCATCCAGGGGACCGTGATCTCCGCCGAGCACGTCTCGTCCAGCGTCGAGCCGCTCAACCTCAAGGAGTTCATCGCGGAGGTCCCGGTGCCAACCGTGGTCGGTGGGTGCGCCTCCTACGCGACCGGGCTGCACCTGATGCGCACCGGGGCGGTCGGGGTGCTGGTCGGGGTCGGGCCGGGCGCCGCCTGCACGACCCGCGGCGTGCTGGGCATCGGGGTGCCCCAGGCGACGGCCATTGCCGACGTCGCCGCGGCGCGCTCCCAGCACATGCTGGAGACCGGGGAGTACGTCAACGTGATCGCCGACGGCGGCATGCGGACCGGTGGCGACGTGTCCAAGGCGATCGCCTGCGGCGCCGACGCCGTGATGGTCGGCTCTCCGCTGGCCAGGGCGAAGGAGGCTCCCGGCAAGGGGTTCCACTGGGGGATGGCGACCTTCCACCCCTCGCTGCCCCGCGGCACCCGGGTTGCGACCGTGCAGGACGGCACGATGGAGGAGATCCTCCTCGGCCCGGCCCACGAGAACGACGGCACCTTCAACCTGATGGGGGCGCTGAGGACCTCGATGGCGACCTGCGGCTACGAGGACATCCGCTCCTTCCAGCGGGCGGAGGTGATGATCGCGCCGGCCCTGCAGAGCGAGGGCAAGAGGCTCCAGCAGGAGCAGTCCGTGGGCATGGGGTCGAACGGGCGAGCGGTGGTCGCCGAGGCGGTCGGGGTCGCGGATGACTAGACCTCGGGTTTCAGGGCCGGCGGGTCCTGTCACGGATCTGGCACCGCCGGTCCTGCGGTGCGGTTGCTCCTCGGACCGGTCCCCCGCACCACCCGCCGGCAGCGGCGCTGCGCCGGTCCAGGCAACACACCACTCGCCAGAGGCCAGGTGAGCGAAACCCGGACATCCGCCGCCACCGCGCCCGGACGCGAAGCGGAGGAGGCCCGGGACCCGCGCGCGCCCGGACGCGAAGCGGAGGAGGCCCGGGACCCGCGCGCGCCCGGACGCGAAGCGGAGGAGGCCCGGGACCCGCGCGCGCCCGGACGCGAAGCGGAGGACGCGCGCGGCCTTGATCTCCTCACCGGGCGGGAGGAGGTGCTGGTCCTCGACTTCGGCGGGCAGTACTCGCAGCTGATCGCGAGGCGGATCCGCGAGTGCGGCGTGTTCGCGGAGCTGATGCCCTCCAACGTCGGCGTGGAGACGATCCGAGAGCGGCGCCCGCGGGGCCTCGTGCTCTCGGGCGGTCCCGCCTCGGTCTACGAGCCGGGCGCTCCCGGCTTTCCCACGGAGCTGACCGAGCTGGGGATTCCGGTGCTCGGCATCTGCTACGGCATGCAGGCGATGGTCCAGGCGCTCGGCGGCAGGGTCGAGGCGGCCGAGGCGGGCGAGTTCGGGCGGACCGACCTGACCCTGATCGACGACGGCGGTGACCTGCTGGCCGGTCTCCCCGCCGAGCAGCACTGCTGGATGAGCCACCGGGACGCCGTCTTCGAGGCCCCTCCCGGGTTCAGGGCGCTGGCCTCGAGCCCCGGCTCCCCGGTCGCCGCCTGCGAGTCCCCCGAGCGCGGCCTCTACGGGATCCAGTTCCACCCCGAGGTCGTCCACACCCCCTACGGGACCGAGATCCTCACCCACTTCCTGCGGGAGGTCGCCGGCTGCACGGAGCACTGGTCGCCGGCCTCGGTGATCGCCGAGCAGGTCGAGGCGGTCCGGGCGCAGGTCGGCGAGGGCAGGGTGATCTGCGGGCTCTCGGGCGGGGTGGACTCCTCGGTCGCGGCGATGCTGGTCCACCGGGCCGTGGGAGCGCAGCTGACCTGCGTGTTCGTGGACCACGGGCTGATGCGGCTCAACGAGGCCGAGCAGGTGGTCGAGGCGTTCAGCGGCTTCGGGATCCCGCTCGTCCACGTCGATGCCGAGGATCGCTTCCTGGCCCGGCTGGCAGGGGTGGACGATCCCGAGACCAAGCGGAAGATCATCGGCGAGGAGTTCATCCGCGTCTTCGAGGAGGAGGCGGCGAAGATCGCCGATGTCCACTACCTCGTGCAGGGCACGCTCTACTCCGACGTGATCGAGTCCGGGGGCAGCCACGGGGCGGACACGATCAAGTCCCACCACAACGTCGGGGGGCTGCCCGAGGAGTACGACTTCGAGCTGGTGGAGCCGCTGCGGATGCTCTTCAAAGACGAGGTCAGGGCGGTGGGCGCCGAGCTCGGGCTCCCGGACCGGATGGTCTGGCGCCAGCCCTTCCCGGGGCCGGGCCTGGCGATCCGCATCGTCGGCGGAGAGGTCAACCGCGAGCGGCTCGACATCCTGCGCGCCGCCGACGCGATCCTCCAGGAGGAGATCCGCGCCGCCGAGCTCTACCGCCAGCTCTGGCAGTCCTTCTGCGTGCTGCCCGTGGTCCGCTCGGTCGGCGTGCAGGGCGACGGCCGCACCTACGCCTACCCGATCGTGATCAGGGCGGTCACCTCCGACGACGCGATGACCGCGGACTGGGCCAGATTGCCCTACGACCTGCTGGAGCGCGTCTCCGGCCGGATCATCAACGAGATCGCCGCCGTCAACCGGGTCGCGCTCGACATCTCCTCGAAGCCTCCGGCGACGATCGAGTGGGAGTGAGCCCGCCCGGGCCCGCGGTCCGTTGAGCGGCTCCGACCACCCGCACCGCCCCCACGCCCACGCGGTCTCCGACGACGCCGACCGGCGCCTGCTCGCCGTCGCGCTGGCGCTGATCCTGGCCTTCATGGCGCTGGAGGTGGCGGCGGGCATCGTCGCCAACTCGCTGGCCCTGCTCTCCGACGCGGGCCACATGCTCACCGACGCGGCCGCGATCGCCTTCTCCCTTCTCGCCATCCACCTCGCCCGCCGCCCTCCCGCCGGCCCGATGACCTTCGGGCTCAAGCGGGTGGAGATCCTCTCCGCCCAGGTCAACGGGATCACTCTGCTGGTGCTCGCCGCGGTGATCCTCTACGAGGCCGTGCGGCGTCTGATCTCTCCTCCCGAGGTCGAGGCCGGCCTGATCCTCGCGGTCGCCCTGGTCGGGGTCGCCTTCAACCTGCTGGCCGCCTACACCCTGGCCCGGGCGAACCGCACCCGCCTCAACGTCGAGGGCAGCTTCCAGCACATCGTCACCGACCTCTACGCCTTCATCGGCACGGCGGTCGCCGCTGCAGTGATCCTGCTGACCGGCTTCGAGCGCGCCGACCCGATCGCCTCGATCTTCGTGGCGGCGCTGATGCTGCGCTCGGCCTACGGGCTGCTGCGGGCCTCGGGCCGGGTCTTCATGGAGGCGGCCCCTGAGGGTGTGGACCCCGAGCGGATCGGCCGCGCCCTGGCCGCCGAGCCGGGGGTGGTCGAGGTCCACGACCTCCACGTCTGGGAGGTCACCTCCGGCTTCCCGGCTCTTTCGGCGCACGTCGTGGTCGAGCCGGACTCGGATTGCCACGCCGCCCGCTTCCGCCTGGCGACGCTGCTCGAGCGGGAGTTCGGGATCGACCACACCACGCTCCAGGTCGAGCACCGCCCCGAGCGCCTGCTCGAGATCGAGGGGTGAGGGTCGCCGAGCACCGGCCGGCCGTGGCGTCCCGTGCGACCGCCGCGGCGGCGCCGGTCAGACTCCGGCCACCCGGGTCACGGCGAAGATCAGGGCGAACCCCGAGGCGGTCAGCGCCACCCGTGCCCAGGAGGCGTGCGCGTGTGCCTCGGGAAGCAGGTCGGTGGCGCCCATGTAGAGGAAGAATCCGGCGTAGAGGGAGAGCAGGTAGCCGAGCGTCTGGTCGGAGACGGTGACCACGGTCCCGACCACCGCGCCCAGCAGGGGGGCGATGGCGTCTATCCGCAGCCACCGTCTCGCCTGCCGGGTGTCGCCGGACTGGCTGAGCACGAAGCTGACCGTGTTGAGCCCGTCGGCGAAGTCGTGGCTGACCACGGCGACGAAGACGAGCAGCCCGGTGGCCGCGTCAAGCCCGAAGGCCAGGCCGATGCCGAGGCCGTCGATGAAGCTGTGGATGGAGAGCCCGAGCGCGCCCATCACCCCGACGTGGCTGTGGCCCCTAGCCTCCGCCGGGCTGTCGCGGTGGTGGAGCGTGAGAGCTCGCTCGGCGAAGAAGAAGGCGAGGAACCCGACGGCGACCAGGGTGCAGGCCTTCCTTGCGTCCCCGAGGTTGTCCACCGCCTCGGGCAGGACGTCGAACAGCGCCACGGCCACGACCACCCCTCCGCTGAGCGCGATGATCGTCGGCAGCGAGTGGTGGAGGCGAAGGGCGATCATGCCCCCGGCCAGGGTGGCGAGCACGGTCAGCCCGGCAAGCGGGACCGCGATCCAGGTCATGACCGGCCCGCGCAGCGCTCGCAGGCGCCGCGCAGCAGGACGTCGTGGGCGGAGACTCGGAACCCCGAGCGGCGCCCGACCGCCTCGATGGCGCCCTCCAGCCGCCGGTCGGTGAAGGGCGTGATCGCACCGCAGCGCTCGCAGAGAAGGTGGTGGTGGTGCCCGCCGCCCGGCTCGACCCTCTCATAGCCGACCGGGCCCGCGCCCATCTCGACCCGCTGCACCAGCCCCAGCTCCTCGAGCTGGTCGAGGGCCCGGTAGACGCTCGCCCTGCCGACGCCCTCCAGGCGGGCGTCGATCCCGAGGGCAGTCACCGCGCAGGGCTCCGAGGCGAGCAGCTCGATCACCCGCGAGCGGGCGCCCCCGCTGCGGCAGCCGGCGGCGCTCAGCGCCGCGGCCGCCCGCTCGGCCCAGGGGCCCTCGAAGGCTCCTTTGTCTCGCTGCCGGCGGGGGATCGGGCGAGCTTATCAATAATGAGAGTCATTCTCATTATGGCAACGAGATGTCGGCGCCGCCCGGGCGGTCACCACGAGGCCCGGTGCGCGAGCCCGCCGGGCGGGGGCAGCCAGGCCGGGGCGCTCAGCTGTAGCGGTCCCAGCGCTTCAGCGACGGGGTCGGGTCGAGGAAGTGACCGCCCTCGTACCAGCCCGGCGCCGACCACATCTCGAAGTGCAGGTGGCAGGCGGTGGCGTCGCCGGTCTCCCCGACGTTGCCGATCTGCTGGCCGGTGCGGACGACGTCTCCCACCTTGAACGTGGCAGGCCGCATCATGTGCATGTAGACGAAGTCGACGCCGGTGTCCTTGCCGTCGATGACGATGTAGTTGCCGGCTGCCCCCTGGTAGCCGGCGTACTGGACCCGACCCCCGCGCGCCGCGACCAGCTTCGGGCCGCAGGCGGAGAGCACGTCCTGGCCCTGGTGGGTGTGCCCCGCCCGGGGGGCGCCGATCCCGTCCCCGTAGGTGTGCCTTCCGCGCAGCGGGAAGATGTAGCCGTAGAGCTTGAAGCCCGTCGCCGCCTTGACGCCGGCCGAGCGGCGGGCGACCCTGCCGCTCTGCGAGCGGATCCGGAAGGCGTAGCTGCCGTTGCGGGCCGGCCGGCCGTCGAAGCCCTTGCCGTTCCAGCGCACCTCCTGGGTCGTGTTGGCCGCCACGTCGTTGCGGAAGAAGCTCTTGACGATCCCGCCGGAGGAGTCCACCACGTCGATGCGCAGGTCGTTGAGTCGCTGGCTGCTGCGGATCACGAAGTCCAGGCGCGGGTAGTGCAGGCCGAAGAAGAAGGCGGTCCGCGGAGTCGTCTCGGCCTCGGCGACCTCGAGCGCGCCGGCGCTGCCGAGCTCGCTGCGCGGCCGGATGTCGAGCTCGGGCCGCGAGAGGTTGGAGGAGTTGCCGTAGTCGTCGCGGACCCGGACGCGGCCGTCGATCGCCCCCGCCGGCACCCGTGCGACCGCGGTCCTGCCGTTCCTCTGCGTGACCGCTGCCACCAGGCGGCCGGTTCGGGAGGGGAAGGTCATCTTCGTGACCCGACCCAGGTTGAGGCCGCTGACCTGGACGAGGCCGCCGACGGTCGGCTCGCGCAGGCCGACGCAGTCGGTCATGCAGACAACGTCGCGCACGGTCGGCGTGCCGGGCGCGATCGACCCTCCGCCGCCGGAGGCGCCGGCGCGCCAGGAACCCGAGGCCCGGGCGACCGTCACGCCGGCCACGCAGCAGGCCGCCGCCACCACCGCCGCCAGTATCGCTGTTGCGGGCCGCCGCCAGGCCCCGCTGCGCTCCAAAGCCGTTCCTCTCTTTCGTGGCCTGCGGAGTTAGCTGTCGGGCTCGCGCTGAAAGAGCTGCGCTACGGCCTGCTTTCGGCCGATTCGCCCCCGAGACCTTCAATGCAACGGTCTCTGCGGTTCCTCCGCTCCCGTCCGGTTCGACCGGCCGGGACTCGGCACTTCGGGCGGCAGTATAGACCCGGCCGGGGCGTCTGGGTGCGGACGGCGCGCGCGGCGGCTATCATCGGGCGGCCGCAGGGGCCGTGCGAATTCCGCGCGGTCTTTTTTCGACGCACCGCCCGATGAGGACCTACGTAGCAACCCCCGCCGACCGCCAGCGAGACTGGTACGTCGTCGACGCCGAGGGCCAGACCCTCGGCCGCCTGGCGACCAGGATCGCCGACGCCCTGCGGGGAAAGCGCAAGGCCACCTACACGCCCCACATCGACACCGGCGACTTCGTGATCGTCGTCAACGCCGAGAAGATTCGGGTCACCGGCGACAAGATGGCCTCCAAGCTCTACTGGCGCCACACCGGCTATCCGGGCGGGATCAAGTCGAGGACGCTGGGCGAGATGCTGGAGCGCCGGCCCGAGGAGGTCATCCGCAAGGCGGTGAGGGGCATGCTTCCGCGCAACCGCCTGGCCCGCCAGCAGCTGCGCAAGCTCAAGGTCTACGCCGGTCCCGAGCACCCGCACCAGGCCCAGCAGCCCAAGCCGATGGAGGTCGGCGCCCGTGGAGTCTGAGCAGAGCAAAGAGCCCACCCCCCAGGAACTCCCCCCCGAGGAGGCGCTCTCCAACGACGCTGCGGTCGAGGCCGAGGGCGCCGGGGATGCGGCGGCTGCGGGACAGCCGGAGCCGGCCCGGGAGAGCGCGGAGCAGGCCGCGGAGGGCGAGGCGTCCGCGCCGCATGCCGGCGGCGAGGATAGCCCGCCGGAGGCCGGGCAGCCCCCCGCCGAAGAGGCGCTGTCCCAGGACGCCGCGGTCGAGGCGGAGGCCGGCGGTCAGGAGTCCCCGGCGGCCGGCGAGCCCGAGGCCCCGGCGACCGGCGAGCCCGAGGCCCCGGCGGCCGGCGAGCCCGAGGCCCCGGCGACCGGCGGCGACGCGAAGCCGAAGGGGGACGGCCTTCCTCCCGGCGCCGACCTCGAGCCGATCGCCGTGGAGCCCGAGGCCGAGCTCAGCGCCGAGGACCGCGCGCGGCTCGAGGCCGAGGAGGAGGAGCGGGCCCGCCGCGAGGCCGCCCTGGAGGCCGGCGAGGCCGAAGAGGCGCCGAGCCGGGCCCCGGCGAGGATGGAGACCGGAGCCCGCTACACCGCAACCGGGAAGCGCAAGCGCTCGATCGCCCGGGTGGTCCTCACCCCCGGCGAGGGCCGGATCGTGATCAACGAGCGCAGCCTCGAGGAGTACTTCCCCCGGCCCCTGCACCGGTCGATGGCCCGCCAGCCGCTCGCCTCGACCGGGTACGAGGGCAACGTCGACGTCCGTGTCCGAGTGCACGGCGGCGGCGTCAGCGGCCAGGCCGGCGCTGTCCGCCACGGCATCGCCAGGGCCCTCACGGAGATCGACGCCGAGCTCAGGGGCGATCTCAAGCGCCGCGGCTTCCTGCGCCGCGACGCTCGCGTCAAGGAGCGGCGCAAGGCAGGTCTGAAGAAGGCTCGCAAGCGGCCGCAGTTCTCCAAACGCTGAGCGGGGAACGCAGATACTTCGGGACCGACGGCGTCCGCGGCGAGGCGGGTGTCTTCGTCACCGCCGAGCTGGCCACCAGCCTCGGCCGGGCGGCCACCGCCGGCCTCGAGGCCGAGCACCCGCAGGTCCTGGTCATTCGCGACACCCGCGAGTCGGGGCCGATGCTCGAGTCCGCCCTGGCCGCCGGGGTGGCGGCGGCGGGAGGCGACGCCTTCCTCGGCGGCGTCCTGCCGACCCCGGCCGCGGCGATCCTCTCTCGCCATCACGGCTTCGACATGGCCGCGGTCGTCTCGGCCTCGCACAACCCCTACCGCGACAACGGGATCAAGTTCTTCGCCGGCGACGGACTGAAGCTGGACGACCGCACCGAGGCCCGGATCGAGGAGCTGCTGGCCGCCGGAGAGGGCGACAGCGCGCGTATCGGCAGGGTCCGCGAGCTGAACGGGGGCCTGGAGGACTACCTCCGGGCGCTGCACGCCGCCTTCCCGCTGGACCTCTCGGGGAAGAGGGTGATGCTCGACTGCGCCAACGGCTCCACCCACAGGGCCGCGCCCGAGATCTTCCGCAGGCTGGGAGCCGAGGTCGAGGCCCTGGCCGCCGAGCCCGACGGGCGCAACATCAACGAGGGCTGCGGCTCGACCCACATCGAGAGCCTGGCCGGCCGGGTGGCGGGGTCCGGGGCGTCGGTCGGGTTCTCCTTCGACGGTGACGGGGACCGGGTCCTGGCGGTGGACCCGAACGGCACGCCGCGCGACGGCGACGAGCTGATCTCCCTGGCCGCCGAGCACCTCGCGCGGCGCGGCTCGCTGGGCGGCGGGGTGGTGGTCACGGTGATGAGCAACTACGGCTTTCATCGCGCGATGGAGAAGGCCGGGATCGAGGTGGCCACCACCCGGGTCGGGGACCGCTACGTGCTCGAGGAGCTCCGCTCGCGGGGCTGGAAGCTCGGCGGCGAGCAGTCCGGCCACATCATCGCCATGGACTACGCGCCGACCGGCGACGGGATCGGGGCGGCCCTGCTCACCCTGCAGGCCCTGGAGGGCCGGGAGCTGGCCGACGCGGTGCCGATGACAAAGCTCCCCCAGACCCTGGTCAACGTCGCCGTGGCCGACCGCGACGCCCTCGCCGGCGCCACCGCGCTGTGGGAGGCGGTCGAGCGGGAGGGGGAGGCGCTGGAGGGCCGCGGCAGGGTGCTGGTGCGGTCCTCCGGGACCGAGCCCCTGGTCAGGGTGATGGTGGAGGCGCCCGAGGCCGGGGAGGCCGAGGCCGTCGCCGCGCGGCTGGTCGGGGTCGTGCGGGGCGAGCTCGGCTGAACGCTCTACCCTAGTCCGACCTCAATGTGCGGAATTGTCGGATACGTCGGGGCCCGCCCCTGCCGGGACCTGCTGGTCGCCGGCCTCGAGAAGCTCGAGTACAGGGGCTACGACTCGGCGGGCATCTCGCTGATCCTCGGCGACGAGGTGGAGAGCGTCCGGGCGGTCGGCAACCTCTCGAACCTCAAGGAGGAGGTGGAGGCGCGCTCCAACGGGGACGGCACGCACCCGGCGACCACCGGGGTCGCCCATACCCGCTGGGCCACCCATGGCCGGGTCACGGTCGAGAACGCCCACCCCCACGACGACTGCAGCGGCCGGGTCCACATCGTCCTCAACGGGATCGTCGAGAACCACGCCGAGCTTCGCGAGGCGCTGCGCGGGGACGGGCACAGCTTCAGCTCGGAGACCGACGCGGAGATCGTCGCCCACCTGATCGAGCGCCACTACGAGGGCGACCTCGCCGCGGCCGTGCGGGCCACCCTCGGCGAGCTGCGCGGCCACTACGCGTTCGTCGCCATGCACGCCGACGAGCCCGGCATCCTCGTGGGTGCCCGCAAGGAGTGCCCGCTGATCATCGGCCTCGGCGAGGGCGAGAACTTCCTGGCCTCCGCGATCCCCGCCTTCCTGGCCGAGACCCGCCGGGTGATGCTGATCGAGGACGGCGAAGTGGTCACCGTGCACCCGGGCGGGGTCCGGATCACCGACGCCGGCGGGAAGCCGGTGCGGCGCCAGGCCGAGGAGGTGGACTGGGACGCGGACGCCGCCGAGAAGAGCGGCTACGAAACCTTCATGATGAAGGAGATCCACGAGCAGGGCGAGGCGGTCGCGGAGACGATCGGGGACCGCCTGCGCCGCGACGACGGGGTGGACCTTCCCGACGTCGAGCTCTCCGACGAGTTGCTGCGCGGCGTCAGGCGGCTGGTCATCGTCGCCTGCGGGACCTCCTACCACGCCGGCCTGGTCGGCCGCTACGCGATCGAGGAGTGGGCCCGGCTGCCGGTCGAGATGGACATCGCCTCGGAGTACCGCTACCGCAACCCGGTCGTCAACGAGGACGACCTGGTGATCGGGATCACGCAGTCCGGCGAGACGGCGGACACCCTCGCGGCGATGCGCCTGGCGCGCGGGAAGGGAGCCACCGTCCTGGCGATCACCAACATCATGGGCAGCCAGGCGACGCGCGACTCCGACGCGGTGCTCTACACGCGGGCGGGCCTCGAGATCGGCGTGGCCGCGACCAAGACCTTCGTCGCCCAGGTCGCCGCCATGTACCTGCTCGGGCTGCGGCTCGCGGAGCTGCGGGGGACCATGGAGGCGGACCGGATCGCCGAGTTGGTCGCAGAGCTCCGGGAGCTGCCGGCGAAGATCGACGACACGATCGACGCGGTCGAGGAGGCCGCTCGCGAGGTCGCCCGCACCCATTGCGAGCAGAGCTTCTTCCTCTACCTGGGCCGCCACATCGGCCTGCCCGTCTGCCTGGAGGGAGCGCTGAAGCTCAAGGAGATCTCCTACATCCCGACCGACGCCTACGCGGCCGGCGAGATGAAGCACGGGCCGATCGCCCTGCTGGACGACTCGACCCCGGTGATCTGCGTGGTCACCGAGAGCCCCGTGGTCGAGAAGATGCTCTCCAACGTCGAGGAGGTCAGGGCGAGGGGTGCCGATACGATCGCGATCGCGACAGCCGGCGACGGCAGGGTCGCCGAGGTCGCCGATCGCACCATCGAGGTTCCGCGCAGCGACTGGATCCTGCAGCCGATCCTGGCGGTCCTGCCGCTGCAGCTCCTCGCCTACCACATCGCCCGCCAGCGCGGGCTCAACGTGGACCAGCCGCGCAACCTCGCCAAGACTGTCACGGTCGAGTAGCGGCCCGGGTGCCCGGGCCTCCTTCCGCGCCCCACGCCGGTAGGATCGCGCCCCATGATCCTCCGCGCGCGCCTCTCAGCCGTCCTGCCAATCGCCGCTGTCGCGGCGGCCCTCACCGTCGCCGGTTGCGGTGGCGGGGGCGGTGGCGCCGGCTCGGCCGATCCCGCCAGCCTCGCCCCGGCGAGCTCGCCGCTCTTCATCGAGGCGACGATCCGGCCGAAGGGCGAGCTGAAGAGCAACATCGAGAGCCTCACCAAGACCCTGGCTGGGATCAGCGACCCCGGGTCGCTGATCGTCAACCAGCTCGACTCGGCGATGCGCGAGAACGACCCGAGCCTCAGCTACCAGGACGACATCGAGCCCTGGCTGGGCGAGAAGGGCGGCCTCTTCATGCAGCACTACGACGGGCAGAGCTTCAGCGGGGTGGCGGCGATCCTCCAGACCACCGACTCGGCCGAGGCCCAGGACTTCATCGACAAGATCTCCCAGACCTCGGACTCGCCCGTCAAGCAGGGCTCCTACGAGGGCGTGGACTACTCGACCAGCACCAACGACGGCACGACGGTGGGGGTCGTCGACGACCTCTTCGTGGCAGCCGAGGACCTCGGCGCCTTCAAGTCGGCGGTGGACGCGTCCAGCGGGAGCTCGCTGAGCGAGAACAAGCAGTACAAGGTCGCGCTGGCCGGCGCACCCGGCGGCTCCCTGGCCGACGTCTACGTGAACGTCGGCGACCTGATCAAGTCGGCCGGGGCCCAGGTGGACCAGCAGGTCCTCCAGTTCTACGACTCGATCGGCATCGACTTCAGCAACTCGACGGCCCTGGCGAGCATCGTGCCGGGCGCCGACCAGGTCGAGATCGACGCCACCACCAGCGCCGCCGGCGGGATGGGCACCGGGAACGTCACCGACTTCCTCGGCTCCTTCCCGGCTGGCTCCTTCATCGCCTACGCGGCGCCCGACGTGGGCAGCCAGTTCAAGAAGGTGATCGACGGGTTCGACAAGAACGGGATCCCGGGCGAGGTGGCCCCCGGCCAGTTGAAGAGCACCCTGGGGGCGGCGGGCATCAACCTCGACAGGATCGCCTCGGAGATCGGGAACGTCGGCGTCTTCGTCGAGGGAGGCGGCGGCGCGGGGCTCAGCGGCGCCCTGGTCGTCCAGTCCGACAGCGCCAAGTCCGCTTCGGGGATCGTCAGCGACGTCGAGAGCTTCGTGCGGCGGGCCGGCGCCACCGGCTTCAAGCAGGTTCCCGGGGGGTTCTCGCTGACCGACCGGGCCAACTTCGGCAGCCAGCCGGTCGTGGTGGTCTCCAGGGGCGACCGGGTGGCGATCGGCTACGGGGACAAGGCCGCGCAGCAGGCCGTTTCGGGCTCCGGCGCCACCCTCTCGGGGAACGCCACCTTCAAGGACGCGGCGAAGTCGCTCGGCGGGACGAGCATCATCGGCTTCCTGGACATCGGCTCGGTGTTGAAGCTCGCCGAATCGACCGGCGGGCTATCGGGGGCCGACTACCGGCAGGCCAAGCCCTACCTCGACAAGCTCGACTTCGCGGCGATCGGCGGTGGCACGTCGGGTGACACGACGACCTCGAAGGTGATCGTCAAGCTGAAGGGCTAGGGCTGCGGTCTTGGCCGGCGGCCTCGGAATCGACCTGATCGAGATCGGGCGCCTCGAGCGGGTGCTCGCGCGGCGCCCCGGCCTGGCCCGGCGCCTGTTCACCGACGCGGAGATCTCCTATGCCGGCTCCCGGGCCCGGCCGGGACGCCACCTCGCGGCCCGCTTCGCGGCCAAGGAGGCCGTGGTCAAGGCGCTCGGGATCAGCGAGGCGATGGTGCTGCGCGAGATCGAGGTGGTGGCGGGCGAGCCCCCGCAGGTGAGGCTGAGCGGACGGGTCGCCGAGGCGGCGGCCCGCCAGGGCCTGCAGGTCAGCGTCTCCCTGACCCACACGGAGGGGACGGCCGCGGCGGTGGCACTGGCCGAGAAGGCCTGAGCCGGCGGTCGCGCCGGTACGCTGGCGCCATGGAGGGCTGGCTGCACCCGATCTTCTCGGCCGAGGAAATGCGCGAGGTCGATCGCTGGGCGATCGAGGATCGCGGCGTGCCCTCGCTGGAGCTGATGGAGAGCGCCGGCGCCGCGCTGGCGACGGCGGTCTCCGAGCTCGCCCCCCGCGGGCCGGTGAGGGTGGTCTGCGGCAAGGGCAACAACGGGGGGGACGGGCTGGTCGCCGCCCGCCATCTCCGCGACACCGGGTTCGAGGTCGAGGCGCTCCTGCTCTGGCCCGGAGAGGAGCTTCGCGGCGACGCGGCGGCCAACCTGGAGCGCTGCGAGGGGGCCGAGGCGGTCGCCGCCGGCGACCTCGGTTTCCGGCTGGAGGGGTCGGGCGCGATCGTCGACGCGATCTTCGGCACCGGCTTCGGCGGCGCCCCGAGGGACCCGGCCGCTACCGCGATAGAGGCGATCAACGCTGCCGGGGCTCCGGTCGTGGCCTGCGACGTAGCCTCCGGCGTAGACGCGTCCAGCGGGGAGGTCGGCGGCGCCGCGGTCCGCGCCTCGGTGACCGTCACCTTCCACGCCGCCAAGGTGGGGCACCTGGTCGCGCCGGGGAAATGGGCCTGCGGCGAGCTTCGAATCGCCCCGATCGGGATCCCCGACGGCGCGCCGGGTGCCCCCGCCGCCGGAGTGATCGGGCCGGGCGTGCTCGGCATGGCGCCGCGAAGGGGCCCGGAGTCGAACAAGTTCACCTCCGGCCAGGTGGTGATCGCCGGCGGCTCCCGGGGGTTGACCGGCTCGGTCTGCATGGCCGCCGAGGCGGCGATCAGGGCCGGGGCCGGCTACGCGACCGTCGCCGTCCCGGCCGACCTCGAGCCGATCTTCGAGCACAAGCTGACCGAGGTGATGTCCCGCGGCTGCCCCCCGGGGTCGGGTCGCCTCACCGAGGAGTCCGGGGCGGAGGTGGTCGCGGCCTTCGAGCGCGCCGCGGCGGGGGTGCTGGGCCCGGGTCTGGGCCGCGACCCTTCCTCTGCCCGGCTGACCCGCGAGGTGGCGGGGGCTATCGACGTCCCGCTCGTCATCGACGCGGACGGGCTCGGCGCCTTCGCCGGGAGCCCCGAGCGGCTCGCCTCCCGCGCCGTCCCGACCGTGCTCACGCCCCACGCCGGTGAGCTGGGCAGGCTGCTGGAGCGCGACTCGGCCGAGATCGCCGCGCACCGCCTCGCCGCCGCGATCGAGGCGGCGCGCCGGGCCGCCGCGGTGGTGGTGCTGAAGGGAGACGACACGATCGTCACCGACGGCGGGCGGGTGGCGGTGAACGCCGTCGAGGCGCCGGGTCTCGCGACCGCCGGGACCGGAGACGTGCTCTCCGGGATGGCGGGAGCGATGCTGGCCCGGGGGCTGGAGCCGTTCGCCGCCGCCTGCGCCGCGGTGGTCGCCCACGCCAGGGCGGGAGCGCTGGCGGCGGAGAGGGTGGGTTCGGCCGAATCGGTGGTCGCCACCGACGTGATCGCGGCGATCCCGGCCGGGCTCGCGGCCGATGGCTGAGCGGGCCCTGGCCACGGTGGACCTCGGGGCGGTGCGTGCCAACGGCGCGCGCCTGCGCGCCCGCCTCACCGGCGGCGCCGAGCTGTGCGCGGTGGTCAAGGCCGACGGATACGGCCACGGTGCGGCCGCCTGCGCTGGCGCCGCCATCGCCGGGGGAGCCACGCGTCTCGCCGTCGCCACCGCGGGCGAGGCCGAGGAGCTGGGGGGCCGCTTCGAGGGAGTGCGGCTGCTGACCATGGGGGCCCTGCTTCCCCCGGAGGTGGACACGGTACTCGCCGCCGGCTCGGAACTGGCGCTGTGGAGCGGGGAGCTGATGCGGGTCGTCGCCGCCCGCGCCCGGGCCGCCGGCCGGCCGGCGGCGGTCCACGTGAAGCTCGACAGCGGCATGGGGAGGCTCGGCTCTCGCGACCCGGAGGCGGTCCGCGAGCTGGCGCGCGCCTGCGCCGACGACCCCGACCTCGAGCTGGCCGGCCTGTGGACCCACTTCGCGACGGCCGACGAGCCCGACACCTCATACCTCGACGAGCAGATCGACCGCTTCGCCGCCCTGGCCGCGGAGATTCGCTCCGAGCACCCCGGGATCACCGTGCACGCGGCCAACAGCGCCGCGACGCTGGTCGAGCCCCGCTCCCACTTCGACATGGCCCGCTGCGGAGTCGCGCTCTACGGCCTCGACCCCTTCCAGGGCGACCCGCGGGGGAGGGGGCTGGAGCCCGCGCTGTCGTTTCGATCCTACGTCGCCGACACCAAGCGCCTCGCCGCCGGGGAGCCGGTCGGCTACGGACGGACCTGGAGGGCCCCCGCCGAGACCTGGATCGGGGTGATCCCGATTGGCTACGGCGACGGCGTCCGGCGGGCGCTCTCCAACAACGCGGAGGTGCTGGTCGGCGGGCGCCGTCACCCGGTCGTGGGAACGGTCTCGATGGACAACATCACCGTGGACCTGGGGCCCGCGACCGCGGTGCGGGGGGGCGACGAGGCGGTCCTGATCGGCCGCCAGGGGGCCGCGGAGATCAGGGCCGAGGAGGTCGCCGAGCGGCTCGGGACGATCAACTACGAGGTGACCACCGCGCTCTCGGCGAGGGTGAGGAGGGAACATCCGCCGGCGGGTGGCTCCGGGGAGCGCCGGTGAGGGCGCGGCCCGAGGAGGCGGGCAGGAGGCTCGCGCAGGCGCCCGCGGTGGCCGCGGTGCGCGGGGCGCTGGCCGGGGGCCCGCCGGCCTGGGTGGTCGGCGGCGCCGTCCGCGACGCGGTCCTCGGCCGCCCGGTGGGGGACATCGACCTCGCCGTGGACGGCGATCCGCGCGAGGTCGCGGCGGCGATCGCCAGGGCCTGCGGCGGAAGCTCCTTCGAGCTCTCCGCGGAGTTCGGGACCTGGCGCGCGGTGCGGGGCTCCGGCGGGTGGCAGGTGGACGTCGCGCGCCTGCGAGGAGGGAGCCTCGAGTCCGACCTCGCTGCCCGGGACTTCACGATCGGGGCGGTGGCCGTGCCCCTCGGGGGAGGCCCCCCGGTGGATCCCCTCGGGGGGATCCCCGACATCGAGGCCGGGGTGCTGCGGGTGGCCGGGCCGGGGAGCTTCGCCGAGGACCCGCTGCGGCTGCTGCGAGCCGCGCGCCTGGTCTCCCAGCTCGGCCTGGCGGTGGAGCCGTCCACCGCCGAGCTGGCGAGGTCGGAGTCGGGCCGGGCCGGCGAGCCGGCGGGGGAGCGGCAGCTGGCCGAGCTGCGGCTGCTGGTCGGCGGGCCCGACCCGGTTCGGGGGCTCGCCCTGATGGACGAGCTGGGGGTGACCGCACCGGTGCTGCCGGAGCTCGAGGCGCTGAAGGGCGTGGAGCAGAACCGCAACCATCACCTCGACGTCCACCGCCACACGATCGCCGTCCTGGAGCGCCTGCTCGAGGTCGAGGCCGACCTCGAGCGCTTCGCCGGGCCCGGCGCGCCGGCGGCGGCGGCGCTGCTCGGCGAGCCGCTGGCCGACGGGTTCACCCGAGGCGAGGCCCTCCGCTTCGGGGCGGTGGTCCACGACCTGGGCAAGCCGGCCACAAGGGGGGAGTGGGAGGGCGGGGTGACCTTCATCGGCCACGACAGGGCCGGGGCCGAGATCGTCGGGAAGATGATGGGACGGCTGCGGGCGAGCCGCCGCCTCACCCGCCATCTCGAGGCGCTCACCCTCCACCACCTGCGGCTCGGCTTCCTCGTGCACGAGCGGCCGCTCGGTCCCCGCGCCGTCCACCGCTACCTGCGCGCCACCGAGCCGGTCACCGTGGACGTCACGCTGCTGACCGCTGCCGACCGGCTCGCGGCGAGGGGCAGCGGCCCGATCGCGAGCGAGGAGGCGGTCGAGGCCCACCTGGGGCTGGTGCGGGAGATGCTGGCGCCGGCCCTGGAGTGGCGCCGCCAGGGACCTCCCGAGCCACTGCTTCGCGGTGACGAGCTGGCCGGCGAGCTGGGTCTGGCGCCGGGTCCCGAGCTCGGCCGGCTCCTGGGCGAGCTCGAGGAGGCCCAGTACGCCGGGGAGGTCGCCGACCGCGACGCGGCGGTCGCCTTCGCGCGGGAGCTGCTGGCCACTGACCGGGCCTCCGGAGCGCGGTGAGCGGCGCGGCCCGGGGGACGGGGCCCCGGCGGGAGCGGGGCAGATAAGCTGCCCGCCCGATGAGCGGCTCCGAGGACTGCCTCTTCTGTGGGATCGTCGCCGGCACCGTGCCCGGGCAGATCGTGGACTCCGACCAGCACACGGTCTCCTTCATGGACATCAACCCGGCGACCCCCGGGCACGCCCTGGTCGTGCCGCGGCGCCACTCCGCCGACCTGATCGAGATCGAGGACGCCGACCTCGGGCACACGATGCTCGCGGCCCGGCGCCTGGCCCGGCGGATGGAGGAGGTGCTCGAGCCCGACGGCTTCAACATCCTCAACTCGTGCCGTCCCGCGGGCTGGCAGACGGTCTTCCACTTCCACCTCCACGTCATACCCCGCTACGACGACGACCCCCTCAAGCTGCCCTGGATCCCGCGTGGCGGCGAGGCGGCGGCGGTCGCGGAGATCGCGGATAGGCTGCGCGAGGATGACTGACCGGATCCATCCAGGGGGAGCCCTGGCGGGGGCGGCCGAGCCGATCCGCACGGGGAGGGGCTGAGCGCCATGGCCGAGCCGATCCGCACGGGGAGGGGCTGAGCGCCATGGCCGAGCCGATCCGCCTCGAGCGCCACGGCGCCGTCGCCGTCCTGGTCCTCGACGACCCGCCCCTCAACCTCTTCGGCGCCGCGACCTTCGAGGCGCTCGCCTCGCAGATCGGCGCACTCGCCGTCTCCGACGCCCGGGCGCTGGTCTGGCGGGCCGAGGGGGAGGTGTTCAGCGGCGGCGTGGACGTCCACAACTTCGACGGGATCGGCAGCCGCGACGCGGAGCACATGTTCAGCAGCCTGGTCGCGACCGTTCGCAAGATCGAGGCGCTTCCGATCCCCACGCTCGCCCTGATCGACGGACTCTGCCTCACCGCCGCCTGGGAGGTCGCCCTCGGGTGTGACCTGATCTGGGCTTCGCGATCGGCCCGGTTCGGGCTGGTCGAGGCCGTCGTCGGCCTCACCCCGGGGGCCGGCGGCACCCAGCGCATGGCCGAGCGGGCCGGTCCGGGACGGGCCCGCGAGTTCGTGATGACGGGGGGCCTGTACGAGGCCGAGACGCTGGAGCGCTGGGGTGTGCTCAACCGGGTCGTCGAGGACGGCGAGCTGCTCGAGAAGGGAATGCGCTTCGCCGAGCGGCTCGCCGCCGGGCCGACCAGGGCGCACGGCGCCACAAAGCGCCTGGTCCGCGCCTACCTCGAAGGTGGCGTGGACAGGGCCGACCGCGAGACCCCGAAGGTCTCCGGCGCCCTGTTCGAGACCGAGGACCTGAGGGGGGCGGTGCGATCCTTCCTCGACGAGGGCCCCGGCAAGGCGACCTTCGAGGGTCGCTGAGCCGCCGGGTCGCGGGGACCTCGGGAATCGCTCCGAGCCCGGGTGTCCGCTACGCTCACGGCCGCATGGGCAAAGAGGAAAAGATCGAGATGGAGGGCGAGATCACCGAGGCCCTCCCGAACACCATGTTCCGGGTCAAGCTCGACAACGGCCACGACGTGCTCGGCCATATCTCGGGGAAGATGCGCCGCCACTACATCCGCATCCTGCCCGGCGACCGGGTGAAGATCGAGCTCTCCCCCTACGACCTCGACCGGGGCCGGATCACCTACCGCTACAAGTAGCTGCGGGCCGCCGCGGGGTCGGGGTCGGCCAGCTCGGCGATCAGCGCCGACCAGGCGAAGTCGCGGGCGCCCATCCCGGTGCCGTCGCGGGGGTCGTAGTACTCGCGGAGCCCCTCGCGCTTGACCGCGCCGGTGAGGTCTGCGACCAGGTGCTCGGCCTGTTCGGCGAAGCCGAGGCGGAGCAGCCCGATCCAGGCCAGCCAGGCCGAGTTGACCCAGGTCGGCCCGCGCCAGTAGCGCCGCAGGATGCGCTCGCTGCCGCCCGGGGCGTAGGTGGGCTCCGACGCCGACACCGAGGGCGGCGCGACCGGGGTCCAGAACCGTGCCGGGTCGAGCAGGTGCTCCTCGACGATCCGGCGCCCGATCGCCTCGGGGAGGTCCGGCAGGGCCAGCGGGGCCAGCGCGGTCCAGGTGACCTGCGGGGGCCGGAGCCCGCCCGGCGCCACCTCGTCGGTGAACAGGCCGCGGCGCTCGTCCCAGAGGCGCTCGACCAGCGCCGGAGTCGCCGAGGGCCGCCCGAGGGCCTGCAGCGAGAGCGACCACAACACGTTGACCAGCACCTCGCAGACCAGCGGGCCTCCCGCTGCGAGCACGCGGCGCGCCTCGAAGCCGTGGTGGCGGTTGCGCGCCACTAGCAGCGGGAAGCCGATCCGCCCGCAGCCCCGCCATCCCCAGACGGGGTCGAACTTCGGTGAGGCGTCGAGGCCGGACTCGTCGGGTTGGAGGATCCACAGCAGCCCGTCTCCGTCGATGTCGCGATTGGCGGTGAGCCAGTCGGCCTGGGCGCCGATCCGGGGCTCGGCGGCGGGATCGCCCACGGCGATCCGCCAGGCCCAGGCAAGCAGGGGCGGCTGGATCGTCTCGGTCTGATCGGCCCGGCGCGAGGCGACGTTGTAGAAGGGCAGCCGCGAGAGGGTGACCGGCCGCTCCCAGAAGATCGTGTGGCCGATGAACCCGTCCGGCCGCTGGGCGGCCAGCAGGGTCTCGAGCTCGGCCCGCGAGCGCTCGGGAGCGAAGCGGCGCCAGACCACCGCCGCGAAGCAGGAGTCCCAGTACCACTGCCACGGGTAGCGGCTCGGGCTGGGGCGGGTGTAGGCGAACCGGCGCCCGGAGCGCTCTCCCTGGGCCCAGTTGCCCCGCAGGGTGGACTCGGCGATCTCCAGCGCCGCGGCGCTCACACCGCGGTGCGCCGCATCCCGCGCAAGGCCAGGGCGCCGAGCACGAGCAGCATCCCGGCCAGCGCCACGATCCCCGGCCAGGTGTCGGCCCAGGTCACCGCGCCGACGAAGCCCTGGCGCGCCGCGTCGACGACCTGGGTGACGGGGTTGATGCGGGCGATGTCCTGGAGCCAGGGCTGGAGCAGCGCCAGCGGGGCGTAGGCGGTGGTCAAGAGGATCGCGGCCAGCATCCCGGCCTGCATCAGGGGAGCCGCCGACTGGGTCTTGAAGCGCAGCGCCAGCATCGAGCCCCAGCATGCCGCCACCGCGGCCATCGCGGCGACCATCCCGAAGGCGACCGCGGCCCCCGCCGCTCCCGGGAAGTGGGCCCCGAGGGCGATCGCGACGGTGAAGACGACCGTGGCCGGGATCATCGCCCGGGCGCTGGCCGAGATCACCGTCCCGGTCAACAGCACCCAGCGCGGCGAGGGGGAGACGAGGAGGCGGTCGAGCCAGCCCTGCTCGATGTCGCGGGCGAGGTTGACCCCGGTCGCCGCGCCGGTGAAACCGGCGCCCTGGAGCATCGAGACCGGGATGATGAAGCTCAGGTAGCTGGCCGTGTCGAAGCCGCGAAGCTGGGTCAGCGCGCCGAACACCCCGTTGAGACCGAGAAAGAAGATCGTCGGGGCAAGGACACCGGGGATCGCCGCCCCGGGCACCCGCAAGAGCTCGTTGCGGGAGCGCGTGACCAGTGCCCCGATCGTCGCCATGTTGGCCCGCCAGCCGGGTCGTGCCAGGGGGTTCACCCGCCCGTCCTCAGCCGGTGGCGAAGCGCGGAGGCGCTCATCGCCAGCCCGAGCAGGCCGATGCCGGCGATCGCCAGCACCGCGTAGAGGACGTCGGTGCCCGAGAGCCCGGAGATCATCGGGTCGCGGATCCCGTTGACGATGAAGCTCAGCGGGTTGTACTCGGCGATCGTCTTCGCCGGCTCGACCATCAGGTCCTGGGGGAAGAAGGCGGTGGAGAGGAAGAGGACCACGAAGACCAGCGGGAAGAAGCCCTGGACGACGCTGGCGCTTCCCGTGCGGAGCGCGACCGCGGAGCCGAGGCCCCCGATCGCCATCGCCGCGGCCGTGACCAGGGCGAGGGAGACCAGGGCCCCGGCGACGCCACCCTCGATCGCCACCCCGAAGATCAGCCCGATCGCCAGGAACCAGACGCCGGCGAAGAGCCCCAGCGCGGCGACGCCGGCAAGCCGTCCCAGGACGATCGAGAAGCGCGATATCGGGGCCGCGAAGAGGCGGTCCGTGAACCCCATCTCGATGTCGACCGCGAGGGCGATGCCGCCGCTGTTGCCGGCCAGCATCAGCGATTGCATCATCGCCCCGGCGAGCATGAACTGCAGGAAGCTCTGGACCGGGGGGAAGCCGGGGAGGTGGATCGCCGCCCCCGCCCCTCCGGTCTGGATCGCAAGCAGCAGCGTCGGGAAGACGATGATCGGGGCGATCAGCTGGGGGCGCCGGAAGGTCTGGCGGATCGCTCGCAGGCCGAGCGATCGCACCACCCGGGCGTTGGCGGTCAGTCGGCTCACGCCTCGGCCTTCCGGGGCTCGCCACTGCCGTCGCCGCCCTCCCGCTCACCATCGCCCTCCCCGTCCCGGCGGGCCTCGCCTTCGAGGTGGTAGCCGGTCTTCTCGACGAAGACGTCGTCGAGGGTCGGCTGGACCAGCTCCAGGGACTCGACCGCGATTCCCGCGTCGTCGAGGGCCCGCACCACCCGCGGGATGTCGGCGGCCCCCTGGGCAACCTCGACCAGGAGCTTCCCGTCCTTGGCTGGCAGCAGCGGACCCACCGAGCGGCAGGCCTCGGCGGCCCGCTCGGGCGAGGCGTCGGCCCCCTCGGCCAGGGTCAGCTCGACGTGGGGGTTGCCGAGGTCGGCCTTCAGGGAGCCCGGGGTCCCCTCGGCGACGATCCGCCCGTGGTCGATGATCCCGACGCGGTCGGCGAGCTGGTCGGCCTCCTCCAGGTACTGGGTGGTGAGGAACACGGTGGTCCCCTCGCGGTTGAGGCTGGAGACCTCCTCCCAGATCGCCTTGCGGCTGACCGGGTCGAGCCCCGTGGTCGGCTCGTCGAGGAAGAGGACCCGGGGCTCGTGGACCAGCGCCGCCGCCAGGTCGAGTCGGCGCTTCATGCCCCCCGAGTAGGTGCCGACGCGGCGGTTCGCCGCCTCCACCAGGCCGACCCGCGCCAGCAGGTCGTCGGCGCGCCTCTTGCCCTCCTCGGTGGGGATGCCCTGCAGGGTGGCCTGCAGGCGGATCAGCTCGCGGCCGGTCATCAGCGGGTCCAGCGCCGCCTCCTGGAGCGCCACGCCGATCGTCTGGCGAACCGCCCTCGCCTCCGAGACCACGTCGTGGCCGGCGACGGTCGCCCGCCCTCCGGTCGGCAGCAGCAGAGTCGTCAGCACCCGCACGGTGGTCGTCTTGCCGGCCCCGTTCGGCCCCAGGAAGCCGTAAATCTCGCCCTCGGCGACCTCGAGGTCGACGCCCTGCACGGCGAGCACCTCTCCGAACGCCCTCTCCAGGCCCTCTACGACTATCGCCGGCATGGCGGCTGATCCTAGTGGCCGCCCCGTCCGGGCCGGACGTGACAGCCCCGCCAGGCTGGAGGGGATCGTGCAGGGAGGGCCGCGGCGGAGCATGGAAACCCGTCTCGGGGCAGAATCAATGCCGCAACCCTCGTCCTCGCGGCGTGTTGCTCAGTGGAGATCGTGAATCACGTGGCCAGAAGCGCACCCGGTCGCGCCCGCCTGCTGGCCGGCGCCCTGCTCGCCTGCCTGCTGGCCGGCGCGCTGGCGATCGCCCTCCCCGGCGACGCCGGCTCGGCGCCGCTTCGCAAGATCGTCCTGGGGAAGACCTCCGGGGCGCCCAAACCCGACTGTCCGGGCACTCCTGAGCACCAGTGCCAGGCGGTCGGCCGTGTGACCGGATTCCAGTCCATCGCGGGAGACAGCGTGAAGCCGTTCGAGGCTCCATTCGACGGCAAGATCGTCGCCTGGTCCATTTCGCTCTCTCGACCGTCGAAGTCGACCAAGAACGGCAAGGCCAACGAGCAGGCCTTCTTCAACGATTTCTTCGACAAGCCCTCACAGGCTCGACTGGCGATCCTCAAGAGGGTTCCCCGCGCCAAACCGGCCCAATACAAGCTCGTGCGACAGAGTCCCGTTGAGATTCTCAATCCCTACTTCGGCAGGACGGTGACGTTCGCTCTCGATCATCCCCTGAACGTCGTCCTCGGCCAGATGGTTGGACTCACGATTCCGACCTGGGCTCCCGCCTTCTTCCATGCTCCGAGCTGCGAGTTCGTTTCTTCCGGCGTCGTTCGCGACCAGGCGGCGTGCAACCGCGCCAACAGCTCGATGGCCTGGCGGGCGAGCCGGCAGAAGGGCCGGTGTGAGTTCAATGCGACGAGCGACAAGAAGCTCCACGAGCAGGTCGACCACAGCTTCCCCCAGCAGAAGGTCGGAAGCACAAAGCAGTACTACTGCTACTACCGTGGTGCCAGCCTCCTCTACACCGCGACCCTGATCAAGAAGCCCCGCGGCTCCTGAAGGTACCGCGCCCGTCAGGCAGTGGGCCTTGGACCTGGAAGCCCAAGGCCCACCCACGGAGGTCCTAGCTAGTCGACGACCTCGCAGCCGTCGCGATTCGTGTCGAATCCGTCGACATGGCAGGTGTCGTATCCGGGTCCCCCGTGGATTGTGTCGGCTTCCCCGTCTTCGGCATCAATCTCGTCGTCGTCGGCTTGTCCATCCATGACGTCTGATTGCGGCCCGCCGCTTAGGTAGTCGTTGCCGTCGTACCCATAGATATGGTCCGCTCCCGTTTCCCCGTAGAGGCCCCCCGGAGATACCCCTCCACCGGCCGAATACGTGTCATTGCCTTCGCCGCCGTAGATGGTGTCCGCGACGTTTCCTCCCTCGACATAGTCCCTTGCGAGACCGCCGCGGATCGTATCGCCGTCGTCGCCACCGTCCAGGTAATCGATGTCCTCATCGCCATAGATCTCATCAGACCCGGCGTTACCGTAGACCGTGTCGAGACCCGCCTTCGCCGAAATAAGGTCCCCAGAGCCGGTACCCGTCAAGAGATCGTCGCCGCTTGTCCCGTTGATCGTGGCCGCGACAGCGAACGGCGCGGCCAGAAGAGTAACCCCCGTCGCCAGCAGCAGAAGAGCCCGCAAGTTCCTTGAGCGGAGCCGAAGCACTACGTCACCTCCCAGGTTGGGCCCTTCGCTTGCGGCAAACGCCAAGGCGCGCCGGGGAAGCTCTCAGTACATCGGTGTTAGGTCAAGCGAGTTCGAACACCCGTCCGGTGACGTCGCTGGCACCCCACCCGCCGCCGGCGAGAGTGATCGAAACCACCTATGCGCTGGTTATCTTCACTCTCGCGGGCGGGCGACGGCGGCAGGCCGCGCTGGGGGCGTCGCCTCCGCCCGGTTGGCGATCGTCAGCCGCCGATCGGAGGCTGGCGAAGCCCGCAGTAGGGGCAGTCGCTGACGTCGAGGCCGATCAGCTGGTCGCAGCGCCGGCAGGCCCGCACGGTGTTCGGCGATCGGGGCAGCGCCGAGTCCGAGGGGGCGAGCGGCAGGGTGCGGGCGACCGGCTCCATCTCCTCGCCGGTCTCGCGGTCGACGAAGGTGGAGCCGGGCTCGACCGCTGCGAGCGCCTCGCGTCCCGAGGCGGGCGCCCGAAGCCTGTAGGTCTGCTCGCGGTTCATCGGCGCCAAGACTAGTACGTCGCCGCCCCGGAGGGCGACGCATCGCCGCCCGGGACGAGGAATAGGTTCCCCGGCAGCGATGCGCGTCCTCGTCTTCCACGGCTATCTGCTGCGCGGCACGGGCAGCAACATCTACAACGCCAACCTCGCGCAGGCGCTGGCCCGCCTCGGCCACGACGTCCACCTGCTCTGCCAGGACCGCGGGGCGGCGGACCTCGACTGGGTCGACGCCCTGGGCACCTGGAAAGGGGGCCGCCTCGCGGTCAGGGACCTACGCGACCCCGAGGGCCCGGGATCGGTGACCGCCTACCTGCCCGAGATCGGCGGCCTGCTCCCGGTCTACGTCGCCGACCACTACGAGGGTTTCCGGGTGAAGGCGTTCGAGGAGCTGAGCGGCGCCGAGCTCGACGGCTACCTGGCCGCGAACGTCGCGGCGGTCGCCGACGTGGCCGAGGCGGCGGGCGGCGTCGAGGCGGCGCTAGCCAACCACCTGGTGATGGGGCCGGTGATCCTCGCCCGCTCGGGGCTCGGGTTCGCTGCCAAGGTCCATGGGTCGGCTCTCGAGTACACGGTCAAGCCGAACCCCCGCTTCCTGCCGTTCGCGGCCGAGGGAATGGAGGCGGCCTCGACGGTGCTGGTCGGCTCGCGCCACACGGCGGAGAGCCTCTGGGCCGCGCTTCCCGGAGTCGAGGGCCTCGAGGAGAAGACGCGGCTGGGCCCGCCGGGGGTGGACGTGGCCGAGTTCGCCCCGGCGCCTCCTGCGGCCGACCCCGGGAGGCTCGAGGTCCTCGCCGCCGCGATCGAGCGCGAGCCGTCCGGCGGAGCCTTTGGCCGCGAGCCCTCGCTGGCCGCCCCGGCGATCCGCGCCTTCGCGCAGACCCGCGGGCCGCGGGTGGTCTTCGTCGGCAAGCTGATCGTCTCCAAGGGCGTCGACCTGCTGCTCGCCGCCTGGCCGATGGTCCACGCCGCCAACCCCGGCGCCGGCCTGCTGGTGGTCGGGTTCGGCGAGTACCGCGAGGCCCTGCGCCGGCTGCTGGACTCGCTGGCCGGCGGAGACCTCGGCGCGGCGCGCGAGGTGGCACGCAGGGGCCGCGCCCTGGAGGGGGGAGAGGGGGAGCCCCTGCCGATCCTCAGCCATTTCCTGGAGGCCCCCCCGGACGGCTACCCCGAGGCCGCCGCGGCCGCCGCCGGCTCGGTCGGCTTCGCCGGGCGGCTCGAGCACCGCGAGATCGCCGAGCTTCTCCCCTTCGCGGAGGCGCTGGTCATGCCGAGCACCTTCCCCGAGGCCTTCGGGATGGTGGCGGTGGAGGCGGCGGCCTGCGGCGTCCTGCCGGTCTCGGCGGGCCACTCGGGGATGCTCGAGGTCTCGCGGCAGCTCGCACCCGCCCTCCCCGAGGCCGCGAGGGAGCTGATCTCCTTCCCGGTTGCCGAGGGCGCCGTGGAGGGGATCGCGGCCCGCCTGAACCGCTGGCTCGAGATGCCCGAGCCCGAGCGGGCGGAGTGCCGGGGGGCGCTGGTGGAGAGGGCCCGGGAGCTGTGGAGCTGGGAGGGGGTGGCGCGATGCGTGATCGCCGCCTCCCGCGGCGAGCGGAAGGGCCTTCCGCGCCCGGAGGCCTTGTGATCCGCCGCACCAATGCGGCTCGGGCCTCCGTTCCCGCAATCAATAGAATGCGCGCGCCACATGGGCCGCCTGCCGATCTGGAAGCTGCTTGCCGCGACGCTGGTCCTCGGGACCGCGATCTCCGTCGTGATGGTCAACATCCGCTGGGACGGGCAGGCCGCGTCCACCGCCGCGCCGACGATCGACACGCTGCTCGACGTGATGATCGTGATCTCCGCCTTCGTCTTCGCGATCGTCGTCGTCGCCCTGGCCTACGCGCTCCACAAGTTCAGGGCCAAGCCCGGGGACGAGTCCGACGGGGAGCCGATCCACGGCAACACCCGCCTGGAGGTCGTCTGGACGCTGATCCCGACCGTGATCGTGCTGTTCGGCGCCGGCTACAGCTGGAAGGTGCTCCACGACATCGAGAAGCGCGACAGCAACCCGCTCACCGTGGACGTCTTCTCCCAGCAGTTCGCCTGGAGCTTCGGCTATCCGGGCAAGGACGACAAGTGGTCGCAGGGGGAGCTCCACGTGCCGGTGGACCGCCAGGTCGTCTTTTACATGCACGCCCAGGACGTGATCCACTCCTTCTGGGTTCCCGAGTGGCGGATCAAGAAGGACAACGTCCCGGGCATCACCACGACCGCCGTGATCACCCCCGACAGGGTCGGCACCTATCAGCTCATCTGCACGGAGCTGTGCGGCTTCGGCCACGCGACGATGAGGGCGAAGGTCGTCGTCGAGCCGCCGGCGCAATTCCGCGCTTGGGTCGCGTCGCTGCCGGATAAGGTGCCCGCTCCGCTCGCCCAGTCGATCACCGACACGAACGAAGCCAACTCTCCGGCCGGGGGCGCCGGCGGGGCATAATGGAGGCCCGAGGCAGATGCCGATCGCACTGAAGAGACCAGGCTGGTACCGCGGCGTGATGGGCGCGATCCTCGCGGGGGCGCTCGGCTTCGGCTTGGTGGTCGGCGTCAGGGCGCTGACCGGGCTTCCCGTCTTCCAGACCGAGCAGACCGGCTACCCGCAGGTGATCGTCCCCGCGATCCTCGTGCCGCTGGGCTTCCTGGTCGGGTTCGGCTGCTTCGACTACTGGCTCCGCTGGGCGGCGGGGCGCCCGACGATCCCCGAGGACCACTCCCAGCACGGGGCCACGGGCTGGCGCGACTATTTCCGCTTCAACACCGATCACAAGGTGATCGGCATCCAGTACATCGTCACCACCATCGCCTTCTTCTTCATCGGCGGCCTGCTGGCGATGCTGATCCGGGTCGAGCTGGCCCAGCCCGGCCAGCAGATCTTCGAGGCGGGCGCCTACAACGGGCTCTTCTCCACCCACGCGGTGCTGATGATCTTCCTCTTCATCATCCCGATCTTCGCCGGGATCGCCAACTACGTGCTGCCGCTGATGATCGGCGCGCCCGACATGGCGTTCCCGCGGCTCAATGCCCTCAGCTACTGGATGCTGCCCCTGGCCGGGATCATGTTCCTGGCCAGCTACCTGGCGCCCGGCGGGGCCTTCGACGCCGGCTGGACCGGGTATGCGCCGCTCTCCACCGGCGCCCCGCTCGGGCAGTCCTTCTTCAATATCGGGGTGCAGTTCGCGGGCGCCTCCTCGATCGCCACGGCGCTCAACTTCGTGGTAACGATCGTCACCATGCGGGCGCCGGGGATGAACTTCTGGCGCATGCCGCTGCTGGTCTGGGCGAACCTCTCCACCTCGCTGCTGGTGATCGCCGCGACGCCCTTCGTCGCGGGCGCGCAGTTCATGGTCTTCTTCGACCGCATCCTCCACACCAACTTCTTCCAGTGGGCCGAGGGCGGCGACGTGCTCAGCTACCAGCACATCTTCTGGTTCTACTCGCACCCGGCCGTCTACATCATGATGCTGCCCGGCTTCGGGATCATCTCCGAGGTCATCTCCACGCATTCGCGCAAGCCGGTCTTCGGTTACCGGCTGATGGCCCTGGCGCTGATCGGGATCGTCGTGCTCAGCTACTCGGTCTGGGCGCACCACATGTTCGTCGCCGGGATGTTCTCCTGGCTGCGCGTGCCGATGATGATCACGACGCTCTTGATCGCGGTGCCGACCGGGATCAAGATCTTCTCCTGGCTGGGGACGCTGTACTTCGGGAAGATCCACACCTACTCGACGGCGATGCTGTTCGCGCTCGCCTTCATCGTCACCTTCACGGTGGGCGGGATCAGCGGCGTGATGCTCGGCATGGTGCCGCTCGACATCCACGTCTCCGACACCTACTTCGTCGTCGCCCACATCCACTTCGTCCTCTTCGGCGGCTCGGTGTTCACGATCTTCGCCGGGATCTACCACTGGTTCCCGAAGATGACCGGGCGGATGTACGACGAGAGGCTCGGCCGGGTCCACTTCTGGGGCACCCTGGCCGGCACCTGGGGCACCTTCATCCCGATGCACTGGATCGGGATGGACGGGATGCCGCGGCGGGTCGTCGACTATGCCGCCCAGTTCGGGGAGTGGAACCTGCTGATCTCCATCTTCGCCTTCATGCTCGGCGCCGTGCAGCTCGTCTTCCTCTACAACATGGTGGTGAGCTGGCGCTTCGGGCCCAAGGCGGGAGCCAACCCCTGGCGGGCGAAGACGATCGAGTGGCAGGTCTCCTCGCCGCCGCCGGTCTTCAACTTCGACGAGATCCCCAGGGTCGTCGGCGGTCCCTACGAGTTCGGGGTGCCGGGGGCCAGGCACGCGATCATCGCCGGGGAGGGCGCCGAGGTGCCGCCCCCCCAGCCGACCGTGGCGGGTAGCAGGTGAGCGAGGTCCCGACCACCACCGAGGCGCCGGCAACCGAGTCTGCCCCCGCGGTGGCCGAGCCTTTCCCCCCCGAGAAGCCCGAGCACCCGGAGAGGATCGAGGCGGAGAACGCCGAGCGGGCGGCCGATGGCGGCTTCGACGCCGCGGCCCGCCCCCTGCTTGTCTTCCTCAACGAGGTCGCCGGGGGCCGGAGGCTGCTCGCCGCCGCACGCGAGCGGGTCCCCGGGGTTTCCTACATCGCCGTCGTGGCCCCCCAGAACCAACCGGCCGTCGGCCAGATCGTCGACAGCGGTCAGCTCCGTGACGCGGCCCGCAGCCGCGTCGAGGTGACGATGGCGGTGCTGGCCGAGTTCGGCCTGGACTCCGTCGGCGAGGTGATGGACAGCGACCCCGCCCTGGCGCTCGACGACGCGGTCCGCGCCCACGAGCCCTCCGAGGTGCTTCTCTCCTGCCTGTACGAGACCCGCTTCGGGCTTACCCGCAAGGACCTGGTCGAGTGGGCTCGATCCCGGTTCGAGCCCGAGACCGCGGTCACCCACGTCCCGGTGCGGATCGAGGACGACTCGGTCCGCTGGGACGTCACCCACACCCTCGTCGTTGCCACCCGCACGGTCGCCACCCCCGACCTCCTCGATCGCCTCGTCGACCGTGCCTCGGAGCGCCCGCACCGCTACACGATCATCTGCCCGCGCTCCGACGACATCGAGCGTGAGCAGGTCTGCCGCGACCTCGCCTACACGCTCGCCGCCCTCTACCGCGCCGATATCGACGCGACCGGGCAGCCGATGAGCCCCGACCCCTTCCACGCCGTCCAGAACGCGATCGTGCACTACAGGATCGACGACGTGCTGATCTCCACATTCGCCGGCGAGGAGTCGCGATGGCTCGAGCAGGACCTGGTCGGGCGGGTGCGGGAGATCACCGAGAAGCCCGTCGAGCACCTCGAGGTCGGCAGGCCGGCCGAGAAGCTCGCCGCGGCGGTCGCCGAGGGCGGGGAGGGCTAGAGCCGGCATGGAGAGCGCCAGCGTCGCACTGGGCCACGGGGCCGAGCACGAGCACCACGGGCCTCCCGAAGCCAACAACAGCGCCCGGATAGACCGCCAGACGCTCGGGATCCTGCTGTTCATCGTCTCCGAGGTGATGCTCTTCGGGGCGTTTTTCGCCTCCTACTTCTTCCTGCGCGTGGTCGTCGACCCGCCGCACTGGCCTCCCGCCGGAATCCAGCTCCCGGTCGCGGTGGCCGGCGTCAACACGGCGATCCTGATCTCCTCCAGCTTCACGATCCATTACGCGCTGGAGGCGATCCGCCGCGGCAACCGCAAGGGGATGAAGCTGGGCCTGGCCGCGACCTGGCTGCTCGGCGCCACCTTCCTCTTCATCCAGCTCAACGAGTACGTCCATGTCGGGTTCAGCGGCCGCGACGGGGCCTTCGGGTCGATCTTCTACGGGCTCACCGGGCTGCACGGGGCCCACGTGTTCATCGGGCTGCTCCTGCTCACCTTCGCCAACATCCGCGCCTGGCGGGGTCACTTCGGCCCCAAGCCGCAGGACCACCTCGGCGTCGAAGTGCCGGGCATCTACTGGCACTTCGTGGACGTGATGTGGATCGTCGTGTTCACGACGATCTACGTCCTCTGACCGGGCCCCGACGCTCCGGCCCTGCGGCCGGCCCCGACGCTCCGGCCCTGCGGCCGGCCCCGACGCTCCGGCCCTGCGGCCGGCCCCGACGGGTCTGCGCTCCCTGACCCGGATCCCGACGTTCGACCTTCCCCGGTCCGGCCTCCGCGGCGCCGGTCCCCCGGTCCCCAGCCCCCGGGTTGGTGCGGCTTGCGGTTTCGGCGCGCTGCGGCTACGGTGTCCCTCGACAATCGGTCGCAGGGGACCGTCGCCCGGCGCCAGGAACCGCAAGGAGGAGTCCAGGATGGAGCCAAGCAACCACCGCTACCCGAACTCGCTGAACTCAGGCGACACCCATGGGTGGGTCAACCGTTCAACGAGCGTCTGGATGGGGGTTGCGGCCGCGGCGCTCGCGGCGCTGGCTCTGGGTGTTCCCGCCGCGGGTGCCGGCACGGTCAAGTTCGGATCGAAGCTCAACCCCTCGATCCAGCCCTCCAACTCCCTGCCGGCGCGCGACTGCCGGCACCAGAATCCCGGGCAGTCGTGCACCTTCGTCCAGAACGAGGCCTACGGACGGCCCAACGGCGGCGAGAAGGCCCCGGCCGGCGGCACCCTGAAGCGAGTGCGGGTGATCGCCGGCGGCAAGGGCCATTTCCGCCTTCAGATAGTCAGGGCCCACAGGGAGAACGGCACCTGGAAAGCCAAGGTCGTCCACGTCGGGCCGGTCATCCGCTACCAGGGCCAGAAGCAGTCCAATTTCAACTCCGACCGCTACCGCGTGGAGGCCTTCGGGGTGAACATCCCGATCTCGAAGGGCGACCGCTTGGCGATGAGAGCGACGAAGACCAGTGCCATCCGCTGCTCCGGTGGCGGCGACAGCACGCTGATCTTCCAGCCCCCGCTGCTCGCCGGCGCTGGGTTCGTGCCGGCGGTCAGCACCGACGGCTGCTTCATGCTGATCGAGGGCGTGATCCGCAAGTAGCCTGAGGCGGCATGGCGCCGATTGGCAATCCCCTGCGATCGGAGGCGGAGGCGTTTCGCTGGGTGGTCGCGATCGGTGCCGCCGCCGGATCGGTGATCGCCCTGGCCTTGCTGGTCAGCCCCGCCCTCGGCGCCGTGTGGGGACTGATCCTGGTCCTCTGCGCCGGCGTCATGGGCTTTCGGGCGTTGCGCTCGTGGTGGCGCCGCGATCCGGGGCCCAACGGGGGCTGAGCCGAGAGGAGGCCTCCTCGCGGCTCGGCTCGAGGCGCCCGGCCGCGGCAACGGTCCAGAGCATCGCAAGCCAGGTCACGGTGGCGAGCGTGACGTGCACCCAGACCAGCTCACCGGGCAGCTTCAACTTCCACTGCGTGAGCCCGACCGCCGCCTGCACGACCAGCAGCCCGACGACCACGGCAAGCGGATCGGCGGCCCGCCCATCGCCTCCCCGGCGGCGCAGCAGAGACCAGACGGCGATCGCCGAGATCGCGAACACCGCGGCGATGGCCGCGTGGCGCTGGACGACCCACTCCAGGGTGCCCGAGCCCTGGAAGTCCAGGCGCCGCACGAGCTGGCCCTCCTGGGCCCCGGCGTGCGGACCCGAAGCCGTGGAGATGGTGCCCGCGAGGATCGTCAGCTGACCCAGGGGGATCAGGCAGCGGACCGCCCAGACCCCGAGGCGGTCGGTCGAGGTGCGCCGCTCGCCGGGCTCGAAGGTCGCGCACCAGGCGAGTGCGAACGCAGCGTCGAGGAGGATCATCGAGAGGATGAAGTGGCCCATCACCAGGACGGGGGAGAGGTGGTGCTCGACCACCAGCGCCCCCAGGACCGCCTGCCCGATCACGCCGAGCGGGAGGATGGCCCCGATCGCCGCGAGATGCCAGCGGTAGGGCCTGCGGAAGAAGGCGAGGAGGCTGGCCGCTATCACCGTGATGCCGACGATCCCGGTGAAGATCCGGTTCGAGTACTCGATCACCGCGTGGGCGTCGAGCGGCGGGACGGTGCCGCCGTGGCACTTCGGCCAGTCCGGGCAGCCCAGGCCAGAGCCCGTGAGCCTCACTCCGGCGCCGGTCAGGACGATGGTCGTGAGGGCGACCAGCGCGACGATCGAGACCTTCCGGTAGAGGTCCGGGCTCACTCCGAATCGATCACGCATCGAATCCATCCGCGGGGCCGGAGCGTCGGCGCCCGCGTCAGCCGCCGCTCTTCGAGCTCCCCGATCCGCCGGCGGGAGTGTTGTCGATCAGGTACTGGACCAGGTCGTCGAGCTGGGTCGGCGTCAGCACGTCTCCGAAGTTCTGAGGCATCACGTTGGCCGGATAGCCGGGGGCGATCTGCTTGTTCGGGTTGACGATCATCTCCTTGACCGTCGCGGCGCTGACGTCGGGAGTCAGCGACTTGTCGAGGTTGGGCCCGGTGACGCCGCCGGAGCCCGCTGCCGCCAGGGTGTGGCAGCCCCCGCAGCCGTTGGCGGCCCAGACCTGCGCCCCGGCGCCGCCGGGGACCTTGGGAGGCGCGGCGCCGGGCACGCCCGCGTACTCGGCCACGTAGGCGGCGATGTCGTCGAGGTCCTGGCCGCTTGCCAGGTCGGCGGGCATCGAGACCGCGGGGTTGCCGTTCGACGGCCGCGGATACTGGACCTGGGACTTGACGATCCCCTCGATGGTGCTCGGGCCCTGGCCGGAGGCCCGGGCGGCGGCGAAGGCGTCGTCGAGGTTCGGGCCGACCTGGGCGGTGGTGCCGGCTTGCTCCATCTGGTGGCAGGTGCCGCACTTCTGGACGAAGAGGGTGCGGCCGCGCTCGGTGTCGGCGTTCGTGGTCCCGCAACCCGCGGCGGCCAGCGCGACCGCGCCGGTCGCGGCCAGCGCGACGAGCGGGCGGATCAGCTTTGGCGACTTGGCGGTCGGCACGAGCGCAGCAGCGATTCTATATGTCGCGTACCCGGGCCAACGCCCACCCGGGCACGGTCGGATAAGCTTGCTGCGATCCGCACGAGTCGGCCCGGAGATCCGCGAAAGTCGGGCTTTGGCGGGTGCGGTTGTCCCAGAATCGGCTTGGAGGAGAGGGGTGCAGGTCCGGGAAGGCATGTCGAAGGTGGTGCTCTCCGTGGGGCTCTCCCACACCCTGCGCGACGCCGCCCGGCGGATGACCGAGAAGGGCACCGGCGCCGCCCTGGTGATCGACGAGGACTCCCCGGCGCCGCGGATCATCACCGAGCGCGACATCCTGGTCTCGGTGGGCAGCGGCGAGGACCCCGACGCCGAGCTGGTGCGCGATCACATGAGCGACAGCGTGATCGCCGCCGCCCCCGACTGGAGCCTGGAGCGGGCCGCCGCGGAGATGTCGAGGCGCGGGATCCGCCACCTCGTCGTCTACGAGGGGGCCGACCTGGTCGGGGTGCTCTCGATGCGCGACATCGTCCGCGTCTGGACCAGCGAGGGCGCGACCTCGGGAATGACCCCGGACTGACCGGCCCGGACTGAGCTCAGTCGCGCCGTGCGACGCGCAGCGAGGCGGCCGGCAGCGCCGCCCCGCGCACCCGCTGGCGCCGGGGCAGCGAGTTGAAGTCGCGGACCGACCTCCCGACCATCGAGATCAGCGCGGCGAGGAAGAAGACGGCCCCGAAGATCGCGTAGATCCAGCCCCGCACGATGAACCCCTCGGCGAAGATCCCGCAGACCATCAGCGACACGCCCAGGGCGAGGAACGCCGGGGCCCAGGACGGGCGGGGCTGGTAGACCAGCTCGCTCGGCTCGGGGATTCTCTCGGGCGCGGCCATCTCCTAGGGGGCGATGTAGAGCACGGCGGCGAGGAAGGCGAGCGCGAAGAAGGCGGCGGCGGCCGCTCCGAGGACCAGGCCTCCGCCGATGTTTCGCTTTGCGGTCTCGCGGTCCACGGGCCTATTTCTATCAGGGCCGGAGGCCCCTCAGCCGAGCACCCGGTTGGCGGCCATGGCGACGAAGAGAAGGGCCAGGTAGGCCAGCGAGGAGAGGTAGAGGGTCAGTGCCGCCCTGCGCGAGGGCTCCCGGCGGAGGCGGTAGGCGAGCGCGCAGAAGCCGGCTCCCAGCAGCGCCGCGGAGGCGAGGTAGAGCCCGCCGAAGAGGCCGCTCGCGACGGGCAGGAGGGTGACGGCCACGAGGAGCAGCGAGTAGCGCAGGATCTGCCGGCGGGTTTCGTCCTCGCCCCTGACCACCGGCATCATCGGAACCCCGGTGCGCGCGTAGTCGTCCTTGATCAGCAGCGAGAGCGCCCAGAAGTGCGGCGGCGTCCAGAGGAAGACGATCGCGAACGGCCAGAACGCGTCCGGGCTCAGGCCCCCGGTCGCCGCGGCCCACCCGACCAGCGGCGGCACGGCGCCCGCGGCGCCGCCGATCACGATGTTCTGCGGCGTCAGCGGCTTCAGCCAGAGCGTGTAGACGAAGACGTAGCCGAGCAGCCCCGCCATGGCCAGCGCCGCCGCGGCGAGGTTGACCGTGAGCCAAAGCTGCAGGAAGGCCGCCACGCCGAGCACGACCCCGAAGACGAGCCCGTGGATGGGCTCGATGCGCCCGCTGACCAGGGGCCGGGAGCGGGTACGCGACATCCGCGCGTCGCGCTCGCGGTCGATGTAGTGGTTTATCGCGCCGGCGCCGCCCGCGCCAAGGTAGCCGCCGAGCATGGTCCAGAGGATTGTGGAGAGCGGCGGGCCGGCCGGATCGGCCACGAACATGGTCGCCACAGTGGTGAGCAGCAGCAGCGAGATGATCCTGGGCTTGGTGAGCGCGACGTAGTCGCGGGCCAGCTCCAGCGCCCCAGTGCCTCCGGCCAGCGCCTGCGCGGTCCTGGGTCTGGTGCGCGCCCCGGCGGCGCCCAGGCCCGCCTCGAGCGAGGCTGCCCTCTCCAGCGGCGTGGTCTCTGCTTCCATGCTCATGCGCTCGACGGATGCGGCCGTGAGGGGTCCGGTGTGCGGCCCCGCTCCGTCCTCAGGCTACCGGCTCGCTCTCCGGGGCCGGCCCGCGCGAGCCCCCGTCGCGCAATTCGAGGGCGTCCCGGATGTCGCGCAGCGGCCGCTGGCTGCGGACATCGGGGAGGACGTCGAAGTTGTGGGGCGGCGGCGGCGAGGGTGCGAACCACTCCAGGGAGTCGCCCCCCCAGGGATCGTGGCCGGCCCTCGAGCCGCCCCGGATGCTGGCCAGGGCGTTGACAAGGGCCAGGACGATCCCGACCGCCAGGATCAGGGTCCCGATCGAGGCGATCAGGTTGTAGGCGGTGACGCCGGTCGAGTCGAAGAACTTGTAGGCGTCGACGACCTCGCCCCTCAGCCCGGCCAGGAAGAGCGGCACGAAGGCGACGAGGACGCCCACGTACATGGTCCAGAAGGAGAGCCGGCCGAGGCTCTCGCCCATCGTCCGGCCGGTCATCTTCGGGAACCAGTAGTGCAGGGCGGCGAACCCTCCGAACACTCCGCCACCGACCAGCGCCAGGTGGGTCGCGGCGGTTGCGTCGGTGGTGTTCTTGAGCTGCCAGGCGACGGCGACCAGCGACTGCATGATCTCCGCCCCGAGACCGATCGAGGCGATCGAGACGGCGCCGAGGCCGAAGCGCAGGGGGGCCCTGATCCGCAGCGTCCCGCCGAGAAGCGTTGCGATCAGGTTGAAGACGATCAGCCCGAAGGGCACGATCAGGGCGAGCGCCATCAGCATCGCGTAGTACATCCACCCCACCCCGATCGGGGCGGTGAGCATGTTCTGCATCCAGGCCAGAGTCCCGATCACGGCGATCGCGACCAGCGAGGCGACGACCCCGTTGCGGCTGAGCAGGGGCCGCCGCGCGAAGGCCGGAAATATCTCGGCCAGGGCACCGAGGGCGGTGATCAGGACCAGCATGTAGACAGCGCTGAAGAAGATCCAGCTCAGGTGCTGCCAGAGAAGGGGGGCGCCGCCGCTGCCGTCGGCGAAGAAGACGCCGCCGAAGTTGCGGTCGATCATCAGCATCGTCATGGCGGCGAGCATGATCGGGCCGGTGACGATCATCAGCCAGGCGGAGATCGCCCCGGCCCAGGAGAAGACGGGCAGGCGGCGCCAGGCCATTCCCGGTGCCCTGAGGTTGCGCATCGTGGTCACCAGGCTGATCGAGATGAGCACGAAGCCGAGGGTCATCGAGCCGGCCCCGGCGATCCAGGCGTCGACGCCGTTGTTGGGCAGGAAGGCGAGCTCGGAGAGCGGGGGCAGGGGGTTGATGCCCGCCTCCGAGGGCGTGAAGAGGTATCCCGAATAGATGACCGCGGCACCGAGGATGAACAGCCACAGACCGCACTGTCCCAGCCGGGGCAGGGCGATGCCGCGGGCTCCGATCTGGAGCGGCACCACGTAGTAGAAGAGCCCCAGGCAGAGAGGCAGGGCGAACATGAAGACCGCGGTAACCCCGTACATGGAGAGCATCCGGTTGAAGGTCACCGGGCCGAGGAAGGTGTTCTCCGGGATCGCCAGCTGCAGGCGCATCAGCAGCATCTCCAGAGCGGCGATGAAGAGGAAGCCGAGGGACGCGGTGATCAGCACCCGGGCCACGTCCTTGTGCTCGGCGCTGGTCGCGATCTCGACCCAGCGGGGGCGGCGGGAATCGAAGCCCTCGGCGACCAGCTCCGGGCTCGGGGCGAGCGGGGTGTCGGCGGCGGGTGGCTTCATCAGGAGGCGGGGGTGCTGGCGATCAGGTACTGGATCAGGTCGTTCAGCTCGGTGGGCGTGAGCGTCTTCCCGTAGTCCTGCGGCATCACGTTGGGCGGGTAGCCGGGCACGATCTTGGCGTTGGGGTCGGTGATCATCTGCTCGATGGCGGCGGCGTTGACGTCGGGGGTGAGCGACTTGTCGAGGTTGGGGCCGACGGCGCCGGTCGAGCCCGCGGCGGACAGGGTGTGGCAGCCACCGCAGCCATTGCTGGCGAAGACGGTGGCGCCGGCTGCCGCCGCGGCCGACTCACCGGTGCCCTTGGAGGGCTTCTGCCCGGCGGGCTGCTTGGAGGGCTTCTGCCCGGCGGGCTGCTTGGAGGGCTTCTGCCCGCTCGGCCGCGAGGGGGTGCTGGGGGCCGATCCCGGCGGGTTCGCCGTCTCCTTGGTGACCTGATCCTGGGCGGCCTGGAGGTCGGACTCGAGCCGGTCGAGGAAGGACTCGTACCGATCGGGCGAGACGGCGTCCACCTCCGTCCTCATCGCCGCGTAGCCCTGGCCCGAGAGCTGCGCCGATGCCCCGGAGTAGGTGCCCTCCTCGTCGGCCCGGAAGAAGATGGTGTTGGTCTTGCCGGGCACCGCGTCCACCTTGCCGCCGAGCTCCGGCACGTACCAGCTGTGGATCACGTCGGTGGAGAGGACCCTGAGCTCGACGGTGGTGTCCACGGGGACGACCAGGCGGTAGTAGGTGAAGGTCTGGTTGGGGTAGTTGTAACGCCAGAGCCACTGCTGGCCGGTCGCGGTGATCACCAGGGGGTCCGAGCCCCCCTTGGCGAGCTTCAGCCCGGCGGGACCCGTGGCGGGGACGTCCCGGGCCTTCTCCGTGAAGACGATGCCCGCGGCGAACAGGGCGAGGGCGAGGACCCCCAGCGCTCCCGCCACCCGCCATTGCAGCTGCGAGCCGCTGCGAGCCTGGCGCGGCTCGGCGCCGCGCTCGGCCCGGTACCGGCGGATCGCGTGGAGCAGGCCGAGGTTGACGGCCACGACCACCACCACGGCGACCACGAGGCCGATCCAGTAGAGCGTGCTGATCTCCGCGGCGCCCGGGGAGTGCGGGGGCTCGGGAGAGATCACGTTGGCGCCGGCGGGCGCCGCGGTGGCCGCCAGCGCGGCCAGGGCGGAGCCCAGGGCGACCAGCGATCTGGACGGACGGGAGGTCGGGCGGTAGCGCGGCGCCAAAGCGCGGCCATTCTAATCGGATAGCCATGACGCCCGCGATGCCCCCAGAACGTTGGGCGGGCGTCCGGCGGAAGGCGGGGGCGCCCGCCCCAGGCGCGGCCCTCCGCGCTTCAACGGGACGCCGGGAGGAGCCCCTCTGAGCGAAACCAGGCCTCGGTCCGCTCCATCCCCTCCTCGAACCCGACCTCGGGGCTCCAGCCGAGCGCGCGGAGCTTCGCCGAGGAGGCGGTTCCCCGCCGCCCGACCAGAACCACCGAATGGCGGGTCATCTCGGGCGGGCGGCCCCGGAGGCGGGCCACCCCCTCCATCGCGAGCCCGGCCACGCAGATCGCCGCCCGAGGCAGGTTGCGGGGCGGCCGGGAGCCGGCCATCCGCGAGAGGCGGCCGAAGAACTCCTCGAAGGTGACGTGCTCGCTGTCGTTCCAGGCCGTGTAGCATTCGCCGGGCACGCCGCGCCGCAGCGCCACTAGGAGGGCCTCGACCAGATCGTCGATGTAGACGGGGAGCATCGTCGCCTCGCCCCCCGGCACCGCCAGGCGGCCGGCCTTCGCCATCTCCAGAGGACGCAGCGCCCAGGGCACCGAGCCCGGACCGTAGACGTCCCCGGGCCGCACCACGATCGCGCCGCGGGCGCGGGCGAGCCGGTCGGCGGCGCTCTTGGTGTCGATGTAGGGCACCCCGCAATTGCGCAAATGGGCCGTCTCGTCCTGCTCGGAGGGGTCGTCGAAGCCGAAGACGACCACCGAGCTGACATGGACGGAGCGGCCCACCCCCACCGCCGCGGCCTCGTCCAGCACCGTCGCGGTCCCCCTCACGTTGACCCTGACGTGCTCGGCCATCGACCCGGCGTCGCTGACGATCGCGGCGGCGTGGACGAGGGCGTCGCAGCCGCCGAGGGCCTCGCGCATCGCCCCGGGGTCGGTGACGTCGGCGGTCACCGGGTCCGCCCCCGCCGCGGCCATCCTGCCCGCGGCGCCGGGGTCCAGGTCGATGCCGGTCACCGTCGCGCCCGCGGCGACGAGCCGGCGAAGCAGCGCCCCGCCGATGAACCCGCCCGCGCCGGTCACCGCGATCCGCTTGCCGGCGATCTCGAACTCGCAGCCCGCCTTGGACTCGCCGCCCGCCTCGAACTCGCCGCCCGCCTTGGACTCGTCGCCCGCCTTGGACTCGTCGCCCGCCTTGGACTCGTCGCCCGCCTCGCCTCGCTCGGTCCCGGTCATCGTCCCCCAACCTATACTCGCCGCCCAATGCGGCGCTCGCGAACCCGGCCCTCTCCGGTGCTGCGCGCGGCGGTGCGGGCGGGCGCGGGTGCCTGCCTCCTGGCCGCCGCGGCGGTTCCCTTCGTGCGCCGCCGGCGCCGCATCCCGGTAACGGCGACCATCGTCGCATGCGTTTCGGGGCCGCTGGCGATCGCGGTTCTCCGGCCGCGCTCCAAGCCCCGGGACGTGGCGCTCTTCGCCGGCCAGATGTGGGCATTCACGGCTATCCACGAGCTTCCATACGACGATCCCGAGCGCCTGCGCAGGCGGCTGCTCACGCGGTACCCGATCGCCGTGGACCGCCGCATCGGGCTCGGCCGCCTCCCCAACGCGCGTCTTCAGTCGGCGCTCTCGGAACGCCGCTTCTCGGGCGCCCTGGACCGGGTCCTCTCGTGGGTCCACTGGCTGTGGTTCATCGAGCCCTACCTGGCCCTGATCGTGATCCTCGTCCGCCACAACGAGCGCTTTCCGCGCGCCGCGCGCCAGATGGCCGCCGCGTTCGACATCGGGTGCGCCGCCTACTTCCTGGTGCCCACGGCGCCGCCCTGGTGGGCCTCCGAGCAGGGCGTGACCTCCGATCCGGTGCGGCGGATCATGGTCGGGGTCGGGGAGGAGACCTGGGGCCCGGCCTGGGAGTCCATGTACGGGGCGCTTGGCGGCAACCCCTGGGCGGCGATGCCCTCGCTTCACTTCGGGACGGCGCTGCTGGCGGCCCTGCTGCTGACCGAGGCCGGCCCGAAGGAGGGGGCGCTGGGCTGGGGGTACGCGGGGGCGCTGGGGTTCGCGCTGGTCTACCTCGGGGAGCACTACGTCACGGACCTGCTCGCCGGGGCCCTTCTCGTCGCCGCGGTCCGCCGCGGCGAGCCGCTGGCAGAACCGGTGGTGGAGGGCGTCAACCGGGTGATCCGCAGATTGGAGGCAATCGCCGCATAGGGTCGAGTTGGCCGGGTGGCGCCCGGGTAGCATCACCCGCCAGGAGGAGGACTGGCTTCGGTGGAAAAGGCTTCGGCGGAAAAGGCCTTCGTGGGGCGCCGGCCCCCCGGGGACCCCTCCCGCGCCTCCGCGCGGGAGGGCGGTGGGCTCCAGGTCCTGACGGCGCGGCGGATCGCGCAGACCCTGGCGATCGTCGTCGTGCTGATCGCTGCGATCTACTTCCTGGTGCCGAAGCTCGTCGGCCTGGGGGACGTGATGAGCACGCTCGGCGACGCCGAGGCCGGATGGGTGGTCGTGGCGATCGCCTTCGAGCTGGCCGCCTTCGGGACCTACGTGGCGCTGTTCAGGGGCGTGGTCGGCGGCGACGTCCTTCCGCTCACCTGGGCAGAGGCCTACCAGATCAACATGGCCGGTCTGGCGGCGACGAGGCTCTTCTCGGCCGGGGGCGCCGGGGGGATCGCGCTGACCTACTGGGCGCTGCGAAGGGCGGGGATGCCGACCCGCGAGTCGGCGAAGAGGATGGTCACCTTCCTCGCACTCCAGTACATCTGGTATCCGATTGCCCTGATCGTCTGCGGCGTGCTGCTGCGGACCGGGGTGCTCTCGGGGGAGAGCTCGGTGGAGGTGACGATCGTGCCGGCGGCGGTCGCCGCGATCGGGATCGTCCTGGCGATCGCCATCGCCCTGATCCCCGGGGACCTCGAGCGCCGCATCGCCCGCTTCGCGGAAGGCCATCGCCGGGCCGGCCTGGCCAGGCGGCTGGCCAGCGTGTCGGCCACCCTGGCGGCCGGGCTCCGGGGGGCCTTCGACCTGGTGGCGCACCCCTCGCGCGGGGGCCTCGCGGTGGCCGGCGCGATCGGCTTCTGGGCAGCGAACATCGCGATCCTCTGGGCGAGCTTCAGGGCGTTCGGAGTGACCGTGCCGATCGGCGTCCTCGTCCAGGGCTTCTTCCTGGGGATGGTGGCCAACCTCTTCCCCTTCGCCCCCGGGGGGGTCGGGGCGGTGGACGCCGGCATGATCGGGGCGTTTCTCATCTTCGGAGTGCCCGAGAGGGAGGTCTTCGCCTCGGTGCTCGTCTACCGCGCCATCGCCTTCTGGCTGCCGATCCCGCCCGGGGTGCTGGCCTTCTTCCAGCTGCGCTCCACGGTGGCGCGCTGGGAGGCCGAGGGCAGGCCGGCCGAGACCGGGGAGGAGGGACTGGTGCCGGCGCCCGCCTCCGGGCCGGCAGGGTAGGGTGGCCGAAGCGGGCTGGATTCCAATACTTTACAAACTGAAGTAACATCCGGGGCCTCGGGAAGACTGGTCCCGGAGCCGCGAAGAGAACCGGAGACGCGAGGGAAAGCAGGAACGGCATGTCGGAGCGCAGGATCGAGAACGTGATCATCATCGGGGGCGGGCCGGCCGGCTACACGGCCGCGCTCTACACGGCCCGGGCCGACCTGGAGCCGCTCGTCTTCGAGGGATTCCAGTGGGGCGGGCAGCTCCAGAACACCACCGAGGTGGAGAACTACCCCGGCTACCCCGAGGGGATCATGGGACCGGAGATGATGGGGCAGTTCCGCGCCCAGGCCGAGCGCTTCGGGACCCGCTTCGTGACCGACGACGTCGATCGCGTCGAGTTCACCGACGGCGGCATCCAGCGGGTCCACCTGGGCGAGGAGGAGCACCTCGCCAGGACCGTGATCCTCGCCATGGGCGCCGAGCCCCGCCGGCTCGGGATCCCCGGCGAGATGGAGCTCTCGGGTCGCGGCGTCTCGACCTGCGGGGTATGCGACGGAGCCTTCTTCAAGGACCGCAAGGTGGTCGTGATCGGCGGCGGGGATTCGGCGATGGAGGACTCGATCTTCGTCGCCAAGTACGCCAGCGAGCTGGCGATCGTCCACCGCCGAAACGAGTTCCGGGCCTCGAAGATCATGCAGGAGCGGGCGCTGGAGCGGCCGAACATCACGGCCAAGACGCCGTTCGTCCCCGAGGAGTTCGCGGCGGGCGAGGACGGCAAGCTCGACCACGTGCGCCTGCGCAACGCCGAGACGGGGGAGACCGAGGACATCGAGGTCGACGGGGCCTTCGTGGCGATCGGTCACATCCCGCGCTCGGAGATCGTCGCCGGGAAGATCGAGACCGACGCCGAGGGTTACGTGGTCACCCGGCCCGGGTCCACCCGAACCAACGTGGCGGGGGTCTTCGCGGTCGGCGACCTGGTGGACCACACCTACCGCCAGGCCGTCACGGCGGCGGGCACCGGCTGCATGGGGGCGCTTGACGCCGAGTGGTACCTGCGTGACACCCCGCCCGCGGTCGAACCCGAGCTGGTCGAGAGCAGCGACCCCGCCTAGCCGCACCCTCGCGCCGAGCTTCGAGAAACCGCTGACATACAGCGCTAACCCGAAACTCGGCGGGGGGTGAGGCAGCGGGCTCCGGGGGGCTGAATCATCGGCCTCGCCCGGTCGCGGCGGCGCGGCGCAGGGCCGGGGCGGCGCGGTAGCGCTCTTCGCCGAGCTCGGCGTGCAGCGCGTCGACGATGGCCAGAACCCTGGTGGGCCCGATCGCCTCGCACCACTCGAAGGGTCCGCGCGGGTAGTTGAGCCCGAGGCGCATCGCGGTGTCGATGTCATCGGCTCCGGCGACCCCAGCGCCGAGCGCGAAGTGGGCCTCGTTGACGAGCTGGCAGACGATCCGCCCCAGCACGAGGCCCGGCGCGTCGCCGACCCACTCGACCTGCTTGCCCAGGGCCCTGAAGTGGGACTCGGCCGCCGCCGCGGTCTGCGCCCGGGTCGCCGGGCCCCGGGTGAGCTCGACCAGGGTCGCCGAAGCGGGGTCGGGCAGAGCGAGAAAGCCGACGGCGTCCTCGCCGGTTGCCAGCGCGCCGAGGCTGCCCCGCTCCAGCGCCAGCGCCCGGAAGCCCTCGCCCTCGACCGTCTCGGGCCCCCGGGGCCCGCGTTCCGCGCCCTTGCGCCCGCGACCCCCCGCGGCACCCTCTCCCTGGTCCGCGCCGGCCCCCATCCCCTCGCCGAGTCCCGGTGCCGGCGGGTCCTCGGGGCGGTGGGGGCCGTTGCCGTAGTCGTAGTAGCCCCGCCCGGCCTTGCGCCCGATCCTCCCGGCGGCGACCATCCGGGCCTGGATCGGATGGGGCTGCCAGCGCGGCTCGCAGAAGCTCTGCTCCCAGAATGACCTGGCCACGTCGAGGTTGACGTCCACGCCGACCAGGTCGGTGAGCTCGAAGGGCCCCATCCGGAAGCCGCCGCCGATGCGGCAGATGCGGTCGATCGTCTCGTGACCGGCGATCCTCGCGCCGAGCAGCCGCAGGGCCTCCAGCGAGTAGGGGCGCGCGCAGCGGTTGACGATGAAGCCGATCTCGTCGGCCGCGCGCACCGGGGTCCGCCCCATCCCCCGTGCCACCTCCTCGGCCAGCGCCAGGGCGCCCTCGCCGGACTCCTCGCCGGCCACGACCTCGACCAGCGCCATCAGCGCTGGCGGGTTGAAGAAGTGCATCCCGACCACCCGCTCGGGGCCGGGGACCGCGGCGGCGATCGCGGTCACCGAGAGCGAGGAGGTGTTGGTGGCGAGCACCGCATCGGGGCGGCATTCCGCGGCCAGCGACGCGAAGAGCTCCCGCTTCAGCTCGAGCCGCTCGGGCGCCGCCTCGATCACGAGCCCGCAGCCCGCCAGCTCCGAGAGCGAGCCGCAGGGGCGCAGCCTGCCCGACGCGGCCTCGGCCTCCGCGCCGCTCCACCTGCCCCCCGCAGCGCCCTTCTCCAGCGCCGTGCCGATCCGCTCCGGGGCCGAGGAGAGGATCTCGCCCACCGGATCGTGGAGCAGTGTCTCGAATCCGCCCAGGCAGCCGAGCTGGGCGATCCCCGCCCCCATCGTGCCGGCACCGACGACGCCGATTCGCTCGATTGTCATCCTCGCCTAGCGCCCCCGGAACTCGGGCCGGCGCTTCTCGGCGAAGGCGCGCATGCCCTCGATCCGGTCCTCGGTCGCCATCGCGAGCTCGTAGAGGCGGCGCTCGCTCTCCAGGCCGGCGCTGAGCCCCGTCTCATCCGCCGCGATCACCGCCTGCTTGGCCATCCGGGCCGCCAGCGGCGGGCGGCGGGCGACGGTTCGGGCGAGCTCCATCGCCTCCTCGAGCCAGGCCTTGCCCGGCGCCACCCTGTTGACCAGCCCGAGCCTTTCCGCCTCCGCCGCGTCGAACCGCCGCCCGGTCAGGACCAGCTCCATCGCCCGCTGCTTTCCGAGCACCCGGGCGAGACGTTGGGTTCCGCCCCCGCCGGGGACGATCCCAAGGGTGATCTCCGGCTGGCCGAACTCGGCTGCCTCCGAGGCGACGATCATGTCGCAGGCCAGCGCCAGCTCGCAGCCCCCGCCCAGCGCCCATCCGGAGACGGCTGCGACGAGCGGCGTCCGGATCGCAGCCAGCCGCTTCCAGAAGCCCGCGGCGGGGTGATAGAGGGCCTCCGAGAAGGTCCGCTCCGCCATCGACTTGATGTCCGCGCCCGCCGCGAAGGCCTCATCGCTGCCCGCGATCACGATGCAGCGCACATCCGGATCGGGGTCCAGCCGCTCGAGCTCCCCGGCCAGCGCCGCCATCAGCTCGGGGGAGAGGGCGTTGCGCGCCTCGGGGCGGTTCAGACGCAGCAGCGCGACGTTCCCGTCGAGCGAGGCCTCGACCAGGGCCATCGCCTACTCCTCGCGCATCGGGGTCATCGCGTTGACGCCCGTGGCCGCCCGCCCGATGATCAGCTTCTGGATCTGCGAGGTGCCCTCGTACAGGGTCGTCACCCGGGCGTCGCGCAGGTAGCGCTCGACCGGGTAGTCGTCCACGTACCCCGAGCCCCCGTGCACCTGGATCGCCAGGTTCGCGCACTCCACCGCCGCCTCGGTGGCGTGGTACTTGGCGACCGAGGTCTCGGCGGTGTTCGGCAGGCCCCGATCCTTCAGCTCGCCCGCCCGCCAGACCAGCATCCGCGAGGCGTCGCGCTTGACGATCATCTCGGCGATCATCTCCTGGACGAGCTGGAAGCGGGCCAGCGGCACCCCGAACTGCTTGCGCTCGGTCGCGTAGGAGACCGAGGCGTCCACGCAGCCCCCGCAGATCCCCACGCATCCCGCGGCGACGCTGTAGCGGCCGGAGTCGAGCGCGCTCATCGCGACCTTGAAGCCGTCGCCGACCTCTCCGAGCAGCGCCTCGGGGCCGACCTCCACCTCGTCGAGCGAGATCTCGGCCGTGTCGGAGGCGCGGAGCCCCAGCTTGCCGTGGATCTCCTGGGTCGTGAAGCCGGGCGCCTCGTTGGGAACGACGAAGCAGGCGAGCCCGCGGTGGCCGAGGTCGGGGTCGGTCTGCGCGAAGACCAGCGAGAACTCGGCGACGCTCCCGAAGGAGATCCACATCTTCTGGCCGCTGATCGCCCAGCCCCGATCGGTCCGCCGGGCCCTGGTGCGCAGGTTGGCGGCGTCAGATCCGGTGTCGGGCTCGGTCAGGGCGAAGCACCCCATCGCCTCCCCGGCGCAGAGCCGCGGCAGCAGCGCCCGCTTCTGCTCCTCGTCGCCCCAGCGCTCGATCGAGCCCCCGACCAGGGATGTCTGCACCGAGACCACCGTGCGAGCCGAGGAGTCGGCGCGCCCGACCTCCTCGGCGATCAGCCCGTAGCCGATGTAGTCGAGGCCCCGGCCCCCGTACTCCTCGGCGATCGTCGCTCCGAGGAAGCCGACCTCGCCGAGCTTGCGGGCGACCTCGGGATCGAAGCGCGCGGCGCGATCGTTCTCCCTGGCCCTGGGCAGGATCTCGCGGTCGCAGAACTCCCGGGCGGTCTCCGCGATCAGGCGCTGCTCGTCGCTGAGTTGGAGGTCCATCGCGGCGAGGCTATCCGAACCCCGGCCGGGACGGACCGCGCGCCCTGTCCTCAGGTGCCGAGCTGGCGCTCGAGCACCCCGGCGAAGGCCGCGGCGGCCTCCTCGGTGCGCGGCCCGGGCGCGGAGGGGAAGGGTTGGCCGTCGAGCGAGGACACCGCCTGGACCTCCCGCACCGTCGAGGCGAGGAACGCCTCCCGCGCGGCACGCAGGTCATCCAGGGGCCAGGTTCCCTCCTCGACGTGGAGCTCCCTGATCAGGCGGTCGCGGGTGATCGACTCGAGCACGCCCGCCGAGAGCGCGGTGGTCCGCAGCGTCCCGTCGTCCGCGGAGACCCAGAAGAGGGTCGAGGTCGGCGCCTCGAGGATCGCCCCCTCGGGGGTGACGAATACCGCCTCGTCGGCGCCGGTGGACCGTGCGAGCCTCGTCGCCTGCATGTTCGCCGCGTAGGAGAGCGACTTGACGCCGTTGAGCACGACCGTGGGCGAGTAGGTGACCGATGCCAGCGCCACGGTCTCGGCGTGCTCGGGGAGTGGCTCGGTGGCGGCGATCCGGCGCCCGCCGCGGGTGACGATCAGCCGCAGCTGGGCCTCGGCCTCCCCGAACTCGGCGAGCAGCGCGGCGATCTCGTGCTCCAGAGCCTCGCGGTCGAACTCGAGCTCCAGCGCGGCGGCGGAGCGGTGGAGACGGTCGAGGTGCTCGGTCAGGGCGAAGGGGGTGCCGCGGTAGAGGCGGATGACCTCGAAGGCACCGTCGCCGCGGTAGAGGCCGTCGTCCTTGAGCGGGACCGTCGCCCGCTCGGTCGGGGCGATGCTCCCATCCACGCTGCATAGCTCCTTCGCGCCCATCCTCCGCGAGGCTACCTGACGCGGGCGGGTCCCGGGCCCGCCCGCACCGCCCACGCCGTGCCCGCCCGCGGCGCGCCCGCCCACGCCGTGCCCGCCCGCACCGCCCGGCGCCGCGGCGCCCTATCCTGCTGCTGTGGGCTTCGTCCTCGCCACGCTGGGCATCATCGCCCTCCTGGTCGGCGTGCTGCTCCTGGTCGGGCACTACTACCCCGGCAGCGGTGCAGACCTGGTGGACTGGAGGCCGACCCGCTCGCCCGAGGTCGAGGCCGAGCTGGAGCTCGACGACGTGCGGCAGATGGTCGACGCCCAGAACGAGATGCGCCGGCGCCGCGGCGCCCCCGAGCTGACCGAGCGCGAGATCCGGCAGAGGGTGGCCGAGGACGAGGCGAACCGCCTGCGCGGGCGGGGCCCTTTCGAAACGCTCTGAGCGATGGCGCGGGCGCTGATCGTCGGCTGCGGCTGCCGCGGGACCTCGCTGGGGCGGGCGCTGGCCGGGCGGGGCTGGGCGGTCCGCGGCACCTCGCGGACCCCCGCCGGGGTGGCGAGGATCGAGGCCGCGGGCCTCGAGGGCGCACCGGCCGATCCGCTCTCGCCGGGAACGGTCCTCGATCTGGTCGGCGACGTCACCGTGCTCTGCCTGCTGCTCGGTTCGATCTCCGGGAAGGCTGCCGGGGTGCGCGCGATTCACGACGAGCGCCTCGGCAGCCTGCTGGAGAAGCTCGTCGACACCCCGGTCAGGGGGATCGTCTACGAGGCCGCGGGGTCGTCCCCCCCTGAGGTCCTGGAGACCGGTGCGGGACTCGTGCGCCGCGCCCGGGAGACCTGGCGGATCCCCGCTCGGATCGTCGCCGCGGATCCCGCCGACACCGACGCGTGGACCGAGCGGATGCTGGATGCGGTGGCCGGTGTGCTGACCGGGAACGACGGTTAGACTCGGCACCGATGGGCTACGCGAAGGACGTGCTGGTCGAGACCGCCTGGGTCGCCGAGCATCTGCACGACGACTCGATCCGGATCGTCGAGGTCGACGAGAACCCGGCGCATTACATCGGCGGCCACATCCCGGGGGCGATCGTCTTCGACTGGCGCACCGACCTGCAGGACAGGATCCGGCGGGACTTCCTCGGGCCTCAGCAGTTCGGGGCGCTGATGGGGGAGAAGGGGATATCCAACGACCACACGGTCGTGCTCTACGGCGACCGCAACAACTGGTTCGCCGCCTACACCTACTGGTACTTCCGCTACTACGGTCACGATGCGGTGCGGCTCATCAACGGCCCGCGCGAGAAGTGGATCTCCGAAGGGCGGCCCACCAGCACCGAAGTGCCCTCCTACGCGCCCGCAACGTTCACGGCCCGGCCCGGCGACGACTCGATACGGGCCAGGCGGGACGAGGTGCGCGAGGCGATCGGCTCGCAGACCAGCCTGGTGGACGTGCGCAGCCCCCAGGAGTACTCGGGGGAGCTGATCGCGATGGCCGGCTACGAGCAGGAGGGCGCGCAGCGAGCCGGGCACATCCCCGGCGCCGCCTCGGTTCCCTGGGCGCAGGCCGTCAACGAGGACGGGACCTTCAGGTCCGCAGACGAGCTGCTCGCCCTCTACGCCGAGAGGGGGGTGCTCAGCGACGGCAACCCGGTGATCGCCTACTGCCGGATCGGCGAGCGCTCCGCCCACACCTGGTTCGTGCTCCACGAGCTCCTCGGGCTGGACGACGTCAAGAACTACGACGGCTCCTGGACCGAGTGGGGCAACCTGGTGGACGTTCCGATAGAGAAGGACGTCTAGCCGAGCGGGTGGGGGCCGGGCGGTCGCCCTGGAAGCCCCGGCGGAGCCCCTGCTTCCTGCCGCAGCGCTCGGGGCGGCTCCGGCAGGTGGCCAGGAAGCCCCTCAACGCCTCGCCCGGTCAGCCGGCGCCGGCCGCCGGGTCCCGGCCCAGCGGCTCGCCGAGACGCTCCAGGAAGTCGCCGAGGATGCGGGCCGTGGCACCCCAGATCATGTGCTCCTCGATGACGAAGGTTGGAGTGCGGATCGGCACCCCGCGCCTGACCAGGCGCCTCATCCCGTAGCCCTCGCGCAGCACTCCGAGCGAGAAGGTGAGCAGGGTCTCGACCTCGGCCGGATTGGGCTCGAGGCCCAGCTCGCGCGGGTGGTCCACCACCCCGACGAAGGGGTGGACCTTGTAGGAAGTGACGAAGGTTCCGATCGGCGGCAGCGCCCCGACCATCTCCACCCGCTCGGGGCGCAGCCCGATCTCCTCCTCGGCCTCGCGCAGGGCCGCGGCGGCGAGGTCCTCCCCGGGGAAGTCCTGGCGGCCCCCGGGGAATGAGATCTCCCCGGCGTGGCGGCGCAGGTCGGCCCGCCGCTCGGTGAAGATCAGCCCCGGCTCGGCGGGCCACCCGTAGAGGGGGAGCAGGACCGCCGCGTCGGTCGTCCCGTGCGCGTCCATCGCCGCCGCCTCCTCGGGGGAGAGCAGCAGCTCTCGCAGCGCGTCGGCTCGCGAAGCCAAGATCCTCAGATGATGACCTGCACGGTGCCGCCGTCCACGCTCCAGGCCGCCCCCGCCACGTAGGAGGCTCGCTCCGAGCAGAGGAAGACGATCGCCGCGGCGATCTCGCCCACCTCGGCAAGGCGGCCGATCGGGCGCTTCGAGCCGGCCATGCTCAGTGCGGCCTCACGGCTCTCGGCGCCGCCGAGGTCCCTGGACTGGTCGAGCAGTCCGCCCGGCTCCATCCACATCTCCGAGGCGACCGGCCCCGGGCAGACGGCGTTGACCAGGACGCCGGAGCTGGCGTAGCGGTCGGCGAAGAGCCGCGAGAGCGAGAGCTCGGCGGCCTTGGCGACGGAGTAGTCGGGCATCGCCGCCGAGGGGCGCTTGCCGGCGGTCGAGCAGACGTTGACGACCCTGCCCCAGCCGCGCTCGGCCATTGGCGGCACCGCGGCCCGCATCGCCTGCAGGGGAGCCATGACGTTGATCTCGAACTGCGCGCGGAAATCGTGGTAGGGGACGTCGTCGAGGTCCCGCCAGGCGGCCACGCCGGCGTTGTTGACCAGGACATCGAGGGACCCGAACCGCTCCGTCGCCTCCCCGAGCATGCGCTCGCCGGCGCCCTCGGCGGTGACGTCGAGGGCCAGGTGCGCCGCCTCGCCGCCCAGTTCCCCGGCCTCCGCCGCAGCTTCGCGCAGGGCTCCCTCCCCGCGGGCCACGAGCAACACCCGGGCGCCCTCCGAGCAGAGCTGGCGGGCGGTCTCGCGACCGATTCCGCGGCTCGCGCCGGTGACCAGGCAGGAGCGCCCGTCGAGGCCGAGGTCCACGCTCAGCACCCGGCCGGCGCGGCCCGGCGCGGCGGCCCCATCACACCGTCTCCAGCCGATCGTCCAGGGTCACGGCGCCGCCGCTCAGCGCCCTGTGGACCGGGCACTTGCCGGCAATCACCCGCAACCTCTCGCGCTGCTCTCCGTCGAGGGAGGCCGGCAATCGCAGGACGACGGTGAGCCGGGCGGGTGCGGGTCCCTCGAACTCCACCTCGACGGCGACCTCGCTGCCCTCCAGCGACCAGCCCTTGCGCTGCGCGTACATCTCCATGGTGATCGCCGTGCAGGCCGCCAGGGAGGCCGCCAGCAGGCGCGTCGGCCGCGGCCCGGCGTCGTTGCCGCCCAGCTCGGCGGGCTCGTCGGCGATCACCGTGTGGCCGTCGACCTCGACCTCCTGGGTGAAGCCCGCGAGGCGGCGGGAGACGATCCGGTCCACCGGCTACTCCCGCCTGCGGCCCCTGAACAGCTCGGGGTCGTCGATGTCGGTGGCGCGCGACATCGCGTAGGCGAGGTCGGAGGCCCTGTTGACGAAGCGCAGCACCGCCTCCCCCGAGAGGTCGCCGTCGTCGCTGAGCACCGCGATGCGCCGCTCGGCGCGACGGATCGCGGTCCTGGCGACGTCGAGGGCGGCCGAGAGCTCCGTGCCGCCGGGGATGACGAACTGCGGCGGCAGGTCCACCCTCTCCATGTAGGCGTCGATCAGCCTTTCGAGGCGGTCCACCATCGCGTCGGTGACCCGGCTCACCTCGTCCTCGAGGCGGTCGGCTGCCTCGGGCGCGGTGGCGAGCTCGGCGCCGGCGACGAACATCCCGGTTTGGAGCTCGAGGACGTCGCCGGCGAGCTCGGCCTCGCCGGGGCCGCAAAGCGCGCGCGCAACGCCGAGCGCCGAGACCGCCTCGTCAAGCGAGCCGTAGGCCTCGGTGCGGCGGCTCGACTTCGAGACCCTCCCCCCGTACCAAAGCGAGGTGGTCCCGTCGTCTCCCTTGCGCGTGTAGATCTTCACGGTGGCGTCTATCGAGTCGGGCGTCGGGTCAGGTTGGCTAGTCGAGGGGGTTGAAGACCATTCCGGAGAGCAGCTTGGGGAAGAAGTATGTGGACTTGGGCGGCATCGTCTCACCGGCGGCGGCGACAGCGCGCACCTGCTCGACCGGGGTGGGGCGGAGGATGAAGGCGACCTCGAAGGGACCGTCGGCGAGCATCGCCAGGGAGTCGGGAACGCTCTTCGCGTAGCCGATGCCGCGCTTGGCGGCGATGTCGTCCTCGCCCATCTCCAGCAGCCCCTTGAGCACCAGGGTCTCGAGGATCACCGCGTCGAGCTCGCGGTAGGCGGCGGGCTTTCCGGGGAGCGCGCGCTCGAGCCCGGCGGTGTCGCGGAGGCGGAGCCGGTAGGCCTGGCCGTGATGGGTGTCGAGGCACCCGAACACGCCGAGGCCCCGCTCACCGGCGGGGTCGAGCTCGGCCTCGGCCACCTCCTCGGCCTCGAACAGGTCGCGCAGGCCCTCCCCGAGGCGGCGCCGGCGTTCCGGGTCCGCGGAGATCCCGGAGAGCAGCCGGTGGGTGGGGAAGACGGTCAGCCCGGGGTCGTCGAGGCCGGTCAGCGCCATCAGCGTGTAGCAGTGGGCCCCGTCGCCGCCGACCTCGTCGCGGTAGGCGCGGGCGGTCTCGTAGCGGTGGTGGCCGTCGGCGATCAGCAGCTCTGCGCCGGCGAGGCAACCGGCCACCGCCAAGTGCACCGCCGGGTCGGCGATCGGCCACAGGCGGTGGACGGTCCCGTCGGAGTCGGTGACCTCGCCCCAGGGATCCTCCGAGGTGGCGGGCTCGACCAGCGGCCACGCGTCCTCGCCGGTCAGCGAGAAGATCGGGGAGAGGTTGCAGCGGGTTGCCCTGGTCAGGTTCAGGCGGTCCAGCTTGGGGCCCGGCTGGGTGCGCTCGTGCGGGCGGACCCGGCCCGGGCCGTAGTCCTCGACCCGCACTCGGGCGAGGATGCCGTGGCGGGTGTGGGCGGAGCCGTCCGGCGCCCGGTAGTCCTGGGTCAGGGCCCAGATCGTCGGCTCGCGGTCCCGGGCGAGGATCCCGTTCAGCGTCCACTCCTCGACCGTCTCGGCCGCGTGCCGGTAGGGATCGCCCCCGCCGGCCTGCGGCAGGTCGATCTCCACCACGTTGAACGGCGAGCGGGCCAACAGCTCCTCGCGCTGCTCGGCGTCGATCACGTCATACGGCGGCGCCGTCACGTCGGCCAGCGACCCGACCGCGCCGAGGTCATAGTGCAGCGCCCTGAATGCTCGGACGTCGGCCACGGCAGAAACCTAGCGGGCGGCCCCAGGCGGCCGGTCCCTCGCGCCGCCCCCGCCATCGAATCGCGCCGCCCCGCCATCCCAGGCCACCGGCATCGCGCCGCCCCGCCACCCCGGGCCCTCGCGTTGCCTGAACAGTTAGGCCACCCATGGGCGTCGATCCGGTTCAGGGAAGCCTTAGGGCTAGACTCGGCGGCCGACGGGGCGTGGCGCAGCCTGGTAGCGCGCAGCCTTTGGGTGGCTGAGGTCCCCGGTTCAAATCCGGGCGCCCCGATCTCGCCGCGGACCGGTCTCGCCGTCCCGGTCCCCGAGGGTTTCCGGCGTGGCGCCGGCGCAGCGGGTCGCCCCCGAGTGCGGACTGGCGTGGCACTGCTGCAGCGGGTCGCCCCCGAGTGCGGTCTGGCGTGGCACTGGCGCAGCGGGTCGCCCCCGAGTGCGGTCTGGCGTGGCACTGGCGCAGCGGGTCGCCCCCGAGGGCGGTCCGGCGTGGCACCGGCGCCGCGGGTCGCCGTGTTGGATAGGGTCAGCGCGTGCGAACGCGAGTCGTGGTCCTTGGCGCCGGCTTCGGCGGGATGGAGCTCTCGACGATTCTCTCCGAGGAGGTCGGCGAGATGGTCGAGGTGACGCTGATCGACAAGGGCGACGCGTTCGTGTTCGGTTTCTCGAAGCTCGACGTGATGTTCGGGCGCACGACGCTCGACCAGGTGCGCCTGCCCTACTCGTCCTTCACCCACCCGGGGGTCCGGTTGCTGCGGGAGACGATCACGGCGATCGACCCGGTGGCGAGGGTGGTGAGCACCGACGTCGCGACCCACGAGGCCGACATCCTCGTGGTCGCGCTCGGTGCCGACTACGACCTCGCCGCCACGCCCGGCCTCGCCGAATCCGGCAGCGAGTTCTACTCCGCGGACGGTGCGGCCCGACTCGGGGAGGCGCTCGCCGCCGCCGACCCGGGGAACTACGTGATCGGGGTCTGCGACGCTCCCTTCAAGTGTCCGCCCGCGCCCAGCGAGTGCGCGCTGCTGCTCCACGACCACCTGGTGGCGCGGGGAATCCGCGAGCGCAGCACGATCACCTTCACGATCCCGCTGCCGAGCCCCGTGCCGCCCTCGCCGCAGGCTTCGCAGGCGCTGCTTTCCGAGTTCGCCGAGCGGGGCATCCGGTTCCTGCCGGGCGCTCGGGTCGCCTCGCTCGACGCCGAGCGTCGCGTCGTCTCGCTCGACGACGGCCAGGACCTGCCCTGCGACCTCTTCCTCGGCGTGCCCCGGCACGGCGCTCCGCAGGTGGTGCTCGACAGCGTCCTGGCCGAGGACCGCTACATCCCCGTGGACTCCCGGACGCTCGCCACCCGGTTCCCGGACGTCTTCGCCGTCGGCGACGTCGCCACGGTCGGCGTCCCGAAGGCGGGCGTCTTCTCCGAAGGGGCCGCACGCGTCGTGGCCCGCTCGATCATCGCCCGGCTGCGCGGCGGCGAAGCGCCGGCGCCCTACGACGGCATCGGCATCTGCTACGTGGAGTTCGGTGAGGATCGGGTCGGGCGGGTCAACGTCGACTTCCTCTCCGGCCCGAGCCCGACCGGCTCCCTGGACGGACCGAGCGCCGAGTTCGTTGCCGAGAAGGAGGAGTTCGGCTCCAGCCGCCGGGCCCGCTGGTTCGGGCTCTAGGTTCTGGGTCGGGCAGAGCGCGTGCGGGGGCTCCGGCGGCGCGTGCGGGGGCTCGGCGGGCGCATTTGCCTGCCTCCCCAGTCAGGGATGCCGGGACGCGCACCGACCTCTGCCGGCCGCAGGCGGGCCGCCCTGTAACGTCGCGGGCCCTGCCCGGACTGTTCGAGATGAGCGGAATCGGAAGGTTGGCGACGATGCTGAACCCCCACAAGACGCGGATGCCCGAGCCCGACCAGGCGCTGGCAGGGCGCGAGCAGCCCGCCTTCGAGGTGCCCGATCGCCACGCGGTGCTCGGCACCCCGCTGAAGCCGCCCTTCCCCGAGGGGATCGAGACCGCGTACTTCGCCCTCGGCTGCTTCTGGGGCGCCGAGCGGCTCTTCTGGCGGCTCGACGGCGTCTACACGACGGCGGCCGGCTACATGAACGGCTACACGCCCAACCCCACCTACGAGGAGGTCTGCAGCGGGGCGACCGGGCACGCCGAGGCGGTCCTCGTCGCCTTCGACCCAGAGCGCGTCTCCTACGCCGACCTCCTCAGGGTCTTTTTCGAGGAGCACGACCCGACCCAGGGCATGAGGCAGGGCAACGACGTCGGCACCCAGTACCGCTCCGGGATCTACTTCGCCGACGACGCCCAGAAGGCCGCCGCCGAGGCGATGCTCACCAGCTACGACGAGGCGCTTCGCGCCGCCGGCAGGCAGGCGGCGACCACCGAGATCGAGCCCGCCGGCCCCTTCTACTACGCAGAGGACTACCACCAGCAGTACCTGCACAGGGTCCCCAACGGCTATTGCGGCCTGGCCGGGACCGGCATCGCCTGCGAGATCCCCTCCGGCGTCGGCGCGCCGCCCGCCGCCTGAACCCTGGCCGGGACCGGGGTCGCCCTGCGAGATCCCCTCCGGCGTCGGCGCGCCGCCCGCCGCCTGAACCCTGGCCGGGACTGGGGTCGCCCTGCGAGATCCCCTCCGGCGTCGGCCCTCGGCCCGCTGCCCGGCCCCCGGGCATCGGTCCGGCCCGGCGCCCGATGCCGGCGGCACCCGCCGGCGCCTCTCCCCGCGGGCCATCCCGCCCGGGAGGCCCGGGCGCATCTCAACTAGCATTCCGCCGCTGTGACGCCGACCCTGGGCTCCTACATCGGCGGCTGCCTAGCGGTGGTCGGAATCGCTGCCTCCCTGGGGCTCGGCGGCTACTGGCTGCGCCGCTGGATCGTCCCGGAGTTCTCGGGCGCATTGGCCCGCCTTGCCGACGTGACCGTCGCGGTCGCCCTGCTGATCATCTCGCTCGAACTGCTCGGGACGCTGAGCATCCTGCGGTTGGGCTGGATCGTCGCCGTGACGATCGCGATCGGGCTGCTCGCCGCCCTGGTCGGCCACCGGATGGCACCCGCGGAGGTGCGCCCGATCGAGGCGCCGAAGGTGCAGAGGCTTGCCCTGCTGATCGCCGTCGCCGTCGCTTCCTGGACGGTTGCGGAGTGGACGTTCCCCTCTCTGCTCAGCCTCGACCAGGGGATGTTCGGAGGCGACACCACCTGGTACCACATGCCCTTCGCGGCGCGCTTCGCCCAGGAGGGCTCCACCTGGCACCTGCACCTCACCGACCCGTTGCGGCTGGCGGCCTGGTTCTACCCGCAGAGCTCCGAGCTCGTCCACGGAGCGGCGATCGCCCTGATGCAGAGCGACTGGCTCTCGCCGCTGATCAACATGTTCTGGCTGGCGGTCGCCCTGCTCGGCGCCTACTGCATCGGCCGCCCCTACCGGGTCGGCCCGGCGACCCTGGTGGCGGCGGCGCTGGTCCTCGACTCGGGGGTGATGATCGAGACCCAGCCCGGCGAGGGCCGCAACGACATCATGGGCTTGGCCTTCCTGATCGTCTTCGCCGCCTTCCTGATCAACGGCCACCAGCGCCGTGCGCCCGAGGCCGGCGCCGTCGCCGACACACCGGACCCCGACGCGCCCCTGCTCGACCGCGGCCCGCTGGTCATGGCGGGCGTCGCCGCCGGCCTGGCGATCTCGGTCAAGCTCACCTTCCTGGCGCCGGTGCTGGCGATCGCCGCCGGCGTGGTGATCTTCAGCGGCCGCGGTCGCCACCTGATCACCGCCGCGACCCTCGCCGCCTCGATGTTCGTGGTCGGCGGCTACTGGTACGTGCGGGCGGCGATCAAGACAGGGGGCAACCCGATACCCCAGAGCGGCTGGGGACCCCTGCACCTGCCGCGGCCCGACCAGATGCCGCTCGACCCCCGCCCGCGCTTCAGCGTCGCCCACTACCTGAACGAGCCGACGATCTACCGCAAGTGGTTCTTCCCCGAGCTCGACAACGCGCTCGGCCCGCTCTTCCCCCTGATCCTGGTGATAGCCGCCGCAGCCGCCGTCTACGTGATCTTCCGCTCGCGCAACAGGATCCTCAAGGTGATCGCCGCCGCGGCGCTGATCACCGCGGTCGTCTACATCTTCACCCCGCTGACCGCAGCCGGGCAGGAGGGCTCGCCCACCGGCTTCTTCACCAACACCCGCTACCTGATGCCGGGCCTCGTCCTCGCTTTGATGCTGCTGCCGATCGTGCGGCCGCTGCGGGCGCCGGAGGGCCGCGCGCGGATCACGCTCTACTTCCTGACCGCCGTCTACGCGGTCTCGGTGCTGAGCACGCCGAAGTGGTACCCGACCTACCTGGCCGGAGCCGTGTTCATCACCCTGGCCCTGATCTGGATGCCGGCGGCCTTCGTCTACCTGAAGGGCGAGCGCCGGCTGGGCACCGCGACCGCGGTGCTCGCCGGGGCCGCCGTGGTGGTGGCCGCGATCGCCCTCGGCCGCGCCCAGGAGGTCCAGTACTTCGAGCAGCACTACACGAACCCGAAGCTCTTCCTCCAGGACGGCGGCCCCCAGAAGGCCTACCTGTTTGCCCGCGGGCAGCGCGACAAGCGGATCGGCATCGCCGGCTCGGGCGAGATCTTCTTCGGCCAGTACGGCTACTACGGAGCCGACCTCTCCAACCGGGTCCAGTTCATCGGCGTCCGGGGTCCCCACGGGGCGTACCGGCTCGCCGCCAAGTGCCGGACGTTCCGCAGGCTGGTCAATCACGGCCGCTTCGACTACCTGGTGGTCAGCCAGTACACCCAGGACTCCCCGGACTCGCCCTACCGCTACCCGATCCGTGCCTGGCTGAGGAGCGACCCGGCGGTCAAGGAGATCGTCGCCGAGCCGGACATCACCCCCCAGCCCGATTTCGTCTACAAGGTGACGGGCAAGCTCGATCCGGCGGGCTGCGCGGATCTCGGCCAGGGCGGGTAGCCGGAGCGGATCGTTCGTGATCGGCCACACGGCGCCCTAGAGTTCAGGGCAGAGCCCCCGTAGCTCAGCTGGATAGAGCGCCGGCCTTCTAAGCCGGATGTCGCAGGTTCGAGTCCTGCCGGGGGTGCTGAGTGGGCCTCGGCCCCCCGCACCCGGAGCGCGGCGCCGGAGCGCCCCCCCCGTTCTCGCACCCGGGCGCGGCGCGCGGTGACTCCGGCCGGCCCGGATCAGCCGCGGGCGCCCTCGGCGCGGGCGGTCAGCTCGAGCTCCAGCTCCACCCGGTCGCTTACCAGGGCTCCGGCCGCCTCGAGCACGCCGGCCCCGATCACCCCGAAGTCGCGGCGGCTGAGTTCGCCGCTGACCCGCAAGGTGATCTCCTCGGGGGGCTCGGGCGCTGCCAGGTCTCCCCCGAGGGCCGCCTTCAGCTCCACCTCGCGGGGCTCCCCGCGGATCGTGAGGTCGCCGACGATCTGCAGCTCCCGCTCTCCTCCGCCGGCCTCCTCGATCCGGGTCGATGCGAAGGTACAGCGCGGGTGCGCCCCCGCGTCGAAGAAGTCGGGACCGAGCAGGACCTCGTCGCGCTTGGCGTCGCCGGTCCGGAGGCTGGCCATCGCGACGCTGCCGGTCGCCCCCGTGGGCCCCGAGCCATCGGTTTCGATGGTCCCCTCGAAGTCCTCCAGCTCGCCCCAGACGGTGGCGACCATCAGGTGCTTGACCGCGAACCGCACGCGGGAGCGGCGCGGGTCGATCCGCCAGCGCCGCGCGTCGCTCAACTGCTCGTCCACGGCCCCCGGGGAGCTCGCGGCGCGTCCTTCGGAAGGTATGGACAGCTCGGATCGGCGGCGAGGACGTCCCCGGTCACCGCGAAGGCGCGGGCCCGGCTGCCCCCGCAGACCTCGCGGAACTCGCATGCGCCGCACTTGCCGCCCAGCGCGTCGGGGTCGCGGAGCCGGCGAAAGAGCGGGCTCCGGCGGTAGATGTCGACCGGCGAGCGGACACGGACGTTGCCCGCCGAGAGGGGCAGGAAGCCCGAAGGGGTGACCTCTCCGCGGTGCGAGACGAACATGAAGCCGCGCCCGTCGTTGACGCCCTTGGCGGGCCGGTTGAGGCCGTCTGCGAACCGGTAGCCGGCTCCCGCGGGGGCGGCGCTCCCGGAGCGCTGCAGGGCGATCCTCCGGTATTGCGGCGCCGCGGTGGCCTTGACGTCGAACGGCAGCTCCGAAGAGATCTCGTAGAGCCAGCCGAGGACGCGCTCGTGCGAGGCCGCCGAGAGCATCGGCAGGTCGGCTCCGCGCCCGGTCGGCACCAGGAAGAACACCGACCACTGGACGACGCCCCATCTCTCGAGAGCCGGCACCATGCGCTCCAGCTCCTCCTCGTTGAGCCCGCAGACCGTCGTGTTGACCTGCAGCGAGAGCCCCGCCTCGGCGGCCGCCTCCATGCCCGCCATGGTCCGCCTGAAGGAGCCCTCGAAGCCGCGAAAAGCGTCGTGCCTGGCAGGGTCGGCCGCGTCGACGCTGAAGGCGACCCGCCTGATCCCGGCCGCTCGCGCCTGCAGCATCCGCTTGGGCGTGGTCAGCGCCGTGGCCGTGGGGGTGAGCGAGACCCGCAGCCCGGCCTCGGTGGCGTGAGAGGCGAGGTCGAAGAGGTCGCGCCGCATCAGCGGGTCGCCGCCGGTCAGCACCAGGATCGGCCGGGTGCCAAAGCCCGCGAGCTGATCGATCAGCCGGTGGCCCTGGGCGGTCGTCAGCTCCAGCGGGTGCCGGCGCGGCTGGGCATCCGCGCGGCAGTGCTTGCAGGCGTAGGCACAGGCCCTGGTCACCTCCCAGGCGATCGTGAACGGGGCCCGGTCGAAGTCGAGGCGCCGCAGCCACTCGTCGCGCTCCGACCGTGCCGCGCGTGCTCCGGCCTCGGCCTCGGCCGGTTCGGCCCTCATGCGGCGATCTCCTCCTCGCTCAGGTAGCAGGCGGGGTCGGGAGCCGTGAAGTCGCCGGTCGCGCTGAGCGCCCGGATGCGCAGCCCGCCGTTGCAGAGATCGCGGAAGCGGCAGTCCGCGCATCGCCCGCGGAGCTCGCGCGGCTTTCGCCGGTACGGTCGCAGGGCCGGGTTGTCGCCGTTCCAGATCTCGCCGAAGGGCCGGGCGCGCACGTCCCCGACCTCCACCTGCCAGGAGAACTGGTCCGGGTGGACCTTCCCCTTCGGGTCCACGCAGGCGACCGCGACCCCGGACTGGTTGCCGCCGTTCCAGCGCAGCATCCTCTCCACCTCGGCGGCGCGCTGCGGGCGCTTGCCGCGCAGCCGCATCAGCAGCAGGACGTTGTCCACGGGGTTGTCGACGGTCAGGACCTCGATGCCAGAGCCGCGGGAATGCAGATCCTCCGCCCGGTCGAAGATCTCCTCCACGGCCTCGCGGGTCTGCGCGGGAGTCAGGTCGTGGCGGCTCAGCCGCTCCCCTCGACCGGCGTATGCGAGGTGGTAGACGCAGAGCCGGTTGACGGACTCGCGCTCGGCGAGGTCGAAAATCGCACCGAGCTCTGGGCGGTTGAGCCCGTGCATGGTGAAGCGGACTCCGGTCCGCAGGCCGGCCTCCCGCGCGGCGGCGATGCCCCGCAGGGCGTCCTCGAAGGCGCCCCGCTTGCCGCGCATGCGGTCGTGCAGGGCCCCGATCCCGTCCACGCTCACCCCGACGTAGGAGACCCCGGCGGCAGCGACCCTCTCGGCCATCGCCTCGTCGAGCAGGGTGGCGTTGGTCGAGAGCACGGTCCTCATCCCGGCCTCCCGGGCGGCGGCGGCCAGCTCGAGCAGATCGGGCCGGATCAGCGGCTCGCCTCCGGAGAAGAGCACGGTGGGGACCCCGAAGTCCGACAGATCCCGGACCAGCTTCAGGCCCTCTTCGGTGCTCAACTCGCCAGGGTAGGCCCGGTTGTGGGAGCTGGAGTAGCAATGGCCGCAGTGCAGGTTGCAGCGCTGCGTCACGTTCCACACGACGACGGGCTTCTTGTCGGCCGAGTAGTGCAGCAGATGGGCCGGGCCGCGGGTCGAGGAGCGGCCGTAGCGAAGAGCGTCCTGGGGGCCGACGGTTCCGTTGAGGAGCCGGCTGACGCTCAGCATCGGGCGCTGGCTCCGGCGATCGATCTCATCGGCCCCTAGGCTAGCCTAAGGCGGAACCGCCCCGATGCCCGCCCAGACCTCCCCGCACCAGCCCGCCGTCCCCCGCCGAGCCGGCCGGCGCTGCGCCCCGCGGGCCCGGCAGCCCGGCGATCTGCGCCCGACCGACGTGGTCGGCGCCTTCTTCGTCGGGGGCATCGCATTCCTGCTCGCGGCGGCGGCGGCCGGAGCCGTCGAGGCCCTCGACCCATGGCCCTGGGGGCGCTGGCTGGCGCTGCACCTTGCCTTCGTCGGAGGCGTCTCGCAGCTGGTGCTCGGGGCCAGCCAGTTCTTCGTCGGCGCCTTCCTGGCGACGGACCCACCGCCCAGGCGCCTGGTCCGCGCCCAGCTCGCTGCCTGGAACGCGGGGGCGGTCGGCCTCGCGGTCGGGGTGCCCCTCTCCTCCGCTCCCCTCACCTGGGGCTCGGTGGCGCTGCTGCTGGCGGCGCTCGGCCTCTACGCCGCGGGGCTGGCCGGGATGCGGCGGCGCTCGCTCAGGCAGGCTCCCTGGGCGACCCGCTGGTACGCGTCGGGGGCGGCGTTCCTGGCGGTCGGGATCGTGATCGGCGCGATGCTCGCCCGCGGCGTCCTGTGGACCGAGGGCGACCTCCTCGCCGCCCACATGGCGCTCAACCTGGGCGGCTGGTTCGGTGCCGCGATCGTCGGCACCCTGCACACCTTCTATCCCTCGCTGACCAGCACCGAGCTGGCCCGTCCCAGGCTCCAGGACCTGGCGCTGGGCGCCTGGCTCGGGGGAGTGGTCGCGCTTGCCGCCGGGTACGCCTGGAGTGTCGAGAGCCTCGCCGTCGCCGGGTGGCTCGGCCTGGTCGCCGGCGCCCTGGCGCTCCTGTTCAACGTCGCCGCCTCCTGGCGGAAGGCGCCCCGTCCGCTGCTGCTCCCGGCCCGCCTGGTCGGTGCCGGCCAGGTCTTCCTGCTCGCCGGGCTCCTCGTCGCCCTTGTCGCGGCGATCGATCGCGGGCCCGCTCTCGCGGTCGCCGGGTCCACCCGCGCGGCCGTCGGCACCCTGCTGGTCGCCGGCTGGGTCGGGCTCACGGTCGTCGGCTCCCTGCTTCACCTGCTCGCCGTGATGGTCCGGGTCAGGGACTTCTCCACCGCGATGCCGGCGCCCCGCCCGGCGACCGACCGGGCCGTGGCCCTGCTCGCCGCCGCGGGGGTGATCGCGGTGGCGCTCGCCCAGCTCGGGGCGGCCGGCGCCCTCGGCGAGGCCGCCTCGGCGGTCCTCCTCGCCTCCTACCTGATCCTGGGAGGGATGGTGATCCGGCTCGCCGGGCGGGTACTGCTGCGCGCTCGCCCGAGCATCTGACCGAGGCAGGCGCCGGGGCGGCCCGGCCCGACGGACACGGGGGCGATCGGGCAGACTTGTGCGCATGAACGACTTCGAGCTCGCCCTCTTCCTCCATCTCTTCGGCGTGCTCCTCTTTGCCTCCGGGATCGTCGTGGCCGGGGTCGCATTCGAGGCGGGGCGCCGCCGCGAGGCCCCCGCCGAGATCGCCCTGCTGCTCTCGCTCTCGCGGGTCGGCGTGCTGCTCGTCGTCGCCGGAGGCGTGATCCTCTTCGGGGCGGGGCTGTGGCTCGTCGACATCACCGCCTTCGAGATCGGCGAGGGCTGGCTGAGCGCCTCGATGGCGCTGTTCATCGCCTCGCTGATCGTCGGGGGCGCGGGAGGGCAGCGTCCAAAGCGGGCGCGGCACCTGGCCGGCTCACTCGCGGAGCAGGGAAGGCCCGCCACCCCGGAGCTTCGCGAGCTGCTCGACAACCCCGTCGCGCTGGCGCTCAACTACCTCTCGGGCCTGATGGTCCTCGCCGTCCTGGTGCTGATGGTCTTCAAGCCCTGAGCGGAGCTCGGGGCACCGCGACCCTCGAGCCCCGAGCGGGGCTCATCCGCTGCCGGCGCTGGAGGAGACGTACTGGGCCACCTCCTGGGCCTCCTTGCCCGAGAGCAGGCCGGCCGGCATCACGCCCGAACCTGTGCCCCCGTTGGCGATCGCCGCCTCGACCCGGGCCTGGTCGGGCTTCAGGTCGTCGAGGTTGGGCCCGACGGTGCCGCTGGCGTCCGCGGCGGCGAGCGTGTGGCAGGTGCTGCAGTTGCTGACGAACAGATCGCGCCCCGGCCCCGTGGCCGGCGGCTTGGCGCCGGTCGGCTCGGGATTCTCGCCGGTCGGCTTGGGATTCTCGCCGGCCTTCTTCTCCACGGCGCCGACCGTGGCGCGGTCCTTGCCCCGGTTGTAGCCGATCTCGTAGGCGCCGCCCAGCGCTACCAGGACTATCACCCCTATGCCGATCCCGAGCAGCCAGGCGGTGGCGGAGGAGACCCACCCTCCGCTCGGCTCGCCGGCTGCTCCTTCTCCTTCTCTTTCACGCGGGTCTTGCATCTATCCCCCTGTCACTCCGGCTGCGAACATGAGGCCCATCCCGATCGAGACCACCAGCAGCAGGCGTCCTGCCGCGACGCCCATCAGGGCGGCGGCGGCCCCGGTCATGAGTCCGAGGTAGAAGATTGCGGCGTGGTAGGCGCCGTGTGCGGTGTCGTCCGTCGACAGCCCGCTGTAGATGCTCGGCGTCATCATCAGCAGCATTGCAATCGGCGCGATGATCACCACCGCCAGGGCCGCGTTCGAGTAGCGCGTGGGGATGCGGCGGAACACCTCGGGTGTCGAGGCCAGGGCGAGGCCGAACAGCGCTCCCGAGGAGAACTGGAGGGCATGGGCGAGGTGATGCCACTGGATGCTCACCTCGGAGGCCTTCTGGATCGCGGGCAGGAAGACGAATCCGGCCGCCACCCCCAGCGCCACGCAGGCGGCGATCTGCACCGGTGTGCGAAGCGGCGGCTGGCGGGGCGGGGCGGCCTCCGGCGAGCCCCCGGCGATCGCCGGCTGCGGGGCGCGCCCGGAGGCGGTCCTCGAGCGCAGCGCGTCGCGCCCGAGCGAGAGGAACTCGAGCAGCAGGATCAGGAAGCCCACCGCGAAGACGATCACGAAGATGCTCGCGACGAGGCTGTAGCCGCTGGTTCCGGGCGGGTGCACCGCCCACCGCCTGGGCACTCCCAGCGCTCCCGAGACGTACCAGACGCCGACCAGGCCATAGCCCCCCACCGCCATCGTCAGCGGAGCGAGCCTGGTGGCGAGGCCGGATGCGGGGCGCCCGGCGGCCTGTTCGAGGAGGTGGGCCACGAAGGCCATCACCCAGAACATCACGCCGAGCATCAGGTAGGTGTGGAAGTGCCCCGGCACCCAGAGCGTGTTGTGGAAGCGGAAGTTGATCGGGATCACCGAGTCGATCACGGCGCCGCTGCCGCCGATCGCCCAGCCCGCGAAGCCCATGTAGAGCAGCACCGAGGCCAGGGTCCAGCGGTACCGCGAGCCCCAGACGAGCATCATCCCCGTGTAGATGGTCACGACCGCCACCGGGATCGCGGCGGCCGAGGAGGCGACCGTGGACACAACCGAAACCGCCTCCGGCTGCACGAAGTCCATGTAGAGGTGGTGCCCGTAGGCCGTGGTGACGAGGAGCAGGGTCGCCAGCCAGGCGATCGCGATCGGCTTCGTGGTCTTCCAGGGACGCCCCGCGTAGCGCGGCAGCAGCACGTAGACCATTCCGGCGGCCAGATAGATGATCAGGTTGGCCACCGAGTGCCCGAAGAAGAAGGTGAGGTTCTTCGCCCACAGCGCGTCGATCTCCATGTTCGAGTCGATCGCCCGGTCCAGCAGCGCGACGACGATCGTGGTTCCCACCACGCTCGCGAATATGCCCTGGGTGGTGATGGCCGTTGCCGCGAGGACCTGCGGCGGCGGCGGGTCGGGGTCCCGGCCGCGCAGGTAGCTGACCCCCAGGGCGCGGGCGAAGCCCCCATAGGTCGCGGTGACGCAGGCGAGGACGTCGATGCAGTAGAGGAAGAAGCCGACGCCGACCCCGGTCCACCCGACCAGGGCTACGGCGGTGGCCCAGGTGCTCCACTGCCCCGCGGAGTCGAACGGGAGCGGCCAGAGGAAGGTCCAGCCGGCCGCGAAACCGCCGATGACCACCGCCACGACGATCGCCACGGCGCCCCCGACGATCGCCGCGTAGCTCCAAAGCACCCTGCCGAAACCCAGGGCGGGCACGCTGGAGCGCACCACGAACCACAGGGCGCCCATCATCGCCAGCAGCGCACCGGCCAGCATGCCCGCGCCGTGCAGGGTCATGATCCGGTAGAACCAGGTCGGCGAGACCGAGATCACCTCGGCCTGGGTCAGCCGCATGGTCAGCCCGAGCAGTCCCATCACGGCGAAAAGCGCCAGCCCGGTGCCGGCGAACAGCCAGCCGACGAGCCGCTGGCGGCTGTCGGGCTCGGGCCGCAGCTCCACGGCCTCCGGGTGCGCGATGCCGCCCGCCTCCGCGGGGCGTGTCGCTGCGCCGATCGCCTCCATCAGCCGGTGACCTCGAAGTCTCGCTGCATCAAGTGGTGCCCGACTCCGCAGAACTCGAGGCAGGATATGTGGTAGGTCCCGGGCTGATCGAGCGTCAGGTCGAGCTTGTTGTGGTAGCCGGGCATCGCCTGCACGCTGCCCAGCAGCTTCCCGTCGGGGTTGTAGATCCCGAAACCGTGGTTGACATCGACCGAGGTGACGTTGAACTCCATCGTGGTGCCGGCCTTCACCTGCGGCGGGCTGATCGACCAGTAGAACTGGCCGCCGCTGACGTTGATCAGCGCCGAGGCCTTCTCGCCGCCGGAGTATGGCGTGAAGAAGAGCGAGATCGCGACCACGGAGGAGAGGAAGACGACCAGGAAGGCGAACCACAGCCGCCGCAGGCGGTAGCCCGTGTCGCGCACCCGCTCGAACTCCACGTTCTTCCTGGCCTGCAGGGCGACGACCGCGAAGAGCAGGGCCAGGAGCGCCGCGATCGCGGCGAACACGGCAAGCACGACAATCTGGAACTCGCCGAAGCTCGGCGTCAACTCGTCTCCCGGTTGGTTGGCCGCTTTATATCGCCGGGCGCCACCGGAAAAATTCCTCGGAGCCGACAGTCTTCCGTGGCGCGATACGGATGGCGTCGGCGGGGCGTCCGATCCTCGCCGGCCCTAGATTCGGTGCGATGAGCGCCGGGCATAGCACCGCGAGAGCCTATCCGGCCGCGCTGGTCCTGGGCGCCGTGGCCTCCGTGCAGTCCGGTGCCGCGCTCGCCACCAGGCTGTTCGACGACCTCGGCCCGGCCGGGACGGTGCTGCTTCGAACCCTCTTCGCGGCCCTGCTCCTGGCCGCCATCTGGCGCCCCACCCTCGGCGGGCACCCGGCGCGCCACCTCCGCGCCGCGGCCGTCTTCGGGGCCTCGCTGGCGGGAATGAACCTCTGCTTCTACGAGGGCCTCGACCGGCTGCCGCTCGGTGTCGCGGTGACCCTGGAGTTCGTGGGGCCGTTGGGCGTCGCGCTGATCGGCTCCCGCACCAGGCTTGACCTGGTCTGGGCCGCCCTCGCCGGACTCGGGATCGTGCTTCTGTGGGGCGGGGCGGGGGGAGGGGGCGTCGACGCGCTCGGCGCCGTCCTGGTGATCGTCGCCGGCGTCTTCTGGGGCGCCTACATCCTGATCGCCGGTCGGGTGGGCAGGATCTTCCCGGGCGGCTCGGGCCTCGCCCTGGCGATGGCCTTCTCGACCCTGCTGGTCCTCCCCGCCGGCCTCGCGGGGGGCGGCTCTTCGCTGCTGGACCCGCGGCTGGCGGCGATCGGCCTCGCCGTCGCGGTGCTCAGCTCGGTGATCCCCTACTCGCTGGAGCTGGAGGCGCTGCGCCGCCTGCCGGCGGGGGTCTTCGGCGTGCTGATGAGCCTGGAGCCGGCGATCGCGGCGCTGATCGGCTTCCTGGCGCTCGGCCAGCAGCTCAGCTCCCGCGAGGTCGTCGCGGTCGCCCTGGTCGTCACCGCCAGCGCCGGGGCCCTTCGGTCCGGGGCCGGCCCCCCGCCGCTCGAGCAGTAGCGCTCCCGGCGCAGAGGTCGACCCGGCCGGCCAGCGCCGGCCTTCCAACTAACCGCGGGATCGCTGCGGTCTTTTCCGGATGCCCCGGGCGGTCCGGCGCGGTTGATTAGTGCCGACACTCACAACCGGTTCGGGGAGGGAGAAGGAGAGACAAGATGGCAACTGTCGAGAGAACCGCCTACGCGGCCCCGGGAGAGCCCGGAAGCCCGGTCGAGCTCAAGGACACCTACGACAACTTCATCGGCGGCAAGTGGGTCGCGCCGAGCGAGGGCCAGTATCGCGACAACCTCACCCCGGCGACCGGCGAGCCGTTCAGCCGGGTCGCCGACTCGACCCCGGACGACATCGAGCTCGCCCTCGACGCGGCCCACGCGGCCAAGGACGAGTGGGGTGACGCTTCGCCCCAGGAGCGGGCCGCGGTCCTCGACGCGATGGCCGACGCCGTCGAGGGGAACCTGGAGATGCTGGCGGTGGCGGAGACCTGGGACAACGGCAAGCCCGTGCGCGAGACGCTGGCCGCCGACATCCCGCTGGTGGTCGACCACCTCCGGTACTTCGCGGGGGCCGCCCGGGCCGAGGAGGGACGGATCTCCGAGATCGACAAGGACACGGTCGCCTACCACTTCCACGAGCCGCTGGGCGTGGTCGGCCAGATCATCCCCTTCAACTTCCCGCTGCTGATGGCGGCCTGGAAGATCGCCCCGGCGCTCGCGGCCGGCAACTGCACCGTGATCAAGCCGGCGAGCCCGACCCCGTGGTCGATCCTCAAGCTCGCCGAGGTCGTAGGGGACGTGGTCCCGCCCGGCGTGCTCAACATCGTCAACGGCCCCGGCGCGGAGATCGGGCGGGCGCTGGCGACCAACAAGCGGATCGCCAAGATCGCCTTCACCGGCGAGACGGTGACGGGGCGGCTGATCATGCAGTACGCGGCCCAGAACATCATCCCGTCGACCACGGAGCTGGGGGGCAAGTCGCCCAACGTCTTCTTCGCCGACCTGATGGCCGCCGACGACGAGCTGCTCGACAAGGCCGTCGAGGGCTTCGTGCTCTACGCCTTCAACAAGGGTGAGGTCTGCACCTGTCCCTCGCGGGCCCTGATCCAGGACTCGATCTACGACGAGTTCATGGAGCGGGTGCTCGCCCGGGTCGAGGCGATCGTCCAGGGCAACCCGCTGGAGCCGGCGACGATGATGGGCCCGCAGGTCTCGGCGGCGCAGCTCGAGAAGGTCGAGGGCTACGTCAAGGTGGGGCTGGAGGAGGGCGCCGAGCTGCTGGCCGGCGGCCACCGGCCCGAGCTCGACGGTGACCTCGCGGGCGGCTACTACTACGAGCCGACCGTGCTGCGCGGGACAAACGAGATGCGGGTCTTCCAGGAGGAGATCTTCGGCCCCGTGGTCTCGGTTACGACCTTCGGGGACGAGGCCGAGGCCCTGAGCATCGCCAACGACACGCTGTACGGGCTGGGCGCGGGCGTCTGGACCCGTGACGGCTCGCGGGCGTTCCGGATGGGGCGCGCGATCAAGGCCGGCCGGGTCTGGACCAACTGCTACCACCAGTACCCGGCGCACGCCGCCTTCGGGGGCTACAAGATCTCCGGGGTGGGCCGCGAGAACCACAGGATGATGCTGGACCACTACTCCCAGACGAAGTGCCTGCTGGTCAGCTACGACCCCAAGCCCCTCGGCTTCTTCTGAGATGGGCTCGGTCGCAGCGACCCCCGAGGCGGTGGAGCTGATCGAGCGCCTGCGCGAAAGGCACGGGCCGGTCGTCTTCCACCAATCCGGGGGTTGCTGCGACGGCAGCGCCGCGATGTGCCTGCGCGCCGATGACCTGCCGCCGGGCCCGAACGACCTGATGCTCGGCGAGATCGGCGGCGCGCCCTTCTACATGGACAGCGAGCAGTACCGCCGCTGGCGCGAGCCCGACTTCCTGATCGACGTCGCCCCGGGCCCGGCCGGCGGGTTCTCGCTCGAGGAGCCCGAGGGCGTGCACTTCGTCGACCGTGGCGGGACCTGCAGCACGCCCGCGCCGGGGGGCTGAGCGCCCCGACTCCTCGGAGGCCGCCGCCGGGGCGGTCCGGCGCGACCGGGTGCGCGGAACCCCGCGGGGCCGCTACATTGGGCCGGCGCGGTGGGCGTAGCTCAGTTGGTAGAGCTCCTGGTTGTGGTCCAGGCGGTCGCGGGTTCGAGTCCCGTCGCTCACCTTCACGAAGTCCCTGCTCAGCGCATCAATTGCCGGTCAGCAGGGCCTGACGCTTTCGAAGCAAGGCTCCAATTTGGCTCCAATTTCAGGCCGTTCTCAAAGGTCGCGGGTTCGAAGTCCGCCACCTCGCAATTCAAAGAGGGCCCGAAAACACTTCGCTAATGGTGGAGGCGACGAAGACGTCGCCGCGGGTGCAAATGTTGGCTCGGCCTCAAGGTGCCGGGCCCTTCGCGGTGCCGGTTGTTCTTTCTCATCCGGCAATGCCGTGGTGGCGTTCCTGATCGTTCCCGCTCAGTGCCAGCGCTCTTGACCTCAAACCCGATGACTTCTTGACCCGGGCGTTCGCACTTCGAGCGTCGTGACATTTCCATCAGGACCGATGAGCCGAGCGCTGAATCCGGAACTTGGTCTGGCTGACAGGCTTCGAGCGGTCTCATTCAGCCCACGCAACAGCTCTTCCCGTGGAAAGTCAGAAGGAGCGGTTCTCCTGCTCGCCTCACAGCGCAACGTCAGGGCGAGTCGGCCTGAGAATCAGCCGCAGCTGCCGCAGCCGAGGACCGCGCCCAGATCGGCTAATCGACGTATTCACAGCCCTGCCAGGAATCCAGTGCATCTACGTGGCACTCGTCGACATGGGTCGCACCGGACCCAGGATCGCCTCCGCGAGCAAAGTCGGCTTGGCCATCACCTTCGGTGGTCAGATCGTCCCACTGATCCCCACCGTATAGGTCGTCATTGCCCGCGTTGCCTTCTAGCCAGTCGATTCCAACATTTCCGTAGACCTCGTCATCTCCGGAGTTGCCGTATACGCCGCCGCCACAGCAGGAATAGTTTGTGTCATCATTTCCTTCCTGTCCGTAGAGGACGTCGGGTTCGTTTCCGCCATAGATCTTGTCGGCTTGATCCCCTCCACTAATTACATCGAGCTGATCGTAACCCCAGATCCTGTCATCGCCATTAAGTGCATAGATAACATCGGCCTGATTCGTTCCATGGATCTCTTCGCCGCTGTTAGCCTCGATCCGCCGATAAGCGCCTGACCGACACCCCGGGAACGTCCTCCCGGCCAATGAGAATGCGGTTTACCACGACCCATTCCCGAGACCAGGAGGACACCCGGAAGGTGAACGCTAAAGCGAGTGCGCAAACCGTAGAAGTCACGGCGGACGGCCCCGGCCTCGTCTCCCACGCAGGCGCCTATCTGATCACCGAGCTCGCCAACCGGGTCGGCCTCACGGCCGCCCTTTCGGGCGCGATGGCGCCGACCCGCGAGCGCCGCTCGGCGCACGATCCCGGCGCCGTCCTGCGCGATCTAGCGGTGTCCGTCGCCGACGGCGGCGACTGCCTCAGCGACCTCGGCGTGCTGCGCGGGCAAGAGTCGCTGTTCGGACGGGTGGCCTCGGAGACCACGGCGCACCGCGTGGTGAAGTCGATTGACGGGGCGATGCTCGAGCGGATCCGCGCCGCCCGCGCCCGGGCCCGGGTCCGGGCCTGGGACGCCGGCGCCCGCCCGGAGACGATCACCTTCAACATCGACGCGACTCTGCTCGCCGCGCATTCGGAGAAGGAGGAGGCGGCCGGCAACTACAAGGGCGGCTTCGGGTTTCACCCGCTCTGCTGCTACCTCGACGAGACTGACGAGCCGCTGGCCGCGATCCTGCGCCCCGGCAACGCCGGCGCCAACACGGCTGCCGACCACTTCGAGGTCCTGCAGGCAGCCCTCGAGCAGATCCCCGAGCAGACCTGGGGCGCGAGATGCTGGTCCGCGCCGACGTCGGCGGCTCGACCCACGACTTCACGCACGATTGCCGCGACGCCGACATCCGCTTCTCGGTCGGCTACGCGATCGACGAGCGGCTGCGCACCGCGATCGCCGGGCTCCCGGAACCGGCATGGACACAGGCGATCGAGGCCGACGGCGCGGCGCGCGGGGGTGCCTGGGTGGCGGAGCTGACCGACTCGCTGGAGCTCGCCGAGTGGCCCGAGGGGATCCGGGCGATCGTCCGCCGCGAGCGCCCCCACCCCGGCGCCCAGCTCTCGATCTTCGATTGCGAGGCCGGCTACCGCCACACCCTGCTTTTCACCGACCAGCAGGCGGAGGACATCGCTGCCCTCGAGCTTCGCCACCGCGGCCGGGCCCGGGTCGAGGACGAGATCAGATGCGGCAAGGACTGCGGGATGCGCAACCTGCCGTTCGGCGCCTTCGCCGCGAACCAGGTCTGGCTCGAGCTGTCCTTGATCGCCCAGGAGCTGCTCGCCTGGACGCGCTCGCTCTGCCTGGAGGGCACCTTCGCCGTCGCCGAGCCGAAGCGCCTGCGCCAGCGTCTGCTTCACGTCGCCGGCGGATCGCTCGCTCCGGGCGCCGGCTTCGGCTTCGCCTGCAGGCGGACTGGCCCTGGGCCGAGGCGCTCGCTGCCGCCTTCCGGCGCCTGCGCTCGCTGCCGGCGCCCGCGCCGCCCTGAGCGCGAGGGCCGCAGACCCGGCCGCCGTCCACGAAATCGAGCTGCCAGCGAGGGGTGGCTTCGCGCTGCGCGCGAACGACCTGCGTTCCGCGGAACGCACCCGAGCGACACCGACGCCTCGGCAACCGCAAGCGCTCACCCCCTACCTGCCCCTCGGTTGGCGCCACCGTTACCCCGGCGGCAGATAACGGCGGATCGAGGTTAGTCCCGTAGCAGTTCACTCCTACATTACACTTGATCGCAAATGCGCTTTGGGCTGTGGCTAGGGAGCCAACACCGATGAGAAGCGCAATCATGAGTGCACGCAACACCGGGCTATGAATTTGCGGGATCGGGCGTAAGCGCATTCCTTAGCCCTCTAGCTGCCAGGGTTGGTGCTCTCGAGGACAGCGGCTGCTCTTGGATCGGCGCTTGCTGCATCAAGTGTGGCCGCGACTTGCGAATCTGAATAGGGGCCAGCGCGTGCCAAGCCTTCTGCATGGAGCAGGTACAGCTCGCAGAGCTGATCGGCCTCGTCTGCTGACAACTTATCTCGACATTCCGTGACCAAGGCCGCGTCCGCAGATTGCGGAGCAATATAGATGCTCGTATCCGGCGGAACGGCAGGTGGATTAGGCGAATTCGCCGAGGCCTTCGCCTCCTCAGATGTCATGCCCTCGCGCAACCCAGCGTCGCCGTCGCTCGGCAATCCGCCTGCGGGGGAAAGTACGACATCGGGTCCGTCCTCAGCGCTGTACGTGTCCTGCTCGGCGATGGCGTAGGCTACCGGCACGCCTACTACGAGGAGTACAGCAATCACAAACGCAAACCTAGGGATCCTCATACAACTCTCTCCCGAATAGCTGAGGACCTACTGGACGAAGCCACCGAACCCTTCATCAAGTCCAAGTGGATACGGTGCATCTGTACCAAATCTCAACCTGAATGTCAAGCTCTGTCCGATGGCCCTGCGGAGCTGTACTATTCCGGCGAGGATCCGGTCAGTAGGCGGGCACCGTGTGCCACTTCTCGGGCTTCCGGAGGGACCAGGGCTCGGCTACACCAAGAGCTCCAATTTCACCTCGGCTGAGGAACGAGGGTCGCATCCTGGTCGCATGGTTCCTCGTTCGGTGCGCCGTGGTGTTGAGGGATCGGCCTTCTTAAGCTGGATGTCGCAGGTTCGAATCCTGCCGGTAGCGTTCCTCGACTTGCCGGGGTGTGCCGGGAGTTGGCTGTGCAAGGGAAGCTCTAATGCATTTGGCTGAACGGGCGCTCCGTTCGCTGCCACGTCTCGCCACCGCTCTAGTAGCCAGCTCGTCGAGGTCGAGCGCATCGAGCCGTCGCGGCTAATGCAGTCGTATTTTCGGCTGCCTCCTTTGGTCGACACGGGGCAACCTGATAGAGCCTGTCTGAACCCAGCAATCCTGGAGGTCTGAGCCAGGCCGGGTTTGACGGAGACTCCGACGCCAGGTTTCTGTCCTGGCAGAAGGCGAGTCTCCGACGATGCCAAGACCAAAGAAGTACCCCGAAGAGCTGCTAGATCGAGGCGTCGAGCTGGTGTTCGAGTCCGGCCGCCCAATCGCCCATGTTGCCGCTGATCTGGGGATCCACCCCGAGACTCTCAGAAAGCGAGTGCGCCAAACAGAGGCCGACGCCGGCAAGCGTGCCGATCTGCTCAGCACAGAGGAGCGCTCCGAGCTGAAGCGGCTGCGCGGCGAGGTGCGCGAGCAGCGCCGATCCAACGAGATCCTCAAATCGGCCTCGGTTTTTTTCGCCAAGGAGCTCGACCCGCCGCGACCGAAGTGAGCGCCTACGTGGAATCCCACCGCGCCCGCTTCGGGGTCGAGCCCATCTGCAAGGTGCTCGAGGTGTCGGCCTCTGCCTACTACCGCAGAAGGAGCGGCCCGCGATCGCGGCGGGCCGCCGAGGACGCCAGGCTGACCGAGCGGATCCGCGAGACCCACGCCGCCAACTACTGCGCCTACGGATACCGCCGCATGTGGTTGGCGCTGCGCCGCGCCGGTGAGCCGGTGACTCGCTGCACGGTGCAGCGGCTGATGCGCGAGGCGGGGATCCAGGGCGCCAAGCGGCGTGGGCGGCCCTGGCGCACCACCAGGCCCGATCCGGAGGCGCTCAGACGCCCTGATCTGGTCGAGCGCAACTTCACCGCGTCGGCGCCGAGCCGCCTCTGGGTCGCCGACCTCAGCTATCTGCGCTGCTGGCAGGGCCTGGTCTTCTTCGCCTTCGTGATCGACGCCTTCAGCCGCCGGGTGATCGGCTGGCAGCTGGCGCCGCACATGCGCACCGATGTCGTCCTCGACGCCCTCGGATGGCGCTTTACCAGCGCGGGCCCGGCGCCGACGTCTGCCCGGGAGGGTTCAAAGATCCCTATCTCTTGAAGATTGGAAACCGACTAAACCGGTCTCCGTGGAACCCGGTCCGGCTCAGTTGACAGCCGAGCCGCAATGCGCCATGCTTGAGTCCTAGTAGTTGGATCACCGTTTCGTCCGTAGTTCGGAGGGAAATATGAAACGCCAATTCTGGGCGGGTCCCCTGCTTCCCGGACTGGTTGCGCTCGTTGTTGTGGGATCCGCCTCATACGCGATCGCCAATGATTCCGGGGTTGGTGGCGAGGAGGCTGGGGAACCAATCCCGGCGGCCCAATGCGCCACAGCTGACGAATTCGCTGCAGTTGGCATGAAGGTGGACGCATACGTTGGCGAGTGCCCTACGGAGGCCGATGCCAAGGAGAAGATCGCGGAATTCCAAGACCTCGAAGCCCAACTCGCCGAGGCGCTCCAGCGCGCTCGGGAGGCGGATGCCGCCGGCAAGCTCGCGCCAGAGGGGCAGCGGTGGTTGGCAGATGTTGAGGCTCATGGAGGACTCGAGTATCTGCTGCCGGGCGAGGGCTCAAAATGAGCTCCCGAGTCGTGTCGATGGTTGTCGGTAGCGTGCTCGGACTTCTAGTGGGCGCCAGCCTCGCATTCGCTCACACCTTGATATGGACAACTACGCCGTACGGCGCGAACTACGCAGGCCATGCCCACGTAGATAAGGAGTACGGTGGAGATGGTAAGGATTACATGTATGGGCAGCTCGATAACGATCACATCGAAGGGGGCAACGTCGGGGACTACATCAACGGCGAACCCCTGAACGACGATCTATTTGGCGATTACGGAAATGACACGATCGTCGGTCAAAACGGCAGCGATGTCGACTGGGGAGGATCGGAGAACGACACCATCTGGGACAGCGAGGGTGATGACTACGACGTTCTCCATGGCCAGAACGACAACGACCTGCTGCACTCAGAGGACGGAGTGCATGACGATGTGTACGGAGGCCCAGGCGACGACATTTGCTACGTCGACGGACATGATCATTTCGAGGATTGCGCCCCTCTCTAGATCGTGCAGTTCCAGCCAGTAACTTGCATACGGCAAGTGAGGTCAGCGAGTAAGGCAGCGGTGATTGCCATTACATGCCTGACCTTGGGGCTAGTTGGCTGTGCCGGAAGCGACGGCGCGGTCTCGGCGACCGACTCTACCGTCACGACCACGCCTGAGCCACTTTCGCAGATCTCGGCCGCCACCGCGCAGAGATTGGCGTTCGATTTCTGCCAGGCGGTCGGAGTAGGCGGACTAAGACAGAGATTTGGTTCCGAGGGGTTGGAGGAACTGGCCGCAAGCTACGCGCACCGAGAATTCGGAGGCGCTCGCGAGCGAGCTGCTACCAGGGGCTGCCTAAAAGCACTACGCGGCGCGTAGTGCGCCGATCGGAGTGGACAAGGGCCGATCGGTCCATTTCTTGAAACCGAGAGGCCACTATTGAGGAAGAATTCGGCGCACCCAGTCCCAGAAGCTGGATGCCCGGGATAGGGCCTGGAACTCTTCAGCCTTTTTCTCGAAGCCCGAGTTCATCATGTCCAAAAATTCGCTTCGCGGCTCGTCCGTCCAGACGACAATGCCCTTGCCGGCGGCCAGCAGTTCCTCGATCTCCGCAGCATCTCGGCGCCACTCATCGATATAGCTGTCCACCATGAAGTCGATCGCGGAATCGCGGATCCCAACCTCATCGGCGAAGTAAAGATTCTCCTCGATGACCGCCCTAACCTCCTCGTGGGCTGCGATATTCGCGTTGATCATTGCCCGCTCCACCTTCGCCTCCTGACTGTTCGCATGGATCACTCCGATCTTGGCGTGTTCCTCCCGAATGAGTTCCTGCCATCGGAAGCGGGCTTCGAGTTTCGCGCTGACGGGACCATAGAATTGGAGAGAGCTTCGCCTAGCCACGCTCGGCGCGCGCTAGCGCGGTCGCGCAGCACGTTTAGGAAGTGGGTCACAACTGCTGCGACTACGGCGCCAAGGCCCAGGAGGCTAAGCGTGCCGCCGAGATCTGCTATCGGGATCGACTGCATCAACCCGGATCAGCCGGCACGCCCCGCGCCGTGAGTTTTACCCTGGCTTCAGCCTCAGCTCTCACGCGACTGGTCAAAGGTCTGTTCGTCGATGAGGCCTTGTACCCAGCCCGCCATTCCATCAAGCAAGATGCGAGCTCTTCGGGCTGCAGGTTCCCCTGTGATGCCTCGAGCGGCAATTTCACGAGGACCGGCCCTCTCCCCCGGTGTCTCCACAACTTCCATCACCTCTGACCTGCTCCCCGCCCCCGCGTTGACACCTACCTGATCTGAGTCTTTAGAGATTGAGGAGGGGCGAAGCCCCGACCTAGACATCCGAGACGACGCTCAGAGTGGCCGCTCGACTGGAAGGAGAAGCAGTTGAGCGAGAAGCGCAGCTACCGGAAGTTCACGGCCAAGCAGAAGGCCGAGATCGTCCTCGCCGGCCTGCGGGGCGAGAAGACGGTCCGCGACGTCTGTCGCGAGCACGGGATCGCCGAGACCCTCTACTACTCCTGGCGCGAGAAGTTGCTGGAGGCCGGCCAGGCCGCCCTGAACGGCAAGGACGAGCGCCAGGCAGAGCGCCAGCTCCGCAAGAAGATCGGAGAGCTCGAGCGGGCCCTGGGTCGCAAGACCTATGAGCTGGAGATCGCGGGGGAAGCATTGCGGGCGTGGGAGTGAGCAAGCGTGTCGCCTACGCCCGCACCCTCGTCGACCGCGGCCGCAAGGCCATGGTCGTGGCGCGCGTCTTGCAGATCTCCCGCCAGGCGATCTACCGCACCCCGAAGCCCCACCGCTCGCCGCAGCGCCGCCCGCCCTGCGGCCCGATCGAGGAGGCGATCGTCGAGACCGCCAAGGAGAACCCGACCGACGGCTACCGGATGGTCTGGGCGCTCACCCGCCGAAAGCTCGGGTTGGCGATCAACCGCAAGCGGGTGCTGCGGGTGATGCGCGAGCAGCGCCTGATCCAGCGCCGCCGGCGTGAGCCGCGTCGACGTCGGCCGGGCTTCTTCCGGGTGGAGCGCCCCGACCAGCTCTGGCACCTCGACATGACCTCGGTCTGGGTCGCCGAGCACGGCTGGTGCTATTTGATGGCGGCGATCGACTGCTGCACCCGCGAGATCGCCGCCTTCTCGCTGGAGCTGCGCTGCCGCGCGGACGAGTCGATCGCGCTGATCGAAGGAGCGGTCCGGGCCCAGGGCATCCCTGCGGGTCAGCTGGTGCTGGGCACCGACAACGGCTCGGCGTTCACCGCGCGGCGCTTCAAGCAGGTCCTCTCGGGCCTCGGGGTTCGCCATCGCCGCGGTGGCTACCGCGACCCCGAGTCCCAGGCGTTCATCGAGTCGTGGTTCGGGAAGCTCAAGGAGCGCGAGGTCTGGCGGAACGAATACGAGACCCTGGAGGAGGCCAGAGCCGGCATCGGCGCCTACGTCGATCGCTACCACGAGCGCCCGCACTCGGGCCTTGACTACCGCACCCCGAAGGAGGTGAGGCAGACCTGGGAGGATGCCCAGGACGAGACTGACCGTCTACAAAATCAAGCGGCCTGAGGTGTCAACACGCGAGGGGAGCAGGTCAGCACCGTCGATTCCGTAGTCTTCGTCGTCCTGCCGGCGATACACATGCCTCGAGCCGACAGCATTCTCGAAGGCTCGGCGTGACTCAGTCTCGATTTGGTGTGGGCGAGGACGCTTCGGCATTGCAGGCACCTGAATGTACTGTCCACCTGGGTCCGGCAGGGGAGCAGCCGAGCCAAATCAAGGCCCAATAGACGGTCGAGTCTCCACAGGAATCGCTTTCAGTTTGCGACCGGAGCCTGGTTAGGCGCGATAGGACTTGCATGTGCCCTGCCTTGCGGAGGGACTCCTCAGGAGGCTTGAGTTAGGCGGTAGCGCCCGGTTCGCCGACCCACCCGCTCGACCGCATTTGAACGGCCGATCTGAGCCAGGAAGGTATTGAGCGGCTCCTTACCGGAGACAAGGTGGCCGCGAGAGCGCAGGAGCTCGAACCATTCGCGGTAATGCACTTCCGCGCCTGGACCACGCTCCTCGGCGAGGACCTGGAGCGCCACCTCCTCGAGCCGACGGCCCCGGAGGCGAAGGTCAGCTTCATCAATCCGGAGCTGGGGATGCCTTCCGAGGACAGAGTCGATGTCATCAACCAGGCGCTCATCGTGAGCGAGGCGATCGGCGACGCTCGCCGTAATGGCGCGGAGCTCCTCCAGCTGCTCGCGCTCCTGCTCGATGCGCGCCACGAGCCGCTGGCGTTCCGCCACAAGAGCGGTCATCGGCGGCTCGGGTTCCACCCCAGGAATGTAGCCAGCAGGCGCGGACGCTCAGACGCCAACCCTTCGCCGCAAATTGGGACGTCCGACGGCGAGATCAAGCTGTTGCAACGAGTAGCTACGACACCAGCGTCTAGCGCACCTAGCCGCGAGGAGGGGCGAATGGCAATCCAGATCCAGTGCATCAACAAGACGAACCGATCTGATCCCCACGAGCGGATCAGCCACATCGGTGGGGTCAATCCCGGCGGAGAGCGATGGAAGCTCAGCGAGGCTGAGGCAATCGATGGCATCGAGAGCGGCAAGTGGTCCTTCTACGTTGAACGACCCGTGGGTCACACGGTGACCGTTGTCGTCGCGACCAGTCGATTTGGCCACAAGTACCTGAAGACCAAGGCAGATGGCGAGCAGCCCGACAACTTGCTCTCGCTGCCCGAATGTCCCTGAGGAAGGAACGATCGAGATGAGCAAACGAGATAATCAGATTCTTCTTTGCCTCCTCGGAGCGGGACTGATTGCAGGTGGCCATCGGCTGATGGATGCAGAGCTGGGCAAACTCGGCGCGCCCCATGCGATCGGCGCCGCGCTGCTTGCGCTCGCGGTCCGGGCGTAGCCGGACGACTGCGCCCGGATAATTTCGTCCTGACCGAACTCGGGATTGTGATAGCCGCGGTGCAGACATCGGCGGTTGCGCCCACGGTCAGGTCCCAGGATGCATCCTGAAACACTGCGGTGCTGAACCGCTGAACTCGCCGGTCAGTCAGCAGGCCCGACGGTCAGGTGCCCCAGGACCCAGCGAGCTGGAAATATCCCAGATTGCGCACGCCGGTGTCATCGATCACCCCATAGTCGTAAAAGGGCTTTCCAACTCCCTCATGCACGGGATCGGAGATGAATCGATGGACGAGCATCGATTTGCAGCGGCTCCGCTGCCGCAGCCCGTTAACGATGCTCGCAAGTGCTCTTGCTTGGCCGGAAAGACCCCACGGAGACTTATAGGAGCAACCCGTCTCGGTCACCCAGACATCCTGAATTGAAATTCCCCAAATGAACTGCAGCGTGTCGATTACTTCGTCGTAGCGAGCAATCACCCGAGCGCTGGTGGCGTCGGCAGCATCCTGCCAGGTGCCGCTGAAGGAAACCGGGCCATAGGGATGGATGCCCAAGCCGTAGCTATAGCATTGGTTCACGAAGCCACCCAAGTAGTCGACCCACTTTCTCGATCCGTCTCGGTAGAGACCGCCGGACACCACGGTCATTGATTGGCTGAACTGATGATTGTCATTGGCCGCCTTGACGTGACTTATTACAGTGCCGAGAAGGGGTGAAAACTCTCCGACCGGCATATTGGTGCCAACCCGGGCTAGAGTTGACTCGTTGATGATGTTTGGTTCGTTCCACACCTCGACACCGGTGGCGACGCCGTATGTGTCGAGGAACTGAAGCGTCTTAACAGCATAGACTGCAAAGTCATCAATATAGGCGGGGCCGGGATACGGAGTGCCCGGTACCGGTGGTATTGCGGCCGGGTAACCTGGGGTTAGGTATTGATTCGGCTCACCGCCTGGCACCCAGGCTCCAACCGTGGTGAGTACTGGAAGGACTTTTAGCCCATTGGCCGCAGCTTTCTGGGCAAGGGGTACGAATGAGGAGAAGTCCCAGGCCGTCGGGTCCGATGTGTGTTGAACGTCACCCCAAGCGATGTTGCAGCGGATTGTTCCGGCCAGTCCATCCCTCAGATACTGGAATACCGTATCTGGAGGCAGCGCCGGCGATGATTGGGCCAGCCTTTGAAAGTCATCGTTGTAACCATGTTGAAAGGGGACAGTCATCGGTGAACCCCCTCCGGCCCAGTTTCGTTGGACTCCATTTCCGTTCGCCACTTGCGGCACTTCGACTTGTCAGCACACTGTGTGAACCTGGGCGTGGAAACGACTCCGTCACCCCCGAAGCTCGAATCAAGCTTGCCGTTAGGCAGGAACCGCATCAAGACGACGGCCCTGCATCTGAACAGCTTGCCGTTCAGTGCACGGCTGCAGCTGCGCTTGGAGGCATCCGCGCTCCCAGCGACTAGGACCCTGCCCCGCCGCAATGCGCGGACAACATTGGCTCCGCTGGAGAAGCCGTCTACCCGCAGAAGGCGCAAGCCCTTTGGTCCGAAGGTGACATCATTGGACCCGCTGTGGGTGTAGCGGGCGACGGCAATGCTGGTGGGAAGTGTCACATCCAGAGCCCGCGCTCCGACCGCAACGACATCCCCGTCGCGGGCTAGGTCGGCGTCGCCTGCAGTGATGCACGTGCCCGGGCCGCTTACGGTGTCTCCCCCTCCGAAGCTCGGGTCCGGCGCGCCGTCCAGGGTCAGCGCCGAGAGGGCGAAGCTCCGCGGGCAGGAGTCAAATCGTTCGCCCTGTGCCGACGCGATCACAATCTGGTGGCCCCTTCCTGTGAGGATCGCCGTTGGCAGAGCAAGGGGAGAATTGACTTCAAGCGAAGATTCAGTGGTCACCGTCGTCATCCCGCTGCCTCCGCCGAAGCTGGGATCCAAGTCCCCTTCCTGGGTCAGCATTGCCACCCCCACGCTGCTGGTGCCTGGGGTTGGGACCCCATCGACCTGGCCAGCTACCAGGACCCTGCCGTCGCTGAGAGCCTTAACAGCCGTGGCGAGATGCCCGCCGTCGCCGAAGGAGATGCTCGCAAAGCCATCCACCCCGAAGGAGTTATCGATATCACCGTCGGGCAGCAATCTGACCACGGCAAAATGGAAGTTGCGAACGCCGGCGAGGAGAATCCTTCCCTGGGGATCGAGTCCGAGAGCTCTCGCCGACCCGGTGCCGTAGGAGAGTGCTACCGAAGGAAATACGACGTAGCCGTTGGTTCCGAATGTCCCATCGACCTTGCCGTCGGGATTCAGCTGGAGTATCGCCGTGGCTCCGTTCGGGTCGTAGCTACCGCCCGCGAGGACGATGCGCCCGTCTGGGCGGATCGCTAACCCCTTTACTTTGAAGCCGATTCCGGTCGTCGGCAGCGTGACGATCCCGTCTCCGCCGCCGAAGCTCGGATCGAGGCTACCGTTCCATCGGAGCCGCTCGACAAGGATCTTCGAGCCGCTGCAGTCGGGGGCAGGGAAACAGCTAGCCGTGGCGCCGGCGACCACGATGCGGCCGTTGGATTGAATCGCCAACGCTCCCGGGTTACTCAGCTTCTTGAGCTCCTTCATCTGATCGTTGGCAGCGGCGGCTCCCGGGTAAGCGCACATGCCAATGAGAAGGACGAAGAGTGCGAGTTTCGTCCGTCTCCATGGACTTTTCGATGCAATCAGCCCGATCACGCCACCGTCGCCTGACTTGCGAGCAGATCGGCGTACCGAGGGAACGACACTTGCCGGGCCAGGGGCATGAGAAGGAGTAGATCCCTCGGGCGACGACCGCCGAAGGTGAGCTTGCCGCTATTGACCAGGACCAATGAACTGGTTCGTGCCAGCCAGAGTTCATGTGCGTCCGGCATCTGCATCGCCACCCAGGTATCGGGAGTGAGTTTCGTCGATCCGAAATCAACGCGATGCGCCTCGCTCTTCCTCACGTTGATCGTGATCGTCGCGTCGGGATCCGTGATCCGGAACTGGACGATGAGATCGAGGGCAAGCGCACTTGAACTAGACGAGAACTCCCCAAGGGCTTCGCCGAAAGTCGCGTAAACATCAGTCTCTGTATTAGGCGCCGGCAGCTTCACGCTCCGAACCGAGGTTTCGCTGTCTTCCGAAGCTCCCTGAGCCGCAGGAACCCCCGGCAGACCGCTGACCGCAGCGCCGGCCGTCGCGAGCGCAGCCCCACGCAGGAGGTTGCGACGCGACATTCCGCCCCACCCCTCTCGCGATGAGGTGTTCACGAGAGGGTTCGCATAAGAACCATGTCCTGCCGAACATACACGGGCAATTCTGAGTAATCAACCCTGCTCAATGGCTGATGGACGACGATTACTCGGGGACCGCCGTCACAACCACCTCTATGCAGAGCCACCTACTACGAATGAGAGACAAAGTCGGAGTGAGCAACGAGGCCGCCGCTTCAGCCCATTCAGACCTCACCCGCCGCCCGACCAAACCCCTCCAGCCCCCAACCCCTCCAGCCCCCAACCGCCACCACCCCACGCACTGTCACCGCCGGTGAATCCAAACTCCGGGCTTCAGTCGACTACGGGGCCTTCGCGGGGGCTCGGGCGGCGCCTCCCACCTCGGCTGCCGCGCCGATCGCCTCCCCTCCACCCGTAATCCAGCATCACCAACAGCCGTGCCGACCAGCCGAGCCCGACAGTAGAGCCCGCAATGAAGCGCTATTCCGCTTCTGCAGACCTGCCTTCGCCGCCAACCTCGAACCCCCGACACAATATGAACCGCCCAGTTCCGGTGACGCAGCAGGCCACCTGCCTTCGACAAAGAAGCGATGGTCGGAGTCACCAAGGTCCAGCGCTCAAACGCCTCCTACTGGATCGAGGCGGTGGCCGACGGAGCCGAGGACTACTACACAAAGCCCGGCGAGGCACCCGGCCAATGGCTCGGCGAGCTCGCCTCTGAGCTCGGCCTCGAAGGCGAGCTCGACCGCGCCGCCTACGCCGCGATCCTCGAGGGCCGCGACCCCTCAAGCGACGCGGTGCTCCTGCGTCGCCCCCCGACCCGCAGCTTCACCGACTCCCAGGGACGCCAGCGCACCAAGCAGCCGGTGCTCGCCTACGACGTCCGCTTCGCCGCGCCGAAGTCGGTCTCGCTGATCTACGCCCTCGGCGCGGAGGAGACCCGGGAGAGACTCCTCGCCGCCTACGACCGCGCCGTCGCCGCCGGCATCGCCTACCTCGAGCGCGAGGCCTGCTTAGTGCAGAGAGGTCAAGGCGGCAAGACGATCGAGCCCGGGCAGGGCTTCGTCGCGATGGCCTTCCGACACCGGATGTCCCGCGCCGGCGACCCGGCGCTCCACACCCACGTCCTGGTCTCGAACCTGACCAGGGCACGAAGCGACGGGCGCTGGCTCTCGCTCGCCGCTCCGAAGGGCCGCTCGGCGATCTATCGGCACGCCAAGGCCGCCGGCTACGTCTTCCAGGCCCAGCTGCGGGCCGAGCTGGCCCGCGAGCTCGGGGTCGGGTGGGGCCCGACCAGAAACGGCTATGCAGACATCGAGGGGATCTCCCGCCCGGTGATCGAGCACTTCTCCCAGCGCCGGGCGGAGATCCTCGCGGCGATGGCCGAGCGCGGCGTTCACTCGGCGAAGGCGGCCGAGGTCGCCGCCTACCGCACCCGCGAGGCGAAGGACTACGGGGTCGACCCCGACCGCCGCAGGGCCGAGTGGGCGGCCCGCGCGGCGGAGTTCGGCCTGGACCGCGAGGGGATCACCGAGCTCCTCCACGAAGGCACCCGCCAAGCGCCGCAGGTCGCCGCGGAGGACCTGGAGCTGGCGATCTCAGACCTCGAGTCGAGGTGCTCCCACTTCGATCGCCGCGAGCTGATCTGCGCCCTCGCGAACCGGCTCGGGGACGGCGCCGAGCTCGGGGACCTGAGCGAGGCAGCCGACCGCCTCCTCGCCTCAGAGCGGGTCCTCTGCCTCGGCCGGCCCGCTGACCCCTCCCAGCCGACCTACTTCACCACCCCGCGCCTCTGGGCCCTGGAGCAGCGCTTCTGCGATATCGCCGCGGGCGGCGAGCGTGTCGGCGCCGGCAAGGTGAGCGCCGCCACCCTCGCCGCGGTGCTGGAGCGCCACCCCCACCTCGGAGCCGACCAGCGGGAGATGGTCCGCCGCCTCGCAGAGGGCGGGGAGCGGATCCTCCCGGTGGCCGCTCTGCCGGGGACCGGCAAGACCACCGCCCTCGGCGCAGCCAGGGAGGCCTGGGAGGCCGAGGGCCACCCGGTGATCGGGGTCGCCACAGCCCGCAGCGCCTCGGCGGAGCTGGTCGACGCCGGCGTCCCGGCGACCTCGATCGCAGCGCTGCTGAGGCGATCCGAGGAGTGGCGGATCCGCGGTCAGGAGCCGCTTCGGCGCGGCACGGTGATCCTCATGGACGAGGCCTCGACCACCTCCACTCCCGACGCCGCCGCCCTGGCCGAGCTGGCCATTGCCTGCGAAGGCAAGCTGGTCGCGATCGGCGACCCGCGCCAGATCGGCGCCCTCGGCCCCGGCGGCCTCTTCGAGCACCTGACCCGGGTGATCGAGCCCGCCCTCCTCACCGAGATCCGCCGCCAACATCACGAGGTCGACCGGCGGATCGTCGAGCTCGCCCACTGCGGGCGCGGCTCGGACGCCCTCGACCTGCTCCGCGCCGAGGGGCGGCTTGCCGTCGCCGAGACGATTGAAGCGGCACGGGCTGCGACCGTGCTTGACTGGCACGCCGCCTACACCTCTGACGCAGACGCGGTGATGATCGCCCGGCGAAGCCGCGACGTCGAGGCGCTTAACGCCTCGGCCCGCGCCCTCCTACTCGCCGAGGGGAGGGTGGGGGAGGAGGCGATCAGGGTCGGGGAGCGGGAGTTCGCCGCCGGCGATCGGGTGATCACCCGGATCAACACCAGCGAGGTCTCCAACCGCGAGCGCTGGCAGGTCAAAGCGGTCGACCCGGAGCGCCAGAGCCTGGAGCTGCAGCGGATCGGCGGCGATCTGCGCAGCCTCACACTCGACGCCGACTACCTCGAGCGCAGGACGCCGAACGGCGAACCCGCCCTCGAGCACGCCTACGCGCTGACGATCTACGGCTCACAGGGCAAGACCTTCGATCAGGCCTCCGCCCTGCTCGACGCGGGAGGCGGCCAGGAGGAGCTGGTAGTCGCCCTCTCCCGAGCCCGCGAGGAAACCCACGCCTACGCGCTCGCCTCGATCAAGCTCACCGACCCCGAGCTGGGTCCGGGAAGGCGCCAGATCGAGGACGAGCTGGCGGAGCTCCGCGCCGCCGCCGAGCGGTCTGGCGTCGAAGGGGCGGCGCTCGAGGCTACCCTCCGGGAGCGGATCGCGCAGGCCGAGGTCGGCGAGCTGCGGAGCCGCCAGGAGGAGCTGCGCTCGCAGGAGCAAGCCGCCCGGGTCCGCGCGCCGCTTCAGGGCGAGCTCACCGAGGTCGAGCAGCGGATCGAGTGGGCCGAGCGCACTCTGGAGCGCTGGAGCGAGGAGCGCCGGGACCTGGAGTCGCAGTCGCGCTGGCGCCGGGCGTGGGGCGAGCTGGAGCGGATCGAAGTGAACCAAGTACGCGAGGGCGAGGAGCTCCGCCGCCTTTACCCCGAGCGCGATCGCCTCGCCGCGGAGGTAGATCGCTTCGAGGCGGAGCGACCCCCGGGCCTCGATCCCGCCCAGCGCCTCGAGGCGGAGCTGATCGCCGAGCGCCTCGCTCAGCTGCTGCGGCGTGAGGTCGCCGCCGAACGGCTCCAGCCCTCGCGCTTCCTCCGCGAGGCCCTCGGGGAGCGCCCCACGGATCCCCGTTTGCTTGAGGCCTGGAACCAGGGAGCCCAGGAGATCCACGCCTACCGCCAGGCCCACGGGGTCCGCGACCCGAAGCGCGCCCTCGGCAGGGAGCCCGAGGGAGGCCTCGAGCGGGCCGCCTGGGAGCGAAGCGCGGAGCGCCTCGGGGAGCTGCAGCGCCGCCTCGGAGTCAGCCGCGAGCTTGAGCGCTCCATCGAGCGCGGCATCGGGCTCGAGCTCTGATCCTGCGCAGCGCGGCTGAGGTTCGCCTCACGGCCGGCATCTGCGCGGCTTCGGCCGGGCGTCGGTCGGCCAAGGTTGGCACGGCTTCGCCGTGCGGTTGGCCGTCCTCATGGACGCCCAGCCGAAGTCACGAGCATCTGCGGAGCGCGAGCGAAACGCCCTGCTGCTGGAAGGGATCCTCGCCTCCTCCGGGGCGCTGCTGCGCCGCCAGGCCCGGCGGCACGCCGAGCTCCCCGAGGACGCCGAGGACGCGCTCTCTTCCGCCTGCGTGCTCTTCATCGAGCGCTACCGCGGCGACTGCGAGCCGCTGGCCTGGCTTCAGACCACGGTGAAGCGCGAGGCCTGGCGGATCCGGCGCAAGGCATCGCGGCGGCGCGAGGTCAGCCTCGATGCTCCCCGTGCCGGACTCGCAGACGGGCGAGCGTGGATCGAGGCGGTGCCCGGTGAGGCTCCCGAGCCCTGCGAGACGGCAATCCGAAGCGAGGAGCTGCGCGAGCGCGTGACGCTGCTGGAGGAGCGCTGGAGGAGCTGAAGGCGGACGAGCGGCGGGCGCTCGTCTTGTTGGCGCTCGGCTTCAGCTACGCCGAGATCTGCGAGATCTGCTCGTGGACGTACACGAAGGTGAACCGCTGCGTCGCCGAGGGGAGGGCGGCGCTTCGCGGGCCGCCTTTCCCACCAGGGGGCTAGATAGGGGCCGCCGCGACTCAATCCATCGTGCGCCGGCGTCCGTCTTTCGAGGCTATACCTGCACCGCGCAGCGGCGCACTTGGATCGGTTCCACGACATGTAGATCTGAGAGCACATGTCGGGCGTGAGTCAACCGAGCGAAGGTCCCAACGGATCCAGCGACACCCAGGCGGCCGGGGCTGTCACAGCTCTCCTCACGGCGGAGGAAGTGGCGGACCTGCTCCGCGTCACGACCTCCTGGGTCTATGCGCAGAGCCGGGCCGAGCGGATACCGCACGTTCGACTCGGACGATACGTGCGCTTCCGCCGCGACGCGATCGAGCGGTGGATCGCTCGCGTCGAGGCCGGCACAGACTCCACCTCACTGCCGTCCAAGCGCTGAGGGCGCCGGAGGCAGATGGAATCAGCTTGGCGATGACCCTCTGATGTCACGGGATGAGCGGTCAAGCGGGGTCGGTGCCAAACGTCCCTACGGCGCAGGATCCCTGCTGGTGCGCCGCGACGCCACGGGTCGGGAGGTCTGGTACGGGCAGTGGTGGGTCGGACAGAAGCGCCTCAAGCGGAGGTTGGGGCGGAAGCGGCCAGTCGGTACGCGCGAAGGCCTGACCAGACCCCAGGCTGAGCGCGAGCTCCGTCGTCTGATCCAGAGCGAGAGCCCGGTGGCGGAGGCGGGTTCGTCCCTAACGGTTGAGGATGCCGGCTCCCGCTTCCTTCGGCAGCTGGCGGGTGCCGGGCGAAAGAAGTCCACGCTGGAGGGGTATGAGTCGGCGCTCCGGGTCCATCTGGTCCCATACTTCGATGGAATCGCGCTGGATCGAATCAGCCGGGATGACGTCGAGGCGTTCGCGTCACACGTGTCCTCGGGGCGCTCCGCAAAGAGCGTGCAGAACTATGTCGGTCTCCTGCACTCGATCTTTGAGTTCGCGATCGACCGAGGCTGGGCTTCCTCGAACCCGTGCAAGCGAGCACTGAGACCGCAAGCGCCCGAGGCCGATCCGGACATCCGATTTCTTGAGCAGCAAGAACTCGAGGCGCTGCTTGGCGCGGTCCCAGATCCTAAATCCCCGATCGGGAGGCTGAGCAAGACGCTCTATCTCACGGCGGCGATGACCGGGCTGCGCCAGGGCGAGCTCTTGGCCTTGCGCTGGCGCGATATTGACTGGTCGGCGAGCCGAATCAGAGTGCGGCGCAACTTCGTCCGCGGCGTATACGGAACGCCGAAGTCCAAGCGCTCCTCAAGATCGGTGCCGCTGGCCGGCCGCCTTGCCGAGGCGCTTGCCGACCAGTTCGAGCGCTCTGCCTACAAGAGCGAGGACGATCTCGTCTTCGGGCACCCCGAATCGGGCAAGCCGCTCGATCGCTCAAGGCTGCTGAAGCGATACAAGGCCTCGCTCAGGCGGGCCGGGGTGCGCGACGTTCGCTTCCACGACCTGCGCCACACGTTCGGAACGCGCTGTGCTGCCGCCGGCGTTCCCCTGCGGACGATCCAGGAGTGGATGGGTCACCGCGACTTCAAGACGACGCTGATCTACGCCGACTACGCGCCCAGCGAGCGGGAGGCCGAGATGATCGAGCAGGCTTTCAGCCCTGAGAGGGGGTGAGGAGGAGAGGGTTCTTCCGAGGATGCGCCGAGCGGATCAAGGCTATGTGTTAAGTTTTCCTACAGAAAAACCTAACGGCTTTGATATGCTCTCCGCTAGTGGCTACACGCGGCCAAGACCCAAACCCCGAGCGCAAGAAGAGTTCCCATGCCGGGAGCGCCTCTGCTCGCATCCGCCAGCGCGTTAGAGCTGGCGGGGAGCGCTACTGGCGCCATGAGGACTTCCCCGCTCTGCCGACGGCAGCTGTGGCCATGACCTTGTCGAGGCTGGTCAGCGAAGGGGAGCTGCAGCGGGTTCGCAAGGGCCTCTACTACCGACCCCGGCAGACCCGCTTCGGTCAAAGCATTCCGGTGGCCAGCGCGGCGGTGGCCCAGAGTCTGCGCACGCCCGTGCATCCGGCCGGGCTGACTGCCGCTAACGCTCTGGGCTTCACGACCCAGAACCCGGCCCGCCTGGAGTACGCAACGCCGGCGAGTGACCCCCCGACGTCGCTGGCCGATGCGATCGTCCACACGCGCCGCCCGGCCGCCCGCGAGGGTCTCAGCGCCGAAGATGGCGCGTTGCTGGAGTTCCTACGCGAGCGGGGGCAGAGCAGCGATCTCTCCTCCACCCAAACCCTTGACCGTCTGCGCCGGCTGCTCTCCGAGCCGGGTCGCTTCGCGCGGCTGGCACGGGCGGCCGAGAAGGAGCCGGCCCGAGTGCGGGCGATGCTCGGCGCCCTCGGGGAGGAGTTGGGCGGCGATCCAAAGCTGCTGCGCAAGCTACGTCAGAGCCTCAGCCCGCTTTCACGGTATGAGTTCGGGAAGCTTCGGGGGCTTGCCCATGCCCAGGCGTGGCAGGCGAAGTGAACCTGCACGAGGCGGCCGAGTTCCAGGATGCGCTGCTCGCCGCGGCTCAAGACCTCGACCTCGACGAGCGCTTCGTCGAGAAGGACTACTACCTGACCGAGGTCCTGAGGGTCGTCGTTCGGACGCACCCGGATCGAACAATCCTCAAAGGCGGCACCAGTCTCTCCAAGGGTTGGCAGCTGATCGACCGCTTCTCCGAGGACATCGACCTGTTCGTCGACCCCGAGGCTTGGACTCCGCCGCTCGGTAAGAACGGCGTCGATCGCGAGCTCAAGCTCCTTCGCGATGCCATCGCTTCCCATCCAGCGCTCAGCTACGTGGAAGGTGAGGGGAACACAATCGGCGGCTTGAGTCGCGAGGACTACTTCAAATACGACTCGCTCTTCGATGAGTTGCCTGGTCTGCGTAGCGCGATCCTGTTGGAACCCGGGGTGCAGAGCGGGCGGCAGCCCACCGAGGCTGTTCAGATCTCATCGATGGTGGGCGAATACCTCCGCGGTCATAGTGCGAGCGATCTGGCAGACGACGTGGAGCCCTTCGAAATGACCCTTCTGCATTTCCGGCGCACCTTCGTCGAGAAGCTGTTCATCGTCCATGGCAAGGTCGAGCGCCTGCGTACGGAGGGGCATCCGCTTGGCCGCGACGCCCGCCACTACGCGGACCTCCACGCCCTTGCTGATCGCCCTGAGGTTTTGGAGATGCTGAGCACATCGGAGTACGACGAAATCAGGGGTGACTACGCCCAGCTCAGCCGGCGGTTTTATCCGACGAGCTACAGGCCACCGCCAGAGCTCAGCTTCGCGGGTAGCGATGCCCTCACCCTTCCCGCGGAACTTCGGGGCCAGATCGAGGTTGACTACGAGGCGGAGTGTCGGCGCCTCTTCCCCGGCCCCTATCCCTCGCTCGACGACGTCATCGAACGGCTCGGCGCGCTACGGGATGAGCTATAGCCCGCGGTTTCAGTTGAGCTTGCATTGGCAGGGCTCCAATTCGGGCTCCAATTTGAAGGAAAGTCAGCGACACCGGCGGGACCTCTTGTGCCTGGGTAGACCCGCTCCGTCCTCGGGAAACTGCCTTGGTCCGTTTGTGGTCCAGGCGGTCGCGGGTTCGAATCCCGTCGCTCACCCCTCGCCCGGGCGGCGCTGCAGGGTGGGCGGGAATCTCACCGTCTCACCCTCAACGGGCGAGCGCCTACCCGCCGGGGCGCAGCAGCACCCCCGATGGGGCGGCGGACGAGGAAGCTGCCGATCCACCCGGAGGCAAGCACCATGAGCAGCCAGTGGATCCCGGCCAGGGGGAAGTCCGGCACGGAGTCGATGCCCGACCACTCGGGAAGGCTGGGCACGGAGGATCGCAGGCGCGCGTAGCCTTCCGGCATGGAGGCAAGGAGTCAGGCCGCCCGGCCGGTGGATCCCGCGAGTCGGGCCGGTCTCGTGCGACGAGCCAGGTCGCTTGCCTGGCTCGGCCTGGCCTGGCACGGCTTCGAAGCGGCCGTCGCCTTTGCCGCCGGGATCGCGGCGGGCTCGATCGCCCTGGTCGGGTTCGGGGCCGATTCGCTCGTCGAGATGGTCGCCGGCGTAGTCCTGCTTTGGCGCTTCGCGGGTGAGCGCGCGGGCTCCGATCGAGCCGAGCGGAGGGCTCAGAAGCTGATCGGCGCCAGCTTCCTGGTGATCGCCGTCTACGTCGCCGTGGAGGCGGTCCGCACCCTGCTCGCGGGCCAGCACCCCGAGGCCAGCTACGTCGGGATCGGCCTGTCGATCGCGACCCTGGCCACGATGCCGCCGCTGGCGGCGGCGAAGGCCAGGGTGGGCGAGGCGCTCGGCTCGTCGGCGACGAAGAGCGAGGGAAGGCAGAACCTCATCTGTGCCTACCTCTCGGCTGCCCTGCTGATCGGCCTCAGCGCCAACGCGCTGCTCGGCTGGTGGTGGGCCGACCCGGTGGCGGCCCTCCTCATCGCCGTGGCCGCGGTCCGGGAAGGCCGAGAGGCCTGGCGCGGCAAGAGCTGCGCCGGGGATTGCTGCTAGCCCGAGCGCTTGGCCGCGTGGCGGCGGCTGTAGAGCTTTTCGCGAATCGTCATCGCGCCGGGGTGGCCGTCGCCGGGCCACGGGGTGAGCATCAGCAGCAGGCGGGAATCGGTGCTCGCCGTGACCTCGTGGCGCTCGCTCGGCTCGAGCTCGACGAAGAGCCCGGCGCCGCCCGAGGCGCTGCGGCCGGCGCTCGCCTTCACCTCGACCTCACCGCCCAGCACCACCAGCCAGGCCCGCTCGTGCACCTCGTGCTCGGAGAGGCTCTCGCCGGCCGCCAGTTCGAGCACGATCGCCCGCGCATCCGGGGTCGAGGAGAGGATCTCCGGCAGTCGCGGTCTCAGCTCCAGTGCGGTGAGGTCCCAGCTCTTCACGATCCCTCCTTCGGTTCCGTTGTGCCGAGAGGCGAAGCCCGTTCGGCGGAGCGCTGCACCAATCGTAGTCGCAGCCAGGCCGCGGGGCGGGAGAGCGCCCCCAGACATCGTCGGCCCTCCCGGGACGGGCCTGCCCGGCCTCCGGGGAATTGCCCTCAGCCGGCGTCCGGCGCGGTCAGCCGGGCGGCGCGAAGCGCCCGCTCCACGGCGGTCATCGAGACGATTCCGAGGCGTCCGCCGTCGCCGACCACGATCGCGCTGCCCACCCGACGGAAGGCGGGGCGCTCCAGAAGCTCGGCGAGGTCCGTGTCCGGTTCGACCAGCAGGCTGCGATCCGATTCCAGGACCGACTCGATCGGGATGCGCTCGAGCTGGTCGGCCGGGATGGTCTCCAGGCGGCCGATCACGGCCAGGCCGAGGACCCCCGCGGGGCCGGCCACCGGGAAAGACCGGTAGCGGTAGTGCCTGAAGTACCGCTCGGCCGCCTCCGCCGCCGTGGTCCCGGCCGGAATCGTCACCGCCGGGAAGGAGGCCAGCTCCCCGACCCGGTGGCCGGAGAAGGTGCGGCGGAGCTCGAGCTCAGCGACCTCGGCGCGACCGGCGAGGGCGAGGAGGACGCCGATCACCGCGAACCAGAGGCCGGTCGGGCTGCCTGCCCCGAGGGCGAGGAAGATGCCGAGCGCGATCAGCCCGTAGGCGAAGTTGCGCCCGATCTTTGCGGCGGTCGCGGTTGCCCTCGCCATGTCACCGTTTCGCGTCCACAGGAATGCCCGCAGCAGGCGGCCACCGTCGAGCGGATACGCCGGGATCAGGTTGAACCCCAGGATCAGCACGTTGATCAGCAGCTGGTAGTCGACCAGGGCCCGCAGGGCCGCCGGTGCGTCGGCGGGAAGCGCCACGGCGAGGACCCCGAAGAGCGCCGCGATCACCGCCGTCACCGCCGGCCCGGCCGCCGCGTAGCGAAGCTCGTCGGCTCCGCTGCGCGGCTCGCCTCGCATCTTCGCCACTCCGCCCAGCAGCCACAGGTCTATGCCCTCGATCGCCACCCCGTGGCGCCGGGCGACGATCGCGTGACCCAGCTCGTGGAGGAGGATCGAGGCGAACAGCAAGAGCGCGCTGAGCAGCCCGAGCAGGTAGGCGGCGAGGGGGGCGATTCCCTCCACCTCGTTCGGGTAGTAGCTGGCACCGAGCGAGAGGGTTATCAGCCCGACGATGACCAGCCAGAGGGGGCTGATCCCGATCGGGATCCCGGCCAGCCTTCCGAGGCGGATGCTTCCTAGCGGCATCGCCGTCTCTCCTCGCTTCTCGGTCTCGGGTCGCTCATCGCCCTCGAAGGCTAGAGTCCGGGCGATGACGATCCGCGACGTGATCGAACGCCACGGCCACTTCGCCCACGGAGGCAACCCCGACGACGCGGCGGAGACCTGGGCGGAGTCCGGCTTCTCGGCCGACGAGGTCGAGGAGTGGCTCTCGGCCCGCTGCTTTCACCCCAGCGCGGCCCGCGACCTCGCGGACGCCGGCGTCACCCCGGGGATGGCCGCGACCCGGACCGAGGCGGGAGCCGGCGACTACACCGACACGGTCGGCTTCAAGGTCGCCGACGGCGATCTCGAGGTCGAGGAGGCCCGCGACATCGTCGGGGCCACCTGAGGCGTCGCGGCGGCGCTCAGTAGCGGAGCAGCGCCGCGACCCCGCCCTGCTCGGAGAGCTCGGCGGCGGCGGCGCCCTCGACGGGTGTCACCGCGGCGCCGCTGGCGATCGCCAGCTCGATCAGCCGCTCCGTGTCGGGGGTCTCCAGCCCCGAGTCGTAGATCAGGTGCTCGGCACGGCCCTGCTCGAGCGCCTGGAGGGTCTCCCGGGGTCCGAACGAGCTGCGGCCCTTGGAGTAGGCGGCCTCCTTGACCCTCTCGATCAGCTCCCTCTCGCGGGCGCGGTTCAGCTCGGGCAGGTGGGCGCGCACCCGCTCGGCGACCTGCGCGGCGGGGACGGAGATCAGGTCGGTTGAGGCGACCTGGCTCACCGGGCAGTCGCCGGCCAGGCCCTCCTCGAAGCGCGAGACCAGGCCGTCGTCCCCGAATGCGAGCACGGTCCGCCAGCCGAGCTTGCGGGCGTCCGCCCTGGCCAGCCCGCCCGCCTGGTGGACGAAGCGGTCGCGGTTGGAGTTGAGCCTCTGGCGGTACTGGTCACGGCCGGCCGCCGAGGTCATCTGCCCGGCTCCGGGGTCCCGGGAGGCCGGGGCCTTGCGCTCGCGCCAGTCCCCGCTGAACAGCTCGAGCTCCCAGTCGTGGAGCTTCTCGAGGCGGCCGAGGTGGGCGTCGAAGAGCCTGATCTTCTCCGAGGAGAGGACGGCGACCCCGATCGGCGCGCCGTCGTCGAGGATCGCCAGCAGCGGCCCCACCTGCGGCCGCTCCGCGTGGTGGACCTCCGTCGCGCGCGGGGGGATCTCGGTGACGAACCAGCGCTCCTCGCCGCGCTCCCGGCCGGCTTCGACGAAGCCGATCAGCCCGCGACCGGCCTCCCGGTGCTCGGCCGCGAGCGTCTGCTCGAGGCGCTCGGCCGTCGCCCGCGCGGCGAGCTGGGAGTCGCGGTCGCCGCCTGCCCGCCCGGCCGCCTCCCGCAACCCCTCGCGCAGCTCGATCCACCAGGCGCCGCCGCGGTCGGCGGGGTCAAAGGCCGCGTAGATCGAGAAGACCCCGCCGGGGGGACGCCACGAGAGCAGGCTGGGAACCGCCTCGGCGGTCGGAATCTGCGCCTCTTCGATCACTTTCGACTTCTCCATCGTCGGCCTCGCTTGCCTCCGAGTCAAGCTAGAGCCGCGATCGCCGCCCGGCATCGGGGCGCGCCCACCTTCCCGCAGGGGCGGACTACGGTTTGCGCCGGGAGTCGGCGGGCCCGCTCGAGAAGCGCCGCGCGAGCTCGGCGAGGTGGTCGAGCCGCTCGGCGACCCTGCCGTAGACCGAGCCCGGCGGGTAGCTGCCGTCGTCGGCCCGCTGGCCCGCCTCGGTGCCGGTCAGGACCTCGATCGCCTCGTCCACGCCGCCGACCGGCCAGACGGCGAAGCGGCCCTCGCGCACCGACTCGACGACCTCCTCGCGGAGCATCAGGTGACGGGCGTTGGCCGCGGGGACGACCACGCCCTGCCCGTCGCCGAAGCCCGCCTGCGCGCAGGTCGCGTGGAAACCCTCGATTTTCTCGTTGACCCCGCCGATCGCCTGGACCTCGCCATGCTGGTTGACCGAACCGGTGATCGCGACGCCCTGTCTGATGGGGACGCCCGAGAGGCTCGAGAGCAGCGCGCAGAGCTCGGCGCAGGATGCCGAGTCGCCCTCGATCTCCTCGTAGCTCTGCTCGAAGACGATGCTTCCGCGCAGGGCCAGCGGCCTCTCGCCGCCGAACCGCTCGCCGAGGAACCCCGAGAGGATCAGGAAGCCCTTGTCGTGGATCGGCCCGCTCAGCTCCGTCTCGCGGTCGATGTCGAGCACGTCGCCGCCGCCCAGCCCGGTGCTGGCGGTGATCCGAACCGGGCGGCCGAACTGGTAGTCGCCCACCCTCGCCACCGAGAGTCCGTTGGCCTGGCCGATCCGCTGCCCGGAGACGTCGATCATCAGCGTGCCCTCGGCGACCAGCTCGCGGATCCGCTCCTCGACCAGGTTCGAGCGGGCCGCCTTCTCGGAGATCGCCCTCTCCACGTGGCCGGCGCGAACGGCGTCCTCGCTCTCCTTCCCGGCCCAGTGGCTCGACTCGGCCACCAGGTCGGCGATGTCGGCGAAGCGGGTCGAGACCTTCCCCTGGTGCTCGGCGAGCCGGGAGCCGTGCTCGACGACCCGGGCCACCGCCTCGCGGTCGAAGTGAAGGAGGCCGTCGGATTCGACCTGGCCCGCGATGAATGAGGCGTAGTCGCCGGGGCTCTCCTCCCTCCAGGGCATGTCGACGTCGAAGTCGGCCTTGACCCGGAAGAGCTTGCGAACGTCCTCGTCGATCATGTGCAGCAGCGCGTACAGAGCCGGCGAGCCGACCAGGATCACCTTCAGGTCGAGGTCGATCGGCTCGGGCTCGAGCGTCGCCGTCGGGAACAGGGTGAGCTGCGAGCCGATCGTCTCGATCTCGACCCGTCGCGCCCGCAGGGTCTCCTTGAGCTTCGTCCACACGAACGGCTGGGAGAGCACGCTGAGCGCGTCGAGCATCAGGTAGCCCCCGTTGGCACGGTGGACCGCGCCGGCCTTGACGTGGCGGTGGTCCGTGGAGAGCGCCCCGAAGGTCGCCTCGTACTCGATCCTCCCGAAGAGGTTGTAGTAGGTCGGGTTTGTCTCGAAGACCACCGGCGCCCCGTCGCCGCGGTCGTGGCCGACCAGGAGGTTCGGCTCGTAACGGGCGAAGAAGGCCTGGCGGGCGCGGCGCATCCCGCTGGCGATCGGCTCGGGCACGTTCTGCTCTCCGGCCTCCCTGGCGCCGAAGTTGCCGAGGTGCTCGACGATGTCCTCGCGCACCCGCTCCAGCCACTCGCCGACCCTGGGGGCCTCCCCGTAGCGGTCCTTGATCTCATCCACCAGGTGGCCGATTGCGAACTGCGCCACCTCCCGGTCCAGGGCCCGCAGGCGCTCGCTGCCGTCCCGCTCGATCTGGCGCAGGCGGGTCAGGGCCGCGGGCATCCGGTCCTCGACCTCCTCGATCCGCATCGTGAACTGCTCGCGCACCTGCTCGGGCAGGCGGCGGAACTCCGCGGGCGGGACCGGCTTGCCTTCGATCACCGGGATGGTCACCAGGCCCGCGGGGGTCAGCTCCAGTGCCAGGTCGCGCTGGTTGGCGAAGCCACGGAGCTCCCCCAGGACCTCCTCGCGGCGGCCCTCGACCTCCTCGACGAGCTCGCGGCGGCGATCCTGGTAGTTCTCGCTCTCGAACGCGTCGGGGATGCGGCGGCGCACCTCCTCGACGAAGCCCCGCATGCCCTCGACGAAGCCCTTGCCCTCGCCGGAGGGGAGCGAGAGCGCCATCGGCCGGTCCTCGTTGGCGAAGTCGAAGAGGTAGAGGCGGTCGGCGGGGGAGGGACGCTCCGCCGCCTGGGCGCGCAGGTGCGCCTCGAGGGTGGTCCGCTTCCCGGTGCCGATCGGCCCGGTCGCGAAGATGTTGTAGCCGTGAGTCTCGATCTCCAGCCCGAAGGCCACCGCGTCGAGAGCGCGCTGCTGGCCGATCGTCCCCCGAAGCGGCTCGACCTCGGCCGTCGTCGAGAAGGCGAGGCCGGCTGGATCGCAGCGCCGGCGCAGCTTCTCGGGTTGGAGCGGATCCGGCATCACCGGGACGATATGGCCTCGGGGGCCGAGCTGCTGCGGGAGGGTACCCGCCGTTGACTCCGGTGCCGCGGCGGGGGATAATCGCGGCATGAGAGGGCCGGGAGCCGCAGCGGCGGCGTTCCTGCCGATCTGGGTCGGGATCCTCCTGGTTTCGGGCTGCGGCGGCGGTGGCTCGCGGGAGAGGATCGCCGCGCAGGCGAACTCCGAGTGCGCGCGAGCCTACTCGCGGCTGTCGCTGGTCAACAACCTCACCACGGCGCAGAACACACGGGCCAAGGCGGCGATCGACAAGAGCCTGCTTGCCGACCTGGGGCGGCTCGATCCGCCCGACGACGGACGAGAGGACTTCGACCGTTTCGTCGCCGCGCGCCGCCGGCTGGTCCGGGCCGACGCGGCGGCTCTCGACGCGCTCACGGGCCCCCCGGGCTCCGGGGCGCTCGCGGCCTACCGCCGCGCCGCGGCGGCTTCCGGATCGGCCTCCGATGACGCCGAGGTGGCCGCCCGAGACTACGGTCTGGAGGTCTGCTCGGGGGACGACCTGGGTGACGTCCAGATCAGCGATGCGCCCGCTCTGAGCGAGCTGCCCGACCCGGGCAGTCCGCCCCGGGTATCGGGAGCCAGCATCGTGCCGGGCAGCGCCTTCGCGGGGACCTGGAGCGGCACGGTGGACCAGTACGGACCGGGAGCCACGCACGACTCCTACCCGACCGCCATGAGGATCGCCTCCGCCCCCGCCGGCGACGGCTCCAACGGGACGATCACCTACCCGAGCTTTCCCTGCGGCGGCAGGGTGAGGATCGTCCGGGCCGCCGACTCCCCGCTTGGCTCACCCTCCGGGGGCGCGGCAAGCCTGGCGACGCGCTACGTCCTGCGGGAATACATCGGGAGTGGCGCCGGCAAGTGCACCGGAGGCGGGATGATCATTGCCGACCTGCAGGGGGACCAGCTGGGGTGGCGCTGGCGCCGGGGCGGCGTCAACGTGATCGGAGTCCTGACGCGCCGGGGCGCGACGTCCGCCCGACGCAGCTTCGGGCTCGATCGCGGTGACCTCGCGCTGTTGCCCGAGCGGGGGCTGCGCGGCGAGATCACCCAGTACGGCCCGGGCGAGCGGGTCACCCATTACCCGCTGGTGGTCAAGCTGAGGGCCACGGGGTCGAACCCCGGCAAGACCACGCAGGCCGGAACGACCTTCAACCCGGAGGACGGCTGTCGCGGGAGCCTGACGCTTGTCGCCGAGTCGGGAAGGAGCTACGTGTTCCGGGAGACCCCGCCGAACCGGCACTTCGCGGATCGATGCGGGTACGCGGTGCGCTTCGAGCTGGTGCCGTGGAGGTGGGGAGTGATGCTGCGCGGCCTCACCCGCCGGCCTCCCAGCACCGAGGTCGGTGTGCTGGCGAAGGCCCTCGACCCGCTCGCCGCGGCCAAGCAGGACTGAGCGACCCGCGCCCCGGCCCTACGGCCGGTGCGGCACCGCACGGCCGGTGCCCGAAGCTCGTCTCGGCCGGTGCCCGAAGCTCGTCTCGGCCGGTGCCCGAAGCTCGTCTCGGCCGGTGCCCGAAGCTCGTCTCGGTCGGTTCGTCCCTGCGTGCAGCCCGGCTAGCAGGAGTGGACTCGCGCGGCGCTTCGCACCACCTGGAACGCGCGACCGGGGATCGACTTGAGCTGGTCGAGGTTGCGGTCGTTCCAGCGCGGGTCGCTGGTGCCGCTGATGAACCAGTTCGAGCCCTGGTCGGCGACGATCATCCCGTAGTGCTTCAGCGCCCTCGCGATCACCTCGGCGGCGCCGCTCAGGCGCCTGATCGAATAGCTGCGGCGCAGCCGGAGCCGCATCCCCATGGGCGGCGCGGCGCGGCTGGAGTTGTCTCCGGCGCAGTGACTTGCCGGGTGGACCCAGGCGTCGCGGGGTTGATCGACGGTGACGCGGATCGCGTGGCCGATCCAGCCCCGCCGCACCTCGTCGTAGCGGACCAGGCCGGGGAAGATCGGCAGGCCCGCGGCGTCGGCGGAGGTGTAGCCCTCGGTGCGCCTGCGCCTGGATCGCAGGTTCCAGGAGACCCCGGAGTCGGCGTTCCAGTGGTCGTGCCCGCGCACCTTGTAAAAGGCGCGGTAGAGCTCGTAGAGGCGGCATCGGTGGCGGTCCACGACCAGGACGTGGCGGTCGCCGTCGCTGTGTCGCCCGTTTTCGATCGGGGCATGGGCGGGGATCGGGAAGGGCCCGCGGTCGCTCTCGTTGCCGTAGGCCGTGTAGTGGATGGGAACGTGCCGCTGGTGCCTTCCGACCACCGCATAGGGGAATCCGTAGGCGCGCGGGGAACCGAAGTCGGGGTGCAGGAAGTTGCCGCCGTGATGGTTGATGTAGGAGACCACCGCGTGCGAGCGGCGCGCCACCGGAGCCCAGTAGACGTCCTGGTTCCAGGCCCTCTCGTCACGCATCGAGGCGGCGCGGGGAGAGAGGCGCGCCGGGGGATCCGGGAACACCTTGCAGCGGCCGAGGTCAGGGTAGGGCCCGAGCCCGCTGCCGGTGGCCGTCCCGGCCGTGGCGGGGGAGGCCACGGCTGCCAGCAGCCCGAGCAGGCCCGCCAGCCCGAGCGGGCCAGAAAGCCGCAGCGGGCCCGGCCGCCCGATCGGGCGGCCGGAGATCCGCACCGTCCCTCCGCGCCGCCTTGTCCCCACCCGCCGCATGCCGGCATTCAAGCACCCGCCCCCGACCCCACCGAACGTCCCGGAGTACCCAGAAGAGCAGCAACTCCGGGACGTTCGCCGGGGTGGCGCGGGCCGAACGTCCCGGAGTACCCAGCAGAGCAGCAACTCCGGGACGTTCGCAGGGGTGGGGTGGGGTGCGGGGGGGCTCCGCGGGCCGGGCGCTCAGGCGTCCTCGCGGACGCCGCCCATCTCCTCGAACACGGCGGTCATGTCGCCCGGGGCGCCGTCGCGGCGCTCGTCGGCGATCACGTGGGAGACGGCGTTGATCAGGGCCAGGTGGGTGAAGGCCTGGGGGAAGTTGCCCAGATGCCGGCCGCTGATCGGGTCGAGCTCCTCGGCGAAGAGGTCCAGCCAGCCGGCCGCTTCGAGAAGCCGCTCGCAGAGCTTGCGCGCCTGCTCGGGCTCACCGATCTCCGAGAGGGCCGAGACGAGCCAGAAGGAGCAGATCAGGAAGGTGCCCTCCTCGCCGCTGAGGCCGTCGTCGGTCTCCCGCACCCGGTAGCGCAGCACGAGCCCGTGCTGGGTGAGGTCGTCGGCGATTGCCAGCACGGTGTCACGCACCCTCGGGTCGTCGGGGGGCAGGAACCGGACAAGCGGGACCAGCAAGGTCGAGGCGTCCAGCGCGTCCGTCTCGAAATGCTGGCGGAAGATCCCCTCGCGGACGCCGCGGTCGAGGATCTCCTCCTTGTAGGTGAGCGCCAGCTTCCCCCAGCGGCGCGCCAGGTGGCGGTCCCGCTTCAGCGCCAGGCGCGCGCCGCGGTCCACCGCCACCCAGATCATCAGCTTCGAGGAGACGTAGTGCTGCGCGGGCCCGCGGGACTCCCAGATCCCCTGGTCGGGGTGCGCCCAGGCCTCGATCGCGGCCTCCACCTGGTCCTCGAGCAGCTCCCAGTGCTCGTCGCTGAGCTTGCCGAGGGCCTTCGAATGCAGGTAGACGGAGTCCAGCAGCGCGCCCCAGACGTCGTTCTGGCGCTGGCTGTAGGCGCCGTTGCCGATCCTCACCGGGCGGGCACCCCCGTAGCCGGAGAGGTGGTCGACCGTGCTCTCGGTGAGCTCCTTGCGCCCGTCGATCCCGTACATGATCTGGAGGCTGGGGTCCTTGCGACAGACCCCCGCGATGAAGCCCATGAAGGCCCGCGCCTCCTCGTCGAAGCCGAGCGTGTGCAGGGCCCACAGCGTGAAGGTGGCGTCGCGGATCCAGGTGAAGCGGTAGTCCCAGTTGCGCTCGCCGCCCGGCGTCTCGGGGAGCGAGGTGGTGGGCGCCGCGACGATCGCCCCGGTCGGCGCGTATGTGAGCCCCTTCAGCACGAGGGCCGAGCGCTGCAGGTGGATGCGCCAGGGGTGATCGGGGAAGTCGCCGTGGCGAAGCCACTCGCGCCAGAACTCGCGCGTGGACTCGAGCCGCTCCGCGGCCTCGGGGGCGCTCGCCGGGCCGAGCAGGTCGGGGTCCCAGTCGAGCGCGCAGAAGGCCTCCTCGTCCTCGCGCAGCCTGATTGCCCCCCGGGCGACGCCGTCGGCGATCTCGAGGTCGAAGTCGGTGTTGACGGTGAGCCCGACGCCGTCGCCGTGGGCCTTGGCCCGCCCCAGCTCGCCGCCCGTCCACAGCGCCGGCTCGGCGCCGTAGTTGAAGGCGGGCACGCACTCGAAGCCGACCCGCACCTCGCCGTCGATGCAGCGGACCATGCGCAGCAGGGAGCGATCCGACTCGTGGGAGACCTCGGGCCGGCCGCTCTCGCCCCCCTCCGGCGCCCACTCGCCGATCGTCAGCGCATCGATCACCACGACCCAGCCGGTGTCGGTGACCCAGGTCGTCTCCAGGATCAGCGTTCCCGGCTCGTAGCGGCGGCTGAGCGGGACAACCACCCCCTCCGGCCCGAGCCGGAAGTGCCCGGCCCGGCGGTCGAGGACCGCGCCCAAGGCGCTGGGGGAGTCGAAGCGCGGCAGGCACAGCCACTCGACCGCCCCCGAGTAGGAGACCAGGGCGCCGGTGTGGCAGTCCGAGAGGAAGCCGTAGCTGCCGATCCGCGGGAATCCGCGGGCCGCCGGGCCGGTCTCCCTGATCCCGATGACCGGCCTGCCCTCCTAGGCCAGCCCCTCGGCCGCGTACTCGCGCAGGAAACCCTCGAAGAGCCGCTTGTGGCCCTGCTCGTCGCGCAGGATCGCGATCACCATGTCCTGGGTGACCGGGTCAACCTGATCGGTGGCCTCGATCAGCCGGGTGTAGAACTCGATCGCCCCGGACTCGGCGGCGATCACGCCCTTGATCACGTGAACGATGTCGGTCTGGTGCTCGGGGGGCTGCAGGTAGTCCTGCTCGGCGCTGAACTGCTTAGAACCGGGCACCACCCCGTAGAGCTCCTTGATGCGGTCGGCGAACTGCTGCGCGTGGCCGAGCTCCTCGGCGATGTCGGCCTTCAGCGACTCGATGATCTCCTGGGCCCGAACGCCGTCGGGGTTGACCGAGTTTGCGATGTAGCTCATCACGGTCTCGATCTCCATCCAGTAGGCCCTGGTCAGCATCCCGATGATCTCCTCGCGGGCCTCGTGATTCTGCTCGGAGAGGATCCCCTCTCCGCCGGTCGTCGTCGCGCTCATGCGTTCCTTCCCTTGGGTTTGCCTGGAACCTAGCAACGCCAGCCGGGGCGCAGGCGCGGCCGGGCGCGGGGTTGCGGGGGCAGGACGCATCGCCCCCGCCTGGAAATCCGGAGCCCGATGATCATCGACTGCGCCCACTACCGCGACGGGGCTCGCCAGCACGCCGGGCCGATCGACATCGAGCACGCTGCGAGCTGCGTCGGGGGCGCTCCTGGGGAGTTCGTCTGGGTCGGGCTGCACGAGCCGACCGAGGCCGAGATGGAGCGGGCATCGACCCTCTTCGGACTGCCCGAGCTGGCCGTCGAGGACGCCACCCGCGCCCACCAGCGCCCGAAGATCGAGGACTACGAGGGATCCTTCTTCATCGTCCTGCGCCCGGCCGTCTACCACGACGACTCGGAGTCCGTCGAGTTCGGGGAGATAGACATCTTCGTCGGGCCGGCCTACGCGATCCACGTTCGCCACGGCGAGGCGAGCGAGCTTCGCGGCGCCCGCCAGCGGCTCGAGGATCGCCCCGAGCTGCTCAGGATGGGCCCCGCCTCGGTGGCCTGGGCGATACTCGACCAGGTCGTGGACGACTACCTCCCGGTCACCGAGGGGATAGACGACGACATCGAGGAGGTCGAGAGCGCCGTCTTCGACGGCGATTCCGAGCCGACCGAGCGGATCTACTTCCTGAAGCGCGAGGTGATGGAGTTCCACCGCGCCGTCTGGCCGCTGCTCGGGCCGCTCGAGGCGGTCGCCGGGGGCTCGATCCCCGCGGTGGACGACCACCTGCGCCGCTACCTGCGCGACGTCCACGACCACGCGCGGCGGATCGACGAGATCGTCAACTCCCAGCGCGAGCTGTTGACCAGCGCCCTGGAGGCGAACCTCGCGCTGGTCAGCGTCAACCAGGCCGAGGTCGTCAAGAGGATCTCCGCCTGGGCGGCGATCATAGCCGTCCCCACTTTCATCGCCAGCGTCTACGGGATGAACTTCGAGCACATGCCGGAGCTCAACCAGCGGGCCGGCTACCCGCTCGCGCTTCTGGTCATGGGGCTCTCGGTCCTCGTGCTCTTCCGCTTCTTCAGACGCCTCGGCTGGCTCTGAGCGCGGCGGCGCGGCGCTAGTCTGGATCGGTGGTGTTTCCGCTCGCGCACGTCGCCGGTGCATTCGCGCCGCTGCAGCTGGCGCCGATCGCCCTCGGCGCCTTCCTCTACGCCAAGCGCTGCCTCACCCTCTCGGAGAGGGGCCGGCCGGTGCCGGTCTGGCGCCAGATCTGCTTCGCCTCGGGCCTGGTGGTGATCGGGGTCGCGCTGCTCTCCCCGATCGGCCACATCTCCGAGGAGCTGGTGCTCGCCCACATGTCCGAGCACCTGCTGATCGGCGACGTCGCCTCGCTGCTGCTCGTGCTCGGGCTGACCGGGCCGGTGCTCGGGCCGGTGCTGGCGATCCGCTTCTTCGACCGCCTCAAGATCCTCGCCCACCCCGCCGTGGCCTTCCCGCTGTGGATGCTGAACCTCTACTTCTGGCACATCCCCGCTCTCTATCAGGACGCCTACGGGGGCGCCCCGGTGCACGCCCTCGAGCACACCTCCTTCCTCTTCTTCGGCTGCCTGATGTGGATGCCGGTCTTCGGTCCGCTGCCCAAGCCGGTCTGGTTCGGGGCGGGCTGGAAGGTCGGCTACGTGATCGCCGTGCGGTTCGCCGGCGCGGTGCTGGGTAATGTCCTGATGTGGTCGGGGTCGGTGCTCTACCCGATCTACGCGCCCGGCGAGCGCTACTGGGGGATATCGCCGCTCGCCGACCAGAGCACGGCCGGGGTGATCATGATGGTCGAGGGGACCTTCCTGCTGCTCGGCATCCTCGCCTGGGTCTTCTTCGAGGTGGCCCGGGAGGGCGATCAGAAGCAGCGCCTCCTCGACCTCGCGCACGAGCGGGGGGTGCCGCTGGACCCGGCCCGGGCCGAGCGGGCGGTCGCCGCCGGCCACGGTGCCCTGCTCGAGGACCGCCTGATCGCCGCCGCAGGCCCCCGCGAGCGGGTCGGGGGCGACCCCTGAGCGCCCCGCGCCCCGCGGCGCAGGGCCTGGCCGACAGGGCTCGCGGGTGGATCGTCACCGGGCCGCTGGCGCGGCTGGCCGGATTCGCCCTCGAGCTCGGGGCGGCGCTCCGCGAGCGCCGCCACGCGGCTCGCATCCGGTGGTAGGGTCCGGTTCCCACGGAGAGGACGGGGACGATGCGAAGGATCGAGTCGGGGATTCGCACCAGCAGGGGAGCGTGGCTGCTCGCGGCCCTGGCGGCCAGCCTCTTCACGGTCCTGACGGCGATCGCCGTGCCCGCCGTGCCGGCGGCCAAGCGGCGCCCCGCGGTGACGCTGAGGCTCAACCGGCAGGCCGGCGGATGCTCGTTGGTCGCCAGGGTCAAGCGGGCCCCGAAGCAGAGCAAGCTCTGGTTCCAGAGCCGCCCGGTGGGCAGCGGCTCCTGGAGGACCCGCCGCAAGGTCCCGGTCGCGCCGGGCAGCTCGACCAGGCAGGTCAACTGCCCACCGCTCGGCGGCACGGCGAAGCTGCGGGCGCTGCTCAGGAAGGGCACGGTGACCAAGGCGAGGTCGAACATCATCATCCTGCCGGGCCCGCCCCCCGAGGTCGGCTACAAGTCACTCAGCGCGGGCGCCATCCACAACTGCGCGATCAGAAGCGACAACACGATCGCCTGCTGGGGCAAGCAGACCAACCGGCCCGGCGGCACCTTCAAGGCGGTCGAGGCTGGCTATGCCCACACCTGCGCGATCAGAACGAACGACTCGATCGCCTGCTGGGGCGGGGACAAGTACGGTCAGTCCCGGCCGCCCGGCGGCGCCTTCAAGGCGGTGAGCGCGGGCTACTACCACACCTGCGCGATCAGAATGGACGACTCGATCGACTGCTGGGGCCGGGACCACTACGGCCAGGCCAACCCGCCCGCCGGCGCCTTCAAGGCGCTGAGCGCGGGCGGCTACCACACCTGCGCGATCAGAATGGACGACTCGATCGCCTGCTGGGGCTGGAATGGCAACGGCCAGGCCAACCCGCCCGCTGGCGCCTTCAAGGCGCTGAGCGCGGGCGGCTACCACACCTGCGCGATCAGAACGGACGACTCGATCGCCTGCTGGGGTGAGGGCAGCTACGGCCAGGCCAGCCCGCCCGCCGGCGCCTTCAAGGCAGTGAGCGGGGGCTACTACCACACCTGCGCGATCAGAACGAACGGCTCGGCCGCCTGCTGGGGCGACGACTACGACCACCAGGCCACCCCGCCACCCGGCGCCTTCAAGGCGGTGGGCGCGGGAAATCAGCACACCTGCGCGATCAGAACGAACGGCTCGATCGCCTGCTGGGGCAGCGACGAGTTCGGCCAGGCCACCCCTCCCCCCTGAGGCCGCGAGCGGGCCGGGGGGCGCTCCCGGGCGCTCCGCGAGCGCCGTCGGCGCGAGCGTGCCTGGCCCGCCGACCCTTTTCCTCTAGGGTCAGCCGCCGTGGAGACCAAGGTCACAGAGCTCGCGGAATCCAGGGTACGGGTCGAGGCCCGGGTCCCGGCCGAGGACGTCGATCGCCACGTCCAGCGCGCCGCCCGGGCGATGGCGCGGGACATGCGCATGCCGGGCTTCCGCAAGGGCAAGGCCCCCCCGGGGCTGGTGATCCAGCGGCTCGGCTTCGAGTCGGTCCTCCAGCAGGCGCTGCGCGACTCGCTCCCGGAGTGGTACGAGCGGGCCGTGATCGCCTCGGGCGTGAGCACGGTCGGCGACCCCGAGATCGAGCTCGCCGACGCTCCCACCGGGCCCGGGGCCCCGCTCGGCTTCAGCTTCGAGGTGGCGGTCACGCCGAGGGCCCGGCTCGGCTCCTACCAGGGCCTGGAGGTGGGCAGGGCCGACCCCGAGGTGCCCGACGACATCGTCGAGCGCGAGCTGAGCCGGCTGCGCGAGGGTGTCGCCAGGCTGGTGCCGGTTGAGCGGCCCGCGGCCGAGGGCGACGCGCTGCTCGTCGACTTCTCCGGGGCAATGGACGGGGAGCCGATCGAGGGCGGTCAGGGCCGCGACGAGCTGATCGAGATCGGCGCCGGGAGGGTCCTGGAGGACCTCGAGAAGGGGCTGGTGGGGGCCGAGCCCGGCACCGAGCGGTCCGTCCAGGTGGATTTTCCCGACGACTACGGCGCCGAGGAGCTGGCCGGCAGGCCGGCGGTCTTCGAGGTCACTGTCAAGGAGGTCCGCGAGAAGCAGCTTCCAGACCTCGACGACGACTTCGCCGCCGAGGTCTCGGAGTTCGACACCCTCGAAGAGCTGCGCGGCGACATCCGCGAGAAGCTCTCGGCGGCAGTCTCCGAGCGGATCGAGCAGGACTTCAGGATGGCGGTGATCGACGCGGCCGCCGAGCAGGCGACGATCGAGATTCCCGGCAGGATCGTCGAGGCGCGGGCCGGGGAGCGCTGGCAGCGGGTCGAGCGCCAGCTTGCGGGGCGCGGGATCGACCCCAACGTCTACCTGCAGGTGCAGGGCCAGACCCGTGAGCAGATCGTCGAGGAGTCGAAGCCCGACGCCGAGCGCGACCTGCGGCGCGAGGCGACACTCGCGGCGGTCGCCGAGGCCGAGGGGATCGAGGTCGGCGAGGAGGAGATGGTCGAGGCGCTCGAGCACAGCGCCAGGCACGAGCGCACGACGCCCGAGAAGCTGCTCGACCGGCTCCGCCGCGAGGGCCGCGACGGCCTCGTCCGCGACGACCTGCGGACCCGCAAGGCGATCGACTTCCTGGTCGAGTCGGCCGTGCCGATCCCGATGGCCCGGGCCGAGGCACGCGAGAGGCTGTGGACCCCCGAGGAGGAGGCCGAGCCGGCGGGGTCCGGAGCGCCCGGGTCCCTGTGGACCCCCGGCGAGCGCTAAGCGCCCCGGACTGAGCGCCGCGAGCACGGAGCCCCGAGCTGAGCGCCGCGTGGAAGGAGCGCCCGGGGCTGAGCCCGACCCGGTCCTCAGCCCGCGCGGGCCGAGGCCAGGGCGGCGCCGGCGGGCGCCGGCGAGAGCTCCACCGGAATCCCGTTCAGAACGGCGTTGCCCGAGAGCGGGTCCACCAGGTCCTCGCGCGCGAGGACGTTGCTGTTGGAGCCGGGACGCCGGCGGGCGAACCGCAGCTCCGCGTCCTCGGCGTCATGGCCCCAGCCGTGCGGGATGCTGACCACGCCGGGCATGACCGCATCGGTCACCTCGACGGGGATTTCGATCGCTCCCGCCGCGGAGCTGACCGTGGCCGCCTCGCCGTCGGCGAGGCCGAGCCGCTCGGCGTCGTCCGGGTGGACGTGGACCGTGCAGCGGGCCGGGCCGCCGAGCAGGCCCTCGACGTTGTGCATCCAGGAGTTGTTGGAGCGAAGGTCGCGGCGGCCGACCAGGACGATCGTGCCGTCGCCTTCCCGGTCCAGCGCCGCCTCCAGCCGCGGCATGTCCGCGAGGATCGGCTCCGGCGCCAGCTCGACCTTGCCGCTCGGGGTCCGCAGCACCTCGGGGATGCGGGGGCCGAGCGGGCCGAGGTCGATTCCGTGCGGGGCGGCCTCGAGCCGCTCGAGGGTGAGGCCGTCGGGATCCTCCCCGAACCGGTCTCCGTAGGGCCCGGCCCGCAGGAGCAGGTCGAGCAGGCGCTCGGGGCCGCGGCGGTCCGAGAGCGCCCCGAGCAGCTCGTCGGGGTCGCGGCCCTCGAGGCGTGAGCCCGGCGTGCCCACCTCCCGGCGCACCGCCTCGGCCGCGATGAAGTCGTCGATCGGGCCGATCTCGGCGCCGGCTCCCTGCCCCGTGAGGATCGCCAGCAGCCGCAGCGCGGTCTGCCACTCCTCCTGGATGCCCGGTTCGGGCTCCAGGACCGGCCGGGAGTAGTGGGCGATGTTCCGCACCGAGAGCTGGTAGAAGGCGAGGTCGTAGTGGGAGCGGCGCAGCGGCGAGGGCCCGGGAAGGATCACGTCGGCGTGGCGGGTCGTCTCGTTGACGTAGGGGTCCACGGAGATCATCAGCTCCAGGGACTCCAGGGCGGCGCCGAGGCGGCCCGAGTTCGGCGTCGAGAGCGCCGGGTTGCCGGCCACGGTGATCAGCGCGCGGATCCGATCCTCTCCGGGCGTGTCGATCTCCTCGGCGAGGCAGGCGACCGGCAGCTCGCCGAAGGCCTCCGGCAGCCTCCGCACCCGGCTCGTCCACCGGCCCCCGCGGAAGCCGCGCCCGCGGCCCGGCTCCCCGCTCGAGTTGGACTGCCCGGCGGCGGCCAGGGGGAACATCGCACCCCCCACGCGGTCGAGGTTGCCGGTGATCGCGTTGAGCACGTCCACCAGCCAGCTCGCCTGGGTGCCGAACACCTGCGTGCAGGTGCCGATCCGCCCGTACACCGCCGCCCTGGGGGCAGCGGCGAGGTCTCTCGCCATGCGGCGGATCTCGCCCGCCCCGATCCCGGTTGGCCGGGCCGCCGCCTCGGAGGTGAACGGCGCCACCGCCCTGCGGACCTCGTCCAGCCCGGCGAGGTGGGGCGCCAGCGCTCCCGGGTCGGCGAGGTCCTCGGCGAGGATCGTGTGGGCCATCGCGGCGAGCAGCAGCGCGTCGGTGCCGGGCCGGATGAAGTGGTGCTCGTCGGCCTCGCGGGCGGTGCGGGTGAGCCGCGGGTCGATCACCACGAGCCGCCCGCCGCGCCGCCGCAGGGCCCGCAACCGGCCTCGCAGGTCGGGCGCGGTCATCAGGCTCCCGTTGGAGGCGAGGGGGTTCGCGCCGAGCACCAGCAGATGGTCGGTCCGGTCCACGTCGGGGATCGGCACGCTCAGGCCGCTGCCGAACATCTGCGCGCAGGCGACCTGCTTGGGGAGCTGGTCGACGCTGGTCGCCGAGTAGAGGTTGCGGGTCCCCATCGCCTTCAGCAGGATCCGGCCGTAGAGGACGAAGGCGAGGCTGTGGGCCGCCGGGTTGCCGACGTAGGCGCCGACGGCGTTGCGGCCGTGCTCGGTGACGATCGGGACGAGGCGGCCCTCGATCTCGGCGAACGCCTCGTCCCAGCCGACCGCCTCGAATCTCCCGTCGCGCTTGACCACGGGCGAGCGGAGACGGTCGGGGTCGGAGTCGAGCGCCGCGATGCTGGCGCCCTTGGGGCAGATGAAGCCGCGGCTGAAGACGTCTTCGCGGTCGCCCCGAACCCGGGTGACCCGGCCGTCGGCGACGGTGTGCTCGAGCCCGCAGGTGGCCTCGCAGAGGGGGCAGGTCGCAAACGCGGTAGTGACGTCGGGCACGAGGGGGAGTCTAGTCGCAGGGGGAGCGGCGAGCGCCTTCTATACACTCGCCGGCGATGAGCCCCCTGGTTCCGATGGTGGTCGAGCAGACCTCGCGAGGCGAGCGCGCCTTCGACATCTACTCGCGCCTGCTCAACGAGAGGATCGTCTTCCTCGGCACCCCGGTCACCGAGGAGATCGCGAACCTGATCGTCGCCCAGCTCCTGCACCTCGAGTCCGAGGATCCCGAGAAGGACATCAGCCTCTACATCAACTCCCCGGGCGGCTCGGTCTATGCCGGCCTGGCGATCTACGACACCATGCAGTTCATCAAGCCCGACGTGCAGACGATCTGCGTCGGCATCGCGATGAGCATGGGCGCGCTGCTGCTCGCCGGAGGCGCGGAGAAGAAGCGCATGTCGCTGCCCAACTCGAAGATCCTCATCCACCAGGTCTCCTCGAGCTTCCAGGGCCAGGCCACAGACATCGAGATCCACGCCAAGGAGATCATCGACGTCCGCCGCCGCCTCGACGAGATCCTCGCCAAGCACACCGGCCAGCCGCTGGAGAAGGTCGCCAAGGACACCGAGCGCGACTACTTCATGAGCGCCGAGGAGGCGAAGGAGTACAACCTCGTGGACCGGGTCATCGAGCACCACTGAGGCGCCTCCCCCTCCTTCTCACCGCAGCCGTGGCCCTCGCGGCCGCCGCGCCCGCCCCAGCCGAGCCCTCCGGCTCCGCAACCGCCGAAGTCCCCGCGCCCGCCACCGCCGAAGTCCCCGCGCCCGCCACCGCCGAAGTCCCCGCGCCCTCCCGGTACCGGGCCCCCCGCTTCGACCTGATCGCCGGCTTCGCGGTGCCCCACCACGCCTATTTCGCCGGCCGGCCCGTCCTGATCGGATACCGCTTCAGGTCCAGTCGCCCGCTCGACGTGAAGGTCGCCATCGTCCGCCGCGCCGGGGGGCGGATCGTCCGGGCCTTCGTGGCCCGCCGCCAGGCTCCGGGCGCGCACCGCCTGCTCTGGTTCGGGCGGACCTGGGCCGGGGAGGAGGCCCCGGACGGCCGCTACGCGGTGATGGTCGGCCGGCGCGGTCACGGGCTCCGGAGGGCCGGGGGCTTCGTGCTCCACGGCCACGCATTCCCGGTCGCGGGCCCGCACGCGACCAGGGGGCCGATCGGCGAGTTCGGCGCGCCGCGCTCGGGCGGGCGGCGGCACGAGGGCTTCGACGTGGTGGCCGCCTGCGGGGCAGCGCTGCGCGCCGTCCGGGGCGGGAGGGTGCTGCGGCGCGGCTTCGACCCCGTCCTGTACGGCAACTTCGTGCTGATCCACGGGGGCGGCGAGCACCGCAGCTACTTCTACGCGCACCTGCCCCGTCCGGCCCCGGTACGCCGCGGAGAGCGGGTCCGCACCGGGCAGCGGGTCGGGGCGGTGGGCATGACCGGGAACGCCGCCCGCGTCGGCTGCCACCTCCACTTCGAGATCCACGTTCGCGGGGTTCCGGTGGACCCCGAGCCGGCGCTGCGCCGCTGGGACGGGTGGAGCTGACCGCCGGGGCCGGCGCGGGTTGATTGACTGCGCCCGTGGCCGACCGCTCCGACATCTCCTTCGCCGCCGGCGAGGGCCGCTGCGACGGCTGGCTCTACCGTCCCGGGCCGGCCGGCGAGAGCGCTCCTTGCGTGGTCATGGCCCACGGATTCGGCGCCTGCAAGGAGGCGCGGCTCGATGCCTTCGCCGAGCGCTTCGCGGCCGCCGGGCTGGCCGCCCTGGTCTTCGACTACCGCCATTTCGGCACCTCCACGGGCCGGCCCCGCCAGCTGATCGACATTCGCTCCCAGCATGCCGACTGGGAGGCCGCGATCGGGCACGCTCGGAGCCTCGAGGGCGTGGACCCGGCCCGCGTGGCGCTGTGGGGGACCTCGTTCAGCGGGGGGCACGTGCTCTGGGCGGCGGCCCGCGACGCGCGCATCGCCGCGGTCGTCTCGCAGGTCCCCCACACAAGCGGGCCGGCGACCCTGCGGATGCTGGAACCGGTCCGGCTGGCGCGACTCACGGCCGCCGGGCTCCGCGACCGGGCGGCGGCGCTGTTCGGGCGCAGCCGTCGGATCGCGATCGTCGGGCCGCCGGGATCCGGGGCCGCGATGACCGGCGATGACGCTGCGACGCTCTACCCGGGCATGTACCCGCGGGGCTTCCGGTTCGACAACTCCACACCGGCCAGGATCCTGCTGCCCTTCGGCCTCTACTCGCCCGGCCGCGAGGCCCGGCACGTCCGCTGCCCGGTGCTGGTGATCGTCGCCGACCGGGACACGATCACGCCGCCGGAGCCCGCCCGCGCGGCCGCCCGGGCGGCGCCCCGCGGAGAGCTGCTCTCCTTCGACGGCGCCCACTTCGACATCTACCGGGGTGAGCGGTTCGAGTGGGCGGTCGAGCGCGAGCGCGAGTTCCTGACCCGCACCCTTCTCGGCTAAGGGGTTCGGACAGCGCCCCGCGTGCGAGGCGTCCGACGCTCGCCCTCAGGGACGAAGCTCGTAGTTGAACCAGGTCGTGCGGTCGGCCCCGGTCGAGTCGTAGAGGCGCTGGGCCGTGTGGTTGTCGGGCGCCGTGTTCCACTCCAGATGGCGGCAGCCGCGCTCCCGGGCCACCTCGAGGCTCGCCATGATCAGCGCCCGGCCGATCCCCGCCCCCCGCCGCCCGGGCGCCACGAACAGATCGTTCATCAGCACCGTCTCGGCGGCCCTGGTGGAGGTGAAGAACCAGTACAGGCAGGCGTAGCCGACCAGCTCGTCTCCGTCCCAGGCGCCGATCAGCAACCCGTCCTCGCTCGGCCCGACGAAGCGGCGGAAGAAGCGGCGGTTGCGCTCGTCGTCGATGTCGGTGACCTCGTAGAATCGCTGGTAGGCCGCGATCATCGGCACCAGCGCCTCGTACTCCTCCTCGGTGACCGGCTCGACCCTCAGTCCGTCAGTCATCCGGCTAACCGTATTACGAGCGGGCGGCCGGTGTGGCGGGGGGGGCGACGGCGGCGGGTGGCGGGCGGGCGCGGCGGGTGGCGGGCGCGGGGCGGACGGTCGCCGGCGCCCCGGCAAGTTTGCGCCCGGCGGCAGGGTCCGCCGGCCGGGCGGAGTAACTGGGAGCCCATAGGACCGGCGCTCCGCTCCCTCTAAGCTTGGGGCGCCGGCGAGCCGAAAACAGCCTGAGGAGGGGAGACCCCTGGCACGCCCGACCGATTCCAACGAGCAGCTTCTCTGCAGCTTCTGCGGCAAGTCACAGAGGCAGGTCAAGAAGCTGATCGCAGGCCCCGGCGTCTATATCTGCGACGAGTGCATCGATCTCTGCAACGAGATCATCGACGAGGAGCTCACCGCTCCGCCGGCCTTCGAGCTCGAGAACCTGCCCAAGCCGCGGGAGATCCACCAGGTGCTCGAGGAGTACGTGGTCGGCCAGGAGCACGCCAAGCGGGCTCTATCCGTGGCCGTCTACAACCACTACAAGCGCGTCCAGATGAGCCAGTCCGAGGACGCCGAGATCGAGCTCGAGAAGTCCAACATCCTGCTGCTCGGTCCGACCGGATGCGGCAAGACGCTGCTGGCCCAGACCCTGGCGAGGATCCTCAACGTGCCCTTCGCGATCGCCGATGCGACCGCGCTCACCGAGGCGGGCTACGTCGGCGAGGACGTCGAGAACATCCTCCTGAAGCTGATCCAGGCCGCCGACTTCGACGTCAAGAAGGCCGAGACCGGGATCATCTACATCGACGAGATCGACAAGATCGCCCGCAAGGCCGACAACCCCTCGATCACCCGGGACGTCTCGGGCGAGGGCGTGCAGCAGGCCCTGCTGAAGATCCTCGAGGGGACCTCCGCGTCGGTCCCGCCGCAGGGGGGGCGCAAGCACCCCCACCAGGAGTTCCTGACGATCGACACCACCAACATCCTCTTCATCTGCGGCGGCTCCTTCGCCGAGCTCGACAAGGTGATCGAGCGCCGCATGGTCGACCACGGAATCGGCTTCGGGGCGGCGATCCACGATCGCGAGCACCGCGACACCGGGGAGTGGTTCGAGCACTGCCTGCCGGAGGACCTGATCGAGTACGGGCTGATCCCGGAGTTCATCGGCCGGCTGCCCGTCGTCGCCGCCATCCACCAGCTCACCCGCGAGGACCTGATCACGATCCTCACCGAGCCCCGCAACGCGCTCACCCGCCAGTTCCAGCGCTTCTTCGAGTTCGACGACATCGAGCTGGTCTTCGCCGATGATTCGCTCGCCGCGATAGCCGACAGGGCGCTGCAGCGCGAGACCGGCGCGCGGGGACTCCGCTCGATCCTCGAGCAGGTCCTCCAGGACGTCCAGTTCGAGCTCCCCTCCCGCCGCGACGTCACCAAGTGCGTGGTGACCAGGGAGACGATCGAGGGCCGCCGCCCGACCCTGGTCACCGAGGCCGCGCCGGCGGAGATCGGGCCGGCCGGGGAGCTGGAGGAGGAGTCGGCCTAGCCCCGGTCCCGCCCGCCGCGTCCGCCCGGGCCTGCGTGGGAGCTCCGGGTCGCGGTGTGTGGAGTGTCCGCCCGGGCCTGCGCTGGAGCCTCGGGTCGCGGTGTGCCCGGGCCTGCGCTGGAGCCTCGGGTCGCGGTGTGCCCGGGCCTGCGCTGGAGCCCCGCTTCGCGGTGTGTGGAGTTCTTCTGCCCTGGGCATCGAAAGTCCGCACACCCCGGTCGCGGCCGGCGGCGCGCCGCCGCGGCGCCGAATTCCGGCCGCGCTCGGCTGCGGCGCGCCGCCGCGGCGCCGAATTCCGGCTGCGCTCGGCTGCGGCGCGAAACGCCCGTCAGCGGGCGATCATGCGGTCCTCGAGCACCTCGGCCGGCATCGGCACCGAGAGCAGGAAGCCCTGGGCGTAGCGGCAGCCCAGGTCGCGCAGGCTGGCCACCTGGCCGGGCGACTCGACCCCGGCCGCGATCGTCGCGAGCCCCAGCTCGGAACCCAGCTCGATGGCGGCCTCCGCCTGCTCTAGGCGGCGCTCGTCATCGGGAATGCCCTCGACGATCCGCTGGCTGATCTTCAGGGCCGTGGCCGGGAGGCGGCGTACGAGGTCGGCGGAGGCGCCGCCGAAGAAGTCGTCGATGGTCAGCGAGACCCCCATGTCGGAGAGCTCGCGGAGCTTCTCGGCGCTTCGACCCTCCCCCTCCACGAGGGCCGACTCGAGGATCTCGAAGCCGATCCGGTGGGCCGAGGCCCCGCTGGACTCGGAGGCTCTGCGGACCGCCGAGGCGATGTCCGAGAAGAACAGGTGCTCCTCGGAGAGGTTGATCGAGATCGTCAGCTCCGACGCGACCCCGGCCCGCCAGGCGGCGAGCTGGCCGAAGGCCTCCTCGATCGCCCAGCGCTCCAGCTTGCCCAGCACGCCGTGCTTCTCGGCGGCCTCGATGAAATCGGCGGGGGCGAGGATCCCGCGATCGCCGTGCGGCCAGCGGGGAAGCGCCTCGAGCATCGTCGCGGAGCGGTCCTGCAGGGAGACGATGGGCTGGAAGTAGAGGCTCAGGAGCCGGGCTCCGATCGCCTCGGAGAGCTCCTGGGCCATCCGGCCGTCGCCGTTGGCGGTCGCCTGGGCCATCGGAGAAGCGATGGTATTGGTCGCGGGGCGGCTTTGGAAGCGCGTCCCCGGCAGGTCGCGAGAAACTAGACTCGCCGCCGGTGCCGGACTCCCTGCGCGAGACCCTCGAGGCGACGACCCGCTACGACCCCACCGGGGTGGAGGGGCGGATCTTCTCGGAGTGGATGGAGGGCGGCTACTTCCACCCGCCGGCGACCGGCACCCCGGCCGAGAACTTCTCGGTGGCGATCCCTCCCCCCAACGTGACCGGCGCCCTTCACATGGGCCACGCCCTGAACGGCTCGATGCAGGATGCGCTGGTGCGGATGCAGCGCATGCGGGGGCGAAACGCGCTGTGGATCCTCGGCACCGACCACGCCGGCATCGCCACCCAGGCCGTGGTCGAGAAGAGCCTGCGCGAGGAGGGGCTGGACCGCCACGAGCTCGGGCGGGAGGCCTTCACGGAGCGTGTCTGGGACTGGAAGGAGCACCACGGCTCGACGATCGTCGAGCAGTACAAGCGGCTGGGAGCGTCCTGCGACTACGAGCGGGAGCGGTTCACCCTCGACGAGGGCTACGTGCGGGCGGTCCACCGCGTCTTCGTCTCGCTCCACAGCAAGGGCTACATCTACCGCGACCACTACCTGGTCAACTGGGACCCGGGATCCCGCTCGGCGATCAGCGACCTCGAGGTCGAGAATCGCGAGGTCACCGACACGCTCTTCTCCATCGACTACCCGGTGGAGGGCTCCGACCGGGTGCTCACCGTCGCCACCGTGCGGCCCGAGACGATGCTCGCCGACACCGCCGTCGCGGTGAATCCCGACGACGAGCGCCATGCCGACCTTCTCGGGGGCCACTGCCGGCTGCCGCTGGTGGGCCGCCGGCTGCCGATCATCGCCGACTCCCACGTGGACCCCGAGTTCGGGACCGGAGCCCTGAAGATCACCCCGGGCCACGACCCCAACGACTTCGAGATCGGCCGGGCCCACGGGCTCGAGGAGATCAGCGTGATCGGCGAGGACGGGAGGATGACCGAGGAGGCGGGGGAGAGGTTCGCCGGCCTCACCGCCGCCGAGGCCCAGCAGGCGGTGGTGGCGGCGCTGCGCGAGGAGGGCCTGCTCCGCGACGAGGAGCCCTACACGCACTCGGTCCCCTTCTCCCACCGTTCCGGGGAGCGGATCGAGCCGCTGATCTCGCTGCAGTGGTTCTGCCGGATGGACGAGCTCGCAGCGCCCGCGATCCGGGCGGTCGAGCGCGACGAGGTGAGGATCGCACCCGAGCAGTGGAAGCGGGTCTACCTCGACTGGATGCGGAAGATCCGCCCCTGGTGCGTGTCACGGCAGCTCTGGTGGGGCCACAGGATCCCGGTCTACTACTGCGAGGGGTGCGGCGAGACGATCGTCGCCGAGTCCGAACCGGAAGCCTGCTCGGGGTGCGGGAGGGGCGAGCTCCGCCAGGACCCCGACGTGCTCGACACCTGGTTCAGCTCGGCGATCTGGCCCTTCGCGGCGCTCGGCTGGCCCGACCAGACCCCGGAGCTGCGGGCCTTCTACCCGACCGACTTCCTCACCACGGCGCGCGAGATCCTCTTCCTCTGGGTGGCCCGGATGATCATGACCGGGGTCGAGTTCACCGGGGAGGTCCCGTTCCGCGACGTCTACGTGCACTCGGTGATCCAGGCTCGCGACGGGCGCCGCATGTCGAAGAGCCTGGGTACGGGAATCGACCCGCTGGAGGAGATAGACGTGCACGGGGCCGACGCTCTGCGCTTCGGCTTGCTCGCGATGTCCTCGACCCAGGACGTCCGCTACTCCGACGCCAAGGTCCAGCAGGGACGCGACCTCGCCAACAAGCTGTGGAACGCCAGCCGGCTGATCCTGCTGAACGCAGCCGCGGGGCCAGGCGAGGCGCCCTCGCTGGAGCAGGTGGAACGCTCGGAGCTGGACCTCGAGGACCGCTGGATCCTCTCGCGGCTGGAGCGGACGGTGGGGTCGGTGAGCGACCGGCTGGGGTCCTACGACTTCGCCGGCGCGACCGCCGAGGCCTACGCGTTCTTCTGGTCTGAGTTCTGCGACTGGTACCTGGAGATCGTCAAGCCGCGCCTCTACGACGGGGACGAGGCGGCCTGCGCGGTGCTGCTCGGAGCCCTCGAGCGGATCCTGGCGCTGCTGCACCCGGTGATGCCGTTCGTCACCGAGGAGGTCTGGCGGTACCACCCCTACCGCCGAGGGCACCTGGCGGTCCACCGCTACCCCGAGCCGGACGCGTCGCTGATCGACGCCGGGGCCGAGGCCGAGGCCGGGGCCGCGATCGCCCAGACCCGACGGCTGCGGGCCTGGCGGGACCTGGCCGGCGTCCCCGCCGCCACCGTACTCAGCGCGAGGTCCCCGGTGCCGCAGCCCGATTTCGTCGGGCGCCTCGCCCGGGTGGACCTCACCGCAGGCGGCGGCGAGGAGATCGCCTCGGTCGGGGTCGTCGCCGTCCTCGCCTCCCCCGGGCTCGACCCGGAAGCAGTGGCCGAGCGGATCGAGGCCCGGCGCGCGGAGCTCGCCTCGGAGATCTCGCGTGCCGAGGGCAAGCTCGCCAACCGGGGATTCGTCGCCAAGGCGCCTCCCCAGGTTGTCGAGGAGGAGCGGGAGAAGCTGCGGCGCCACCGGGCGGAGATCGAGGAGCTCGGGTAGATAGGGGGAGAGGGGGAGAGAGCGCCCGGGACCTTCGACCCCGAGCGGTACCTGGGCTCGCTGCAGCCGGTGGGCTGGAAGCTCGGCCTCGAGAGGATGAGGCTGCTCAGCTCGGCGCTTGGTTGGCCGCAGCGCCGCTTCGCCTCGGTGCACGTGGTCGGGACGAACGGGAAGTCCTCCGTGACCCGGATGACGGCGGCCCTGCTCGAGGCCCACGGGCTGGCCGCCGGAGCGTGCCTCTCGCCCCACCTGCGGCGCTGGTCCGAGCGGGTCCTGATCCGTGGCGAGGAGATCGCTCCGCGCCCCTTCGCGGACTCGGTCTGGCGCACCGCCGCGGCGGCCGAGGCGGTGGACGGCCGCCTCGAGGAGGGGGAGTCGGTCACGCAGTTCGAGGTCGCCACCGCGGCCGCCTTCCTCGCCCTGGCCGGGGCGGGGGTGGAGGCCGGGGTGATCGAGGCCGGCCTGGGCGGCCGCCTCGACGCCACCAACGTGATCCCCTCCAGGGTGACCGTGCTGACCTCGGTGGGGCTCGACCACACCGAGTGGCTGGGCGGGACCGAGACCGAGATCGCCGCGGAGAAGCTGGCGGTCCTCAGGGACCGCACCGCTCTGGTGATCGGGTCGCTGGGCGAGGAGGCGACCGAGGTTGCGCTGCAGACCGCCGGCGCCCGCGGGGCCAGGGTGGTGAGGGCCGCCCCGGACCCCGGCGACGACATCCGGCTGGCGGCGGCGGGTCGCTTCCAGAGGCGCAACTTCGCGCTCGCCATGGCCGCCGCAGGCGCCCTCCTCGGCGACATCGACCGTGGCCTTGCCGCCGAGGTGGCCGCCGTCCTCGAGATCGAGGGAAGGCTTCAGCGCGTCGCCGATCGGCCGCTGACGCTGATCGACGCGGCTCACAACCCCGACGGCGCGGCGGCGCTGGCCGAGGCGCTCCCCGACCTTGCCGCCGGACGGGAGGTCGTGGCCTGCCTGGCGGTGCTCGCCGACAAGGACGCGGAGGCGATGGCCGCCGCGCTGGCGCCGGTGCTGGACCGGGTGGTCTGCGCCGAGGTGGAGGAGGAGGCGCTGCGGGTGTCCGGGCGTCCGGGCGCCCGCTCCCGGCCGGCCGCCGAGCTCTCGGAGGCATTCGCCTCCCGCGGCGTGAGGTCGGAGGCCATTCCCGCCGCCCGCGGGGCGCTCGTCCGGGCCCGGTCGCTTGCCTGCGAGAGGGACGCGGTGCTGCTGGTGGCCGGCTCCCATTACCTGCTGGCGACCGCCCGGGAGCTGATCGGCGACCGACACGGGGGCTGAGGCCCCCGCCTGCGGCTCGGAGAATCCCGGGCTGTGCGACGATTCGGCAATGGATCGCGAAGCGCGCTCGGAGTTGCTCTCAATGATGGGCCTGGTCGCCGCGGTGGTGGCGATCGTGATTCTCGTCTTCTTCGGGATCGGCTACCTGTTCGGCAGGCTCTTCCTGTGATCGTCCCGCGGTCCGGTCGCCGCCCCGGCGGCCCGTGGCCGCTGCCCACAGGGTCGGGAGGCCCGGCGTCGAAGTAGACTGCTCCGTCGCCCAAGGCGGACCCCCACCCATGCCACTCGCCATCTTCGGCATCACCAACGACGGGCTGAACCTCGCGGTCAGCCTCTTCGTCCTGATGCTCGTCGTCGTCTGGCTGGCGCTGATCGTCTACACGTTCCTCGACGCGCGCCGCCGGATCGACGATCCGGTCCTGGTCGCCTGCGCCACCGCCGCCTCCTTCTTCCCCTACATCGGGACGATCGTCTACGTCATCCTGAGGCCGCCGGAGTACATCGAGGACGCCAGGGAGCGGGACCTCGAGATGAAGGCGGCCGAGCTGCGCGTCCGCCAGCTCGCCGAGCTGTCCTGCCCGAATTGCGAGTTCCCGGTCGAGAAGAACTACCTGCGCTGCCCGAACTGCCAGCGCCGCCTCAAGGATCCATGCCCCACCTGCTCGAAGCCGGTGGACCCGCGCTGGGCGCTCTGCCCGTATTGCGAGGCGTCGCTGCCCGCCGCCGCTCGCGCCAGGCGCCGTCCCGACGGCGAGCAGGAGAAGCAGGCCGCCGGGCGCGCGGCGGCCCGGAGGTCCCCGGCCCCCAGGCCGCCCGAGCCCGCCGGCAGGCCGCAGGCCGAGCCCGGCGGCAGGCCCGAGCCCGTCGCGAGGCCGCAGGCGGAGGCCGGCCCGGGACCGGACGCCGAGAAGGCGCCGGCCGCGAAGCCTCGCCGCCGCAGCCGCAAGGCGGCCGCCGCCGGGCGGTCCGGGGACGGGCCGGCAAAGCCGAAGGCCTCCGGGCGCTCCGGCAGGGCGCCGAAGGCCCGGGACCAGCAGGCCCGGGAGTCCAAGCCCGCCGCGGGCAAGCCGGCAGCCGTGCAGGACGCCACCGAAGAGGCGGACACGCCGGAACCGCAGAGCGAGGAGAGCTAAACCGATGTCGCGAACCCTGATCCTCGTCAAGCCGGACGCCTTCGAGCGGGGGCTGACCGGAGAGGTCCTGGCGCGGTTCGAGCGCAAGGGCCTCCGGATCAAGGCGCTCAAGCAGGTCCACGCCAACGAGGCGATCGCGCACGAGCACTACGCCGAGCACACCCAGAAGCCCTTCTTCGGGGAGCTGGTGGAGTTCATCACCCGCGGACCCCTCGTGGCGCTGGTCCTCGAGGGGCCCGATGCGGTCGCGGCGGCCCGGCAGCTGATCGGGGCCACCAACCCGCTCGAGGCCGCCCCCGGCTCGATCCGCGGCGAATTCGCGCTGGAGGTGACCTTCAACCTCGTCCACGGGTCGGACTCCGACGCCTCCGCCGAGCGCGAGATCGGGATCTGGTTTCCCGAGCTGGGCTGAGCCAATCCACGCCGAACGTCCCGGAGTACCCCGCATGGCAACAACTCCGGGACGTTCGCCGGTGGGGGTGGTGCTGGCGTCGCGCTCGCCCCAGCGCCGGGAGATCCTCGAGCGCCTCGGAATCCAGTTCACCGCGGAGCCGCCCGAGGTCGAGGAGCTGCGCGGGGGGGACCCCGAATCCGAGGTGCCGCGGAACGCTCGGCGCAAGGCGGAGGCGGTGGCGCGTCCCGGCTTCCTGGCGGTCGGTTGCGACACCGAGGTGGTCCTCGACGGCCGGGCGCTCGGGAAGCCCGCCGACGCCGCCCAGGCACGCCGCTACCTGGAGGCCCTGTCCGGCCGCCGTCACGAGGTGATTAGCGCGGTGGCCGTGGCCGGCCCCGAGCCCGGGAGGCTACGGGAGGGTGCCTGCGCCTCCGGGGTCGCCTTCAGGGCCCTGGCTTCGGAGGAGATCGACCGTTACGTCGGCTTCGGCGAGTGGCGGGGCAGGGCGGGGGGGTACGCGGTACAGGGACTCGGATCGACCCTGGTCGAGGCGGTGCACGGGGACGTCTCGAACGTCATCGGGCTCCCGGTCGGCCTGCTCGCCGAGCTCGCCCCGGAGCTCTTCGGCCGCTCCTGAAGAGGCCTTCCGGCCGCGCCTCGATGGTGTCGTTCGGCACGCTGTTTCCCGCTATCTGCGGGTGCGCGGGTGTTCGCTAGACTCTGCTCGCGGTTCGCCCGAATCGCACCCGGCGATCCATCAGCGGGCGCAACCGCCCGCCGGAACGGACGGAACCTCCCCTATAGGAACGTTGACCTGACCCGACCATGGGCGTACTCAGTTACCTGACAGGACTCGGCGGCCGCGATATGGCGGTCGACCTCGGTACGGCGAACACCCTCGTCTACGTCCGTGGCCGCGGGATCGTGCTCTCAGAGCCCTCGGTGGTGGCGATCGACTCGCGCACCGGTCAGGTCCACGCGGTCGGCCTGGAGGCGAAGCGGATGCTCGGCCGCACCCCCGGCACGATCACTGCGATCCGGCCGCTGAAGGACGGGGTGATCGCCGACTTCGACGTCACCGAGCAGATGCTCCGCCACTTCATCAAGAAGGTTCACCAGAACCGCTTCGCCCACCCGCGGGTCGTGGTCTGCGTGCCCTCCGGGGTGACCGGCGTCGAGAAGCGGGCGGTCGAGGAGGCCTGCCTGTCCGCGGGGGCCCGCAACGCCTACCTGATCGAGGAGCCGATGGCGGCTGCGATCGGCGCCGGCCTCCCGGTCGGCGAGCCGACCGGTTCGATGATCGTTGACATCGGGGGTGGCACCTCCGAGGTCGCGGTGATCTCGCTCGGCGGGATCGTCGTCTCCAAGTCGGTGAGGATCGGCGGCGACGAGATGGACGAAGCGATCATCGCCCACTGCAAGCAGACCTACAAGCTGATGATCGGCTCCCAGACTGCCGAGGAGGTCAAGCTCGAGGCAGGCTCGGCCTCGCCGCTCCCCGAGGAGGTGAGGGCCGAGATCCGCGGGCGGGACCTGGTCTCCGGGCTGCCGAAGACGATCACGCTGACCTCCGAGGAGATCCGCGACGCGCTCGACGAGCCGGTCGGGCAGATCGTCGCCGCGGTCAAGGACACTCTCGACCGCACGCCGCCCGAGCTGGCCGGGGACATCATGGACCGGGGGATCACCCTGGCCGGCGGCGGCTCGCTGCTGCAAGGCCTCGAACAGCGGCTGCGCGACGAGTGCCAGATGCCCTGCCAGCTGGCAGAGTCACCGTTGACATGCGTAGCGGTCGGATCGGGCATCTCGCTCGAGGAGTTCGAAGCGATCCACCGCGCCAGCAAGAATTCGGGGTCCAAGCGCTTTGCTTAGCTCGTATTCATCTCCTTCCTCCAACCTAGGCCGAAGCCGTGTATCGCAAGCAAGTACGCCGCCGTAGGGCGGTCCTCGCCCTGCTGGTGATCAGCTCCTTCGTGCTGCTCACCATCACCTACGGACAGGGCTCGGGTGGGTTCCAGCGCGGGGTGAGCACCGTCTTCGGGCCGCTGCAGAACATCGCGGACCGGGCGCTGAAGCCGGCCAGGGACCTCGTCAACTGGGTGGACCAGACCTTCGACGCGCGCGGGGAGAACGACCGCCTGCACACCGAGGTCCAGCAGCTGCGCCGCCAGGTCGCGGCGAGCCAGGCGGCGGTCGAGGAGAACGCCCAGCTGCGCAAGCTGGTCGCGCTGAAGGCGGACATCCCGTCCGGCTACCAGACCGTCACCGGCCGCGTGATCGCGCGCTCCCCGACCATCTGGTACGCGAGCGTGACGATCGACGCGGGGAGCTCCGACGGCGTCCGCACCGACGACCCGGTGATCAACGGCGACGGCCTGGTCGGCTCGGTCGCCTCGGCGACCGCCTCCACCGCGCAGGTGAGGCTGATCACCGACCCGGTCAGCGCGGTCACCGGAAAGGTCGTGCCGAGCGGGGTGCAGGGGATCATCCGCCCCGAGATCGGCAACCCCGAGGACCTCACCCTCGGGTTCCTGGACTCGATGCAGCGGATCGGCAAGGGGCAGACCGTGGTCACCGCCGGCTGGCGCGGCCCCGGCATCTCCTCGCGGTTCCCCCCGAACATCCCGGTCGGCCGCATCACCGAGGCCTCGATCGCCGAGCGCGAGGCCAGCCAGACCGTGCACATGCGTCCCTTCGCCGACATGCGCCGGCTCGACGTGCTGCAGGTCCTGACCGGCGGCAGCCGCTGATGATCGTCACTCCGAAGATCCTCGTCAGGCTGGTCCTGGTCGTCTTCGCGGGGGTGCTGCTGCAGCTCTCCTTCTTCTCGCAGGTCGAGCTTCTGCACACCAGCCCCGACATCGTCCCCTCGCTCGTCGTCTCCCTCGGGCTGCTGGGCGGCAGCATGGCCGGCGCAGTGGCCGGCTTCTCGGTCGGCGTGCTGATCGACTGCCTGCTGATCGCGCCGCTGGGGGCGACCTCGCTTGTGCTGCTCTCGACCGGCTACCTGGCCGGGCTCTATCGCGAGCGCTTCGACCTCGCCAGCCCGCTGACGCCGCCGCTGCTCTGCATGGGGCTCACCCTGGCCGCCGAGCTCGCCTTCGGGGCGGTCCAGCTGATGCTGGGCGTCGACGCCAGGGTCAGCCCGCTGGCCGTGCGCGACGTCCTGGTCAAGAGCATCTACGCCTTCTTCCTTGGCTGGCCGACCTACATAGCGATCCGCCGGGTGCTCCGCCCGGCGCTGATCACCGATCGCCCGGTCCCCCGCCGGGAGCGCCCCGGCGTGCTGGGGGTCTGATGTACATCCGCTCCGACGAGAGGCGCCCCCGGATGAGCCAGGGCCTGGCCCTGCGGGTGGCGATCATGGGCGGGATCGGGGTCGCGCTGTTCGCGGTGATCTTCTTCCGCCTTTGGTTCCTGCAGGTTCTCTCCGGCGACAGGTACCTGGCCGAGGCGAACAACAACCGGACCAGGGAGATCCGTGTGGCGCCGCCGCGGGGCGACATCGTCGACCGCCGCGGCGCGGTATTGGTCGGCAACCGGACCTCGCTGGCGCTTCAGGTCAACCCGCAGAAGCTTCCCTCCGACCGAGCCGAGCGCCGGGTCGAGCTGGCCCGCCTCGGTCGGCTCACCGGCATGTCGCTGACCAGGGTCCGGAAGACCCTGCACGATGGGATCAAGGTGTCCGGGACGGCACCCGTGACGCTGCGCCAGGACGTCGGGCACGCGACCGTCTACTACCTGCAGGAGAATCGCGGCAGCTTCCCGGGGGTCGAGATCCAGTCCGTCTACATCCGCCGCTACCCGCAGGGGACGCTTGCGGCTCACCTGCTCGGAAGCGTCGGCGAGGTCGATAGCAAGGAGCTGAAGGAGCCTCGATACCGCGAGCTGAAGCCGGGCGACGAGATCGGCAAGGGCGGCGTCGAGTACACCTACGACCGCTACCTCCGCGGCGTGCCGGGACTGACCCGCTACCAGGTCGACTCGATGGGGGTTCCCACGAGCGGCGGCCGCCTGAGGTCGACCCCCCCGGAGCCCGGGGACGTGCTGAAGCTGACCATCGACCCGACCGTGCAGGCGGCCGGGGAGGCGGCCCTCGCCGCCCGCGGCCTGCCGGGCGGCTTCGTGACGATGAACGTCGACAGCGGCCAGATCCTCGGGATGGGGTCCTACCCCACCTACGACCCGACGACCTTCACGCATCCACTCACCCAGAGCGAGGTCAACGCCCTGTTTCGGGACCCGGTCGCCGCCCCGCTCACCGATCGCGCCTCCTCCGGCCTTTACCCCACCGGTTCGACCTTCAAGCTGATCACCGCGATGGCGGCGCTCAGCGGGGGGGTGATCACTCCCTCGACCACGATCTACGACGGAGGTTCTCTGACCGTGGGGGGTGAGTCCTTCCAGAACGCAGGCGGCGCCTCATACGGGCCGCTGACGCTCGTCCCGGCGCTTCAGGTGTCCTCCGACGTCTTCTTTTACACCCTCGGGCTGAAGATGTGGGACAGCGGCCAGCTGCAGCGCTGGGCCCACAAGCTGGGGATCGGCCGCCCGACCGGGCTCGACCTGCCCGAGCAGGCGACCGGGTTGCTGCCGACCCAGAGTTGGCGAAACCACCTCTACAAGCAGGGTCTAACCGACCGGCCCTGGTCGGCCGGGGACAACATCCAGCTCGCCACGGGCCAGGGCGATCTTCAGACCAACCCCCTGCAGATGGCCATCGCGTACGCGACCGTGGCGAACGGCGGCCGTGTGGTGACGCCGCACGTGGGGATGGAGATCGACGATCCCGCCGGGCGGGTCGTCCAGGAGATCGACCCGGGACCGCGCCGCCACGTCACGATCGATCCCGAGTACCGCTCGCTGATCCTCGAGGGCCTGCACGAGGCCGCCCAGGCTCCCGGCGGGACCTCCTACGGCGTCTTCGGGGGGTTTCCGATCCCGGTGGCGGGCAAGACCGGGACCGCCCAGCGTCCCCCCAACCCCGACCAGTCCTGGTACATCGTGCTCTCGCCCTACCCGAACCCGAAGCTGGTCACCGCTGTGACCATCGAGCGTGGCGGGTTCGGGGCCGACTCGGCGGCCCCGGCGGCGCTGTCGATTCTCTCCGCCTACTACCACGCCCACAACAGCGGTGCGGCCGGGCCCAACGGGGGGAGTCCGGGCTGATGTACGCGACCCGCGCCGCCCGGGCGCGCCCAGAGCCCTTCGCGGCCCGGCCGAGCATCACCGAGCGCCTCGGCATCCCCTACATGGACGGGCCGATGGCGCTGGCCGCGATCGGCCTGATCGCCTTCAGCGTCTTCACCCTCGGCCAGGCGACCCGCGGCGACGTCCCCGGCGACCCCAACTACTTCGTCGAGCGGCAGGCGATCTACGCGATCCTCGGAATCGCCGGGATGTTCCTGCTCACCCGCGTCGACTACTCGCGGTTCCGCGAGCTCCGGGTCGGCATCTACACGCTGCTCTGCGCCAGCGTCTCGATGGTCTTCTTCTTCGGCTTCGCCGCCCGCGGGTCGCGGCGCGCCTTCGACCTGCCCTTCTTCAGCTTCCAGCCCTCGGAGCTGGGCAAGGTGCTGCTCGCTCTCGCCCTCGCGGGGTTCGTGATCGACGGCTCCCGGCGCGGCTCGGCGGCTCAGCGGACCGCCCGCTACCTGTTCCTGGGCCTTGCCCCGGCGGCCCTCGTCTTCCTGCAGCCGGACCTCGGGACGGCGCTCGTCTACGGGGTGATCACCCTCTCCGTGATGTTCTTCGCGGGGATCCGCTGGACCCACTTCGCGGCCATCGGGGCCGGGCTTGCCGCTATCGTCACTGTCGTACTCGTTGTGGCCCCGATGCTCGGCACCCCCGTTCTGAAGGGCTACCAGGAGCAAAGGCTTACATCATTCCTACACCCAAGTGCGGACCCCAGCGACGCCGGTTACCAGCAGAACCAGGCCAAGATCGCGATCGGCTCCGGTCAGAAGACCGGGCGCGGCGACAGGGCCAGCCAGACCCGGCTCGACTTCGTTCCCGAGCGCCACACCGACTTCATCTTCGCGGTGATCGGGGAGCGCTATGGATTCCTCGGGGCCGCCTTCGTCCTGTCCCTATACGCCCTGCTCATCTGGCGGGCCCTGCGGACCGTGACGCTCTCAAAGAACTTGTACGGGACCCTGGTCGCGGGCGGCCTCGCCGCCATGCTTATGTTCCAGGTCTTCGTCAACGTGGGGATGAGCCTCGGCATCATGCCCATCACCGGCATTCCCTTGCCGCTGATGAGCTACGGAGGCTCGTCCGTGATCGCCACCTTCCTGGCGGTCGGCGTGCTCGAGAGCATTCACATGCAGGCGCGGCTCAGCCAGAAGGGCCGATGGGCGTACTGACCCATCAACTGAGCTGAGGTAAATGAAGAAGACAATCCTGGTTTCCGCCGATCGCGGCGAGACTCGCGTGGCCGTGCTCGAGACCAAGAGCAAGGGCGCAAAGCGGGAGGTGGCCGAGCTCTACGTCGAGCGACGCGGCCGTCGCTCGATCGTCGGCAACATCTACAAGGGCAAGGTGGACAACGTCCTGCCCGGCATGGAGGCCGCGTTCGTGGACATCGGCCTCGAAAGAAACGGCTTCCTGCACGTGGACGAGATCGTGCTGCCGAGCGGCGAGGCGGTGCCTCGCCGCGGCCGCGGCAAGGGCCGGAGGATCGACGAGCTGATCAAGCCGGGCCAGGAGATCGTCGTGCAGGTGGTCAAGGACCCGCTGAAGAGCAAGGGCGCGAGGCTCTCGATGCACGTCTCGATCGCCGGGCGCTACCTCGTCTATGCGCCGCAGGGGAGCGGGGTGGGGGTGAGCCGCCGGCTCACCGACCGCGAGCGAGACCGGCTGCGCAAGATGGTCGAGCGCACCTACAAGGGGCCTGGGGGGCTGATCATCCGCACCGCGGCCCACGGCGCCAGAAAGGCCGACTTCGTGCGCGAGATCGAATACCTGCACCGCCTGCACGCGGTGCTGGAGCGGCGCACCGCCGACGCCAAGGCTCCGGTCCTGGTCTTCCAGGAGGCCGACCTGCCGGTCCGGGTGCTCCGCGACGTCTTCCTCAGCGACTTCGAGGGGGCGATCATCGACTCGCCCAAGCAGCTCGAGCGGGTGACCAGCTTCTTCCAGCGCACCGCGCCGGAGCTGGTCTCCAAGGTCGAGCTCTACGAGGGCCGCAAGCCGCTGTTCGAGAAGTGGGACATCGAAAGGGAGATCGACTCGACGCTGAACCGCCGGGTCGAGCTCCCCTCGGGCGGCTACCTGGTGATCGACTACGCCGAGGCCCTGACGGTGATCGACGTCAACAGCGGCTCCTTCACCGGTCGCGGCAAGGGGGGGCTGGAGGAGACCATCACCCGGGTCAACACCGAGGCCGCCGAGGAGTCGGTGCGCCAGCTCCGCCTCCGCGACATCGGCGGCATCATCGTCATCGACTTCATCGACATGGCGAGGGCGCGCAACCGCGAGAAGGTCCTGAAGACGCTCCGCAAGGCGCTCGACGCCGACAAGTCGAAGAGCTACGTGGTCGAGGTCTCGCCGCTGGGGCTGGTCGAGATGACCCGCCAGAACGTCACCGACGGCGTCCGCGAGATCCTCACCGTCCCCTGCCCGACCTGCGAGGGGGAGGGCGTCGTGCTCTCCGCCGAGACCGTCGCGCTGGAGGGGCTGCGGAAGCTGCACGACATCGTCGCCGAGAACCCGCGCCCCGAGGCCTTCCTGATCCGGGCGCACCCGAAGGTCGCGGCGGAGCTGATCGACCCCGAGAGCGGGCTGGCCGAGTTCGAGGCCTCCAGCGGCAAGCAGTTCCACTTCGAGGGCGGCGAGGCGCTGCCGATCGAGAGCTTCCAGGTGGTGGACTCCGGGACCCGGGCGAAGATCGAGGAGCGGGCCCTCCCCTTCAAGGTTGGCGAGGAGGTCCTGGTGGCGATCGAGGAGCCCCACATGTACAACGCCGACGACGCGATCGCCCGGGTCGACTCCTACATCGTCAGCGTCACCGGCGGCGGCCCCTTCGTGGGCGAGCGCAAGCTGGTTCGGATCGAGCGGGTCGAGCGCTCGGCCGCGGTGGCCTCGCTCCCGGACGGCGGCTCGGCCAACGGCGACGCCCCGGGCGGGTCCGGGAACGGCTCCGAGCAGCTAGAATCCTCCGGCTCCGGCAGGCGTGGAGGCAGCCGCAGAGGCAGCCGCGGTCGCTCGCGCGCCGCCGGGAAGGACTAGACCCGGCCATGGACACGTACGCAGTCATCGAGAGCGGAGGCAAGCAGTACAAGGTCGAGGAGGGCACCGCCCTGCTCGTCGACCGCCTGCCCGAGAAGGAGGGCTCGAAGGTCAGCCTCAGGGCGGTGATGTTCCGCGACGAGCAGGTGGTCGCGGACCCCTCCTCGCTGCAGAAGGTGAAGGTCGAGGCGACGGTCGCCGAGCACCTGCGCGGCCCGAAGGTGAAGGTCTTCAAGTACAAGGCCAAGAAGGGCTACCGGCGGCGGGCCGGACACCGCTCCGAGCTCACCAAGCTCGAGGTGACCGAGGTGAGGATGCTGACCCGGAAGCCGGCCGGGAAGGCCGAGGCGAAGCCCAAGGCCGGGACGGCGAGCGCGGCGAAGGCAAAGCCCCGGGCGAAGCCCAAGCCCGCGGCGAAGCCCGCGGCGGACGCTAAGCCCGCGGCGAAGGCAGGGTCCGCGTCGAAGGCAGAGCCAGCGGAGGCCAAGACAAAGGCGGAGGTTTCCGGCGCGGAGGTGAAGACGGGAGCAGCCGGGAAGCCGGCCCCCAAGGCGCCGGCGAAGAAGCCGGCGGCCCGCAAACCGACGGGCAAGAAGCCCGCCGAGAAGAAGCCCGCCGCGAAGAAGCCGGCGGCCCGCAAGCCCGCCGCGAAGAAGCCGGCGGCGAAGCAGGAGGACTCCGATGGCTCATAAGAAGGGGCTCGGATCGAGCCGCAACGGTCGCGACTCCAACCCGAAGATGCTCGGCGTCAAGGTGTTCGCCGGCGAGCGGGTGAGCGGCGGCGAGATCATCGTCCGCCAGCGGGGCACCCGCTTCCGGCCCGGAGAGGGCACCGGCCTGGGCCGAGACCACACGATCTTCGCGACCCGCGCCGGCGTGGTCGAGTTCAAGCCGGCCCGCCGGGGCCGCACGATCAGCGTCGCCGAGGACTGAGATACCGGCCCCCCGGCCGGCGCGCCCTGTCAGCGGATGGGGCCCGCCATTCCGGCGCTCCACGGCGGGTGCTCGGAACGGGTCCTCCCGCCCGGCGCCACCCGCCGGAGGAGGGCGATCCCTCGTCATCATCTAGCCCGTGCTCTACGACCGCGCGAAGATCCACGTGGAGGGCGGGCGCGGCGGCGACGGCTGCGTGTCGTTCCGTCGCGAGGCCCACGTCCCCAGAGGCGGGCCCGACGGCGGGGACGGCGGGCACGGCGGCAACGTCGTGCTCTTCTGCGATCCCTCCAGGCGCGACCTCGGCGCGATCCGCGGCTCCAGGCACTTCCGGGCCGGCCGCGGCAGGCACGGCGAGGGCTCGAACCGCCACGGAGCGAGGGGCGAGGACCGGGTGATCCCGGTCGCCCCCGGGACGAGCGCGGTGGCCGTGGACGGGACTCGCTACGACCTGCTCGAGCCCGGCCGTCGAGCAGTGGTGGCCCGCGGCGGGCGAGGAGGCCACGGCAACAAGCGGTTCGCCGCCTCCACGCGCCAGGCTCCGCGCTTCGCCGAGCGGGGCACGGACGGCGAGTCCGGCTGGATCGAGTTGCGCCTCCGGCTGCTCGCCGACGCCGGGCTGGTCGGCCTGCCGAACGCCGGGAAGTCCTCGCTGCTGGCCGCGCTCACCCGTGCCTCGCCGAAGGTGGCCGACTACCCGTTCACGACCACCGAACCCGTGCTCGGGACGATCTCCGACGATCGCCGCCAGGTCGTCGTCGCCGACATCCCGGGGCTGATCGAGGGCGCCGCGGGCGGAGCCGGGCTGGGCCACGAGTTCCTCGCCCACGTCGAGCGCTGCGCGCTGCTGGTCCACCTGGTCGACATCGCCCCCGCCGGGGGCGACCCCGAGCGCGACTACGAGACGGTTCGCGGCGAGCTCCGCTCCTACGGGTCGGGGCTCGAGTCGCTTCCGGAGATCCTCGTCCTCTCGAAGCGGGACCTGCTGACGCCCGGGGAGGCCGGCAGCGCGGTGGAGCGCTGGAAGCGGCGCCTGGGGGACCGGGTGCTCGGCGTGGTCGCGGTCTCCTCGGCGACCGGGGAGGGGGTCTCCGGGCTGAGCCGGCTGATCGTCTCGAGCGTCCCGGAGCGTGCCGCGCCCGCCGTCCCCGGCAGCGGAGGCCGCGAGGCCGCGCCCTCGGGCTTCGACGCGGAGCACCGTGTGTATCGACCCGAGGGAGAGGGGGGCTATCGCGTCGAGCGCGAGGACGGCGCCTTCCGCATCCACGGCCGCGGGGTCGAGATGCTCTTCGAGCGTCACGACCTCTCCAACCCCGAGGCGCTCGACTACCTCGAGCAGAGGCTCACCGAGATGGGAGTCGTCGCGGCGCTGCGCTCGGCGGGCTTCGAGCCGGGCGATGAGGTGCGGATCGGGGACCGGGAGTTCGAGCTCCACCCCGGGGCTTCCTAGACTTGGCGCGCCATGACCCTCGTAGCGAAGCTGGGCTCCTCGATAGTCGCCGCCGACGACGGCGAGCTGCGGACCGACGTCCTCGACTCGGTTTGCGCGCAGGTCGCCGAGCTGCGCAACGGGGGCGAGCCGGTGGTGATGGTCACCTCCGGGGCGATCGCGCGCGGCATCCGCGTGATGGGGCTGGGGGGCAGGCCCGGCGCCATTGACGAGCTGCAGGCCGCCTCGGCGGTCGGCCAGGGGGACCTCTTCCGTGCCTACGAGGGCCGCCTCGACGGGCACGGGGTGCACGCGGCGCAGGTGCTTCTGACCGCATCCGACCTCGCCGCCAGGACCAACTACCTCAACGCCCGCCAGACCCTGCGCCGTCTGCTCGACTGGGGGGTTGTGCCGGTGATCAACGAGAACGACACCACCGCCACCGACGAGATCACCTTCGGCGACAACGACTTCCTGGCGGCCCAGGCCGCGATCCTGCTCGACGCGCGGCTCCTCGTCCTCCTCACCGACACCGACGGGCTGCACACGGCCGACCCCCGCAGCGACCCCGGCGCCGAGCTGGTCCGCGAGGTCTCCGGCCCGTCGGCCCTCTCGGGGGTGCGGATCGGCGACCGCACCTCCGCCTTCGGGTCGGGGGGCATGCGCAGCAAGGTCGCCGCCGCGGAGATGGCGGCCGAGGCCGGGATCCCGGCGGTGATCTGCAACGGCACGGCCCACGGCACGCTCCTCGAGGCGTCGGCCGGTGGCGGGGTGGGCACGGCCTTCGCCCCGCGGGGCGGCAAGGCCCCGAGCTTCAAGCTGTGGCTCAAGCACGCCAAGCCCGTGCACGGGCGCCTGGCGGTCGACCCGGGCGCGGCCCGCGTGTTGCGCGAGAGCGGCTCGAGCCTGCTGCCGGTGGGGATCACCGGCGTCGAGGGCACCTTCGCGGCGGGGGACGCCGTCGAGGTGGTCTCCGACGGCGAGGTGATCGGCAAGGGGATCGTCAACTACTCCTCGGCCGAGGTGCAGCGGATCAAGGGCATGAAGTCCGCCGAGGTGCGCGAGCTGCTGCCCCACGCCGCCGAGGAGGCGGTGCACCGGGACTACTTCGTGCTGGCTTGAGCCGCCGGCCCCGGTGCTGGCTTGAGCCGCCGGCCCCGGTGCTGGGCTGAGCCGCCGGCCGCGGTGCTGGGCTGAGCCGCCGGCCGCGCCCTGCCTCGGGGCCCGGGGGAAGCCGCATTCCGCAGTGCCGGCCGGGCTCGGGGCCCGCGCCCCGGGTCGGCGCCGGGGGCTACCCTTTGCGCGATGGCAACCACCACGACAGGCGTCGCGGAGGCCTGCGCCGCGGCCGCCGGGGCCTCCCACGCGCTTGCGCGCGCCTCCACGCGAGACAAGGACGCCGCCCTGGAGGCGATCGCCGGCCTGCTCGCCGAGCGGACCGCAGCGATCCTCGAGGCCAACGCCGCGGACCTCGCCGACGGGCGGGCGGCGTCGCTGAGCGACTCCCTGCGCGACCGGCTCACGCTCACCCCCGAGCGGGTCGGCGCGATGGCCGAGGGCGTGCGGGCGATCGCGGCGCTGCCGGACCCCGTGGGCGAGGAGATCGAGCGCCGCACCCTGGCGAGCGGAATCGAGCTCCGCAAGGTGCGGGTCCCGCTCGGGGTCGTCGCGGTGGTCTACGAGGCGCGGCCGAACGTGACGATCGACTGCGCCGCGCTGACCATCAAGAGCGGCAACGCGATCGTGCTGCGCGGCTCGAGCTACGCCGAGCGCTCGAACGGCGTGCTGGCCGCCCTCGCCCGGGAGGGCGCGGCGCAGGCCGGCCTGCCCGAGGACTCCGTGGTCCTGCTCGGCGCCGGAGGGCGCGAGCAGCTCGGCGAGCTGGCGACCCAGGACGGGGTCGTGGACCTGCTGATCCCGCGGGGCGGCGAGGGCCTCAAGCAGGCGCTGAGGGAGGTCGCGACGGTCCCGGTGATGTACGCGGCGGCGGGCAACTGCCACGTCTACGTCCACTCCGACGCGGACCTGGAGATGGCCCGGGCTATCGCCTACAACGCCAAGGTGGATCGCCCGGGAGTCTGCAACTCGGCCGAGACGCTGCTCGTCGACGAGCAGGTGGCGTCCGCCTTCCTGCCCGGGATCCTCACCGACCTCGCCGCGGCGGGGGTAGAGCTGCGCGGCGACGAGCGCACCCGGGGCGCCGCCGGGGGAGTCGCGGTCGCCGAAGCAGCGGCGGAGGATTGGGACACCGAGTATCTGGACATGAAGATGGCGGTCGGCGTGGTCGACTCGCTCGAGGAGGCGATCGAGCACGTCAACCGCCACGGCAGCGGGCACTCGGAGGCGATCGTCACGGAGTCCGAGCAGGCGGCGGAGGAGTTCACCACCGGGGTCGACGCGGCGGCGGTCTACGTCAACGCCTCGACCCGCTTCACCGACGGCTTCGAGTACGGGATGGGCGCCGAGATCGGCAACTCCACGCAGAAGCTGCACGCGCGGGGGCCGATCGGGCTGCGCGAGCTGACGACCTTCAAGTACGTCGGCCGCGGCCGCGGCCAGGTGCGTGGCTAGCGAGGGCCCCGCCGGTATCGGGGTCCTCGGGTCCGCTTTCAACCCGCCCCACCTCGGCCACCTGGCGCTCGCCCAGGAGGCGCTCTGGCAGCTCGGCCTCTCCGAGGTTGTCCTGGTGCCGACCGGGAAGGCGCCCCACAAGCGGATCGCGGACGACCCCGGCAAGGAGATCCGGCTGGCGATGACCCGGCTTGCTGCCTCCGACGACGCGCGCTTCACGGTGTCGACGCTGGAGGTCGAGCGCGAGGGCCTGTCCTACACGTATGAGACCTTGGAGTTGCTTGCGGAGGAGAAGGGGAACGCAGAGCTGGTCTTCGTGCTTGGCGCCGACGCGGCGGTCGGGCTGGAGAGCTGGATGAGGCCGGAGCTGGTGATCGAGCGCGCCAGGCTCGCGGTCGCCCGCCGGGCAGGCGTCTCGGAGGCCGAGGTGGCCGCGGTGCTGCGCAGCCTCGGGGCGCTGGAGCGCACGACGATGCTGGAGATGCCTCAGTTCGGGGTCTCCTCCTCGGCGGTCCGCGAGCGCGCCGCGCGGGGCCGACCCCTGCGCTACCTGGTTCCCGAGGCCGTCGCGCGGTTCATCGAGGAGCGCGGGGTGTATTCCGGGTGAGCGCCGAATCGGAGCGGCTGGCGCGGAGGCTCGCCGGGCTGGCCGACGCGAAGAAGGCCGAAGAGATCGTCGTGCTCGACATGAGGGACCTGGTCTCCTACACCGACTTCCTGGTCATCTGCACCGCCGCCAACGAGCGCCAGGCGGGCGCGATCGTCGACGAGGTGAGGATCCGCCTCAAGCGGGAGGAGGGGCTGCTTCCCGGCGGGATGGAGGGCGAGGGCGCGGCTGGGTGGGTGGTCCTGGACTACCTCGACTGCGTGCTGCACGTCTTCACCGAGGAGGCGCGCCGCCGCTACCGGCTCGAGGAGCTGTGGCACGAGGCTCCCCGGCTCGAGGTCGAGCTGGGGGCCGGCTCCGCGGCCGGCGCCACGGGGACCTGAAGCGCGCAGCCCTGCGGGGACCTGAAGCGCGCAGCCCTGCGGGGACCTGAAGCGAGCAGCCCTGCGGGGCCTGAAGCGAGCAGGCCTTCGGGGACCTGAAGCGAACAGCCGTTCGCGCTTCGCCGGGAGGGCGAAAATGGCGTCCGGCGGGCCCCATACGGTCTTGCGCATGGGTAGCTTCCAGAGGGGATTCCTCGGCTACCGCCGCGCCCAGGTCGACGCGGCAATCGCCGTGCGGGACGCGCGCATCGCCGAGCTGGAGCGGGAGCTCTCCTGCATCTCGGGGATGATCGTCGAGCGCGAGCGCGAGATCCGCGACGTTCGCGAGGAGTTGCGCCTCGCCAACGAGCGGAACGAGCGCAGCATCGCTTCGCTCGAGGTCGTCTCGCGGCGGATCGAGGAGATTCAGGCGCAGGCCCGCGGCCAGGCGACCCGGATCCGCATGAGGGCCCTCAGCGAGGCGGTCGAGGTCAGCCGCCGCGTGCAGGTGCTGGCCGGCAGGATCGGCGGCGAGCAGGACGGCGTGGCCACCGGCGAGGCCACACCGGCCACCGGCGAGGCCATACCGGCCACCGGCGAGGCCACACCGGCCACCGGCGAGGCCACACCCGCGGAGCCTTCGGCCGCCCTCGCCGAGCCCGTTCCCTTCGCCTCGAAGCGCCCCTTCGAAGGGCCGGTGCGCGTTGAGGTCGGCCCGCTCGCCGACTTCTCCCAGCTGGTCGCCTTCGAAGACGCGGCCGCCCAGATCGAGGCAGCCACCGACATCTCGGTGGAGCGCTTCTCGGAGGGCCGCGCGACCCTTGCCCTGACCCTCGAGCGTCCCACCGAGCTGGTCCGCGAGCTGACCCAGCGCTCGCCGCTTCACTTCAGGATCCGCGAGGCCGAGGGCGGGAGAATCGTCCTCGACGTCGAGGCCCCCGCCCGCCAGGCGGCGTAGAACCGGGCCGTCTCCCGCACGGATGGCGACGGTAGAATGTGCCGCCAGTCACCTCTGGGGCTGTAGCTCAGCTGGAAGAGCGACGCGCTGGCAGCGCGTAGGTCACGGGTTCGAGTCCCGTCAGCTCCACTCGACAGCCCTCGCCCCCGCGGGCGCGAACGTCCCGGAGCACCCTCCCTGGCGACAACTCCGGGACGTTCGGTGGGCGGGTGTTTGGGCGGCACCGCCGCGGGGCCTCGCTGGCGCATCGAGTCGGGGGATCACGGCTCCAGCCCCGCCTCCCTGAGCGCCTGCTCGCGCGAGGAGAAGTTCTCGGTGCGGACGATCAGGCCTTCGGAGAGCGTCAGCACCTGGGCCCAGGACTGCTCGGCCTCGATGCCGCTGGCGATGCCCCGTCCGCGCTGCCAGCAGAAGGCGACCACGGTGTTCTCGCCGGCCGGGAAGGCCCGCTCGAGGCCGGCCTCGTAGTCGTCCCAGGCCCCAAGCCACTCGGTCAGGAAGCGCCGGACTTCCTCGATGCCCCGGTAGTGCTGATGCTCTGGCCAGCGCTCGAAGTGGGTCATGTCCCACTCGATGTTCTCGGCGAAGAGGGCAAGCGCAGAGGCGACGTCGCGGCGGCCCCACGCCTTCCAGGACCGCTGCACGACCTCGACGTTCCCCTCGCTCATGGCAGCGCAGTATCCGCCTAAGAGGCCGGGCCCGCTTTGCCGATGAAATGGGCGGTGACCTCCAACGACTACGTCCTCTCGGCGGGAATCCGCGCGACCCGCTCGGCGATCGACCGCTGGTCCGGGGATCCGGCGCCGGTCCTGCGCGGCTGGTTCGCGCTCAGCCTGGCGATCGCCCTGACTCTGCTGGGAGCGGTGTGGGTCGTCTCTGGGCTCCTCACCCCGGACCCCACGCCGATCCACCTGCCGGGCCTCACCTCTCCCTCCGAGCCCGCGGACATGCTGCCGATCCTCTACCGCAACTCGCTGGTTCTGGCGCTGCACGCGACGGCCTGCGTCGCCGGGTTCATCGCCGGCGCCTCGATGCCGATCGCGGCATCGCAACGGAGCGGCTTCTCGCGTTGGGTCCACGTCAAGGCGGGGGAGCTGGCGATCCTCTTCGTCGCCGCCGTCACGCTCTTTTCGCTCTCTACACAGGCCTTCTTCCTCGGCTTCCAGGGGGCGACCATCTCCGACCAGCTTGGCCTCACCCCCGGGCAGCTGATCCTCACGGTGCTCCCGCACGCCGTCCCGGAGCTCGTCGCCCTCTTCCTCCCGCTGGCGGCCTGGCTGATCGCCAGCCGCCGGGGGGAGTGGAACCAGCTGCTGGCGGCGACCATGGTCACGGTGCTGGTCGCGATCCCGATGCTGCTCGCGGCCGCGGCCCTGGAGGTGTACGCCTGGCCGCACGTCCTCGAGGCATTGGCCCCACACGGTCCGCCCAAGCAGATCGAGTGGCGTCTCCGGTAGACGGCAGCATCGGCCCGGCCCGCCGCCGAACCGGCCCGGACCGCCGCCGAGTCGGCCAAGTCCGCCGCCGAATCGGCCCCGCCCACCGCTCCCGGGCAAGGTGCGATCGAGGAGGACCGCACGCGGGCCCGCCGCGTGACGGGAGCCGGGCCGCCGCCGCCCTGAGCGGAGGCGGCGCCCGGCACTCGCGGGCGCCGGGCCGGCCGGGGGCTTCGTAGTATCGGGGGCGTGAGCAAGTACGACCCGCGGGCGATCGAGGCAAAGTGGCAGCGGATCTGGGCCGAGGAGGGCACCTGGGAGGTGGCCAACCCCGGCCAGCCCGGCTTCGACGACTCCCGGCCCAAGGCCTACGTCCTGGAGATGCTCCCCTACCCCTCCGGGGAGCCCCACGTGGGCCACCTGAAGTGCTACGCGGTGGGCGACGCGATCGCCCACTTCCGCCGCCGCCACGGCTACCAGGTGGTGCACCCGATGGGCTACGACTCCTTCGGGCTGCCCGCCGAGAACAACGCAATCAAGACCGGCGAGCACCCGCGCGAGGCGACCGAGCGCTCGATCGCCTCCTTCCGGCGCCAGTTCCGGGAGTGGGGGATCTCGCTCGACTGGACCCGGGAGATCTCGACCCACTCCCCCTCCTACTACCGCTGGACCCAGTGGATCTTCCTGCGGCTCCTGGAGCGCGGCCTCGCCTACCGGGCCGAGGCTCCCGTGCAGTGGTGCCCCAACGACGCAACCGTGCTGGCCAACGAGCAGGTCACAGACGGCCGCTGCGAGCGCTGCGGCACCCCGGTCGAGCAGCGCAGCCTCGAGCAGTGGTTCTTCCGGATCACCGATTACGCGGAGCGGTTGCTCGCCGACTTCGACCGCCTCGAGTCCTGGCCCGAGCACGTGATCACCATGCAGCGCAACTGGATCGGCCGTTCGGTCGGCGCCGCCGTGATGTTCCGCTGCGAGGAGCTGGAGATCGACTTCCCAGTCTTCACCACGCGCCCCGACACGCTGTTCGGCGCGACCTTCTTCGTGCTCGCGCCCGAGCATCCCGAGCTCGATCGACTCGTCGCCGGGACGGCGGCCGAGCGTCCCGTCCGCGAGTACGTCAACAAGGTCGCCCGCGACGCGGCTGAGGAGCGCGGCGCCGAGGACCGGCCGAAGACCGGGGTGCCGCTGGGCCGCACCGTCACCAACCCGGTCAACGGCGAGGAGATCCCGATGTTCGTCGCCGACTACGTGCTGATGGACTACGGGACCGGCGCGATCATGGCGGTCCCCGCCCACGACCAGCGCGATCACGACTTCGCCCGGGCGTTCGACCTGCCGATCAGGCAGGTGATAGGCCAGGGAACGTCAGGCGGCAACGCCGCTGCCGGGGGGGAGGGCCGGAAGCAGCCAGGCCCGGGAGACGGCGGGGAGCTGCCCTTCACCGGCGACGGGGTGATGCTCGACTCCGGGCAGTTCGACGGGATGGGCAACCGCGAGGCCTTCGAGGAGATCGTCGGCTGGCTGCGCGACCAGGGCCGCGGCGATTCGGCCGTCAACTACCGCCTGCGGGACTGGCTGGTCTCCCGGCAGCGTTACTGGGGGGCGCCGATCCCTGTCGTCTACTGCGGGGAGTGCGGGATCGTGCCGGTGCCCGAAGAGGCGCTCCCGGTCGAGCTTCCCGAGGTCGAGGACTACGCGCCGCAGGGCCGCAGCCCTCTCGAGGCGGCCGAGGAGTGGGTGGCGACCGAGTGCCCGCGCTGCGGCGGCCCCGCCCGGCGCGAGACCGACACCATGGACACCTTCGTCGATTCCTCCTGGTACTTCCTGCGCTACCTCGACCCCCGCAACGAGGAGGCGCCCTGGTCGCCGGAGGTGACCGGCTACTGGATGCCTGTGGACCAGTACATCGGCGGCGTCGAGCACGCGATCCTCCACCTCATGTACGCCCGCTTCTTCGCCAAGGCGCTGGCCGACATGGGCTTGGTGGAGGTCCAGGAGCCCTTCGCGAACCTCTTCGCCCAGGGGATGATCACCCGCGACGGGGCGAAGATGTCGAAGTCGAAGGGCAACACCGTCAGCCCGGCCGAGTACGTGGAGCGCTTCGGGGCCGACAGCGCCCGCACCTACATCTGCTTCATGGGCCCGCCGGAGCGCGGCGGCGACTGGACCGACGAGGGCGTGGAGGGGGTCCACAGGTTCCTCGGCAGGCTCTGGCGGCTCAGCGAGGAGGTGGGCGAAGGGGGGGCGGGGATCCCCCTGGACTCCGGCGCGGTCCGCGAGGCCGGCGGCGAGGCGCTGGCCCTGCTGCGCAAATCCCACTGGGCGGTGGACAAGGCCACCCGCGACTTCGAGCGCGGGTTCCAGTTCAACACGGTGATCGCCGCCGTCATGGAGCTGGTCAACGAGGCCTACCGGGTTAAGGAGGCGATCGCCGGAGACCCCGGCGGCGACGCCGCCCTGCGCTTCGCGACGATCACCGCTGCCTCGCTGATCCAGCCCTTCGCGCCCCACCTGGCCTGCGAGGTCTACGAGGGGCTGGCTGGCGGGAGGCTGACCGAGCAGCCCTGGCCCCGGGCCGAGCCCGAGCTGCTGGAAAGCGAAACCGTCACCGTCGCGGTGCAGGTCAACGGAAAGCTCCGCGACCGGCTCGAGGCTCCCGCCGACGCGGAGGGGCCGGAGCTCGTCGGTCTGGCCAAGGCGAGCGAGAACGTCAGGCGCCACATCGACGGCAAGGAGGTCGTCAAGGAGGTCGTCGTGCCCGGCAGGCTGGTCAACCTGGTGGTTCGCTGAGCCGGCCTTCCCGGCGTCTGCTACAAGTCCCGCGTGCTCCTGCGGCGACTGGACCAGGCTCCAATCGAGGAGTGGCACCGCCTGCGCGCCCGAATCCTCATGGACGCCGGTGAGCTGGGCTCCCGCAACCTCTCGCTGTCCTGGATCGAGGTTCCGGCCGGCGTCGAGGCCAACCTGCGCGCCCACGAGGAGTCCGAGCAGGCCTACGTGGTGGTGCGGGGCACGGGGAGGATGACGGTCGCCGGCGACACCGGCGAGATCGCCGAGGGCGACGTCATCCTCGTGCCGCCGGCGACCGACCATGCGATCGAGAACCCCGGCTCCGGCGACCTCGCGCTGGTCTCGGTGCAATCCCCGCCCGTCGCCTCCGGTGAGCTCTACGACGACCGCATGGCCGAGGCCGCCGGCTACGACGACGGGGACGACTACTAGGGCGTGATCGGGCGGAGGCGCGCGGTACGCGTGCCTCCGGCGCGCCGATAGGCACGATTCGCGCCCCACAGGCGCGCCGGAGGTGGTGATTCTGCCCGCGTGCCGGAGTTTTCCCGCAGCCAGCTCGCCGTCTACGTGGCCGTCGGGGTCGCCCTGCTCCTGATCGGCGCGCGCGCCCTGCGCCGGGAGGGGAGCGATCAGAGCGGCGCGCCTTTCGGTGGCGAGCCCTCCGGAGTGTCGTTCAGGTCGGGCGGGGCCGGGGGAGGGGACCTGGTCGTGGACGTGACCGGGGCGGTGCGGCGCCCGGGCGTCTTCAGGCTGCCGGCCGGCGCACGGGTCAACGACGCCGTCCGGCGCGCCGGCGGCCCCACCGGATCGGCGGAGGTCGAGGCCGTGAACCTCGCGGCGCGGCTCGCCGACGGCCAGCAGGTCGTGGTTCCCGACCGGGCCCCTTCCGGGGCAGGGCCCGCCGCGTCCGCCGCCGGCGAGGACGCTCCGATCAGCCTCGGGACCGCCACCGCCGAGCAACTCGACTCGATCGAGGGGATCGGGCCCGTCACCGCCCAGGACATCATCGAGTTCCGCGACCAGCACGGCGGCCTCGCCTCGGTCGAGCAGCTGAACCAGATCAGCGGCATCGGACCGGCCACCATGGAGGCCCTGCGGGCGCGGCTTCAGCCCTAGCGTGGCCCTGCGGCTCTGGGCGCTGCTGGGCGCCACGGCAGGTTTGGGGCTCTCGCCGTTCGCCGGTCTCGCGGCCGGCCGGCCGGAGATCGCGGCGCTGGCGGCGGGGGCGGTCGCGATCGCCGCGGCGGGCGGCGGGCCTCGGGCCCTGCGGGGCGCGGCGCTCGCCATGGCCTGCGCGGGCCTTGGGCTGATCGCCGGCGGCGCCCGGCTCGACGCCATCGCGGCCGGGGCGCTGCGCGGAGACCCGGGCTCACGGATCGCCGTGACCGGCTACGTGGCGGCGGTGCCGCGGCGCAGCGAAGGAATGGTTCGGGTTCAGGTTTCGGCGCCGGCCGGCCGGGTGCTGTTCGAGGCCCCCGAGCCGGTGCCCGACCTCGAGGTCGGGGAGGGGGTCGGCGCGCGCGGGGTCCTGCGCCGGCCGCCCAACTACTACCGGGAAACCCTGGCGCGTGAGGGGATCGCGATGGTGCTGCACGCCGCCCGGATCGATCTCACAGGCGGCGACCGTGGCGGGGTGGAGGGGCGCCTCGACGCGATCCGGCGCCGCGCCGAGTCCGCCCTCGGGGAGGGGGTCCCCTCGCGCGAGGCGGCCCTTGCCCGGGGTTTCGTGCTCGGCCAGGACGATCGCATCGACCCGGCCACGGTGGAGGACTTCCGGCGCTCGGGGCTCAGCCACCTGCTCGCCGTCTCGGGCCAGAACGTCGTCCTGCTTGTCCTGCTGGCGGCCCCCCTTCTCGCCCTGGCAGGCCTGACGCTGCGCCAGCGGCTGCTCTGGACGTGCGGACTGATCGCTCTCTACGTTCCGCTGGCCGGCGGGGGTCCCTCGATCCAGCGGGCCGGCGTGATGGGTGCCGCCGGGATCGCCGCGACCCTGGCCGGAAGGCCCGCCTCACGCGCCCACGCGCTGCTCGCGGCGGCGGCGGTCACCCTGGCGCTCAACCCGCGGGCGAGCGGCGACGTCGGCTGGCAGCTCAGCTTCGCGGCGGTGGTCGGGATCTTCGCGCTGGCGGCGCCTCTGCGCACCGCCCTTCCCGGTGGGTCCGCAGCGAAGGGGTGGCGGCGCGCGCTTGCCGAGGGAGCGGCGGTCACCCTTGCGGCGACGCTGGCCACGACACCGTTGATCGCCCACCATTTCGGCAGGTTCTCGGTGACCTCGCTTCTCGCCAACCTGCTCGTCCTGCCGGCGGTCGCGCCCTCGATGTGGCTGGGGATGGCCGTGGCCGCCCTCGCCCAGGTCCCCGGTTTCCCGGTGGTGCCGCTGAATGCCGTCAACTCGCTGCTGCTCGGGTACGTCGCCCAGATCGCCGAGTGGTGCGGCCGGCCGGCATGGGCGGTCGCTGAAGTTCGCCTCTCCGGTCCCCTCGCGATCGGCGCCGCCTACGCGGCGACGGGCGTGGCGACGGCGCTGGCGCTGGGTGCGCTCCGCAGGTGGGAGCGCCGGCGGCTCCGGGGCCGGCCGGGGGCCGACCGCGCCCCCATGCGGTCCGGTGGCCGAGGGCCGGCCGACCGCGCCATCCCGCGGCTGGCGGCGCTCGCGGGCGTGGCGGCCGGCGTGCTGCTGCTCCTCGGCGAGGTCTCCGGCGGGCCGGAATCCGGCGCGCCGCCCCGCTTGGGGCTGCGGGTCGAGGTTCTCGACGTGGGCCAGGGCGACGCCATCCTTCTCCAGCCAGCCGGCGCCGGAGCGGTCCTGGTCGACGGCGGCCCGCCCGGCGACGGGCTGGTGGAGAAGCTCCGTGCCGCCGGCGTGGGGGAGCTCGCCGCCCTCCTCCTCACCCATGATCAGTCCGACCATGCCGGAGGCGTCCGCGACCTGCTCGGGAGCCTGCCCGTGCACCGGGTCCTCTACGGAGCGGCACGACCGCACCTCCTCGGCGAGGCGCGGGCGGCCGGTGCGAAGGTGGAGCGCGTTGCGGAGGGGTCGGAGCTGCGTAGCGGCCGGCTCCGTCTCGAGGTGCTCTGGCCGCCGGCCGCGGGCCTGGGGCCGGCGGCCGCGGCGGATCCCAACCAGGGCTCCCTGGTGCTGCTGGCGCGCTGGGGCGGGTTCTCCATGCTGCTCACCGGCGACGCCGAGGCCGAGTCAGTGCCGATCGATCCCGGCCCTCTCGACGTCCTCAAGGTGGCCCACCACGGCAGCCGTGACGCCGGTCTCGCGGCGCTGCTGGACCGCACCGTGCCCGAGGCAGCGGTGATCTCGGTCGGGCGGGACAATCCCTACGGCCACCCGACTCCGCAGACGGTCGCGACCCTGCGCGGCCACCGGGTCGCGGTCTTCCGCACCGATCTCGACGGCACCGTCACGGTGTCCGCCGGGCCGCGCCGTTTCAGCGTTCACGGCGAGGGCTAGACTCGCCCCATGGCCGGCCCGATGCGCCCCGCGTACCTGATCGCCGGCACCGACGCTGCGAAGATCGACGCGACCAGGACCCGCCTGCGGGCGCGGGCGGAGGGCGAGGGCGGGACGTCCGCCCTGCGGGTGATCGAGGCATCCGAGGGTCGGGGCGCGCCCCGCGCCGAGGCGGTCATCGCCGAGATCCCGGCGATGTCCCTGACCGAGGCCAGGCGCTACCTGCTGGTGGACGGGGTGGAGCGCTGGAAGGGGGCCCAGCTCCGGGAGGTCTGCGAGGCGCTCGGGGCCCTGCCCGACGACCTCACCGTCGTCCTGATCGCCCGCGGCAAGGCCCCCGCCGCACTCGCCAAGGCGGTGAAGGGCGCCGGAGGAGAGGTCCACTCCTTCGAGGCGCCCTCGGCCCGCCAGGTGCCCGCCCACCTGGTCGCCGAGGCGCGGGAGAAGGGGTTCACGCTCAGCCCGCAGGCCGCCAGGCTGCTCACCTCGCGGATGGGAACGAACCTCGTGCGGCTATCCAACGAGCTGGACCGCCTGGCCCTCTGGGCAGGCGGGGGAACGGTGGACGTGGGCGACCTCGAGGCGATGGTCGCCGACACCTCCGAGGAGGCCGCCTGGTCCCTCTCGGACGCGATCCTCGAGCAGGACCCGGCGCGGGCGGTCGAGGTCTCCGAGCGGCTGGTCGCGCAGGGCGAGAACGTGACCGGTCTGGTCTACGCTGTCGCCTCCCGCCTACGGCGGGCCCTGGAGGCGATGGACCGGCTCGAGGCGGGGCGGTCGCCGAAGGAGGTGGCCGGGGGCCTCAAGGGTATGCACCCGTACGCCGCGAAGATGCTGGTCTCGCGGCTCGAGCGGATCAGCCCGGAACGCCTGCGCGAGGCGGCCTGCGCGCTCGCCGACCTCGAGGTCTGGTGCCGGGGCGGCGCGGAGTACGGGGATCGCCTGGCCCTGACCCTGGCGCTGCGGCGCGCCGCCGGCGCCGGATAGCACCCCCCCGCCGAGCTTCAAGTTCCGTCTGATAGTCAGACGGAACTTGCGTTTCGGCGAGGAGCTAGGGGCGGCTGCGGCGGGCGAAGAACCAGCCCGCAAGCGCACCGAGGCCGAAGAAGAGGAGGATGACGATCAGCAGGGAGGTGTCCCAGGTGCCGACCACCCAGTGCACCCGCACCGAGTCCAGGTTGAGAACCGCGAAGAGGACCGCGAAGACGACCAGGGCCCAGATCAGACCGGTGCGCAGCGGGCTGCGCCCGTCACTCCGCTTCTCGGACCTGCCCACAGCGGTCTCAGCCGCCGACGGCGATGCGAGCCGCCCGGGACTTCTTGCGGGCCCCGGTGTTGGCGTGAAGCGCGCCGCGCTGGACAGCCTTGTCGATCCTCGAAACCAGCGAGCGGTGCTCGCTTGCCACCACCTCGGCATCGCCCTCCTCGACCGCCTTCTCCAGCCGCCGGAAATGCGTCTTCACGGAACTCGTCAGGCGCCGGTTCTCGGCGCGCTCGCGCTCGCTGCGTAGGATCCGCTTCTTCTGTGAGGCTATGTTGGCCATGATTTCGTGCCTGCGGGCGGGTCGCCCGGCCCCAGGCGGCCGCCGACTATAGCGAGTGGGACCCAGCTTGGAGAGCACCGAGGCTGCCGAGACACCCGAGCGCGACTCCGCCGCGATCGCCGCGGACGCGGCGGTGCGCGCCGCGGAGGCCTTCGAGCCCGGCGAGGAGCCGGCGGCCGAGCCTGCTCCCGGCCGCCAGGGCGGGCGGATCGCCCGCTCCACCGCGTTCTTCTCGGTCGCCACCGCCGCCTCACGGATCGCCGGGCTGGTCCGCGAGATCGTCGCCGCCAGCTACTTCGGGGTGAGCGGACCGATGTCGGCGTTCACGATCGCCTTCCAGGTCCCCAACCTGGTCCGGAGCCTGTTCGCCGACGCCGCCCTGCAACCCGCCTTCGTGCCCGTCTTCACCGAGGAGATCGAGCGGCGCAACTACCGCGAGGCCTTCCGCCTCGCCTCGACGCTGCTGCTGCTCGTGACGATGATCCTCGGGGTGATCACCGCGGTGTTCGTGGTGGCCGCGCCGCTGATCATGCCCCTGTTTGCCCCGGGCTTCACGGGCCAGATAAAGGACCTGACGATCACCCTCTCGCAGATCCTCTTCCCGATCCTCATCCTGCTCGGGCTCAGCGGCGTCGTGGTCGGGATCCTCAACAGCTATGACCGCTTCGGCGCCTTCGCGATCGCGCCGCTGTTCTGGAACCTGACGATCATCCTCGGCCTCGTCGTCCTCGTCCCGCTCTTCCACGGCGACGACCGCATCTACGCCTACGCGATCGGCGTCGTCGCCGGGACGCTCGTGCAGCTCCTGATCCCTACCTTCGACCTGCGCAACACCCCCTTCCAGTTCCGCTGGAGCTTCGACTGGAGAAACCGCGACGTGCGCCGCGTGCTGCTGCTGATGCTGCCGGTGACGATCAGCCTCGGGTTGATCAACTTCAATCTGCTTATCAACAGCTTCTTCGGCAGCCTGGTGGCCGGCCAGGGCGACGAGGCCCCCGCCGCGATAGACAAGGCCTTCCGGATCTACCAGCTCCCCCAGGGGATCTTCTCGGTGGCGATAGCCACGGTGCTCTTCCCGACCCTGGCCAGGTTCGCGGCCCGCGGCGCCAAGGCCGACCTGCGGGCGACGATGGCGAACGGGATGCGCCAGATCGTCTTCGTCCTGGTCCCGGCCGCGGCCGCCGTGCTGGTGCTGTCCGAGCCGATGATCCGGTTGGTCTACCAGCGGGGCGAGTTCACCGCGTCGCAGACGCAGCTCGTCGCCACGGCACTCTTCTGGTTCGCCTTCTCGCTTCCCACCAACGGCCTCTTCCTGCTGCTCACCCGGACCTTCTTCAGCATCCAACGTCCCTGGATCCCGACCGCGATCTCCGCCGGGAACCTCTCGATCACGGCCCTCTCGGCGTACTTTCTCTACAAGCCCTTCGGCATCGGCGGCATCGTCGCCGCCACGGCCATCGCGACGGCGGCCAGCGTGCTCGCGCAGGTCGTCATCCTGCGCGGGGAGCTCGACGGTCTGGAGCTGGGGCGGTTCCTGTTCTCGGTGGTGCGGATCGCCCTCGCCTCCGCCGCCCTCGCTGCGGTCAGCTACGCGGTCTGGGACGTGCTCGACGCCCAGCTCGGGCGTGCCCTCGCCGACCAGGTGATCTCGCTCACCGCCGCCCTCGCGGCCGGCGGCCTGACCTACCTAGCCGGAGTTTGGGTCCTCAGGGTCCCGGAGCTGGCGCAGATCTCGCGGCTGCTGCGCCGCGGTTGAGGGCCGCGTGCTGAGCACCTCCAGGTACCTGCTCGGGGTCTTCGAGGTCTTGGCTCTGGCCGGGACCTCGGTGCTCGGCGCGACCAGCGTCCGGGCGAGGCTGCTCGGAGGTTGGTCGGGGCCCCCCGCCTGGCTGGCCGTGGCGGTGCTCGCCTTGGCCCTCGTGCTCGGGGCCGCGGAGCTGCTCGGGCTCTTCGGGGCGCTGCGGCCACTGCCGCTGCTGGTGGTTGTCGCGGCGGCGGGCGTCTGCCTGCGGGTCTGGCTGGGGACCGGAGAGAGCGGCGCCGGACCCGCGGCGCAGCCGGGTTCCCTGGAGCTGCGGCTGGCGGGACTCGCCTTCGCGGCCGTGGTGATCGCCCACTTCTTCATCGGGGTTCGGCTGCGCCTCAGCACCGGGATGACCGGGTTCGACTCGACCTGGTACCACGGGCCCTTCGCGGCCGGGTTCGCCCAGAGCGGGGAGACCTTCCGGATCCAGTTCATCGCCCCCCAGTTCCTGGCCTGGTTCTACCCCCAGAACTCGGAGCTCGTGCACGGGATCGGGATCCTCGCCTTCTCGCGCGACCTGCTCTCACCCCTGCTCAACCTGGGCTGGCTGGCCGGGTGCCTGGTGGCTGCCTGGTGCCTTGGCCGCCCCTTCGGGGCCGCGCCGGTCTCGCTCGCCGGCGCTGCCTTGGTGCTGGGCAGCGGGATCCTTGCCGACCAGGCCGGAGAGGCGCGCAACGACATGCCGGCGATCTTCTTCCTGCTCACCTCGCTTGCCGTGGCCGTCAGCGCGGCGAGCGCTGAGCGCGACCCGGAAGGCGCCGCCTCCCGCCTGTCCGCCCCGGGGGCGCCGACCGGGAAGGCCGCCGGGGGGATCGCGCCGGGGGCGGTGGCGATCTGCGGGCTCGCGGCCGGGCTCGCGGCCGGCACCAAGGTCAACTACCTGGCGCCCGCCCTCGCCCTGGTCGCCGGCCTCGCCGCGATCGCCCCGCGGGGGGAGCGGCTGCGCGCGCTCGCCCTCGCCGGGCTGCCGGCGCTGGCCGGATGCGGCTTCTGGTACCTGCGGAACCTCGTCCACGCCGGCAACCCGCTGCCTTGGCTGAAGTCCCTCGGGCCGCTCGGCTTGCCATCGCCCGACCAGCCGATAGGGGGGCGCGCCGGAGCCTCGGTCGCCGGGTACCTCTTCGACCCCTCGATCTGGACCGGCTGGTTCTTCCCCGGCCTCCACGAGGCCCTGGGGCTGCTCTGGCCCGCCGTCCTCGCCCTGGCCGCGGCCGGCCTCGCGCTCCCGCTGGTCCGGCGGGCGGAGCCGGTTCTTCGGGTGGCGGCTCTGACCGGGGTCGTCGCGGCTGCGGCCTGGCTGGTGGCTCCCGCCTCGGCCTCGGGTCCCGACGGCCACCCGCTCGGCTTCGCTTCCGGCCTCAGGTACCTGGCACCCGCCCTGGTGATCGGCCTGGCCCTGCTCCCCGTCGCTCCCCGGTTTCGCTCCGCCCGCGCCCGCTGGACGGTCCTGGCGGGCCTCGCGGTGGTCTTCAGCTTCGTCGCGGAATCCGGCGAGCCCTGGTACTCGGGATACCTGGCGACCGCGCTCGCGCTCGGCCTGGGCGTCGCCTGCCTGGCCGGCGCGGTCACCGCAGGGTGGCCGGGCCGTCGGCATGCGGCGCGGACCGGCCATGGCCATGCGGCGCGGACCGGCCATGGCCATGCGGCGCGGGCGGTTGCCGTCGCCCTGGGCCTGCTCGTCGTTGCCGCGGGCGCGCGAGCCCAGCGGACCTACCTGGAGAACCGCTACGCGCGGCCCGGCTTCACGGTGGCCGGCCTCGACGCCGCCTTCCGATGGGCGCGGGACCTTTCGGGCGTGCGGATCGCGACCACCGCGACCCGCCAGTACCCGCTCTGGGGCACCGACCTCTCCAACTGGGTCCAGTGGGTGGGGGTTCACCGCCCCCGTGCCGGCTTCGTCGCCCCGAAGGGCTGTCGGGCCTGGCGCCGGGCGCTCAACGAGGGCGCCTACGACTACGTGGTCGTCAGCCGCGATCGCCTCGCCCCCGGGCCGGCCTTTCCGCCCCAGGCGGCGTGGACCGCTTCGGACCCCGCGGCCCGCCGGGTGCTGCGGGTGGCGCCGACGGTCGTCTTCCGCCTCGACGGCCCGCTGGACCCCTCCGCCTGCCCCTGACCAACCCCCCTTCGCCGAGCTTCAAGAAACCGCTGTATGGCCGCCGGAACTTGAAGCTCGGCGGGTGCGCGGGCCGGATCGCCATACTCAGCGCCGGGATGGACCGGATCCGCAACTTCTCGATCATCGCGCACATCGACCACGGCAAGTCGACCCTCGCCGACCGTATCCTCGAGGTCACCGGGGCGATGGACCCGAAGAAGATGCGCGCCCAGGTCCTCGACTCGATGGACCTCGAGCGGGAGCGCGGGATCACCATCAAGGCCCAGGCGGTGAGGGTGGACTACCGGGCCGCCGGCGGGGAGACCTACCACCTGCACCTGATCGACACCCCGGGCCACGTGGACTTCTCCTACGAGGTTTCGCGGAGCCTGGCGGCGTGCGAGGGCGCCCTGCTGGTCGTCGACGCTTCGCAGGGTGTGGAGGCCCAGACCGTCGCCAACACCTACCTGGCGATCGAGAACGGCCTCGAGCTGATCCCGGTCGTCAACAAGGTGGACCTGCCCGGCGCCGAGCCCGACCGGGTCTCGGGCGAGATCGCCGACCTGCTGGGGGGGGAACCGGGCGAGGTGCTCCGCATCTCCGCGAAGACGGGGGAGGGGGTGGTGGAAGTGCTGGAGGCGATCGTCGAACGCGTGCCTGCCCCGAGCGGCGACCCGCAGGCGCCGCCGCGGGCGCTGATCTTCGACTCCGAGTTCGACCAGTACCGGGGCGTGGTCGCCTACGTGAGGATGTTCGACGGCGCCTTCGAGCGGCGCGAGCAGATCGTAGCCATGCAGACCGGCACGGAGGCCGACATCGACGACATCGGCTTCTTCCGGCCGGGGATGTCGCCGGCCGGCGGGATGTCCGCCGGCGAGGTCGGGTACGTGATCACCGGGATCAAGGACGTCGCGAGGCTGCGCGTCGGCGACACGCTGACCAGTCGCGGGCGCCCGGCCGGCGTCGCGCTGGAGGGCTACCGCGAAGTCAAGCCGATGGTCTTCTGCGGGCTGTACCCGATCGACACCGACCGCTACGAGGACCTCCGCGACGCCCTCGACAAGCTGGCCCTCAACGATGCGGCGCTCTCCTATGAGCCGGAGACGTCCGACGCGCTCGGGTTCGGCTTTCGCTGCGGCTTCCTCGGCCTGCTGCACATGGAGATCGTCCGCGAGCGCCTGGAGCGCGAGTACGACCTCGAGCTGCTCGCGACCACCCCCAACGTCCGTTACGAGGTCCACCTCGGCGGCGGCGAGGTCATCGAGGTCCACAGCCCGACGGGAATGCCCGATCCCGCCTCGATCGAGGAGATCGACGAGCCCTACATCCGGGCGACGATCATCACCCCCTCGGAGTACGTGGGGCCGGTGATGGAGCTCTGCCAGGGGCGGCGCGGCACGCATGTGGACATGCACTACCTGAGCCCCCAGCGTGTCCAGATTCGCTACGACCTGCCGCTCGCCGAGATCGTCCTCGACTTCTTCGACCTCCTGAAGTCCTCGACGCGCGGCTACGCCTCGCTGGACTACGAGCCGATCGGCGCCCGCACCTCCGACCTGGTCAAGCTGGACATCCTGCTTGCCGGCGACAAGGTGGACGCGCTCTCGGTGATCGTCCACCGCGACTCCGCCTACGCGGCGGGCAAGGCCCTGGTCGAGCGCCTCCAGAAGACGATCCCGCGCCAGCTGTTCGACATCCCCGTCCAGGCGGCCATCGGCTCTCGGGTGCTGGCTCGCGAGACCGTCAAGGCGCTGCGCAAGGACGTGACCGCGAAGCTCTACGGCGGCGACGTCACCCGAAAGCGCAAGCTTCTGGAGAAGCAGAAATCCGGAAAGAAGCGAATGAAGCAGGTGGGGCGGGTGGAGGTCCCCCAGGAGGCCTTCCTCGCGGTGCTGGAGATCGATGAGTAGCGAGACGCATGGGGGGAGCGGCGCCGGCGGGGAGGCGGCCCGCCGGCAGGCTCGCGAGAACGCGCGTCTGGTCGAGGCTGCCTTCAGGGAGTTCGCGGAGAACGGTCCCGAGGCCGCGGTGGATTACCTCGATCCGGGAGTGGAGGTCTACTCGGAGCAGACCTTTGCCAATGCGGGGCGATTCCACGGCGTACCGGGCTACCTGCGCTGGTCGGCGCGCTGGTTCGATGCCTGGGAGGAGTTCAACTTCGACATCGAGCTGATCGAGCCGGTGGGAGAGAGCCACGTCGTCGTGACCTGTCGTCAAGCGGCCCGGGGAAAGGCGAGCGGAGCACCGGTTGAGATGCGTGCCACCTACATGTTCGAGCTCGAGGCTGGTCGCGCGGTCCGCTTTCATATCTACAACGAGCGTGCCGAGGCGATCGCTGCTGCGCGCCGCGGCGAGGAGCGGGCAGCCCGGGAGGCCGGCCCGCCGCGCTGAGCGCCGCCGGTCGGGAGGCTCGCCGCCTTGAGCGCCGCCGGCCCGGGAGGCCCGCCCGCCGCGCCGCCGCTAGGAGACCTTGCTGATCATTACCGCCGTGCCGTAGGCGCAGATTTCGGTCCAGGTCGTCCCCAGCTCGGAGGTGTCGAAGCGGAAGGCGATGATCGCGTTGGCGCCCTTGCCCTCGGCCTCTTCGATCAGGCGGTCGGTGGCGTGCTGGCGGCCCTCGGCGAGCATCTTGGTCATCCCCTTCAGCTCGCCCCCCGCCAGCGACTTCAGCGAGGCTCCGATCTGCGAGCCGATGTTGCGGGAGCGGACCGTCAGGCCGAAGACCTCACCGAGGACCTCGTCCACGCGGTAGCCGGGGACGTCGTTCATGGTGGAGATGAGCATGGTGGCGACCCTACCAATAGAGTCCGCCATCGTGAGCGTGAGGACGGACGCCGTGGGCAAGCAGTGGCCGGAGGCGAGCTACGAGGTCGGCCGCGAGAAGATCAGGGAGTACGCGGGAGTCCTCGGCCTGGAGAACCCCGCCCACTACGACCGCGACGCAGCCCTGGCGGCGGGCTACCGGGACGTGGTCGCCCCGCCGATGTTCTGCGTCGTCTACGCGGCCCCGGCGATGGGCCCGGCGATCATCGACCCCGAGGTGGGGATCAACCTGGCGGCGATGGTCCACGGCGGCCAGGAGTTCGTCTGGGGCGAGCCGGTCTGCTCGGGCGACGTGATCACTACGACCGCCACCTGCGCCGAGATCACCGAAAAGGGCGGCATGGGCTTCTACGTCTTCGAGTCCACCTCAGTCAACCAGGACGGCGCGATGACCGTGCGGGCCACCTGGACGAACATCGTCAGGGGGGTGTGAGATGGCCGAGATGAAGCCGGGCGACGAGATTCCGGAGCTGCGGGTGACGCCGGACAAGTATCTCCCGCACCGCTACGCGGGCGCCTCGGGCGACTTCAACCCGATCCACATCGACCCGGAGTTCGCCAGGGCGGTGGGGCTGCCGGGAAACATCCTGCACGGCCTCTACATGATGGGGCTCGTGGCCCGCGCCAACACTGAGCCCGCCGGCGGCGACCCGAAGGCGCTGAAGCGCCTCAAGGTCCAGTTCAGGGGCATGGGCGCTCCCGAGCAGGAGATCGTCGTCAGCGGCACCGTCCGCGAGGTCGAGGGCGACCGGGTCCTCATCGACACCGAGGCCGCGCAGGGCGAGAACAAGGTGATTCGCAACGCCGAAGCCGAGCTCGAGCTCGGCTAACCCCCGCCGAACTTCAAGAAACAGCTGAATATCGTCGGGAAGTTGAAGCTCGACTGGGGGGCACCGGCGGTGAAAATTGCCTGTCAGCGGGTGCGACAGGCGCCTTGCAGGAGTTTCCCGACCTACCCTGAAAACATGCAAAGGGGGGCGAGTCCGACCGCGGTGGCTGGGTTTTCTGCCACAACCTGCCTGGTCCTCGCCATCCTGCTGCTCGGGTTCACCGCCGCCGATGGTCTGGCCGGGGACGGGTGCATTGGCAAGGGCGCCGGGCGGAACTACGACCAGAGCTTCTCCGCCTTCCCGGTCGGCACCAGGTGCGAGTACTTCCAGCCCTACACGGGGAAGACCTCGAGCGGGGTGGTCGTGCCCTGGGGCCCGATCTCCTGGCTCGTTCCGGCGCTGCTCTTCGGCGCCTTCGCCTTCGCCTTCCTCGGCGTGCTGGGCAGGCTGCTGCACCGGCCGAGCGGGGTCGGCAGCTACGGCTGACGCGGTTCGCAACGCCCAGCGCTGACGCCCCCGGCGCCTGCACGGCCCGGAGGCGCGTCCTCTGCACGGCCCGGAGCCCAGGCGCCTGCACGGCCCGGAGGCGCGTCCTCTGCACGGCCCGGAGCCCAGGCGCCTGCACGGCCCGGAGGCGCGTCCTCTGCACGGCCCGGAGCCCAGGCGCCTGCACGGCCCGGAGGCGCGTCCTGTGCACGGCCCGGAGCCCCGGCGCCCAGGCTGGCGCGAGCGCACGGCCCCGTACCCGCCGGGTTCGGCCCGACACCGAACGTCCGGGAGTACCCCCCATAGCGACAACTCCGGGACGTTCGGGGGGAAACGGGGGGAAACCGGGGGGAGGGGGTGGGGAGCATCGCGCGGTCTCCGGGCCGCGCGGTTTCTAGGATGTAGGGATGCTCAGCGAACGCCAGGAGCTGATCCTGCGGCTGGTCGTCGACGCCCACCTGGAGTCGGGCCGGCCGGTGCCCTCGAAGTCGATCGCCGAGCGTCGCGACATCGAGTGGGCGCCCTCGACGGTCCGCGCCGAGCTCGCGGCCCTCGAGGCGGCCGGGCTGCTCACCCATCCCCACACCTCGGCGGGGCGGGTGCCGAGCGATGCCGGCTACCGCCGCTACGTCGAGTCCCTGGTCGAGGCCGGGCCGCCCTCGACCCGGCCCGGGATGGATCTGGAGCTCTCACGGCTGCGGCGCGAGGTGGACGAGGCGATGCGCGAGACGACCACCGTCCTGGCAAGGGTCACCGACCTGATGGCGCTGGCGACCGCTCCGCCCCTGGAGTCGGCGACGATCCATCGCGTCGAGGTGCTGCGCCTGCAGCCCGAGGTGGCGATGGTGGTGGTGATCACCTCGACGGGGGCGGTCACCAAACGGGTGTTCAGCTTCGAGGAGCCGCTCGACCCCGGGCTCGTCGAGTGGGCCTCCAGCTACCTCAACGAGTCGCTTGCGGGGATGAGCGTCGGCGCCCGGATGATCCCCGGCCGCCTCGACGACGCCGAGCTGAGCGAGCGGGAGGCGGCATTCGTCTCGCGCCTGGAGGCCGTTTTCACGAGGCTCGAGCCCGACGCGCCCGAGTCGCTCTACGTGGACGGCGCCTCGCGCCTGCTCTCCGAGGCCCATTTCGCCGACCTTCCCCGGGTGGACAAGCTGATGACTGCGCTCGAGGGGCGGGCCAACGTCCTGAGGATGCTCCGCTCGACGCTCGACGAGCGCTCGGTCTTCTTCTGGATCGGCGACGAGAACCCCCAGCCCGAGCTTCGCTCGGTCAGCGTGGTCGGCGCCAACTACGGCCTCGGCTACCGCAACCTCGGCTCGGTCGGCGTGGTGGGACCCTTGCGGATGGACTACGCGAAGGCGATCGCCTCGGTGCGCGAGACCGCCCGCGAGCTTTCGCGCTACTTCGAGACGGTCTACGAGCGCTAGCGATGCCTCGCGACTACTACGAGGTGCTGGGCGTCGAGCGGGACGCCTCCGAGGCGGAGATCAAGAAGTCCTTCCGCAGGCTGGCCCGCGAGCTCCACCCCGACGTCAACGCCCACGACCCCGACGCGGAGGAGAAGTTCAAGGAGGCGGCCGAGGCCTACGAGGTGCTCTCCGACGCCGAGCAGCGCCGCACCTACGACGCCTACGGGCACGAGGGGCTGCGCTCCGGCGGCTGGGCCCCGCGCAGCGAGGGGTTCGGCTCCATCGAGGACCTCTTCCAGGCGTTCTTCGGCGCCGGCGAGGGGTTCGGCTTCGGCGGCGGGCCGGCGGACGGGGGAGACATCGGGACCTCCGTCGAGGTGACGCTCGACGAGGTGCTCGCCGGGGTCCGCCGCGAGGTCTGCTTCGAGGCCGTGAGCTCGTGCGAGCGCTGCAGGGGCAACGGCGCCCAGCCGGGCACTCCGATACGCGCCTGCGAGCGCTGCGGCGGCAACGGTCAGCTGCGCCAGGTGACTCGCACCGCCTTCGGCAACATGGTCCGGGCGGTCGTCTGCGACGCCTGCGGCGGCGACGGGCGCGTCGCCGACACCCCCTGCGAGGAGTGCGACGGGAGCGGGCGCACCGTCGGGACCAGGAGGTGGGAGGTGGACATCCCGGCCGGGATCAGCGACGGCCAGCGCGTGCGGATCAGCGGAGCGGGGCACGCCGGGGAGCCGGGCGGTCGCCCGGGCGACCTCTACGTCGAGGTCAGGGTGGCCCCGGACGGGCGCTTCCAGCGGGACGGCCAGGACCTGATCAGCGTCCTGGACATCCCGGCCACGGCGGCGATGCTGGGCACCACCGTCACGGTGCCGACCCTCGACGGCGATCGGGAGGTCGAGGCGGAGGCCGGCACCCAGCCCGGGTCGGAGGCCGTCCTCCGCGGCCTGGGCCTGCCCCGGCTGGGCGGCGGGCGGCGCGGCAACCTCCGGGTGGTCTTCAGGGTGATCGTGCCCGGTAGCCTCAGCGAGGAGCAGCGCGAGCTGGCGAGCCGGCTCGACGAGACCATCACCCCCGAGAACCTCGAGCCCGGCCGTCAGGGGCTTTTCTCGAGGGTCCGCCGGGCCTTCGGCTGAGGGGGGCGGTGCCGGGGTGATCAGGCTGGCCGTCAGGTGCCGGACCGAGCAGGCCGAGGCGGTCCTGGCCGAGCTCACGGTGCTCGCGCCCAACGGGGTCGAGGAGGACCGCGGGCCCGGCTACGTCGAGTACGCGATCTACGGCGGCGAGGGCGAGCTTCCCGACCTGGGCTCCGTCGAGGCCGCCGCCGGCCCGGGTCTCGTCGAGGTCTCCTCGACGGAGATCCCCGACGACTGGGCCGATCGCTGGAAGGACTTCCACAAGCCGATCCTGGTCGCCGGGCGACTCTGGCTTCGGCCCTCCTGGGAGGCTCCGCGGCCAGGAGCCGTGGACGTCGTGATCGACCCGGGCCGCGCCTTCGGCACCGGGGCGCACCCGACCACGCGGCTCTGCCTGGAGGCGCTCTCCGACCTGGAACGCCGCGGCGGGGCAGGGGCGGTCTCAGCGACCTCGGTACGGGCTCCGGCGTGCTGGCGATCGCTGCGGCCCGGCTCGGCTGGGCCCCGGTGCGCTGCTACGACCACGAGACCGCTGCGCTGGAGGCCTGCGAGGCCAACGCGGCCGCCAACGGCGTCGCCGTGCAGACCACGCCGGTCAACCTCAGGGAGGGGCTGCCGCCGCTGGAGCCCACGGTGCTCGCCAACCTCACCGCGCCGCTGCTCCGCATCGTCGCCGCGGAGCTGGCCGGCCGGGAGGCGCCCGCCGCGCTCGTCTGCTCGGGGCTCCTGGTCGGCGAGACCGACGGGGTCGCCGAGGCCATGGCCGGCGCCGGGCTGGTCGAGCGCGAGCGCCACCGCTCAGGCGAATGGGCGGCGATATGGTTCGGCCCGCCATGACCCTGCCGCTTGCCCTGACGGGCTATGAGTTCTCCCTCTTCCTGCACATCACCGCCGTGATGGTCGGGTTTGGCGCGACCTTCGCCGAGTCGCTCCTCTTCCCGGTGGCGATGCGCATGAACCCCCGGCACCTGCCCTACGTCCACGAGGCGCAGCTGGCGATCAACCGCTACTTCGCGACTCCCGCGCTGGTCGTCGTGATCGCCACCGGCCTCTACCAGGTCAGCGAGGGAAACTGGGACTTCGGCTCCTTCTGGATCAGCGCCTCGTTCCTCGGAGTGATCGTGATCGGCGGCCTGCTCGGCGCGTACTTCATCCCGGCCGACCGGCGCCTCGGGCCGATGGTCGCGGCGGAGATCGAGGCCGCCGGGGCGGGCGAGGTCGTCCTCTCCGAGGAATACCAGCGGGAGGCGCGTCGCGAGGGCATCGTCGGCACCGTCGTCGGCGTCCTGCTCGTCGTGATCGTCTACCTGATGGTGGCCAAGCCTGGGGCCTGATCCCCTGAGCGCGAAGGCCCCCGCGAGGGAGTTGCCGATCGCCGTCTTCGACTCGGGCGTGGGCGGGCTCACCGTCCTCCACGAGTGCCTGGTCTCGCTGCCCTCCGAGGACTTCCTCTATCTCGGCGACAGCGCCCACTTCCCCTACGGGATCAAGGGCGTTGAGGAGCTGCGGGGAAGGGTCCGCGAGGTCAGCTCCCACCTGCTCGAGCGCGGCGCGAAGCTGCTGGTGATCGCCTGCAACTCGGCCACCACGGCCGGCCGGGAGGAGGCGATCGGGCTCGCCGCCGCGGCCGGCGTCGAGGTGATCACCGTGATCGCCCCGGAAGCGGAGATAGCGGCCGCGATCACCGACAGCGGCCGGGTCGGCGTCCTCGCCACCCCGACCACCGTCGAGGGGGGCGCCTACCGCCGCGCCCTTCGGTCCCAGGGCCGGCGCCTGGAGGTCACCGAGGTGGCGGCCCCTGACCTGGCCCCGATCATCCAGCACGGATTTCCCTTCGAGGAGGGGGTGATCGAGACCGTGCGCTCCTACTGCGCCCCCCTGAAGCGCGCCGGCGTGGACACCCTGATCCTCGGTTGCACCCACTACCCGCTGGTCGCGCCGATGCTCCAGCGGATCCTGGGGCGCGACGTTCGCCTGGTCACGGCCGGCCACGCCGTCGCCGGCGCCGTGCAGCGCACCCTCGAACAGCGGGAGCTGATCAACCCCCGCCGCGACGAGGGCGACTACAGGTTCCTCTGCACCGGCGACGCGGCCGCCTTCACCGAGCTCGGGACGCGGTTCCTGCAGATGCCGCTCGCCGGCCGCGTCGAGCACGTGGAGCTGGAGCATCGCTCCGGCGGGCCCGGCCCGAGCAACTAGGCTTTCGGCATGGCATCGAGCGAGATCCTGGAGCGGGTGCAGGCCGAAGTCCGCAGCGCCATGAAGGCGGGGGACCGCGACCGCGCGGGGGCGCTGCGGCTGGTCGTGGACGCCCTGCAGCAGGACGCCAAGCTGGGCAAGGGCGACGAGGTCGCAGTGCTCCAACGGGAGCGCAAGAAGCGCCTCGAGGCCGCCGAGGCGTTCGCGGAGGGCGGGCGCCCCGAGCAGGCGGATGCCGAGCGCCACGAGGCCGAGCTGATCGAGGGCTACCTGCCCCGGCAGCTCTCAGACGAGGAGCTGGGCGCGCTCGCCGACGAGGCGATCGCCGAGGTCGGGGCGACCGAGCGCAGGCAGATGGGGCAGGTGATGGGTGTCCTGATCGGCCGCGTCGCCGGCCGGGCGGACGGCAAGCGGGTCAGCGCGGCGGTGCAGGAGAGGCTTGGCGCGTAGGCGGCTGACCCTCGAGAACTCGGTCGCCGCGGAGCTGGCCGGCTCCGAGGACGCGGTGATCCGGGCCCTGCGCGGACACCTCGGATGCGAGCTGCACCTGCGCGGGAACGTGCTCACCCTCGACGGCGAATCCGAGGCGGTGCAGACGGCTGCCACCGTCGTGGACGAGATCGTCGAGCTGATCGAGCAGGGCCACGAGATCGCACCGGGGACGATCGAGGCCGTGACCGGAGCGCTGGACGCGCACCAGAGCCCAGCGGCGATCCTCGAGGACGTGGTCTGGCGCCACCGCAACACGAAGGTGGCCCCGAAGACGGTCAACCAGAAGCGCTACGTGGACTCGATCCGCAGGCACACGATCACCTTCGGGATCGGCCCGGCCGGGACCGGCAAGACCTTTCTCGCGGTCGCCATGGCGGCGGCGGCGCTGGCCGAGCGCGAGGTCCAGCGGATCATCCTCACCCGTCCCGCGGTCGAGGCGGGCGAGCGGCTCGGCTTCCTGCCGGGCGACATCCAGGCCAAGGTGGACCCCTACCTGCGCCCCCTCTTCGACGCTCTCTACGACATGCTCGACCCCGACCGCGTCAACGGCTACTTCGACCGCGGCGTGATCGAGGTCGCCCCCCTGGCCTTCATGCGCGGCAGGACGCTCAACGACTCCTTCGTGATCCTCGACGAGGCCCAGAACACGAGCCCGGAGCAGATGAAGATGTTTCTGACCCGGCTCGGGTTCAACTCGCGGATGGTGGTGACCGGGGACATCACCCAGATAGACCTGCCCGCCGAGCAGCGCTCCGGGCTGATCGCGGTGCGGGAGATCCTCAGCGACGTCGAGGACATCTCCTTCGTGCACTTCGGCGGAGAGGACGTCGTCCGGCACAAGCTCGTGCAGCGGATAGTCGCCGCCTACGGCGAGCACGCGGAGCGTCCCGGTCACCCCCGGCCGGAGGAGGCTTGACCGCAGATCTCGGCGACGTGCCGGCCGACCTGCGGGCCGCGGTCGGCGCCGCGCTGGCGGCGGCCGGCGTGCGCGACGGGCACCTCGCCGTCGAGCTGGTCGGGGCCGCGAGGATCGCCGAGCTCAACCGGCTGCACCGGGGCGTGGACGCCCCGACCGACGTCCTCGCCTTTCCGGTGGACGGGGCGGGGGAGACGGCCGGCCCGCGGGAGCTGGGCGACGTGGTGATCTGCCCCGCGCACTGCGAGGACGTCGTCGAGGCGGCGGTCCACGGGGCCCTGCACCTCTGCGGGTACGACCACCAGACCGACCGCGGCGAGATGCTCTCGCTGCAGTGCCGGGTGCTGGCCTCGCTGGCGGCGGGCGCGGGGGAGGGGACATGACGCGGGCCGGGTTCGTGGGCCTGGCGGGAAGGCCGAACGCGGGCAAGTCCACCCTGGTCAACGCGATCGTCGGGCGCCGCGTGGCGATCGTCTCCGACCGCCCCCAGACGACTCGCCGGGCGGTCCGGGGCGTCGCCACCGACACCGAGGCCGGCTGGCAGCTGGTGCTCGTGGACCTGCCGGGCGTGCAGCGTCCCCGGGACGCGCTGACCGAGCGCATGCAGAGGCGGGTCGAGCGCGAGCTCGCCGGCGCCGACGTGGCCCTGCTCGTCGTCAACGGCGAGGAGGGGGTCGGTCCCGGCGACCGCTTCATCGCCCGGGCGCTGCTGGCGGCGAACGAGGGCGTGCCGCTGATCTGCGCGGTCAACAAGGTCGACAGGCTCGGCCCCGCCGATACCGTGGTGGCGCTCGAGGACGCGGCCGGCCTCGAGGCGGTGGGCGAGGTCTTCCCCCTCAGCGCGCGCACCGGCAGCGGGCTCGAGGAGCTGGTCGGGAGGCTCGCCGAGCTGATGCCCGAGAGCCCCTTCCTCTACCCCCCGCAGGAGCGAAGCGACCAGCCCAGCGACGTCCTGCTCGCGGAGCTGATCCGCGAGCAGGTGCTCAACCGCACCCGGGAGGAGGTTCCCCACTCCGTCGAGGTCTCGGTCACGGGGATTCAGGAGCGCGACGACGGGCTGGTCGAGGTGAGGGCGGAGATCTGGGCGGACTCGGAGTCCCAGAAGGGGATCCTGATCGGGGCCGGCGGCCGCAAGGTCGCCGAGATCGGGACCGCCGCGCGCAGGGAGCTGCAGCTCGAGCTGGGCAAGAAGGTGTTCCTCGACCTCCAGGTCCGCGTGCGCAGGCACTGGCGGCGGGACGCCTCGCTGCTCGACCGGCTCGGCATCGAATAGCCGGCCGGAGCGCCCCTACACTTGCCCGCATGCTGGAGGGAATCGAGTTCGGAGAGGCCGGCCTTCTGCCCTGCGTCACCCAGGACGCAGGTACCGGCGAGGTGCTGACGCTGGCCTACATGAGCCCGGAGTCGCTGCGGCTGACCGTGGAGACCGGGGAGGTGCACTACTTCAGCCGCTCGCGCTCCGAGATCTGGCGCAAGGGCGAGACCTCGGGGAATGTCCAGCGGGTCGTCCAGATGCGCTACGACTGCGACGGCGACGCGCTGCTCGCCCTGGTCGAGCCGGCCGGGCCCGCCTGCCACACCGGCCAGCGCAGCTGCTTTCATCGCGAGCTTGGCGGTCCGGCGCCGGCCGGGCCCGATTCCGAGGCCGCAGAGCCGGCTCCGGCGCCCCACGAGGCGCTGTGGGAGCTTCGCCGCACCCTCGCCGAGCGTGCCGCGAGCCGCCCGCAGGGCAGCTACACGGCCGAGTTGCTCTCGGATCCGGGCCGCATTGACGAGAAGGTGGCCGAGGAGGCCGAGGAGGTCGGCCGGGCCCGCCGGGAGGAGAGCGACGAGAGGGTCGCCGAGGAAGCCGCAGACTTACTCTACCACCTCTCGGTGCTGCTGGTCTCGCGCGGGGTGCCGCTGGAGGCGGTCATGAAGGTGCTCAATGGCCGTCGGGACTGAGACGGAGATCGGCCTCGAGCCGAGCCTCGAGCAGGCGCGCGATCTCGCCGCGCAGGGCAACGTCGTGCCGATTCGCCTGCGCCTGGTGGACGATTGCGAGACCCCCGTCTCGGCCTTCCTGAAGCTCACCTCCGGCGACCGTGCGGGTCATCCCGCCTTCCTGCTGGAGTCCGCCGAGCAGGGACAGGTCGGGCGCTTCTCCTTCATCGGGTTCCGGCCGCGCGCCATCCTGCGCTGGCAGGACGGGGTGCTGTCGGAGTGGGGCGGCGAGGCGGCGCGCGGAGATCCGCCGGCGGCGTCGAGCGCGGCCCCCGATCCCTACGGCGCCGTCGAGGAATACCTCGCCCGCTACCGGCCCGCCCCCGTCGAGGGGCTGCCGCCGTTCGCCGGCGGGGCGGTGGGGTTCTTCGGGTATGACCTGGTGCGCACGGTCGAGCCGCTGGGGGAGCCGAACCCCGACCCGCTCGGCCTCCCCGACATGGCGCTGATGATCACCGACGTGATGCTCGCCTTCGACCACCTGCGCCACGAGCTGACCATCCTCGCCTGCGCCTTCGCCGACGACGAGGGCGGGATCGACGCCGCCTACGCGCGGGCGGCCGAGGCGATCGCCGACGTGCGGCGCCGGCTGCGGGCCCCGGTCCCTGCCCCCGAGCGCCCCGCGGTCTCCGAGCCCCCGCGGTTCGGCTCGAACATGACCCGGGAGGAGTTCGAGGCAGCGGTGAAGCGGATCATCCGCTACATCCGCGCCGGCGACGCCTTCCAGGTGGTCCCCTCGCAGCGGTTCTCCGCCGACTCCCCGGTCCGGCCCTTCTCGGTCTATCGCGGGCTGCGCGCCGTCAACCCCTCCCCCTACATGTACTTCCTCGAGTTCGGCGACTTCCAGCTCGCCGGGGCATCGCCCGAGCCCCTGGTCAAGATCCAGGGCAGGCGGGTCGAGACGAGGCCGATCGCGGGCACCTACCCGCGCGGCGAGAGCGAGGACGCCGACCGCCGCCTCGCCGAGCGGCTGGTCAGCGACCCCAAGGAGCGGGCCGAGCACGTGATGCTCGTGGACCTCAGCCGCAACGATCTGGGCCGGGTCTGCGAGTACGGCAGCGTCAGCGTGGACGAGCTGATGGTGGTGGAGACCTACTCGCACGTCCTGCACATCGTCAGCCAGGTCTCGGGAACCCTCCGGGAGGGGATCGGGGCGATGGATGTGCTGCGCTCGGCGCTGCCCGCCGGGACCCTCTCCGGCGCGCCCAAGGTCCGCGCGATGCAGATCATCGACGAGCTCGAGCCCCACAAGCGCTGCTCCTACGGCGGCGCGATCGGCTACCTCTCCTGGAACGGCGACCTCGACACCGCGATCCACATCCGCACGGTCGTGGTCAAGGACGGCAGGGTCCACGTCCAGGCCGGTGGCGGCACCGTCGCCGAGGCGAAACCCGCCTACGAGTTCAACGAGTCGGTCAACAAGGCCAAGGCAGTCTTCCGCGCGGTCGAGATGGCCTGCGCCCAGCCCGAGTGGGAATGAGGCGGGCGTGAGGGTCCTGGTCGTGGACAACTACGACTCCTTCACCTACAACCTCGTCCAGTACCTGGGCGAGCTCGGGGCGGAGATCGAGGTGGTGCGCAACGACCGCGCCACCGTCGAGGGGCTGCTCGACCGCCGGCCGGGGCGCCTTGTCGTCTCCCCGGGGCCGTGCACGCCCGCCGAGGCCGGCATCTCGGTCGGGGCGGTCCGACGGTTCGCCGAGGCCGGCATCCCGGTGCTCGGCGTCTGCCTCGGGCACCAGTCGCTGGTCGAGGCCTTCGGCGGCCGGGTGATCCAGGGCGAGCCGGTGCACGGCAAGGACGCCGAGGTCAGCCACGACGGGCGCACGGTCTATTCGGGCCTGCCCAGTCCGTTCGTCGCCGGCCGCTACCACTCGCTTGTCGCCGACCCGGACGCCATCCCCGGCTGCCTGGAGGTCAGCGCCACCCACGAAGACGTCGTCATGGGCGTCCGTCATCGCGACCTGCCGGCCGAGGGCGTCCAGTTCCACCCCGAATCGGTGCTCACCCCGCTGGGCAAGCGGCTTCTCGCGAACTTTCTCGCCGGGGGCTCCTGACCGGGTCGGCACGTTCGTCGCCCGTCGCCCGCGGATCCCGGTCTCGCCCGTCGCCCGCGGATCCCGGTTCTATCCTTGGCACCGGTGGAACGTCCCATCAACCTCTCCGTTCCCGTATCGGGATCCGGAAGCCCCTAGCATCGGCCCGATGCCCAACGACGTCCTCACCAGGGCGATAGACGCGGTCTGCGAAGGCGACCACCTCACCGCCGACCATGCATCCGCCGTGCTGGCGGAAGTCATGGAGGGCCGCGCCGGCGAGGTCCAGGCCGGCGCCTTCCTGGTGGCGCTGCGCGCCAAGGGCGAGACCGTCCCCGAGCTGGTCGGCCTGGCGCGAACGATGCGCTCGCTCGCCACCCCGGTGATGGCGCGCCGAGGCGACCTCCTCGACACGGCCGGCACCGGCGGCGGCCCCTCGACCTTCAATGTCTCCACCGCGGCGGGGCTGGTCGCTGCGGGCGCGGGTTGCGCGGTCGCCAAGCACGGCAACCGCTCGAGCACGAGCCGCTGCGGCTCCGCGGACCTCCTGGAGGCGCTGGGCATCGCCATCGACCTGGACCCCGAGGCGGTGGCCCGCTGCATCGAGGAGGTCGGCTTCGGCTTCATGTTCGCTCCCCGCCACCACACCGCGATGGCCCACGTGGCCCCCGTGCGCCGCGAGCTCGCGGTGCGGACGATCTTCAACTTCCTGGGGCCGCTGACCAACCCCGCCGCCGCCGGCAGGCAGCTCGTCGGCGTGTCCGACCGCCGCTATCAGGAGACCATGGCCGAAGCGCTGGTCGGGCTGGGTGCCGAGAGAGCGATGGTCGTCTCGGCCGACGACGGGCTGGACGAGCTCTCCATCTCTGGGCGCACGAGGGTGGTCGAGGTGCGGGACGGCCGCACCGAGGAGTGGTTCACCGAGCCCGGCGCGCACGGGCTCTCCCGGGCCGGGCTCGCCGAGGTGGCGGGGGGGAGCCCCGAGGAGAACGCGGCCGTCGTCCAGCGGGTACTCGAGGGAGAGAAGGGCCCGGCCCTGGACCTCGTCCTGCTCAACGCCGGCGCGGCCATCTGCCTGGGTGGCAGGGCCTCCGGGCTCCAGGAGGGCGTGGCCGCCGCCCGCGCCGCGATCGAGTCGGGCGCCGCCGGGCGGGTCCTCGAGGAGTTGCGCGAGCTGACCGGTCGCCTTGCATCCTGAGGAGGGCCTCTCCAGGCGAATCGGGCATCGCTAGGGTTCGGGGTCGAAAGTGGGAATGCTGGAGCAACTGATCTCCGCGGCCCGGGAGGGGGTCGAGCGTCGCCGCCGGGAGGTCCCCCAGGCAGAACTCGAGAGCCGCCTGGACTCGCGCGAGGAGGGCAGGCCGTTCAAGGAGGCGCTGGCCCGCCCGGGCCTCTCGCTGATCGCCGAGTTCAAGCGCCGGTCGCCGAGCGCGGGGGACATCGCCCCCGACCGGGAGCTGGCCGCCCAGGTGGGGGCCTACGAGCGCGGCGGCGCGGCGGCGGTCTCGGTGCTGACGGACGAGGCCCACTTCGGCGGCTCCCTCGAGGACCTCGGGATCGCACGGTCGGCCTGCGGCCTGCCGATCATGCGAAAGGACTTCGTGGTGGACCCCTACCAGCTCTACGAGGCGGCCACCGGCGGGGCGGACGCGGTCCTGCTGATCGCCACCGCCCTGGGCGAGGCGATGCTCGGGCGGCTGCTCGCGGAGACCGCCGCCCTCGACCTCGACTGCGTGGTCGAGGTCCACGACAACGAGGACCTCGGGCGGGCCCTCGGGCAGGGCGCCGAGGTGATCGGGATCAACAACCGCGACCTCGACACCGGCGAGGTGGACATCGGCACCACCTACGAGATGATGCCCGACGTCCCGGCCGGCAGGACGGTCGTCGCCGAGAGCGGCATCTCCAGTCGCATCGAGCTCGAGGAGCTCGAGCGGGTCGGGGTGGACGCGGTGCTGATCGGCGAGGCGCTGATGAGGTCGCCCGACGCGGAGACGATGGCCCGCGAGCTGAGCGGGGTCGAGGCGGGCACCAACGAGCACCAGCTTCCCTGAACAGGCCCGTGGACCGGCCTCGCACGCCTGAGCGGCCCGGACCGCCGGCGGCCTTTAGGAACTCTTTCGGGGCCGTTTAGGGAGGACTCAGGGCTGATCCGCATCATGCCCGGCGATGGCAAGGGCAAGGCGATTCCTGGGCTCCTCGTTCGGCGCCGCCCTGGTGGGCGGGGCGGTCGTCGCCCTGTTCGGATGGGTGGCGATCGCCTCGGGGTGGATCCGCTCCGGCGGCGACACCACGACGATCGCGGCCGCGCCGCTGGCGGCGCCGGTCGCCGACAGCCAGGGCTCGGGCCCCGGCGACACGGTCAACGCGATCTACCGCCGCGACGGGCAGGGGGTCGCCTTCATCCAGGCCGAGAAGCCCAGCCGCTCGGTCTCTCCCTTCGACCCGTTCGGCGGCGGTGGCGGTGGCGTCGCCACCGGCTCGGGATTCGTCGTCGACAGTGACGGCCACATCCTCACAAACAACCACGTCGTCTCGGGCGCCAAGCACATTCAGGTCAAGCTCGGCGACTCCGAGACTACCTACGACGCCGAGGTGGTCGGAACCGATCCCGCCACCGACCTCGCGCTGTTGAGGATCGACGCTCCCTCCGACCAGCTCCACCCGCTCGCGCTCGGCGACTCCTCGACCGTCAAGGTCGGCGCTCCGGTGGTCGCGATCGGCAACCCCTTCGGTCTCGACCGGACGGTGACGAGCGGCATCGTCTCGGCCCTGCAACGCCAGATCCAGGCGCCCAACGGCTTCGCGATCTCCAACGTGATCCAGACCGACGCCGCGATCAACCCCGGCAACTCGGGCGGCCCGCTGATCGACGCCGCGGGCCAGGTGATCGGGATCAACTCCCAGATCGAGACCGCCGGTGGCGGCCAGGGCAACGTCGGCATCGGCTTCGCGATCCCGATCAACACGGCGCGAGACGTGATCCACCAGCTCGAGACCAGCGGCGAGGTCAAGCACGCCTACCTCGGGATCACCGGCACCTCGATCAACCCCGAGCTGGCCAGGGCCGTCAATCTCTCCACCGACTCCGGCGTCCTCGTGCAGGACGTAGTCAAGGGCGGCCCCGCCGACCGCGCCGGGGTCCAGGGCGGCACCACCTCCGCGACGATCGGCGGAGCGAGCCTGAAGCTCGGCGGGGACGTGATCACGCAGATCGACGGCAGGAAGGTCACCTCGATGGACGAGGTCATCAACTTCGTGAACTCCGCGAAGCCGGGCGACACCGCCCAGCTCACCCTGGATCGCGACGGATCGGCCCGCACCGTCACCGTGACCCTCGGGGACAGGCCCGCCTCCGTGCAGCCGCAGTAGCCCCGCGCCGGGCGCCGGCACCGGACGCTCCCCTACCCTTGACCGCGTGCGGGTGAAGATCTGCGGCATCACCAGCTTCGAGGACGCGGCCCGGGCGGCCGACCTCGGCGCCTGGGCGGTCGGCCTGGTCCACCACCGCGAGAGCCCACGCCACTGCGAGCCCGCGGTCGCGGCCCGCATCGGCGCCGCCTTCAGGAGGCGTTGCGAGGTCGCCGGGGTGTTCGTCAACCCGACCCTGGGCGAGGTGGCCCGGGCGGTGGAGGACGCCGGTCTCACCATCGTGCAGCTGAACGGCGAGGAGGGCCCCCATTTCTGCGCCGAGGTGGCGCGGCGGACCGGCGCGAAGGTCGCCAAGGCGATCCACGTCGCCAGCGGCGCCGACCTGCAGGCCGCCGAGCCCTACGCCACCGACTTCCACCTCTTCGACGCGCGCCACGGCCGGCTGCGGGGCGGCACCGGGAGGACTTTCGACTGGGAGCTGCTGCGGACCCGCCGCTCCGAGGTCCCGGCGATCGTCGCCGGGGGTCTGCGTCCCGGGAACGTGGGAGCGGCGATCGAGGTGACCTCGCCCTTCGCGGTGGACGTCGCGAGCGGCGTGGAGTCGTCCCCGGGCCGCAAGGACCCCGAGCTGCTTGCGGCCTTCTTCGAGGCCGCCGGGGCGGCGAGCGCGGCGACGGCGTGAGCACCCGGGCCCCCGAGCGCTTCGGCCCCTACGGGGGCCGCTACGTCCCCGAGACCCTGATCCCTGCCCTGGACCAGCTCACCGAGGCATGGTCGGAAGCAAGCGCGGACGAGGCGTTCACTTCGCGCCTTGAGGCGCTGCGCCGGGACTTCATCGGTCGCCCGACGCCGCTCTACCGGGCGGAGCGGCTTTCCGAGAGGGTCGGCCGCACGGTCCACCTGAAGCGCGAGGACCTCGCCCACACCGGGGCGCACAAGATCAACAACGCCGTCGGCCAGGCCCTGCTCGCCCAGAGGATGGGCAAGCCGAGGATCATCGCGGAGACCGGAGCGGGCCAGCACGGCGTGGCGGCGGCGACCGCGGCGGCGCTGCTCGGCCTGGAGTGCGTCGTCTACATGGGCACCGAAGACATCAGGCGTCAATCCCCCAACGTCGAGCGCATGCGTCTGCTCGGCGCCGAGGTGGTGCCGGTGGACGCTGGCGCCCGCACCCTCAAGGAGGCGGTCAGCGCGGCGATACGCGACTGGGTCGCGAACGTCGCCACCACGCACTACGTGATCGGCTCGGTGGTCGGGCCGGCGCCCTTTCCGGCGCTCGTCCGCGACCTGCAGAGGGTGATCGGAGACGAGGCGCGCGCGCAGGCGCTGGAGGCCGAGGGGCGCCTGCCCGATCGGGTGATCGCCTGCGTGGGCGGGGGCTCCAACGCGATCGGGACCTTCGCGGCCTTCCTCGACGAACCCGGGGTCGAGCTGATCGGGGTCGAGGCCGCCGGCGAGGGGATCTCCAGCGGTCGCCACGGCGCCTCGCTCGAGGCGGGACGGACCGGGGTCCTGCACGGAGCGCTCTCGGCGGTGATCAGCGACGAGCAGGGCCAGATCCTCGAGGCCCACTCGGTCTCGGCGGGCCTCGACTACCCGGGGGTCGGGCCCGAGCACGCCCACCTGCGCGACACCGGCCGGGCCCGCTACGTCTCCGTCGAGGACGCCGCCGCGCTCGCCGCCTTCCGCGAGGTCTGCCGCCTGGAGGGGATCATCCCGGCCCTGGAGCCCTCCCACGCGATCGCCTGGCTGCTTGACAACCCGGGCTCCGGCGAGGGCTTTGACCTGCTCACCCTCTCCGGGCGCGGTGACAAGGATCTCGCCGAGGTGCTGGAGCACTCAGGTGCCTGATCCGGAGACAACTGCCCGGCATCTCCGGCGCTCCGCGTCCGGGGATGCCGGGGTTTCCGGCGGGATCGCGGAGGCGTTCGCGGCGGCGCGGGCCGAGCGGAGGGCCGCCCTGATGCCCTACATGATGGGCGGGTTCCCCGACCGGGAGACGAGCCTCGCCGTGGCCGAGGCCTACGCCGAGGGCGCCGACCTGATCGAGCTCGGCGTCCCATTCTCCGACCCGCTCGCCGACGGGCCGGTGATCCACGCCGCCGCGACCACTGCCCTGGCGGCCGGAGCGACACTGGAAACGGTGCTGGAGACCTGTACCGCGGTCGCCGGCCGGGTCCCGGTCGTGCTGATGGTCTACTCGAACATGGTGATCGGCGGCGGCGGGCCGGAGGCATTCGCGGCGGCGGCCGCCGGGGCCGGAGCCTCCGGGGTGATCGTCCCCGACCTGCCACTCGGCGAGGCCGACGACGTGCGCGCCGCGCTGGCCGCGGCCGGCCTGGACTGCGTCCCGCTGCTCGCGCCGACGACGACGCCCGAGCGCCGCGAGAAGATCTGCCGCTCGGCGAGCGGCTTCCTCTACCTCGTTTCCGACGTCGGCACCACCGGCGAGCGGGGCGAGCTTCCCGCCGACCTCTCGCGGCTGGTCGAGCAGGCGCGGGATGTCTCGCCGGTCCCGGTGGCGGTCGGCTTCGGGATCGGCACCCCCGAGCAGGCCGCCGAGGTCGCCCGCCACGCCGACGGGGTGATCATCGGCAGCAGGCTGGTGCGCATGGTCGGCGAGGCCGCGGACCCGAAGGAGGCCGCGGCGGCCGTCTCGGGCTTCCTGCGCGAGACGCGCGACGCCATCGCAGGCTAGGATTGCGCGCATGGGACTCGTCGTCAGCCTCTTCCTGGCGCTCGCCGCCGCGACGCTCTCCTACTCGATCGGCCAGGGCGGCCCGGTCGCCGGGCTGGTCTTCGTCTCGGTCCTCTTCATCGGTGCGGCGCTGCGGGTCAGCAAGCCCCTGATCGACAAGCTCAAGCCCTAGGCACGGCCACCGCAGACCCCGAGCACGGCCACCGCGGGCCGCGGGCACGACCGCGTGGGGGCGATCCGCCGCGACGAGTTGCGGCCCGGCGGCCGGCCCGCGCGAGCCTCCCGGTGGCGGGGTCGCTCCTCTCCGGGCCTGGCACAACCGGGCCGGCGCTGGAAGAATTGGGCCAATGAGACTCGGCGTCCTGACCGGAGGGGGCGACTGCCCCGGCCTGAACGCGGTGATCCGGGCCGTGGTTCGCAAGGGGGTCGGGCGCATGGGCCACGAGTTCGTCGGCTATCGCGACGGCTGGCGCGGCCCTCTTGAGGGGAACGGAGAGCCGCTCGGCATCGAGCAGGTGCGGGGCATCCTGCCCCGCGGCGGCACGATCCTGGGCTCGTCGCGCACCAACCCGATGGCCGAGCCCGACGGAGTCGAGCGGCTGCGCGCCAACCTCGCCGACGACGGCGTCGACGGGCTGATCGCGATCGGCGGCGAGGACACCCTTGGAGTTGCCCGCCGGCTCGGCGAGGAGGGAGTCGGCGTGGTCGGTGTCCCCAAGACGATCGACAACGACCTCGGGGCCACCGACTACACGTTCGGCTTCGATACCGCGGTGAACATCGCGATGGAGGCGATCGACCGCCTCCACACCACGGCGGAGAGTCACCACCGGGCGCTGATCGTCGAGGTGATGGGGCGCCATGCGGGTTGGATCGCCTTCCACGCCGGACTGGCTGGCGGCGCCAACGTGATCCTCATCCCCGAGCACCCCTTCGACATCGAGCGGGTCTGCGCCTACATCGAGCAGCGATTCCGCAGCCAGCACGCCCCGATCATCGTCGTCTCCGAGGGGGCGGTTCCGGAGGGCGGGATGCCCGAGAGCCGGGAGGCGGCGACCGACGCGTTCGGCCACATCCGGCTCGGCGGCATCGCCCACTGGCTGGAGGGGGAGATCGAGCGGCGGACCGGGGAGGAGGCGAGGGCGACCGTCCTCGGGCACGTGCAGCGAGGCGGCACCCCGACAGCCTTCGACCGCGTCCTTGCGACCCGCTTCGGCCTGCATGCCATAGACGCGGCGGACGCCGGTCGCTGGGGCATGATGACTGCGCTGCGCGGCACCGAGATCGAGCTCGTCGAGTTGGCCGAGGCGACGGCCGAGCTGAAGCTGGTGCCCGAGTCCCTCTATCAGGAGGCGGAGGTTTTCTTCGGCTGAGGCGCGCGGGTGCACTTCCTGCCGCGCTCGCGGCGCTCGCGGCCCTCGGGGTGGCCGGCTGCGGGTCCTCGGCCCCCTCGGGGCCGGTCACCCTGACCGTGTACGTCAGCCTGCCGCTGGGCGGCGAGCGGGCCGCCGATGGCCTGGGGGCCGAGCGGGGCGCGCGCCTGGCGCTCGAGAGGGCCGGCGGGCGGGTCGGAGACCTGCGCATCCGGGCCACCTACCTCGACGACACCGGCGGCGGCCCTCGCTGGAGCCAGGCGGCGAGCGGCGCGAACGCGCGGCGCGCGGCCCAGGACTCGACCGCGATCGGGTACGTCGGGGACCTCGACTCGGGCGCGACGCGCGTCTCGATGCCGATCACCAACCAGGCCGAGATCCCCCAGGTCTCGCCGGGGGCGAGCGCCGACGACCTCGCCGCCGAGGTGCCCGGCGAGCCCGACCCCTCGACCTACCGTCCCAGCGGCGATCGGACCTTTGCCAGGGTGGTGCCGGCGGATCGGGTCCAGGCCGAAACCGCGGCCCGTCTCGCGGTGCGTCTGGGCGCCGACCGCGGGCTGGCGGTGAGCGGCGGCGACCCGCAGGGGCGCGAGCTGGCGCGGGCCTTCGCCGCCGGGGTGCGCCGGGAGGGGCTGCCGGCCCGCGTCGTCGCCTCACTCCGTCCTGCGCAGAGGCTTCCCGTATCGAGCATCGTCGGGACGCCGCCCTCCACAACCGTCTTCTACGCGGGCGCCACCGAGGGCGGCCTGCGCTGGGCCGACCTCGTGGCGAAGGGGGGGGTAATCTCCACCGACGCGGCCATGCCGTTCGCAGGCGAGGTCTGCCGCGGCTTCCGCGAGCCGAGCGCCCACTACGTGACTTCGCCGTTCATCGCCCCTTCGCGACTCGGAGTCGGGGCCGCCGCCTTCCTCGCGGCCTACCGCCGGCGCTGGGGCCCGCCGCCCCCCGCCGCGGCCTACGGGTACGAGGCGATGTCCGTCCTGCTCGGGGCGATCCGGCGCGCCGGGGCCGAGGGCGAGGACCGCGGCACGGTCGTCGATGAGCTGCTCGCCACCCGCGTCCGGCAATCCACGCTGGGGGCGTTCACGATCGGCCCGAACGGCGAGACGAGCCTGCGCAGGGTCTCGGTCTACCGGCTGCACGGCTGCCGCCCCGTCCTGGACGACTGAACGACCACCCCGGGTCCCGCGCTGGACGGCTGAACTACCCATCCGGGCCCGCCTAAAGGCAAACGAACGGACGGCCGAGGGAACCCGCAGCGATGGGATGGATTCCGGAGGAGGAAGCATGAAGAAGCTCGTTGTCCTCGGCGCGGTCTGCGCGATGCTGGTGGTGCCCTCGACGGCCGCTGCCGCCGGTCGCCAGGGGCCGGTGCTGCACCACGTAGTCAAGGCCGGGGCGGTTGCACTGTCGGTGCGCGACTGCCTGAGCGAGGCCCGTGAGATCGGTCGCGACGCCTTCGCGGCGAAGTACGGGACGCCCGGGGCTCTTCGCAACTGCGTGAAGCAGCACGTGGACGCCTACGTGGCGGCACTCGAGTCGGCCGGCCAGGCCTGCGCGGACGAGCGCCGGCAGCTGGGCGCCGAGGCCTTCCGCCAGGCCTACGGCGAGCCGTTCCCGTTCCTGCGCTGCGTTCGCTCGAAGCTGAACCCGGAGTCGGTCCCGACCTAGGGCGGACCAGCCGGAGATCGACCCCGAGCCCACCGGGCGGTCGGGGTCGCCGACCCGGAAGGGCGGTCGGGGTCGCCGACCCGGAAGGGCGCCGACCGGTCCGGCTCAGCGGAGGAGGTCCCTCAGGGCCTCCTCCAGCTCCGGGTGCTCGAACTCGTACCCGAGGTCGAGCGTCCGCCGAGGCATCACCCGGGCGCCGCCTCTGACGGTCTCCGCGAACTCCTCGCCGAACACCAGGTTGACGGCGAAGCCGGGCACCGGCACGACCGATGGCCTGCCGAGCACGGAGCCCAGGGTTTTCGAGAAGGCGCGGTTGGTGACCGGACCGGGAGCGGTGGCGTTGACGATGCCCCGCAGCTTCGGGTTGTCGAGCGCCCAGAGCAGGATCCCGACCTCGTCGTCGACGTGGATCCAGGACATGTACTGGGCACCCCCGGCCACCGGCCCACCGACCCCCATCCGGAAGGGCGTGAGGAGTTGCTTGAGCAGACCGCTGACGGGCTCGAGCACCAGGCCGGTCCGGACGATGACAAGGCGCACCCCCGCCTCGCCGACCCCGTCCGCGGCTCGCTCCCACTCCTCGGTCACCTCAGCCGCGAAACCCTCGCCGCGAGCGGTGGACTCGTCCACGAGGCTCTCGCCCCGGTCGCCGTAGTAGCCGATCGCCGAGCCGCTGACCATCACCGAGGGACGCTGCTCGAGCGCGGTGATCGCCTGGACGAGGTTGCGTGTCCCGACCCGCCTGCTCTCCATGATCGCCGTCTTTGCCTTCTCGGTCCAGCGCTGGCTGATCGGCTCGCCGACCAGGTTCACGACCCCGTCCACCCCGTCGAAGGCGGCAGCCGGGGGGCGCTCCATGGTCGGCTGCCAGGAGTGCCAGCCGACCTTGGGGTTGTCACGCCTGGCCCTCTCGGGGTCGCGGCTGAGGCCGACCACCTCGTCGCCGCGGGCCAGCAGGGCGTCGCAGAGTGCCGAGCCGATCGCCCCGCTCGCGCCGCTCACGAGGACCCTCACGCGATCGCCTCCTCCGTGAGGTCGGGTGCCGGCGCCCGAAGCGCCCGTGCGACCGCGCCCTTGGCGCGCACCTGGTTATCGAGGGGGATTCTCAAGGTGGGCATCCAGCGCTACGGGGAGGGCGGCGAGACGGTTGAGAAGGTTCCGGTCTCCTGCGAGAAGCGGGCGATTCCCGCCTGCTTCGCCTCTTCCACCACCGCCGCGGCCACTGCGGGCGCGACGTCGCGGTCGAAGACCGAGGGAATGATGTAGTCCTCGGCTAGGTCGTCGTCGGTGACGACCTCTGCGATCCCGCGCGCCGCGGCCAGCTTCATCTCCTCGGTGATGCGTGGCGCTCCCGCGTCGAGGGCGCCGCGGAAGATCCCCGGGAAGCAGAGGACGTTGTTGATCTGGTTGGGATAGTCGGAGCGACCGGTGGCCATGATCCGGACGTAGGGCGCGGCGTCCTCGGGCATCACCTCCGGATTCGGGTTGGCCATGGCGAAGACGATCGCACCGTCGTTCATCTTCCCCAGGGCTTCCGGAGTGATGATGCCGGGCCCCGAGAGGCCGACGAAGAGGTCCATGCCGTCCAGCAGGTCGTCGGGCGTGCCGAGCAGCTTCTCGGGGTTGGAGTTCTCGGAATACCAGCGCTTGATCCCCGACATCTCACCGGACTCGTAGTCGGCCCTGGTCGTCGAGAGTGCGCCCCGCCGGTCGCAGCCGATCACCTCGGTCACCCCGGAGGCGAGCATCATCTTGGTCACCGCTACCCCGGCGGCGCCGAGGCCGACCATCAGCACCCGCAAGCTCTCGATTGGCTTGCCGACGATCTTCAGGGCGTTGAAGAGCGCCGCAATCGTCACCACGGCGGTGCCGTGCTGGTCGTCGTGGAAGACCGGGATGTCGAGCGACTCCTTCAGCCTCTCCTCGATGTCGAAGCAACGGGGCGCCGAGATGTCCTCGAGGTTGATCCCCCCGAAAGTCGGGGCGATCAGCTCGACCACACGGACGATCTCGTCGGCGTCCTGGGTGGAGACACAGATCGGGAAGGCATCGACGTTGGCGAACTCCTTGAAGAGCATCGCCTTGCCCTCCATCACGGGCATCGCAGCCTCCGGGCCGATGTTGCCGAGGCCCAGGACCGCGCTGCCGTCGGAGACGACCGCCACGGTGTTCTTCTTGATCGTGTACTCGAAGGCCTTGGAGCGGTCCGCGTGGATGTCCTGGCAGACTCTCGCCACCCCGGGCGTGTAGGCCATCGAGAGGTCGTCGCGCGTCTTCAGCGGGTACTTGTTGCGCTGCTCGATCTTGCCTCCGCGGTGCATCTGCATCGTGCGGTCCGTGTAGTCGAGGACCGAGGCGCCCCGGGTCGAGCCGATGGACCGCAGGATCTGCTCCCAGTGCTGCTGGTCGCGAGCGTCGATCGTGAACTCGCGGACCCGCTTGCCCTCACTGCCGGCGCCGGGCACGAGGTCGACGCTCTGAAGCTGGCCGCCCGCCTCGGCGATGGCCGCGGTCAGCTTGCCCAGCGGCTCCTGGCGCGCGTCCAGCTCGACGCGGATGGTGACGCTGTACTGAGCGCTTACCGGCACCGGGGGGGCGTGGCCGAGGTCGCCGGGGCGAGGGGGCCGCGGGCGTCGGGGCGGGGTGGTGGGAGGCAGGTGCGCATCGGCGGCGGATTCTAGGGGGCCGCGAGCTCGCCGGGCGAGGGCGCCGCCGCCGAACCGGGCGCCGCGGACCACGACAGGGACACCGCGGACTCCGGCGGCCGCCCCTGGCCGACGTCCGCGCGGACCACGACCGGACACCGCGGCGCGGCACCGGCCAATCCGACACCACGGTCCAGGGCAAGACGCGGCCAGCTCGCGGGGGCGAGAACTCGGCCGGGGCGACTTGCGGGCGGTATGCGACCGGATTCCGCCCCCACGGAGAGACGGATAGCCCGGATGGCGGCACGCCGGCACGGGGTATTGACCCGTGCGCAGCTGGTCGCGGCGGGTCTGAGCGGCAACGGGATCTCGCGCAGAGTCCGGGCAGGCCGGCTCCACCGCCTGCACCGCGGCGTTTACGCGGTGGGCCACCCGGGTCTGGGGCCGGAAGGTCGATGGCTGGCGGCCGTGCTGGCGTGCGGTGAGGGCGCCGTGCTCAGCCATCGCAGCGCCGCGGAGTTGTGGGGCCTCCTGCGAGCCCGTTCGACGCTGGTGGACGTCAGCACCCCCGGCCGTCCCGGCACGGTGCGGCGCCGCGGGATCCGTGTCCACCGCCCGCGTGCCCTGGGCAGTCGGGAGACGACCAGCCGCCGCGGGATACCAGTCACCAGGCCGGCCCGGACCATCGAGGACCTCAGCCGGGCGGCCCGACTCCGGGGAAGCTGGATTTCTCCCGAGCAGGCTCGCAGGGCGCTGCGCGAGGCGGAGGTTCTCGGCCTGCCGCTCGATGATCGGGCGGCGCAAGGGTCGGCCGGGCGCGGGAGCTCAGGCCCGGCCCGGCACGGGGCGGCGCGTATTGCGTGGCGGAGACCGGGCCGGAAAGCGGAGGCAGGCCGGGCCGGGCGAGCCGAGGCAGATCGGGTCGAGGCCGCGCAGGCCGGGCGAGCCGAGGCAGATCGGGTCGAGGCAGATCGGGTCGAGGCAGATCGGGTCGAGGCTGGGCGGGGTGGGCGAGCCGAGGCTGGGCGGGCCGGGCGAGCGCCCGGGGAGGGTGTGGCGCGCAGCGAGCTGGAGGAGCTCTTCCTCGGCCTCTGCCGCCGTCATTCCCTTCCCGAACCGGAGGTGAACGTGCATGTCGGCCGGCACCAGGTCGATTTCCTCTGGCGGGAGAGCGGGGTGGTGGTCGAAACGGACGGCTACCGCTACCACCGCGGCCGCCAGGCCTTCGAGGACGACCGGGCTCGCGACCTGGAGCCGAGCCTTGCCGGCTTCCGCGTGGTCCGGTTGACTCACCGCCAGGTCAGCGAGATGGGAGGGAAGCTGGCACGGCGGCTGGAGATCCTGATCGGGAGCGGATCAGATGCGGCCGGCCGGCGAAAAAGGGGGCGCCATGGCGGTTCGGGCGGGGACGGCGGATAGGACGGGGCCGCGGCGGGTCGGCAGGTGGGCCGGCGAACGGGGGCGCGATGGCAGGCCGGGCGCAGGCGCCTGCCCGGTCGTCGCCGTCGGGAGCCCTCAGGCCACTGAATAGAGTCAACCCATGGCCACGAAGGAATCCGCCCCGGAGCTCTTCCTGCTCGACGGCAACAGCCTCGCCTACAGGGCCTTCTTCGCCCTGCCCGAGTCCATCTCCACCTCCGACGGGCGTCCGACAAACGCGATCTACGGGTTCGCATCGATGCTGGCGAAGATCGTCACCGACTTTCGCCCCGGTGGGCTGATCGTCGCCTGGGACGCGGGCATGTCGGGCCGTGAGAAGACCTACGGGGAGTACAAGGCCGGCCGGCCGCCGCGCCCCGACCTGCTGCGGGAGCAGTGGCCCCACCTGATGCCCCTGGTCGAAGCCTTCGGCTACTCGAACGTGAAAGTGGAGGGCTACGAGGCCGACGACGTGATCGCCTCGCTGGCGCGCCGGGCGAGCGAGGCCGGGGTCCCCGTGATGGTCGTCTCCGGGGACCGCGACGTCTACCAGCTCGTCGGCGACCGGATCCGCGTGATGAGCACCTCCCGCGGCGTCTCGGAAACCAAGGTCTACGATCGCGAAGCGGTGGTCGAGCGCTACGGGGTGCCACCGGAGCTCGTCACAGACCTGATCGGCCTCAAGGGAGACACCTCGGACAACATCCCCGGGGTTCCGGGCATCGGGGACAAGACCGCGGCCCAGCTCCTGCAGCGCTTCGGAAACCTCGAGGGGGTCCTGGAGAACATCGAGGAGGTGTCCGGAGCCAAGCGGAAGCAGAACCTGGTCGAGCATGCCGAGGACGCGCGCACCTCCAAGCAGCTCGCGACCCTGCACTTCGACATCGAGACCGGCATCGACATCGACTCGGTGATGGCCGCACGACCCGACCGCGGCTCGCTGCGGGAGTTCATGCGGGAGTTCGAGCTGCGCGCCGTGCTGGAGCGCCTCGAGGAGGGTCTCGAGGAGGCCGAGGCGGTTCCCGGCCGCCGCGTCGAGCGTGAGATCGAGGTCGAGGCAGTCGAGGGCTCGCCGTCGGATCTGAAGGGCGAGGGGCCGCTCTGCCTCTCGGTGGTGGGGCCCGCCTGGGCGGTCGCCGATCGGGCAGGCACCGTCCAAGGGGAGTCCTCGCTCGGCGAGCTGGCGGTGGAGCTGGACGGGAGAGCGATCGCCGCCCACGACGCGAAGTCGCTGGGGGGCGGCAGGCACGGCCTGCTGGCCGCGGCCGCCCGCGAGGGGATCGAGCTGAACCTCGCCCACGACACGATGCTCGGCGCCTACCTGCTGGAGCCCCAGAGACGCACCTACGATCTGACCGAGCTGGCCGCCGACGCGGGCCTGGGGATCGCCAAGGAAACCGCCGCGGGAGCCGAGCAGGGCGAGCAGCTGGCGCTGGGAGAGGACGGCGCCGGTGCGGTGGACCCGGCCCACGAGGCGCGGGTGGTCGCCGAGCTGAGCGCGCTGCAGCGGGAGCGGCTGCGGGAATGGGACCTGGAGGACCTGCTCGACCGGGTCGAGCTTCCGCTGGTGCACGTCCTCGCGGCGATGGAGCGGGAGGGCCTGAAGCTCGACGCTGGGCGGCTCGCCGAGATCGGCGCCGGGTTCGGCGAGCAGATCGCCACGCTGGAGACCGAGATTCACGAACTGGCCGGGCACGAGTTCACGATCGGCTCGCCACAACAGGTCGGAGGGGTCCTCTTCGAGGAGCTCGGGCTGACTCGCAAGAGAAGGGGGAAGACGGGCTACTCGACCGACGCCCGGGTGCTGGCCCAGATCCGCGACGAGCACCCGATCGTCGAGAAGATCGAGAGCTGGCGGGAGCTGACCAAGCTCAAGAACACCTACCTCGACACCCTTCCCGACCTGATCGATCCCGAGACCGGACGCATTCACACCACCTTCAATCAGGCCTCTACGACGACAGGGCGCCTCTCGAGCGCCAACCCCAACCTCCAGAACATCCCGATCCGCACCGAGATCGGCAGGCCGGTCCGCGGCTGCTTCGTGGCCGAGCGGGGGGCCCGCCTGCTCTCTGCGGACTACAGCCAGGTCGAGCTCCGCGTGCTCGCCCACGTGGCGGGCGAGGAGGCGCTGAAGGAAGTCTTCCGCGCCGGGGACGACGTGCACGCCGCCACCGCGGCCGAGGTCTTCGACATCCCTCGCGAGGAGGTCGACATCGGACAGCGCTCGAAGGCCAAGATGGTCAACTTCGGGATCGTCTACGGGCTCACGGGCTTCGGCCTCGCCGACCGGCTCAACATCCCGCGCCACGAGGGCGAGGAGTTCGTGGCGCGCTACCTCGAGCGGTTCCCGGCAGTCCGTGCATTCCGGGAGGAGGTGATCGAGCAGGCCCAGCGCGAGGGCTACGTCTCGACGCTGATGGGGCGCCGCCGCGCCATTCCCGAGCTGCGGTCCAGCCAGTTCAACACCCGCCGCCTGGGCGAGCGGCTGGCCGTCAACACCGTGATCCAGGGGACCGCGGCGGACATCATCAAGGTCGCGATGGTGCGCTGCCGCCGGGCGCTCGCCGAGGGGGGCCTGCGGACGCGAATCGTCCTGCAGATCCACGATGAGCTCCTCTTCGAGGGCCCGCCGAAGGAGATGGAGGCGGCGAGAGGGATGGTGGTGCGGGAGATGTGCGGGGCCCACGAGCTCGACCCCCCTCTCGAGGTCGAGGTCGGCATCGGGAAGGACTGGCTGGAGGCCAAGTAGGCGAGGCCCATCCGGGACGGGCGCCTTGCGGCGCCCGTCCCGGATGCTCTCAGTCGCTACTTGATGAGCTGGACCTCCTCGAAGACGGCGCCGTCGCCGTTCACATGGAGCTCCGCCTCGTGGACGGTGGCGCCCGCCACGAGGTCGTCGACGCTGCAGGCGTTGTCGCAGCCGCCGTGACCACCGGACTCACCCTCGTCATCGCCGGAGGGATCGTCGCCACCCTCCTCGTGCGATCCGGAGGCGTTGGCGTGGCGACCCGCGCTCGAGGCGTCGTCGCTGCCGGACTCCTCGCTGTCGGACTCGTCGTCGGCCGACTCGCAGCGGACCTCGGTGCGGTCGGTGACCTGGCCAGAGACCGAGCCGCCGGCCGCCAGGTCGATCACCAGGGTGGTGCCGTCGAACGAGGCAACCGTGCCGGCGTTCTCCGCCCCGTCCTCGATGCCGTCGTCGTCGGAGTCCTGGTTGGTGGGGTCGTCGCCGACCTCGACCTCGGCGCCGTCCTCGATGCCGTCGTTGTCGGTGTCTGCGTCGCGGGGGTTGGTGCCCTGGTTGAACTCACCGAGGTTGTTGAGCCCGTCACGGTCCTGGTCCCGCTTGGTCTGCTTGACCTTCAGGGAGAGGTGGTGCCTCTTCTCCCACCGATCGGGGATCCGGTCGTGGTTGCGGTCCTTGGCGGACGCGATGCCCGGAAGGGCCAGGATGGCCAGGGCGCCGAGCGCCATCGCGAAGGCCAGGTACAAGGTCCTGAGTCGCGTGCTGGTGGAGCGGTTGGTCTTCATCTGTCCTCCTTCGGCGCCCGGTCGCAAGCTTTTAGCGGGGAACCGCGGCCTGGACGCTTCGGCTGGGGGGTGTGCGTCGTCGCAGTTCCAACCCGGCCGCGGCGCCGGGATCACGCGTGAGAGGGCACTGTCGCGAGCTCGGTCGAACAGACGTCCACCGACGGGGCTCCAGCGGACGGCCTCGAGCCGCGCCGAATGAGCCCCTAGTCGCGAGGGGGAGCGGGCGTCTGCGGAGAGCCGAGGGCCCCCGCCTCGCCGTCGCCGAAGGGCCCGTCCTCGCCTCCGGGCGAGTCGGACCCGCCGCCGGAGGCGGTCGTGTGGTCCTCTCCACCTCCGGAGCTGCCACCGCCGGACCCCTCGCCGCCCGAGCCCTCGCCGCCGTCCACGTGGCCCGATCCGCCACCCGAGCCCTCGTGCCCCGAGCCCTCCTGCCCGGAGCCCTCGCCTTCGTGCCCCGAGCCCGAGCCGTCCCCGCGGCCGTCGTCGCCGGACTCCGGCGTTCGGTGGCGCCCGCCGCTCGCGTCCCCTCCGCCTCCGCCCGACCATGACGGCCCGCCGTCCGTTCCGCTCTGCGAGCCGGTCGTGGTCCCGTCGACCGAGTGTTGAGCAACCGAGTCCCCGCCTCGATCCGGCCCCCCGCCGGCCGACTTGCCGCTCGACCCCCGGTCCCGGCGGCCGCCGGCCGCCGCGCGACGGGCGCTCGCAGCCGGGGAGCCGCCGCCCCCCGGTGCGGTGCCGCCGTCGCTGCGGGTCACGACGGCTCGAGCCTCGGCGGGGTCGTGCGAGTGGCGATCGAGGGCGACGCCGGCGGTCACGGCACCGCCTGCCGCCAGCAGGGCAACCGCCGCCTTTGCGGCCAGCGCGCCGCCTGCACCGGCGCCGGCGGCGGCAGGCCCGTCCACACCCTCGAGCAGGTAGCGCATGACCGGCATCGGGACCAGGGCACCCAGACCCTCGCGGAGGGCGGTCCGCCCCCGGTGGATGAGCTGGCGAGCGGCGCCGGCCGTGACCCCGAGCGACGCGCCGATCTCCGCGTGGCTCCGGCCCTCCAGCTCGCGGGCGACGAGTGCCTCTCGCTGGGCGTCGGGGAGATCGCTGATCCCGGCGATCACCGCGGAAAGCTCCTCCCGGCGCTCCAGGGCCTGGGGCGGCTGCTCCACTCCGTCGTAGCTCTCGTCAAGGTGCTCCAGCGCCGGGCCGGCATCGCGGAGGTCGTTGAGCGCGGTGTTGCGGACAATCGTGTAGAGCCAGGGCCGCAGGTGCAGCTCGGCGTCGCCGTCGCGGATTCTCGGCAGCGCCCGGGCCATCGAGTCCTGGACCACGTCGTCGGCGCGGTCGGGGGGGACGATCCCCGCCGCGTACCGAACCAGGGCCGGCCGGTAGCGTCGAACCACCTCCTCGAGCGCCGGCTCGTGGCCCTCGCGGGCCAGCGCCACCAGGCGGCGGTCCGGCTGCGCCCGCAGCGTGGGGCCGACGAGGATGCGCGTGCGGAGTCTTGGGGGGGTCATCTGCTGTTGGTCATCGACCGCCTGTCGCTGCACATGAACCCTTCGATGCGGCCGGACCTCCTCTGCTCTCCAGCTTCCTACGGATCTCGGTGTCGGAACGTTCGCCCGGACTCGCCTTGGCGGCGCGCCCGCGCGACGGGCCTCAATGGTGAAACACGCTGCGGCGCCAAGGATCACGCCACCGGCATTCCGGCGCCGGAGATCAGGGCGTCTTGGTGGCTATGCGGCCACCGGGGCCCCGTGGCGCCCGGTCGGGGGGCTCGTGCCCGCGGCCGCGAAATCCGGAGGCGCGATCTTCAGGTAGTGCCCGAAAGACCAGTCCACGAAGCCCCTGCGCTGCATCCCGCCGAGCGCCGCCGACAGCATCCGCGGCGGCAGGCGGGGGATGAGCTGCTGGACCCGGAGCATCGCCTCGAACTTCCAGCGGTGGGACTCGTTGAAGGCCTCGTAGTCGGCCAGCGCCTGCCCGCGGGACTTCCGGCCCGAGAGGACGGCGCTCAGCTCCCGGGCGCAGGCGATCGCGAAGTAGAACGCGGTCCGGATCCCCTCGGCGGTCAGGGGGAGGCAATGGCCGGCCGAGTCGCCCGCGAAGAAGACCCCCGCGTCGGTGGCCCGCCGCAGCCGGTGCGGGATCCAGTTTCCTTGGTAGCCGGTGCTCTCGACGCCGAGCCGCCCAGCCAGCGCGACGGTCGGCTCGCGGACGTGAAAGCGAGGGTCGAAGGAGCCGACGCCGACCCTGACCTCGTCGCCTGCCGGGAAGCTCCAGCCGTAGCCCGCGGGAACGACTCCCCGCTCGATCCAGATCTCGAAGTCCTCGCCACCGCCGGGCGGGTGGACCTCGAGGCCGCGTGAGAGCCGGGCGTCGGGGGGCTGCACGTTGTCGCCGCTGCCCAGGACACGTCGCCAGCCCAGGCAATCCACCACCAGCGGGGCGCTGAGCTCACCGCGGTCGGTGCGCACGGCGATGGCGCCGTCGCCGTTGTGGCGGTCCCCCCGCCGCTCGACCTTTGCGATCTCGAAGCGCGCCTCGGCGGAGTCCCAGAGAGCCTGGCAGAGCGCCCGGTAGTTGAAGGTGGAGAAGGTCCAGGGAAGGTCCATGCGGGCGGTCGTTTGCGGCGTGTGGACGACCAGCTCGCCGAATGTCTGGCGGATCGTGTCTCCGAGCCCCAGAGCGGCCAGCCACTGCGTGGGGGCGGCGCAGGCGGAGGTCTGGCGGTCGCCGATCTCGTAGCGGTCCACGACGAGAACGTCGGCCCCGGAGCCGGCCAGCTCTCGGGCGGCAACGAGCCCCGCGAAGCTCGCCCCGCAGATCAGCACGTCGTGGCTGCCCGAGATCGGGGTGCGCTCCCCGCCGCGCCTGGTCTCGCGCCTTGGCATTGCCGGCAGGTTAGTCGCCCGTACCGAGCGACCCGGACCCGGCCGTCTCTGCGCAAGCCTCCTCGGCTCCGTTCTGCCACAATCACCGCCCGTGTCCGCAACCGACACACTGGTGACCCCTGCCCAGGAGGGAACGCCCGTCGAGGGCTCCGGCGGCCTGCTGCTCGAGATCGACGGCAAGGTCGTGCCCAACTACGCGGCGACGATGGTCTCCTTCGACGAGGGCGACGTGGTCACCGGCCGGGTCGTCCGGATCGACAAGGACGAGGTCCTCGTCGACATCGGCTACAAGTCCGAGGGGGTAATACCTTCCGGCGAGCTCTCGATCCGCAAGTCGGTGGACCCCGCCGACGAGGTCGAGCTCGGTGAGGAGGTGGATGCCCTCGTCCTCACCAAGGAGGACCAGGAGGGGCGCCTGATCCTCTCCAAGAAGCGGGCCCGCTTCGAGAAGGCCTGGCGCCGGATCGAGGCCGCGGCGGAGTCCGGGGAGCCGGTCGAGGGGACGGTGATCGAGGTCGTCAAGGGCGGCCTGATCCTCGACCTCGGCGTGCGCGGCTTCCTGCCCGCCTCGCTGGTCGACATCCGCCGGGTCCACAACCTCGACGAGTTCCTCTCCCAGAAGCTCGAGTGCAAGGTGATCGAGCTCAACCGCAGCCGCAACAACGTGGTCCTCTCCAGGCGTGCGGTGCTCGAGGAGGAGCGCAAGGAGGTCCGCGAGCAGATCCTCGGCAGGCTCCAGCCCGGCCAGGTGGTCGAGGGCCGCATCTCCAACATCGTCGACTTCGGCGCCTTCGTGGACCTCGACGGCATCGACGGCCTGATCCACATATCCGAGCTCTCCTGGAGCCACGTCAACCACCCTTCCGAGGTCGTGTCGATCGGTGACGAGGTCCGGATCAAGGTGCTCGACATCGACCGCGACCGCCAGCGGATCTCCCTCGGCCTCAAGCAGACCCAGGAGGACCCCTGGCAGCGGGTGGTCAGCAGCCACCGCGTCGGCGACGTGGTCGAGGGCAAGGTCACCAAGGTCGTGGCCTTCGGCGCCTTCGTCGAGATCCTCCCCGGGGTCGAGGGGCTGGTCCACATCTCCGAGCTCGCCGACCACCACGTCGAGAACCCTGGCGAGGTCGTCGAGCCGGGTGCCGTCCTCAACGTGAAGATCCTCGAGATAGACGAGGAGCGGCGCCGGCTCTCGCTCAGCATCAAGCGGGTGGAGGGGCAGAACATGCCCCTCAAGGACCTCGGGGTCGCCGTGCAGGAGGCCCAGGCCGCCGCGGAAGCCGCGGCCCCCGCCGAGACCCCCGACCTCGATCTCTCCGAGGAGGTCTTCGCCGAGCCGCCCCCGGCGATCGAGGAGGAGGACGCCGGGGAAGAGCCGGCTGCGCCGGAGCCGGCGGTCGAGGAGGAGGAGGCTCCCGAGGCGTCCGGGCCCGAGGGCTCCACCGGGGAGCCGGCTGCCGAAACAGACGAAGGTTCGGGCGAGGGCGAGAAGCAGGACTCCTGACCGGGCAGGGGCGATGAGGCCGCTGACCATCGGACTGACCGGGGGCATCGCCGCCGGCAAGAGCGAGGCCCTGCGGGCTTTCGAGCGGCTCGGCGCCGCGACCGTTTCCTCCGACGCGATCGTCCACGAGATGCTCGACCGCGAGCCGCTGCTCGGTGCGCTTCTCGAGCGCTGGGGCGAGGACGTGGCGCCCGGCGGCCGCGCCGATCGCAAGAGGATCGGCGAGATCGTCTTCGCCGACCCGGACGAGCTCGCCTGGCTGGAGGCACAGGTGCACCCGCTGGTCGGCGGCCGGATCGCCGAGTGGCTGGGCGCGCTGCCGCCCGAGGTGCGGGTGGCGGTGGTGGAGGTGCCGCTGCTGTTCGAGTCGGAGATGGAGGGGGCCTTCGACACCACGGTCTCGATCCACACCGCAGACCACGTGCGCAGCGCCCGGGCGGAGTCCCGGGGCCATGCGCTGGTCGGCGAGCGCGAGGCGCGCCAGCTCGGCCAGGCCGAGAAGGCCCGTCGCGCCGACCACGTGGTTCACAATGAGGGGACGATCGAGGATCTCGAGAGGGAGCTGTCCGCGCTGATCGAGACGCTGACCCGGCCTCCACGGGGGACCGGTCGCGACAGAGACCCGAGCTAGCCCGAAATGGCCGCCACCCGCACCACCCGCCGGGGCGCCCGCAACCGGCGCCCCGCCCGTACCCGCCCCGCCCCTGGCCGGATCTGGGTTCGCCGCGGAATCGCGGTCGCGATCGCCGTCCTGATGGGCGCGGGGGTGGCGATGCTGATGAGCGGCAAGGTGGGGAACGTGATCAAGGAGATCACGCTGCCCCTGCGCCACGAGGACATCATCCGCCAGCAGGCGGCGGACAAGGGTGTCGACGCCTCGCTGATCGCGGCGGTGATCTACGCCGAGTCCCGGTTCCGCGACCAGACCTCCTCGGCCGGGGCCCGCGGCCTGATGCAGCTCACCCCTGCCGCGGCGAACGACATCGAGCGGCGCAGCGGCGGCACGACCTTCACCGTCAAGGACCTCGCGGACCCGCAGATCAACATCTCCTACGGGACCTATCTGCTCTCGGAGTTCCTCGATGCCTACGACGGGAACGAGGTCGCGGCGCTCGCCGCCTACAACGCGGGGCCCGGGAACGCCGATGCCTGGGGAGGCTCGTCCCTGACCCTCGACGACATCAGGTTCCCCGAGACGCGCGGCTACGTCGAGGAGGTGCTCGACAAGCAGCAGGCCTACCGCCGCAAGTACGCCAAGGAGCTGGGCTACTGAGACGCGCGGCACTGTCCCTCGCGGTCGGGCTCGTCCTGGCCGACTCCTCGGTGGTCGTGCTCGCCCTTCCCGCCATCTACCGGGACCTGGACACGACGGTCAAAGGGGTCACCTGGGTCCTCGTCTCGTTCAACCTCGTGCTCGCCCTGGCCGCTCTTCCCGCCGCGATGCTCGCCAGGCGGGCGGGGCCGGGAAGGGTTGCCGCCGCCGGGCTCGCCGTCTTCGCCGGAGCGTCGCTGGCCTGCGCGGCGGCCGGAAGCCTGGAGACCCTGCTCGCCGCGAGGTGCGTGCAGGCGCTGGGAGGGGCCGCAGCCGTCACAGCGGCCCTCGAGCTGATGCCCGTGGTCACCGGGACCGAGCGCGGGGCGGCCGCGGCCTGGGCGGCGGCGGGAGCCACCGGGGCCGCGCTCGGACCGGCGGTCGGAGGACTCCTCACCGAACTTGCGTCGTGGCAGTCGATCTTCCTCGTCGGAGTGCCGCTGGCGATCGGGGCGGGGCTGCCGCTGCTGGGGATTGCGCGGGCGGAGGGACGTAGCGAGACCCGGGAGGCCGAGCTGCGACGGACGGGCAGGCCTCACCTCGCCGCAAACCTGGCCCTCGCCCTGGTCTCGGCCGGGATCGCGGCGGCCCTGTTCCTGCTCGTGCTGTTACTGATCGAGGGTTGGCGCCTCACCCCCATCGGCGCCGCGGTGGTCGTCTCTGCGATGCCTCTGGCGGCGCTCGCGGGGTCGCGGCTGGTGCCGCTGGTGCCAAGCGCCAGGGCAAGGGCCGCAGCCGGAGCGATCCTGGTGGCCGGAGGCCTGGCCGGGCTGGGGCTGCTCCCCAAGGCGCTCGTCGTCCTCGTGCTGCTGCCCCAGGTCCTGGTCGGGATCGGGATTTCCCTGGTCCTCTCGGCGCTGACCGAGACTGCGCTGGAAGGACGCGCCCCCCAGGCGATCCACGGGGGCTGGACGATCGCCTCGCGCCACGCCGGGGTGGTCGTGGGGCTGCTGGCGCTGACGCCGATCTTCACCGCGGATCTGGCCGAGCAGCGCCGCGACGCGGTCGACGCCGGGACCGCTGTGGTCCTGGACGCCCGCCTCGACCCGGTGCTGAAGGTCGAGCTGGCCGGGCGGATCTCCACCCGGCTGGACGCGGAGCGGGGGAGGGTGCCGGTGATCGACCCCGCCTTCGAGCCGCTGCCCGCCGACGCCGGCGACCGCGCCGACGTGCTGAGGTTGAAGGCGGACCTCCAGGACCAGCTAGACCGGGCCGCGACGCATGCCTTCAGCGCCTCGTTCCTGATCGCGGCCCTGCTGTCCCTGGCCGCCCTGCTGCCGGTCGGCCTGGCGAGGAGGGTCGAGCTGTGAGGCGGCCGGCCGCGCCGGGGGAAGAGCCGAGAGGATGAGCGCACCGACCCGTTCCCGTGTCCTGGTCGGCGCCGCGGCCCTGGCCGCGCTGCTGCTCGCCGGCGCCTACCTGGCGGCGGGCGGCGCCTCCTACGAGCCGGCGCGCACCCAGGACCCCTGCAAGCCGCGGCCCTGGCGCTCTCCGGAGGGGATCAAGGAGGTCGCCGAGCAGTTCAGCCTCTCGGCGCTCGACGGGGCGGCCTGCGAGCTGGGGGTGAGTCGCGAGGTGCTGGCGAGGGCCCTGGCCACCGAGGAAACCCGCAGGCGGTTCGCCGAGCGCTACGGCATCGACGACGCGAAGCTCTCCGACGCGGTCCACGCCGGTCTCGAGCGGGCGGTGGACGACGCGGAGCGCGCCGGGGCGCTGAGCCCGATCGTCGCCGCTCCGCTGCGCGAGCTGGTCTCCCGGATCCCGGTTGACCGCGCGATCGAGCTGATCAACGACGCCGCCCCGCTGTTCGACGACGCGCAGGGCTTCCTCGGGCTGCTCTCGCGCAGCGGCCTGGTCCCAGGCGACCTCGGCCAGCTGATTCCCTGACCGCCGCTGCCGAGGTCGAAGAAAGGCACCATGGCCGTGCTCAACCGCGGTTTCGGCGGGCCGGTGGCGGGGTTGCTCAGTCCGCGGTGGCGCGCCAGACCCACCAGATCATCAGCGGCTGCAGCGGGAGACGCGCCCAGAGGGCCCACCTGGGCACCCTCTCCAGGCCGCGGATGCTGTCCCGGTTGACCGCCATGTGCAGGTTGGCGGGGAAGACTGCGACGAGGAGCGCGAGGAGCCACCAGCGGGCCAGCGGGCGCGTGCGGGGCGAGGCCAGGGCGGCCCCGCCGGCGATCTCGGCCAGCCCGCTGAGAAAAACGGACCCCCGGTGGGCCGGGAAGCTCGGTGGCATCATCGCCTCGTAGCGGCGCGGAACGACGAAGTGCATCGCTCCTGCGAAGGCGAAGAAGGCTGCGAGCAGCCGCTGGGCGACGGTCACGGCATCAGGGGAGCTTGGCGTCCACCGAGAAGTGGGCGATCCTGGTCACCGAGACGTTCTCGGCCGCGTCGGCGACCGTGAGGCGGGCGACGTAGTCGCCTCCGGCGGCGAGGCCCCTGCCGAGGTAGAGGATCCGGTTGCCGCCCTTCCGGGCATTCCGTTTCAGGGTGGCCGACTCGTGGATCGCCCTGCAGTGGTTGTGGCGGCGCTCCTCGTCGAAGTCCTTGCCGGCCGGCAGGAACCGGGTGCAGCCGGTTCCCTTGATCCTGATCGTCGCCTCGCCGGCCTCGCTCGAGTTGAAGACGAAGTAGGTTCCGACCCTCAGCACCTGCTTGCGCTGGCCCTTGGGGTACATGATCGTCCTCTGGCCCTTTGCGGCTTCGACGGCGCCCTCGTCCCGGCCCTGGGCGAAGCGCTCCCGGGAGGCGCCGAAGGAGGTGACCGCCGGCTTCCTGTTGTCCGGCGGGGGCTCGCTCACGAAGCCGGAGCGCGAGGAGGCGATGCGCGAGTAGGGGTTGCCGCCGGACGGAGCCTGGAAGGCCTGGGCCCAGACCAGAACCGCCTGGCCGTCCGCGTTGGTCGCCAGGGCCGGCTCGTCGGCGTCGCCGTCCTCGGAGCCAAACGGGCCCGAGACCGGGTCGGCGATAGCCGGGAAGCTGCCACCGGACGGCCGGGTGCTGACCTCGATCCGGTTGATGCTGCCGGTGTCCCGCGACCAGGCGACGATCGCCTCGTTGCCGGCGAAGCCCGCGACCGGGCCGTCGAAGGAGCCGATCGCGTCGCCCTCCTGGGAGAGCTTCACCGGGGCAGCGAAGCTCGACGCCCCTGACGGGCGCACCGCCGCGTAGACGTGCACGCCGCCCAGGTTCGACGGGTCGTCGTCCTGCCGCCAGGCGGCGAGCAGGGTGCCGTCCGGTGCCGCCGCCAGGGCGATCGGTGCGCTCGAGTTGCCGGTCGAGACCTCCTCGGGGGCCTCGACCTCACCGAGGCGGGCGTAGACGTGCTGGCTCGACGTGTTCATCCAGGCTGCCGCGAGCTGGCCCCCTCCGGCCACCGCGATCGCCGGGTAACCCGGCGAGACCGCGGTGGGAGCAAGCTCCGCCGGGGCCGGGAAGCCGCTGCCTCCCGGGGGCCCGTAGAGGGCGGGCCGCAGATCGAAGGTCGTGGTGGAGAACCGGTCGAAGGCGACCAGCGGACCGGCGCCGCCGACGGCAAGGTCGGGGGCCCGGCGGGTGGTCTGGAAGCTCTGCGAGTTGCCGGCCAGGGTCGCGTTGGAGCCCGCCAGAGCGCCTCCTGAGACCTGACGCACGGCCAGCCGCGCGGTGCCGGAGAGGCTGGTCTCCCAGGCCACCGCGCCGCTCCCGCCGGAGTCGAGCGCCGTGGCGACGGTCGCCCCCAGGGCGTTGTCGCCGGCGCCTGCCCCCGAGAGTTGGGTGGCGGCGCCGAAGCCTCCCGAGCTGCCCCGAGCCATCGCCCAGACCTTCCCCGTGACCCCGCTGGAGTCCTGCTCCAGCCACGAGGCGACCGCCGCGCCATTGCCGGCCACCGAGAGCGAGGGCCGGCGCGCCCTGGGGCCGGAGCGATCGGTGAGGTCGACGGCCCAGGCGCCGCCCGCCGCGCGGGTTGCCATCCGGATCGTGTGTGGGGGATGCAGGTAGCCGGCTGTGTCGTCCTGCATACCCCAGATCGCCGTGGCGTCGCCGGACGAGTCGATTCCGACCGACGGGCTGATCGCGGCCTTGGCGGCCGGCGAGAGCAGAACCGGGTCCTCCCAGGTGCGCGCCGCGGCCCCATCGGCGAGAAGGCCGCCCAGCGGCAGCACCAGGGCCAAGGCACCGAGGGCTCCCCGCCTCCTCGAACGCATGGGCGAGAGTCTACCCTGACCCAACCCAGGCGCCCGCTATCTTCGACCCTCGTGCCCGATTTCGAGCTCAATCCCGCCTACTCGCCCACCGCCGACCAGCCGAAGGCGATCGAAGGGCTGGCCGAGGGGCTGCGGTCCGGGGAGCGCTTCCAGACCCTGCTCGGCGCGACCGGCACGGGCAAGACGTTCACGATGGCCGGGGTGATAGAGAGAGTGCAGCGGCCGAGCCTGGTGATCGCCCACAACAAGACGCTGGCCGCGCAGCTCTGCAACGAGTTCCGCGAGTTCTTCCCGGACAACGCGGTCGAGTATTTCGTCAGCTACTACGACTACTACCAGCCCGAGGCCTACGTCCCGGCCCAGGACCTCTACATCGAGAAGGATTCCTCGATCAACGACGAGATCGACCGGCTGCGCCACGCCGCGACAGCCGCCCTGCTGGCCCGCCGCGACGTGCTGATCGTCGCCTCGGTCTCCTGCATCTACGGGATCGGCTCGCCGATCCTCTACCGCGACCAGATGCAGCTCTTCAAGGTCGGCGAGTGGCTGGACCGCGACGCGGTGCTGCGCAAGCTGGTGAAGATGCAGTACCAGCGCAACGACGTGAACCTCACCCGAGGGGGTTTCAGGGTGCGCGGCGAGGTGCTCGAGGTGATGCCGGCCTACGCCGAGTCGGCCTACCGGATCGCGCTGTTCGGCGAGGAGATCGAGTCGGTGCAGCACTTCGACCCGCTGACCGGCGAGGTGCTCGACGAGATCGACCACGTCGCGGTCTGGCCGGCCACCCACTACGTCACCGAGGAGGAGACCGTCGAGCGGGCGGTCGCCGAGATCAAGGCCGAGCTGGACTCCCGCACCGGCGAGCTGGAGGCCGAGGGCAAGGAGCTGGAGGCCCATCGGCTGCGCCAGCGGACCCTCTACGACATCGAGATGATCAAGGAGCTGGGGTTCACCTCGGGGATCGAGAACTACTCGCGGATCCTCGACGGACGCCCGCCCGGCAGCCCCCCGCACACGCTGATCGACTACTTCCCCGACGACTTCGTGGTCTTCGTGGACGAGTCCCACCAGACCATCCCGCAGATCGGTGGCATGTACGAGGGCGACCGCTCGCGCAAGCAGACGCTCGTGGACTACGGGTTCAGGCTCCCCTCGGCGATCGACAACCGGCCGCTGAGGTTCGACGAGTTCCTCGAGAGGGTCGACCAGTTGGTGATGGTTTCCGCGACCCCGGGGCCGTTCGAGCGGACCGAGTCCTCGCGCACGGTCGAGCAGATCGTCCGGCCCACCGGCATCGTGGACCCCGAGATCGAGGTGCGCGAGACCCGCAACCAGATAGACGACCTGATGAACGAGATCAGCCGCCGCAGCGAGACGGGCGAGCGGGTGCTGGTCACCACCCTGACCAAGAAGATGGCCGAGGACCTCACCGCCTACCTGCTCGAGCACGGGGTCCGGGTGCGCTACCTGCACTCCGAGGTGGACACGCTCGAGCGGATCCAGATCGTCCGCGACCTGCGCCTCGGCGAGTACGACGTGCTGGTCGGCGTCAACCTGCTGCGCGAGGGGCTCGACCTCCCCGAGGTCTCGCTGGTGGCCATACTCGACGCCGACAAGGAGGGCTTTCTGCGCGGCGAGACCAGTCTCGTGCAGACGATCGGCCGCGCGGCCCGCAACGTCAACGGAAGGGTCCTGATGTACGCCGACAAGGAGACCGACGCGATGCGGGCCGCGATCCGCGAGACCGACCGGCGGCGGGCGATCCAGCTCGCCTACAACGAAGAGCACGGGATCACGCCGGAGACCGTCCAGAAGGGGATCTCGGAGATGAGCGAGTTCCTCGCCATGGAGGACCGCGCTCCGCGCCGCCGCCGGCGTGCCCGGGCCGAGCGGTTCGCCGGTCCCGAGGACCTGGAGAAGACGATCGTCGAGCTCGAGGAGGAGATGCTCGCCGCCGCCGAGGACCTCCGCTTCGAGGAGGCTGCGAGGATTCGCGACGAGCTCAAGGAGCTGAGGCGCGACCTCGAGGGGATGAGGGCATGAGCGGGGAAGCCGGATCCGGCGGTTCCCTGGGGCGTGCCGCCGGCGACCGCGTCGCCGACATCCTCGCCGCGGCCGAGCGCCAGGCTGCCGAGATCGAGGCCGAGGCCCGCCGCCAGGCGCAGCGGATCGTCTCCGAAGCGCGCCGCGAGGCGGCCTCGCAGCTTCGACGCGCAGAGCGGGCTCTCTCGGACCTCTCCGGCCGCCTCGACCCGGGCGAGGGCGAGGAAGCCGCCGGGGCTGCGGTCGAGCCCGACCCGGGCGAGCGCCCCGCAGCCGGGAGGGGGGAGGGTCCCGGAGCGGGCGCAGGAGGGGCGGGCGCGAAAGGTGTCGCAGAGGGTCCTGCAGCGGGCGCGGGAGGGGCGGGCGCGGCCGCCGCCGCAGAGAGCCCTGCAGCGGGCGCGGCCGCCCCGGGGGAGGCGGCCTCAACCGACCCCGCGGAGGCGGCCTCAACCGGCCCGGGGGAGGGGGTCGCAGGGTCGCCGGCTCCGGGCGGCGACTCGGCAGCTCGCCTGGTGGCCTTGAACATGGCGCTTGAGGGCGCCTCGCGCGAGGAGATCGCATCGGCGCTCGAGCAGCGCTACGGGGGCGCCGACGACGCGGTGCTCGACGACGTGATGGCCCGGGTGGGGCCCTGAGGAGGCCCGGGCGGATGCCGGTAGAGGTCACGGAGGCGACCTTCGAGAAGGAGGTGATCGATCGCTCGCGCGACCTTCCCGTCGTGGTCGACTTCTGGGCGGAGTGGTGCGGGCCCTGCCGGACCCTGGGGCCGGCGCTGGAGGCGGCGGAGGCGGCGCGCGCGGGCAAGGTGGCCCTGGTCAAGGTGGACGTGGACTCCAACCAGGCCCTCGCGGCACGGTACGGGATCCAGGGAATCCCCGCCGTCAAGGCCTTCCGGGACGGAGAGGTGGCCAGCGAATTCGTCGGCGCGGTCCCGAGGGCGACCGTCGAGGCCTTCTTCGACTCGCTTGTGCCCTCCCGGGCCGACGAGCTGCTCGCCGCCGGGGACCTCGACTCGCTGCGCGAGGCGGCTTCGCTGGATCCGCGCCGGGCAGACATCGCGCTGGCCCTAGCCGGCCGGCTGCTGGAGGCCGGCGAGGACGACGAGGCGCTCGCCGTCGCCGAGGCCCACCCCGGCAACTTCGCCGCCGAGGGGATCGCCGCGCGGATCCGGCTCACCCGTGCCGGCACCGGCGCCGAGGCCTTCGGCAAGCTCGACGCGGGGGACCGCGACGGGGCCGTCGAGGACCTCCTCGAAGCCCTCGACGGCGCCGAGGAGGAGACTCGCGAGGAGCTCCGCCGGGCGATCGTCGGCGCGCTCAGCGACGCCGATCCCGATGACACCGCCGCCCGCGAGCTCCGCCGCCGCCTCGCCGCGACCCTCTACTGACCCGGGCGGTCCCGGCGGACTCATCGGGCACGATCGGCCGGCCCTCGTCGATGGAGCGCAGGCGCCGGACCCCGCGTCCACCGGGCCCCGGCGGCCGGGCCGGCAGCATCAGCTCCCGGCGGCCGGGTCCGCAGCATCAGCCCCCGGCGGCCGGGTCCGCAGCATCAGCCCCCGGCGGCCGGGTCCGCAGCATCAGCCCCCGGCGGCCGGGCCGGTCTCGATCAGGGCGATCAGCTCCCTCCCGACCCGCCGGGGCTCCAGCGAGATGTCCTCGTAGGTGAATCGAACCGGCCTCCAGCCTTCGGCAGTCAGCTCCCGGTCGCGGCGGCGGTCCCGCGTCATCGCCTCCCTTGACGAGTGGTAGGCATAGCCATCCACCTCGACGACGAGGCGCGAGCGCGGGAAGGCAAAGTCCCTGCGGCGTCCCTCGATCGAGGCGTTCACCTCGGGGTCCGGCGCGCCGGCCGCCCGAGCGATGCGAAGGAAGAGGCGCTCCAGGTGAGAGCGGGTCCCGTCCCGCGCCGGCTCCATCAGCTCGAGAAGGTCGAGCAGCGCCCGCCGGCCCTTGGCTCTGGGCGACCTCCTGAGGGAGGCCGCGATCGGTGGCGGGTGGAAGCGGCCGAGGTCCTGGGCGCGCTCGATCAGACCGCGTAGCCGGCGCCCGTCGAGCGACCCCGCCAGGTCGACTATCGTCCTCGCCGCAGTCGTGAGTCGCATGCCGTCCAGGGTGGTGACTTCGAAGGCCTCGAGGACCGTGCGATGGACGGCGACGCGGTCTCGAGAACGGCCCCCGGCGGTCCGCGTCGCGATGTGGACCGGGTGGAGCGGTCCGCCGATCAGTGACCACGCCTGGCCAGCGGTGGACCCTGCGAGGGCCGACTCCTCACCACAGGTCAGCAGGGCCGCCTGCCACCAGGCCCGGCGTCCCAGCGCCCGGTGGCCGACGGCGTAGACGCCTCTGTGGACCGGGTGAAGGCGCCCCGCCCGCAGGGCGGCGTCAATCTGGTGGCGCGTGAGTCCGCAGGCGAGCAGTTGGCTGCGCGAGACGACCCCGTGCTGCCGGGTCGCGAGCCTTGCCACGAGTTCGTCCCGCCCAAGCCGATTCGTGGCGAGTTTGTCCGCCATGTGCGGCTCAAGGCACCAAGTTTCGGGAGTCGCCCCCTCGAGATCGGGGGGCGGAGCCCGATCGCGCCCGACCCCTCGCATTGGCGCGGAGCCCGATCGCGCCCGACCCCTCGCATTGGCGCGGAGCCCGATCGCGCCCCCCGACCTGCCGGCCGGGCCCCTGGTCTCCTCGGCGCCCCGGCATCCGCCCCGCCCAAAGCGGCGCCCCGGCATCCGCCCCGCCCAAAGCGGCGCCCCGGCATCCGCCCCGCCCAAAGCGGCGCCCCGGCATCCGCCCCGCCCAAAGCGGCGCCCCGGCATCCGCCCCGCCCAAGCGCGGCGGGAGCGTGCCGCGCACGGGAACAACCGTTCGCCCCCCTAGAATCGTCCGGTGGCCTCATCCGAGCGCATAGTCATCTCGGGCGCCAGGGAGCACAACCTCAAGGACATCGAGGTGACGCTGCCCCGCGACGCCCTGATCGTGATCACCGGGCTGTCGGGGTCGGGAAAGTCCAGCCTCGCTTTCGACACGATCTACGCCGAGGGCCAGCGCCGCTACGTGGAGTCGCTCTCGGCCTACGCGCGCCAGTTCCTCGGCCTCATGGAGAAGCCCGACGTGGACTCCATCGAGGGGCTCTCCCCGGCAATCTCGATCGACCAGAAGACGACCTCGAGGAACCCCCGGTCCACGGTCGGGACCGTGACCGAGATCCACGACTACCTGCGCCTGCTCTGGGCGCGGATCGGGATCCCGCACTGCCCGAGCTGCGGCGAGGAGATCACCGGCCAGTCGCTCGAGCAGATCACCGACAGGCTGATGACCCTGGGGGAGGGAACGCGCTTCATGGTCATGGCCCCGGTCGTGCGCGGGCGCAAGGGCGAGTACGGGAAGCTGCTCGAGCAGATGCGGCTCGAGGGCTACTCCCGCGTCGTGGTCGACGGTGAGCTCCGGCGGCTCGACGAGGAGATCGCGCTGGACAAGAAGTTCAAGCACGACATCTCCGTGGTGGTTGACCGCCTGGTCATGAAGCCGGACCTGCGCCGCCGGCTCTCGGAGTCCGTCGAGGCGGCCGCGGCCCTGGCAGGCGGCCTGGTCGAGGTCGAGATCGTCCCGGGTCAGGCCGGTGACGGCGAGACGGCCCGCTCCGAGTCTGTTCGCGGCCGCTCCGCCCCCGGACGCGCAGGGGAGGAGGCGGAGCGTTTGATCTTCTCCGAGCAGTTCGCCTGCCTGAGCTGCGGCACCTCGATACCGGAGCTGGAGCCGCGGATCTTCTCCTTCAACTCGCCCCACGGCGCCTGCGAGCGCTGTCACGGGCTCGGCTTCCAGCGCGTCATCGACCCCGAGCTGGTGGTACCGGACCCGACCCTCTCACTGGAGGAGGGAGCGCTGCAGCCCTGGCGGCTGGGCCACTCCCGGTACTGGAAACGGGTGGTCGAGGCGGTCGCCGCCGCCAACGGGGTGGACATCTCGGTGCCCTGGCAGGACCTCTCCGGCGCCCAGCGCGGGATCTTCCTCCACGGGACCGGCTCCGAGCGCCACAAGGTCGCCTACCGGAACCGCTTCGGCCGCAGCCGCTCCTATTCGGTGCGCTTCGAGGGGATCGTCAACAACCTCGAGCGCCGCTACGAGGAGACCGATTCCGAGCGGGTGCGAGAGCGAATCGAGGGATACATGGCCGAGCAGCCCTGTCCCGCATGCCAGGGTGCCCGGCTGCGGCCCGAGAGCCTGGCCGTGAAGGTCGGGGGGATCAGCATCGCCGAGTTCAGCTGCAAGTCGGCCAGGGCGGCCGGCGAGTGGGTCGACTCGCTGCAGATGACCGATACCGAGCGCGCGATCGCCCGCCTGATCGTCCGCGAGATCTCCGAGCGCCTCTCCTTCCTGGAGAACGTCGGGATCGGTTACCTCTCGCTGGACCGGTCCGCCCGCAGCCTCTCCGGCGGCGAGGCCCAGCGGATCCGGCTGGCGACCCAGATCGGCTCGAGCCTGGTCGGTGTCATGTACGTCCTCGACGAGCCCTCGATCGGCCTGCACCAGCGCGACAACAAGAAGCTGATCGCGACCCTCGACCGGCTCCGTGACCTCGGCAACACCGTGATCGTCGTCGAGCACGACGAGGGGACGATGCGGGCCGCCGACCACCTGCTCGACCTCGGTCCAGGCGCCGGCGAGCATGGCGGTCACGTGGTCGCCGAGGGGACCCCGGCGCAAGTCGAGGCCGACCCCGCCTCGCTGACCGGACAGTACCTCTCTGGCCAGCGCACGATCGCCGTGCCCGCGAGGCGGAGGAAGCCCTCGGGCAAGCTGACCATTCGCGGCGCCCGCCAGCACAACCTCAAGGACGTCACGGTGGACGTGCCGCTCGGCGTCTTCTGCTGCGTGACCGGCGTATCCGGCTCGGGCAAGTCCACCCTGGTCAACGAGACGCTGCACCACGCGGTCGCCAACCGCCTGCACCAGGCCAAGCTGCGCCCCGGGGCCCACGATCGCATCGACGGGCTGGAGGCGATCGACAAGATCATCAACATCGACCAGTCGCCGATCGGCCGCACGCCGCGCTCAAACCCGGCGACCTACACCAACGTCTTCGACCACATCCGCCAGCTCTTCTCGCACACCCAGGAGGCGAGGGCGCGCGGCTACAAGCCGGGGCGCTTCAGCTTCAACGTCAAGGGGGGGCGCTGCGAGGTCTGCAAGGGCGACGGGCAGATCAAGATCGAGATGCACTTCCTCCCCGACGTCTACGTGCCCTGCGAGCAGTGCCACGGCAAGCGCTACAACCGCGAGACCCTCGAGGTCCGCTTCAAGGGAAAGACGATCGCCGACGTCCTTGAGATGTCGGTCGAGGAGGCCGTGGGCTTCTTCGAGAACGTGCCGAAGATCGCCCGGCGCCTGCGCACCCTCCACGACGTCGGCCTCGACTACATCAGGCTCGGGCAGCCCGCCACGACCCTCTCGGGCGGCGAGGCGCAGCGGGTGAAGCTGGCCACGGAGCTCTCGAAGGTGGCCACGGGCGACACGCTCTACATACTCGACGAGCCGACCACGGGCCTGCACTTCGCCGACGTACAGCGCCTGCTCGACGTGCTCGGCCGGCTGGTGGATGCCGGCAACACGGTGGTCGTGATCGAGCACAACCTCGACGTGATCAAGACCGCCGACCGGCTCATCGACCTCGGTCCGGAGGGCGGGGAGGGGGGTGGCGAGATCGTCGCCACCGGGACCCCGGAGGACGTTGCCGCGATCGCCGCCTCCCACACGGGGCGCTTCCTCGCCGACCTGGTCGAGCCGAGACTGAAGCGGACCGGGACGCGCAGGCGCAAGGCCCAGCCGGTCGCGGCCTGACCGGGGGGCGCCGCGGGGCTGGGCGGTCGCGGGCCTGCGGGGCGCCCCCGGACGGCTCAGCGTTTGAAGAGCAGCGAGGCCCCGACCGCTCCCCCGAGGTCGCCGAGCTCGGCGACGTGGAAGGCGGGCGGTCGGTCGGACACGAACAGGTGCTTGGCCATCTCGCTCTCGATCCGCTCGGCGTAGTGCTCGCCGAACCGGACGCCGAGGCCCCCTCCCAGGATCACCGCCTCCACGTCGAGGAGGTTCACGGCCGAGGCGATGCCGGTTCCCAGGTATCGGATGGCCCGCCGGATCAGGCTCTCGGCCAGCGGGTCCTTCTCGCGAAGGGCGTGCTCCCACACGGCGCTGGTCAGCCTGTCCCTGCCCCGCTTCTTCATGATCTTGAAGAGGTCGGTGTCCACCCCGGCGGCCTCCTCGCTGCGTGCCTTGGCCTCCATCGCGGCACGCCCGGCATAGGCCTCCAGGCAGCCTCGGCGCCCGCAGGGGCAGCGGGCGCCCCCCCGCTTGACGACCGTGTGTCCGATCTCGCCGGCCGCTCCCCGGCCCAGCCAGGGCTTGCCGTCGAGCACCAGGCCCCCGCCCACGCCGGTTCCCCAGAACACACCGATCAGCGACTCGTAGGGCTTGCCCGCACCGAGGTGGAACTCGGCCTCGGTGGCGACCTGCACGTCGTTGCCGACCCGGACCGGTGCACCCAGCGCCCCGGAGAGGCTGTCGGCGAGAGGGAAGCTTCCCTCCCATCCCGGGAGGTTCCGGGCGCCGCTCACGACGCCGGTCCTCTCGTCCGCGTCCCCGGGCGAGCCGACCCCGATTCCCTCGAGCCTGGAGGTTGCGCGGCCGTCCTGTTCGGCCGCCTCGCTCATCGCCGCGGCCATCTCGCGGGCCACGTCCTCGGGCTCGCCCTCGGTCGGGGTGGGTCGCCTCGACTGCCCGCGGACGCTGCCGCTGCGGTCCACGACAACCGTCTGGATCTTCGTGCCCCCCAGGTCGATTCCGCCCCACAGCTTTCTCGGCGGCATCACGCCTCTCCCGTCACCTGGCGCCACCCGGCCACCTGTCCGGGTGTCATCTCGAAGCTGCCCACGCGCGCAACCCTCCTTCTTGCTTGCGTGCGGACCCTACCGGCGCCCGCTCTGGAAAGCTAGGCGCATGGCCGAGCACCGGGGTTGGCGGCTGTGGTGGCGGAAGCGGCGCTGGTACGAGCGCAACCGGCGGCTGTCGCGCCGCTGGCGGATCAACCGCCACATGGCCCGCTGCGGCGCCTTCATCCGCTTCCCGGTGGAGGGTGAGGTGCTCGAGGCGCTCGACGAGGGAAGGCTTCTGATCGGCCCGGCGACTCTCCTGGAGCCCGGCTGCTGGATCACCATGGCTCCGCAGGCGCGAATCCGGATCGGGGAGGGCTGCTTCCTGAACCGCAACGTGATGCTCGCCGCGCAGGGCTCGATCGAGATCGGCGACCACGTGATGTTCGCAAACGGGTGTTTCGTCGGGGACGCCGACCATCGCTTCGACGACCCCTCGGTGCCGATCACCTGGCAGGGCTTCACCTCCAAGGGCCCGGTGCGGATCGGCTCCAACTGCTGGTTCGGGGTCAACTGCGTGGTGACCAGCGGGGTGACGATCGGCGATCGCTGCGTGATCGGCTCCAACTCGGTGGTCACCTCGAACCTGCCGCCCGGCGCCATCGCCGCCGGCGCGCCGGCGAAGGTGATCAGGCAGATCGAGTTCCGCCGGGATCCGGAGGGGGCGTGAGACCCACCCGCCCCCTCCCGAACGTCCCGGAGTGGTTGCTATGCGGGGTACTCCGGGACGTTCGGGGTGGTTTCGCGGCCTTGCTGGCGGTCGCAGTGCTGGCCCCGGCCCCGGCTCTCGCGCTGACCGGGTGCGGGAGTGGGAGCTCGACCGGGACGGAGACCGGCGGGGGCGGGGTGCAGGCTGGCGGGGACGGGGGCGCGGGGCAGGCCGGCGGGGGCGCGGGGCAGGCCGGCGGGGAGGGCGGCGCGGCGGCGCCCGCCGGGCCCCAAGGCGGCGGGGTTGGCGGCCGGGATGCGGGCGGGGGGACAGCGAGCGGGCCGGCGGGCGTGCGAGATGCGATCGAGGGCGTGCTCGCCTCCGGCGATCGGGCGCTCGCCTGCGAGCGATACGCGACCGCCTCCTACGTGAAGAGCACCTTCGGAAGTCGCCGGGGGTGCCTCGACTCCACCGTTCCGGCAAGCGCCGCGCGTTCGGTGATCGTCACCGACGTGAGGATCGGCGGCGGCTCCGCGACCGCGAGAGCCGTGCCCCACGGAGGGCCCTCGGACGGCGAGACGATCACCGTGCGGCTGATCCGGGTCGGGGCCGTCTGGAAGGCGGACTCGCTCCGCTCCAACGCCCCGGTCGGCCCCTAGTGCCGATCCCCGGGGGGTTGGGGATCTTGCGGTCGGTCCTCCCTAGGAGAGCAGCTGGACGAGCACCGTCCGCTCGCGCGGGCGGTCGTCGAAGTCGATCATCACGAGCTGTTGCCAGGTTCCCAGGCCGAGGCGGCCGCCGACGACGGGGACGGTCTCCGACGGGCCGATCACGGAGGCGCGCTGGTGCGCGTGCGAGTTGGTGTCGTGGTTGAGCCTGTTGTGCTCGTAATCGCCGGAGGCCGGGATCAGGCGCTCCAGCATCCGGCCGAGGTCGTGGACGCCTCCGGGCTCGTACTCCATCGTGGTGATAGCCGCGGTCGACCCCCGGACGAATGCCACGGCCAGGGCGGCCCCCACCCCGGCGCCGTCGACGATCCGCTGCACCGCCGCCGTGATGTCGGTGATCTCGCCGTCGCCCCCGCTCGAGAGCCGGATCTCACCCTGGTGCAGCGCCATGCGGGCTCCCCGTCAGGGAAGCGGCTCCCAGTCCCAGCTCGACGCTGAGCTGAGGCTCTCCTGGTCGAGGTGGCGGGTCAGCTCGGCCAGCTCCGCGGGCTCGATCGAATAGACGTGCTCAGGCCCCGGGAAGCGATGCTCCCTGACGTCGCGCACGTAGGAACGGAGGCCGTCGAGCATGACCCGCCGCGCCTCCGCGTAGCGGCGCACGAACTTCGGCACGTGGCCCTCCGTGATCCCGAGCAGGTCGTGGAAGACGAGAACCTGGCCGGAGGTGACCGGCCCGGCGCCGATCCCGATCGTAGGCACCTCGAGGCGCTTGACGATCTCTTCGGTCACCGCGGCGGGGACCGCCTCGAAGACGATCGCGAAGCAGCCGACCGACTGCAGGGCGAGCGCGTCGGCGGCGACCTGTGCGGCCCGCTCCGCGGTGCGCCCCTGCGCCCGGTAGCCGCCCAGCGCGGTGGCGCTCTGGGGCGTGAGGCCGACATGGCCCATCACCGGGATGCCGGCACGGACGATCGCCCGGGACCGGTCCACCGAGGTCCCGCCGCCCTCCAGCTTGACCGCCTGACAGCCGGTCTCCTTGACCAGGCGCTGTGCGCTGGTGATCGCCTGCTCGTTGCTGACCTCGTAGGAGCCCATCGGCATGTCGCCGACCATCAGCGGAGTCCGCAGCCCGCGGCGCACCGCCCGGCCGAGCATCGCCATCTCGTCCATCGAGACCGGCTCGGTCCCCGAGTAGCCGAGCACCGTGACCGCGGCGGAGTCCCCGACCAGGACCAGGTCCACACCGGCCTCCTCGGCGATTCGCGCCGACGGATAGTCGTACGCGGTCACCATCACGATCGGCTCCCCGGCCTCCTTCATCTCGGCCAGCCGGGGAAGGGTTACCGGCGGGCGCTCCGCGCGATCTGCGTTCATCTCAGTCCCCTCCTTCCCGAGCCCCTGCGGGCTCGACCACGATGTTGTCGATCAGGCGTGCTCCACCGACCTCGGCCGCGACGGCGACCAGGACAGGGCGGCCGTTGAGCCGCTCGACGGGCTCCAGGCTCTCCGCGTCCCTCGCCTCCAGGTATTCGGGCTCGATCCCGGCCTCCGCCAGCTCGTGCCGCGCCGCCCGCAGCCCCGCGCCCAGCGACCCCTCCCGGTGGGTGCCGGACTCGGCGGCTCGCAGCGCCCTGTAAAGGGCGGCGGCCCGATCGCGGTCGGACCCCCGCAGGTAGGCGTTTCGCGAGCTCAGCGCGAGGCCGTCGGCCTCGCGCACGGTCGGCAGGACCTCGATCCTGACGTCGAAGTCGAGGTCGTCGTTCATGCGGCGGATCACGGCGGCCTGCTGGGCGTCCTTCTGGCCGAAGTAGGCGGTGTGGGGCCGGACCGAGTTGAAGAGCTTGGCGACCACGGTCGCGACTCCCCGGAAGTGCTCGGGGCCGCGGCGGGCCGGATCTCCGCACAGCACCTCTGAGAGCCCGGTGACCTCGACCCCCGTGGAGAACCCGGCCGGGTAGACCTCCGCGGGGGAGGGGGCGTAAACGAAGTCGACGCCGTGCGAGCTGGCAAGCTCGACGTCGCGCCCCTCGTCCCGGGGGTAGCGGGAGAGGTCCTCGCCCTCGCCGAACTGGGCCGGGTTGACGAAGAGGCTCATGACCACGACGTCGCATTCCCGGCGAGCGCGGCGAAGCAGTGAGAGGTGCCCGCGATGAAGGGCGCCCATCGTGGGCACGAGCCCGACCCGGGACCCGCTGGCGCGGTGGGCGGCCAGGGCGGCGCGAAGCCCGGCCTTGTCGCGGAGCAGCAGGGGCTTCGACGGGGACGGCCCGGCTCGGTCCCCGGCGATCGCGCGGGTGCGGGCCGCCATCACCCGGTAGAGGTCGAGAACCGGCGGATCGGCCTCGGCGAGGGCCTCCAGATGATGCGCGACGGTCTCCTCGTCGCCCCTGGCGATCGGCCCGGTGAGGGCGGCGGCGCCGTGCTCGGCCCAGTTGCGGGCGCTTCTCAGCACCAGCGGGGCAAGAAGCCGTCGTGCCCCTTCGACCCCGGCCGCCTCCATCACCTCCGCCGCGGACTCCTCCAGGGCGACCAGGAAGTTCGAGGCGATCGAGGCCGCAGCGTGGTAGGCGGCCCGGCCGCCCTCGGGCATCGCGAAGGGAGCCATCCCGAGGCTCTCCGCGAGGCCGGCGGCGTGCTCCATGGCCTCCTCGTCGGAACCGCTGACCGCGCAGGGGGCGCCGGCGAGGCCGGGGGACTCGGCGGTGATCGTCTGCAGCGGGTGCAGGGAGAAGAGCCGCGCTCCGCGCCCGCCCGCTGCCTCCAGCGCGGAGAGGCCCGTGGCGCCGCTGGTGTGGCCGACGAAGCGCAGGGGCGGCACCGCAGCGGCGATCGCCCGGCAGGCGGCGGCGATCTCGGAGTCGGGCACGCAGAGCAGGGCCGACTCCGAGCGCCGGCAGAGGTCGAGCGCCTCGTCGCGGCCCGCGAGACGGGCGCTCAGCCCGGCAGAGCTCGCCGCTGCGGCGACAGCCCGACCGACCCTGCCCGGGCCGATTATGGCGAGCGGCCTGCCCGCCTCGGGGTTTGATTCCTTTTCCCGTTCCAGTTCCCGCATGCGAGATACCAGACGGAGCCTTCTCAGCTCGTTCGAATCCGTTTGCTCGGTGCCGCCGACGGCGGCCGGTCCACGCCCGCAGGGGTCGCGGCCACGGCGAATTATATTGGCAGGGCGAGACTGGACCCCGATGCCGATCTACGAGTTCGAGTGCAAATGCGGCGCCCGCTTCGAGGATCTGGTCGCCGGCGGGACCGAGCGGGTGCCATGCCCGGCCTGCGGGTCGGCCCGAACCACGAGGGTGATATCGGCATTCTCGCCGCCCGGCAGGCTGCCCCGGGGGGCGCGGGCACGCGACAGCGAGTCCAGGCGCCGCGAGCGCGAGGCCGCCCGCCGGGAGCGGCTCGCGGAGACCCGCAAGAAGCGGGCGGCCGGCGAGATCCCGCCGCCGCGCCAGGGGCGCGGGCGGGGGTGAGCGGGCTGGCGTGAGCGAGGGGACGGACCTCACCGAGCGCCGCGAGCGCCTCGTCGAGCTCTACAGGGAGGTCGAGGCCTGCTCGCGGTGCCCGCTCGCCGAGACCCGGACCAGGGCCGTGTTCGGTTCGGGGAACGCCGATGCCGACCTGCTGTTCGTCGGCGAGGCGCCGGGGGCCGAGGAGGATCGTCGCGGGCTGCCCTTCGTCGGCCGGGCCGGCGGCCTGCTGGAGGAGATGCTCGGGGAGATCGGCAAGTCGAGGGACGACGTCTTCATCACCAACGTCCTGAAGTCCCGGCCGCCGGGCAACCGCGATCCCCAGCCGCCGGAGATCGAGGCCTGCCGTCCCTACCTCTTCGAGCAGATCCGCCTGATCGAGCCCAGGGTGATCGCCACCCTGGGCAACTTCGCCACCAAGCTGCTGAGCGGGAACCCGACCGGGATCACCAAGGTGCGCGGGGTGCCGCAGGTGCACGAGCTCGGCGGGCGCACCGTCTTCCTGCTGCCGCTCTTCCATCCCGCCGCGGCGCTGCGGACCCCTGCGGTTGCGGAGCTGCTGCGCCAGGACTTCCACTCGATCCCCGAGCTGCTCGCGGAGCCTCCGCCCGGCGGGCAGCCTCCCCTTGGCGCCACCGAGTGCCTGCCCGAGCCCTCCGAGCCCGAGCCCGACCAGCTCGGCCTGTTCGGTTGAGTCGCGGGCCCCTGCGTGCGGTCACCGGGTCGGCGGCCGAGACCGAAGCCCTGGGGGCGCAGCTCGCCGAGCGGCTGCTCCCGGGCGACCTGGTCGTGATCAGCGGCGAGATCGGGGCCGGCAAGACGACGCTGGTGAGGGGGGCCTGCAGGGCGCTCGGGGTTGCTGGGCCGGTGACCTCTCCCACCTTCGTGCTGGGGCGCCGGTACGAGGGGAGCCACGCGGAGGTCGCCCACCTCGACCTCTACCGCCTCGACTCGCTGGAGGGCGAGGACATCGCCCTGCTCGACGACTACCTGGGACCGGGGACGATCACCTTCATCGAGTGGGCGGCGGCCGTCGAGCCGGAGTTGGACGGCCCCCTCACCCGGGTCACCATGCGGCACGCCGGGGGCGACCGGCGCGAGATAGAGATCATCGCGCCGTCCCGTCGCCCCGGCTAGCCCGCGCCGAGCTTCAACTTCGGGCTGACTATCAGCGGAAACCTGAAGCTCGGCGGGGGGTCATTAGCCGCCGTTCTGGTTGATCGCGTTCTGGACCTGCTGCTGGGCCTGCTCGGCCTGCTTCTGGGCCTGGTTGATCGCCTTGTTGGCTTTCTTCTGCGCCTGGTTGAGCTGCTTCTCGGCGTTGGGGACCTTCTTGTTGAGCTTGTTCTGGGCCTGGTTGAGCTGCTTCTGGGCCTGGTTGATCGCCTTGTTGCCCTGCTTCTGGGCCTGCTTGAGGATCTTGTTGCCCTGCTCGACCGCGTTGTTGACGGCGCTGCTCACGTCGTTGCTCGAGCTTCCGCACCCCGCCAGCGCCAGCCCGCCGGCCACCGCGGCCACCGAGAGGACGCTCGCCGATCTGCTCTCCCTGATTCGTCTCATCGATTCGCCGACCTTTCCGAATGGACGGCCGGGGGCCTTCCCCGACCCTGGATCCGGCTGAGGGTACATCCCACGGCCCACGCATCTTTCGGCGCGGGCCGGTGTTTGAGCGGGTGGGCGCTAGCATCGGCCCGCCAGAGGAACAACGAGCGCAGGAAAGGACCGCAGAGAATGAAGGGAGCAAGGAGCATCGGGGCGACGCTTTTCGCGGCCGCCGTTCTCGCCGTCGCCGTCCCCGCCGGCGCCGCGCCACACGCGGCGTTCAAGCACTACGTGGCCTGCGGTCTGAAGGCCAGCGAGCCTCCCGCCCACCTCTGTGCAAGGGGCGCCCACAAGGGAGCCTTCTTCCGCAGTAACGACGCCGACGTCTTCTACAAGGTCTGCGTGAAGTTCCCCAACGGCCAGAACCTCTGCGCCCAGGCCCAGCGCGCCGCGAAGGGCAAGCTCTACGTGAACCGGATCACGTCCAACATCCCCGGGCGCCACAAGGTCACCTGGTTCGTCAAGGGCAAGCGGGTCGGCGTCTACTTCTTCCGGGTCAAGACCTAGAGCCGGGCCGGGACCTGCTCGTAGTCGGCTTCGACACGGCGACCGACGACACCGCGGTCTGCGCCCGGCGCGGCGGCGAGGTGCTCTTCGAGCGCGCACTCGGCCGGGACGAGCGGGCCGGCCGGCCCAGGCACGCGACCGCCCTGCTCCCCGCCGTGGATGCGGCGGTGCGCGATTGCGGCGGCTGGGAGGCCGTCGATCTGATCGCGGCGGGGGTCGGGCCCGGGTCGTTCACGGGGCTGCGCATCGGGATCGCCACAGCCCGCGCCCTCTCGGCGGCGCTCGGGGTGCCCGCGGTCGGCGCCGGCACGCTCGACGCGCTCGCCGAGGGCCTGCGCGAGCGGGCCGCCGGGCGGCCGGTGCTGGCGCTCACCGACGCCAGGCGTGGCGAGCTGTTCGCACGCCTGCACGGCGCCGGGGAGGGCCCCTTCGGCCAGCCGACCCTGGTCGGCCCCGAGGCGCTCCTCGACGCAGTGGGCGGTCTCGGGGAGATCCCCCTGGCGGCGGGATCCGGGGCGCTACGATTTCGTGCGGAACTGGCCGGCCGCGGCGTCGAGATCCCGGATGACGACGATCCGGCCCATCGAGTCGCCGCGCGGCACACATGTGCGCTCGGGGCCGCGGCTGCGGACGCCGGAGCCGGGCCACCCGAGCCGATCTACCTGAGACCCCCCGACGCAGAGCGCTGGCGTGAGCGAGACAACCCATCCAAGAGCGACCGCTGAGCGCGGCTTCGCCCTCGAGGTGAGGCGGCTCACATACAGCGACCTGCCGGCGGTGATCTCGATCGAGCGCCGCTCCTTCCCCACCGCCTGGTCGCTGGCGATGTTCGTGCTCGAGCTCTCCAAGCCCCAGGGCATCTGCCTGGCCGCGATGCAGGGCGAGAGGCTGGTCGGCTACCTGGTCTGCTCGCGCTACGACCAGGTATGGCATCTGATGAACGTCGCCGTCGACCCCGAGGAGCGCCGCATGGGGGTGGCGACCCGGATGATCGCGCGCCTGTTCGAGCAGGCCGGCGGCGAGCTGCCCTTCACCCTCGAGGTGAGGGTCACCAACCGCGAGGCGATCACCATGTACGAGGGCCTCGGCTTCCGCTCGGCGGGCGTCCGCCGCCGCTACTACCACGACAACGGCGAGGACGCGCTGATCATGTGGCTGGACCCCGTCTGAGCGGGCGTCCGCCCGCGTCGGGCGCGGAAGCGAGCGATCGAGGCATCGAGTGACCATGGATGCCAGCGAACGAGAGCGGCGCGCGCGGGCGGAGTCGATCCTCGCTGTCGAGACGTCTTGCGACGACACCTGCGCGGCAGTGCTGGAGGGGGCCCGGATCCGCTCCAGCGTGATCTCCTCGCAGACGGCGCACGAGGAGTTCGGCGGCGTGGTCCCGGAGATCGCCTCTCGCCAGCACCTCGCCCTGGCGGTGCCGGTGGTCGAGGCTGCGCTGCGGGAGGCGGGGGCCCGGCTCGAGGACCTCGACGCCGTCGCGGTCACCGCCGGGCCCGGGCTGATCGGAGCGCTGCTGGTCGGGCTGACCACCGCGAAGACGCTGGCGGCGGCGCGCCGCCTCCCGCTGATTCCTGTCGATCACCTGCAGGGGCACGTGGCCGCGAACTTCCTCGAGCCGGAGCCGCTGGAGCCCCCCTTCCTCTGCCTGATCGCAAGCGGCGGTCACACCCTCCTGGCGGGGGTGGAGGAGCACGACTCGCACCGGGTCCTGGGCCAGACCCTCGACGACGCCGCCGGCGAGGCCATCGACAAGGCAGCCCGCATGCTGGGGCTCGGCTTCCCGGGGGGCCCCGCCCTGGAGGAGCTGGCCCGCGAGGGCGATCCCGACGCCTTCCCCTTCCCGGTGGCGATGGCCGGCGGGCCGGGCCTCGACTTCTCCTTCAGCGGGCTGAAGACGGCCCTGGCCTACCGCTGCCGCGACCTCGAGAGCGAGCGGGGCGGCCTCGGCGGGCACCGCGCCGACCTCGCCGCCGGGTTCCAGGCGGCGGTGGTCGGGCAGCTCTGCGCCCGCCTGGAGCGCGCGCTCGACGACGGGCGGTGGCGTGCGGCCGCCCTGGGCGGCGGGGTTGCCGCCAACGGCCCCCTGCGCGAGCGGGTGCGGGAGATCTGCGAGGCGCGCGGTCTGCGGCTGAAGCTGGTGGAGCCGGCGCTCTGCACGGACAACGCGGCGATGATCGGCTCCGCGGCGCGATTCGCGGCGGCCGTCCCCTACCCGGACTACCTCGCATATGACGCCTTCGCGAGCGGCGACGGCACGGGCGGGTGATCGTCGTCCTCTACTCCAGGCCGGGCTGCCACCTCTGCGAGGAGGCCCGGAAGAGGCTGCTGGCGATCCGCGCCGAGGGCCGGGACTTCGAGCTTCGCGAGGTCGACATCGAGGCGGAGGAGGATCTTCACCGGCGCTACCTCGAGCGCATCCCGGTGGTCGCGGTGGCGGGCCTTGTCGTCTCCGAGCTGGTGCTGGACGAAGCCGCGGTGCGGGCGAGGCTCGATACTGTGGGGGCATGATCGAGCCGGGAACAATCGAGCCGGCCGCGGCCGCGGGGCTCGGCCCCGACGGCGAGCGCCTCTCCCTGGGGGTCGCCGCGCGTCTCTCCCGCTACCTGCAGGTGCTGACCCAGGCGCGCAAGATGGGAAGGGAGACGATCTCCTCGCAGGAGCTCTCCGAGTACACCCACATCAACCCGACCCAGATCCGCCGCGATCTCTCGGGCTTCGGGAAGTTCGGCAAGCGCGGGGTCGGCTACAACGTCGACTCGCTGGTCTCGGAGATTCGCAAGATCCTCCGGACCTCCGGAAAGCACAACATCGCGCTGTTCGGCGCGGGCAACCTCGGGCAGGCGATCGCCAGCTCCGACATCTTCGCCGACCACGGCTTCCAGATCGTCGCCATCTTCGACGTCGACCCCGGAGTGGTGGGGATGCAGGTCGGGGACATGAAGGTCCGCGATTTCGCCGAGATCGACAGCGTCGTTGCCGAGGAGGAGATCGTGGTCGGCGTGCTGGCGGTCCCGGCAGACGCCGCCCAGGATGTCGCCGACCGCCTGGTGGAGGCCGGCGTGAAGATCATCTTCAACTACTCCGAGCAGCTCCTCCACGTTCCGCCCGAGGTCACCGTTCACACCTCCAGCCCGGCCGTCGACCTGCTCTACGCGCTCTACTTCTACCTGGCCTAGCCGCCTTGGCCGCCGTCGGCCTCGACATGGACCTGGCTCGCGAGACCTTCGAGGGCTCGACCGACTTCACGGTCGGGCTGGAGGAGGAGTTCGCCCTGCTTGACCCCGACTCGCTCGAGCTCCAGCACCGCTTCGAGGAGCTCCACGCCCTCTGCCTGCTCGACGACCTCCTGGCCGAGTCGGCGGCCGGCGAGCTGATCTCCTCGGAGATCGAGATCCGCTCGGGGCGGTCGGAGAGCTTTGTCGAGGCGGTCGAGCGCCAGCGGGAGCGCCGGGTCCGGCTCTTCGCGCTGGCCTCCTCGCTGGGTCTCGGCCTGGCCGCGATGGGGACCCACCCGTGGGCGAACTACCTAGACCAGCAGATCATCGACACGCCCCACTACCGCCGCCTCCAGCACGATCTCGGCTGGGTCGCCCAGCGCAACAACACCTGGAGCATGCACGTCCACATGGGGATCCGAGGCGCCGACCGGGCGATCGCCGTCTGCGACTGGCTGCGCGAGCTTCTCCCGCCGCTGCTGGCCGTCTCGGCCAACTCGCCCTTCCTCGACCGCCGTGACACCGGCCTTCACTCGGTGCGGACCGAGATCTTCACCCGCACCTTCCCCCGCTGCGGGATCCCGGGGCGGTTCACCGCCTGGAGCGAGTACGCGGACTTCATCGGCCTGCTGGAGGGCACCGGTTCGGTGGTCGAGTCCACCCAGCTCTGGTGGAGCGTGCGCCCCCACCACAGCTTCGGCACGGTCGAGGTGCGCATCTGCGACGCCCAGACGCGGGGGGACGAGTCCTTCGCCCTGGCGGGGTTGATCGCCGCCTGCATCGCGCAGACGGCGATCGACTACGACGAGCACGGCTACGGCGGGCGGGGGCTGCCGTTGCGCGACCGCGAGATCGAGGAGAACCTCTGGCGCGCCATCCGCTACGGAATGGACGGCGAGATGATCGACTTCCGCTCGGGGACCACGAAGCCGACGGCCGCCGTGGTCGAGGAGCTGATCGCCTGGACCGAGCCGGCCCGCTCGCAGCTTGGCATCGAGGTGGATCTCCCGGCCCGCAACGGCGCCCAGCGCGCCCGCGCGGCGCTGGAGGGGGGCGAGACGATCGAGCAGGTCTACCGCGCCACCCTCGCCGACACCGCCGCCACCTACGCGGCCGGCTCTCGGGTGTGAAGTTGCCCCGCCCCGCCGAGCTTCAGGTTTCCGCTGATTACCAGCGGAAACCTGAAGCTCGGCCAGGACGTTCCCTCGAGCCCACCCGAACCTGACCCTAGGGCCAGTCTGGCGAGCAAGGTGTGCACGTCGGTCGGCACTCTGCTCGACGTGATGGGCCACGCCCTGATCAACCAGCTCAGCATCCCGGCTACAAGGCGCGACGAGGGCTCGGCCGATAGCCTGGCACGGTGATCGTCGCTGACTCGATCCCGGGCGGAGACCGGACGGCCTTCGACCTCGCCGGTTTCTCCCTCCGGGAGCAGCTCCCCGAGCCCCGTCCGCAGCGATGAACGGCCCGGACGTCCCGAGAAAGGGTGAGGGCGCCGCGCAGCCGAACCCGGATTCGGGCGGTGGCACGGCCGACCCCCGTTCGGGACCGGGCGCAGGGGCGTCCGAGCAAGGGCCCGGCGAGGCGGCGGAGGGACCGGGCGCAGGGGCGTCCGAGCAAGGGCCCGGCGAGGCGGCGGAGGGACCGGGCGCAGGGGCGTCCGAGCAAGGGCCCGGCGAGGCGGCGGAAGGGCCGGGCGGAGGGGCGTCCGGTGAGGCATCGGAAGGGCCGGGCGGAGGGGCGTCCGGTGAGGCATCGGAAGGACCGGGCGCAGGGGCGTCCGGTGAGGCAGCGGAAGGACCGGGCGGAGGGGAGCCCAGCGAGGCCGAGATCCGCGCCGCCCTGGAGCAGCAGCTCCGCGAGGTGCGGGTCGAGGATCTGCTCATGCAGAGCATCGCCAGCCTCGTCAACCTGACCGCGCGGCGGATCGCCAAGCCCGACGAGCGCGACCTCGGCCAGGCGAGGCTCGGGATCGAGGCCGTGACCGCGCTGGTCGATCTGCTGCCGGCCGAGGTGGCGGCGCAGATCGAAAACGCGCTCGCCGAGTTGCGAATGCTCTTCGCGAAGGCGGCCAGCGAGCGGCAGGGCGGTGGCGCTCCGCCGGGCGAGGCTGCTCAGGGCGAGGGAGCGCCGGGCGAGGGAGCGCCGGGCGAGGGAGCGCCGGGCGGGGCCGGGCAGGGCGGCGGCGCAGGGCGTGGGGGAGAGGCTCCCCGGACCCCGCAGTCCCCTCCCGAGGGCGGGCAACCTCCGCGGCGCGGGCCCGAGCCTCCTCCACGCCTGTGGACGCCCGGATCGGGCTGAACGCGCGGATTTCCGTAATGTCTCACCTCCGCGGTCGCCGGGCGCAGCGACCACCGACGCAGATAGACTCCCGCGCCGCCCGATCCGGGAAAGACTCAATTAGGAGCCGAACTTGACGGATTTTCTGACCAACTACGGTGTGGTCGTCGCGCTTGCGTGCGCAGGAGCGGCGATCGTCTACGGACTCGTGATCACCCAGCGCCTGCTCGGTCGCTCGGCCGGGAACGAGCGCATGCGCGAGATCTCCGGGGCGGTCCAGGAGGGGGCCGGCGCCTACCTGCGGCGCCAGTACACGATCATCGCTGCGGTCGCCATACCGCTGGTCATCCTCTTGGTCATCCTGCAGGACTGGAAGACGGCGCTCGGCTTCGTGATCGGTGGCTGTCTCTCGGGAGCGGCGGGATTCATCGGCATGAACCTCTCGGTCCGTGCCAATGCGAGAGTCGCCGAGGCGGCCCGCGGGGGCGTCCCGCCGGCGCTCGACGTGGCCTTCAAGGGCGGCTCGGTGACCGGGTTGCTGGTGGTCGGGCTGGCGCTGCTCGGCGTCGCCGGTTACTTCGGGATCCTCGTCCTCACCGACAACTCCGACAAGGCGGCGGTGGACGCGCTGATCGGGCTCGGATTCGGGGGCTCGCTGATCTCCGTCTTCGCCCGTCTCGGCGGCGGCATCTTCACCAAGGCGGCAGATGTCGGTGCCGACCTGGTCGGCAAGGTCGAGGCCGGGATTCCCGAGGACGACCCGCGGAACCCCGCCGTGATCGCCGACAACGTCGGCGACAACGTCGGCGACTGCGCCGGCATGGCGGCCGACCTCTTCGAGACCTATGCGGTCACCTCCGTCGCGGTGATGCTGCTGGGCGTCCTCACCTTCACCAGCGAGTACGCCCGTGAGGTCGCCATCTTCCCGCTGGTGATCGGCGGCGTCGCGATAATCGCCTCGATCATCGGGGCACTTTCGGTCCGCACCAAGAGCGACCGGGTGGAGGGCGCCCTCTACCAGGGCCTGATCGTTTCGGGGATCATCTCCGTCGCCGCCTTCTATCCGATCACCGATTGGCTGATGGCCGACCCGCTCCGCCTTGGCTTCGCCAACGCAGGGGCCGACGCGGTCAGCGTCACCGACCTCTGGCTGTGCGCCGTGATCGGCGTCGCGGTGACCGCCTTCCTGTTCGTGATCACCGACTACTACACGTCCACCCGGTTCCGGCCGGTCAGGACGATCGCCAAGGCCTCGGAGACCGGACACGCAACCAACATCATCCAGGGCCTCGCCCAGGGCTTCCAGTCCACGGCGGCCCCGGCGCTGGTGATCGCACTGGCGATCCTCGCCGCCAACGAGCTGGCGGGCATCTACGGGATCGGCGTCGCGGTCATGGCCCAGCTCTCGCTGACCGGGCTGATCGTCGCGCTAGACGCCTTCGGACCGATCACCGACAACGCCGGCGGCATCGCCGAGATGGCGGACCTCCCCGAGGACGTCCGCAACGTCACCGACCCGCTGGACGCGGTGGGGAACACCACCAAGGCGGTCACCAAGGGCTACGCGATCGGCTCCGCCGCCCTCGCCGCGCTGGTCCTGTTCGCGGCCTTCAAGAGCGAGCTCTCCGACGAGGCGCCACCGGGCTTCGACCTAAACGGCCTCTTCCACCTGACCTCGCCCGACGTCCTGATCGGGCTGATCATCGGCGGCATGATGGTCTACCTGTTCGCCGCCCTGGCGATCGAGGCCGTGGGACGCGCCGGCGGCCAGGTCGTCGAGGAGGTCCGCAAGCAGTTCCGCGAGCACCCGGGGATCATGGAGGGAACCGAGAAGCCCGAGTACGGCAAGACGGTGGGCATCGTCACTGCGGCAGCCCAGCGAGAGATGATCCTCCCCTCGCTGATCCCGATCGCGGTGCCGGTGATCGTCGGCCTGCTCAGCGTGGACGCGCTGGGGGGCCTGCTGATCGGGGTTATCGTCGTCGGCCTGTTCGCGGCGATCTCAATGACCGCCGGCGGCGGCGCCTGGGACAACGCCAAGAAGCTGATCGAGGACGGTGCCCACGGCGGCAAGGGATCCGAGGCCCACGCGGCCTCCGTGACCGGCGACACGGTCGGCGACCCCTACAAGGACACCGCGGGCCCGGCGATCAACCCGATGATCAAGGTCGCCAACATCGTCGCGATCCTGATCATCCCGATCGTCCACTTCTAGGCCGCGGCACGTGGGAGCCCGCGCCCCGGGCCCGGCGGTCGGCCCGCGGCCGACGCGTGGACCCGGGAAACCCGGGCGCCGCGCGCACCCGCCCCGGCGAAACTGATCTTGAGCAACGCATAGGTGCTTATCTTCAGTTTCGCCAGGGGGGGCCGGGCTCGGCGGGAGGCTCCGGGACTAGGATGCGCCGGGTGAGCGAGGCCTGGGAGAGGTGAGCGAGGCCTGGGAGTCGGCGGTCAACGCTTCGGATTTCGAGCGGCTGGCCTCGGAGCGGCTCGAGGCCGCGGTCTTCGGCTACTTCGCCGGCGGCGCGGCGGACGAGGTCACCCTGCGCGAGAACCCCCTCGCCTGGCGCCGGTGGCGACTGCGCCCCAGGGTGCTGGTCGACGTCTCCGCGGTAAGCACCGAGGCGAGGATCCTCGGCGGCCCCTGCTCGATGCCGATCGGCGTCGCGCCGGTCGCCTTTCAGAAGCTGGTCGATCCCCAGGGGGAGGTGGCGATGGCCCGTGCCGTCGCGGCGGCCGGGACCGTGATGTCGCTCTCGACGATCGCCACCTCGCGGCCCTCCGAGGTGGCCGCGGGCGCCCCCGGCGGCCGGCGCTTCTTTCAGCTCTACCGTTTTCGTGACGAGGGGGTGACCCGGGCGCTGATGGAGGAGGCGATCGGCTCGGGCTTCGAGGCGATCCTGCTGACCGTGGACGCGCCACTCGTGGGGCGCCGCGAGAGCGACCTCCGGACCAGATTCGCGGTTCCGGGGGACCTCGGGGTGCCCAGCCTCGAGGCGGCCCTTGGGGGCGGCAGGTCCGTCTCCCCGGGAGAGGTCTTCGCACAGGTGGACGCGTCGCTCGTCTGGGAGGACCTCGACGACCTCGCCGCATCCTGCGAGGTCCCGGTCCTGCTGAAGGGCGTGCTCACCGCCGAGGACGCGGCGCTGGCGATGCAGCACGGCGCGGCGGGGGTGGTGGTCTCCAACCACGGGGGGCGCCAGCTCGACTGCGCGCCTGCCACCGCCGACGCCCTGCCCGAGGTGGTCGAGGCCATGGAGGGACGCGGAACCGTCCTTGTGGACGGCGGCATCCGGCGCGGCACCGACGTTGCGGTCGCCCTCGCCCTGGGTGCCGACGGGGTGATGGTCGGTCGCCCGGCGCTCTGGGGCCTGGCCGCCGGCGGGGAGGCGGGGGCGCGGCGGGTGCTCGAAATGCTGCGCGAGGAGCTCTCGCTGGCCCTGGCGCTCTGCGGCTGTGCCTCACCGGCCGAGCTCGGCCGGCGCCACCTGGTCCGGGCGCCCGTCGCAGGTCCCTGAGGGGCACCGATCGGCGGCGTATATTCGGTTCGGATGTCGGACCATTTGAGCAGGGACGATGGCTAGGCGGATCCCCCAGGACGAGTCGCTGAGCAGGGTGCACGGGGTGGGGGCCCTGTTCGCCGCCGCCTACGGGAACGTCGGCTCCTCGATCTACTACGCGCTCGGCGTCACCGCCTCCTTCGCCCTGGGCCTGACCCCGGTCGCCTTCGTGATCTCGGGAATCATCTTCATGTTCACCGCCGCGACCTACGCCGAGGCGACCGTCATGTACTCCGAGGCCGGCGGCTCCTCGAGCTTCGCGCGCCACGCCTTCAACGAGGTGGTGAGCTTCTTCGCGGCCTGGGGCCAGATGCTCAACTACATCATCACGGTCGCGATCTCGGCCTTCTTCGTGCCCCACTACCTGGCGGTCTTTTGGGGCCCGCTCGGGCACGGGCCGGGCGACATCATCGGCGGCGCGATCCTGATCGTCGGGCTCGCCGCCCTCAACGTGAAGGGCACCCAGGAGTCGGCCAGGCTGAACCTGGTGCTGGCGGTCGCCGACCTCGCCACCCAGGTGGTGCTGGTGCTGATCGGCCTCTTCCTCGTCTTCAGCCCCTCGATCCTCGTCGACAACGTCCATCTGGGCGTCGCCCCGACCTGGGGGGACTTCGCGCTCGGGATCGCGGTCGGGATGATCGCCTACACGGGGATCGAGACGATCTCGAACATGGCCGAGGAGGCGAGGGACGCGCCCCGGACCATCCCCCGCAGCGTCGGCCTGGTGGTCCTCGCGGTCATCGGCCTCTACATGCTGATCCCGGCGATCGCGCTCTCGGCCCTCCCGGTCGCCGTCGACTCCGCCGGCCAGTACACGACCCAGCTCGGCACCACCTTCGCCAACGACCCGATCCTCGGGATCGTCGAGAACCTGGGGTTAGGGGCGAGCCTCACCGACGCGCTCCGCGTCTACGTCGGGATCCTCGCCGCGGTGATCCTGATCATCGCCACCAACGCCGGCCTGATCGGCGTCTCCCGCCTCACATATTCGATGGGGCAGCACCGCCAGCTCCCCGAGAGCCTGCGCCAGGTGCACCCGACCTTCCGCACCCCCTACGTGGCGATCATCGTCTTCTCGGGGATCGCGATCCTCACCATCCTTCCCGGCCAGACCGACTTCCTGGCGACGATGTACTCGTTCGGCGCCATGCTCTCGTTCACGATCGCCCACGTCTCGGTGATCTGGCTGCGCCGCCGCCAGGCCGGTGTCGAGCGACCGTGGAAGCCGGCCTTCAACTTCCGCGCCTTCGGGGTCGAGGTGCCGGCCTCCGCCGTGCTCGGGGGGCTCGGCACCTTCTCGGCCTGGATAGTGGTGATGGCGCTCAACCCGCGCACGATGCTGGTCGGGACGATCTGGATGGCGATGGGGATGACGCTGTACGTCGTCTACCGGCGCCGGATGGGCCTGCCCCTGGCGAGGACGGTGAAGGTGCAGCTCAAGGAGGCGCTCGGCGTCGAGGAGATCGAGTACCGAAGCGTCCTCGTGGCCTTCGAGGACGGCCAGCCGTTCTCGCCCGAGATGGTCGCGACGGCGGTCAAGCTCGCCTCGAAGCGGCGCCGGGGCATCCACATCCACTCGATGCTGAATGTGCCCAACCATCTGCCGCTCGACGCCGAGATGAAGCGCGAGCAGGCGGAGGCCCAGAGCAAGATCGAGCAGGCCAAGCTGATCGGCGGCCTCAGGGTCAGCGGCCACGTCGAGCGGGTGCGCCCGGGCCAGGCCGGCTATTCGATCGCCGAGGAGGCCGAACGGATCGAAGCGGTCGCGGTCGTCGTCGGCTTGCGCAGGCGCAACGGCACGCCGCTCTACGGCAAGACCCTGGAGACGGTGCTCGGGGAGCGCCCCTGCCGGGTGATCGTCGTCTCCGAAGGGGTCGGGGGTCCGCGCGGCGTCCCCGCACCGGCCCTCGCCGGCGCCTGAGCGCGCCCTCTTCGCGCCGCCCTAGAATCGCCGCGATGGCATCCCCCGAGGGCATCTACCGCGGCTCGATCCGGGCCTTCTCGGTCGTGATGATCGGTCTCGGCGCGGCGATCCTGATCGTCACGCTCGCATCCGGCGGGGGCCCGATCTCGCTCGGAGTGATTCTCGGCCTGGCCTTCGTCGCGGTTGGCGCCGGCAGGCTCTGGGCGCTCTCCCGGATGGCGCGGTGAGCGCGCCCGACGGATCCTCGCCCCCCGAGGGCGCGGCCGGCGGGCGCAGCGGATCCTCGTCCCCCGAGGGCCGGGCCGGCGAGCGCAACGGGCCCGGCCGGGGGTCGGTGGCCGCGGCCGAGGAGCTGGGCGCCCAGCATCGCCCCCCGCCCGAGGTGCTGCGCAAGGGCCTCGGGCTGCCCTGGCTCTTCGCGGCGATCTACTCGGCCGTCGGCTTCTCGATCTATTTCGCGCTCGGGGTCGTCGCCGACCGGGGCCTCGGTCTGACCCCGCTGATCTTCCTGGCCTCGGGCCTGCTCTTCGTGATGACCGCGATGACCTACGTGGAGGGCGGGACGATGTTCCGCGAGCGCGGCGGCTCCTCGACCTTCGCCCGCTACGCCTTCAACGAGCTGGTCTCGTTCATAGCGGGGTGGGCGATCCTGATCGACTACCTGATCGTGATCGCGCTGGCCGCGATCACCGTTCCCCATTACCTGGAGCCGATCTCGGGCCGCTTCGGCGATCCCGGTTACGAGATCGGGGTCGCCGCCGCGGTGATCGTCCTCGCCTGCGCGCTCAACATCCGCGACACGGGCGGGTCGGCCCGCCAGCGGATCCTCGCCGGGCTGGCCCTGGCCGACGTGCTGCTGCAGGTCGCGGTGATCGTGGTCGGCGCGCTGGCGGTCTGGCACCCCGACCGGCTGACCGACCAGCTCGACCTCTTCACGAGCCCGAGCCTCGTCGACGTGATCTACGCGGCGGTCCTCGCGATGCTCGCCTACGCAGGGATCGAGGCGGCCTCGAACCTCGCTCCCGATGTCGAGTTCGAGGCCGGGGACCTGCGCAGGATCGTCTCGGTCGGTGCGGTTGCGATACCGCTCGTCTACGCGGGCATGGCGGCGATCGCGCTAATGGCCGTCCCTGTGGTGGCGGGGCCCCAGGGGCCGGAGACCGCCCTGGGCTCGAAGTTCGTCGAGGAGCCGGTGCTGGGGGTGGTCTCGGCCTACCAGCCGGGCTGGCTCGCCGACGCGATGAGATGGATCGTCGGCCCGCTCGCCGCGATGGTCCTGGTCTCGGCGGCGACCACCTCGATGCTCGGTGTCTCGCGCCACGTCTACACGCTGGCGATCAACCGCCAGATCCCGAGCTGGCTCGGCAAGCTCAACAGTCGATTCACGACCCCACACGTCGCGATCCTGCTCTCCGGGCTGATCGCGCTGGCGCTCGTGATCCCCACCGACGTCAAGCTGCTGGCCGGGATCTACGCCTTCGGGGCGACCCTCGCCCTGACCATCGCCCACCTCTCGATCATCCGCCTGCGGGTCAGCGACCCGGAGAAGTCCAGGCCCTTCCGGGTGCCGTGGAACGTGCCCTGGCGCGGCCGGGAGGTACCGGTCCCGGCGATCCTCGCGGCGGTCCTCAGCGCGCTCGCCTTCCTCAGCGTCCTCCTCTACCACGACCGCGCCCGCTGGGTCGGCGGCGGCTGGATGGCATTCGGGCTGGTCGGGTACGTGGTCTACCGGCTGCTGATCGAGGGCACGACGCTGACCGAGCGGGTCTCGGTCACCCCGGAGGCGTTGACCAAGGAGGTACCGGAGGTCGAGTTCGGCAACATCCTCGTCCCCGTGTTCGGGTCCGACCTCGACGACGACATCGTCGGGACCGCCGGGCGGCTGGCGGCGGCCGACGTCGAGGAGGGCGAGTGGCGGCGGCTGAGGCGGCGGCGACCCGACGAGGAGAGAACCGGCGCGAAGCTGACCGTCCTCTACGTGACCCGCGTGCCCCTCAGCCTTCCCGTGGACGCCAACCTGCCCGAGCGCGACGCCGAGGCCGAGCGGGTCCTCGAGCGCGCCCGGCAGGTCGCGGCGGAGTACGAGAACGTCCAGGTCGCGAAGCTGAGCGCCAGGGCCCGGGAGGTGGGGCCGAAGATCGTCTCGGTGGCGCTCGACCTCGGTGTGGAGGCAATCGTGCTCGGTGGCGAGCCGCCCTCGAAGATCCGCGGCGGGGCGATCCTGGGCGGTATCGGGGCGGCGAAGCCGCCGGAGATCGGCCAGGCCACCGAGTACGTGCTGAAGAAGGCGCCCTGCCGGGTGCTCCTCACCGCACCTCCCGAGGACGCAGGGAGGGCGCCGACCGGCCTTCTCTAGTATCCGAGCCGTGTTCATCCTGATCGTCGGATGCGGGCGGGTCGGCTCGAATGTCGCCAGGGCGCTTCTCAGCGAGGGTCACGAGGTCTCCTGCCTCGACGAGGACCCCGAGGCGCAGGCCCGGCTCGAGGTCGGCATGGAGGAGGCCTGGGACGACGCCGGGGGCCAGTTCACGGTGGGGACGGCGCTCGAGACCGAAGCGCTGGACGCGGCGGGGATCGCCAGGGCCGACGCATTCATCGCCGCGACCGACGGCGACAACACCAACATCGTGATCGCCCAGATCGCCCAGCGGCGCTACGGCGTGCCGACGGTGATCGCCCGGGTTCTCGATCCGCTGCGCGCCCAGTGGTACCAGTCGCGCGGGCTGCGCACCGTCTGCCCGACCAGCGTGGCGATCGAGATGCTGACCGAAGGGGTGCTGGCCGCCGCGGGCGCCGGCACCGGCGCCGGCTCCGCGGACGCCTGAGGAGGGGAGCGCGTTGTACATCATCATCGTCGGAGCGGGGAAGGTCGGCTGGAACCTCTCTCGCGAGCTGCTCGAGAAGGGCCACGAGGTGACGCTGATCGAGAAGGAGCGTCGGCGCTACGAGACGGTAGAGCAGGAGCTCGAGCACAACGTCCAGTACGGCGACGCCTCCGAGCTGTGGGTTCTCGACCGCGCCGGGATCCAGCGGGCCGACATGGTGATCGCGGTGACCGGCGACGACGAGGACAACATCCTGATCTGCCAGGTCGCCCGCGAGAAGTACATGATCGACCAGGTGATCGCGCGGGTCAACAACCCCCGCAACTGGCCGCACTTCGATCTGCTCGGGGTCAAGCCGACCGTCTCGGCAACCGCCCTGATCCTGAGGTTGATCGAGCACGAGGTGCCCGAGTACGGGCTGGTCCACCTGCTCGACCTCGAGGAGGAGCGCCTCGAGATCATCGAGATGCAGGTGACCGAGGGCACTCCGGTGGCGGGCAGGCGGGTCGGCGACCTCGAGATGCCCGAGGGGAGCCTGCTGATCTCGGTGCTGAAGGACGGGCGCGGCCAGGTTCCGGGCCCCGACACCGTTCTGGAGCCGGGCGACGAGGTGCTGGCGGTCCTCGACCCGGGCCGCGAGGAGGACGTGCAGGCCCTGTTCGGGGCCGGCGAGAGCGCCCCGGCGGGCTGAGCCGGAGTGGCCGTCCGCGAGGCCGACTTCCTGCTGGTCGGCGGCGGGATGGCGAGCGCCCACTGCGCCGCGGAGCTGCGCCGGCGTGGGGCGGATGGGCGGATCCTCCTGGTCGGCCGCGAGCCGGAGCCGCCCTACGAGCGCCCGCCGCTCTCCAAGGAGTACCTGCGCGGCGAGTCCGAGCGCTCCGATGCCTACGTCCACGAGCCCGGCTGGTACGAGCAGAACGACGTCGAGCTGCTGACCGGGAAGAACGTGATGGCGCTCGACCCCTCGGAGCGCAAGGCAAAGCTGCAAGGCGGGGAGGAGGTGGCCTTCTCGAAGGCGCTGCTCGCCACCGGGGCGATGGTCAACATCCTGCGCGTCGAGGGGGCCGAGAACGAGGGAATCCACTACCTGCGCGCCTTCGGCAACTCCGACGCGATCCGGGCCGACGCCGAGAGCGCGGAGCACGTCGTGCTGATCGGCGGCAGCTACATCGGCACGGAGGTCGCCGCCTCGCTCGTCGCGATGGGAAAGCGCTGCACGATCGTCTGTCTCGAGGAGGTCGTCCTGTCTCGCGCCTTCGGAGAGGAGACCGGCCGCTGGTTCCACGAGCTCTTGGCCTCGAGAGGCGTGGAGATCCACGGTGGCGAGGAGCTGGAGGCGTTCGAGGGGGACGGCAGGGTGTCGGCGGTCGTGACGAAGAGCGGCCTCAGGGTGGAGTGCGACGCCGCCGTCGTCGGGGCGGGTGTGCGCCCGGACACGATGCTCGCCCGGCGGGCCGGACTGGAGGCAGGCGACGGGATCGCCTGCGACTCGCGCCTGCAGACCTCAGCGGAGGGGATCTTCGCCGCCGGGGACTGCTGCAGCTACGAAAGCGTCCTGCACGGAGGGCGGATTCGCGTCGAGCACTGGGACGTGGCGATGCAGCAGGGAATGGCCGCGGCCGCCGGGATGCTCGGCGCGGGCGGCCATTACGACGTCGTTCCCTACTTCTTCAGCGACCTCGCGGACTGGGCGAGCCTCGAGTACGTCGGACCCGCCTACCGCTGGGAGGAGGAGGTCTGGAGGGGAGACCCGGAAGCGGGGGAGTTCTCGGTCTTCTACGTCGCCGAGGGGCGGGTTGCCGGCGCTCTCTCCGTCGGCCGTCCGGAGGACCTCGGCCACGCCAGGCGCCTGCTCGCCGAAGGCGTGGACGTCTCCGCCGCCACCGAGCGGCTCGCCGACGCGGACAGCGACCTGAGCGAGATCGTCTAGGCGCACCCCGGCCTCCGGGACTATCCTGTGGGCGCGTTGCGCCCTGGTGTAATTGGCAACACGCCAGTCTCTGGAACTGGAATTTGGGGTTCGAGTCCCTGGGGCGCAGTTCGAATCAACCCGCGATTCCGTCCGAACCCAATGCGAACATGTGTTCGCATTCGGAAGAGGACCACGCAGACGGCCCGGTGAGACTCGGCGAATCGTCGAGGAAGCCCTTTCATCCGGGCTGACGCAATCCCAGGTGGCATTGCGATTCGGAATTGCAAAGAGCACGGTTTCCTACCACGCGAGGCGACTGGGGTTGCCCGCGCGAGACGCATGTGCCCGTCGATACGACTGGGAGGCTATCCAACGGGCCTACGACGAGGGATTGACCGTTCGCCAGTGCGCTGAGCGATTCGGGTTCCATCTGTGTAGTTGGTCTGCGGCCGTCAAGCGGGGGGCCGTGCGGTCTCGTGATCGAGAGATTCCTATCGACGAGTACCTGGTGGTGGGACGAAACGGAAGTCGCAGCCACCTCAGGCTCAGGCTAATGGCGGAGGGCATCAAGGAGAACCGCTGCGAGGTCTGCGGGATTGCCGACTGGCGGGGTCGAGCGTTGAGCATGGCCCTCCACCACATCAGCGGGGACGGGCGGGACAACCGGCTGGAGAATCTCCAGATCCTCTGCCCCAATTGCCATGCCCAGACCGAGAATTTCGCCGGGCGTGGGAAGGGCAGGCCCCGATCGGCCAAAAACCCCAGCTAGGCGCGTCGTTTCCCTCTGCTACCTTCGGCCCATGAAATGGGCGCAGATAGCCGTGGTGGCCGGCTTCGCGCTGGCCGGCGGACTCCTCGCTGGCTGCGGCGGCGGAGGTGACTCCGGAACCGATACGCAGGCGACGGTGACCGGCGAGACGACGGCTCTCACCAAAGAGGAGGTGATCCAGCAGGGCGACGGGATCTGCGCCGAGGTGAACGCGGCGATCGGCACGCTGGAGGGCTCGACCGCAGACTCGACCGCGATGCTCAGCCAGGAAGCAGACCTCTACTCGGGGATGATGGACCGCCTGGAGGGCCTCGACGGGCCCGCCAACGACTCCGACCTCCAAGCGGTCTACTCGGCGGGCGACAACCTCGTGCAGGCGACCAAGGATGCCCAGCTCGCCGCCGAGCGGGGCGATTCCACCGCCCTGGCCTCCAACCAGCAGGACGTCTCCAGCGCGCTCGCGGACTTCCAGGGCGCCGCCACCGCCTACGGCTTCAAGGAGTGCGGCCAGGGCCCGCAGGCACCGCCGACCACCGGCGTCCCGGCGACGGGCACCACCACTCCCGCAACCTCTCCCGACACCCCGGTGACCTCGCCCAGCACGACTCCGGTCGCTCCGGTCACGACGACGCCCGCGGCCCCGGTCACCCCTGCCGCGCCGACGACGACCGGCGGGGCCGGGGGCACCGGCGGAGGAACCACCGGAGGCGGGACCGCCGGCGGGTCCACTGGCGGCAGCTCCGGCGGCGTCGGACCGGGTTAGCCGCTGCATCGAAGCGGACCCGCGGCGCCCCCCGGAGCCTGCTGGTCGGTCTCAGGCGGCCTCGAACTCCTCGAAACGGATGGCCAGCCGCTCCGGGTCCGGGCGGAGCTCGGCTGCACGCGGCTGGGAGATCTCCGAGCCGTGGAATCCCTGCAACCCGGTCCTCAGCATCGGACCGTCGGTTTCCTAGAGCAGCTGGGGACCGATGTGAATCAGGCTGGAGGGATCGATTCCCAGCAGATTCCGATCGTAGGCGAGGTGATGGATGGCGCAAAGGGCGATGCCATTCACGACCGCCGCGATCCCGGCCGGGTCGGCGTCACGAACGATGTGCGATGCCTCGATCAACTCCCGGCGCTTCAGGGAGCACACGGCGCAGCGGTGACGGTAGGCCCAGAGCACGTCGCGGCGAAATCGAGCCTGGTGGTATCGCTGGCGAACCTCTGCGAACCGATACCGGCGGGCATCGAGCGAGGAGACGATGCCGTCCCCTTGCATGTCTGCGTGGCGCAGCCCGACCCGAAGTGAGACCAGCCGGGCAGCAGGATCGTCGTCTGTCACAAAGACGGGTGCAACCGGCAGGTACTGGCCCGGCGCGATTCCCCGGAAGTAGATGAGCGGGACCTGCAGGTCGTGGGCGGCTCGCAGGGCCCGGTTGTCCGCCTGGTTCGCCGACCCTGCTCGGTAGTGGTAGATGACGCTTCCGTCCTCCGGATCCAACACGTCGTCATACGGGGCAGGCCTGCCCAGCTTCGGCGGTGCTGTGGTCAGCGACAGCGCAGCCGGCCCGACCTGAGCCCGCGACCTGTAGATCCCCTTGTAGAAGGAGCCGAAGGGAACCCGCCTGCCTTGATGTTCGAAACCCTTGCGGAGGACCTGCAAGGGAACCAGATCCTGATGTGCGCGCGCCAGGGCATCCACCGCCTGGATCGCAGACCGGCGCAGCGAGAGATCCGGATCCGCGGTCACGCTCCCGATCTTCCTCCACCGACCCACCCCGTTCAAGGCCTCCCGCCCGGTCGGGTGAATGGTTCGACACCCCAGAGGGGATAGGAGTGTTCAATCACCGGCTCGGTCACGGGCCTGGGTGCGGGCTCCGCTCCACCCAGGCGGTTCAGCCGGCGATCCTCAGCCGGCGATCCTCAGGCGGCGGCCGAGGACTCGGCCCAGGCCCCGTAGAGGCGGGCGTAGGCGCCGCCGCCGGCGATCAGCTCCTCGTGGGTGCCCTGCTCGGCGATCCGGCCGTCCTCGAGGACGACGATCTTGCCGGCGCGGCGGATGGTCGAGAGCCGGTGGGCGATGACGATCGCGGTGCGCCCGACCAGGAGGCGCTCGAGCCCCCGCTCGATCGTGCGCTCGGTGCGGACGTCCACGTTGGAAGTCGCCTCGTCGAGGATCAGGATCCGGGGCTCGGCGAGCAGCGCCCGGGCGAAGGCGACGAGCTGGCGCTGGCCGGAGGAGAGCTGGATGCCCCGCTCGCCGACCTCGGTATCGATCCCGTCCGGGAGGGAGGCAATGAACCCGGTCGCGCCGACCGCCGCGGCGGCCTCCTCGATCTCCTCGAGGGTCGCGTCGGGGCGCCCGAAGGCGATGTTCTCCCTCACCGTGCCCGAGAACAGGAACCCCTCCTGGGGGACGATGCCGAGCTGCTCGCGCAGCGCCCGCTGCCGGAGCCCCCGCAGGTCCTGCCCGTCGATCCGCACCGCCCCCGCCTGGGGGTCGTAGAAGCGCGCGACCAGCTTGGCGAAGGTCGACTTGCCCGCCCCGGTGGAGCCGACCAGGGCCAGGGTCTGGCCGGCGGGCACCCGCAGGTCCACGTCGCGCAGCGCCCACTCGACCCGCTCGCCGGCCGCCTCGGCCTCGATGGCGTCCTCGCGGTAGGCGAAGGAGACGCCGTCCATCTCGACCTCCCCGCGGATCTCTCCGGGGTCGACGGCGCCCGGCGCGTCGACCATGTCCGGGCTGGTGTCGAGTAGTTCGAAGATCTTGTCCAGCGCGGCCATCCCCTGCTGGTAGGTCGTATAGAGTTGCGAGAGCTGCTGGATCGGGTCGAAGAAGGTCTGCAGGTAGCCGACGAAGGAGACCACGACCCCGATCGCGATCGCGCCGTCTATCGCCTGGTAGCCCCCGTAGAGAAGGATCACCGCGGTGCCGACCGCCGAGAGCAGCTCGACCGCCGGGAAGTAGGCGGCGTTCAGGTAGACGGTGCGCATGTTCGCCTCGCGGTTTGCCTCGTTGAGCTCGTCCATCCGCTCGATGTGGCGCCTCTCCTGTCCGAAGCTGCGCACCACCCGGATCCCGCTCAGGGTCTCCTGCAGGTAGGCGGTGATCGCCGCGATGCGCTCGCGCGTCGCCCTGTAGGCGCCGGCCGAGGCGATCCTGAAGACAACGCTGGCGATCGCCAGCAGCGGGAAGGTGATGAAGGTGACCAGCGCGAGCCCGACGTCGAGGAGGAGCAGGATCACCACCACCCCGATCAGGGTGAGCGTCGCCGAGAACAGGGTCACCACGCCGTCTGAGACGAGCTGGTTGAGCGCCTCGATGTCGTTGGTCATGCGCGAGATCAGCACACCGGGGCTGCGCCGGGTGAAGAACCCGATCGACATCCCCTGGATGTGGACGAAGACCCGGGTGCGGAGGTCCTGGAGGGCCCGGGTCCCGACCCACCCGACCAGATAGGTCTGCAGGTAGGTCCCGGCGGCGTAGAGCAGCGCCACGCCGACGAAGGCGGCGACGATCAGGTCGAGGGCCGCCGGGTCCCCGGCGACGATCCCCGAGTCGATCGCCTTTCCGGCCAGGTAGGGGGGGGCGAGGCCTGCCGCGGTTGCGAGAAGCAGCCCCGCGAACATCAGCGCCAAGCGTCCCCGGTAGGGGCGCAGGAGGCCGACCATCCAGCGGACCTTCCGCCCGCGCTGATCCTCGCCGCGGACCAGCCGCCACAGCGCACCGAAGAGCAGGAACACCTCGCTGAATCGGTTGCGCTCGGGCGAGTAGCTGGCCTCCGCCTCCTCGATCTCCTCCTCGGCGCGGATCTCCTCGCGCTCCTCGGCCTCCAGCGCCTCGCGCTGCTGGTCACGCGCCCAGCGCATCTCCGCCTCGCGCTTGCGCTCGCCCCCGCTCACAGCTTCGCCATCTCCTCGCGACGCTCGAGGTCGCGCTGCAGGAAGACCGCGTCGGCGAGACCGTGCTCGGCGATCTCGGTGTAGAAACCGCAGCGCTCGAGCAGCTCTTGGTGCGTGCCGCGGTCGACGATCCGCCCCGCGTCCATCACCACCACCTGGTCGGCCAGCGAGACGGTCGAGAGGCGGTGGGCGATGACGATCGTCGTGCGGCCCTCCATCACCTCGCGAAGCCCCTCCTTGATCGCCCGCTCGGTGGTCGCGTCCACCGAGGAGGTTGCGTCGTCAAGGATCAGGATCCGCGGATCGGCGAGCAGCGCCCTGGCGATCGCCACCCGCTGGCGCTGGCCTCCCGAGAGCGTCAGCCCCCGCTCTCCGACCACGGTGTCGTAGCCCCGGGGAAGCTCGCGGATGAACCCGTCGGCCTGCGCCCGGCCGGCCGCGGTCTCGATCTCCCCCTGGGTCGCCTCGGGGCGCGCGTAGCCGATGTTCTCGGCGATCGTCGCCGAGAACAGGAAGCTCTCCTCGGCGACGAAGGCGATCTCGGAGCGCAGCGCGTGAAGGTCCACCGAGCGCACGTCGGCGCCGTCCACCAGGACCTCGCCCCGGGAGGGGTCGTAGAGGCGGGCGACCAGCGCGGCGAGGCTCGTCTTGCCCGAGCCCGAGGGGCCGACCAGCGCGATCGTGTGGCCGGGCTCGATTTCGAGGTCGAGGTCGGTGAGCGCCGGCTCGGCGCCGTCGTAGCGAAGGGTGACGCCGCGCAGCTCCACGCGCCCGCCCCCGGGCGGAAGCGGCGGGGCCTCCCGGGGGGAGCGGATCGAGGGCTCGCGGTCGAGGATCTCGAAGAGGCGATTCCCCGAGGCGACGGCGCGCTGGCCCATCCCGAGCGCCACCCCGAGGGTCCGCAGCGGCGAGGCCAGCATCACCAGGTAGGTGTAGAAGGCGGTGAAGTCCCCCAGGCTGAGGCTGCCGGCGATCACCTCGTGCCCGCCGACCAGCAGCACCAGGGCGGTCCCGAGCTGGGGAAGCAGCGAGATCACCGGCGTGAAGAAGGCCTGCAGGCGGGTCGAGTAGATGCTCTGGTCGAAGACCCTCGCCACCGCCCCGTTGAAGCGGTGGAGCTGGTGCTCCTCGCGGGCGAAGGCCTTGACGATGCGGATACCCGAGACGTTCTCCTCGGCCTCGGCGGTGAGCTCGGCAAGACGCTGCTGGACCTCCTGGACCGCGGGCCGGGAGAGGCGGCTGTAGCGGGCGGCGATGAGGATCACGAAGGGGGCCGGCGCCAGCGCCAGCAGCGCCAGCCAGGGCTTGATCGCCACCATCACGATCGTCGCCAGGGTGATGGTCAGCAGGTTCTGGGTGATGAAGATCAGCCCGTAGCCGAGGAAGAAGCGGATCGACTGCAGGTCCACCGTCGCCCTCGACATCAGCTGCCCGGTCTGCCGGCGGTCGAAGAAGCCCAGCTCCAGCTCCTGGAGGTGGTCGTAGAGGCGCTTTCGCAGGTCGTACTCGACCGCCAGGGAGACCTTGCCCGCCACGAGGCGGCGGACCACCGTGAGCCCCACGCGCAGGATGGCCGCGCCGACGATCGCGGCGGCGAGCGGCAGCAGGTCCGCCTTGTTGCCCCTCTCGATCGCGTCCACCGCCTGCCCGACCAGCAGCGGGATCAGCACGGTCATGCCCATCGCCGCCCAGGCGAATGCGAGCGAGCCCCACAGCCCGCGCCGGTAGGGGCGCAGGAACCCCAGCAAGCGCCTCAGAGTCACCATCCGCTTTGACTATACGAAGTGAAGTAAGGACCGAAGCCCGGGGGCGCGTCGCCCCCCGAAGGCCCAACCGGCGGGCAAGGCCCCGGGGCGGCCCGGCGAAGAGCCTCCGGGCTAGCGGATCTCCTCCGCCGCCTTGGCGCTTGAGACCTTGCCCCTGCAGTCGGGAGCCGGGCGCTCGGGCGCGCGCGGGTCGGGAAGCACCTGGAAGTTGGTTACCGCGTGGTAGGGGGTGGCGGCGCCGCTGTTCTCGGCCAGGGTCACGACCAGGCGGTAGAAGCCCTGGGGCAGCCGCTGGTAGAAGATCTCCGGCTCGGTGGCCGGCGAGTAGAGGCCGGCCGTCCCGATCCGCTCGGCGAGCACGCCGTTGGGCCCGGACCACTCCGGGTAGTCGAGCGAGCGGCCGATCAGCCGCCCGCTGGAGAGCGGGCTGTCAAGCGCCCGCTGCAGCTTGGCTGGATCCACGCAGTCGGGGACCCGGTTGAGCGCGAAGCGGATGTGGCCCTCGCCGAGCAGCGGGGAGCCCCCGAAGTGGCGTGGCGAGAGCCGGAAGTTGGCGACCTCGACCCGGACCACGACCGCCTTTCCGGTCTGCCGGGAGCCGTTTCGCGGCGAGACGATCCTGACCGTGGGCGCGCCCGGCGCGCCCGCCCGCCCGCCCCCGCCCGGGCTCCCGCCCGCCGAGGCGATCAGCGCGATCGTGGCGCCGGCCGCGGCGAGCGTCGCGAGGAGAATGGCGATCCGAGCCCACAACTCGGGCAAGACGATACGCGGCGGGGGACCGCCGCATGCCACCGGGGCCGTGATCGGATAGGTTGGGCCGGAACACTAGGGAGAGGACCGATGGACGCGACCCAGCTCAAGAAGATCCGGATCTTCGAGGACGTTCCCGACGAGGACCTCACCGTGGTCACGACTTTCGCCGCCCTCGACGAGGTCCCGGAGGGGACGGTGGTGGTCAAGGAGGGCGACTTCGCCAACCAGTTCATGGCGATCGAGGAGGGCACCGCCAGGGTCCTGAAGGGCGGCGAGGAGGTCGCGCGGCTCGGCCCCGGCGACATCTTCGGCGAGGTCTCGCTGCTCGAGAAGGACCGCAGGGCGGCGACCGTGGAGGCGACCTCGCGCCTGCGGCTGATCAAGATCGACCGCTGGGAGCTGCAGCGGATGAAGAAGGTCCTCCCCGACGTCTATCGCCGGATCGAGCGGGTGGCGGGGGAGCGCCGCGAGCCCTGAGGGCGCCGGGCGCGGGTCGGGGGGCGGGTCCGGGCCGCCCGACCAGCTCACCTGGGCCCAACTTCGCCCCTTCCTGATCGCCACGCTGGCCGTCGTCGACGCGAGCGTCGTCCTGGCGCTTGCGGTGGCCAGGCCGGAGGGCTGGGTGCCGCCGTTCATCGCCTTCGGAGCGGTCCTGGCCGGGTTGGTGCCCCTCCTCGCCTGGGCGCTCCGCCACCGCGGCGACGGGTAGGGGGGCGGGTCCCCCGGCTCGCCCCCGGGAGAGCCGGCGGCTACAGGCAGTACGCGTAGCTGGTCAGGAAGCTGCGGGAGTTGACCGCCAGCCCGGTCAGCTCCCAGTGCCGGTGGCCGGCGAGCGATGAGGTGAGGGTGAACATGATCCCCGGGGCGGGGCCCATGGGGAGATGGGCGAGGAAACCGCCGGCCACGGCCTCGGTCCCGTAGGGGCAGCGGGAGGTGACCAGTCGGTGGGGAACGCTGCCGGCCCGGAAGATCGCCGACTTCGCCCGGGTCACCGTCCGCTGGCGGCCGCAGTAGGCGATCGCGGTCAGCTTCGAGGAGCCGGGCGAGGAGATACGGGCCGCGACGGCCCGCCAGCCCCTCGGCGTTGCGGCGGACCCGAGGACGAACGCCGGGGGCAGGCCCTGCGAGCCTGTCCGGTTTCCGAGGGTGAGGCCGAACCCGCCGGAGACGGGGAAGGTGCCGTCCGGGCAGCTGGCGGCGATCCAGCGAGGCGAGACGTTCCGGGTCGGACCCGGCACCTCGACGCTCGCGCTGCGGGCCCTCAGGGGTCCCGGGTAGCTGCCGCAACGGGCAACCGCGGTGAGCCGCAGGCGCCCTCCGGAGCTGCCTGCCTTGAAGGCCGCGACTCGCCAGGCGCGGCGAGAGACGCGGCGGGAGGAGAAGACCAGCAGGCCGCTGCCGGATCCGTCGGGGCGCAGCGAGTCGGTGGAGTCATAGCCACCGCCGATCACCCTCGTGCCGGCCGGGCAGCGGGCGGTGGCGCTCCCCTTCGAGAGCGGCGGGCCCGTGACGGCCGCGGTGGCGCTCACGGTCTCGAAGCGGGGGGCCGCCGCGGCCCCGGGCGCCCAGGCGCAGAAGAGGATGGCGGCGGTCGCCGCGAGGCCGGCGAGGCGGCCCTTCGTCGTCGAGCGTCTCACCGAAGGGGTCATCCTGCGCTCCCGGAGAACTGCGAGTCGCTCAGGCAGTAGACGATCGAGTTCAGCGGGCTCTGCGAGCTGAGCGGAAAGCCGTCCATCCGCCACCTGCCGTCGGTCTCCAGGCCGGAGCCGATGGTCAGCCCGAACTGCCCCCCGCCGAACAGGGGGAACCGGGCGGTGAACCCGCCGGACACCGGGAGGCTCCGGTCCGGGCAGGGCGGGCTGGAGACCGACGAGGAGGCCGGGGGTCCGCTCCGCCGGCGGACCAGCCTGCTGTGGTGGCGCGCCATCGGCCGTCGCTTCGAGCAATAGGCGAAGGCGGTGACCTGCGAGATTCCGTCCGCCTGCCTGGCCACGGTGACCCCCCAGGAGCGCGCCACGGCACGGGAGCCGAACGCCATCGCCACCGGAGGAGTGTCGGGTGGGTTCGTCGCGCGGCCGTTGACCGAGTAGTGGAAGCCCCCCGCCAGCGCGAAGGAGTGCCGCGGGCAGTGGGCCATCACCGAGCGGAGCATCGGGTTGCCGCCCACGCCGGTCGCGGTCGCGTGGCGCTTGCGGGTGAACAGGCGCCCCAGCCCGGCGGCGCAGTTGACCCGCGCGGTCAGGGTCAGCGGGTCGCCGGAGCCGAAGGTGTAGGCGGAGACCTTCCAGGCACGCCGGCCCTGGCGCCGCGACGTGTAGGGCAGCATCGCGGTCCCCGAGCCGTCCTGGCGGAAGACGAAGTCGGTCAGGTATCCCCCGGAGATCGCCGCGGTGCCCCGCGGGCAGCGTGCGACCGCCGTGCCCAGGCTCCCCGAGGGGCCGCTGACCTGCGCGGTCGCGGTGCGGGTGAGGACGCGGGCGGAGGCCGCGGAGGCCGCGGGCAGGAAGGCCCCGAGCCCGAGGAGGACCGCCACCGTGGTCGCGATTGCTGTTCTTCGGTGTCCTTCGCCCATTCCCAGACGGAGGATCGGACGGCGGGGCGGGGGGCTTGAGCCGCGCAAGGCCGCCATCGGTGACCGGTGGCGAAGATGAGCGAGACGGTGCCCGTCTACCGCTGCGGTCGCGGCTGCCAGGAGATGCCCTGAAGGTTCAGGAGGTGGCGGCGCACCTTGCGCTTGTCGGTTCCGTCGAGCCTCATCACCACGATTTCGTAGAAGCGGTTGCGCCGGTTTGGCAGGATCGCCGCGATTCTGTGCCCGTCCGGGGAGTAGGTGGGGTCGCGCATGATCGTCGAGCGGTTGAGGAGGACCGAATGGGTCCCATCGAGCCGCATCGTGGTCAGGTGGGCACCGCGACTGACCGCGATCCGCCGGCCGCTGGGCGAGAAATCGGGCTGCACCTGCCCGTCCGGGACGCCGGGCCGGTCGGGAACGAGGATCCGCTGACGGGAGCCGTCGGGGCGCATCAGCCAGACGTGGGTGGTGCCGCTGCGGTTGGAGACGAAGGCGATCAGCTTGCCGGTCGGCGACCAGGTCGGACTGAAATCGTGGAAGGAGTTGTGGGTCAGCCGCGTCAGCGAGGTGCCGTCGGTGCGGATCGAATAGATCTCCTGGGCGCCGGCGCCGATACGGTCGAAGACGATCGTGCGGTTGTCGGGAGCGAATGCGGGGTCCTGGTCACGCTCGGGGCCGAAGGTGAGCTGGCGCAGGTCGGTGCCGTCCGCGTCGATCACGAACAGGTGGTCCTCGAGCGAGAAGGCCACCCGCCGGCCGTCGGCTGAGTAGGCGGGCTCGCCCTGGACGAGGGTGTCGGTCACGGTGGCGACGAAGATCTCTCGCTTCGAGTCCCCCCGGGGCAGGATCGACTGCAATCGGTACTCGCGAGCGCGCGGCACCGTCACCGAGTAGGCGATCCGGCCCGGACTGCCGGGGAAGCTGGCGCCGGCCGGCGGCGCCGGCAGGCACGCGGTCACCAGCGCGAAGAGGACGATGAGGAAGGCCGGAGCCCACCGTCGACCGACGGGTAGTCCGTCCATACCAGGACAATAGCCCGCCCTGCCTCTCCTCCGGGGTCCGTGGGTCGCGCAGCGAAGGCTTCGCCTGCCGGTTACCGCGAGCCGCTTCACCACCCGGCCGCCGCGATGCCAGGAGGCGTTGTATCGTGCGTCCGACGAGATGAAGTTGGCCTGGCCAACCCGGCCAGGCAGCGAAGGCCCACGGCATTCATCGAAGCGGACGGTTCCGATCGGGCGGGGTTGGGGGGAGGTCAAGAGATGCGGGGAGCGATCAAGGGCAACGGGTGCAGTTTGAGCGCTCGCTCCCGGCGGGCACTGCCGCTCCGCTGGCTTCCGCGCGAGGAACCGGGCAGGGGGTTGATCGGGGTGGGGGGCTGGCTCGGGTTGGCGGTCGCTGTTGCCGCTCTCGGCGCTGGCCCGGAGTCGGCGGCGCAGGCGAGGCCCTCCTGCGGGTCCGCCCGCATGGCGACCAAGCCCTCGGGACTCAAAGACTGCCGGTCGGAGTCGCTCCTTCGTGCCGGCTCGGCGCCCGCTTCCGGCGACGGGTTCAAGGTCGTTGCGCAGACCCGGCGGGTTTCGACGCTCTACTACTTGGCCGGAGACGCGGGCACCCTTCAATACTGGGCGGCGCAGACCAACGGAAAGCACCGGCGCCTCATCTTCAGCGTCGACGAGGGAAACGGCCTGATCAGGCCCAATCGCAACGGCGGCTGGACCCCGTGCTGCGCGCGCATCTACGCGTTCGGGCGGGAAGAGAGGAACGGGGCCCGGCTGATCCATATCGGCGTCGACGGCCGGGGCAAGGAGACCCTCCCCGGCCGATTGCCGCCCTCCTACGACGGTGACGAGGTGAGCCAGAGATCCGGCCGCTCTGTCATTGACGAAGGACTGGGCGCGAGTACGCATCTCGTGCTGATGGAAAGAAATGGAACGAGAAGGACCATCTGGTCGCCGCCCAATGGTGACGTGTACGGCCCGGACTCGCCGGCGATCTCCCCGAGCGGAACCTCGATCGCCTTCACGACGTACGACACCAACCCGTGGCAGCCCTGCAACTATCCTCAGCTCGACGTGATATCCAGCACCGGGTCGGGCTTCCACTCGATCTACCAGGGACAGGATCAAGGCCGCTCGCCGGAAGACTTGAGCTTCTCCGTCCAGGGAGGTCGGATGGTCTTCACCGACAGCGTTGGGATCTCCGAAACCTGCAACGTCTGGCCCTCCAACGAGAGCCGCGACATCTACCTCGCGAACACCCTCGGATCTGGGGCCCGCCGGATCACCGACACGACCTTGACCGACGAGGAACAGCCGATACTCAACCCGCAGGCCACCCAGATCGCCTTCACCACGGAGCAAAGCGGGGACCTCTACATCGTGCCGACCGGCGGCGGCCACCCGCGCCACTTCGCCCACCTGCGAATCAGCGCGATCACTCCGTATGTATGGCTCGACACCAGGTGGCAGCGGCGAAAGAGGGTAAGGCACTAGCGCCGCGTCGGCTCAGTCCTCGATGGCCACGGATCAGCGCGTCCTCAACCGCCGCCGCGAACATTGTCGATGGCGCTTCCTCGAAGCTCTCGAGGTTCTGGAGCACGACCGCGACGCTCTCCAACGACACGACCCGCAGCATCGCGCCCTCGAGCCATGCCGGGGGAGGGACTCGAACCCCCGACACGCGGATTATGATTCCGGCCCGCCGAAGTTGATTTGGCTCAGGAATCGGCTTTCTAGTGCCGTTACGGTCGGTCAAGATCGCCCTGGTTCTGCAGAATCGGGGACACATTGGGGACACATTTCTCGTCCGCCGTCGACATTACGGTCGGTGGCATGAACCCGTCGTTCCTTCGACCCACACCGGTCAGCGGGCACGTCTTCCGCAAGCGCCGCAAGTCCGGCGATCGCTGGATGGCGAAGTGGCGCGACTCGGCGGGCCAGCACCAGCGGGTGCTCGGTCGGTCGTGGACGGGGCGGGGGAGGGCGCGGGACGGGTTCCTGACCAAGCAGGGTGCGCAGCGCGAGCTCGATGTGATCTTGGCCGACGCGCGGCGCGGGCAGCTGGTCGCCCCTGCGCGCCCGAACGGCGGCGTGAGCTTTGCCGAGGCCGCGGCGGAGTGGCTTCGCTACGTCGAGCATGACCGCAAGCGCCGCCCCTCCACCGTGCGCGACTACCGGATCGTGGTCGACGGGGTGCTGCTCCCCGCCTTCGGGGAGGCGCCGCTCGAGGCGATCACGAGCGGTCACGTCGATGCCTTCCGGGCATGTCTCGTCGCGGAGGGCCGTCTCTCGGCCCGGACGATCAACAAGTACCTTGCCCTGCTCCACGGGATCCTCAAGCGTGCTCAGCGCGTCTACGGGCTTGCGGCAAACGCCGCCGCGGGCGTCGAGCGCCAGCCGGTGCGACGATCGGGAGACTTCGATGTCCTGACCGCCGCCGAGGTTGAGGCCCTCGCCCGCGCCGCCGGCTCGATGCAGGACGCTGCGGTCTTCACCACGGCGGCCTACGCCGGGCTTCGCCTCGGCGAGCTGCGGGCGCTGCGCTGGCGCGACATCGACTTCTCAAAGCGACTTGTGCATGTCCGCCGCTCCTACGTGCAGCGCGACGAGGGCGTGCCGAAGTCGGGTCGGGTCCGCAGTGTTCCGATGATCGACCAAGTGGCGCGCGAGCTCGATCAGCTCAGCCGACGTGAGCGCTTCACCGATGGCGAGCATCTCGTCTTCTGCAACGTGGCCGGCGAGCACTTCGACGACTCGGCACTCCGCCGCCGCTTCTACGCGGCCCGCGAGCGCGCCGGCCTGAAGCCAATCCGCTTCCACGACCTGCGCCACACCTTCGGCACCCTCGCGGTCCAGGTCTTCCCGCTCTCCGACGTGAAGGCCTACATGGGCCATGCGGACATCGCGACGACGATGATCTACGTGCACCACGTGCCGCGGGTCGATGCGGCGAAGCGGCTCTCGGCAGCGCTTGCAGATACCGTTTCGGCTCAGCCGCTGTCGGGTCGGCGTCCCGCGGCGATGGACAACTCGGGTCGTCAAGTGACTACGTGAATTGTCAAATGACTGCTAAGGTTGTCACGTTAGATATGGACGTCTCCCGACCCTATGGCGTGATCTCGCACCCGCTCGACGGCGCGGTTCTCCACGTGCTGACCGGAACGACTGCCCCGCTCACCGGGCGTCAGGTGGCGCGCCTATCCCCCGAAGGGACTCAGCAGGGAGTCGGGAAGGCTCTCAACCGGCTGGTCGACGAGGGGCTGGTGGAGCGTGAGGAGGCCGGGCCCTCGGCGCTATACCGGCTCAACCGCGGGCACCTGGCGGCACCGGCCATCGATCTGCTCGTCAACCTTCGTCGGGAGTTTCTAGACCGGCTGCGGCGATCGTTCGAGGAGTGGAAGATAGGGCCCATGCATGCGTCGATGTTCGGCTCGGCAGCCCGCGGCGACGGCGATGTCGAGAGCGACATTGATCTGTTTATCGTCCGTCCCGAGGGGGTGGATGCCGAGGACGCGACATGGCGCAACCAGCTCGACGAGCTGGCTCGCGATGTCGGGCGCTGGACGGGCAATCACGCCGGCATCGTGGAGCTCTCGGCAGATGATCTGGCCGACCTGCGCCGTCGGCGGCCACCGGTCCTCAAGGAGCTCGACGCCGACGCGATCACTCTGGCAGGGCCGGACGTGGCCAAGCTCCTGCGAGGCGCGTTGTGATGGTGAGGCAGCGTGGCCGAACGCAAGCATGCTCGGCAGCGGAAGCGCGAAGCCGGCGCAGCCAGGCTCGCAAGTTTCTTGAGGTCGCCGAGATAGCAGCCAGCGAAGGAGAGCAGGATCCGGAGTACGCGAGCGTTTCAGCCTCGCTCGCCGTCCTAGCCGGGATCGCCGCCGCCGACGCTGCCTGCTGCAAGGCTCTGGCCGAACGTTCGCGCTCCCAGGACCATCACGACGCTGAACAGCTCCTGAGCAAGGTCGCCGGCGGGGCCGGGGCAGCAAAGCAGCTGCGGGAGCTGATCAACCTCAAAGACGCGGCCCACTACGGGTTCTTCGACGTGAGCCGCGCCGAGCTGACGAAGGCCTTGCGCCGGGCCAAGGCGCTGCTCAGGTTTGCCGACGAGGTGCAGGGTCGGTGATTTCCCCAGTCGCGGAGACGAGCCCAGCGCTCGGCCGGTGAGACGGGCTATCTCCCGCAGCGGACACTGAACGCCGACATCAGCGGCGCCCGAAGGTGTTCTCGGCGACCCAAGCCGCGAGATCCCCGCGAGCGAAGCGAAGCCCGCGGTCGCCGACCCGGACGTGCGGCAGCGCGCGGCTGCGCACGAGCTCGTAGACGGTGCTGCGCGGGACGTTGAGCAAGTGTGCGGCCTCGTGGGCGTTGAGGAGAGGCTCGGGCAGGCCGAGGACGCCGCCCGCCGCCTGCCGAGCGCTGGAGAGCGGCTCACGCTCCGAGTCACTGAAGAGCCCTGCCTGGCCCAGGGGTGCCGATCGTGGGCGTTGGGTGCTCTGCGCGGCTCGGGCTTTCATGCTCCCTCTGTCGATAGCGCGCAGGCGATGCGTCACTGATGGCGGCAGCACTTGGGCAAGTGCAACTGTGTGACGGGGTGTGGCGGTGGGAGTGGCGGGGGGTATGAGCTTTGGCTCGTTGGCCGGTGCCGGACTTCGGCTGGCGAGGCGAGTCTCGCGGTCTGAGTTGGGCTATCGCTGCGAGGTGATGGTGCGTGGCAAGATGGCGTCGCCGAGCAGGAGACTGCATATAGCGTGATGGCCATGCAGTCTCAGCTCCATCCTGAGCAGCGAGCCCGGATCGAGATCGATCGGATGCTTGAGGAGGCGGGCTGGGTTGTCCAGGACTATCGCTCCATCGATTGAACCGCCGGCCGGGGCATCGCCGTCCGCGAGGTTCCGACGAAATCCGGGCCGGTCGACTACAGCACATCCGCTCGATGCTCAAGATTGGCGGCCGAGCCGCGATGGTCGTGCCGGACAACGTGCTGTTCGAGGGCGGGGCCGGAGAGACGATTCGCCGCCGTCTAGTTGAGGATTGCAACGTGCACACTTTGCTCCGCCTGCCGACCGGGATTTTCTACAAACCGGGCGTGAAGGCCAACGTCATCTTCTTCGAACGGAGGGCCGCGGCGTCGGAGCCGGCGACCAAGGAGCTCTGGGTTTACGACTTGCGCACCAACCAGCACTTCACCCTGAAAACCAGGCCGATGGCGCGTGAAGACCTCGCCCCTTTCGTCGATGCGTTCAGGCCGGGACAGCAGCTGACCGCCCGCGAGGAGACCGAGCAATTCAAGCGCTGGAGCTACGAGGCCCTGGGTGAGCGTGACGGCTTCAACCTCGACATTTGGGCTGATATCAAGGACGAGTCCTTAACCGACATTGAGACCCTGCCCCCTCCGGAGGTCATTGCGGAGGAGATTGTCGAGCACCTCTCATCAGCCCTGGAACAATTCGAGGCGGTGGCGGAGGAGCTGCGAGCCGACCAGAGTGGCGTAGCAGGATCGCCGGGAGACGCCGTGCAGGAACTGCTCTCCGGGGACTGAGACGCGGGGTTCTCTCTTTCGCCGGGTAGGGGCGAGAAATCGTCCGCCCCGGCTTTACCCAGCAATGGAGAGTCAAGGATGCACTCCCGCAGCCAATCATGTGGTTCTTTCCTCGGCCCGAATCGCGGGCCACGTCGCGAACGGGCGAATTCCTCCGACCAGGGAACTGTTCCTGCTTTCAGCCGCGATCGTCGAAGGGATGCGACAGGGCGATGCGCATGCCGTCGCGCTTGGCCTCGATGCTGTTGCGGGTCTACTGGATAGCCTGCCGTGGGAAGCCCCTTGGGAGGGGTGTCGGGGTCACCTGACGGCGGCGATGGAGTTCTCCTGGCTGCTCCGCGAACAGACCTCACCGCTTCGCAGTCATCTGACGGAACCGTACGCTCGTACTGGAAGTCACACCTCATCATCATCAGGAATCGGACATTTTGGGATGAGCTAGCGGGATCGCTGCATCTTGTAGTAGCGACGCCGAGCGTCTTCTAGGAAGGAGGCATCTGCCTCGATCTGATCAACCAGCCACTCGACGAACGCGTCGCTGTACTGCCGTGAGCCGAACTTTGGCTGGTGGACGAAGTCGGGTGCGCTTTTCTCATTCAGATCGTGGACCGCCCTCACACTCTGGACGTTGAATTGGTTGATCTGGGTTCCCGCGAGGCGTTCGTTGACTTTCGCAACGGCCTCTGTCTGACGGTACGGATGGGTCTGGTCCGGCGAGAGCCTGCCGTACACGGGCGCGCCTGGATCGGTTGTGACCTGAATCGTCATCGGCTTTCCGGTCTCGTCGACGCGTGCCCGGCGCAGCAGCGCCACCTCCTCTCCCGCCGACGCCTCCACCACCCGCCTCAGGTCGCGAAGCAATGTCGCCCGCACCTCCTCACGGTGACGCTCGACGATCCGCGCCAGGTCGCTTGTGAGCGCTGGCTCGCTCTTCGCTCCGTGGCGAACATAGAGGGTGCCCCGGGAGAAGGCCGTCTTTTGTTTGTTGTCCGCAATTGGGTAGGTGCCCGGCTTAGAGAAGACGAGCGGGATCTCGATCGGATCAATGATGATCAGGGCGGCCTTGGCCCGGCCGCGCTTTACCTCCCCGATCTCGAAGCCCGAGAAATGCTCGCTGGTAAAGCGGAAGACTTGATCCGTGATCTTGGCCGGGTCGAGGTCAAGGATCGGGCTGAGGTTCGCGCGAGAGGGGCGTCCGTTATTGCGGACCCCGATCACGATGACGCCCCCGCCGCTGTTGGCGATCGCCGCCAGGTCTTTGACCAATTCGCACCACGAGGCGCTCGAACTCGGGTCGAACTCCTCCTTAAAGTCGAGATAGCGGGATTCCCGTTTGGCGGTCCGGGCACGCTCAAGCGACTGGCGCCGCTGACGTTCCAGGGCGGACTGGCGTCTCTGTTGCTCTGTTCGCTGAGCCACTCAACTTGCGGTTGTACCGCGAGCGTCGGCCATTCGCATTCGATACGTTGGCCAGCGCGATGACGGTAGCTCGAAAACTGGCGCAATTCGAGGCGCAAGAGAAATGAGAGTATTCCGATTTGCAGGCATAAAGCTTGAGAGCGGGGCGGTCTCGAAAACCGGCCTGGTTGGCGCCCGCTTCGTGCCTGAACCTAGCGCCGGATTCCGCTCTGTGGCGCTCGGGACCGCCCTAGTCCGGCGGTGGCTGGCGCGTGCCTGGCGCACGAGCGCGGAATTAGCGGCAATCCCTGTTCGCGGACAGCGTCCACTTCGGTACTGTCGCTATCGATCCGCTTTCGATGCATCCCCACGCCGTGGCTCCCGATTCCGCATCCGACTCGAAGGCTCGCCGTCATGCTGATGTGGCGCTCGTGGTCACCTACCACGAGGCTCGCCTCGGGGAGCTGCTCGAACGGATTCGCGAGGGATTCGGTCGCTACGACGCCGGCGAGCTGGATGCATTCGAGCTCGATTACCTGATCCACTGCTACCAGCGCGCCGCCCGTGAGCTGTGGAAGCTCTGTGGTGACATCGGGGGCACCCAGGCGGGGTTCGTCGCCCGCACGCTCGAGGAGCTTCAATCCCGGGGCGAAAGCATCGACTGGTGGGAGCGTGGGAACCCGCGACGGGATAACTAGCGACCTGGCCGGTTCGAGCGCGGCCGAGCGGGCGACGGCGCCCGCGCGGTGGCTGCTCGACGCGGCAGCGGACGGGGTTGGGTTGACCCAGAAACACGCTCTGGCACGGGTCGTCGTGCGCGAGGCGGCCGAGCGATGGCCGGATTGGTGGGACGCAGAGCTGTTCGGACCGCCGCATCGGGAGGCCGATCTGGCTGTGCTCACCGAGCTTCACCAGGGTCTGAAGCGCTTGCGCCTCGTCCGCCGGCGCGGCCGGCGGCTCTACTCGACAGTTCGCGGAAAGGATCTCTCCCGTGATCCGGGGGCGCTGCTCGCCGTCCTGGCCGAGGACCTCGGTGGTGGTGAGGAGTTCATCGAGGCGGTCGCGGCCGAGGTGGTCGACCTCCTCGAGGCAGCGGACTCCGCGACATGGGAGGAGCTTGACGCTGCGGCGCTCCTCGGAGTCACGCGGGAGGGTTGGCGCCTCGCGGACGGCCGACCTCTCGGCGATCGAGACGCCGGGTGGGCGGTCGGTGAGGTGTTGCGGCGTGGAGAGGCCTACGGCCTGATCGAGAGGCATCCCGACTTGGAATCTCCCAGGCGCCTCGGGAGCCGAATTGCGCTCAGCGACGGCGGTCGTTTTGCGTTAGACGCCCAGCGGCCCGGAACACCTGGGTTGCCTGCATCTGCTGGGCTCAGGGCACTCGTCTTCGATGCCGAGCTGGTTGGCGTTCCAGGGGTCGGCGCCAGGCTCGCGATCGGCGAAGGTCAACATCTGACCGACCTGCATTATTCGATCCAGGCCGCGTTCGGGTGGGGCGACGATCACCTCTACTCCTTTTGGCTCGACGGCGCCTTCTGGGGCGAGCCGAGCACGGAGTTCACGACACCGCAGACCCCGGACGAGGGGAAACCCACAGCCGGCGTCCCCCTTGCCGAGCTGGATCTCTCGGTGGGGAAGGAGATCGCCTACGTCTTCGACTTCGGCGACGAATGGCGAGTTCTGCTGAGGCTCGCCGCAACCGAGCCCGCGGACGGGGGCGAGTACCCCCGCGTGCTGCAACTGCGAGGCACTCCGCCCCCGCAGTACCCGGACCTTGATGAGGACTGAGATGCCGGCGCCCGAACTCGCTTGAAGTGCCAATTTCGGGACACATTTGGGACACATTTCGCTTCTCGGCCGAATGCCGTCACGGCCAAAATCGCCATATGCAGCGAAAATATCGATGCCGGGGGAGGGACTCGAACCCCCGACACGCGGATTATGATTCCGCTGCTCTAACCAGCTGAGCTACCCCGGCGGGGGGTCGAATCGTAGCGGCGGAAGGGCTTAGTCTTGCCCGGTGAGCGAGGACCTCGACAGGGCGGTCGCCGCGGTGGTGCGCGACTGTCTCGGCGTGCGCGCCGGCGAGCAGGTCCTGGTGATCTGCAACCCGGCCACGGAGGCTCTCGGGGCGAGGTTGCGGGAGGAGTCGGCGGAGGCGGGAGCCGATGCCGTGCAGGCGGTGATGGACGAGCGGGCCTCCCACGCCGCGGAGCCTCCCGGCCCGCTGGCCGCCGCGATGGCCGCCGCGGACGTGGTGCTGGCGCCGACCGTCCAGTCGCTCTCCCACACCTCGGCGCGGAAGGCGGCCAGCGAGGCCGGGGCGCGGATCGCGACGCTTCCCGGGGTAAGCGAGGAGATGCTGGCGCGGGTGATGAGCGCCGACATGGAGGGCCTGCGGCGCAAGGGCGCCGCGGTGGCGGCGGTGCTGGACGCCGGCGACGAGGCACGGGTCCGCTGCCCGCTGGGGACCGATCTCCGCGTGGGCCTCTCCGGCCGCCGCGCGATCCCCGACGCGGGCGAGCTGACCGAGCCCGGCGCCTTCGGGAACCTTCCCTGCGGGGAGGGTTTCATCGCCCCGGCGGGCGGGGATGGCGTCGTCGTCGTGGCGGGCTCGATCGCCGGGATCGGCCTGGTCGCAGAGCCGGTTCGCCTCGGGGTTTCCGGCGGCCACCTGGCCTCGGCCTCCGGGGAGCAGGGCGTCCGCCTCATGGAGCTGTTGAGCGAGCACGGGCCCGGCGGGACCAACCTGGCCGAGCTCGGGGTCGGCACCAACGAGCGGGCGCTGCTGACCGGCGAGATCCTCGAGGACGAGAAGATCCTCGGCACCGCCCACGTCGCCTTCGGCGCCTCGGCGGCGATCGGGGGCACCGTCCAGGTGCCCGTGCACCTCGACTGCGTCGTGCTGGACGCCGAGGTCGAGGTGGACGGGCGCCCGGTCCTTCGCGGCGGGGAGCTGCTGGTCTGAGATGGTCCCGCTGCTCGGGGTCCCGAACTTCTCCGAGGGCCGCGACCGCGCGGTGATCGGGCGCATCGGAACCTCGCTTGCCGGCCACGCCGACCTGCTCGACCGACACACCGACTCCGACCACAACCGCACCGTCTTCACCCTCTGCGCGGTGCCGGGGTCGCTGCGGGACGCCCTGATCGAGGGCGCGCGGGCGGCGATCGAGACGATCGACATGTCCGCCCACGCCGGGGTCCACCCTGCGGTCGGGGCGCTCGACGTCTGCCCGGTCGTCTGGGCCGATCCGGCGCTCCGCGAGGCGGCGCTCGGCGAGGCCCGGGCCGTGGGGGAGCGGATCGCCGGGCTGGGTATCCCGGTCTTCGCCTACGGCGAGCTGGCCTCGGCCCCGGAGCGCGCCGAGCGGGCCCACTTCCGCAAGGGGGGCCTCGCGGAGCTCTGGCAACGGATGGAGTCGGGCGAGCTGCGGCCCGACTGGGGCCCGCCGCTTCCGCACCGAAGCGCCGGGGCGACGCTTCTCACCGCCCGCCCCCCGATGGCTGCCTTCAACGTCGAGCTGGACACCGCCGACGTCGGGGTGGCCCGGGGGGTGGCGGCGCGGCTGCGGGAGGCCGGCGGGGGGATCGCGGGGGTGCGGGCCATCGGCCTTCCCCTCTCCAGCGGTCGCGCCCAGGTCTCGACCAACGTCCACGACCCCGTCGCGGTCCCCCTCGGAGCCGTGGTCGAGCGGGTGCGGCAGCTCGCCGAGCCCCTCGGCGCCCGCCCGGTCGAGGCCGAGCTGGTCGGGCTGGTCCCCGAGGCGGCGCTCGCCGGCTACCCGTCCGACGTCCCGATCAGGGGGCTCGACCCGGGCGCGTCGGTGATCGAGCGGCGCCTCGCCGCCCGTGGCTGAGCGGCCCCGGGATCGCTAGATTCCGTTCCATGGCACAGACCAGGAAGCGCCGGCGGCGCAAGCACCGGGGAACCCAGGGCGGCCGGATCGACGACGGGCGCCGCAAGTCGCGGCCCCGCACCCGCGAGGAGGCTCGGGCCAGGGCCCGCACCAAGCGGACCGGCAAGGCGCCGACCCGGGGCGACCGCCCGCCGACCTGGGGCTCGGCCGCCGTCAGGGGCCTGGTCGCGGCCGGGATCTTCGTCGTGCTGTTGCTGGTGCTGTTCAAGCGCCCGATCGGCGAGGCGCTGGCCTTCGGGGCCTTCATGCTGGTTTTCTACATACCCGCCGGTTACTTCATCGACGGGTTGATGTGGCGCCGCCGCGAGCGGGCGCGGATGCGCGGGGACTGAGATGGAGGTCCGCATGCTCACCGTCGGCGCTGTTGCCGAGAACTGCTTCGTGCTGCGCCGCGACGGCTCCGAGCGGGGGCTGGTCGTCGATCCCGGCGACGAGGCCGAGCGCATCCTCGCGGAAATCGAGGAGATGGGGATCGGGGTCGACGCGATCCTCCTCACCCACTGCCACTTCGACCACATCGGCGCCGTCGCCCCGGTCGCCAGGGCGACCGGGGCCCCGGTCTACTGCCCCGAGGCGGAGATTCCCCTGCTCGCCGACATCATGGCCTTCGTGCCGTGGCCGGGATTTGGCCCCTTCGAGAGCTACGAGGCCGACGAAACCCTCTCCGGCGGCGAGCGCCTCGAGCTCGCCGGGTTCGAGATCGAGGTCACCCACGCGCCCGGCCACAGCCCGGGGCACCTGATCTATTCCATCGCCGGCGAGGAGGCGGTCTTCTCCGGCGACGTGCTCTTCCAGGGCTCGGTCGGCCGCACCGACCTGCCCGGCGGGGACTGGAACACCCTGATCGAATCGATCCGCACGCTGGTCGAGAGCCATCCGCCCTCGACCACGGTCTATCCCGGCCACATGGGCATCACCACCCTCGGGGCCGAGCGGGAGACCAACCCCTTCCTCGCCGAGCTGGCGCGCTAGGGCCTTGCGCGGGGCCGCCACCGAGACCCCGCCGGCGCCGGTAAGGTCGGCGCGATGAGCGATCCCAGCGCCCCGAAGGGCACCTTTGACGTCCTCCCCGAGGAGGCGCGGCGCCGCGAGCGGGTCGACGAGGTGGCCCGCGGCGTCTTCGCTAGGGCCGGCTACGGCCGCATCGAGACCCCGGTCTTCGAGGACACCGAGCTCTTCGAGCGCGGGGTCGGCGCCGACACCGACGTGGTCCGCAAGGAGATGTTCACCTTCGAGGACAAGGGGGGCCGCAGCGTCACCCTGCGCCCCGAGGGCACGGCGCCGGTCGCACGCGCCTACGTCGAGCACGGCATGCACAAGCTCGCGCAGCCGGTGCGCCTGCACTACGGCGGCCCCTTCTTCCGCTACGAGGCTCCGCAGGCCGGCCGTTACCGCCAGTTCCACCAGATCGGCGCCGAGGCGATCGGCTCGGCCGACCCCCTGGTCGACGCCGAGGTGATCATGCTGCTCGACGACCTGCTCGGCGAGCTCGGGGTGCCAGGGGTGGAGCTCCGCCTCTCCAGTCTGGGCACGCCCGAGTCGCGGGCCTCCTACCGCGAGGAGCTGAGGGCCTACCTGCGCGAGCACGAGGCGGACCTCGCAGCCGACGTGCGCGAGCGGATCGACTCCAATCCCCTGCGGGCCTTCGACTCCAAGCACCCCGGCACCCGGGAGGCGATGGCGGGCGCGCCGCGGCTGCTCGAGCGCCTCGAAGGCGAGGACGCCGGGCACTTCGCCGAGGTGCGCTCCCTGCTGGACTCCAACGGGGTCGCCTACACGGTGGACGACACCCTGGTGCGCGGCCTCGACTACTACACGCGCACGGTCTTCGAGTTCAACAGCGACCGGCTCGGCGCCCAGTCGCAGATCGGTGGCGGCGGGCGCTACGACCGCCTGGTCGAGCAGCTCGGCGGCCCGCCGACCCCGGCGGCGGGCTGGGCGGCCGGTATCGAGCGCATCCTGCTGGCTCTGGGTGACGGGCTCGAGGCTCCCGATCCCGGCCGCGAGGTGTTCATCGCGGTGGCGGTCGACTCGCTTCGCCCCCGCGCCCTCGCCCTGGCCGCCGAGCTGCGGAACGCCGGCCTCTCGGCCGAGCTCGACCTCGCCGGCCGCGGCATGAAGGGACAGCTCAAGCAGGCCGACCGGGCGGGCGCCCGGGCCACCGTGATCCTCGAGGAGGACGGCGGCGCCCAGCTCCGCGACATGGCCAGCGGCGAGCAGCAGCCCCTCGACCTGGCGCGCGCGGTCGAGCAGGTTCGCGGGGAGTGAGCCCCGCGGGGAATGAGGTTCGTGGCGCCGGCCCGCGCCGCCGCGCCTCTGATTGACTGAGGGCGAGGATGAGCGAGGAGTTCCCAGGCCTGCGCCCGAACCGCTACCGCGATGCGTGGTGCGGCCAGGTGCTGCCCGACCGCGTGGACAGCGATGTCCGCGTCGCCGGCTGGGTCCACCGCCGCCGCGACCACGGCGGCCTGATCTTCATCGACCTGCGCGACCGCACCGGCATCGTCCAGCTCGTCTTCAACCCCGAGACGGCCGCGGGGGCGCACGCACTCGCCCACGGGTTGCGCGCCGAGGACGTGCTCAGCGCCGCCGGCACCGTGGTCCGCCGCTCCGAGGAGACCGTCAACCCGGCGCTGCCAACCGGGGAGGTCGAGGTGCTCGTCGCCGAGGCGGAGCTGCTCGCCGACGCCGAGACCCCGCCCTTCGAGATCGAGGGCTTCTCGGGCGAGGTCGGCGAGGACACCAGGCTTCGCTACCGCTACCTCGACCTGCGCCGGGAGCGGATGCGCGAGGCGATGGCCCTGCGCCACGCGGTGAGCGCGGCGATCCGCGAGTTCCTGGGCTCGGAGGGCTTCTACGAGATCGAGACCCCGGTCCTGACCCGCTCCACGCCCGAGGGGGCGCGCGACTTCCTGGTGCCCAGCCGCCTGCAGCCCGGCTCCTTCTACGCGCTTCCGCAGTCCCCGCAGCTCTTCAAGCAGATGCTGATGGTGGCCGGGTTCGAGCGCTACTTCCAGATCGCCCGCTGCTTCCGCGACGAGGACCTGCGCGCCGACCGCCAGCCCGACTTCACCCAGCTCGACCTCGAGATGTCCTTCGTCGGGGTCGAGGACGTGATCGACCTCAACGAGCGCCTCCTGCTCGCCGTCTTCGAGCGGGTCGCCGACCTCGCCCCCGAGGCACCGGCGCTGAGTCTGCCGATGGAGCGGCTGCCCTACGACGAGGCGATGGACCGGTTCGGCACCGACCGCCCCGACACACGCTTCGGGCTCGAGCTGTGCGACCTCACAGGGGCGCTGCGCGAGACGGAGTTCAAGGTCTTCCGCTCGGTGATCGAGGGCGGAGGGGCGGTGCGGGGCTTCAATGCCGGGCGGCGCGAGCTGCCCCGCTCCGAGCTCGACGCCCTGATCTCCCGCGCCCAGGAGCTGGGCGCCAAGGGCCTGGTCTGGGCCTTCCGGGAGGGGGAGGGGTGGCGCTCCCCGACCGCCAAGTTCCTCAGCGCCGAGGAGCTCTCGGCGCTGAACTCGCTGCTCGGCGCCGAGGAGGGCGACCTGCTGCTGGTGGTCGCCGACAGCCGCCGGGTCGGCGACGCGGTGCTCGGGGCGCTCCGGGTCGAGCTGGCCGAGCGCTGGGGGCTCGTTCCCGAAGGCGCCAACAGCCTGGTCTGGGTGGTGGACTGGCCACTCGTCGAGTGGAACGCCGAGATCGAGCGTTTCGACCCCCTGCACCACCCCTTCACCGCGCCCGCCGGGGAGTTCGACCCCGAGCGCCCCGGAGAGGCGCGGGCGCTCGCCTACGACGTCGTCTGGAACGGGCAGGAGCTGGGCGGGGGCTCGATCCGGATCAGCACGGCCGAGCTGCAGCAGCAGGTCTTCGCGGCGCTCGGCATGGGCGCCGAGGAGGCCGAGGCCCGCTTTGGCTTCCTGCTGGAGGCGCTGCGCTACGGAGCGCCCCCGCACGGCGGCATCGCCTACGGGCTCGACCGCATGGTCCAGAGGCTGCTCGGGGCCGAGACGATTCGCGACGTCATCGCCTTCCCCAAGACCGCCTCCGGGCAGGACCTGCTGACCGGCGCCCCGGCGGGCGTCGAGGGCGGGCAGCTCACCGAGCTCGGCATCGCCCTGCACAGGCGCGGCCTGGCCGGGCACTGAATCGCCCGGAGCCCACGGGGCGCTGCTACCGTTTCTGGCGGGCTCGAGCCCGTTTCGCCAGCCACCCCACCGTTTGACCCAACACAAGCGGCTTGGGAGCCGGCTTCTCCCGGCCCCGTGGGGCCGGGAGTAGGCACCCACCTTCTCAGGAGGGATCAAAGCCGGGGGTGGCAGCGGCGGGTTGGGGCCCTTCTTCGTGCCCGGATCGCGGGCGCGGGCGCCCTGGCGTTGAACCGCGCCTTTACCCTGGGCGCGTGAGAAGCGAGGCATTCGAGCACTACATCGCCGACCGCTCCCGACGCGGGTCCCCGGCCGAGGGCGCGTTCAGCGGCGCCGCCGGCGGCGCGGCCTGCGGCGACCTGGCCCGGGTCTCCGTGCGGATCGAGGGCGGGAGGGTCGTCTCGCTCTCCCACGATGCCGAGGGCTGCGGGGCGATGCAGGCCTCGGCCGCGGCTGCGGCCGAGCTCGCGGACGGCTCCGAGCTTCTCGCGGCGGCCGCGATCGGGCCCGCGGCGATCGACGCCGCCCTCGGCGGCCTCACCCCGGCGAAGATGCACGCCCCCCGGCTGGTCGCAGACGCGCTCCACCGCGCCCTCTGCGCGGCCGCCGGCTCCGGCGAGCCCCTGGCGCCCCCGGCCCCCGGCCGGGCGCTGGTCGCGATGTCGGGCGGCGTCGACAGCGCCGTCGCCGCGCTGCTGGAGCGCCGGGCCGGGGCCGAGGTCGTCGCCGTCACCCTGAAGCTCTGGGCCGACCCGCGGACCGACGGCGAGCGGGCCTGCTGCTCCCCCCAGGCGGTGCTCGGCGCCCGCGAGCTCGCCCACTCGATGGGGATCCCGCACCTCACCCTCGACCTCGAGCCGCGGTTTCGCCGGGAGGTCGTGGACAGCTTCGTCGCCGGCCACGCGGCCGGGGAGACTCCGAACCCCTGCGTGCTCTGCAACGGGGAGGTGCGGATCGAGGCGATGGTCGGCCTCGCCGAGCGTCTCGGCGCCCAGCGGCTGGTCACTGGTCACTACGCGACGGTCGTCGCCGACGGCGAGGGCCCGCTGCTCGCGCCCGCGGCCGACCCCCGCAAGGACCAGAGCTACATGCTCGCCGCCCTGCCCCCGGAGCTGCTCGGGCGGCTCTCCTTCCCGCTCTCGGGCATGAGCAAGGACGAGGTCCGCGCGGTCGCCTCCCGCGAGGGGCTGGCGGTGGCCCGCAAGCCCGAGAGCCAGGACCTCTGCTTCCTGGCCGGCCTCGGCAAGCGGGAGTTCCTGCGCACCCAGGGAGGCATCTCCGATCGCCAGGGCGACCTCCTCGACCGCCGCGGCCGCCGATTGGGCCGGCACCGGGGCCACCACCACTTCACGGTCGGCCAGCGCCGCGGGATCGGTGTGGCCTCGACCGAGCCCCTGTTTGTCCTTGCGACCGATGCGGACGCCAACAGCGTCACGGTCGGCCCCCGGGCCGCGCTGAGCCGCTCGGCGGTCGGGTTGCGCGACGCCGTGCTTCACCGCGACGGCTCCCGGGTCGACTCCGTCCGCCTCCGCTACCGGGCGGGCGCGGTCGGCGCCCGGGTGCTCGGCGACCGCGGGCCGGGCCGCCACGAGACGCTTCGGATAGGACTCCGGGAGCCCTTCGACGGCCCCGCGCCGGGGCAGGTCGCGGTGCTGATGGGCGGCGGGGCGGTCGTCGGGCACGCCACGATCGCCTCCGAGACTTAGGCTCTGAGCCGATGCGCGCCGACCAGATCCGCGACACCTACCTCTCCTACTTCGCCGAGCGGGGGCACAGGATCGTGCCTTCAGCCTCCCTGGTGCCCTCCGTCCACGATCCCTCGGTGCTGCTGACCACCGCGGGCATGCAGCCCTTCAAGCCCTACTTCCTGGGTCGCGAGGAACCGCCGGCGCGGCGGCTCGCCGACGTGCAGAAATGCTTCCGCACCACCGACATCGACGAGGTCGGCAACACGGCCCGCCACCTCACCTTCTTCGAGATGCTCGGCAACTGGAGCTTCGGCGACTATTTCAAGGAGGAGTCCATCGCGATGGGCTGGGAGCTCTCCACCGAGGGCTTCGGGATCGAGGCCGAGCGGATCTGGGCGACGGTCTTCGGCGGCGACGAGGAGCTTGGCCTGGGGGAAGACGCCGAGGCGATCGAGATCTGGCGGGCCCAGGGGGTGCCCGAGGAGCGGATCGTGCGGCTGCCGCGCTCGGAGAACTTCTGGCAGGCGGGCCCGACCGGGCCCTGCGGCCCCTGCTCGGAGCTCTACCTGGACCGCGGCGAGGACTTCGGCGGACCCGACGAGCGGCCCGGCGACGACACCGAGCGGTTCCTGGAGTTCTGGAACCACGTCTTCATGTCCTACGACCTCGCCGAGGACGGAACGCCGAGGCCCCTGCCGATGCGCAACATCGACACCGGCATGGGGGTCGAGAGGATGGCCGCGATCCTCCAGGACGTCGGGTCGGTCTTCGAGACGGACCTTTTCAGGCCGCTGATCGGGCTCGCCGAGGAGCTCTCGGGGCGCTCCTACGGCGAGGACCCCGCGGTCACCCGCGCGATGCGGATCGTCGCCGACCACTCCCGCGGCATGACCTTCCTGATCGCCGACGGCGTCGTGCCCTCCAACGAGGACCGCGGCTACATCCTGCGGCGGATCATGCGCCGCGCCATCCAGCAGGGGCGGGTTCTGGGGCTGGAGGCGCCCTGGCTCGGCCGCTTCGCCGAGCGCACCGTCGAGGCGATGGGGGAGACCTATCCCGAGATCGCCGCCGAGGCGGAGACGGTCCAGCGCTGGGTCTCCTCGGAGGAGGAGAGCTTCGGGCGCACCCTCGACCGCGGCACCGAGCTGCTCGAGCGGCTGGTGCAGAGCGCCAGGGAGCAGGAGACCTCCTGGATCGAGGCCGCCGACGCCTTTCGCCTCCACGACACCTACGGTTTCCCCTACGACCTCACCCGGGAGATGCTGGCCGAGCGCGGCCTGGCGGTGGACGACCAGGGCTTCGAGGAGCTGATGGAAGAGCAGCGCGCCAGGGCCCGGATGGGCGTCGCCACCGCGCACGGGTCCGAGGATCGCCACGAGCGGGTGATCGCCTTCGCGGCGGCGGCCGCGCCGACCCGCTTCGTCGGCTACGAGACCCTGGCGGCGAGCACCGGCGTGGCCGCGGTCGAGCCCGACGGCGAGGGGCTGCTGGTGAAGCTCGAGGAGAGCCCCTTCTACGCGGAGGGCGGCGGCCAGGTCGCCGACTCGGGCGTGGTGCGCTGGGACGGGGCCGAGGCCCGGGTCCGCGACGTCTACCGGGTGGGCGACGACCAGGCGATCGAACTTGGGCCGTCCGTCTCCTCCGCTTGGCGTCCGGGGACGGAGGGGTCGGGGGCGGGCTGGAGCGGGTTGCAGGCCGGGGTCCGGGTCGAAGCGGTCGTCGACCGCGAGACCCGTCACGCGACGATGCGAAACCACACCGTCACGCACCTGCTCCACGCCGCCCTGCGCGAGCGGCTCGGCTCCCACGTGCGCCAGGCCGGCTCCGCGGTGCGTCCCGAGAAGCTCCGCTTCGACTTCACCCACGGCCAGGCGCTGAGCCCCGACGACCTGAGGGCGATCGAGGACCGCGTCAACGATTGGATCAAGCAGAGCCGGCCGGTTCGCTGGCTGGGGATGGAGCGCACCGAGGCCGAGCGACTCGGCGCCATGGCCCTGTTCGGCGAGAAGTACGGCGAGTGGGTCAGGGTCGTCGAGGTCGAGGGTGTCTCGCGCGAGCTCTGCGGGGGTACCCACGTCTCCAACACGGCAGAGATCGGGATCTTCAAGATCGCCTCGGAGGGCTCCTCGGCCGCCAACGTGAGGCGGGTCGAGGCGCTGACCGGCCCGGCCGCGATCGAATGGTTCCGCGAGCGCGACGACCAGCTCCGCCGGGTCGGGGATCTGCTGGGTTCCCAGCAGGACCCGGTGGCCGCTGCCAGGAGGGCCGCGGAGCGCCTCGAGGAGGCCTCCGCCGGGGCAGAGGAGGAGGGACGGCGCGTCCTCGAGGAGCAGGCCGCGCGGCTGGTCGGGGAGGCAACCGAGCTCGCCGGGGTCCATGTGGTCTGCGCGGAGGTCCCGCTGGCCGACCAGCACCGGCTGCTGGAGCTCGCCAACCGTGTCGGCTCTTCGCTCGGCGAGCACGCCGTCGCCCTCGGCGGCGCGGAGGGCGGCAAGGTCGGGCTGGTGGTGCTCGTCTCGCCGCGGGCGGTGGAGCGCGGGGTCTCGGCCGCCGGCGTCGTCCGCGAGGCGGCGAAGCTGGTCGGCGGTGGGGGAGGCGGGCGCGACGACATGGCCCAGGCGGGTGGGAAGGATCCCGCCGGGTTGGCCGACGCGGTGGCCACGGCCAGGAAGGCGATCGAGGCGGGGATCGGCTGAGTGCGGATCCTGGCGCTCGACTACGGCACCGCCCGGGTGGGCTGCGCGGTCTCCGACCCGACCGGGACCCTCGCCCGGCCGATCGAGGTGATCGAGCCGCCCGAGCCAGAGCGAGTCGCGAGGCTCGCCGCGGATCTGGGCGCGGAGCGGATCGTCGTCGGCCTGCCGGTCAACATGAACGGCTCCGAGGGCGGGCAGGCGGCCCTGACCCGGGACTTCTGCGAGGAGCTGCGGAGCCTCGTGGAGATACCGGTCGAGACCTTCGACGAGCGGCTCACCACGCGCATGGCCGAGGCGAGCCGCCGCCGTGGCGCGGCGGCCCCGGAGGACTCCCTGGCGGCCGGCCACCTGCTCGAGTCCTACCTGCTGGCGGAAGGAGCCGGGACCGATGAGCCCTGAGGACTGGCTCCCCGACGACCCCTTCCTCGACCCCGAGGACCCCGAATCGGTCGCCAGGGCAAAGCGCCGCGCCGAGCGCGAGGCGAAGCGGCGAAGGCGCCGCGGGGAGACCGGCGAGAGCGCCGCGGTGAGCGAGCCGCCGCCGTCGCAGCCGGCACCGCCGTTGCAGCCGCCGCCCGCCGCGGAGCCCGCGGCTCCGAGCGAGCCGCCGCCCGCCGCGGAGCCCGCGGCTCCGAGCGAGCCGGCGCCGGCTCGGAGGCGCCCGCCCGGGAGCCGGCCCCGGCCAGGTCCGCGACGCCCGCCCAGCCGCCTCCCGCGGCCAGGGCCGCGACGCCCGCCCAGCCGCCCCCGCCGGCCCCGGCCGAGGAGACCCCTTCGGTCCTCGCCGGCGCCCCCCGCGCGGCCGACGAGGACTTCTGGGAGGACGACGAGATCTACGACGGCGACGGCCAGGAGCCCCCGTCCCCGGGCGGCGGCAGGGGCGGGGTCGGGCGCTGGTTCCTGCGCCGGCCCTGGCGGATCGCGCTGGCGATCGTCGCGATCCTCGTGGTCGTCTTCGCCTGGGCGCTCTTCCAGCCCTTCCACGGGAGCGGCTCAGGGGCCCCGTTCAGCGTCAAGGTGCCGAAGGGATCGAGCGTCAGCGAGATCGGCGACCTGCTCGAGAGCAAGGGCGTGATCTCCAACTCGACGCTCTTCCAGATCAGGGTCACCCTCGCCGGAAAGCGCTCCGAGCTCTATCCCGGCAACCACGAGGTCCGCCAAGACATGAGCTACAGCGCCGCGATCGACTCGCTCTCCCAGCCCCCGGTCCGCAAGACCGTAAACGTCCTGGTCCCCGAGGGGCTGAGCCGGCGCCAGATCGCCGCGCTGGCGCGCCAGGACGGCCTGGCCGGCAGCTACCTGGCCGACAGCGTCTCGCTGAAGGGCTTCGACCCGAACGCCTACGGAGCCCAGGGCAGGGCCCGCAACCTCGAGGGCTTCCTCTTCCCGGCCACCTACGAGATGCCCAAGAATCCCACCGCCCGCGACCTGGTGGTGCGCCAGATCGACGCCTTCGAGCAGAACATCAAGGGCGTGGAAATGAGCTACGCGAAGAAGAAGAACCTGACGGTCTACGACGTCCTGATCATCGCCTCGATGATCGAGGACGAGGCGGGTCCCAAGGACTACCGCAACGTCGCCTCGGTGATCTACAACCGCCTCCACCAGGGGATCCCGCTGGGGATCGACGCGACCATCCGTTTCGCGGTCGGCAACTACACGAGCCCGCTCACCGAGTCCGAGCTCGCCACCGACTCCCCCTACAACACCAGGCTGAACCAGGGCCTGCCCCCCGGGCCGATCGGCAACCCCGGGCTCGCGGCGATCCGGGCCGCCGCCAATCCGGCCCGCAACGACTACCTCTACTACGTGACCAAGCCGGGGAGCTGCAACCGGCTGACCTTCTCCTCGACCGACGCCCAGTTCCAGCGCGACGTCGACGCCTACAACCAGGCGAGGGCCGCGGCAGGGGGCAACTCGCCGACCAACTGCGGATGAGCGAGGGCGGCCTACGCAGGCTGGCCGTGCTCGGCCACCCGGTGGCGCACTCGCGCTCGCCGGCGATGCAGAACGCCGCGCTGGCCGCGCTCGGGCTCGGCGAGGGCTGGCGCTACGAGGCGGTCGACGTCGAGCCCGGACGCTTCGAGGCGCTGGTTCGGGGCATGGAGGCCATGGGGTTCGTCGGCGCCAACGTCACGGTCCCCCACAAGGAGGCGGCGCTGGCCCTGGCCGACGAGCACTCCGAGGCCGCCGGCGAGATCGGCGCCGCCAACACCCTCGGCTTCGGGGGCGGGCGGATCCGCGCCGACAACACCGACGCCGAGGGCTTCCTGGCGGCGCTCCCCGAGCCGCCCGGCGGGGTCGCGGCGCTGGTGCTCGGGGCCGGCGGCGCCGCCCGGGCGGTGGTCTGGGCGCTCCACCGCGAGGGCGCGGAGGTGGAGGTCTGGAACCGCACGCCCGAGCGGGCCGTCAGGCTCTGCGCCGAGATCGGCGGCCGGGCCGTCGAGCGGCCCGAGCCCTCCCGCTACGGGCTGATCGTCAACTGCAGCGCCGCCGGGCTGGGCGGCGGGGACCCCTTCGCCTCGCTGCCGCTCGGGCCGGCCGATCTCCGTCCCGAGATGATCGTCTCCGACCTCGTCTACGGCGAGGGGCCGGGCCCCCTGCTGGAGGCGGCTTCCGCGGCAGGGGCGCGCACCGTGGACGGCATCGAGGTGCTGGTACGCCAGGGGGCGGCCTCGCTGCGGATCTGGACCGGGCTGGTGCCGCCGCTCGAGGTGATGCGCGAGGCGGCGCGGTCCGGCTGAGATCCGGTGCCCCGGCCGCTACGGTTGCGCTTCGGACCGTCGGGACGGCGGCCGGCGGTTGCTACCTTGATTCGCAGTGGGAAACCTTCGCCTGATCGACTCAGACCCCAGGGCGCCGGGGGAGGCGCGAGGCACCGACGAGGCGATCGGTGGCCCCGGCCCGGCGGACGAAGCGGCCTTCGACGCCTACTCGCGCACCGTCTCAGGGGTCGCCGAGCGCCTCGGCCCCTCGGTCGCCCACCTCACCGTGTTCCGCAAGGACCGCCGGGGCCGCCGGGCCGCAGGGGCGGGCAGCGGCTTCGCGATCACCCCCGACGGGTTCATGCTCAGCGCCGCCCACGTGGTCGAGGGAGCCGCGGGGACGGGCCGGGCCTCCTTCCCCGACGGCCGCGAGCTCTCCTTCGAGGTGGTCGGCACCGACCCGCTCTCGGACCTGGCGGTGCTGCGGGCCGACGCCCGGGACCTGACCCCGGCCACCCTGGGCGATGCCGAGGGGCTCCGGGTCGGCCAGCTCGTGGTGGCGATCGGCGCCCCGCACGGATTCAGCGGCTCGGTCACCGCAGGCGTCGTCTCCGCCCTGGGTCGCTCGCTTGCCACCCGCAGCCGCGCGGCGACGCGGCTGATCGAGAACGTGATCCAGACCGACGCCGCCCTCAACCCTGGTAACTCCGGGGGAGCATTGGGCGACAGCCTCGCCAGGGTGATCGGCGTCAATACAGCGGTGGCCGGCATCGGGCTGGGCCTGGCGGTGCCGATCAACGAGACCACCCGCCGGATCGTCGGCGAGCTGATGTCGCAGGGAAGGGTGCGGCGCGCCTACCTGGGCATCGCCGGCGGCTCGCGACCGCTCCCTCCGCGGCTCGCCGCCGCGCTGGGTCGCACCCGCGGCGTCGAGGTGGTCGAGGTGGTCGAGGGGAGTCCCGCCGCCGCGGCCGGACTGGTGCCCGAGGACGTGATCGTGGCGGCCGACGGCGAGCCGGTCACCGACGTCGGTGATTTGCAGAGGCTGATGGTGGGCGAGCGGATCGGGCGGAGTCTGAAGCTGACGGTGAATCGCGGGGGACGGGGCCTCGAACTGAGCCTGGTGCCGGAGGAGCTTCGCGCCTAGAGCCGCTGTCTCGGGGCTCAGTTGAGTGGTGCCGTTCAGGCGTGGCGACGATGATCCGGAGAAGTGGCGAAGCGGCTGATTGCCGATGTACGGTTCGTCGTCCGCCCCGTCCACATGGTCAGCCGTCCGAAGACTCCCGGCGTGCTCCGTCGTCCCAGAGCGCCGACAGGTCGCGGGCGCCGTGGACGAGTCCGAGCACGTAGACGGCTTCCTCGGCTATCTCATAGATCAGCCGGTAGCTTCCGACGACCAGCTCTCGCACGGCGGGGTCATCCAGCTCGGGAACAACGCGACCGCGCTCAGCCAGCTCATCGAGTGATCGTGCGCGGTCGCGCACTCGCCGCACGAACGCCGCCGCATACCCCGGCGAGTCCTCGGCGATGTAGTCGCCGACCCGCTCGAGATCGCGCCACGCTGTCTCGGTCCACGCTAGTCGTCGAGCCACTTGGCCATTCGCTGCTCAACCTCGTCGCGGGAAACGACTCGCCCGACCCTGAAGTCCTCGCGGCCGCGCTCGATGCGCTGTAGGACGTAGAGGTGGTATTGGATATCCTCGAGCGAGGCCTCCTCGGGGAGGCCGTCCAGGATCCGGCGGGCATCTTGCTTTGCGGTGGCCATCGGCAGGCTCAGGGTACCGCGCAGAGCGGCCGCCGCACCGCAGTCCGCGCCCGCAGACGCGATGAGCAGACACCTCGCGTGACGCCCGTGACCTCCCAACACACCGCGAGCAGGGGCACAGAGCTCTTGCCCGTGAACCACCGAGCGGCCGGCTAGCCAGCTCTTGGGGATTCGGTCTGTCTCGCCGACGCGCCGTTCCCGCCCCCAACGCTCGGCTCCTCCCGCCGTGAGACGATCGTGCCCAGCAACTTGCCGCTCGGCACCTGCCGGACCGGGAAGCGGCCCTGGCGATCCAAGTAGATGTAGAAGACGGCCGGCGCGAACGGAGTCAGGGTGCCGGTCAGCCCGAGCCGCGGGATCTCGACGTCGGTGCCCTCGGGCCCGGCGACCGCGAGCCGGAGCTGATCCCCCGGGCTCACCTCGACCTGCGGCGGCCGCGGGGCATCGGTGCGGATCAGCCCGTCGACGCTTTTCCCGGCTGAAGGCGCCGCCACCGTCTCCGTCGGGCCCTTTGCGGGAGGCGGAGCCGCGGTCGTCGTCGCCTCGTTGCGGCGGGTCGGGCTGGGCGCGAGCAGTGCCACGGCCGTGGAGACGACGAGCAGCACGATGAGCACCGCGAGCAGGCGCCGGGCGGCCATCAGCGAATTCGGGGTCGAGCGGCGGTCATCGCGTCCGCCGATAGCCTAGGCCCGACTTGAGTTTTCGATTCACAACCGCCGGAGAGTCGCACGGCCCCGGACTCGTCGCGATCGTCGAGGGGATCCCCGCCGGGCTGGAGCTGGACCGCGAGGCGATGAACCGCGACATGGCCCGCCGCCAGCTCGGACACGGGCGCGGGGGGCGGATGAAGATCGAGACCGACACCGTCGAGGTGCGCTCCGGCGTGCGCCACGGCCGCACCCTGGGAAGCCCGATCGCCCTGCTGGTCGCCAACCGCGACTACGAGAACTGGGAGGAGCGGATGAGCCCCTGGCCGGTCGCCGCCGAGGTCGAGGAGGTCCACCTGCCCCGCCCCGGGCACGCCGACCTGGTCGGGATGCAGAAGTACGGGCACCGCGACGGGCGAAACGTCCTGGAGCGCGCCAGCGCCCGCGAGACGGCGGCGCGGGTCGCCGCCGGGACCGTGGCGCGGGCGCTGCTCGCCGCGATGGGGGTGAGCGTCCACAGCCACGTGGTCCAGGTCGGCTCGGTGCGGGCGCCCGAGCGCGAGGATCTCGGGCCCGCCGACTTCGAGGGGGTCGACGAGGACCCGGTGCGCTGCCTCGACCCGGAGGCGAGCGGCGAGATGGTCGCCGAGATCGACCGCCTGCGCAAGGCGAACGAGAGCCTCGGCGGCAGCTTCGAGGTGCGCGCCTTCGGCCTCGTCCCCGGCCTCGGCTCCCACGTCTCCTGGGAGGACCGCCTCGACGGGCGCCTGGCCGGGGCGGTCGCCTCGATCCAGTCCGTAAAGGGCGTGGAGATCGGGCAGGCGTGGGAGGTGGCCGGGCGGCCCGGCTCGGAGGCCCACGACGAGATCTTTCACTCGCCCGAGCGTGGCTACTACCGGGAGACCAACCGCGCCGGCGGCGTGGAGGGCGGGATGACCAACGGCCAGCCGCTGGTGGTCCGCGCCGCGATCAAGCCGATCTCGACCCTGACCAAGCCGCTCCGCTCCGTTGACACCGAGACAAAGGAGCCGGCGCAGGCGCTGCGGGAACGCACCGACTCCACCGTTGTGCCGGCCGCGGCGGTGGTCGCCGAGGCGATGGTCTGCCTGGCGCTGGCGCGCTGCTACCGGGAGAAGTTCGGCGGCGACCACATAGACGACGCGCGCGAGGCGCTGGAGGCCTACCGGCGCCGCATCGACTTGCGGCCGTGAGTCTCCGCCCTGCGCTGGTCTTCATCGGCTTCATGGGGGCGGGGAAGTCGACCGCCGCCGAGGCGGCGCGCGAGGCGGGCATCGACTGCCTCGACACCGACGAGCTGCTCGAGGCGGAGCTCGGGATGCCGATCTACGAGTTCTTCGAGCGCCACGGCGAGGAGGAGTTCCGCCGCCGCGAGGGCCGCTTCGAGAGCGCCCTGCTGCGCGAGGCCGACGGGGGTGCGATCGCCCTGGGGGGCGGCAGCGTCCTCTCGGAGAGCGTCAGGGAGGCGCTGGGGCGCCATCACGTCGTCTGGCTCCAGGTGGACGTGGAGAGCGCCTGGGAGCGGATCGAGGGCTCCGGGCGGCCGCTGGGCCGCGACCGGGCGCGCTTCGAGGCGCTGCTGGCCGAGCGGCTGCCCTACTACGAGGGTCTCGCCGACGCGGTGCTGCCACCCGGCGACCCGGGCCAGACGGGGCGCGCCCTTCCCCACCTGATGGCGCTCGACTCGCTCCCGGACGGGACGAGGATGCTCTGGGCCGCGAGCGCCGGCGGCGAGTACCCGGTGTACGTGGGCGCCGGACTGCTCGGCGCGGGGTGGTGGCCGCTGGAGGGGCGGCGCTTCTGCGTCACCGATACCACGGTCGGGGGCCTCTACGCGGATTCCGTCGAGCCCCTGGCCGCCCGCATCGAGGTCGAGCCCGGCGAGGCGGCGAAGACCATGGACTCGGCGGCGCGGGTGCTTGGCGAGCTGACCGAGGCCGGGATGAGGAGGACCGACCACGTCGTCGCGCTCGGCGGCGGGGTGGTCGGCGACCTGGCGGGGTTCTGCGCCCACACCTACCAGCGGGGCGTGCGCCTGGTCGGGGTGCCGACCACCCTGGTCGCCCAGGCCGACTCGGCCTACGGCGGCAAGACCGGGGTGGACCTCCCGCAGGCCAAGAACTACGTCGGCGCCTACCACCTGCCCGCCGCCGTGCTCGCCGACACCTCCACCCTTCGGAGCCTCCCCGGGCGCGAGCTGGCCGCCGGTTTCGCCGAGGTGCTGAAGACCGGCCTGCTGGCCGGCGGGTCGCTGTGGGAGCGGGTCCGTGGCGTGGACCCGCTCGACCCTGACGCCCTCGGCGGGCTCGTCTTCGACTGCGCCCGCTACAAGTGCGCCGTGGTCGCGGCCGACGAGCGCGACGCCGGCCTGCGCCAGGTCCTCAACCTCGGCCACACGGTCGGCCACGCGATCGAGGCGGCCTCGGGGTACGCGCGCCACCTGCACGGGGAGGCGGTCGGGCTGGGGCTGCTGGCGGCCCTGAGGCTCTCCGGGGTGGACGACCTGCGGGACGAGGCCTCCGCGAGGCTGGAGGCGGCCGGGCTGCCTCGCCGGCTCGACCCCGAGGTCGGCACCGACGAGGTGCTCGAGGCGCTCGCTCGCGACAAGAAGCGGACCGGCGCGGAGGTTCCGTTCGTCCTGCTCTCCGAGCCGGGGAAGCCGCGAACCGGGCAGGTGGTCGAGGCGGATAGGGTCCGCGAGGCCGTGGAGGAGCTGAGAGGTTGAGCACCGCGCACAACAGGGTCGAGGTCATGCACGGGCCCAACTTCGACGTGCTCGACCGCCGCGACCCCGCGATCTACGGCGGCCTCTCCCTCGACGCGCTGGAGCGCCGGATCCGGGGCTGGGCCGAGGAGTCGGGCCTGGCGGCGCGCTTCTTCCAGTCGAACTCCGAGGGGGATTTCATCGAGCACCTGCACCGCCTGCCCGAGCTTGCCGACGCAGTGCTGATCAACGCCGGCGCCTGGACCCACTACAGCCGGGCGATCGCCGACGCGCTCGACGTCGCGGCCCTGCCCGCGATCGAGGTCCACCTCTCCGACGTCGACTCGCGCGAGGAGTGGCGCCGGGTCTCGGTCTTCGAGGGCCTGGTGCTGGCGAAGATCGCGGGCAAGGGCCCGGAGGGCTACCGCGAGGCCCTGGCTCTGCTGGCCGGCGAGCTGGGCGCCGGGGCCTGATGGCGCCGCGCGGCGCGCGGCTCGCCGAGCGGGTCGGCGAGCGGGGGCTCGACCTGCTCCTCGTCACCGAGCTGGTCAACGTGCGCTACCTGACCGGTTTCGGCGGGACGAACGGCGCCTGCGTCTGCGGTCCCTCCGCCCGCGCCTTCCTGACCGACTTCCGCTATACCGAGCGCGCCGCCGAGGAGGTCGAGGGCTGGGATGTGGTGACGGTCGAGGGGGACTGGCTGGCGGGGGTGGCGGAGCGGCTGTCGGGGCGGGTCGGCTTCGAGGACGACCATCTCTCGGTGAGGACGCTGGGGCGGTTGGAGAAGGCCGCCGGAGAGGGGACAGAGCTGGTCGCGGCCGGAGGGGAGGTAGAGGGCCTGCGCAGGGTCAAGGAGCCTGCCGAGCTGGGGGCGATCGCCGCCGCGGCGGAGCTCGCCGACGAGATCTATCGCTGGTCGCTGGAGCGTGGCCTGGGAGGGCGGACAGAGGCCGACATCGCGGCCGCGGCGCAGGCGAGGATGCGCGAGCTGGGGGCCGAGCCCTCGTTCCCGCCGATCGTCGCCGGCGGTCCCAACGGGGCGCTGCCCCACGCCGAGCCCGGGCAGCGGGAGATCCGCACCGGCGACCTGGTCGTCTTCGACATGGGCGCCGAGCTGGAGGGCTACTGCTCGGACTGCACGCGGACCTTCGCGGTCGGCGAGCCCTCCAGCGCGGCGCGCGAGGTCTACGAGCTGGTGGCGGCCGCCCAGGCGGCCGGTCTCGAGGCACTGGCCCCCGGCGCGGAGTGCAGGGAGGTGGATGCGGTCGCCAGGGAGGTGATCGAGGCCGCCGGCCACGGAGATCGCTTCGGCCACGGTCTCGGCCACGGGGTCGGAATGGAGGTCCACGAGGCGCCGCGGCTGGGGCCGCGATCGGACGACGTCCTCCAGTCCGGCGATGTGGTCACCGTGGAGCCCGGCGTCTACCTGCCGGGCGAGCTGGGGGTGCGGATCGAGGACCTGGTGGCGCTGACCGCCGAGGGCCCCCGCAACCTCAGCGCGCTTCCCAAGCGCCTTCAGGTCGTCGACTAGGGAGCCGGGAGCCCCGCGAGGGCCGCGCTCGGTTCCCCGGCACGCCGGGCATAACGCAGCGGCCCGGGCCGCGACTCGCCCGCGAGGGCTGGCTCAGCGGCTGAGGTCGACGTCGGCCGTGAGGCTTGCCGCGAAGGCGGCGATCAGCTCGACCGCTGCCTCGACGTCGCCGAGGTCCACCATCTCGACCGGCGAGTGCATGTAGCGCAGCGGGATCGAGACGACGCCGGCGGGGATGCCGTTGCGGGCGATCTGGATCGCGTCGGCGTCGGTGTGGGTGCCGCGGCCACTGGCCTCGACCGTGTGCTCGATTCCGGCGGCCTCAGCGGCGGCGACGAGCAGCTCGAACACCTTCGGCGAGAGGGTCGCGCCGCGGCCGATCACCGGTCCCGAGCCGAGCGGGTGGCTGCCGGTCTCCTTCTCCTCGATGCCCGGGGCGTCGGTGGCGTGGGTGACGTCCACCGCGACCGCGAGGTCGGGGCGGAGGGTGAAGGCGGAGGTGCGGGCGCCGAACAGGCCGATCTCCTCCTGCACGGCAGCGACGGCGGCGAAGGAGCCCCTGACAGAGGCGCGCTCGTGGCAGCGGCGAAGCGCCTCCAGCGCGACGTAGGCGCCGAGCCGGTTGTCCATCGAGCGCGAAACGAGCCGGTCGCCGGAGACCGGCACCGGCTCCCCCGCGATCACCGCGGGGTCGCCGATCGAGACCATCTCCCTGGCCGCCTCGCCATCGGCGGCGCCGATGTCGATGTGCATGTCGCGGAGCTCGACGACCTGCTTTCGCTGCTCTTCGCGCAGCAGGTGGATCGGCTTGCGCCCGACCACGCCGGGGACGAGGCCGTCGCGGCCCCTGATCACGACCCTCTGGCCGACCAGGATCTGGGGGTCCCAGCCGCCGATCGGAGCGAAGTAGGCGAACCCCTTCTCGTCGATGTGGGTGACCACGAGCCCGATTTCGTCGATGTGCCCGACCACGGCGAGCAGCGGCTCTCCCTCGCCGCCGATCCGGGCGATCGAGGAGCCGATCCCGTCCCTGCTGAGCTCCGCGAAGGAGGCGGCATCGCGCCACACCTCGGCGGCGGGGCCCTCGTACCCGGAGGGCGCCGGTGCGCGGAGCAGAGCGTCGAGCAGGGAAGGCGTCTCGCTCACGGCCCGCAGTATGTCAGCGCAAGGGGGCAAGCGCACGGGGCATGCGGGGGCAAGCGCAGGGGTCGGCATCCCGGGGGCAAGCGCAGGGGTCGGCATCCCGGGGGCAAGCGCAGGGGGGTCGGCGCCGGGGGGCGGTGCCGGCACATCGGGATCTGGAGGTCAGGGCGCGCCTCGCCCGCCGCCGAACGGCTACGGTTGGGGCGGTGCGCAGGGTCGTCACGGTTATCGGCGGGGTGTTCGCGGCCGCTTCGGCCGCTCTGGCGATGCCGGCGATGGCCGGGGCAGACTGCTCGCTGCCCGGGGCCGATGACGCGACGATGTCGTCCCAGCAGGACTTCGGCGGTAGCTTCGGCTCCGACCTTCAGGGCAGCTACGTGCAGATCCCCTTCGATGTCCCCGGCGGGACGACGGGCATCCGGATCCGCTACTGCTACGACCAGCCACCGCCGGGGGGCGGCCCGGTCAACACGCTGGACATGGGGGTCTACGAGCCCCTGAAGTCCGGCGACACCGTCTGGGGTCCGCCCGAGCGGCGCGGCTGGAGTGGCAGCGCCGTCAAGGACCTCGCGATCGCCGTCAACGGGTTCAGCTCCGAGAGCGCCTATCTGGCCGCCAGGAAGGCCTACGTCTCGGGCCGCACCACCCGGGCCTACGAGCCCGGCCCGCTACCCGCCGGGAAGTGGGCGGTCGAGCTCGGTCTGGCAGCGATCGCGCCGCCGCCGGGGGATCCGGACGGGATCGCCTGGCGGGTGCGCGTGGAGACCAGCTCGGATGGCTCCTGGGCGGACGATCCCTACGCGCCGGTCGCCTACGACGACTCGGCCGTCTCCCAGGAGCCGGGCTGGTACGTCGGCGACCTCCACGCGCACGGGGAGGAGGAGCCGGGGAACGCAACCATGAAGCAGACCTTCGACTACGGCTTCCGGCCGATCGCCCAGGGCGGGGCCGGCCTGGACTTCATGACCCTGGTGGACCACAACAACGACGTCGCCCACGTCGGCGAGATCGGTCGCCGCCAGCCCGACTACCCGGGCAAGCTGATCCTCCCCGGCACGGAGGTCACGACCTACGAAGGGCACTACAACAACCAGGGCTCGAGCGTCTTCGCCGACTTCCGCGGTGGGCCTGTCTACTCCTTCGACGCCTCCGACTCCTCACTTACCAAGGCGAGCGACGCGGCGGTCCCGGCCTCGCAGTTCGGGGCGATCCGTGCGGCCGGGGGCTGGACGCAGATCAACCACCCGACCGTCCCCGGCGGCCCCGTCTGCCGCGGCTGCCCCTGGGACTGGAGCGACGCCGAGACCGACTACTCGAAGGTGGACGCGGTAGAGATCCAGAATGGCCCGGCGGAGGTCTCTGGCGTCTCGAACCCGTTCACCACCTCTGCGATCGCCTTCTACGAGAAGCTGCTGGCGGGCGGGCGGCACGTCGCGGCCGTGGGCTCCAGCGACTCCCACCAGGCCGACGTCGTGGATGGCATCCTCGGCAGCCCGATCGGGCGTGGGGCGACGGCCGTATTCGCGACCCATCTCTCGCGGGCGGCGATCGTCGCGGGGGTCCAGGCCGATCACACCTACGTGAAGCTCTACGGCAGCGACGGTCCCGACATCCGCCTTACGGGCACCTCGCCGGGAGCGCCCAAGGCGATCATCGGCGACTCGCTGGAGGGGCCGGTGGCGAGCTTCGAGGCGCGGGTCACCGGCGCCGGGCCGAGCGCCGCCCGCCCGGGCAGCTACGTGATGAAGCTGCTTCGCGACGGCACCGAGGCGGCCAGCGTGCCGGTCATCGGAGACGACTTCTCCCACACCTTTCGCGCCCGGGCCGGCGGCCGCTACTCGCTGGAGATCGCCAGGGAGGACCCGGCCGGCGACCGCATCGAGGACTACTCGAGTCCGATCTGGTTCACGAGGGCCGTGCCGTCCAACCGCATATCGCTGGGGGGGCTGAAGCTGAACCGGAGCCGCGGCAGCGCCCGTCTCACCGTCCGCGTTCCGGGCCCGGGGAAGCTGAGCCTCGCCGGGGCCGGCCTGAGGCCGGCCAAGCGCCGCCTCGGGTCCGCGAGGGCGCTTGCGCTGCCGCTGAAACCGAAGGGGTCGGCGCTCCGCTCGCTGCGCCTCCGCGGTAGGGCCGCGGTGCGGGCCCGGATCACCTTCGCTCCCGACTACGGCAAGCCGCGGACCGTGAGCTGGCGCCTCACCCTGATCCGCCGCTAGCCGGGATCGCGGCGACGCCGCCCGCCTGGACGATTGCGGTCCGCTCGGGTCACACCCTGCTGACATCCGGCGCGCCCCGGGTCCGGGCGTCGGCGCAAATCTCGAGGCCGTGCCTGCCGAGAGTGAAGATAAGCATCAATACGATGGTTTCGATCACTCTCGGCGGCGGCTTCGGTTGGTGGCGGATGTCGCGGGGCCGCCAGCACGGCGTGGTGGACGGAGAGCAGCTCCGGAGAATCGGGCTCGGACGGGGAGCGATTGAGGCGATGCTCGACCGCGGGCGCCTTCACTCGGTGCATCGCGGGGTCTACGCAGTTGGCCACACCTCGCTGTCAGTCGAGGGAAGGTGGATGGCGGCAGTCCTGGCGACAGGGCGCGGTGCGGTTCTGAGCCATAGCTCGGCGGCGACCCTCTGGAGGGTCCTCGCTCGGCCACAAGCCGTGATCGATGTGACCGCTCGCGGGCAGCGAAAGGTCCCGGGTGTCACGGTTCACCGGCGCCGGCTCCTGCCGGACGAGGTGACGGTCTGCGCGGCAATCCCGGTGACCTCGCCGGCCCGGACGCTCTTCGACCTGGCGGCCGTCGTTTCGCCCGTTCGGGTCGAGCGGGCTGTCAACGAGGCGGAGGTCCTGCGGCTGGCTGACGCACTCAGCCTCGACGAGCTTGTCATGCGCTACCGGGGCCGTCGGGGAGTGGCAGTGATCAGGTCGATCCTCGCTGAGGGGCGCATCGGGCTGGAGGCGACTCGGAGCGAGCTGGAGGCGAGGTTCCTCGGCTTCGCCGAACGCTTCGATCTCCCACGTCCTGCGACGAATGCGCAAGTAAGCGCCGGTGGCCGCCGCTTCGAGTGTGACTGTGTGTGGAGAGAGCACGGACTTGTCGTCGAGCTCGACGGCCGGCAGTTCCACGACACCCCGATGGCCTACGAGCGCGATCGATTGCGCGACCGCTGGCTCAGCGGCGCGGGATGGACCGTCGTCAGGGTCACCTGGCGCCAGCTGCACGACGAGCCGGCCGCCCTGGCCGCCGATCTCCGTCGCCTGCTGGCCCGCCCGCTGGGCCCGACCCGGCGAGAGTGAAGATGAGCATCCATGCGATGGTTTCGATCACTCTCGGCGGGGCGGGACTCTCGGCGGGGCGGGGCGGGACTCTCGGCGGGGCGGGGCGGGACTCTCGGCGGGGCGGGGCGGGACTCTCGGCGGGGCGGGTGAGGCTTGGGGGTCGCTACCCTGCGACGCCGTGATCTCCACCAACCAGTTCAAGAACGGCAGCCATATCGAGATCGAGGGGACGATCTACCGGATCCTCGAGTTCCAGCACGTCAAGCCGGGCAAGGGGGGCGCCTTCGTGCGCACCAAGCTGCGGCGGGTCTCCGATGGCTCGGTGATCGACAAGACCTTCCGGGCCGGCGAGAAGTTCCGGCCGGTGCGTACCGAGTCGAGGAAGATGCAGTTCCTCTACGACTCCGGCGAGGCGGCGGTGTTCATGGACAGCCGCGACTTCGAGCAGATCGAGATCCCGCACGCGGTCGCCTCCGAGGCGATGCGCTGGCTGCTCCCCAACGCCGAGGCCGACGTGCTCTTCGTCGACGAGCGGCCCACCGACGTTCAGGTCGCCAGCGCGATCGACATGAAGGTGACGACGACCGAGCCCGGGGTGAAGGGGGACACGGCCTCCGGGGGCGGGACCAAGCCGGCGACGCTCGAGTCCGGCGTCACCGTCCAGGTCCCCCTGTTCATCGAGGAGGGGGAGATGGTGCGGGTCGACACCCGCAGCGGCGAGTACGTCTCGCGGGCTTGAGCACGCGACCGGGTGGCCCGCGGCACCGGCGGATCGGGAACAGCGCCGTCCGCGCCGGGGCACCGTAACCTTCCTGCCATGCGCCGTTCAGACCAGCGACGCGACGCCGTCTTCGCCTGCTACCAGAGCGAGGTGACCGGCCGACCGCTCGCGGAGCTCCTGACCGACGCGAAGCCGTTCACAAGGGAGCTAGCCGAAGGCGTGGACGCCCACCGTGCCGAGCTCGACGTGGTGATCTCCCGCCACGCCCGCGGCTGGGAAATCGACCGCCTGGCCCCTCTGGACCGGAACATCATGCGTGTCGCCCTCTATGAGATGGCCCACCGCGACGACGTGCCGACCGAGGTGGCGATCGACGAGGCGGTCGAGCTGGCCAAGCGCTACTGCGGCGCAGACGCACCGTCATTCGTCAACGGCGTCCTCGGCGCCGCGGCACGGGAGACCGCCGAGCCGGTCGGCGAGCATGGCTGAGCCGACCCGCAGACTCCGCGAGATCACCGCCCGGCTCGAGCAGATCACGGCCGAACTGGAGGCGGCCGGGGCCCCGCAGGGGGGCGGGGGCGACGCCTCCCCCGGCGCATCCGCGGCCGCCACCCCCGAGACCGCGGCCGTGCTCGCCAAGGAGGCCGCCGACCTCGCCGCCGAGGCCGTCGAGGAGGCCAACCGCCTGGCCAGGCCCGAGCGGGCGGGATGACCTACCCCGACGACCTGCGCGCCCTCGTCGACGAGCACCTGGAGCAGATCGGCTTCTCCTCGCGCCCGTCCACGTCCGGCCTCGAGGAGGCGATGCGCTACTCGCTGCTGGCCGGCGGCAAGCGGGTCCGGCCGGTGCTCGCCCTGGCCACCGCCAGGGCCCTGGGCGCCGAGCCGGAGGAGTACCTGCCCGCCGCCTCGGCGATCGAGCTGATCCACACCTACTCGCTGATCCACGACGACCTTCCGGCGATGGACGACGACGACCTGCGTCGCGGCTGGCCGACCGCCCACGTGAAATTCGGCGAGGACGTGGCGATCCTCTCTGGCGACGGCCTCTTCGCGGAGGCGGTGCGCCTCTTCTGCGAGCAGCCCGGCGAGCCCGCCCGGGTGCTGGAGGCGCTCCGCGAGCTCTCCGGGGCGACCGGGGTGGACGGAATGGTCGGCGGCCAGTACATGGACGTCACCCGCACCGACCTCACCGAGGAGGAGCTGCGCACGCTGCACAGCCTCAAGACTGGCCGCCTGATCTCCGCCAGCGTCGGGATCGTCCTCGTCATGGAGGGACTCCACCGGGATGTCACAATCCCCTACCGGCTCTTCGCCGACGAGCTGGGGGTGCTGTTCCAGATCGTCGACGACATCCTCGACGTCACCGGAAGCGATGAGGAGCTCGGCAAGCCCCGGGGAAGCGATGAGCGACATGGAAAGGTCACCTACGTAAGCCTCCACGGTCTGCAGCGGGCGCGCGAGCTGGCGGGGGAGTCCCACCGCCGGGCCCTCTCGGCGCTCTCGGAGGCCGAGGGCGAGACAATGGATCTGAAGCGGATGGCCGACTACATCTTCACCAGACACGAATGAGCGACAGCCACGACAACGACGGGGGAGCCCCGAAGAAGGGCCTGCTGGCCCAGATCGACTCGCCCGCCGACTTGCACGACCTCGACGATGGCCAGCTCCAGCAGGTCGCCGAGGAGATGCGCCGCTACATCATCGACGTGATCGGGGAGATCGGCGGGCACTTCGGGGCCAACCTCGGCACCTGCGAGCTCGCCGTCGCCCTGCACAGCCTCCTCGACTCCCCCCGCGACAAGGTCCTCTGGGACGTCGGCCATCAGGCCTACCCGCACAAGGTGCTGACGGGCCGCCGCGACCGCCTGCCGACGATCCGCCAGTACCACGGGCTGGCCCCCTTCTGCTCGATCTACGAGTCCGAGCACGACATCATGGGGGCCGGGCACGCCTCGACCTCGATCGGCTACGCGGTGGGGCTGAAGGAGGCGATGCGCAAGGGCATCGGCGCCGACGGCAAGGTGGTGGCGGTGATCGGGGACGGGGCGCTGACCGGCGGCGTCGCCTACGAGGCCCTGCACGCCGCCGGGGGTCTGCAGACCCCGATAGTGATCGTCCTCAACGACAACGGGATGTCGATCTCGCCGAACGTGGGCGCGCTCTCGCGCTACTTCAACCGGGTGCGACTCAACCCCCGCCTCTACCACGCCCGCGAGGGGGTCGAGGACCGGCTCACCCGGCTGCCGCTGGGGCTCGGCAAGCGGTTCGAGCGGCTGGGCCCCGAGATCAAGTCCGCGATCAAGGCCTACTGGGCTCCCGGACTGCTCTTCGAGGAGCTCGACCTCGCCTACGTTGGCGTCATCGACGGCCACGACGTCGCCGCCCTGCGGGAGGCCTTCCGCGAGGCCTTCGAGGCCGATCGTCCCGTGGTCGTGCACATCCAGACCGTCAAGGGGAGGGGCTTCGCCGCCGCCGAGGAGGGGGGCCTGGAGGGGATGGAGAAATGGCACGCCGCCAAGCCGAACTCGATCGTCGGCGGCCGGCCCGCCGAAGAGGTGGCCGACGCGTCGCCCGCCCCGTCCTCCGCGGGACTGGTGGAGATCCGCGAGTCGGACGCCCCGGAGTCGATCGCCCCGGAGCGGCTGGAGAAGCCGGCGCCGCCCAGCTCCCCGCCCCAGTACACCCAGGTCTTCGCCGGCGCGATGGTCGCCGAGGCCCGCCGCGACCCCCGGGTGATCGGGATCACCGCGGCGATGGCCGGGGGCACCGGTCTGCAGGAGCTGGCCGACGAGCTGGCCGAGCAGTACTACGACGTCGGCATCGCCGAGCAGAACGCGGTCCTGCTTGCCTCCGGTCTGGCCCTTCAGGGTGCCAAACCGGTCTGCGCGATCTACTCGACCTTCCTGCAGCGCGGCTACGACCAGATCATCCACGACGTCGCCCTGCAGGAGCTGGACGTCACCTTCGCGATGGACCGCGCCGGGCTGGTCGGCGACGACGGCCCCACCCATCACGGCGCCTTCGACGTCTCCTACTTCCGCCCGATCCCCAACGTCGTGCTGATGGCCCCCCGCGACGAGGCGATGCTCGTCCACATGCTGCGGACCGCGATCGACCACGAGGGCCCGGCCGCCCTGCGCTACCCGCGCGGCGCCGCCGAGGGGGTCGAGCTTCCCGCCGAGCCGCTCGCCCTGCCGATCGGGAGCGGCGAGACCCTCGTCGCCGGCGAGCGGGTCGCGCTGCTCGGCTACGGCTACGGGGTCACCGTGGCCCGCGACGCGGCCGGAATCCTCGCGGCGCACGAGCTGCGCCCGACCGTCGCCGACGGGCGCTTCGCGAAGCCGCTCGACACCGAGCTGGTCGAGCGCCTCGCCCTCGCCCACGACCTGGTGGTGACGATCGAAGAGAACGTCCTGCCCGGAGGCTTCGGATCCGCTGTGCTCGAGCACCTAGAGGACGCCTTCGCGGAGCGGCCCGGCGAGCGGGCCAGGGTCCTGCGGATCGGCCTGCCCGACCGCTACGTCACCCACGGCAAGCCCGCCCTGCTGCGCGCCGAGGTCGGCCTGACCGGCGAGGCGGTCGCCGAGCGGGTGCTGGCGGCGCTGCGCTCGCCCGAGCCGGCCCTGGGCTGACCAACCCCCCGGCCGAGCTTCAAGAAACCGCTGATAGTCAGCGCCAACCCGCAACTCGGCGGCGGGGGGGTAGCGGCCCGACTGACGGCTGCGGCTCGACTGACGGCTGCGGCTCGACTGACGGCTGCGGCTCGACTGACGGCTGCGGCCCGGCGGGAGGCCCGAACGGAAGAGCCCCGCCGAAGCGGGGCTCAACCGGGGTACTACAGGGAGGAGAGATATTCATCTCTATATATGTGGATCTGTGGGAGGTAGGTGGGTCCTTTTCACGCGCCGCGGGCGCTGTACCGAGTTGTTACGGCCAGCGCCATATGGGCGGCGCCGAACCCGACCAGGAAAGCTGATGCGATCGCATGTCCGCCGGCGATTCCAACACCGAGGCCGGTGAGGATCGTGACGGCAGCGATCGCGTAGTCGAAGCCAACATGGGCACTGAGAGGAACGGTCCTGGGCTCCCTGGCACCGGACACCGCGAGAGCCATCAGCAGGGCCCCCAGCCCAAAGGCAAGGATGCCGCCGAGGCCGCCGAAGCCGAGCGCGAAAGGGGCGACCATCAGTAGCGGGGCCGCGACCAGCTCGATCACGGTGTGAACCGATATGGAGACGTGTCTTGTGCCCATGCCTGAAAACAGAGTACGAACGTATGTGCGATTCATGTGTGAGGCCGCTCACAGATTCCGCAGCGGTCCCTTCGCCGGTCATCCTGGCTGCCGTTACCGTTGATCGCGTGAAGAAGCTGAGAATCGACTCGGCGCTGGCCGAGCGGGGCCTGTTCGCCTCGCGCACCGCCGCCGCCGCCGCGGTGCGAGCGGGCGAGGTGCGGGTGGGGGCAGACGGCCCGATCGCCCTGAGGCCCAGCGAGCTGGTCTCCCCGGAGGACGATCTGATCGTCTCCGAGCGGCCCCGATTCGTCTCCCGCGGCGGCGTCAAGCTCGCCAATGTCCTCGACACCCTCGGCATCGAGGTGCGCGGCCTCGAATGCCTCGACGTCGGCGCCTCGACCGGCGGCTTCACCGACTGCCTGCTGCAGCGAGGAGCCGCCCGGGTGATCGCCCTCGACGTCGCCCGCGGGCAGCTCGAGGCCGGCCTGCGCGCCGACCCCCGCGTGGCGGTCCTCGAGCGGCTCAACGCCAGGGAGCTGACCCCCGAGGCGCTTCCGTTCCGGCCGGAGCTCACCGTCTTCGACGTATCGTTCATCTCGCTTCGCAAGGTCCTGGGGCCGGTCGCGGCCTGCATCTCACCCGGCGGCCGCATCCTGGCCATGGTCAAGCCCCAGTTCGAGCTCGGCCGGGGAAGGGTTGGGCGCGGCGGCGTGGTCCGCTCGCCGGCGGACCGTCGCGAGGCGGTGCGGCTGGTTGCCGGACACCTCGAGGGCCTCGGGCTGGACGTCTGCGGGGTGGCCTCCTCGGGACTTCCCGGGCCAAAGGGGAACCGGGAGACCTTCCTGTGCGCCCGGACCGGCGCCCCCGCGGTCGCCGACCTCGACGCAGAGCTGGAGCGCCTCGACCCCGACCCGGCCCCGGGGTCGCACGGCAGCAGCGGCCGGGCTCGAGCGCGGCGAAGGCCCGGGGGCCGGGCGGTAGCGGACCGGGGGCCCGGGGGCCGGGCGTGAGCGGGCCGGAGACACGGGGGCCGCGGACGGCGGTCCTCGTCACCCACTCCCACCCGCCGCTGACCTCGCCGGCCGTGGCACTCGCCGTGCGCGCGGCCCGCGATGCCTCGGTCGATCTGCGCGGCCTGCCCGATGAGGTCGAAAAGCACGGCGAGGCGGCCGAGGGGCTGGTGGTGAGGCCCGAGCTGCCCGCCGCCCCCGACCTCTGCGTGGTGCTCGGTGGCGACGGCTCGATCCTCTGGGCGCTCCGCCACTACGCGCGCAGCGGTGTGCCGGTGTTCGGCGTCAACTTCGGAACGGTCGGCTTCCTGGCGGCGGTGGAGCGCGGCGAGACCGAGCAGGGGCTCCGCAGGGCCTTCGCGGGTGACTTCGAGGCGATCGGGCTGCCCGGGCTCGAGGTCACGGGTTCCGTCTCCGAGCCCCTGGCGCTCAACGACGTCACCTTCAGCCGCCGCCCCCACAGCCGGGTCGCCGAGCTGACCTACACGATCGCCGGGGAGGAGGTGGGGAACGTGCGCTGCGACGGGCTGGTTGCGGCCACGCCGGCCGGCTCGACCGGATACAACCTCGCGAACAGCGGGCCGATCCTCGCCTGGGGGGTGAAGGGGTACGCGGTCAGCTACATCGCCCCTCACTCGCTCACGGCCCGGGCCCTGGTGGTCGCCCCCGACGATGTCCTGCGGGTCGGGAACGGCAGCGCCGTCGAGCCGGTTGACATCGCGGTCGACGGACACCCGGTCGGAGAGCTGGCCCCGGGCGCCGAGGCCGGGGTCTCCTTCCGCGACGGGGTCGGGACGCTGGCCCAAATCCCGGGGTCGAGCTTCTACCATCGGATCCGCGAAAAGTTCGGCCACCTGGCGGTCTGAGCCCCCGACCGCCCCGACCGCCCAAGGAGAGCGCCCGTTTGCAGCGCAAGTGGTGGACCCTGGTCCTGATCTCGGTCGCGACGTTCATGCTGCTGCTGGACATCACGATCGTCAACGTCGCGCTCCCCGACATCCAGCGCGACCTCGGGGCCAGCCTCTCGAGCCTCCAGTGGGTTGTCGACGCCTACTCGCTGACCCTCGCAGCGTTCCTGCTGACCGCGGGGTCGCTCGGCGACCGGCTCGGCCGGCGCCGCGTCTTCTCGCTGGGGTTCGGCATCTTCGCGCTCGCCTCGCTGCTCTGCGGGATCGCGGGAGACCCGACGCTGCTCAACCTCGCCCGCGGCCTGCAGGGCGTCGGCGGCGCCGCGATGTTCGCCACCTCGCTGGCCCTGATCGGCCAGGAGTTCCACGGCGCCGACCGGGCCACAGCCTTCGGGGTGTGGGGTGCGACGATCGGCGGAGCGGTGGCGATCGGCCCGCTGGTCGGCGGGCTGATCACCGAGCACCTCGGCTGGGAGTGGATCTTCTTCGTCAACGTGCCGATCGGCGTCGCGGCGATCTTCCTCACCGAGCGCCGTCTTGCGAACGTCGCCGCCCAGGACGCGGTGCCTGTCGACCTGGCGGGGCTCCTGACCTTCTCGCTGGCCCTCTTCGGGCTGATCTTCGGGCTGATCCGGGGCAACGCCTCGGGCTGGGGCAGCCCCGAGATCGTCGCCTCCCTGGGAGCGTCCGCAGCGCTCCTCGTCGCCTTCGTGTGGATCGAGGCGGCGAGCGCTCATCCCATGCTCGATCTCGACCTGTTCCGCAAGCCGGCCTTCAACGGCGTCTCGGGCGCTGCCTTCTGCCTTTCCTCGGGCATGTTCGCGGTCTTCCTCTACCTGACGATCTACCTGCAGGGGGTGCTCGACTACTCCCCCCTCCAAGCCGGGCTTCGCTTTCTGCCGCTCACGGTCCTCGCCTTCGTCGTGGCGCCGTTCGCGGGAAAGCTCTCGGATCGGGTGCCGATCCGGGCCATGCTCGGGGTCGGCCTTGTCGTGGTCGGGGCCGGCCTGCTGGCCATGCGGGGGCTCTCCCCCGACTCGACCTGGACCGCGCTGCTCGGGGGGTTCGTTCTCGCGGGCGCCGGGGTGGGGATCGTCAACCCGGCGATCGGGCAGGCCGCGATCGGCGTGGTGCCGGCGGCGAAGGCCGGAATGGGGTCGGGGATCAACACGACGTTCCGCCAGGTCGGGATCGCCACCGGCGTGGCGGCGCTCGGAGCCGTCTTCCAGTCGCGCGTCGAGTCCAAGCTCGCCTCGATCGCGCCGGGGGCCCCGAAGGGCCTTGGCGAGCTGGTCGCCTCCGGGGGCTCGCGGGCCGCCGCCGAGGTGGCGCCGCCCGGCAGCAGGGCGGAGGTCGTCACGGCGGCCAAGGTCGCCTTCACCAGCGGGCTCAACGACGTCCTGCTGATCGCCGCGACGATCGCCTTCGCCGGCGCCGCCCTCGGCTTCTTCCTGGTGCGGGCCCGCGACTTCGTCCCCCAGGGGGCGCCCGAGGCCGAGCCGGTCGCCGAGACCTCGGCCGCCTGAGGCCGCGGCCGCGCGGGCCCGCCGGGTCCGTCGCCCGGCGCTGCTAGACAGGGTGCGTGCTGCGAGAGATGCGCATCGAGAACCTGTTGCTGATCGAGCGTGCCGAGCTTCGCCTCGAGCCGGGGCTGAACGTGATCACCGGTGAGACCGGCGCCGGAAAGACCGTGCTGGCCCACTCTCTGGACCTGCTGATGGGCGGACGGGCCCGAGCCCAGCTGGTGCGGCCCGGAGAGCGGGAAGCCTGGGTGGAGGGCACCTTCGACGTCCCCGGGGAGCTGCTCGCCGAGCCCGAGCTGGCCGAGATCGCCGAGCGCCTGCCCGCCGGGGCCGAGGAGATCGTGCTGGGCCGGCGCGTTTCCGCCTCCGGGCGGACGGCCGCATTCATCGCCGGGAGGACCGCCACCGCGCCGGACCTGCGGCTGCTCGGCTCGCGGCTGCTCGCCTTCTACGGACAGCACGAGCACCGCAGGCTGACCCTTGCCTCGGCGCAGGCCGAGATCCTCGATGGCTTCGCGGGCCCCGCCCACCTAGAGCTCAGGGAGAGGTACCAGGCGGCCCACCGGGAGTGCGCGAGGTTGCGTGCCGAGCTGGACGAGCTCACCGGGCGGGAGGGCAGCCGCGAGCGCGATCTCGACCTCTTCCGGTTCGAGCTCTCCGAGATAGAGGCGGTCTCGCCGGATCCGACCCGGGCCGCCGAGATGGAGGCCGAGCGGCGGCGGTTGAGGGGTGCCGAGGCCCTGCGTGACTCCGCCGCCAGCGCCCTGGCCGGGCTGAGCGGCTCGGCCGGGGAGGACGGCGCCGCCGGGCTGCTCGCGTCCGCGCGCGCCGCCCTGGAGGACGCCGAGGATCTCGACCCGGCGCTCGCCGAGCTCGGCGAGCGGCTCGGCGCCTGCGCGCTGGAGGCCGCCGACATCGCCACCTCGCTGCGCGCCTACCTCGATTCCGCCGAGGCCGACCCCGGCCGGCTCGTCGCGCTCGAGGAGGGGCTCGCGGAGATCGAGCGGCTGAAGCGAAAGCACGGGGGCAGCGTCGGGTCGGTGCTCGAGCACGCCGAGCGCTGCCGAGCGGAGATCGAGCGGTTGCAGGTGTCCGGAGAGCGGGAGGAGGCGCTGCGGGCGGAGCTCGAGCGGGCCGAGGCCGGGCGCTCCGGCGAGGCGGAAGCACTGACCCGCGGGCGCGCGGAGGCGGCGTCCCGGCTCGCCCCCGCCCTCGCCGGAGAGCTGGAGGCGCTGGCGATGCCCGGCGCCCGGCTGGAGGTCGAGCTGAGGCCCCATCCCGACGGCCTCGCAGCGGGCGGCGCGGAGGTCGTCGAGATGCGCGTCGCGGCGAGCCCCGGCCTCGAGCCCGCCCCGCTTCGCGACGCGGCCTCCGGCGGCGAGCTCTCGCGGGTGATGCTGGCCCTCTGCGGCCTCGCCGAGCGCGGCGGCGCCGCGACCCTGGTCTTCGACGAGATCGACGCGGGGGTGGGGGGGCGGACGGCGAAGGCGGTGGGTGCGCGGCTGCGCCGGCTCGGGGATGCAACCCAGGTCCTCTGCATCACCCACCTCCCCCAGGTCGCCTCCCAGGCCGCCGCGCACTTCCGCATCGAGAAGCGGGTCGAGGGGGAGGGCACCACGGCCCTGGTCGAGCGGGTCGAGGGTGAGGCGCTGGTCGCGGAGATCGCCCGCATGCTGGGCGGCGAGGGCGCCGACGACGCCGCCGGGCGCCACGCCCGCGAGATGCTCGCCGCCGCCTGAACGGGACCCGGCACCGCTTCGCAACCCCCGCGGCGCGGATCCGCTTCGGGTGTCGTCCGCGCCCGCCGCCCGCGCGGCGCGGCTCCGCTTCGGATGCCCCCCGCGCGGCATCCGCGGCATCCCCCCTGTTCACGGCCACCGGCTTCGCCTAACCTGACGCCGTGGCCACCGCCAGCCGCTCCAGGTTCGCGTTCCTGCGCTCGCGCCGCAACGGCGAGGCCGGGGCGGGGGCGATCCACGGCACCGCCCGGCTCGGGCTGAAGACAAAGGACCTGGTGAAGCGGCTGGGGCCCACCGACATCGCGGTTATCGACCACACCAACGTCGACCGGATCGCGGCCGAGGAGCTGATCGCTACCGGCGTGCGGGCGGTGGTCAACGCATCGGACTCCTCGAACGGTCGCTATCCCAACACCGGGCCCCTGCTCCTGACCCGCGCCGGGGTCACCGTCCTCGACGCGCCCCGGGCCCCGCTCTTCGAGGTCCTTCGCGACGGCGACCCGCTGACCATCGAGGGCGACCGGGTGATGCGCGGAGGCGAGCTGATCGTCGCCGGCCGCGTCCTCGTGGAGGAGCGGCTCGCCGAGGAGCTGGAGCGCCAGAGAGGCGAGATCGACACCGCCCTGGCCGCTTTCGCCGAGAACACGGTGGCCCACGTCCGCGACGAGGGTGACCTGCTGACGGGCGGCGTGGACTTTCCCGCCACCCGCACGACGTTCCGCGATCGCCATGTCCTGATCGTCGTGCGCGGCCACCGCCACCGCCGCGATCTGCGGGCGCTTCGAGCCTACATCCGCGACATGCGCCCGCTGCTGGTCGGAGTGGACGGGGGGGCCGACGCGCTGCTCGAGGCCGGGCTGAAGCCCGACGTGATCCTCGGCGACATGGACTCAGCCACCGACCAGGCGCTGAGAAGCGGGGCGGAGCTGATCGTGCACGCCTACCCGGACGGCCGGGCCCCGGGGCGCGATCGGCTCGAACGCCTCGGTCTCCCCTACACGACCGTTCCGGCCGCCGGGACCAGCCAGGACGTCGCGATGCTGCTGGCCTTCGAGAAGGGGGCGGCGCTGATCGTCAGCGTCGGGGCCCACTTCAACCTGATCGAGTTCCTCGACAAGGACCGGGGCGGGATGTCCTCGACCTTCCTGACCCGCCTGCGCATCGGCGAGACGCTGGTCGACGCCAAGGGGGTGAGCCGCCTCTACAACCCGGGCCTGGGGATGGGGGCGCTGGCGATGTTCCTGGTGGCCTTCGCCGTCCTGCTCGTGATCGTGGTAATCACCTCGCCGGTGCTGGAGGACGTGGTGCGGCTGACCTGGCTGAAGATCAAGATCTGGCTCGGGCTCTGAGGAGAGGCAGGCCGCGATCGGCTACAGCGCTCGCTACCACGCGGCCTCGCTGGCCGCGGTCTTCATCGCCCTGGCCATCGGGATCCTGATCGGCGCGGAGTTCGGGGGCGACGTCGTCTCCAGCACCCGCAAGGACCTCGAGAAGAGCCTGATCGGGAACCTCGCCGACGCGCGCTCGCGAGCCGACGACCTCGCCGGCCAGCTCGGCATGGCCAACGAGTTCTCCGACCGCATCTACCCGATCCTCGCCGGCCAGCGCCTGGCGGGGCGACGGATCGGGGTGGTCGGGCTGGGAGGCCTGCCCGGCGGGACCCTCAACGACATCGAGTCCGCGCTGGAGCCGACCGGCGCCAACCTAGTCGCCGTCGGAGTGGTGCGCGAGCCCCCCGACACCGAGTCGCTGGCCGGCGCCCTGGCCGACACCCGCTTCGCCGACCTGGCGAAGAACCCGGACACCCTGCAGGCCCTCGGGACCGGCGTCGGGCGACAGCTGGTGGTCGGCGGCAACCTCCTGGAGCGCTCGGGCAGCCGCCTCTTCTCGCGACTCAGCGGCCGGTTCGGGAATCTCGACGGGGTCGTGGTCGCCCGGGACCAGCCCGAGAACATGAACAACCGCGACCGCGAGGCGACCGGGCGCCTCGAGACCGGCCTGCTGGACGGCATCGACGGGACCGGGGTGGAGGCGGTCGGAGTCGAGCCCACCGACGCCGATCCCTCCTCGATCTCCTTCTTCGCCGATCACGGCCTCTCGACGGTGGACGACATCGACCTGGTGCCCGGGAAGGTGGCGATGGTCTTCGCGCTGCTCGGGGCCGAGGGCAACTTCGGCGTCAAGGGGTCCGCGGACCGCTTGCTCCCCGATCTGCTCACCCCGGCGCCGGTGATCCCCGCCGAGCCCGCCCCGGGCTCGCGCTCGCCCTCCGTCGGCTCGGGCCGCCCCGCGGGCCGGTGACCTGGGTCGGCTTCCCTCTCTCGCTCGCGGTCGGGGCGGTGGTGCTGCCGGCCGGGGTCCGGGCGCTCCGCGAGGCGGGGCGGGTCCGCGAGAACTACCGGGGGGCGATGCTGGCCTTCCCGCTCGGTGCGGTGATTGCGGCGGCCGCCCTGCTGGCGCTGGCCCCGCTGGCGCTGCTCGACGGCCGCGGCGACCTCGACCTACTCGACCCGGCCCTGCGGCGGTGGATCGCCTACGTGGTCGGGGTTGCCTTCCTCGGCCTGCTGGACGACACGCTGGGGAGGGGCGGCGCCGAGGGCTCCCCGCGGGGGTGGCGGGGGCACGCCGCCGCGATCCGCTCCCGGCAGCTCTCGACCGGGGCGATCAAGGCCACCGGGGCGCTGGCGCTCGCCGCCTACGCGGTGACCGGGACCGGCAGGCACTGGGCCGGCTACCTGGCGGACGTCGCGCTGCTCCTCCTCGCCACCAACCTCTTCAACCTGCTCGACCTGCGTCCCGGCCGCGCCGAGAAGGCGCTGGTGCTGGTGGGGGCCGGGCTCTGCCTCGGCGCCTGGACGATCGCGCCGGTGGAGCTGATGGGGATCTTCCTGGGCCCGATCCTGGTCGGCGCCCGCTTCACCCTCTCCGAGCGGGCGATGCTGGGGGACACCGGCTCCAACGTGATCGGGGCGGTGGTGGGGGTGTGGCTGCTGACCACGCTTGACGGGACCGGGCGGCTGATCGCGCTCGCCCTCGTCGTCGCCCTCACGGTCTACGGGGAGTTCAGGTCGATCTCCGCGGCGATTTCCTCGCTTCCGCCCCTGCGCGTAATAGACTCGATCGGCAGAGCCAGATGAGCAATCCGCGCCACGGAGACACCCGCTTCATCTTCGTCACGGGCGGCGTGGTCTCGGCTCTCGGCAAGGGGATCGCCACGGCCTCGATCGGCCGCCTGCTGGTATCGCGCGGATTCCGCGTCCAGCTTCAGAAGTTCGACCCCTACATCAACGTGGACCCCGGGACGATGAGCCCGTTCCAGCACGGCGAGGTTTTCGTCACCGAGGACGGGGCGGAGACCGACCTCGACCTCGGCCACTACGAGCGCTTCACCGACGAGAACACCTCGCGCGCCTCCAATGTCACCGCCGGCGCGATCTACAACTCGGTGATCAAGCGCGAGCGGCGTGGCGACTACCTCGGCGCCACCGTGCAGGTGATCCCGCACATCACCGACGAGATCAAGAACCGGATCCTGATCGTCTCCGAATCGCAGGCCGCGGACTTCGTGATCACCGAGATCGGCGGCACGGTGGGCGACATCGAGTCGCTTCCCTTCCTCGAGGCGATCCGCCAGCTCTTCACCGACCTCGGCTCGCGGCGCTGCATGTTCGTCCATCTCACCCTCGTCCCCTACATCGGGCATGCCGGGGAGCTGAAGACCAAGCCGACCCAGCACTCGGTCAACGAGCTTCGCCGGATCGGGATCCAGCCGCACGCGCTCGTCTGCCGCTCTGAGGGGGGCCTGGAGCGCGACATCCGCCGCAAGATCGCGCTGTTCGCGAGCCTCCCCGAGGACGCGGTGATCTCGGCCCGCGACGTGGACAACATCTACAAGGTCCCGCTGGTCTACCGGGCGGAGGGGGTGGACGACCTGGTGCTCGACCACTTCGGGATGGACGCGCCGGCCCCCGACCTGGCCGACTGGGAGGCGATGGTTCGGCGCGCCGACGCCGCCCAGGGCAGGGTGAAGATCGCCCTGGTCGGCAAGTACGTGCAGCTCGCCGACGCCTACAAGTCGGTCATCGAGGCGCTCGAGCACGGTGGCTTCCACCATGGGGTCGAGGTCGAGGTCGAGCTGGTGGACTCCGAGGATTTCGACCCGGACCTGCTCGGCGACGCGGACGGGGTGCTGATCCCGGGTGGCTTCGGCGAGCGCGGCATCGAGGGCAAGGTCGCGGCGGCGAAGATCGCCCGCGAGCGCTCGATCCCCTACCTGGGGATCTGCCTCGGCATGCAGATCGCCGTGGTCGAGTTCGCCCGCTCCGTTGCGGGCATGGAGGGCGCCAACTCCTCCGAGTTCGACCCCGAGACACCCTTCCCGGTGGTCGACCTGCTGCCCGAGCAGAAAGAGGTCTCCGAGATGGGGGGCACGATGCGGCTCGGCGCCGACCCGGTGAAGCTCCACGACGGCACCAGGGCGCGGGAGATCTTCGGCGAGGCGGTGATCTACAAGCGCCACCGCCACCGCTACGAGGTCAACCTCTCGCTGCGGCGCCGGCTCGAGGACGAGGGCCTGGTCTGCAGCGGCACCTCCCCCGACGAGCGGCTGGTCGAGGTGATCGAGCTTCCCGACCACCCGTTCCTCGTCGCCTCCCAGTTCCACCCCGAGTTCAACTCGCGCCCCAACCGGCCCGAGCCGCTGTTCCGGGAGTTCGTCGGCGCGGCCGCACGCCACGCGGGCGAGCGCCCCGCCGACGGGGAGGCGCTCGAGGGCGAGGCGCTCGAGCGCTCGGCACGCCGGGGCTCGGGGGAGGCGGAGAGCGCCGATCTCGGCGCCCGCCGCGCCGGCTGAGCCGTTGGAGGGAGAGCCCTGCCCCCCCGAACGTCCCGGAGTACCCCCTATAGCCACCACTCCGGGACGTTCGGTGTTGCGGGGGTGGGCGTCGGCGGTATTGCGCGTCTAGCCTTCCGCGGGTGAGCGCGACCCGCCTGCACGAGCGATTCGTCCGCCTCTGCGAGATCCGCAGCCCCAGCGGCGAGGAGCGGGGGATCGCCGACGCGGTGGCGGCCGAGCTGCGGGGGCTGGGGCTCGAGGTCACCGAGGACGGGGCGGGGAAGGTGACCGGCGCGGGGGCCGGGAACCTGCTCGCCCGGCTTCCCGGTCGCGGGGACCGCTGGGTGATGTTCAGCGGACACCTCGACACGGTGCCCCACCGCGGAGGGGTGGAGGTCGCGCTATCCGACGGGATCTACACAAGCGCCGGGGACACCATCCTCGGGGCCGACGACAAGGCGGCGGTCGCGGTCCTGGTGGAACTGGCGGCGCGGCACGCGCAGAGCCCGCCGCAGGTGGGTGTGGAGCTGCTGCTTACCGTCTATGAGGAGCGGGCGCTGGGCGGTGCCAAGGCCTTCGACGTCTCCTCGCTGCGCTCGGAAGCCGGCTTCGTGCTCGACCACGCCAGCCCGATCGGCGAGGTGATCACGTCCTCTCCCTCCTACCAGCGCCTCGATGCCGCCTTCGAGGGGGTCGAGGCCCACGCGGGGATCCGCCCCGAGGACGGTCACAGCGCGGTACTGGCGGCCGCCTCGGCGGTCGCATCCATGGAGCTGGGGCGGCTCGACGAGGAGACCACGGCCAACGTCGGGCGCATCGAGGGGGGCACCGCCGCCAACGTGGTCGCGGGCCGCTGCCGCATCGAGGCCGAGGCCCGCAGCATCGACCCGGACCGGGCCGCCGCCGTGGCCGGCGCCATGGCCGACGCCTGCGCGCGATCCGCGACCGAGCACGGGTGCGACCTCGATGTGCGGATCGAGGAGCTCTTCCGCGGCTACCGGACTTCTCCGTCATCCCCCGCGCTGGGCATCGCCGAGGCGGCACTGAGGCGGTGCGGGCACGAGCCGCGCCGGGTCGCGAGCGGCGGAGGCAGTGACGCGAACGCCATGGCGGCCGCGGGGTTTGACTGCGTCCTGCTCGCCAACGGGACCGAGGCCAACCACACGGCCGAGGAGAGCGTCCCGGCCGAGAGCCTCGACGCGATGCTCGCGGTCTGCGAGGCGATCCTCGACGAGGCGGCGGCATGCTGAAGCTGCGGAAGGGCATGGCGGCATGCTGAAACTGCGGAGGGGCGTGGTGGTCTCCGAATCCCCCCTCGAGGTGGAGATCGGCGGCGAAGTGCGGGCGGCCTGGGCGGACACCGGGCTGCTCGGCGAGCTGACCCGCGGTGACGAGGTGGTCGTCAACGTCGAGGCCATCGACCTCGGTCTCGGGTCCGGGGGCTTCGACATCGTCGTGGCGAACCTGAGCCGCGGGATGGATGCGGCCGGGTCGGCCGGGGCGCACGTGATGAAGCTCAACTACACGCCGATCCAGCACCCGGTTGAGCCGGTCGAGCGGGCGATCGGGGACGGCGAGGCTGCCGCGGCCGGCGCTCCCGAGCCCCAGCGCGGGGCGGAGGTTCCGGTGCTGGTCCTGCCTCTTCACGGACACCTCGCGCCGGCTGCCTGGGCCGCGGCGCGGGCCGCGCCGGGGCTCAGCGTCGGCTACGTCCAGACCGCCGGCGGGGCGCTGCCGGGGGGGATCTCCCGCGACGTGGCCCAGCTCCGCGGCCTGGGGCTGCTCTGCGGCCACGTCACGGCCGCGCCCGCCTTCGGTGGCGAGATGGAGGCGCTAAGCGTCGTTGGCGCCCTCGACGCCGCCGCCAACCGGCTGCGCTGGGACGCGGTGATCACCGGCCCGGGGCCGGGGATCATCGGGTCGGCCACCCACCTCGGCCACGGGGGGATGGCGGCGCTGGACTCGGCGCACGGCGCGCTCTCTCTGGGCATGCCGACGCTGCTATCCCCGCGGCTCTCCGAGGCCGACCCCAGGACCCGGCACCGTGGAGTCAGCCACCACACCCGGGCGGTGCTTGGCCTGCTGCTCGCCGGGGTCGAGGTGGCGGCGCCGGCGGAGCGCGAGGAGTTCGTCGGGCTGCTCCGTGAGGTCGCCGGCGAGCGCCATCGGGTGCGGCCAGAGCCCGTGGCTCTGGAGGAGTACGAGGGCAGCGGGCTGCCCACCCGGACGATGGGGCGGGAGCTATTCGAGGACCGGATCTTCTTCGAGTCCGCCCTGGCCGCCGGGGCGCGGCTCGCCGCGCTGGCCGGAGGGGAGCCCGGTGGCGAGGCGGGGGAGTGAGCGGCCGGGCGAGAGTCGAGGGGAGAAGAGCCGGATGAGCGAGGTCACGGGGAGGAGAGCCGGATGAGCGAGGTCACGGGGAGGAGAGCCGGATGAGCGAGGTCACGGGGAGGAGAGCCGGATGAGCGAGGTCACGGGGAGGAGAGCCCGATGAGCGAGCAACTCGGTTCGCGGACGGTCTATGAGGGGCCGATCGCCTCGGTGCGGATCGACAGCTTCCGCCACCCCGACGGCACCGTGCACACGCGGGAGATCGTCACCCACCCGGGGGCGGTGGCGATCGTCGCCCACGACCGAGAGCGCCTTTACATGGTCCGTCAGCCACGCGAGGCGGTGGGGGAGGGGGCCCTGCTCGAGGTTCCGGCCGGCAAGCTCGACGTCGAGGGCGAGTCGCCGCTGGAGTGCGCCAGGCGCGAGCTGGTCGAGGAGATCGGCATGGAGGCCAGCGAGTGGACGGAGCTGAAGCGCATGTACACGAGCCCGGGCTTCGCCGAGGAGGAGGTCCATATCTTCCTGGCCACCGGGCTGCGCAAGGTGGGGGCGCGGCCCGACCACGGGGAGCTGATCGAAGTCGTCTCGATCCCCCTCGACGACCTCGACAGGGTGATCGAGGAGTGCGCCGACGCCAAGTCCCTGGTCGGCCTGATGATGCTCCGCGAGCGCCTCCGCTCCACCCGCTAACCCCACCGACGTGGGACCTCTTTTCATCGATGGCCAGGGATTGGAGGTCCCACCTAGCCATTCCGCGCTGCCCACTCGGGGGTGGGACCTCTTTCCCGCGCTGGGGAAGGGTCTGGAGGTCCCACGTCGGTGGGATGTGGGGCCGGCCGGCAGCCGTGGGGTCTTGGAACGCCGGCGGACGCGAGCTGGAGGCCCCAGGTGCGCCGGGGAGCGGGCGGGCGTTGCGCGGGAGGCGCCGGGAGCGGGCGGGGCATTGCGCGGCAAGGGATGGGGGGCGGAGAGACGAACCAGGCCCCATGGCGATCGCAGTAGGCCATCAGCCTCCGGCGCCGGCCGGGGTGCCGGTTCAGCGCTTCGAGGGCCTGGTCCTCGACTTCCTCTCCTACCTCGAGCTCGAGCGCGGGCTCTCCCGCAACACCCTGAACGCCTACCGCACCGACCTTCTCCAGTACGGCGAGTTCCTGGAGAAGCGCGGGGTCGACGCGCTCGCGGCGCGGCCCGCGGACGTCGCCGATTTCCTTGCCGACCTTGCCACCGGCAATGGCCGCCCGGCGTGCTCGGCTTCGACCATCCACCGCAAGGCCGCCTGCCTTCGCTCCTTCTACAAGCACCTTCGCCGCGAGGAGCTAATCGGCGAGGACCCGACGGCGGCGCTGAGCGCCCCCCGACGGGCCAAGAAGCTTCCCCAGGTCCTCAACTACGCCGAGGTGCAGCGCCTGCTCGCCTCGCCGCGAGGGGACGAGCCGACCGTGCTGCGCGACCGCGCCCTGCTGGAGGTGATGTACGCCTGCGGGCTGCGGGCCTCGGAGACGATCGGGCTGGAGGTCTCCGACGTGGACCTGCGACAGGGATTCCTGCGGGCACGCGGCAAGGGCTCGAAGGAGCGGCTAGTCCCGCTTGGCCGCCAGGCGATCGCCGCGATCAACGCCTACCTCCGCGCCGGACGCCCGAAGCTGGTCGGCTCCGGCGCCGAGCGCAAGCTGTTCGTCAACTTCCGCGGCGGCGCGCTGACCCGCCAGGGCCTCTACAAGATCGTTCAGCGCCACGCGCGCCAGGCAGGGCTAGGCGGGAGGATGAGCCCGCACACGCTGCGCCACAGTTTCGCCACCCATCTGCTGGCCGGGGGCTGCGACCTGCGCGCCGTGCAGGAGATGCTCGGCCACGCCGACGTCTCCACGACCCAGATCTACACCCACCTCTCCGGCGAGCAGCTGAAGGAGGTCTACTTCCGCGCCCACCCGCGGGCCGTGGCGCGCTAGCCATCGGGCCGGCGGTCAGCCCCGGGTGCCGGGCATCGCGCGCGGGCCGGTCACCGGCCCGGGTGCCGGGCACCTCGGGCCGGGGCGGATTGCCGGCAGGCCGGCTCCTGCCAGAATCGGGCGATGCCGGAGTTGCCTGAGGTCGAGACGATCCGCCGCCAGCTCGAGCCCGAGCTCGCCGGGCGGCGCATCGAGAGGCTGGAGGTGCTCGACGCGCGCTGGTCCCGCCCGGAGCCGCCGGCGGCGCTGGAATCTGCGGTGAGCGGGCGGCGCATCCGCGCGATCGGCCGCCGCGGCAAGTACCTGCTGGTGGAGCTGGACGGCGGCCGGACGCTGGTCATGCACCTGCGGATGACCGGCAACCTTCTGCTCGCCGGCGGCGAGGATGGCGGGCGGGTCCCCGGCGACCGGCGGATCTACCGCCCCTCCGGGGAGGAGCGCCACCTGCGCGCCCGCTTCACGCTCGACGACGGGCGCGAGCTGTGGTTCACCGACGCCAGGCGGTTCGGCGAGGGTTTCCTGGTCGACCGCGCCGGGCTTGCCGAGCGCTTCCGGGGTCGCCTCGGCGTCGAGCCCCTCTCCGAGGAGTTCACCCCGCGGGTGATCGCCGAGCACGCCGCGGGGCGCACGGCGCCGCTGAAATCGTTCCTGCTCGACCAGTCGGGGGTGGCCGGCCTGGGGAACATCTACGCGGACGAGGCGCTCTTCCGCGCCCGCCTTCACCCTCTCTCGCCGGCCGGCTCGATGAGACCCGAGCACCACGCGGCGCTGTGCGAGGCCATCGTCGAGACACTGGAGGCGGGGATCGCCGGGGGCGGCGCCTCGATCGACGACTACCGCGACTCCCGCGGCGAGCGCGGGACAGTCCAGGAGGAGTTCCTCGTCCACATCCGCGAGGGCAAGCCCTGCTTCGCCTGCGGGGAGCCGATCCGCCGCGTCGTGGTGGCGGGCCGCTCGACCTATTTCTGCCCCTCCTGCCAGGTGCGGCTGCGGCGGCGCAGGAAGGCGGTTCGCGCGGCCCGGACCACACGGGAGCGCAGGGGGGCCGGTGCCTGAGCGAGCCGTGCTGCCGGAGGGGTTCTCGGTCGGCCATTGGACCGACGAGGACGCCCAGACCGGCTGCACGGTGGTGATCCCGCCGCCCGGCAGCCGCTGCGGGGTCGACGTCAGGGGAGGGGGGCCAGGGACCCGCGAGACCGAGGTGGTGGGGTCGCACGCCGGCCCCCACGAGGCCAGCGCCGTCCTGCTCTCGGGGGGCAGCGCCTTCGGCCTGGCTGCCGCCGACGGGGTGGCCGCCTGGCTGGAGGAGCACGGCCGGGGCCACCCCACGCCGGGCGGGCGGGTGCCGATCGTCCCCGCCGCGGTGATCTATGACCTCGCCGTGGGGAGCGGTTCGGTGCGTCCCGGCCCGGCGCAGGGGCGGGCGGCGTGTGAGGGAGCCCGCGCCGAAGCGCCCCAGAGGGGCGCGGTCGGGGCCGGGGCCGGGGCGGCGGTCGGGAAGATCTTCGGGCGGGAACGGGCACACCGCGCCGGGGTCGGGATCGCCTCCGCGCTGACCGGCCAGGGTGAAACGATCGCGGCCCTGGCCGTGGTCAACTCGTTCGGTGACGTGATCGCCGAGGACGGGTCGCTGCTCGGCGCCGCGCGCGACGAGGCCGGCCGCCCGGTCTCGACCGCCGAGACGATCGCCGCGATGGCGAGGCCACCGGATTGGACCGCGATCGAAGAGCGCAACACGACGCTCGTCTGCCTGATGACCGACGTCCCCCTGGACCGCGCCGCCTGCCATCGGACAGCCCGGATGGCGAGTGCCGGCGTGGCCCGCGCGGTCGCGCCCGTGTTCTCCGACATCGACGGGGACGTCGTCTTCTGCCTGTCCTCGGGAGCCCTCTCGGGGGCCGCCGAGACGGACCGCTTCACCGCGCTGTGCGCGGGTACCCTCGCGGCGGAGGTCACGGCCGCGGCGATCCGCGACTCCCTCGTCACCTGAGACGCCGATCCGTGACCCTTTGCCCCATCCCACGGACGTGGGACCTCCAGACCCTGCATATCAACGCCTGGAGGTCCCACGTCCGGTGGGGGGGTCAACGTGGGGGGGGTCGATGGCCGGCAAGGTAAAAACGGAGGCGGTGGTGCTGCGCAGCATCCGCTACGGGGAGGCGGACCGGATCCTGCATCTCTACTCGGCGGACCGGGGCAGGATCGGGGCGATCGCCAAGGGGGCCCGCCGCCCCCGATCGAGGTTCGGCGGGCGCCTCGAGCCCTTCTTTCGGCTCGACCTGGTCCTCCACCAAGGCCGCGGGGACCTGGCGACCGTCACCTCGGCGGCAACCGTGGACCCCTACCCGCGCCTGCGCTCCAGCGGCGATGCCCTGACCGCGGCCGCCAGGGCCTGTGACGCCGTGCTTCGCCTGCTCGACTCGGTCGAGCCCAACCCGGCCGCCTACAACCTGCTCTGCCGCTACCTGGCGATGCTCGACGACCCGGCCGCCCCGGCGGGCCTCGAGACGGCGATCGCCTTCCGGCTGAAGCTGGCGCTTGCCGCGGGGTTCTCCCCGGAGCTTGCCTCGTGCGCCCGCTGCGGCGAGGCCGACCACCTGACCGGGTTCTCCGGCGCGGCGGGGGGCGTGGTCTGCAGCGGCTGCGAGCGCGGCTCCTTCCCGCTCTCCCCGGAGGCGCACCGGTTCATGGTCGAAGCGCTCGGCAGGCCGCTGTCCGGCGTGCCGTCCGCCTCCGAGCCGGCCCTTCGCCAGGTCGACCGCGCGGTCTCGGAGACACTCGAGCACCACGCACACGTGCGACTGCGAGCGGCCGCCTGAGCGCCGTCGGGGGCGCCGCCCGGCTCTAGAATCGCCTCGGGAGCAGAGATTGAGCGCGTCCAGCACCGAGACCCGATACGTCTACGACTTCTCGGAGGGGTCCCGCGAGATGCGGGATCTGCTCGGCGGGAAGGGGGCCAACATCGCCGAGATGACCCGGATCCTCGGGCCCGAGAGGGTTCCCGCCGGGTTCACGGTGACCACCGAGGCGTGCGTCGCCTACATGCGGTCGGCCGAGGGCGAGGTTCCCGGCCTGGAGAGCCAGGTGGACGCCGCCCTCGCGGCACTCGAAGAGCGGGCCGGCAAGCGCCTCGGGGACGCCTCGGACCCGCTCCTGGTCTCGGTGCGCTCCGGCGCCCGGGAGTCGATGCCGGGGATGCTGGAGACGATCCTCAACCTCGGGCTCGGCGAGGCGGCGGTCGGCGGGCTGGCCGAGCGCACCTCCAACGAGCGATTCGCCTGGGATTCCTACCGGCGTCTGGTGCAGATGTTCGGGGACGTGGTTCGCGGGATCGCATCCTCGCGCTTCGAGGAGGCGCTGCGCGAGGCGCGCAGGCAGCGGGGGGTGGACGCCGACACGGGACTCGGCGCCGAGGACTTGAGGGCGCTGACCGCGACCTTCCTGGCGATCTTCGAGGCAGAGACCGGCGAGGGGTTTCCGCAGGACCCCCGCGAGCAGCTCCGTCAGGCGATCGCCGCCGTCTTCGACTCCTGGAACGGCGATCGGGCGATCTCCTACCGCCGCATCAAGGGGATTCCCGACGGCTGGGGGACGGCGGTCAACGTGCAGCAGATGGTCTTCGGCAACAAGGGCCCGACCTCCGGCTCGGGAGTCGCCTTTAGCCGCGACGAGCGGACCGGGGAGCCGACCCCCTCCGGCGACGTGCTCTTCGACGCCCAGGGCGAGGACGTCGTCTCCGGCGTCCGCACCCCGCAGAGCCTGGAGGCGATCGCCGAGCGGATGCCCGAGATACACGCCGAGCTGCTCGACATCCTGCGCCTGCTCGAGCGCCACTACGGCGACATGCAGGACGTCGAGTTCACGATCGAGGAGGGCCGGCTCTACCTGCTGCAGACCCGCAGCGCCAAGCGCCCCGCCCAGGCGGCGGTGCGCTTTGCGCACGACGCGGTCTCCGAGGGCCTGCTTGACCGCTCCGCGGCGCTGATGACCCTCGAGCCCGGGGCACTGGACGCCCTCCTTCACCCCGTCTTCGACCCCTCCTGCAGCTACGAGCTGCTGACCCGCGGCATCGCGGCCTCGCCCGGCGCCGCAAAGGGGGTGATCGTGCTCAGCGCCTCGGAGGCGATCCGCCACGCCGCGGCGGAGGAGGACGTGATCCTGGTGCGCGCCTTCACCGAGGCCGACGACGTCGCCGGGTTCCATGCGGCGCGCGGGATCCTCACCGCGGAGGGTGGCAAGGCCTCCCATGCGGCGCTGGTCGCCCGGGGCATGGGGCGTCCATGCGTCGCCGGCGCCTCCGACCTCGCGATCGACGAGGAGGCGCGGGTCGTTCGGGTCAACGGTACCGAGCTGCGCGCCGGCGACCGGATCGCCATCGAAGGGTCGAGCGGCGCCGTCACCCTCGACGACGTCCCGCTGATCGAGCCCGAGATCGGGTCCGACTTTCGCACCGTCCTGGAGTGGGCCGACGAGTTGCGCACGCTCGGTGTCCGCGCCAACGCCGACACCCCCGAGGACGCCGCCGAGGCGCGCCGGGCAGGGGCGGCCGGAATCGGCCTCTGCCGCACCGAGCACATGTTCTTCGGTGAGGATCGCGGCGAGCTGGTCCGCGAGATGTTCATCGCCGCGGAGCGCTGGCGGCGGGCACGGGCCCGCGCCGAGGAGGCGGACCGCGAGACCGCCGAGCTTCAGACCGCGGAGGCGGAGTTTCGGGTCGCGCTCTCCTCGCTCGAGGAGCTCCAGCGCGCCGACTTCACGGCGATCCTCCACGAGATGCGTGGCCAGCCGGTGACCATCCGCCTGCTCGACCCCCCGCTCCACGAGTTCCTTCCGGTCGAGCACTACGAGGCGAAGATCCGGGAGCTGGAGGGAAGCGGGGACGGTCGCCTGCTCGAGAAGGCACACCGGGCGGCGGAGATCGTGCACGACCTCCAGGAGGCCAACCCGATGCTGGGGACCCGCGGGATCCGCCTGGCGGTGCTCTACCCGCAGGTCTACGAGATGCAGGTGCGCGCCGTGATCGGCGCCGCCGCCGCCGCGGCCGGGGCCGGGGACGTTCCCCACCTGGAGGTGATGCTCCCGCTGGTCGCCTACGAGGCCGAGCTCGAGCGGCTCCGCGGGGTCGTCGTGGGCGCCGCGGAGGAGGCGATGCGCTCGGCCGGCGTCGAGGTCCCCTACACGGTCGGGACGATGATCGAGCTGCCGCGAGCCTGTCTGGTCGCGAAGCGGATCGCCCGCCACGCCGACTTCTTCAGCTTCGGGACCAACGACCTCACCCAGACGACGATCGGCTTCTCGCGCGACGACGTCGAGGGCAGCTTCATCCCGGCCTATCTGGAGCAGCGGATCCTCGACCGCAGCCCCTTCGAGACGCTCGACGAGCCCGGTGTGGGTGAGCTGGTCGAGATCGGGGTGCGCAGGGGGCGCGAGGCAAACCCCGTTCTGAAATGCGGCGTCTGCGGCGAGCACGGGGGAGACCCCGACAGCATCCGCTACTTCAACAGGATCGGCATCGACTACGTCAGCTGCTCCCCCTTCAGGGTCCCGATCGCCCGGATCGCCGCCGCCCAGGCCGCGATCGAAGGGGCCTCGTGAGCGCCTCGCCGCCCCCCGCTGCGCTCCGCCCGCTTCGTGACCGGGTGGAGTCCTGGGAGGCGGATCACCTCTCCGAGGGCGCCACGCCCTCCTACCCGGCGCGGCGCGCCGAGGAGGAGCCCGACAGCCCCTACCGGACGCCCTTCCAGCGCGACCGCGACCGCATCGTCCACGCCAAGGCCTTCCGCCGGCTCAAGCACAAGACGCAGGTCTTCGTCTCGCCCGAGGGCGACCACTACCGGACCCGGCTCACCCACACGCTGGAGGCCTGCGGGATCGCCCGCACCGTGGCCAGGGCGCTGGGGCTCAACGAGGATCTCACCGAGGCGATCGGCCTCGGCCACGACCTCGGCCACCCGCCCTTCGGGCACATCGGCGAGGAGGCGCTCGACACGGCGCTTCGCGAGCGCTGCGGCGGCGGCTTCCAGCACAACGTGCACTCGCTGCGGGTGGTCGAGGTGCTCGAGCGGGAGGGCCGCGGCCTCAACCTCACCGAGCAGGTGCGCGACGGGATCCTCAACCACACGGGATCGGGGCGCCCAGCGACCCTGGAGGGCCGGATCGTCCGCCTCGTGGACCGGGTCGCCTACATCAACCACGACATCGACGACGCCCTGCGCGCCGGGATCCTCAGCGACGCCGACCTGCCGGCCGAGGAGATCGCGTTGCTTGGCCCCACCGGCGCCAAACGGATCGATCGGCTGGTCACCGACATCATCGAGCGCTCGACCGGAGCGGGCGACATCGTCCAGAGCGATGAGCTGGGCGGGGCGATGCTGCGGCTCCGCGAGTTCATGTTCGACCGGGTCTACCTGGGGCCGAGCGCGCGCCGGGAGCACGAGAGGGTGCAGCGAACGATGCGCTGGCTGTTCGACCACTACATGGGCCATCCCGCAGAGGCGCCCTCCGCCGACCCGGAGGCGGGCCCCTGCCAGAGGGTCGCCGACTATCTCGCGGGGATGACCGACCGCTACTGCATCGCGTGCTTCACCGAGCTGACGATCCCCGAGGCGGCGCGGTTCTGAGCGGCGGCGGCGGAGGCGGCGCCGCGGGCGCTACGGTGGGCGCATGGCGATGATCTCGGCGGAGAGCCTCGAGCGGGTCAAGCAGGCGGCCGACATCGCCGAGGTGGTCGGCGCCCACACCGACCTGCGCCGCCAGGGCGGGCGGCTGGTCGGGCTCTGCCCCTTCCACGAGGAGCGCACCCCCTCCTTCTCGGTGGACCCCCAGGAGAAGCTCTACCACTGCTTCGGGTGCGGGGTCGGGGGCGACGTGATCCGCTTCGTGGAGGAGAAGGAGGGGATCGGCTTCGGCGAGGCGGTGGAGCTGCTCGCGGACCGCTACGGGGTCGAGCTGGAGCGAGATCGCGAGGATCCCAGGGCGGAGGAGCGCCGTCGCCGCCGGGAGCGGATCGGCGAGCTCCTGACCCGGAGCGCGGAGTTCTACTCGCGCTTTCTCTGGGAGGCGGATGAGGCGGCGCAGGCCCGCGAGTACCTGCTCGGCCGGGGCCTCGGGGAGGAGGTGCTGCGCGACTTCGGGGTCGGCTACGCGCCGAGCGCCTGGGACAGGGTGCTGGTCCGCGGGCAGCGGGCCGGCTTCAGCGTCGCCGAGATGAGGGCCGCCGGGCTGGTGCAGCGCGGCCGGGGGGGAGGGGAGTACGACCGCTTCCGCTCGCGGATCATGTTCCCGGTGCGCGACCGGCGCGGGCGCGTGCTGGGCTTCGGGGGCAGGGCGATGCGCTCCGAGCAGGGCGCCAAGTACATCAACACGGCCGAGACCGAGCTCTTCCACAAGAGCCGCAACCTCTACGGGTTCGACCGGGCCCGGGGGGCGATCGCCCGGGCCGGGCGGGCGGTCGTGGTCGAGGGCTACACCGACGTGCTGGCGCTGCACCAGGCCGGGATCCCCGAGTCGGTCGGCGTTATGGGCACCGCGATCACCGAGGAGCAGCTCGCCGAGCTCTCCGGAATCGTCAGCGAGGTGGCGCTCGCGCTCGATGCCGACTCCGCCGGGCAGGAGGCGATGCTGAGGGTCCAGCGGGTCGGGGCGGGGAGGCGGATGAGGATCCGCGTGGCGGCGATGCCGGCCGGCGAGGACCCGGCTCAGATGGTCGCCGAGGAGGGAGGGGGAGAGCGCTTCCGCTCGCTCCTCGAAGGGGCGGTGGAGCTGGCCGACTTCCGGGTCTCGCTGATCCTCGAGGGCACCGACACCTCCTCCCCGGCAGAGCGCGACCGGGCGCTCTCGGAGATCGCGCCGGTGCTGGCCGATATGGGGGAGTCGGCGAGCCGGGAAGAGCTGGTCCGGCGGGTTGCCGAGCGGCTGGACCTGCAGCCGGCGATGGTGGTGGGCAGGGTGGAGGCCGCCGCCCGGGCCGGGGCGCCGCCCGGGCCCGCCGCCTCCGCCCCGGGGCCGGCCGCAGCCCCGGAGCTGACCCCGCGCGAGCGCCAGGAGAGGGCGCTGCTGGCGATGTGCATCGCGCGGCCTGCGGAGGGGGCCGGCTACCTCGAGAGGCTGAGCGAGGAGCACCTCTCGCCGAGCGGCGTCGAGGCCCGCGACTGGCTGCGCGGCCACCTCGAGGACCCGGCCGCCGGTTTGGCGCCCGACCAGCCGGCGCTGGGCGCCCTGGTCAGCGAGCTGGTCATCCTGGCGCGGGCGGAGCCCGCATCCTCAGAGGCGATGGAGCTGAACTTCCTGCTTCTCGAGCAGCGCCGGCTCGAGGATGAGATCGGCGCCGCCGGCGAGGACTACGGCCGCCGCGCCGAGCTGAGCCGCGAGCGGGCCGCGGTCGTGGAGCGCATCGCCCACGCCGAGCAGGTCGCCGGCTAGCGAACACACGTTCGCTTTTTCCGTCCGGTAGATCCGCGACCATTCCCGCATGGACAAGCGGTTTCTGGAGGAATGCCTGGCCAAAGGCATGTCGCTCGAGGCGATCGGGCGCGAGGTGGGAAGGCATCCTTCCACCGTGGGGTACTGGCTTGAAAAGCACGGATTGGTGGCCAGCGGAAGCCACCGTCACTCCCCGAAGCGCAAGGTTGACCCCCAGCGATTGCGGGTGATGGTCGCCGCGGGAGCATCGCTGCGCGAGTTGGCTGCTGAGTTCGATTCCTCCTGCTCGACTGTTCGCTACTGGCTGGGGAAGCTCGGCCTTGAGACGGAGGAGATGAAGAGACGAGAGCGGTTGAGGGTTGCGAAGGCGCTGGGGTTGAAACGCACCTACTCGCGATGCCCGCGGCACGGCCACACCGCCTTCTTCAGGAGGCCCGACGGCGGCTATCGCTGTTCCCGGTGCAACACGGACGCGGTCCGCAAGCGGCGCAAGAAGGTAAAGCGCATCCTTGTCGACGAGGCCGGTGGTTCGTGCGCTACCTGCGGCTTCGACCGCCACCCCGCGGCACTGCAGTTTCACCACCTCCAGCCGGCCGAGAAGAGATTTCACCTCGCCCAAGGAGGGTTCACGCGGTCACTTGACAAGGCCCGACGCGAGGCCTCCAAATGCGTGCTGCTGTGCGCCAACTGCCACGCGATGGTCGAAGCCGGTGTGCTCACCACGCCGCTCGGCGCGGTAAAGTGAGGGTCGGTTCTTGAGCCATCCGATGTAGCTCAAGTCGGTCCGGGGTAGCTCAATTTGGCAGATGCGCTCGGCTGTTAACCGAGAGGTTGTGGGTTCGAGTCCCACCCCCGGAGCTTCGCCCTCAGCCTCCCGGAACGGGGCTCCGGGATCTGTTGGCCATTGACTCAGGCCCCTGTCGCTCCCTCCGCCTCCTCTTCCTCCTCCCGTCCCCGGTCGGGGAACAGCACATATCCGACCAGGATCGCGATGGCCGCGCCGAGAAGCGTGTCGGCCAGGCGGTGGGTGGCCGGGTGGGTGAATCCCGGCGCCAGGACCTCGGTGACCGCCACGGCGAAGATCGTCGTCGCCATCGTCAGCACCGCGGAATTGCGGAGGACCCAGGCGATTCCGAGGTCGAGGATGATCAGGGCAGCGATCACGAGCTGGGCGTTGGTCAGCGGGACCGCCAGCAGCGCCAGCAGCCCGATCCCGGCGAACGTGCCCACGGTGCGCACCAGCGCGAAGTCCCAGGAGGCCCGGCGCTCGGGCTGCAGGACGACGAAGATCGTCAGCATCACCCACAAGGCGTCGCGGTCGCCGGTTCCCTCGTAGATCGCCATCCCGATCCCCAGCGCGATACCGCGCCGCAGCCCGTACCGCACCCGGGGGTCGCCGAGATCATGGGCCATGCTCCGCATCTGGCCCACCGCGGTGCGCGCCCATTCGCGCCCGACCGCCGGGGACTCGTCCTTGGTGATCCGGCTGACCACCCGGGCGAAGACCATGCCCCAGACGGCCCCGATCGCTGCCGCCGCGGCGACCCGCCCGAGCGACTGCTCGTACCCGGTGCCGATCGCCGCCGGGACCACGTAGGCGGTGGCCAGCAGCGTCCCCAGCAGGATGCTGACGCCGCCGCTGGCCGCCAGGACTCCCGAGCCGAAGGCGACGAACGCCATCGCCAGCCCCGCCGGCACCGGTTCCCCGGCGACCGCCGCCGCGAGCGTCGCGAAGGCGACCGCTCCGACCGCGATCACCGCTGCGGCGACCCGCCCGGCGCCACGCGGAAGCACGGAACCGGCCGCGGCGACGAAGATCGCCGCGACGGCCGCCCCGAGAGCCAGCCTCGGCGGCCCGATCAGCAGTCCCAGGCCCAGACCTCCCGCCCCGGCGACGGCGCCGACCGCGGACACCGACCACAGCAGCGGTGCGTCCTTGGACCCCAGGACCTCCCTGAGCCTTGCGAGCATCAGGTCAGACCGCCATCTCGACCAGGTCGGCACCGCGCTCGGCGCCGTCGTGCGCGCGGGCCCAGGCGGCCAGGCCGGCGGCGCGCCCCGCGAAGCCCTCGTCTCCGAGGATCCTCCTGGCGGCCCATCGCAGGGGCCCGGGGCGGCAGAACCGCCAGGGAACCGCCAGCCCGACCCCCGCCCAGCCGATTCTCGCCGCGGTCTCGTTCATGTCCCCGGCGGCCGGGGAGGCGAGGACCGGGACGCCCTCCGCCAGCGCCCGGGCGACGGTGCCGTGCCCGCCGTGGCACACGACCAGGGAGGCCAGCGGCATCACCTGGCTGTAGCTCAGCCAGTCCACCACCCGCGCGTTGGGCGGGGCTGCGACCGCCTTCCCGGCACCCGCCCGGTTGAGCGTCGCGATCACCCGCACCGGCTCCTCGGCCAGACCCTCCAGGGCGGCGCGGACCAACCTGTGCCCGGGGTCCTGGGAGGTGCTCGGAGCGAGAAGCACCAGCGGCTCCTCGCCGCCGGGAAGGTCGACGTCGGGGTGGGGGATCTCGAAGCTCATCGGACCGCACACGGCAGTCCCCTCCGGCCAGCGGCGCGGGTACTCGAGCTGGGGGAAGGTGGCGACGAGCGCCAGCTCCTCGCTGATCGCTCCGTGAAAGCGCTCCAGCGGCGCCAGCCCGAGCCGGGCGCGCTGCTCGTTGAGCTCCCGGCGACCGCGCCTCAGCCCCGTTTCCAGGATCGGCAGGGACCAGCGCCACAGCGCCCTTCCCAGCGGAGTCCGGGCCGGGCGGGCCCCGACGCCGAAGAAGGGAAGCCCGGGCTCGTGGACCGGGTAGAGGTGGGGGATGAGCGTCGCCCTCCTCACCCCGGCGGCCTCGGCCGCGAGGGCCGGGGCCAGGGTGAGGATGTCGCTCACCACCATGTCGGGCCGCAGGTCCTCCAGCAGCGGCGCAAGCGCGATCGCCGCATCGGCTGCGCTGGTCTGCCCGGAGCCCTCGGGCACGGGCGGGAAGGTCCGATACTCCTCGGCGGCGGCGAACCCCAGGCCCGCCCCCTCAACGGCCCCCCGCCAGCGCTCCCAGCTCTCCACCACCACCCGGTGGCCGCGGGCGACCAGCGCCCGGGAGAGGGCGATCGCCGGGAAGGCGTGGCCCGGGTCCCCGAAGGCGGCGACCAGCAACCGCCGTCCTCCGCGACGCTCAGCCACGCCCTCTCCCGGCGGCCTGGGCCGCTAAAGCGTCTCCCCGGGGCGCATGAAGACGATCTCCGGGACCAGGCAGTAGCGGGAGGTCCGCAGCAGGAACCGCACCGCCTCCCCCAGGTCCTCGGGCTGGATCATCTCCTCGGCCTTCACCTGGCCCTTGACGAAATCGGTCATCGGGGTGTCCACGAAGGCGGGGGCCAGCGCCGTACACTGGATCCCGGCGTCGCCCAGTTCCTTCTGGGTCCCCTGGGAGAAGTTGATCACCGCCGCTTTGGTGGCCGCGTAGACCGAGAGCCAGCCCTGGCCGGTCTTGCCGGCGATCGAGGCCGTGTTGACGATCAGCGCCTTGCCGTGCTCGGCTCCGGCCTCGCGGAGCATCGGCATCCCCTCGCGGGTGCCGATGATCAGCGCGCGAAGGTTCACCCCTAGCTGCATGTCGAGTTGCTTCGCGCCGATCTCCTCAAGCGGCTGGCCGATCCCCACCCCGGCGTTGTTGACCAGGACGTCGAGCCTGCCGTAGGTCTCCCGGTGGCGCTCGAAGACCCCCGTGATCTCCTCCTCGGAGGTCATGTTCGCCGCGACGTCGAGCACCTCGCAGCCGTGCTCGCGAAGGCCCTGCGCGGCCGCCTCCAGCTTCTCGGGCCGCCGTGCGGCGACCGTCAGGGCATAGCCCTCCCGGCCGAGGGTGCGGGCGATCGCAAGCCCGATGCCGCTGGACGCTCCCGTGATCAGTGCCGCGCGCTCCGCCAATTCCGCTCTCCTGTCCGTGGTCCTGGTGGGCGCACCCTATTGGAGGGCGCCGGTCCCACGTCCCCGCCGCCGGCCGCCGGACCGGCGTTCCCGCCGGGCCGGGCCGGGGGCGCCGAAGGCCCGCGCCCGACTAACATGCGGCCGATGCGCCCTCGGAGAGCAGCATGCGCCTGCCTCTGCCTGCTCGCGGCCGCGTCGCCGCTCGCGGCCTGCGGCGGCTCGGGGTCGGGCGACTCGACCTCCGCGGCGGTCAAGAACCGGCCGGCGCCGCCGGCAGCCGAGTTCCCCAGCGCCGCCGGCAAGACGCTCGGCGACGTCCTCAACTCGACCGGCGGCCCCTCCCAGCTCGTCGTCTCGCCGGCCCAGGAGGTCTTCTACACCGGGGAGAACCGCTACTCCTTCGGGGTCTTCCGCCGCGACGGAACCCCGGTGCCGGACGCCCAGGTCGCCCTCTACTTCGCTCCGGTGCCCGGTGCCCAGCCCACCGCGTCGAACCCGCAGGGCGGGACCCCTCCGGCCAAGGCGCAGGCGACGGCGCTCGGCCAGAAGGCCAAGGGCCCCTTCCCGGCCTCGATCGAGAGCCTCGAGACCGAGCCGGCGTTCCGGGCGGCGACCACGGCGAACGACCCCAACGCCGCCACCGTCGTCTACGTCACCCACGTGGACTTCCCCCGGGAGGGGGAATGGCGGATCGCCGCGGCGATCAAGGACGGGAGCGGGCTCCGGGCGACGCTGCTGCCCAGCGCGATCGTCGGCCGCTACCGGGGTATCCCGAGGGCCGGCCAGCGGCCTCCACGCATCCACACGCTGACCCCCGGCGACGTCGGCGGCGACCTCTCGAAGATCACCACCCGGGTCCCCCCCGAGCGGATGAACCAGGAGGACTTCTACGATGCTCTCGGCCGCAAGCCGATTGTGCTGCTCTTCGCCACTCCGCAGTTCTGCCAGAGCCGAGTCTGCGGCCCGGTCGTGGACATCGCCGCGCAGGTCCAGGAGCAGTACGGCGACAAGGTCGATTTCATCCACCAGGAGATCTACAAGGACAACGATCCCAACAAGGGCGTCACCGAGCAGGTTCGCGCCTTCCGCCTGCCCAGCGAGCCCTGGCTTTTCGTGATCGACCGCAACGGCGTCGTCCGCACCGTGATAGAAGGCGCATTCGGACTCAGTGAACTGGAGAAGGCGGTCAAGGGGGTGGTGGGAAGTTGAGCGATGCCGAGGCAACCGAGCGTGCCCTGAGGGAGGCCTTCGCGGCCGAGGCCCGCCGCCGCTGCGACGTGATCTCGGCAGGCCTGGAGACGGGCACCACCGACTTCGAGACCCTGCGCTCGGAGGCCCACGCCCTGAAGGGCACCTCGGCCGCGGTTGGCCTCCAGCGCCTCTCCGAGCTGGCCGGGCTGATGGAGTCCGACCTCGCCGAGGCCGTAAAGATCAAGGACCTCCGGCCCGGCCGCGCCCGCCAGATCTCCGAGGCGGCCCAGGCCCTCGCCGACGGCGCCGCCGCGGCGGCCGAGGGCGAGGAGGAGCCACCCGACGTCGGTCGCTCCCTGGCCCAGCTCTTCAGCGTGTAGCCGGCTGCGCTCAACCCATTCCGGGAGCTAGGAGAAGAGGGAAGTGAGCGCCTTGGCGGCCCACCCGAGGGCGAATCCGAGGAGCCCCCCTCCGAAGATTCCGTAGAGTGTCTGGACCACCGTTTCGGAGACACCGCCCCTCCAGTCGGCACCAAGCGAGCGCCCGAACGCGACCCCGCCGCCGATCAGGGCCCCGGCGACCATCAGCGCCTGGATGCCGGAAAGCTCCAAGTCCACGGCCGCCGACACTACCCCGCCGCTCCCGCCGGCGCGATAATCAGACCAACGCGGGCCGGTAGCTCAGCTGGTCAGAGCAGCGGACTCATAATCCGTCGGTCGCAGGTTCGAGTCCTGCCCGGCCCATCGCTTTCATCCGATTCCAGAGCCAGTTCCTGATCCGGCTCGGAATCGACCTGCTCGTCTGATGCACCCGTCGTGCACCCATTATCGGCCTCGGACCGTTCTCGGATGAGCTCGGTGAGGCTGTGGGCGGCATTGCGACGGGGGACGTAGTGGACGTAGCGCTGGGTCGTCCGGAGGTCGGCATGGCCCATGAAGAACTGCACATTTGTAACTGGCCAGACCTGGACGGCGAGGGTCCCGAACGAATGGCGAAGGTCATGGAACACGATGGGCTTGGGCTTCTCTCGTGGCCCGAGCGGCAGGGCTGGACCGTCAACGGCGAGCCCACGAGAGTCAAGTCGTCTGAAGTGGTGTAACTCCTCGCCGGTCCTTCAGGCGGCTTGTAGTTCCCCGACCACCTCCCTTCCCTCTTCGCCCTGGTCCTCGAGGACCAGGGCGAGCGATTCTTCGGAGAGGTAGCGCCGGGAGACCAGCCACTCGTCGTTTTGCTCGATCAGCATCGCGCCGACGAGGCGGATCGCGGAGGCGTCGTTGGGGAAGATGCCGACGACGTCGGAGCGGCGGCCGATCTCCTTGTTGAGGCGCTCGAGCGGATTGGTGCTGCGGAGCTTGGGCCAGTGCTGAGCCGGAAAGCGGTAGAAGGCGAGCAGGTCCTCCTCGGCCGCCTCGAGCAGCTCGGCGATCTTCGGCAGCGGGCCGCGGAAGCGCTCGAGCACCCCGCCCAGGTGAGAGCGGGCGTGCTCGAGGCTCTCGGCGTCGAAGATCTCCCTGAGCGCCGCGGCCACCAAGCCACGCTCCGATCTGCGGCAGTGGCCCTGCATGTTGCGGACGAAGTGGACGCTGCAGCGCTGCCAGGGGCAGGCGAGGATCCTCGCGATCGCCGCCTTTAACCCCTCGTGGTGATCAGAGACGCAGAGGCGGACGCCACCGAGTCCTCGTGCCCTGAGCCCGCGGCAGAACTCGACCCAGAAGGCCTCGGTCTCCGTCTCACCGAGGTCGATCCCGATCACCTCTCGGCGGCCTGAGGAGTGCACGGCGTAGGCGACGACGAGCGCCTTCGAGCGCACGTGACCGCCGTCTCTGACCTTGAGGTGCTTGGCGTCGAGCCAGAGGTAGGGGTAATCGCCCTCCAGGGGTCGGCCTCGAAACGCCTCCACGCGCTCGTCGAGGCCTCTGCAGAGCGTCGAGACGCGATCCTTGCTCATCCCGTGGATCCCGAGCTGCTCGACCAGGCGGTCGACCTTGCGCGTTGAGACTCCGTTGACGTAGGCCTCCATCACCACCGAGACGATCGCCTGCTCGGCAGGCCGGCGGGGCTCCAGGAAGGAGGGGAAGTAGGAGGAGCCGTCTCGCTTGCGCGGGACGGCGAGCTCGATCTCGCCGACCCGGGTCTCCCAGGCCCGGGGGCGGTAGCCGTTTCGATGCGTGGCTCTCTCGGCGCTCACCTCACCGCGCCCGGCGCCGATCTCCTGCGTGATCTCGGCCTCCATCAGCTGGGCGGCGACGAGCGCAACCGCCTCGCGCAGGAAGTCGGCGTGCTCTGCGATCAGGGTCTTGGCGACGACCTCGGCGGTCGTCATGCTCTGGCTCTCGGCCATCGTGGTGTTCCTTTCGTCAGTTGAGGTTGGTCCTTCAACCGACGAGTCTGGGGCCCGCGGTGGCCGGAACTTTCTTCGCGGCCGGTTCCGCGGAACCGGCCGGAGTTCGCTCCGGCTCCTCCGTGCTCGTTACACCACTTCTACCGACGTGACCGTCCGGCGCCAAGCCGCAAACCGGATTGGGCGCGATCTCCTCTCTGAAGATCCTCCGACCTGGGAGTGGCCGCAGGCTTGTCCGACGCTCCGCCTGGAAGGGGAGGAGTAGCCGTGGCCCCAAGGAGAAAAGTGAGACGCTTGATGGCGGCGGACTGCGAACAATGCCGCGAGCCGCTCTTCTACGGCGAGCGGGGACGGGTGGAGCGAGCGCAGACGCTTTGCCCCAACTGCGGGTCCAAGCTTGTTCTGGTGGAGCAGCTCTCGATCGCCCTGCGGATTTCGCTTGCCCTCAAGGAGTTCAACAGCGCGGATCTATCGAAGCCAAACGAGCTCATCGGCGCCGCGATGGCCCTGAGCCGGGATCTAAGCGACCTCGTCGACTCGCTCAAGGCCCCCGAAGAGAACCGCGGGCGCTAGTCAGGTTGGCCCTTTCAATGACGACACAAAGGATGGTGAGAAGCGTGGTTGAAGAACCGCAACCGAGGTTCGGCTTCTTGGTCTTTCAGGAGCCTGCCGTTAGGGTCGGACCGTGACCGCGGTAATAGCCCTCCTCGCTTTCGTCGCAGGCGCAGCGATCGGCGCCCTGGTAATGAGCCTGCGACGGGACAGCGCAACGGCGCCCGACCCGACCCAGCTCCAAGCGGCACTCGAAGGCTTGCGGGACCAGCTCACGAACTTCGAGCAGCAGCAGGGCGAGGGAGGCGCTGATGTCCGCGCTCGCCTCGACGCGGTTGTGCAGGCCCAGGGCGAGCTTCGCCAGGACACCTCGAGGCTCTCACGCGCCCTCACGAGCCCCGGGATCCGGGGCCGATGGGGCGAGCTGACGCTAAAGAACGTGGTCGAGACCTGCGGCCTCTCCTCCCGCGTCGACTTCGACACTCAGGTCCACCTGCGCGCCGATGGTGAGGATGGTGCGGCTCGGCCCGACATGGTGGTCCGGCTGCCAGGCGAGGGATGCCTCCCGGTCGACGCCAAGGTTTCGCTCGAGCATTTCCAGGCGGCGATCGACACGGAGGACCCGAACATACGAGAGCAGGAACTTCGCAAGCACGTCGCGGCGGTTCGCGCCAAAGTCAAAGAACTGGCGGCCAAATCCTACTGGGACCGATTCAAGCGCTCCCCCGAGTGCGTCGTGATGTTCATGCCTTCGGAGTCTGCCTTCAGCGAGGCGGTCGAGCGCGATCCGCTGCTTCTCTCCGACGCGGCGGCAGCGAAAGTCGTGATCACGACGCCGTCGACGCTGGTGGCTCTCCTGCAGACGACGGCATTGATCTGGCGAGAGCGTGACGTCGCCGAGGGAGCGAGGGCGATCCAGGCGACCGCGACCGAGTTGGTGAAGAGAATTCGCGCATTTGGCGATCACCTCGACGGAGTGGGCAGGTCCCTCGCGAAGGCGCTAAAGGCCCACAACAGCGCGGTCGGAAGCTACGAGAGCCGTCTCCTCGTTAAGGCACGGGATTTGGACGGGTCCGGCATTGCCGGCGCCGGTGAACTATCGGCGCCCACCCGGGTGGCCACGCCCGCCAGAAGGCTTGCATTCTCCGACGGCCCGGACGGCGACAACCAAGACGACCTCCAGCATCGAAGTGCGGGCGAGGAGCGGGACGAGTAAGTCCCCTGCCCAGCTACTCGATCGACCGGTCCCCGGGGCGGCTGGCCTCGGGGCGGGGGTGGCGATTGCCCAGAATTGTCGCTGAGCAGCATCACTCTCAGCTTTGGGCGCACGTTCCGCAATAACTTGAACAGATCTTGTCGAGATCCCGTCCCGTGCACTCAAGCCGTCCGCGGGACGGGCTAGCTTCGGGGCTATGCAGGAACGCCTCTTCAAGAATCAGCAGGCCGAGATTGACGACAGCCACGACCCTTACGAGGAGCTTCGTCAGAAAGCCACCGCACTAGCCGACGAATATGACGTGGATGCGGATCATGTCTTGGACCTGATCTTGAGCCGGGGATCTGAGCGCGCCGCCCGTCGGGCACTCGAGCAGCGTTGGTGGCTAAGCGACAACGCCGAGGCAGCCTGAGCTCCACGTCCATCCCTGGCCGGGCCAAGCTCGCCCGTGAGGCGAGGCGGCTCGCGTCGGCGTTTGAGAAAGCCGCGGACGAACACGAAGGTGACGAGGCTGGATTCCGAGATAAGGCAGAGTCCGCGTTGGAGGCGTCTGCGCTGAAGCTGGGGAGCCCTGGTCTCGAGAAACGGGTCGAGATGACACTGGTCACGGGCCGAGCCGACGCGGTGTTCAACAGGCTGATCATCGAGTGGGAGCCTCCTGGCGCGCTTTCCGGCGCTGCACGCCACCCCGCAAACAAGCACGCCGTCGGCCAGGTTCGCCGCTACGTGACTGGGCTTGCGGAGAAGGAACGGCGTGAGGTGGCGCGATTGGCGGGAGTGGTCAGCGACGGACGCTTCATGATTTTCGCGCGCTACCGGGCGGGAAATTGGATCGTCGACGAGCCGGTTCGGGTGGACCAGCGCTCAGCGCAAGATCTGCTGATCAGCCTGCTTTCCGCGCAGACGGGCAGAGCGCTTACGGCCGACAATCTCCTGCGTGATTTCTCCGAGAATCTGCTCTCAAAGCAACTCTGCCGAGCACTTCTCGACCAACTCGACGCTGAGCTCGGACAGGCCCCAGAAGGATTGGCGGCGAAGCTCTTCGACCAATGGGAGCGGCTCTTTGCGGTCGCGACGGGAGTCACCGGCGAAGCCGAGACGCTGAAGGCAGATGCCAAGCGTGCGTTGGCCGACGCCTTCGGGCTGCGGGCCTCCGAGGTCGACCCTCCCCGGGCGCTCTTCGCACTCCAGACCTACTTCGCGGTCGTGACCAAACTCATCGCGACGCTCGCGCTCTCTCTGTTTGTCGAAAACGCTGAGTGGAATCTCGAGGATCTCGCTACCGGACCCGACGACGAACTTCTTGAGGACATGGTGTCGCTGCACCAAGGCGGGCCGTTCCGAAAGATTGGCCTCCTGAATGTCATCGAGCCAGATGTGTTCGGTTGGTTTCTCGATGGTTGGACCCCAGCGGTGCGCGACAACGTACGCGCAGCGTCCGATCGGCTCAAGGAGTACGACCCATCAACTCTTCACGTGAGCCCCGAAGATGCACGTGATCTCCTCAAGGACCTCTACCAAGGCCTTCTGCCACGGCCCGTGCGACACGCTTTAGGTCAGTACTTCACCCCCGATTGGCTTGCGGAACACGTGCTCAGCCGTGTCGACTACGAGGGCGATTCAACCGAACGGCTGCTCGACCCGGCTTGCGGGACTGGAACCTTTGTTGTGCTGGCGATAGGTCGCTTGAGAGAGCGGCTTCGTGTCGAAGGCGTCAAGGATCACGAAGCTCTCCAACGTGTACTTGATCAGATCGCCGGCTTCGACATCGATCCCCTGGCAGTGGTGGCGGCGCGGACGAACTACGTGCTGGCGCTCGGTCCCTTGGTAGGTGCCATCAAGAAGCCGGTGGACGTGCCCGTCTACCTGGCCGACTCAATCGTTGGCCCCACCCTGGACGAGCTTCAACACGGCGACCGCTTGGTGCTGAAGACCGCAGTCGGGCGTTTCGACCTGCCGGTGTGCGTGGATACCGAGGCGGAGCTACGGGATGTCTGCGATCTTGTCTCGGCCGCGCTGGAGGGGGACTGGTCGGCGGAGGATTTCGTCAAGCGGGCTGGCCGCGCCTGTGGGGCAACGGTTGCGGAGCGGAGAATCCTCGAGCAATTCTTCGAGGCCTGTCAGAGGCAGCACGTGGCCGAGGTCGACGGCATCTGGCCGCGCATTATCCGGAATGCCTTCATGCCCGCCTTCATGGAGCCCTTTGACGTCATCGCAGGCAACCCGCCCTGGGTGAACTGGGAGAGCCTGCCCGCCTCCTACCGCGAGCGCACCAAGCCATTCTGGGAACGCGCTGGCCTTTTCGTGCACCGCGGCATGGCGGCGATGCTCGGCGCGGGAAAGAAGGATGTGGCGATGCTGATGAGCTACACGGTGACAGAACAGCTGCTGCGCGATGGCGGGAGGCTCGGCTTTGTGATCACCGAGACGGTATTCAAGACAGCGGGGGCTGGGCAGGGCTTCCGGAGATTCAAAGTGGGAGTCAGCGGGCCGAGCGTTCACGTTGGGCACGTCGACGACATGATCGATCTGAACCCATTCGAGGGCGCCAGCAACCGCACGGCAGTGATGACCTGGACCAGGGGCAAGCCCACCCACTACCCGGTCGGCTACACGATTTGGCAGCGGACTGAGCGCCGAGGTATTGGTCGCCACGTGACCGGCGCCGAGGTCGATGCCCAGACCCGCCGCCTGCAGCTTGTCGCCGCCCCAGTCAGCGCCGACGATCCCACGTCACCCTGGCTCACCGTGCCTCGCGAACTCGTCTCGGCACTACGCAAGGTGGCTGAGACTGGCGAACCGAAATATTCCGCGCACGCCGGCGTGTACTCCGGTGGGATCAACGGCATCTACTGGCTTTCGGTTGATGGGCAGCCCGACAAGAACGGTCGCGTGCCAATCACGAATCTGCACGACGTCGGCAAGACAACGATTCCAAAGAAGTACGGACGGGTGGAGAACGAGCTGCTTCATCCTCTCGTGCGCGGGACCGATGTGCGGAGGTGGCACGTGCGGCCGTGGAACCACCTCCTGTTTGTGCAAGATCCTAAGACGCGTCAAGGCATTGACGAGGCCACGATGCGGGATCGCTTCCCGGGCGCACTCGACTTCCTTGCCCAGTTCGAGCCCAACTTGCGGGCGCGAGCTGCGTACAAGCGTTACTTCTCGGGGCGGAAGAAGAGCGGCAGCCCGGAGGTGCCCTATTGGTCAATGTTCGACGTGGGCGACTACACCCTCGCCCCGCATAAGGTCGTCTGGAAGGACCAAGCCAGCGATTTCGCGGCAGCAGTCATTAGCGGCGGGGATCAAGTGCCGCTTCCGAACCACAAAGTGATGCTCGTTGCTTGCGAGTGCGAGGAGGAGGCACATTACCTCTGCGGCATGCTCAACTCCATCCCTGCGCGGCTCTTCGTTGCTGCCTACGCCGTCGAGACGCAGATCGCCACCCACCCGGCCAAGTACGTTCATCTCCCGAAGTTCGACGCCACTTCCAAGCGCCACGCCCGCGTCGCCGCCGCCTCGCGTGGTGCCCACGTCGCCGCTGCTGATGGCAAGGAGACCGACCAAGAGGAGGTCGACACCGCCGCGGCGGGCCTCTGGGGACTCAGCAAGGACGAAGTTGCCGGAATGCGTGAGTTCCTTGGACAGCTGACCAAGCGGGACCTTGCACGGACCTGAGGCAAACTCTGTCGGGCACCGCCCGCCCGCGCTCGCCGCAGTTGAGTTGGGGCTTGTAAAGGATACGCTCCAGGTCGTGTCCAGCATTGGCGGATGACTCAGGCCAGAGCATCCAACGGGCCGCTGGAGGACGAGCCTGCCTTGAAGGGGACAAAGGTGCGCGCTAAGGAAGTCCTCGATCGCGCACGAACGGAGGCGGGTGACCTGCTCCCCTCGCCTGTTGACACCTCAGGCCGCTTGATTTTGTAGACGGTCGAACTCGTCCTGGGCATCCTCCCAGGTCTGCCTCACCTCCTTCGGGGTGCGGTAGCCCAGCCCCGAGTGGGGCCGGTGGTGGTAGCGGTCGACGTAGGCGCCGATCGCTGCTCTCGCGTCCTCGAGGGTCTCGTATTCGTTTCGCCAGACCTCGCGCACCTTGAGCTTGCCGAACCACGACTCGATGAAGGCCTGGCTTTCGGGATCGCGGTAGCCGCCGCGGCGGTGGGCGATCCCGAGCCCGGAGAGCACCGCCTTGAACCTGCGGGCCGTGAAGGCGGAGCCATTGTCGGTGCCGAGCACCAGCTGGCCCGCGACGATCGCGTGAGCCCTGGCAGCCCGCTCGACGAGCGCGATCGCCTCGTCGGCCCGGCAGCGCAGCTCGAGACTCCAGCCGACGATCTCCCGGGTGCAGCAGTCGATCGCCGCATTCAGGTAACACCAGCCGTGCTCGGCGACCCAGACGCTCGACATGTCGAGGTGCCAGAGCTGGTCGGGACGCTCGACGAGGAAGAAGCCGGGTCGACGCCTTCTCGGCTCGCGCCGGCGGCGCTGGATCAGCCGCTGCTCGCGCATCACCCGCAGGACCCGCTTGCGGTTGACGGCGATCCCCAGCTTTCGACGGGTCAGCGCCCAGACCATCCGATAGCCGTCGGTCGGGTTGGCCTTCGCCGTCTCGACGATCGCCTCCTCGATCGGGCCCTGGGGCGGGCGGCACTGCGGAGGCTTTCGGGGCTTCGGAGTCCGGTAGATCGCCTGACGGGAGATCTGCAGCACGCGCGCCACGGGCGCGACCTTGCGGCCGCGCCCGACCAGATCGCGGGCGAAGGCGACGCGCTCGGTCACTCCCACGCCCGCAATGCTTCCCCCGCTATCTCGAGCTCGTAGGTCTTTCGACCCAGGGCCCGCTTGAGCTCGCGGATCCGCTTCTGCAGCTCCTTCTCGGCCTGGCGCTCGTCCTTGCCGGCGAGCTCCTTGAGCCCGCCCTCCAGGAGCTTGTCGCGCCAGGAGTAGAAGAGGGTCTCGGCGATCTCCGCCTCGCGGCAGACGTCGCGGACCGATCTGTCGCCGCGCAGGCCGGCCAAGACGATCTCGGCCTTCTGCTTGGCCGTGAACTTCCGGTACTTGCGTTGCTCGCTCAACTGCTTCTCCTTCGGAGTTGAGCGGCCGATCCTGGGGCCCGACTCGGACGGCTTCGTCGGGCTATGCCCTCCTCGCCGTCCGAGCGATTCTCACCAGGCGGGTGTCAACGCGGCGGTGGGGAGCAGGTCAGGCCCATCGCATTCCAAGGCGGTTTGCGCTTGCTCCGTTTGGGGGCTTTGCCCCGAACTTTGCCCCAAGAAAGCGCGCTAACGTCCCTCTCGGCGCGGCCTTCGCGGGTCGCTCTCCACAAGGGGGGGTCAATATTCAACCGGCAGAAAGGGGTCAGTTTTCAAACGGCCTTGACACCCTAAACTCAGCAAAAGCCGGTGAAGAAGTCCAGGCAGGCCTCACCGCTCCCCTGACATGGCGTCCGGGAGCGCACCGCCAACCGCCAGGACGCGGCGGCGCTGAGAACCGAAGCCACCGGGAAAGGCGCATGTCATGACCGACATCACCAACTGGGATCTTGATCGGCGAGGCCGCAGCATGAACCGGCAGGCGGAGGCGCCACCGAGCCCAGAAGCGTGAGTCCCGAAGCTGAGAGCATTCGAACGCACTGGCTCGATGGCGCACTCGCCTCCGAGGGATGGCCGGAACCTGCTCCGATTCTTCAGGGGGATCTGCGGACGGACGTCTGCATCGTGGGTGGTGGATATACCGGCCTCTGGACCGCTATCCATCTCAAGGAACGCGACCCCGCCCTCGATGTCGTGGTGATCGAGCGAGACATCTGCGGCGGCGGCGCGAGCGGGCGCAATTCCGGGTTCCTGATGAGCTGGTGGTCGAAGTACCCGACCCTGAGGACCGTGCTCGGGCGCGAGCGAGCGCTTCACCTCTGCCGGCAATCGGCTGATGCGGTCAGGAAGATCCCGGCATTCTGCGGGGAGCACGGCATCGAGGCCGGTGTCCGCCACGGCGGGTGGCTTTGGCTGGCCACCAGCCGGGCCCAGGTTGACTCCTGGGCGCGCGCCGTGAAGGCAACCGACCGCGATGGAGCAGGAGCATTTCAGGTGCTGTCTGCCGAAGAGGCTCGAGAGCGCAGCGGCTCACCGGTCGCGCTCGGAGGTGTGTTCGAGCAGACTGTCGCGACGGTGCAGCCTGCCGCATTGGCGAGAGGGCTGCGCCGGGTCGCGCTCGAGTCCGGCGTTCAGATCTTCGAGAACTCGCCGATGACGGCCCTGCGCCGCGGATCGCCCGTCGTGGTGGAGACCGGGAAGGGTGAGATCACAGCCGAGAAGGTCGTGATTGCCATGAACGCATGGGCTGCCCGGCTCGCCGAGGTGCGCCGGGCGATCGTCGTCGTTGCCACAGATGTGATGGTGACGCCGCCCGTCCCCGAGTTCGTGAGCGGGGTGCCCTGGTCCTTGGGTACGGCGATCAGCGATTCGCACCGCCTTGTGAACGTCCTTCGCAGCACCCCCGACGGCCGACTCGAGATGAGCCGGGGTGGAGGCGGAATCGTGTTCCGCGGGCGCTTGGACAAACAGTACGACGGACGTTCCAACCGAACCGCCGAGATGATCGCTCACCTCCATCGCATGTACCCGGAGTTGGCGGGTGAGGGGGCAGACCTCAGTTGGCGGGGGCCGATCGACTACTCGCTCGGTGGCCTGCCGTGGTTCGGGCCACTGGGGAACAGCGCCGAGATCTTCGTCGGGGTCGGCTTCTCCGGAAACGGCGTCGGACCCTCCTACCTGGGAGCGGCCCTTCTTGCCGGCCAGGTGCTCGAGAGGGGCGACGCAGACGACGTGCTCAGGATGCCGCCCCGGGGTTCCCTTCCGCCTGAGCCCGCCAGGTACGTGGGGGGGAACCTGGTTCGGAAGGCAATCGCGCGCAAGGAGGCGCGAGAGGATTCGGGCCGCCCTCCGAGACGACTGGACGCTTGGTTGGCCGGCCTCGACCCCACCGGCTTCGTCGATTAGCAGCATCACCGACGTGCTAACGAGAAGCAGGAAGAGATCTACGTGGTCGCCGCGGGAGCGGGCGGATGAAGCTGGGCGACGAGATCGCCGATCGCCCCGCGAGCTTCAGCCGCTCGGTCGGTGCGGCGTCCACTCGACGTGTTCTCCGGCGTCCCACTGCTCACGCACCTCCGGCGACCAGTAGTCCACCTCGATGCGAAACCCGTCGGGGTCGAACACGAAGAAGGCGTAATAACCGGGCAGGTCCGGCTCCTCCTCGGGCGGGGAGCCGATCCGGGCACCCATATCCAGGCACCTCCGGTAAGCCTCGTCGACCTCTTCGATGCTGTCGACGGTGAAGGCCAGGTGCTCGATGCCCACCTCGTAGTAGCGGTGCTCGCCGCCGTCGGCCTTCCTCAGTCCGAGGCGGGTCTCGGGCTGGGAACCGTGCAGGTGGGGCAGGCCGAAGCCGAGGTAGACGATCTCCTCGGTACCCCTGTAGGACTCGAAGCGGCCCTCCACCTTCAATCCCAGCGGCCCCAGCATCCCGAGATAAAAGGCAAGAGAGCGCTCCACGTCGGTGACCGCCAGGTCGATGTGGTCGATGCCGCGGACGGCCATTTTGAACCCCCTCGTGGTTGGTCGACGGACGATGCACATCGCCCTCCGGGCGACCGGGGGGGCGACCCGATTCTCCGCCGTCGCATGGCGCGAGTCAACGCCGGCCCGAGCGGCCGGGGCCAGTGCTCAGCAGCGCGAGCGGGGCCGGGAAAGGTCGCCGAGCAGGCGGTCGATCACGTCCGGGTCGACGGTCAGCCCCAGATGGGAGACGCCGGGGTTGTCGGTGAGGCGGAACCGGTGGCAGCGCATGCGGTGCCAGGCGCGCACCGCGTCATTGGTGATGTACTCCTGGTTGCCGTCTCCGGGGAGGGTGATGAAATCGGCCGTGGCCTCGTCGAGAACCTGGCCGACCTCAAGATCAGGCAGGACGACTCCCACCGGGGTGGGCAAGCCGGAGCCCTTCTCGGCCGAGACATCGACGTTCGGGAAGTGCTTGGCGCCGGCGAACTTCACGAATCCGAGGTAGTGCTCGGCCATCGGCCTGATCGAGCCCAGCCCGGCGTCTCGGAGGAGGCGGACCGTGTCCGCGGGCGTGTAGCTGCGGCCGGTCGACTCGTCCTTGACGACCTTCTCCCGGCGGCCGAATACGACCGGATCCGACGCGCTCATCCAGGTCGAGGGGGAAAGGGCGATCAGGCGAGCGCTGCTGCGAGCGGCGGCCGGAGTCGTCGGCAGCGAGAACCCGGCCGGGATCTCCACCCCCGTGAAGACCCATGACCAGGTCGCACCCTGGCCCGGCAGGTTCCCCGCGATGCTGGTGAACCCCTGGACGTACTTCCGCTTCCACCGCTGCGAGACATGGGTAAGCAGGTACTGCGCGTAGAGCGGGCCGTTGGAGTGGCCGACCAGCCGGACGGGCCGATCATCGTTGCGATGCCAGGTCCGCTCGATCAGCCGCTTGGTCCGGGCAAGGAAGCCCCCCAGGTCGGGCGTCAACCTGAAGTCGTAGCCCGCCACCACGAGGTCGCGGTCGGCCTCGTACCCGGCCGACTCGAGGGCGGCGTAGAGGCCTCCGTACACCGGCGCGCTCGAGGTCTGCCCGTAGTGCGGGATCGACACCTTGACGCCCGGCGGGAGCGAGAAGCGCCGCGGGAACGGCAGGCGCGGGTTGCTCCGCCAGCGAGGGGTGAGCAGCCGGTCGCGGCAGACCTGGCCGAAGGTGGCGCCCGGGTCGGCCGGGAGCCCATCCTCGAAGGAGCCCGAACGCGGGCAGCCCTTGACGCTCGTCTGGTCGTGGACGGTGACGCGGAGCGTCGTGGTGCCGTAGCCCGGGAAGAAGACGACCGGAGTCGGCGCCGTCGCGGTCCGGGCCGGGTGGGGAGCGAGGGCGAGGGCGGTCGTCGCCGCAAGGCAGACGGCGGCGCAGAGGCGAAGCGCTGCGCCTGTGCGACTCTCGATCCCGGCCACCTTCCGATCCTAATCGAGCGCTTGGACCCTCTCCACCCGTAATCTGCCGGATCCAGGTTCGGGACAGGGGCCGGCGATCGAGGTTTCGGGAGGACAGACGTGACGGATCGGGATTCGAGCGAGGGAAAGTCGGCCTCCGCGCTGATCGACGCGAGGATCGCCGAGCTGGGGGACTGGCGCGGGGAAACGCTGAGCCGGATGCGCGGGTTGATCAGGGAGGCCGACCCCGGCGTGGTGGAGGAGTGGAAGTGGCGGACGCCGACCTTCTCGCACGGAGGGATCGTCTGCACCGCGGAGACCTACAAGTCGAAGGTGAAGCTGACCTTCGCGAAGGGGGCCTCGCTCGAGGACCCGGCGGGGCTGTTCAACTCGAGCCTCGAAGGAAGGGTGAGGCGCGCGATCGACATCGGCGAGGGCGAGGAGCCGGACGCGGACGCCTTCAGGGAGCTGTTCCGGGCCGCGGTGGCCCTCAACACCTCGGGCGGCGGGCAAGGGGCGGCGCGACCCTAGCGGTCGAGGGCGTCCCGGATCCGCTGCTCCCGGGTCATCGCGGCCGGGTCCGCCGCCGCCGGTTCGGCCGCACCGCCCGACTGCTCGACGTAGTCGTAGAGGCGGTCGGCGTGTTCGCCGAAGAGCGCCATGATGTGGAACTTGACGTCGCCGAAGACCAGCGCCTTCTTGGCCCTGCGGAGCTCCGCCTCGCCGATGGGGACCTTGAGGACGACATCCCCGACGTCGAGCAGGCGCGCGCCGGAGAGCTTCATCGCGTAGAGGTTGCGGTCGGTTGCAACGAGAAGGTGGGGCCCCGCGCTCACCTCGGAGCGATAGGGGAACCCGAGCTGGGAGCTGACCAGTGCGGAGGTGCCGACCGCGCTGGCGTTGGCGGCCGCGGATTGCCCGGTCTGGGTCTGGACGATCTCACGGATCGGCTCGCCGTCCTCGAGGTTCGCCGCCGCCCCGGCGCTGAGCTTCGCCACCCTCTTCTTCCGCCCGCCCAGCATCCTGCACAGTCTCGCCCCATCAGCCGGCGCTGTCAACAGGGAGGAAGAGGGCGAGGCGACCGGCCAGGCCGCTGCCCGGTGCCCCGCGCGGGCCGGGGCGAGGTGACCCGCCAAGCCGCTGCCCGGTGCCTCAATAGAGTGTCCCGCCTGGAGCGAGGCATTGGGCGAGCGGTTCACACCGGGCCGGGCGGAGGTGATGGCGGGCAAGGCCCTGCTCTCCCCCTGGCGGGCCTTGACCGACCCGCGCATAGACGGGTTCGAGAACCTGCCCGCCACGGGCGGCTACCTGCTGGTGGGCAACCACACCACGCTCGGCGTGCTCGACGTGCCGTTCCTGGTGCTCGGCATCTTCGAGCGCACCGGCGTGATGGTGCGCTCGCTCGGGGAGCACCAGCACTTCCGGGTCCCGCTCTGGCGCGATCTGCTGACCGCGTTCGGCGCCGTGGACGGAAGCAGGGAGAACGCCCGGCGGATGATGCGAAACGGCGAGCCGATCCTCGTCTTCCCCGGCGGCGGGCGCGAGGTGGCGCGACGACGCGGCGACTACTACCCGCTCGTCTGGCGGGAGAGGATCGGATTCGCCCGCCTCGCGCTGGAGGCCGGCTACCCGATCGCCCCCTTCTCGATGATCGGGGTGGACGACATGTGGGACGTCGTCGCGGATGCCGACGACCCGCTCCTCGCGCCGGCCCGGGCGCTGGCCCGCAGGGTCGGGGTCAACCCCGAGATGCTCTTCCCGCTGGTCAGGGGCATCGGCCCGACGCCGATCCCGCGGCCGCAGCGAATCTACGGGAGGATCTCGGCCCCGATCGAGGCGAGCGAGTACGGCTCGGACTGGTCGGACGAGGAGGGCGCGAAGCGGCTGCGCGACGCGGTGCGCGAGGAGGTCGCCCGTGGCATCGAGGAGCTGCTGGCCGAGCGGGCCGAGGACCCGGCGCGCCACCTCGGCCCCCGGCTCATCGGGGAGACGGTGCGCGTCACCAAGGGCCAGGCGGCCGCCTTGAGGAAGCGGCTGGACGCCCGCTGAGCGAGCGGCCAGAGCCGGCGGGGAGGCGGCCCGGGGCCCGCGGAGCTGGCTGCGCGGGGCCGCTGCGCGTTCGATTGGGGGGCCCTGGTTCGGGTTCGGGCTCGGCTAGGGTTCCCAGGGTCCAAGAGGAAGGGGATTCGAGATGCCCAAGGTCAAGCTCCGCCGCTGCCCGTTCACCTTCGTCCACAATGGCCACCTCGACGCCTGCTGGCGGGTGCAGGAGGCGCTCGACGAGCAGGGGATTGACTACGAGGTCGTCAAGGAGCCGGTCTACCCGCGGAGCCGGCGGAAGGAGCTGATCAGGGTCAGCGGTCAGCAGATGCTGCCGGTCATCGAGTTCGAGGACGGCTCCACCTACCGGGAGGAGTCCAAGGACATGGCCGAGACGATCAGGGCGGGGCGGCTGTTCTCGATGGCCTCCGGCGGCGGGGCGGAGGCGGGTTCAGCGGGGGCCACGGGCTCGGGCTGAGCTGACGCGGCGGACGCCGGACCCCCAGCAGCGGCCCGATCGGCGCACAAGCGCACAGGCGAGGGGGATCAGGGCCTTCAGCCCGCCCGGGTGGCGCTGATGATCCAGGTCGAGGCGGGCGCGACGACGCCGTCGGGCCCCTGGTCGAAGTCCTCGATCACCTCCCGGATCTCGCTCTCCAGGCGGGGGCGGAGCCTCTCGGCCTCGGTGCCGCTGAGGCGGATCAGCTCGGCGGCCGGGCCCAGGGCCATGTTGAAGGCGACGGCATGGTCGAGGTCGTGGCCGATTTTGATCGGCAGGTCGCAACGCTCCAGCGAGATCTCGTCGAAGCCCGCGATCCTGAGTTGCTCGCTGACCGTATCGGCGTCGGCCATCGAGAAGGGGCCGGGCCCGCAGGTGGGCTGGTCGGTCTCCTCGGGCTCCTCGAGATAGCGGTCGACGACCTGCTCGGCGCGGTGGACCCAGGGGTTGTCGAGCTTGCGCCGCCAGACCACGCCGACCAGCCGGCCGCCCGGGCGCAGAGAGGCGTGCACGTTTCGGAAGGCCGCGACCGGGTTCGCGAAAAACATGATCCCCATCCGCGAGAACGCGTAGTCGAACTGGCCGGGCAGCTCCATCACCTGGACGTCGCCGGCAAGGAAGCTGACCCTGGTGGCGCCGGCCCGCTCGGCCTCGGCGATCGAGGCGCGGACGAAGGGCTCGGAGACGTCTATCCCGACCGCCTCGCCACCCGGGGCGGCGAGCGCGGCGAGGCGCTGGGTCGTGTCGCCGAAACCGCAGCCGATGTCGAGGACCCGGTCGCCGTCGCGCGGCGGGTGGGCGCTCATCGCCCGCTCGCCGTGCCTGCCGAGACCGTCCACGACGAGATCGCGGTACTCCACGAAGCGCTCGAAGAGCACGCCGCTCCAGGCTTCGGTCGCCTCCTCGTTCTCGGCGGCGACGACCGGTCTGTCAGCGCTCGCCTCCATGGCTCCGATCATACGCTCGCCCCGGCCGGGTGCCAACCGCTCGGCGGGCGGCCGCCCTGCCGCGGAGCCCGATCGTGCTGAAATACCGTCGCGGTGTTGTCCCTTCCCGAATCCCCCCTTTCGCTGTGGCTTGCCGAGTACGGGCCCTACGAGCCCGAGCAGCCGCTCAGCGGGGAGATCGAAGCGGACGTCGCGGTGATCGGCGGCGGGCTGACCGGAATGGCGACCGCGATCGCCCTGAAGCGGCAGGATCCCTCCCTGGAGGTGGCGGTCCTCGAGGCCCGCACGGTGGGCTACGGGGCCAGCGGGCGCAACGGGTCCTTCGCGATGACCGTGGTCGGGCTGGGGTTCTCGACAACCGCCCTGATCCGCGGCAAGGCCTTCCTCCGCAGCGCCCACTCCTACATGGAGCGCTGCGTGGACGAGCTCGAGGGCTTCATCGACTCCGAGGGCCTCGAGTGCGACAAGATCCGGCCGGGCTTCCTGAGGGTGGCGACGACGCCCGGCTACGTGAAGAGGCTGCGCAGGCAGGTCGAGCTGATGTCCTCCCTGGGGTTCGGGGGGATCAGCTGGATCGGCGCCGAGGAGACCCGCCGGATGGTCGATTCCGGCCGCTACCTGGGAGCGATGTGGGAGCCGCGGTTGGTGCTGGTCAACCCCGCCAGGCTGGTGCGCGAGGAGCGGCGGCTGGCGCTCGGCCTCGGAGTCCGGGTCCACGAGCACACGCCGGTGCTCGCAGTCGCCCGCGGCGAGGGCGCCCACCGGCTGCTCACCGCGCGGGGATCGGTGACCGCGGAACGGCTCGTCTTCGCGACCAACGCCTACTCGCACCTCTTCGGCGACCTCGGCCGCCTGCAGCAGCCCGCCTTCACCTACATGGTCGCCACCGCCCCTCTCGACGACTCCCAGCTCGGGCCGATCGGGTGGGAGGGGAGGCAGGGGCTGGAGGACGCCAGAAACCTCATCCACTACTACCGGCTGACCCCGGACCGCCGGATCGTGATCGGGGGAGGGCCGGTGGGCCTGGGCTCGGGCTCCAGGCTCGACCTCGACGCCAACGAGCGGGCCTGGCGGCACCTCGAGGACTACATCGGGTGGTTGTGGCCGCACCTGCGCGGCGTCGAGATCACCCACCGCTGGGGAGGCCCCTTCTCCGTGACCTTCGACCTGACCCCCTCGATGGGTTACGTCGGGGAGGATCGGAGCGCCGTCTACTCGCTGGGCTGCATCGGCCATGGGGTCTCGATGAGCTACCTCAACGGGCGGGTCCTCGCCGAGATGCTGCTCGACGGCGGGGAGGGCCTCGCCGAGCAGTGCCCGTTCGTCGACCGCCGGGTCATCCCCTGGCCGCCGGAGCCCCTCGCGACCGCCGCAAAGTTCGCGCTGAGGGGCTACCTGCAGGCCGAGGACGCCGTGCACGAGGAATTGCTGCCCCGCCTGGCGGGCGGCTGAGATCTGATCTACGCTTGCTCCGTGGGCAGGGGCCTGCGCAGAATCCTACCGCCGGTCCTGGCCGCGATCGCCGCGGTCCCGGTGCTCGCTGTCGCGCCGGCCTCCGCGAAGCCGACCCATTGGCTCTGCCGCCCTGGGCTGGCCGAGAACCCCTGCCTCGCCGACATGACCGCGACCGTGGTCGGCGCGGCGGGCGGCACCCGGGTCGAGCATTCCAGGCCGGCGCGGCGTCCCGGGGTGGACTGCTTCTACGTCTACCCGACCGTGAGCGGCCAGCAGACGGTCAACGCCAACCTCCACATCGATCCCTCGGAGATCTCGATCGCCGAGGTCCAGGCGTCCCGCTTCTCGCAGGCCTGCCGCGTCTACGCGCCGATGTACCGCCAGCTCACCCTGAGGGCGATCTTCCACCCCGAGCTTCTCACCGCGGAGGCCGCGAACCGCGCCTACCTGGGGGTGAGGCAGGCCTGGCGCAACTACCTCGCGCACTACAACCGAGGCCGCGGCGTGGTGCTGATCGGCCACTCGCAGGGAACCAGGATGCTGACCAGGTTGGTCACCGAGGAGATCGACCCCCGTCCGGGGATGCGGCGGCTGCTGGTCTCGGCTTTGCTGATCGGCGGTCACGTCACGGTCGCCAAGGGCCGCGGGGTGGGTGGCAGCTTCCAGCATGTCGCCGCCTGTCGCACAGCGAGGCAGAACGCCTGCGTGGTCGCCTACTCAAGCTACGACTCCGAGCCCCCGCCCGACTCCCTCTTCGCCCGGGCCGGCGATCCCTTCGGCCAGGACGACGGCGACCCCGACAAGCTCGACGCCCTCTGCGTCAGCCCGCCGGCCCTGACCGGGGACGGGGAGGCGCTCGGGGCCTACTTCTCGACCGGCGGCGGGCCGACGCCCTGGGTGCGCTACCCGGACCTCTACTCCGGGCGCTGCGAGTCGGCCGACGGTGCCACCTGGCTGCAGATAGACCACAGCTCGATCCCCGGCGACACCCGCCCGATCGTCACGCCCTCCCTCGGCGCCGCCTGGGGGCTCCACCTCTACGACATCAACCTGGCGCTGGGGAACCTCGTCAAGCTGACCAAGCTCGAGGCCTCGGCCTACCTCTCCAGGCGCTAGCCGGGCGTTCCGCCGCCGGCGCGGCTAGGGTGCCCGCGCAATGGACGACCGCCGCGCGATCTGGACTCTCGTTCTCGCCGGGCTGGCGTTCGTGGTCGCGGTCGTCGGGCTGCTGATCGCGATCGGCGCCAAGAACGGCAACACCAGCGACGCGGAGCTGGCCAATGCCGTGCGGACCGAGATATCCAAGGACGTCCCGCAGCTGCGCGCCGCGCTCGCCTCGCAGAGCGAGGCCGTCGCGGCGGCGGGCGCGAGGCTGCGCCAGGCCGAGCGCGAGCAGAGGCGGCTGGCTGGCGGGCAGGCGGTCGATCGCGGCGACCTCAACAGGCTGAGCTCGCAGATCAAGGCCCTCCAGGGCGACGTCAACACCCTGACCAACGACGTCAACTCGCTGCAGAACGGCCAGGACCGCACCCGCAACAGCCTGGATACGCTGACCCGCCGGGTGAACCGCCTCGAGGACCAGGTGGCCAACCAGAAGCAGGGCAAGTAGCGAGCTTCGCGGCGCCGCCGCTCGCGCGGAGCCCGGCGCAACGCCGCTGCTAAAGGAGCCGCGAGGCCGGGCCGATCGCCTCGGCATGATCGGCTTCATCGCACTGGGCGTAGTGATCCTGGTCTGGGTGCTGACCTGGGAGGCTCCCGAGCCCGCCGAGGATCGGCGCCCGCGGGTCCGCAGGCCCTGATCGCCTCCCGCCGCGCCGCGGCTAGGGTTTGGTCATGTCCGACATCGGGCGCCTCTCTGAGCTTGGCGAGGGATCGGAGTTCGCCGGCTACCGCATCGAGCGATTGCTCGGAAAGGGCGGGATGGGGATCGTCTACCTCGCGGTCGAGCCCTCCCTCGAGCGCAGGGTCGCGCTGAAGCTGATCGCCCCCGACGCCGCTTCGGAGAAGGTCTTCCGCGACCGCTTCGCCCACGAGTCGAAGATCGCCGCCTCGATCGAGCACCCCAACGTGGTGCCGATCTACGCGGCCGGGGAGGAGCGGGGCGTCCCGTTCATAGCGATGCGCTACGTGACCGGGTCAGACCTCGCCCGCCGGCTGCGAGTGTCCGGCCGGCTCGATCCCGAGCACGGGGCCGCGCTGATCGGCCAGGTCGCCTCGGGACTCGACGCGATCCACGCCGCCGGCCTGGTGCACCGGGACGTGAAGCCGGCGAACGTCCTGCTCAGCGGGGCCGAGGGTGAGGAGCACGCCTACATCACCGACTTCGGCGTCGCCCGGAACGTCGCCTCGACCTCGGGGCTGACCCGCACCGGGCGCTTCGTCGGAACGCTGGACTACGTCGCTCCCGAGCAGATCCGGGGTCGCGAGGTGGACGCCCGCGCCGACGTCTACGCGCTCGGGTGCCTGCTCCACAAGACGCTGACCGGCGAGGTGCCGTTCCCCCGCGAGGGCGAGGCCGCGAGGCTCTACGCGCACCTCAACGACGACCCGCCGGCGCCCTCGCTGTTCGTTCCCCGCGTGCCCGCCGCCCTGGACGCGGTGGTGGCGCGCGCCATGTCGAAGGACCCCGACGACCGCTTCCCCTCGGCGGGCGACCTCGGTCGCGCCGCGCAGGCTGCGGTCGCCGGGCGCTCGGTGGGGGTGCCCGAGCGGACGGTCGCCACGGGCGCCGCCGCGACCCGCACCGCCGAGACGATCGTCGGCGATGACCCCGCCGGGGCCCCGCAGGGCGGGACCGCGAGCGCCACCCCCGGCGAGTCGATCCCGGCCGAGACCGAGGCGATTTCCCCCGCCCGGGGGACCCCCGGGCCCCCTCGGGGCGCCCGGGGCCGGGTTGGAGGGGGGCCGCGGCGGAGGAGGCTGGTCGCGGCCGGCGTGGGGGCCCTGGCCCTCGGTGGCGTTGCCGTCGCCCTGATCACGGGAGGAGGGGGCAACGGCTCGGGCGCGGGCGGCCAGACCAGGGCGGGCGCGGGTGGCCAGGGCGCCCGGCAGGGGGGGACCGGGGCCGGCTCCCAGGTCCAGCCGCTGCCAAGGGACGAGTTCGTCGCGAGGGTGGACGCCGCCTGCGTTGCCGCCCAGGAAAGCTTCACCGCCGCGAACCGGGACTTCAACAGCGGAGCGACAGACGATCTCGGGTTCGCGAAGGTCAGGTTCGGGATCTCCAAGCGACAGCTCGCGGCGATGGAGCCGCTCCTCGAGCGGGCCCCCGTCTCGGTGCGGGGGACGTACCGTCAGTACGTGCAGGCGATCGGCCGGGTCCACTCCTACGACGCGGAGGCGCTGGATGCCGCCCGCAAGGGCGACGCGGCGGGGATCGACGCCGCGAACCAGAAGAACGCCGCCGAGGGAGAGGCCCGCTACAACCTGGCCCGCGACATCGGCCTGCGGGACTGCAGCACCAATCCGAACCCGAAGGCCTGAGCCGAGGCGACCGCGGGCTCCAGGCTTCCTCAGCGGCGTGAGAGCCAGGCGAACCCGGCGGCCATCCCCAGGTTCGCGAGGCCGGCGAGCCGCAGCGCCGCACGCGCTCCGGGCCGGCTGAAGCCGGGGGAGGACGCCCAGACGGCGTCGGTGGCGATCTCGGTCGCGCGCAGCCAGGCGAGCGCCCACCAGTCCCGCTGGGCCCCGCGCCGGGCGGCCACCGCGTGTGCGGCGGCGAAGGTCAGCCAGATCGGGCCGCAGCGCCTGAAGAGCTGGGCGGTCTCGGGCGAGGGCTCGTCGTGCCCCAGCGCCCGCAGCGTCGCTCGCGGCGCGGCGAGGGCGGCGGTGCCCAGGGCGAGGTCGAAGGCGACCATGTTCCGGTTGGCGATCCGCAGCGACTCCTCGAGGTCCACGGGGCCATCCAACCACACCGGCGGGGGCGAACGGCGGGGACCATCTGGGGACCGGGGAAGGGAAAGGCGCCGCCGGGGCGAATCTGACGCCCGTGACGCGGACTGCGACCAAGACCGCCCGGGACCCCAGGAGCCTCTCCGCCTACATCACCGAGAGATTCGACGATTTCTCGCGATCGCAGAAGGACGTCGCCCGCTACATCGTCGACCATCTCGACGAGGCGGCGTTCCTGACCGCCGAGGAGCTTGCCCGCCGGGCCAGCACCTCCTCCTCGACCGTGGTGCGCTTCTCCCAGGCGCTCGGGTTCGAGGGGTACCCCGAGCTCCAGCAGGCGGCGATCGAGGAGTACCGCAACACCGCCGCCGGCGCCAACGGTGTCTCGAAGAGCGGCTCCAAGGGCACCGGGCCCTTGTTCTCCTTCGATCACTCCGACTTCGAGGCGTCGCTGGGGGCCGACCACGCCAACCTCGAGGAGACCGCGCGCAACCTGACCCGCGAGCAGATCGAGGCCTCGGTCTCGGCCCTGGCAACCGCCCACCGGGTGGTGATCGTCGGCGTCGATCAGATGGCCTTCTTCGCCAGCTACCTGCGCCACATGCTCAGCCTGCTCGACATCAGGGCGGAGATCGTGGTCTCCACCGGCGGGGAGTCGCTGCAGCGCCTCGGGCGGATCGACGAGGACACCCTGATGATCGCCCTCTCCGCGGGCAGGGCCCACCCGCTGCTGCAGCGGGCGATGAAGCTCGCCGCCCACCGCCGGGCCCGCACCCTGGCGATCTCGGACGCGACCCTCTCGGAGATCTCCGAGCACGCCGAGCTCACCCTCTACTACTCGTCGAACAGCCCCTCCTACGCGCGCTCGAATACCGCGCTGATGGCGCTCGTGCAGGCGCTGGCGCACGGCGTCTTCTCGCGGGACGAGGCGGCCCACCGCGAGCGGATCCGCGCCTACAAGCTGAAGTAACGCCCCCAGATCCACCCATACCGAGCCAGCGAGGGGGCCCGCATCGTGCGGGCCCCCTCCGCGTACGCCTGCCTAGGCCGGAAGCGACTCGCTCTCGCGTTGGAAGCGTGCCGAGTGCGAGGCAAGCGCCGATGAGGCGAGCGCGATGAACCCGGCCTCCAGCAGCAGCGAGACGATTCCCGACAGCTCCCACTCGCTCTCCTGGAAGCCGGGGAGCCCGACGGTTCGCGAGGCGATGAAGCCAAGGGCCATCCCCGCGCAGAGCAGCTCGCCGAGCGCCCACCAGGTTGCCCGGTCCCGGGCCCACAGCGCCGCGGCGATCGCCACGGCGGCGATGCCGCCCAGCGCGAAGAGGACGCCGATGTAGGGCTGCTGCCCGAAGTACTCCGGGGTGAGCAACAGGTGGATCGCTCCCGCGGCGCCGATCGCTGCGGCGCCGACCCTCCTCCAGGTTCGGTCGATCATCGTTTCTCCTTTGGTTCTCACGGTTGAGCGGCGGATGGTCGGAGGCGGCGCTCAACCTCTCCTAACGGGAAGATGAGAAGCCTCTAATCGCGCCGCAGCGCACAAGGAGTCCCCAGCAGGCCCCGATCGGCGCCCCCGGCCATCTATATTGGGCCGATGAGCGAGCACGCCACATTCCGGCTGAAGACGGGCCTGGCCGAGATGCTGAAGGGCGGGGTGATCATGGACGTCACCGACGCCGACCAGGCCCGGATCGCCGAGGACGCCGGCGCCTGCGCTGTGATGGCGCTGGAGCGGGTGCCCGCCGACATCCGCGCCGAGGGCGGCGTGGCCCGCATGGCTCCGACCCGGAAGATCTCCGAGATCCAGGAGGCGGTTTCGATCCCGGTGATGGCCAAGGCACGGATCGGGCACATCGCCGAGGCGCAGGTCCTGCAGGCGCTCGAGGTCGACTACATCGACGAGTCCGAGGTCCTGACTCCGGCGGACGAGTCGAACCACATCGACAAGTTCGCTTTCGGCGTCCCCTTCGTCTGCGGGGCGACCAACCTCGGCGAGGCATTGCGGCGGATCGGCGAGGGTGCGGCGATGATCCGCTCCAAGGGCGAGGCCGGGACCGGCAACATCGTCGAGGCGGTCCGCCACATGAGGGGGATCGTCTCGGGCATACGGGCCCTGGCCTCGAGCGGTCCCGAGGAGCTCTCGGCGGCCGCCAAGGACCATCGCGCCCCGCTCGAGGTGGTGCGGATCGTCGCCGAGGCCGGCCGGCTGCCGGTGCCGCTGTTCTGCGCCGGTGGCATCGCGACCCCCGCCGACGCCGCGCTGATGATGCAGATCGGGGCGGAGGGCAACTTCGTCGGGTCGGGGATATTCAAGAGCTCCGACCCCGAGCGTCGCGCCCAGGCGATCGTCGAAGCGACGACGCACTACGACGACCCCGAGCGCGTCGCTGCGGCGTCGGCCGATCTCGGCGAGGCGATGCCCGGTCTGGAGATCTCCGAGCTGGCGGCGGCCGACGCGCTGCTTCAGGATCGGGGTGCCTGAGCGCTTCGCAGTGCCTCCGGCGGGGGACCGGGGTCTGGCGGTCGGCGTCCTGGCGATCCAGGGTGACTTCGCCGCGCACCTCGCGATGCTCCGCGGCCTCGGCGCCGACGCGCGCGAGGTGCGCGTTCCCGCCGAGCTCGCTGGGCTGGACGGGCTGGTGATTCCCGGCGGCGAGAGCACGACGATCTCGATGGGGATCGATTCGGCAGGGCTCGAGGCGGCGATCCGAGCCCATCACGGGTCGGGGCGGCCGGTGCTCGGGACCTGCGCCGGGATGATCGTCTGCGACAGCGAGCACCTGGGCCTGATCGACGCGAGGGCGCGTCGCAACGCCTTCGGGCGCCAGCTCCAGAGCTTCGAGGTCGATCTCCGGGTGGAGGGCATCGGCCCCGACCCGCTGCGGGCGGTGTTCATCAGGGCGCCGTGGATCGAGGAGCACGGTCCGGGTGTCGAGGTCCTGGCCAGCCACCAGGGTCATCCGGTGGCGATCCGCGAGGGCACGGTCCTGGCATGCGCGTTCCATCCGGAGCTGACGGACGACCCGCGCCTCCACGCACTGTTCATGGCGATGGCGACCAGCGCCGCGTCCGCGCGCTCCGCGGAGGAGGTCGGGAGGTGAGAGACCCGAGGGTGCAGGGTCTGGCGAGGATCCTGGTCGGCTACTCGACCAGGGTCGGCGAGGGGGAGACGGTCGCGATCGACGGGGAGAGCGCCGCCGAGCCGCTGCTCGCCGCCCTCTACGAGGAGGTCCTCAAGGCGGGCGCCAACCCGATCCTCAACATGAGCCTGCGGGGCCAGTCGGCTGCCTACTTCAAGCACGCCGGCGACGCCCAGCTCGACTGGGTCTCACCGGTCGCCGAGTGGACGACCGAGAACGCCGACGTGAGGATCGCGGTGGGCGCCAGCACCAACCTCCGCGAGCTCTCCGGCGTGCCGCCGGGGCGCCAGACCCGTCGCCAGGCAGCGATGGGTCCCCTGATGGCCCGCGCCATGGAGCGCAGCGCCGAGGGCTCTTTCCGGTGGTGCTACACGCTCTTCCCCACGGCCGCCTACGCGGCCGAGGCGGAGATGAGCCTCGAGGACTACGAGGACTTCTACTTCGGAGCCTGCCTGACCGGCGACCCCGAGCCGCTGACCGCCTGGGAGCGGACCTCCGCCGAGACGAGGAGGCTCGCCGAATGGGTCGAGGGCCGCGAGGAGATCCGGGTGAGGGCGCCCGGCACCGACATCAAGCTGGGCATTGCGGGGCGCAAGTTCATCCCCTGCGGGGGCGAGCACAACATGCCCGACGGCGAGTTCTTCACCGGTCCGGTCGAGGACTCGGTCGAGGGCGAGGTCACCTTCCACCTGCCCGCGGTGATCGGCGGGCGCGAGGTGGCCGGGGTGCGGCTCCGCTTCGAGTCCGGCAAGGTGGTGGAAGCCACGGCCGAGCGCGGGGAGGAGTACCTGGTCGAGCTGCTCGACACCGATCAGGGGGCGAGGAGGCTCGGCGAGCTGGGCATCGGCACCAACTACGGGATCGACAGGGGAACCCGCGAGGTCCTCCTCGACGAGAAGATCGGAGGAACCGTGCACATGGCGGTCGGGGCCAGCTACCCCGAGTCCGGCGGGGTAAACGAGTCCGCCGTCCACACCGACCTGGTCTGCGACCTGCGCGGCGGCGGCTCGATCACCGCCGACGGGGAGGAGCTCTCGGTCGACGGCAGGTTCGTCGTCTAAACCCCCCACGGAGGTGGGACCTCTTTACCCCGACAGGGGATGGGCTAGAGGTCCCACCCCCGGGGGTGGCGCGCTTCGGCCTCGACGTTTGGGACGTGGGACCTCTTGACCCTGATAGGCGATGGGTTAGAGGTCCCACCCCCGGGGTGCTAGCTGCGGGGCAGCGGGGAGCCGGCGAGCAGCAGGAACCAGGCGCCCAGCGCTACCGCGGCGAGCAGCACCGAGCCGACCAGGACGGCCTCGACCACGGTGATCCGTCGCGCCGAGGGGGTGTCGCGCATGCTGCGCAGCCAGCTGGCCCGCATCGGGTCCACCGTGTCCGTGCCGGTGATCCGCACGTAGAGGCCGTTGAGTCTGCCGATCAGCCAGGCGATAAGCAGGATCGAGACGACGATCCCGACCAGCACGATCATGTACGGGCCGCCGCTCGGGAACTGGGTCTTGGAGAGCCGGGAGCCGATGTAGATCCAGGTCAGCGGGACCGCCGTCCACATGGAGAGGGCCGCGACGAGCATCGCGGCCACTACGAGGGTCGCCGCGAGCCGGCTGGCGGCCGCGTGCGTGGGGGAGGTCTCCGGGGCCTTCGGCATCTCACTCCATAGAATCGCAGGCCATGTCGGGTCACTCGAAATGGTCCTCCATCAAGCACCGCAAGGCGGCGGCCGACGCCAAGCGGGGCAAGCTGTTCACCAAGCTGGCCCGCGCGATCACCATCGCGGCGCGAGAGGGGGGCGGGGACCCCGACTCCAATCCGGCGCTCGCCACCGCGATCCAGAAGGCGCGCGACTACTCGATGCCGAAGGACAACATCCAGAGGGCCGTCGACCGGGGGACCGGCGAGGGCGGCGACGCCGAGCAGATCGAGCGGGTCGTCTTCGAGGGATACGGCCCCGGCGGCGTGGCGATCCTCGTCGAGGCGCTCACCGACAACCGGAACCGGACCAGCGCCGAGATCCGCCACGCCTTCGCCAAGCACAGCGGTGCGTTGGGCGAGCCCGGCTCCGTGGCATGGATCTTCGAGAAGCGGGGCCTGATCGTCCTCGACGGCGAGCTCTACGGGGAGGACGACCTGATCGTCGCGATAGACGCCGGTGCCGAGGACGTCACCGCCGACGACGACATCCTCAAGGTGATCACCGACCCCGGAGACCTGGCCCGGGTCCGCGACACGCTCGCGGAGGCCGGCCTGGAGATCCAGTCCTCCGACCTGACTATGGAGCCGAAGAGCACCGTCGAGGTTTCCGAGTCCGACTCGGGGACGCTCCTTCGCCTGCTCGACGCGCTCGAGGAGCAGGACGACACCGACGCGGTGCACGCCAACTTCGAGATGTCCGAAGAGGCGATGGCCCGGGCGTTCGTCTAGGCGCGCCAGGCCGGGCGGCCCGCGGGAGGCATCCGGTCCTCCCCGCAGAATCAGGTCCCATGAGAGTCGTGATCGGGATCGATCCCGGCGCTGCGAACCTTGGCTTCGGCGTCGTCCGTGTCGAGGGCGCCCACCTGGTCGCCCTCGACGGAGGGGTGGTCGAGACATCCTCGGGCGCGACGATCGGCAGCCGCCTGGAGCGCCTGCACGCGGCGATCGCCGAGCTGATCGAGTGGCACGAGCCCGAGTCCCTCGCCCTCGAGGACGTCTATTTCGGGCGCAACGCCCGCTCGGCGATGGTGGTCGGCCAGGCCAGCGGCGTCGCGATGCTGGCGGCTGCGCAGCGGGGCGTCGGCTGCGTCGCCTACACCCCCCAGGCGATCAAGAAGGCGGTTTGCGGCTCCGGCTCGGCCGGCAAGCGGCAGGTCCAGCGAATGGTCGGGACGCTGCTGGGGCTGCCCGAGCCCCCGACCCCCGACCATGCGGCGGACGCGCTGGCGGTGGCGATCTGCCACGCCTGGACCTCCGGGCGCCACGCCGCGCCGGCCGGCGCGGCAGGCCCCGCGCACGTGCGCGGCGGCATCCGGGAGCGGGTGGCCGGTTGATCGCGGCGCTCCAGGGCGAGGTGATGGTGCGGCGGCCCGACCACGTCGTGATCGACGCCGGCGGGGTCGGCTACCGCCTCACGGTCTCCGCGGAGACGCTGAAGTCGGTCCCGGCGGTCGGGCGCAGCGCCTTCCTGCACGCGGAGCTGATTGCCCGCGACGATTCCCTCGCCCTCTACGGCTTCTCCTCCGAGGAGGAGCGCGACCTCTTCCGCGAGCTGACTTCGGTCAGCGGGGTGGGCCCGAAGGTCGCGATCGCCGTGCTCTCCGGCGGGGCCGCCCGCGACCTGATGGCGGCGATCGCCGCCGGGGACGCGAAGCGCTTCCAGGCCGTCCCGGGAATCGGCAAGCGCACCTCGGAGCGGATCATCGTCGAGCTGCGCGAGAAGGTCGCGGGGAGCCTCGACGAGGGGGCGCTGGCTGCGGGAGCCCCCGGCGCCCAGAGCCCCCGGGCGCTCGCCCGCGACGGGCTGGTCAACCTCGGCTACGCGCTGGGCGAGGCCGAGGCGCTGCTCGACGGCCTCGAGGGCGACGACCCCGAGGAGCTGATCGCCGCGGCGCTGCGCAGCGCCGGGGAGAGCCGGAGCCGGGCGGCGTGAGCCGGAGCCCCGACATCTCCGGCCCCCGCATCCGCACGCCCGGAGCGCTCGGGGACTCCGAGGTCCGGGCCGGCGCCTCGGGCGCCGAGGAGGAACTGGACCGCTCGCTGCGCCCGCCGAAACTGGCCGAGTTCGTCAACCAGACCCAGGTCACCGAGCAGCTCGCGCTGTTCATCGAGGCGGCCCGCAGGCGCGGCGAGCCACTCGACCACGTCCTGCTCGCCGGCCCCCCGGGCCTCGGCAAGACCTCGCTGGCCCACATCGTCGCCGCCGAGCTCGAGGTCCCGATGGTCCACACGGCCGGTCCGGCGCTGGAGCGGAAGGCCGACGTGGCGGCCTTCCTGACCGCCCTGGAGCCCGGCAGCGTCTTCTTCATCGACGAGATCCATCGCCTCGGCCGCGCCGTCGAGGAGACCCTCTACCCGGCGATGGAGGACTCCAAGCTGCCGGTCGTGCTCGGCCAGGGCCCGGGCGCCCGCACCGTCACGCTCCCGCTCCCGCCCTTCACGCTGATCGGGGCCACGACCCGGAGCGGGCTGCTCACCACGCCGCTCCGGGACCGCTTCGGCGTCTGCCACAGGCTCGAGCACTACTCGGCCGACGACCTCGCCGGAATCGTGAGACGCTCGGCCGGAATCCTCGAGGTCGAGATCGACTCCGAGGGCGCGCGGACGATCGCCGCGCGCTCGCGCGGCACCCCGCGAGTCGCCAACCGCCTGCTGCGGCGGGTCCGCGATTACGCCGATGTGCGCGGGGAAGGCGTGGTCAGCGCCGGGGTGGCGAACGCGGCCCTGGAGATGCTCGAGGTCGACGAGGCGGGCCTGGACCGGAGCGACCGCGCCCTGCTGGAGACCGTCGCCAGCAAGTTCGGGGGAGGGCCGGTCGGCCTCTCGACCCTGGCCGTGGCGATCGGCGAGGAGCAGGACACGATCGAGGACGTGCTCGAGCCCTATCTTCTCCAGCAGGGGATGGTCAAGCGCACGCCGCGCGGCAGGGTGCTGACCCGTCGCGCCTTCGAGCACCTGGAGATCCCGGTGCCCGAGGGCGCTGCGACCCTGTTCTGAGGCCCGGCCTTGCGCTCGCCAGTTTGTAGCCTGTCTCGGCGATGCCCTTCTTCATCTGCCCCAACTGCGGCAACCGGGAGCACAGCGGCGACCGCAGCGCCGGTTTCAGCGCCCGCCCGAAGGGCTGCGCGAAGTGCGGTTTCGGGTTCGTCTTCGAGCTCCTCGACGACTACTACCCCGCGCCCAACGCGGCCTTCTTCGTCTGCGACCAGGAGGCCCGGGTGATCGACGCCGGGAGGGGCAGCTTCGAGCTCACCGGGCTGAAGGACGAGGACGTGATCGGCCGGCCGGTGCGCGACGTGCTGGGGCTGCGCTGGCGCGACGAGGGCGACGGCGGCGAGAGCGCCGACACCAACGGCGACGGGTTCACCGACCCGATCGAGACCTCCCTGGAGTGGGGTGTCCGCTCCCTGGGCAAGCGCGTCTCCGTCAACGCCGAGGGCGACCTCCCCGCGGAGGCGGTGGCGGACGTCTTCCCGGCCTACGACGAGGACGGCGGCCTGCTGATCGTGCTCACCCCGGAAGGCTGAGGACCCGGGATGAGCCGGGGGCGCCGCCACCTCTTCGTCCTGCTGTTCGTCCTCGGGCTGGTCGCGGTCTCCGCTCTGGTGATCGCCACCAGGCCGACCAAGCTCGGCCTCGACCTGAAGGGCGGGGTCGAGCTGATCTACCAGGGCAAGCCCTCCGGCCAGGTCAAGGAGGTCACCGGAAGCGACATCAACCGCTCGATCGAGATCATCAGGCGGCGGATCGACAAGCTCGGCGTCTCCGAGCCCGAGGTCTCGCGGCTGGGCACCACCGAGATATCCGTCAGCCTCCCCGACGTCAAGAACGCCCAGCGCGCGATCGACCAGGTCGGCACCACCGCTCAGCTCTACTTCTACGACTGGGAGCCCAACCTGATCGGCCCCGAGAAGGTGATCGGGGGCCGCCCGGGGCTCAACCCGCCGCCGGCCGCGCTGAAGGCCTCGCGCCAGCGCTGGCGCGAGGCGGGGCGCAACCCGAGCTCTCCTCTCGCCCAGCAGCTCGTGCTCTCCGGCGCCTACCCGACCGCCTACGACGCGACCCAACTCGCCGCCAAGCAGGAGCCGGTCCCCGACTGCACCAACTGCTCGGCCTCGACGCCGCGCTACTACCTCTTCGGGCGCGCCGCCCCGCACAGGCTGATCGCCGGGCCCGAGACCTCGGTCAACGACCTCTACGTCAGCCCGACCGGGCAGAAGCGCCCGCGCAGCGGGCTCGTCGTCAAGGTGCCGGTCGGGACGATCGTCGTCGCGGAGTCTCCGTCTGACTCCAGCGGCACCACGGTCCCCCCGGACCAGTTCCCGCCCGGCTGGTACGCGCTGCGCGACCGCCCGGCCCTCTCGGGGACCGACATCACCAACCCCGAGCAGAACTACGACCCGACGACCAACGCGCCCAACGTCACCTTCGGCTTCACCGACAAGGGGCGCACCGCCTTCCAGGACGTCACTCGCACGATCTCCCAGCGCGGCGCCAACAGCGCCGCCGCGGCCGGAGCGATCGGCTCGATCACCCCCGATCAGGCGGCGGCGCTTTCCGGGCACTTCGCGGTGGTTTTGGACAACGTCGTCGTCACCCGCCCGATCATCAACTTCCAGGAGAACCCGGACGGGATCGACGGCCGCCAGGGGGCCCAGATCTCGGGCGGATTCCAGAGCGTCGGCGAGGCCCAGGACCTGGCGACGACGCTTCAGATCGGCGCCCTGCCGATCAATCTGAAGCTGATCAGCCAGACCCAGGTCTCCGCGACCCTCGGCCAGCAGGCGCTCGACGAGGGCATCAAGGCCGGCTTGGTGGGGGTGGTCCTGGTGGTCATCTTCCTGATCGCCTTCTACCGCTTCCTGGGGCTGATCGCCTCGATCGCGCTGGGCGCCTACGGGGTGATCTTCTTCGCGCTGATCAAGCTGATCCCGATCACGCTGACCCTGCCTGGCATCGCCGGGCTGGTGCTGACCATCGGGGTCGCCGCCGACTCCAACATCGTCATCTTCGAGCGAATCAAGGAGGAGGTGCGCGCCGGCAGGTCCATGCCCTCGGCGATCGCCGCCGGCTACCGCCGCGGGATCGCCACGATCATCGACGCCAACGTCGTCACCCTGCTGACCGCGTTCATCCTCTTCGTGCTCGCCACGGCGGGGGTCAAGGGGTTCGCCTTCACGCTGGGCATCGGGACGATCGTCTCGCTTCTGACCGCGGTCGTCTTCACGCAGGCCCTGCTGGGGACGATGAGCCGCAGCCGCTTCCTGCGCTCGCCGAGCATGCTCGGGGCCGCCAAGCAGCGGTTCCGCTGGCACTTCGACTTCATGGGAGCGAGCCGCTGGTTCTTCTCGATCTCGGGATGCATCCTGCTGATCGGGTCGCTCTCGCTGGCCACCAAGCAGCTCAACTTCGGGATCGACTTCGAGTCGGGGACACGGATAACGGTGGCCTTGGTCAAGCCGACCGACGAGGGCGCGGTGCGCAGCACCCTGAGCAGCGCCGGGATCGACGGCGAGGAGATCCAGAAGGTCTCCGACCCGGTGCTCGGCAACAACGTCTTCCAGATCCAGACGCGCCAGCTGCAGCCGGGGCGGGTCAAGGACGCCCGCCGCGCGCTCGGCACGGAGTTCGGAGTCGCCGCCGACGGCTTCGACAGCACCAGCGTCGGGCCGACCTTCGGCCAGCAGGTCGCGAGCAGCGCCCTGAAGGCGCTGATCCTCTCGCTGCTGGTGATCTGCGCCTACGTAGCCTTCCGCTTCCAGCCCAAGTTCGCGATCCCGGTGCTGATCGCGCTCTTCCACGACGTGCTGATCACCGCCGGCATCTACTCGCTGACCGGGAGGGAGGTGACGACCGGGACGGTCGCCGCGTTCCTGACGATCCTCGGGTACTCCCTCTACGACACGATCATCGTCTTCGATCGGATACGCGAGAACCTGCCCCGGATGCCCCGCGCGGCCTTCTCGCAGATCGTCAACCGCTCGATGAGCGAGGTGCTGACCCGCTCGCTGGCGACCAGCTTCTCGACCCTGATCGGGGTCGCCTCGCTGCTGGTCTTCGGCGGCGTCATTCTCAAGGACTTCGCCTTCGCGATGCTGGTCGGGATCGCCTCGGGGACCTACTCCTCGATCTTCATCGCCTCTCCGGTGCTGACCGCCTGGAAGGAGCGCGAACCCGCCTTCCGGCGCCGACGCGCCCGGATCGAGCGGGCCGATGGGGCCGTGCCCCCCTACGCGGAGGAGGCCGCGGTCGCCAGGATCGGCGAGGAGGAGCCGGGGGAGGGAGCGGCGCCCGAGGAGGACCTGGAGGCGGTGCCGGCCGGCTCGGAGGCAGCCGTCGCCGTCGCCGAGGTCCCCAGCGCCCCGACCGGCGCCAAGGTGCCGGAAGGGGCCGAAGAGGAGGTCGCGCCCGAAGCCGGGCAGGCCGAGCCGTCCCCAGCCCCGGAGCGCCAGCCCGAGCCGCCCTCAGCCGCGGAGCGCGAGCCCTCCGGGACCGGGCAGGCCGAGCCGTCCCCAGCCCCGGAGCGCCAGCCCTCCGGGACCGCGGACGGGTCCGGCGGGGAGGACGAGGACCGCATCGAGGCCGAGACCGTCCTCGGGTCGGCCGCCGAGCGCGCCGCTCGTCGAGAGCGCAACGCGAAGCGCCGCGCGGCCCGGGCCAAGCGACGCCACGGGAGGCACCGCTGATGGCCCTGCTCGTCTGGTTCACGATGGGGATCGCGCTCTGGCACTTCACCGTCTTCCTCCCCGACCACTTCTGGCAGGGGATCATCGGCGCCTTCCTCGGCTCCGTGGCCGGGGCGATCGTGTTCGGCGCGATCGTCCACGCGGCCACCGGCAAGAGCCTCGGGGACACCGACATCGCGACGGCCCTGGTGGCCGTGCCCGGGGCCGTGATCGGCCTGGGGGTCGTCTACCTGATCGGGCTCCGCACGGAGCGCTCCGGAGCCGCCGGGCCCTAGGGCCGGCCACCTCCGCCGGCCCCCCGAAGCCGGCCACCTCCGCCGGCCCCCCGAAGCCGGCCACCTCCGCCGGCCCCCCGGAGCCGGCCACCTCCGCCGCCATTCCAGGCAGGCGTGTGAAGTTCCGGTGTCCAGGGCAGAAAAAGTCCACACACATCGACCAGGAGGGCGGAGCCGGGGCTGCCCCGGCGGCCCGGACCACTCCCCCGGCGGGCGCGATTTGGCCTCAAGGGTCCGATTTGGCCCCAATTTCGGGGCGGCCGGGGAGAGGAAGGCGTCGGGGGCGCTTCCTAGCCTCAACGCGTGCCCAAGCCTCTGAAGGCCTACGAGGTCGAGCCATACTCCTACGCCGAAGCGCGTGCCCTCAGCGAGGACCTGGGGCTCAGCGAGCCGGTGGCGATCACCCTCGTGCGGCGGGGCTACCGGACCGCCGAGGCGGCCCGCAGCTTCCTGCGCGCCGACGAGACCCACGAGCCGCACCGGTTCGCGGCGATGGAGGAGGTCACCGCTCGCCTGCTGGAGGCGGTCGGCGAGGGCCGGCGGATCACCGTGCACGGGGACTTCGACACCGACGGGGTCTGCGCGACGGCGATCTGCGTGGCGGCGCTGCGCGACCTGGGGGCGAGCTGCGACTGGCTGATCCCCGACCGGCTCTCCGAGGGCTACGGGCTCAGCGGGTCCTCGATCGAGCGCCTCGCGGACCGGGGGACGGAGCTGGTTCTCACCGTGGACTGCGCGATCACCGCCACCGAGGAGGTGAGGCGGGCCCGGGAGCTGGGAATCGAGGCGATCGTCACCGACCACCACGCTCCGGGCGAGGAGCTGCCCGATTGCCCGGTCCTCCACCCGGCGCTCGGGGGCTACCCGTTCGCAGAGCTGTGCGGGACCGCGGTGGCATGGAAGCTCACCCAGGCGCTTCGCGAAGCCGCTGGGCAGGGCCCGGATCCGGCCGAGAGCGACCTCGACCTCGTCGCGCTGGCCACGGTCGCCGACGTGGTGCCGCTGGTTGGCGAGAACCGCGCCCTGGTCCGGCGCGGTCTCGAGGTGGCGCGCCGCGCTCGACGCCCCGGGTTACGGGCGCTGATGGCCTCGGCCGGGTGCGAGCCCACCCGGCTCGACGAGTCCGACCTCGCCTTTCGCCTCGCCCCGAGGATCAACGCCGCCGGCCGCCTCTACCGGGCGGACGCCGGCGTCGAGCTATTCCTCACCGCCGAGGGGGAGCGCGCGGCGGCGATCGCCTCCGAGCTCGAGCAGGCCAATCGCGAGCGGCGCGAGACCGAGCGCGAGGTGGAGGCGGCGGCGCTCGCCGCGCTGCGCAGGCTGCCGGGTAGCGGGGAGGAGGACGCGGCTGTGGTGGTGGGGGGCCGGGGTTGGCACCCGGGGGTGATCGGGATCGTCGCCTCGCGGCTGGTCGAGCGCACCGGCCGTCCGGCGATCGTGATCTCCCTGGACGAAGAGGGGTCCGGACGGGGGTCGGGGCGGAGCGTCCCGGGCTTCGACCTGCTGGCGGGGCTGCGCGCCTGCTCGCGGTGGCTGGGCGCGTTCGGAGGGCACGCCGCCGCGGCCGGCCTGGAGCTGCACGAGAGCGACCTCGACTCGTTCCGGGCGGCGTTCTCGGAGCGGGCCCGGGAGCAGCTCGGCGGGGGCCCCCCGGCGCGAACCGAGCGCATCGACGCGGTGGTCGGGGGCGACCGGATCGGCCTGGCGCTGGCCGAGGAGCTGGAGAGGCTCGGCCCGTTCGGCGCGGGGAACCCGGCCGTCAACCTCCTGGTGCCCTCGGCCAGGGTCAGCGACGTCCGGGAGATGGGGGAGGGCAGGCACTCGCGCTTCAGCCTGCTCAGCGGTTCGCACCGGGCGCTGGCCGTGGCCTTCGGCCGCTCCTCGATCTCGGTCGCCCCCGACGAGCAGATAGACGCCTCGGTGCACCTCGAGGTCAACCAGTGGAACGGCTCGGTCGAGCCGCGGCTGGTGCTGCGGGAGCTCTATCCGCTGAGCGGTGCCAAAGGCGGGGAGGAGGGGCCGGATCACGGCTGCGCCGGCCCGCCGGTCGGTGAGTGGTGGCGCCGCTTCGACGCCGCGATGGAGGCGCCCGCCGGCTCCGTCCCCTCGGACGAGATGCCCGCCGGCTCCGTCCCCTCGGACGAGATGCCCGCCGGCCCCGCCCCCTCGGACGAGATGCCCGCCGGCCCCGCCCCCTCCCGCGCGGTCGCCGGCCGCGGGGCGGGCGGTCCCTCGCGGAAGGCGGTCAACCGCAAGGGCGGCTCACCGGCCTCCGTCGTCGCGGAGCTCGTTTCCAGCGGCGCCGGGGTCCTGGTCCTCAGCGCCGATGCCTCCAGGCGGGCGGGACTGGCAGGCGGTGCCGCGGGGCTGGCACGGTTCGCTGCCGCCGGGCCGCAGCTGGCCTGCGGGCGCTGTGCCCTCGAGCGGATCGAGGCGGTCGCCGCCGGGCCGGGAGAGGGCCTGGCGCTGAGCGACTACGCCGCGCTGGCGCTGGTTCCCGGGATGGCGGCGGCGTACGAGCACGTCGTCCTGGTCGACCCGCCCCCCGGCCCGGCTTCGATGCGCGCGGCCGGGGAATGCCTGGACGGCTCGGGATTCCTGCACGCCGTCTGGGGAGAGGCCGAGGTGCGCTTCGCGCTGGCCGTCCTCGACGAACAGCTCGGCCTCAGAGAGCCGCTGCGGGCCCTCTTCCGTGACCTTCGCGACGGGGCCCCCGCGGGCGAGGAGGAGCTGATCGCACGCCTTCGCGGATCCGGCCCGCACCCGCGCAGCCCCGAGCTGGCCGGCCGATGCGCGCGGGTGCTCGCCGAGCTGGGGCTGGTGCGGATCGGGCGCGAGGCGGGCCGGCGGCGCCTCGGGGCCCTATCCTCGGAGGGCACCGAACTGGAGCGCTCGGCGGCCTTCAGGGCCTGCCAGGCGCGCCACGCGGAGGTCAAGCGATACCTGGAGAGCCTGAGACAACCGTAGGCAGCCGCGGCCACCTCAAGGTGGGCGTGCTCGAGGGCGCCCACGGGAAGCCCCCCCGCGATGAGCTGACCAGGAGCCTCGGCGAGGACGAGCGCGCCATGCTCGGCGACCTCCTCGCCCTGGTCGAGGAGTTCGACTCCTCCGCCAACGGCTCCTCGGCGCAGGCCGCGGTGGACCGGGACGCGGTGGAGCGCGCCTTCGTGTTCGCCTGCGAGCGGCACGCCGACCAGCGGCGCCGCTCCGGCCACGAGTTCATCACCCACCCGGTCGGTGTGGCCCGGATCTGCGCCGGCATGCGGCTCGACACGGCGACCCTCTGCGCGGCGCTGCTGCACGACACCGTCGAGGACACCGGCACCAGCCTCGAGGAGATCGAGACAGGGTTCGGCCCGGGAGTCGCCCGGCTCGTGGACGGCGTCACCAAACTGACCGGGATCACCTTCGAGAGCCGCGACGAGCGTCAGGCCGAGAACTACCGAAAGATGATGGTGGCGATGGCCACCGACGTCAGGGTGATCCTGATCAAGCTGGCCGACCGCCTGCACAACATGCGCACGCTGCGGGCGCTGCCCAAGCAGAAGCAGATCGCCAAGTCCCGCGAGACGCTGGAGATCTACGCTCCGCTCGCCCACCGGCTGGGGATCCACGCCATCAAGTGGGAGCTCGAGGACCTCGCCTTCTCGACGCTGCACCCCCGCAAGTACGACGAGATCAAGCAGCTCGTCGCTCAGCAGCGGACCGAGCGGGAGGCCTACGTGACCGAGGCGGGCGAGTTTCTCTCGGGAGAGCTGGAGCAGGTCGGCATCGAGGCCGAGATCTCGGGGCGCGCCAAGCACTTCTACTCGATCTACACCAAGATGACCAAGAAGGGCAGGGAGTTCAACGAGATCCTCGACCTGACCGCGATGAGGGTGATCGTCGGCTCGGTCAAGGACTGCTACGGGGCGATCGGCGTGATCCACTCGCTGTGGAAGCCCCTGCCGGGCCGCTTCAAGGACTTCATCGCGATGCCCAAGGCCAACATGTACCAGGCGCTGCACACGACGGTGATCGGCCCCGAGGGCAAGCCGCTGGAGATCCAGATACGGACCGCCGAGATGCACCAGCTCGCGGAGTTCGGGATCGCCGCCCACGTCGTCTACAAGGAGGGCGGCAAGGGCGATCCGCAGAAGGAGAAGATGACCTGGCTGCGCCAGCTGGTCGAGGCCGAGGGCGACCAGGACCCCACCGAGTTCCTCGAGTCGCTGAAGGTGGACCTGTTCGAGGACGAGGTCTTCGTCTTCACCCCGAGGGGGGAGGTCAAGAACCTCTCGGCGGGCTCCACCCCGCTGGACTTCGCCTACGCGGTCCACACCGACGTCGGCCACCGCTGCGTCGGCGCCAAGGTCAACGGCAAGATCGTCCCGCTCCACTACCAGCTCAAGTCCGGGGACATCGTCGAGGTGCTGACCTCGAAGCGGGAGCGCGGCCCCTCGCGCGACTGGCTGAAGCTGGTCCGCACCAGCCGTGCCCGCAACAAGATCCGGGCCTGGTTCAAGGAGGAGCGGCGCGAGGATGCCGAGCGGCGCGGCCGGGAGGTGCTCGAGCAGGCGCTGCGAAAGCGCAACCTGCCGATGCAGAAGCTGGCGATGTCGCCGCTGCTGGCCGACGTGATGCGCGAGATGGGCTTCCGGCGCGCCAACGACTTCTACATCGCGCTCGGCCAGGGCAAGATCGCCGCCAAGACGGTCGCCAACAAGCTGATGCAGCGGCTGAAGGCGGGGGAGGCGGTCGAGAACAGCAAGCCGCTGGGGGTGGCGCGGGGGCGCGAGGACGCGGCGCGCCGCACCAAGGAGGCATCCAACTACGGGATCCAGGTGAAGGGCGTCGAGAACGTGGCGGTTCGGCTCGCCAAGTGCTGCAGCCCCGTCCCCGGCGACAAGATCCTCGGCTACGTCTCGCTGGGCCGGGGGATCACCATCCACCGCGAGGACTGCAAGAACGTCGGCGCCCTGAGCCGCGCCCCGGACCGGATCGTCGACGTTTCCTGGGAGGGGGACAACGAGGCCTCCTACCGGGTGGTGCTCCAGGTGGACGCCTGGGATCGCACCCGGCTGCTGGAGGATCTCTCGCGGACCTTCGCGGAGGCCGGGATCAACATCCTCGAGGCAAGCTGCATCACCAAGCACCCGATGGTCAAGAACCGCTTCACCGTCGAGGTCGGCGACACCCAGCAGCTCAAGCAGTGCATCTCGCGCATCCGCAACGTGGAGTCGGTCTTCGACGCCTACCGCGTCACCCCCGCCGGCTGACCGGCACCCCCTCGCCGAGTTTCAACTTTCGGCTGACATACAGCCGGAAGTTGAAGTTCGGCGGCGGTGTGAGGCGGCGGTGCGGGCATAGACTGACCGCATGGGGCTCACCGTGGCGGTCACCGGTCCCACCGGCGAGGTCGGCAGGCCCCTGCTGGTGGCGCTGGAGCGCGAGGATGCGGTCGAGACGGTGCGGGGGATGGCCCGCCGGGCCTTCGATCCCGCCGCGCATGGCTTCTCGAAGGTGCACCACCAGCGGGGCGACGTGCTCGACCGCGAGGCGGTGGCGCGGCTGGTGGAGGGCGCCGACGTCGTCGTCCACCTCGCCTTCGCGATCTTCGGCAGCCGCGAGGAGACCCGCCGCGTCAACCTCGAGGGGACGCGCAACGTCTTCGAAGCGGCGAGAGACGCGGGCGCCTCACGCCTCGTCTACACCTCCTCGGTCGCCGCCTACGGCTTTCACACCGACAACCCCCAGCCGCTGGGCGAGGAGGTCCCGGCCCGGGGAAGCGAGGACTTCTACTACTCGGCGCAGAAGGCCGAGCTGGAGGGCATGCTGGCGCGGACGCTGGAGGGGTCCGGCACCGAGGCGCACGTCTTCCGGCCCTGCATCGTCGCTGGTCGCCATGCGATCAAGCTGGTCGAGCACGCCGTCGCCCAGGTGGGGGTCGGCTACCGGCTGCCGCTGGTCCGCGAGGCGATGCGGAGCCTGTCGATACTGCGCCCGGTCCTCCCGGAGTGGGGGGTGCGCTTCCAGCTCGTCCACCACGACGACGTGGCGAGCGCCCTCGCGGCGGCCACGGCGGGTCGGGGCAGGCCCGGCGCCTACAACCTCGCCGGCGACGGAGAGATCACGCTCGCGGATCTGGCGCGGGCGCTGGAGTGGCACTCGGTCAGGGTCCCGGCGTCGGCGGTCGGCGCCCTGGCCTCCGCCGCCGCGCGCCTTCCCCTGCGCCCGATCGAGGTCGAGTGGGTGAACGCCTTCCGGGTCCCGGTGATCGTGGACACCTCGAAAGCGCGGAGCGAGCTGGGCTGGATTCCGCTCTACGATGCCCTGGAGACCCTGCTGGAGACCGTCGAGGGGGGGCGGGCGGAGGGATTGCTGGGGTGAGCCGGCCGAGGGCTGCCCAGCCGGGGGACCTGCGCGGGGGTCGCCGGTCCGGGCGTCGGGGGAGGGTTGCCGGGTGAGCCGGCCGAGGGCTGCCCAGCCGGAGGGCCTGCGCAGGGGGCGCCGGTCCGGACGTCGTGGGAGGGTTGCCGGGCCGAGGGCCGGGTGGTACGGTCGAACCGCGGATGGGTAAGCGGTTCTACGCCGGTCTCAGCGTCGGGTTGATGGTCGCGGTGGCGGTCAGCCTGGCGATTGGCAACGTCTTCGCGGCGGGCGGTTCCCGGCAGCGGGTCGTCGACTTCCCGGCACCCGCCTTCGTCCCGGTCACCAGCTCGACCAACAACAACGCCGGCAATTCGGTCTGCGGCAGCTTCGCCGCTCGGAACCCGCAGGACCCCGGCCTGCTCAACTCGGAGAACCGGGGAGACCTCAACGCCGTGAAGGGGAGCAGCCTCACCGGGCTGAACCTCCCGCAGGGTGCCCGGATCGGCAGCCTCGCCCTCTTCGTCAACGACAACGACGGCGACTTCGACGCGCACCTGCTGCTGGTCCGCAAGAGGCTCAAGGCGGGGCTCAGCCCGCAGTTCAACGGCTACGCGGTGATCGCCTCGGTGAAGAGCTCGGGAGCGGTGCTCAACACGATGCGCAAGTTCACCGACAGGACGGTCGCCAAGAACCCGGTCGACAACCGCAACTTCGACTACTACCTCGAGCTGGTCAACTGCGGGACCATCGAGCCCTTCGCCGCCCAGATCGCCTTCAAGCCCTGAGCGCCGCGGCGATCCGCCCGCCGACCTCCGCCATCTCCGCTGCGGAGGAATACCTCGCCCGCGGCCAGAAGAAGCCGCGCAGGCCGTCCCTGCGCCGCCGCGGGACGACGTGGACGTGGAGGTGGGGGACGCTCTGGCTGACCACGTTGTTGAGCGCCACGAAGGTGCCCTGGGCCTCCATCGCATCGGTGACCGCGGCCGCGAGGCGCCGGGCGGCGGCGAAGAAGGGGCCGACCTCGGCGTCGGCGAGGTCGAGCAGGGTCTCGCGGTGCTCGGTCGGGACGAGCAGGCAGTGACCCGGGAAGAGCGGCCGGTTGTCCAGGAAGGCGACCGCCCCGGGCTCGGAGAGTACGACCGTCGCCTCGGCCTCCCCGGCGACGATCGCGCAGAAGGGGCAGCCGGCCTCAGGCAACGATCCTCAGCGCCCCCGGCACCACCCTCAGCCGCACGCTCTCCCGCTCTCCCAGGTAGTCGCCGTCCACCTGCACGGGCACCGGCCGCGGGGCGCCGCCCTCGCCCGGCGAGATCGAGGTGACGGTTGCCTCTCCGATGCCGTTGAGCAGCCTGACGGCCCGGTGTCCGGCAAGGCCGCGCTCGCTGAGCAGCCGCGCGACCAGGGTGGGGGTGTCCCGCTGGGCGGCCCGCAACAGCACCCCGACGGAGAGGGTGCCGTCGTCTATCTCGACCTCGGTGCAGACCCGGATCGGCCGCTTGGAGAAGTAGGTGAAGGGGTTGGAGTTCTGGGCCAGGGCGGTGACGCCTTCCACGGTCTCGCCGTCGGCCTCGACCCGCAGCCACACCGGGTTGAGGAGGTAGCGGCGGTAGAAGCCGGCGATCGCCGAGTAGACGTAGTAGTAGGGCCCGCCTCGCGCCTTCAGCTTCGGGTTCGACTCGACCCGCTCGACGACCGTTGCGTCGATGCCGATCCCGCAGGAGAAGACGAAGTAGCGGTCCCCCGCCATTCCCAGGTCGATCGGGCGCGGGGCGAAGTCGTCGGCGAGCGCGAGGAGGTGCTCGGTCGCCTCGACGACATCGTTGGGGATCCCGAGGGTGCGGGCTACGACGTTGGTCGAGCCGCCGGGGAGGATCGAGACCGGGACGTCGGTGCCGGCGAGGCCGTTTGCGACCTCGTTCAGCGTCCCGTCGCCGCCGAAGGCGACGACGATGTCGTAGCCCCCCTCGCTCGCCTCGCGCCCGATCTCCGTGGCGTGGTTCTGGGACTCGGTGCTCACCGCCTCGACCTCGTAGCGGCCCTGAAGCGCGTAGACGACGAGGTTCTTGAGGCGATCCGAGACCGTCCTCGCGTAGGGGTTGACGATGATCAGCATCCGCTTCTTGGCCGCCTCAGCCATCGCCCACCGCCCGATAGCGAATCACCCCGTCCTCGCTGCGCTCCTCGACCCGGCCCTCGTCCACCAGCAGGTCGATGTGCCCGATCACCTCCGAGAGGGTCAGGTAGGCCTGGGTCACCGCCACGTTGCCCCAGATCGCCTGCGCGAGCTCGTATCCGGTGCGCGGGCACTCGGCGATCAGGCCGTGGATCTTCTCCTTGCGGCGCTCGTGCTTGGCGAGGCGCTCGTCGATCAGCGCCACGTGGTCGGTGATCGGCTCGCCGTGCCCCGCGAGGACGATCTCGGCGGGCATCTCGCGGGTCGCCCGCAGGGAATCGAGGTAGGAGACCAGGGCCCGAGTGCGACCGGGCGAGCCGTCCAGCGGCCGGGTCAGGAGCGGGTTGGAGGAGATGTGCTTGATCAGGTGGTCGGCGGCAAGCAGGATGCGGCGCCGCTCGTCCCAGAAGACGGTGTCGGAGGGGCTGTGGCCGGGGCGGTGGAACGCCTGAAGCTCGCGCCCGGCGAAGGCCAGCCGCTCCCCGTCGGCGAGCGGGCGGGTGACCTTCGCCGAGGCCCCCCAGCCGCGGAAGCTCGCGGTGACCGTGCGCAGCACCGAGACCACCTGCCCGGGGACCCCGTGCATGCTCATCAGCTCGGCGGCGAAGGCGTCGTCGGCCTCCGAGTCGGCCCGGAAGTTCGCCAGGCGCCTGGCGGCGACCCCGATCGCGGCGACCTCGGCGCCGGAGTGCTCGACGATTATCTCGATCAGCCCGAGGTGGTCGATGTGCTGGTGGGTGACGATCACCAGCTCGAGGTCGTCGATCGAGTGGCCGCGGGCGGCGAGCTGGCCCTGCAGCTCGTCGAGCGCCTTGCCGGAATTCGGCCCGGTGTCCACGAGGGTGAGGGGCTCGTCCTCGATCAGATAGCAGTTCACCCTTCCCACCGCGAAGGGGGTGGGGATCCTCAGGCAGTGGACACCGGCCTCGGCGGCGCGCTCCAGCGCCTCCTCGGCCCTCACCCTCTGATCAACCCCAGCACCTCGTCGCGACGTTGCGCCATGTGCTCGGCGGAGACCACCGACTCGAGGTTGAGGCGGAGCAGGGGCTCGGTGTTCGAGGGCCGCACGTTGAAGTGCCAGTCCGGGTAGTCGACGGAGATCCCGTCGAGGCGGTCGATCTCGGCGTCGGCATAGCGCTCGGCGATCAGCTCGATCCTCGCGCCCTGGTCCTCCACCTCGGAGTTGATCTCGCCGGAGATGAAGTACCGGGAGCGGAAATCGGCCATCAGCCCGGCGAGGTCGAGGTCCGACCCGGAGAGAAGCTCGAGCATCAGCAGCGCCGGCAGGGTTCCCGAGTCGGCGCACCAGAAGTCGCGGAAGTAGTAGTGGCCGGAGACCTCGCCGCCGAAGGCGGCCACCTCCTCGCGCATCCGCGCCTTGAAGAACGCATGGCCGGCCCTCGAGAGCGCCGAGCGCCCGCCGGCCGCCGCGATCGTGTCGGGCACCGCGCGGCTGGACCGGGGGTCGTAGAGGATCGTCGAGCCGGGGTGCTTTCCGAGGACGGCCTCGGAGAGCAGGGCGCAGACGAAGTCGCCGTCGCAGAAGGTCCCGCCGCCGTCGATGAAGAAGCAGCGGTCGGCGTCTCCGTCCCAGGCGATCCCCAGGTCCGCGCCCTCGGCGCGGACCCGCTCCATGATCAGTCGCCGGTTCTCCTCGAGCAGCGGGTTGGGCTCGTGGTCTGGGAACTCACCGTCGGGCTCGAAGTAGAGCTTCACCAGGTCGAGGCCCAGCCTCTCGAGGATCGGGCCCACCATCGGCCCGGCCATCCCGTTGCCGCCGTCCACGACGATCCGCAGCGGCGAGATCGCGGAGGGGTCCACGGTGGTCAGGGCGTGGTCGCGGAACTCCTTCCAGATGTCGACCTCCTCGAGCGAGCCGCCCCCCGGGGCCCGGCCCAGGCCGGCCTCGATCTCAGCCTTCACATCGCCGATCCCGGCGTCTCCTGAGAGGGCGAGCGCTCCCTCGCGGATCAGCTTCACCCCCGTGTAGGGCTTCGGGTTGTGCGAGGCGGTGACCATCGCCCCGCCGTCGAGGTTCCGGGAGCCGACCAGGAAGTAGAGCATCTCGGTGGCGACCATCCCGGCGTCGAGCACGGTTGCTCCCTCGAAGATCAGCCCGTCGCGCAGCTCGGCAGCCATCGAGGGGGCGGTGAGCCTCATGTCGCGTCCGAGGCCGACCCGCAGCTCTGCGGGCCGCTTGCCGCGGAGCCGGGCGAGGACCCGGGCGAAGGCCCGGCCCACCGCGTGGGCGGTGGTCTCGTCCATCTCGGAGCCGTAGAGCCCCCGGATGTCGTACGCCTTGAAAATCCCCGGGGGGGCCAGGGGGGGCGCCTCGCTCAATAGCCCTTCCTCAACGCCTCGTAGCTCTCCTCGAGGGTCTGGGGCATCACCTTGGTGTCGGCGATCACCGGCATGAAGTTCGTGTCCCCGCCCCAGCGCGGCACCACGTGCATGTGGATGTGGTGCTCGACCCCGGCCCCCGCGGCGCGGCCCTGGTTGAAGCCGACGTTGTAGCCGTGGGGGTCGTAGACCTCCTCGAGGCGGTTCATCGCCCGGCGCGCCAGGTCCATCATCTCCGCGACGGTGTCGGGTTCGAGGTCCTGCAGGCGGGCGGTGTGCTCGTAGGGCGCCACCATCAGGTGGCCGTTCGTGTAGGGGTAGAGGTTGAGGATCACGAAGCAGCGCTCGCCGCGGTGGACGATCAGGTTCTCCTGGTCTCGCCGCTCGGGCGGCTTCGCGCAGAAGATGCAGGCTTCCTCGATGTCCTTTGCCGCGTCCTTCACGTAGGAGAGGCGCCACGGCGCCCAGATTCGCTCGCTGACCACCCCCTGATCCTACGGCTGTCGAATCCCGCGCGACTCGCCGGGCCAGGACCGGTGGGCGGGAGGGGAGGATCCGGGCGGAGCGGCGGCCTCAGAGCCAGCCGCGGCGGCGGAAGTAGACGATCATTCCGACGAGCAGCAGCCCCATCGAGCCGACGATCACGTAGAAGTCGGTGTGATCGCCCTCGCCCGGCACGCCGACGTTCATCCCCCAGATGCTGGCGATCAGCGTCAGCGGCAGGACGATGACGCTGATCGAGGTAAGCACGCGGAGGATGTCGTTGACGCGGTGGGAGATCACCGACTCGTTGGTCTCCTCGAGCGCGACCACCACCTCCTTGTAGTTCTCGAGCATGTCCCAGATCCGCTCGTGGGCGTCGACGATGTCGTCGAAGTAGATCTCCAGGTCCGGGGCGAGGTAGCGCTGCTTGACCGATTCGAGGTCACGCAGGACGGGGCGCTGGGGGCGGATCACCTTGCGGAAGTTGATGATCTCCTGCTTGGCGTTGGAGATGTCGCGGACCACGTCCTCGCCGCGGCCCTCGAAGATCTCGCCCTCGAGGTTGTCGAGCTTGTTGCCGATCTTGCGCAGCATCGGGAAGCAGTAGTCGAAGCTGTCGTCGACGATCCGGTAGAGCAGGTAGCCCGAGCCGCGGGAGAAGAGCTGGTCGCGCAGCTCCTCCTTTGACCGGCAGCTCTCGAAGAGGTACTCGACCGGCTTCAGCGGCTGGTTCTGGATCGTCACCACGAACCCCGGGCCGACGAAGAGGTCGAGCTCGCCGGTGCCCAGCCGTCCGGCCTCGCGGTCGAAGACCGGGAAGTGCAGGACGATGAACAGGTAGTCGTCGTAGGTGTCGATCTTCGGCCGCTCGTTGCGGGAGAAGACGTCCTCGAGGTCGAGCGGATGGAAGTCGAAGTGCTCCTCTATCCAGGCGCGCTCCATCGAGCCCGGGCGCTCGATGCTGACCCAGCGCAGGCCCTCGCCGTCGACCTGCTCGACGTTCGGGGTGAGCTGCTCAGCCTGCCGCGCCGGCTCGATGAGCTCGCCGCGGCGGCCCGCTCGCCTCAGCCTCGGCTTCGGAAGGTTCGGCATCGGCGCTCATCTTCTCGGTCGGCGTGCAATCCATGGTCAACGTTAGGTTAGTGGCCGGAATGGATCTCCGTGAGACGCAACGACCACTGAAGGAGGCCTACCGCCGTGACCCGGCGGCCTCCCGCGTCACCCTCACTGCTCGGGGGGGAGCCGGCGAGGACGTGGTCAGCTGCTCGGTGGACCTCGGGCGCGCCGTCGCGGAGGCGCAGGCGCACTCCGGGGTCGGCGGGGCCGGGACGGCCGCCTGCTCGGGGGACCTGCTGCTGGGGGCGCTGGCGGCCTGCGCCCAGCTCACCTGCCAGATGGTGGCCACCGCGATGGGCCTGGAGACCGAGCGCATCGAGGTCGTCGTCGAGGGGGATCTCGACCTGCGCGGGACTCTGGGAATCGACCGCGAGGTGCCGGCCGGCTTCGAGGAGATCAGGGTCCGCTTCGAGGTGGACGCCCCGGGGGCGAGCCGGGACGAGCTCGACTCGCTGATCGCCAAGACCGAGCGCTACTGCACCGTGCTGCAGAGCCTGCGGGCACCCTCGCCCGTTTCCACCGCGTTGCGGGCGACGACCTGAGCCACCGGGCCCTTTGGCGGCGCTCGGGGGCGATGGTATGATCGCCCCCACATAACGCCACATCGAGAGGGGTGGAGGGACTGGCCCGTTGAAGCCCCGGCAACCATCCGGACCCCTGCGGTTCGGGGAAGGTGCCAATTCCAGCAGGCGAACCAGGTGCCTGGAAGATGTGGGGGAGAGTCCGATCGGAACCTCTGCCCCACACGAGGCGGAGGTTTTTTCTTTGGAATTTGGGCGAGAAAGCGAGATCGGATGTCAATCGAGAGCCTGAGGTGCAAGGAGTGCGGGACGGCCTACCCGCTGGAGGCGAGGTTCGTCTGCGAGGAGTGCTTCGGGCCGCTGGAGGTCGCCTACTCCTTCGAGGGGCTGGACCCCGAGGAGGCGCGACGGCGAATCCAGGCCGGCTCGCGGGGGATCTGGCGCTACGCGGACTTCCTCCCCTTCGAGTCGCGCCCCACGGACCCGCTGGAGCCGGGGCTGACTCCCCTGATCCGCGCCGAGCGCCTCGCGGAGCGGCTCGGGACGGGCGCGGAGATCTGGATCAAGAACGACGCCGCCAACCCGACGCATTCCTTCAAGGACCGGGTGGTCGCGGTGGCCGTCGCCAAGGCGCGCGAGCTGGGCTTCGAGACCGTGGCCTGCGCGTCCACCGGCAACCTGGCCAACGCCGTTGCCGCCAGGGCCGCGGCGGCGGGCATGGAGTCCTACGTGTTCGTCCCCGCTGACCTCGAGGAGCAGAAGCTGATCGCCACCGGGATCTACGGCACCCACCTGGTCGGCGTCAGGGGCAGCTACGACGACGTCAACCGGCTCTGCACCCAGCTTGCCGAGACGAGACCGTGGGCGTTCGTCAACGTCAACCTGCGTCCCTACTACGCGGAGGGATCGAAGACGCTCGCCTACGAGACGGTGGAGCAGCTCGGCTGGGAGCTGCCCGACCGGGTCGTCTGCCCGGTCGCCTCGGGGTCGCTCTTCACCAAGATCCATCGCGGCTTCGCGGAGTGGATCGACGCCGGGCTGGTGGCCGGGACCCAGCCGGCCTTCTGCGGGGCGCAGGCGAAGGGCTGCGACCCCGTCGCCACCGCCTTCCACAACGGCTGGGACATCTGCCGGCCCCAGAGGCCGGACACGATCGCCAAGAGCCTGGCGATCGGCGACCCGGCCGACGGCCCCTACGCGGTCGAGCAGGCCCGGCGCACCGGCGGCTCGATCGACTCGGTCTCCGACTCCGAGATCCGCGGGGGGATCAGGCTGCTGGCCGAGACGACGGGGATCTTCACCGAGACCGCCGGCGGCGTCACCGCCGCGGTGCTGGCCAGGCTCGCCGAGCGTGGTGAGTTGGCCGACGGCGAGCGGGTCGTCGTTTACGTCACCGGCGAGGGGCTGAAGACGCTCGACGCCGCCCGCGATAGCTTCCACATGGACGAGATCGATCCCGACCTCGAGAGCTTCGAGGCGGGGCTGGGGCAGGAGGTCCCCGTCTGATGGCCGTCACCGTGAAGATTCCCACCCAGCTTCGAGCCGCGACCGCCGGCGAGTCCGAGGTCGAGGTGGACGGAGGCACGGTCGGGGAGGCTCTCGACGCCGTCTTCGAGCGCCACGGCGGGCTGCGGGAGCGGATCACCCAGGACGGCGACCTGCGCCGCTTCGTGAACGTCTACGTCAGCGGCGAGGACATCCGCTTCGGCGAGGGGCTCGACACGCCGCTCAGCGAGGGCGACGAGGTGACCATCCTGCCCGCCGTCGCCGGCGGCTGAGCGGCGGCGATCGCAACCAACGGCGAACGGCCGTGAACGGCGGACGGGGCATGCTGCCTGTGGCGATCCTCTGCGGGGGGAGGGGCACGCGCCTGCGCGAGCGCACCGAGACGGTGCCGAAGGCGCTGGTCGAGATCGGCGGCCTGCCGATCCTCTGGCACGTGGTCCGGATCTACGCGAGCCAGGGGTTCGGCCGCTTCCTGCTGCTGACCGGGTACCTCGGGGAGAAGATCGAGGGGTGCGTGGCCGCCACCCGGTGGGGCGCGGGACTCGAGGTCACCTGCCTGCCGACCGGATCCGACACGCCGACCGGGGGCCGCGTGCTGGCCGCCGCCGAGCGCCTCGACGGGGAGCCCTTCTGCGCGACCTATTGCGACGGGGTCGCGGACCTCGACCCCGGGGCGCTGCTCGCCTTCCACCGCGCGCAGGGGACGGTGGCGACGGTGACCGTGGTGCGGCCCGACCTGCAGTGGGGAGTGGCCCACCTCGACGGCGACGACCGGGTCTCGGGCTTCTCCGAGAAGCCCCGCAGCGAGCACTGGATCAACGGGGGGTTCTTCTGCTTCGAGCCGGGGATCACCTCCTACCTGACTCCCGAGAGCGTGCTGGAGCGCAAGCCGCTGGAGCGCCTCGCCGCGGCCGGGGAGCTCTCGGCCTTCCGCCACGAGGGCTTCTGGGACTGCATGGACACCTACAAGGACGCGGTCCTGCTCAACGACCTCTGGGAGTCCGGGCAGGCCCCCTGGGCGGTACCGCTTGACCGCGGTCCCGGGGCCGACTAGATTTCGCCGCGGTCCGGGACGGGGGCACGATGGGTGACAGATACCGCAGGAGCGCAAGGGAGTATCCGGCACGGGGATGCGGCGCGGCCCTGGTCGCCCTCGCGACCTGCGCCCTGGCGCTCGCCGCCGCCGCGCCCGCGGGTGCCGAGCAGGCCGCCTCGGCCGACTCTTCCGTGGTCAACGGGTTCCTCGACGCCGGCGGGCTGCACACCTGCGCCGTGCTCGAGGGAGGCTCCGTGATCGAGGGAGGCGGGGTCCGCTGCTGGGGACTCGGGGACGACGGCCGGCTCGGGACCGGCTCCGCCGACGACGTCGGCGACGACGAGTTCCCCAGCGCCTCCTTCACCAACCTCGGATCCGCCAAGGTCAGGGCGGTCGCCTCCGGGTTCGCCCACAGCTGCGCCCTCTACGCGGACCACACCGTGCGCTGCTGGGGCCTCGGGCTGGTGGGACGGCTCGGTTACGGCAACGGCAACAGCCTCGGGGCCGGGCCCGCGGACATGCCGACTCCGGTGGTCGACGTGGGCGGGCCGGCGGTCGCGATCACGGCGGGCGGCAACCACACCTGCGTGATCCTCACCGACGGCAGCGTTCGGTGCTGGGGCGGCGGCGCCCACGGTCGGCTGGGCAGTGGCGGCACGGCGAACATCGGCGACGCCCCCGGGGAGATGCCTCCCCCGCCGGTCCCGCTCGGCGCTCGCGCCGTGGCGATCAGCGCCGGCACCCAGCACACCTGCGCCGTGCTCGAGGACGGGACCGTGCGCTGCTGGGGGGCCGGGCTCAACGGCGAGCTCGGCTATGGCAACACGAGCGACGTCGGCGATGCCCCCGGTGAGATGCCGCCGGCCGCGGTCAACGTCGGGGGAAGCGCGGTCGCGGTCAGCGCCGGCTTCGGCCACACCTGCGCGCTGCTCTCCGACCGGACCGTCCACTGCTGGGGGGACAACACTCGCGGCGACCTCGGCTACGGGGACACGAGCGCCCGGGGGGACGATCCCGGCGAGATGCCCACGCCCGCGATCCCTCTCGGGGGCAACGCCCGGGCGGTCAGCGCCGGCAAGGAGCACACCTGCGCCCAGGTCGGGCTCTCGGTCAAGTGCTGGGGCGGCGGCGGCTCCGGCCAGCTCGGGCTCGCCAGCTCCTCGGACATCGGCGACGGGCCCGGGGAGATGCCGCCGGCCGCCGTCGACCTGGGGGAGTTCGAAGCAGACGGGATCACGGCCGGGGACTTCCACACCTGCGCCGTGCTCGGCAGCGGCAGCGTCCGCTGCTGGGGGCTGGCGACGTTTGGGCGGCTCGGCAACCGCTCGACCTCCCCCAACATCGGGGACACCGAGACCCCGGGCTCGGTGGCGCCCGTTCCCCTCGGAGGCTCGGTTGTGACCGAGGTCGCCGATGCTTCGCTGCGCCTCGACGGTGGAGCGCCGAAGGCGGTGGTCGGGGATCGGCGCACGATCACGGTCGCGGTAGCCTCGCACGGCCCGCGGGACGCCACCGGGGTCTCAGTCAGCCTGGCGCTGCCCGACGGCCTCCGTTATCTCTCCGGTCCCTTTGACCCGGCCACCGGAGAGGTTCAGATCGGAACCGCCCAGAGCAGCGGGGAGGAGATCGTTCGCAGGATCGTCGCGCGAGTCACCCTGCCGGGCCCGCTCGCGATCGGAGCCGAGATCTCCTCTGCGTCCCGTCTCGACCCGGACTCGACCCCCGGCAACGGGGTCGCGGGAGAGGACGATCAGGCCAGCGCGACGATCGCGGCCAAGGCCAGGCCCGATGCGCTCGGGCTCGAGGCGACGCCGGGGCGCGACGCCGGCGGCCGGGTGAACTTCACGGCGGCCGGGCGCCTCGCGGTCGCCAGCGGGGTGGCCGACGTTTGCGGTGGGAAGGTCGCCGTCACCGTCATTGCCGGCGAGCGGAGGGTCGTGTCGAAGCGGGCCGCGCTGAGGCTGAAGCGGGGCGAGTGCAGCTACAGCGCACAGTTCTCGCTCGCCCGAAGGGGCAGGGTCGCGAGCGCATCCGCGCTCAAGGTGACCGCCGCGTTCGCGGGGAACGACCTCGCCCTGCCGGTGACGGCGAGGCCGGTCGCGGTCGGCCTGCGCTGAGTCCGGCCGAGCAGGCCGGCTGAGGCCCGCGCGGCGCCGCTGCCGCGCGACCATCCTGCCCCGTCGCCGCCGCCGCTGCGCCGCTGCCGCGCGACCATCCTGCCCCGCCGCCGCCGCCGCTGCGCCGCTGCCGCGCGACCATCCTGCCCCGTCGCCGCCGCCGCTGCGCCGCTGCCGCCGCCGCCCCGCGGCTATCCTGCCCCGCCCGTGAAGCGAACCCTCGTCACAGGCGGTCACGGCTTCGTCGCCTCCCACCTCGTCACCGCGCTGCTGGCACGCGGCGACTCGGTGAGCGTGCTCGACCGCGGGGCCCCGCCGGTCTCCGGCCTCGCCCTGCAGGGTGTCGAAGCGGAGGTCGAGCTGGTCGCCGCGGACCTGCTGGACACCGAGGCGGTCTCGGCGCTGCTGGCCTCCGGCGAGTTCGACGCCGTCTTCCACCTCGCCGCACAGACCCTGGTGGGGAGGGCGATGAGCGACCCCGCCGCCACCTTCGAGACCAACGTGCGCGGCACCTGGAACCTGCTCGAGGCCTGTCGCGGGGCCGACGTGCCGGCGGTCGTGGTCGCCTCCTCTGACAAGGCCTACGGCGCCCAGGCGGAGCTTCCCTACCGCGAGGACCAGCAGCTTCGGCCCGGGTCCCCCTACGAGGCCAGCAAGGCCGCGGCGGACGTGATCGCCCTCAGCTACTGGCGCGCCTTCGGCCTGCCGGTGGCGGTGACCCGCTTCGCCAACGTCTACGGAGGGGGCGACCTCAACTTCTCGCGGCTGGTGCCCGAGGCGGTGACGGCGGTGCTGGAAGGCCGCCGCCCGGTGATCCGCTCCGACGGCAGTCCCGAGCGCGACTTCCTCTTCGTCGACGACGCGGTCGCCGCCTACTTGGCGATCGAGCACGCGGTCGGCGCCGGCGGCCCGGCGGCGGGGGAGGCCCTGAACGCCGGGGGTGGTGAGCCGCACTCGGTCGCCTCGGTGCTGGAGCTGATCGGCGAGGTCACGGGAACCGGGATCGAGCCCGACGTCCGCGGCCTGGGCAACCCCGAGGGCGAGATAGACCGCCAGTTCGTCGACGCGACCAAGCTGCGAGGGATGACCGGCTGGGGGCCGGCCGTCGGGCTGCGCGAGGGGCTCGATCGCACGGTCCGCTGGTACCGCGAGCACCCCGAGGTGCGCCCGCAGGGCCACGCCTAGGCAGCCCCGCCGCCGCGCATACCGGCACCCGCGCAGACCCGCCTCCAGGCAGGCACCCACGCAGACCGGCACCCGCGCAGACCGGCACCCGCGCAGACCGGCACCCGCGCAGACCGGCACCCGCGCAGACCGGCACCCGCGCAGACCGGCACCCGCGCAGACCGCCGCCACGCAAGCCCGCACGCAGGCCCGCCTCCACGCAGGCCGCCACGCAGCCCGGTGCCGGAGCCGGCGGGGCGAGTTATGCCCTCTCCACCGCCCGTAACCCGCCCCACCCCGACCTCTGCGATCCTGGTGTCAGCCATGTGCGGGCGCTTCACGGTCACCACCAAGGACACCAGGAAGGTCGCCGATCGCTTCGGGGTCGAGCTCGAGAAGGCGCTGGGGGCGAAGGGGATGGCCTCGGCGGGCGGCCGCTACAACGTCGCGCCGACCCAGGAGATCCTCACGGTGCGCTCCTCGCCGGACCCCGAGGAGGCCGCACGGGGCGACCGGGAGGCGCGGCTGATGCGCTGGGGCCTGGTTCCGCGCTGGGCCAGGGACCTCAAGGTGGGCTACCGGATGATCAACGCCAAGACCGAGCGCCTGTTGGAGAGCCGCGCCTATGCGCCGCTGATCGGCAAGTTCCGCCACCGCTGCCTGATCGTCGCCGACGGCTTCTACGAGTGGATGAAGGCGGAGGATCCCAAGCAGCCGCGCCAGCCCTGGCGGTTCACGGTGGACGGCGGGGAGCCGTTCGCCTTCGCGGGCATCTGCACACGCAAGGAGTGGGAGGGCGAGGAGGCAACCGACGAGGGCTGGCTCTACAGCGCCACGATCATCACCACCACCCCGAACGAGGTGGTCGCGAAGGTCCACGACCGGATGCCGGCGGTTCTCCCCGGCCCCGATGCCGAGGCCGCCTGGCTCGACCCGGCGCTGGGCGCGGAGGAGGCGGTCGCGATGTGCGGGCCCCTGCCGGCCTCCCGGATGGAGGGTGCGCCTGCCAATCCCCGCCTCAACAAGGTCGGCAAGGGGATCGAGGGGCCCGAGCTCCTGGTCGCTCCCGCCTGAGGGCAGACGGCTCTGCTCGAAGGGTCGACGGCGCCCGCCCGAGGGCCGACGGGGCCGCCCGAGGACCGACCGCCCCTCAGCGCCGACAGCCCGCCCGGGAGCCGACAGCCCGCCCGGGAGCCGACAGCCCGCCCGGGAGCCGACAGCGCCTCAGGGCAGTGAGCTCCGCCCGAGGGCTGGTCGCGGGCCCCGGGCGCGGTGGCCCCCGTATCGCAGACCCCGGGGACGGCGGATCGCAAGGACCGCACCGGCGCTCAAGCCGCGAGCGCGGTGCGCCGATCCGGTCACCTATCCTGATCCGGAGGGAACGCCTGCCACGGTGGCGTTGGCGCCGGGGGGTCGCCGCAGGGGACAACCGACACCCGAGCAACGAGGCCTCCAGCCATCGAACCAGCGCAGACCAGCCGGCAGCGGCTTCGCACCGTGGTGGTGATCGCCTGCCACAACGACGGTGCCACGCTTCGCCAAGCCCTCGACTCCGTCGCCGCCCAGGAGCCCTGCGAGACGGTGATAGTGGACGACGGCTCCGACGAGCCGGAGACGCTCGCCGTGCTCGATGGGCTCGAGAACGAGGGGGTGCGGGTCATAAGGCAGGTGCGCTCGGGACCTGGCGCCGCGCGGATGCGCGGGGTCGAGGAGAGCACCGCCCCCTACGTCTTCGCACTTGACTCCGACGATCTTCTGCCCGCCGGTGCCCTCGTGGTACTCGCCGACGCCCTGGACGCGAACCCGGCTGCTGCGATCGCCTGGGGTCGGGTCGAGCCCTTCGGGGCCGCCTCGGGCCCGAGGCCCGTGCCGGAGAGCCTCGACCCCTGGCTGATCACCTACGTCGACGAGTTCATCGGCACCGGGCTGATCCGCCGCGAGGAGCTGCTCGGGGTGGGGGGCTGGCGGCGAGGCGGCTCCTTCGAGAACTGGGACCTGCTGATGGCGCTCTGCGAGCGTGGCGCCCGCGGTGTAGGCGTGGACCGCCCGATGCTGCTCTACCGCGTTCGCCCGAATAGCCGCCTGCGTGAGATGGAGGCCGCGTTCGAGCAGATATACGAGGAGCTCAGACAGCGCCATGAGCCGCTCTTTGCCCGGCGCCGGCAGGCCTGGCGCCGCTCCCCGGCGCCGCTCAGGTCGCGCCTGTTGTTCCCGGCGATCGACCGCCTGCCAGTCCTCTCCGCTCACACCCGCCACAGGATCGCCTACGTCGTCCACCGCCCATCCGCGCTCGGGAGGGGTATCCGCCGCTGGCTCGCAGGTGGCCCCGCGAGCTCCGGAGGGGACGCCATGGCCTGGGGCAGCCTCTCGGGGATCTGAGCCATGGCCGAGCGCCAGAGCAAGGTGTCAGGGCCGCAGGGCCAAGCGCCCGAGCCGGCCGAGAAGCGGCACTCCTTCCTGCGGTCCACCCTCTCGACGTTCGGAGCCCACCTCGGGGTCGGTGTCTTCAGCTTCCTGAACGTGCTGATCATCTCGCGGGCCCTGGGGCCCTCGGGGCGGGGCCAGGTCGCCCTGCTGACCACGATCGGGGTGACGATGAGCTTCGTCTGCACCCTCGGCGTGCAGGAAGCGAACGTCAACTTCGCGGGGGTCGACCGCAGCCTCCGGAGGTCCCTGGCGACCAACTCGGTCCTCCTCGCGCTGATCACCGGCGGCGTCGCGGCGGCCGTGCTCGGCACGTTGATGATGGCCTTCCCGGCGATCGCCGGCCACGCCGCCGTGTGGCTGCGCTGGCTCACCCTGGCCTCGGTCCCGATCGTCGTGCTGCAGATGTTCCTGGCCCGGCTCGTCCAGGCCGACTACCGCTTCGATCTCAGCAACGCGGCCCTCCTCTGCCCGCCCGTCACCACGGCCGTCTTCAACGGCCTCTTCGTCGCGCTCGGGCTGCTCAGCGTCGGGTCGGCCGTCTGCCTGTGGGTGATCGGGCAAACGATCGGCACCGGGCTGCTGGTCGTGGCGATCCTTCGCGGCTACGGCTTCGGGCGCCCCGACGCGGCGCTGGCCCGCCGCGCGATCGGCTTCGGGATGCGGATCTACCCCGGCACCTTCATGAACCAGAGCAACTACCGGCTCGATTCCTGGCTGCTCGGAGGCATCGCCGGGACCACCGAGCTCGGCCTCTACAATGTTGCCGTCTCCTGGGCGGAGGCGCTCTTCCTGGTGCCCGTGGTGCTCGGCATCGTGCAGCGGCCCGACCTGGTCAGAGGCACGCGCGGCGAGGCCGTCTGGCAGGCCTCCCGGGCCTTCCGCGCCGCGATAGTGGCGACCGCCGTGCTGGCGGGGGGGATGATCGTGCTGGCGCCGGTCCTCTGCACGACGACCTTCGGCCCCGACTTCCAGGGCTCGATCCGCGACCTGAGGATGCTGGCACCCGGGGCCTTCGGGATCGTCGGCCTGCAAGTGCTGGGCAACGCGATGACCGCGCGCAACCGCCCGCTGCTGCAGACCGCCTCGATCGCCGTGACCTTTGCCTTCACGATCGTTCTCGACCTGATCCTGATCCCGGCGCACGGCGACTTCGGCGCCGCGATCGCCTCGACCGTCGCCTACACGATGGGGGGCGCAGCGGCCTCCCTGATCTTCATCCGCGGCCTCGGGGCCGTTCCCTCCGAGCTGGTCCCCCGCCGCAGCGACGCTCTCATGTTCCTGCGCCTGGGGAGGCGGGCGATCGAGCGGCTGCGGGCCCGAACCGACCCACTGCCGCAGGAGGGCTCGACCGGTCCCTGAGCGTCGGTCAGCCAGAACCGATCCGTCGCGGGAGGGTTTCGACCGTTCGCCGAGCGACCGGGGGGCCGGACGAGATCAGGGGCGTCCGGCGGCGGTGACCCGGACCCGCCGGTTCCCCTCGTCGGCGACGCAGCGGATCACCCCGCCCGGGCGGGCGGTGGTCCGCCAAAGCGTCGCGAAGGCCAGCCTCACCACCCTCATCGGCCGCTCGACCGGTGTGAGGACCCAGACCCAGGTGTGACGCCCGGTGCGATAGGGCGCCCAGTCGACCTTCACGCCCGGGGCGTTGGTGTACTTGGCGATCGCGTCGTCGAGCGGGACGTTGACCAGGTCGGTGCCCTTGGCGCCGAACCGCACGACCGAGCCCGTGGGGACGATCTGGGCCGAGAGGTCCTCGCTGGGAAGCGGGTAGGAGGCGCGCTTGCCCGGAGTGCGCCCGAGCACCGCGCGCTCCGGCACGAGGACCGTGCAGTCCGCGGTGACCCGGTCGGCGCGATCGGAGGTGACGAGCCGGAGGATGCCGCTGATCCGGAACAGCCGGTACCCGCTGGCGTTCGATCGCGTGGACTCGATCTCGGGGGCGACGATCCTGGCGGCAAGGTGGCCGGCCGAGACCTGACGCGAGTCGGCGATCGCGGCCCTCTCGTCCCACTGGAGGTAGGCGCCGCCCTCGTTCTCGCCGACGCTGAGAAGGGCCGCGGCACCGCTGAGCAGCAGGCCGAGCGCCACCACGGCGACTGCCCCCCCGGGGATGGCTCGGTCGGTGCGCCCCATGCCAGGCGCAACATACCCGCCCGGCTCACGACACTGGATCTCCCAAGTTGCGCGGTCTTCTCGCTCCGGGCCTTGCCCGCCGTCCGGCGCGGCCGCGACGCTCGCGGAAACCGATCACGGAGCCACGGCTGACGCCCCCAGCCACGATCTCGCCGGGCCCGGCACCACTGAGCCGCCGAGCGGCGCCTGCGGTGACGCCGCGTCCTTCTCAGGGGGCGATCGTCGTGCCGCTGTGGCTGATCTGGGGCCTGCTGGTGCTCTTCTGCGCGGCCACCTGGTTCGGCGTCGTTAGCATGGCCATGGCGCTCGCCGACTGAGCCGGGGTCCGGCTCGGTCCCAGGGAAAGGGGACAGCCCTCAGCCCACCTCCTCGGCGGCCATCACCTCGCAGAGGTCCACCGAGGCCCGGGTGCCGGGAGTCTCGGCGGAGTCCATCGCCCCGAAGACCTGATCGGCGGCAGCCATATCCTCGGCGTTCTCGAACCAGGCGACGAATAGCGAGGTCTGCTGCTCGGCGTCGTAGAGCATCTGCATCGACTTGGCAGCCACACCGGGCGGCGGCCCGTCGCTCTCCTCGATCTGCGCCAGGACCTTCTGGATCGCCTCCGGCGGTACCCCGGTGAAGCGGACTGCCCGTGCGTACATGCGTGCTCTCCTCGCTCGCGGTTTGGCGGTTGCGGTCAGTCTCACCAAAGAGCTCCCGCGGCGCAAGCGCTTCTCAAGAGGGGCCGCCGTTTCACGACTTCATCTACGCCATTCCGGCGAAGAAGTTCGGACCGAAGCGCCATCGCCGCACCTGTGCCGCGATCAAGGGCACGGCGATAGTTCCCTGAGCCATGCGGGTGCCCCGCCCGCTGAGCGCGAACCGCCTCTCATCTCCTCTGTGGTGGACTCCGGATCGATATTTGGAGGCAGGCCGGCGATAATTCGGAGCTCCGAACCGATCAGGAGGCGGGAAATGACGAGGCTCGCGGTCATTGGTGGTGGGAAATACGGTCTGGGTCCGCGCCCGCTCCCGCGGGCGGTCGCCGCTGCGTCGGCCCTCCTCGCCTCGCTCGCCCTGCTGGGCCTGGCGGCCGCGGCTCCGCCCGCCCACGCCAAGGTCTACTGGGCCGACCTCACGACCGGCAATATCGGCCGGTCCGGACTCGACGGGAGGCACGTCGAGAGGGCGTTCATCCGCGGCGCCGTGACCCCGGTCGGGCTCACGGTCGCCGGCGGCCGCCTCTACTGGGCGGACGCCAACCGGGACACGATCGGCCGCGCCCGGCTCGACGGCAAGGGCGTGAGGCGGAGCCTGCTGGCGATCCCCGATCCCTGGACCCCCTACGACGTAGCCGTCGACGCCCGCCACATCTACTGGCCGAACGGGGGGAGCCTGATCGGTCGCGCCAGGATCGACGGCACCCGCGCCCAGCCCAGGTTCGTCAAGACCTCGCCCCATGGCAGCACCTTCCAGGTGGCGGTGAACAGGCGGCATCTGTACTGGACCACCAACGTCGAAGAGGTCTTCTATCCGGACGAGGTCGATTCGATCGGCCGGGCGGATCCCACCGGCAAGGGAATCAGGAAGAACTTCATCGACAGCCCCAGCGGCCCCTATGGCATCGCGGTCCACGGCCGCTACATCTACTGGACGAACCAGTCCACGAACACGATCTCCCGCGCCCGGCGCGACGGCACCGGCCTGCGGCGGAAGTTCATCACCACCGGCCCGGGAAATCCCCGGGGCATCGCGGTGGCCGGCGGCCATATCTACTGGACCAACGTGTCCAACACCGCGCCCGGCACGATCGGCCGCGCCAATCTCGACGGCAGCCGCGTGCACCGGAGCTTCATCCGGACCGGCGGACGCCCATGGGACGTCGCCGTGGTACCAGGCGTTCCCCACCACGGGCGCGGGTAGCGGGCCGGCTCGCACCGGAGGCAACCACGCGTCCGGGTCCACCGAAGCGCCCTGCGCCTGGCTCCCGCCCGGCGTGCAACGTGGCCCGCTCCCACCGAGACGCCGCCCGCGTCCTTGCCAAACGGCCCGGGCGTGGGAGACTGGTGAGGCGATGTCGGCGGAGAACGTGGAGATCGTGCGCAGAATCCACGACGGCTGGTCGCGCGGCGATTTCAGCGTCGGGAGGGAGCTGCTGGCGCCGGATTTCGAGTGGCATCAACACGCCGAAGCCGTCGAGCCCGGATCGCATCGCGGGGCAGCCATCGGCGGCGCGATCGGCAGGATCTTCGAGATCTACGAGGACTTCCGGGTCGAGCCCGAGGAGTTCATCGAGGCGGGCGACAGGGTCGTGGTCCCGGCGCACAATCGAGGCACCGCCAGGGGCAGCGGGCTGGAGTTGGACCAGGTCTTCGTCTTCGTGTGGACGGTGCGGGACGGAAAGCTGGCCGAGCTCCGGGTCTACGGCGACCGGTCCGCGGCCCTCGAAGCAGCCGGCCTGCCGGGACGGCAGGGCCAGCAGCGGCGACACGCCCGACAGGATTCGAACCTCTGACCTCGTGCTCCGCAGGCATGCGCTCTATCCGGCTGAGCTACGGACCCGGAGCGGCCGAGTCTGGTCGTGGTGGCGCCAGGGCAACGCCGGTGGTATACCTACAACGTGGTTGCGGGGAGAAGGAATCGGGTTGTCGGTTTCCTCGCGGGAGTGGCGCTCTGCGCGCTCGTTGCTGCGCCTGGCGCATCCGGTAAGCCGGCGCAGCCGAAGCTCCTCGACCTGACGCTTTGGCGGACCTGCTCGGACCCCTCCTGTAAGAGCCCCTTCCTTCTCGTCACGGTGTACACGAAGTACACGGCAACCGTCCGCGTCACGCTTGAGGACCGAATTGCCCCCGCGGGGAACCCTCTCCCCGGCCCCGTTACGGTGAAAGCCGGCGGACGGCTGCCGGTGGGCTCCAAGACCCTGTTCGGCGCCAAGTTCCTCAGTGTTCCAACGCAGAAGTTCGACTGCTACCTGCTGCGAGTGAAGCTCTCGAATGCGCGAAGGAGCAAAACGCTCCGGCGGGCGGAGTGCGTCAACCACCCGTCCTGAGCTGACCAGCACCAGATCCCGTCGACCGCGGGGGTTGCGATGGACGAGAGCATGGCCTCCCGGCGCAGCACGGTCACTGGGCGAACAGGGGGCCTGGCCGCGCGGCGCCGTTGCGGATTCGCGGAGAGACTCAGTCCCGACTCGACGTTTCCCGCGCGGTCGGACCGCGCGCAGCCACCCTGGCGATGTTCCGGGCGATGAGGCCGACGAGGGGGGCGTAGGCGCGGGCTGCAAGCGACCACCGCGCCGACGAGCCCTCGACGACGTGCTCGAGGCGCGAACGGCCGGCGGGCAGCGGGCGAACCGTGTGGCGGATCACCAGCCCACCGACCCGCCAGGTCCAGGACTCGTCGGGGATGACCTCCATCACCCGGGCCCGGAGCCGGAGGCCGCCCCTGAGGACGACCCGGCCCTCGGCGCCCTCGGTGACCTGCGGCGCTCCGAGGCCCTCCGCCCCCCGCACGTGCGGTGACCACTCCGGCCAGTGCCCTGGCTGCGATATCAGCTCCCACACTCGCTCCGGCGGGGCGTCGCACTCGATCGCGAGAGTCCCCGTCACCGGTTCCGCCGCGGTGGCCAGGGAAAGAAGGCGCTGGTGCGCGCGATGTAGTCGGCATACCCCTCGCGTCGCTTCGTCAGCGAGCGCTCCAGGAGGGCGGCGCCGCTGACCCGGATCAGCAGGGTGGACATGACCAGCGGTCCCACCACGGTCCACCACGCGCTCCCGCCCGGCAGCGCGATCAGCCAGATCCCCCACCACACGCAGAAGTCGCCGAAGTAGTTGGGATGGCGGGTGTAGCGCCAGAGGCCGCGATCCATGACCTTGCCGCGGTTGGCGGGGTCGCGCTTGAAGGCGGCCAGCTGCGCGTCCCCGATTGCCTCGAACGAGAACCCGAGGGCCCAGACCGCGGCCCCGATCCAGCCGGGCAGGCCGAGCCCACCAGGAGCCGGTTCGTTCATCGCCACCTGCACCGGGAGCGAGACCACCCACATCAGCCCACCCTGCACCCAGAAGACGACGAACAGGCTGCGCAGCGGCCAGCGGTCCCCCTGGCGGCGGCGCATCGCCGCATAGCGGTAGTCCTCTCCCTTGCCGAGATTGCGGCGAGCCAGATACACGGTGAGGCGAAGCCCCCAGATCGTGACGAGCGCCGCGAGCAGCAGCCCGCGGTCGCGGCTGCCCCCGCCGAGGGCGAAAGCCGCCCAGGCCACGATCACGAAGCCGCTGCCCCAGAAGATGTCAACGATCGAGGTGTCCTCGAGCGCCACGCTGATCGCCCACAGCACCGTCACCATGCCGAGCACCAGTCCCGCCTCGACCGCGAGCAGGCCGGCGGTGCTCACGACCCACCGGGCCGGAGATCGGCCGCGAATCGCTCCTTCAGCAGCCCGTTGGCGCCGGGTGTCCGCTGCACCGGGTCATCTTGTCACTGTCTCGCCGTGCCGCCGTCAGTCCAGCGACGGCCGGGCACCGAAGCCGACGCGCCCGACAGGATTCGAACCTGTGACCTCATGCTCCGGAGGCATGCGCTCTATCCAGCTGAGCTACGGGCGCTTGAGGAGGGAAGTCTAGAGCCGCGATAATCGGCCGGCGATGCCGGGCGGGAACGCAGAGCTTGTGGAGCGGGGCTACGAGATGTTCCGGCGGCGGGACCTGGAGGGGATCGTGGGCCTGTTCGCCGAGGACTGCGAGCTGGTCGCCTACGATCCGAGCCCGACCTCGTTCCGGGGCCCGGAGGGGGTGCGGGACTTCCTCGGTGGAATCTTCGACACCTTCGAGTCGTTCGACTTCGTCGTCGAGCGGATGATCGAGCAGGGCCCGCAGGTCCTCGTCCTGGTCAGAAACCGGGCGCGCCTCGGAACGATCGAGATGGACCAGCCGGGGGCGCACCTGTGGACGCTGCGGGAGGGGCTGATCCAGCGAGCGGTCGTCTACCAGGATCCACAGGAGGCCCTGCGCGACACCGGTCTGGGTGCCGGCGGCGCCGAGCCCGGTTCCCAGTCATCCTGGGGCTGACGGAGCGGCCAGCGCCGGGAGCCGGCCTCCGGCGGGCTCGCTGAAGGGTTGTGTCACCCATGGGTGTCGCTGGGGTTCAGCGAAGCTCGGGCGGCCGGGGAAATCGGCGCGGGGCCGGGGAAATCGGCGCGGGGCCGGGGAAATCGGCGCGGGGCCGGGGGAATCGGCGCAGGGCCGGGGGAATCGGCGCGGGGCCGGGCCGCGACGCCGCCGCATCTCCGGGCCGAAGCGCGGCGATCGGGCCTGCGGGGCACCGGTGGCGCCTCTAGCCTCGATCCGCCGATAAGCGCCTGACCGACACCCCGGGAACGTCCTCCTGGCCAATGAGAATGCGGTTTACCACGACCCATTCCCGAGACCAGGAGGACACCCGGAAGGTGAACGCTAAAGCGAGTGCGCAAACCGTAGAAGTCACGGCGGACGGCCCCGGCCTCGTCTCCCACGCAGGCGCCTATCTGATCACCGAGCTCGCCAACCGGGTCGGCCTCACGGCCGCCCTTTCGGGCGCGATGGCGCCGACCCGCGAGCGCCGCTCGGCGCACGATCCCGGCGCCGTCCTGCGCGATCTAGCGGTGTCCGTCGCCGACGGCGGCGACTGCCTCAGCGACCTCGGCGTGCTGCGCGGGCAAGAGTCGCTGTTCGGACGGGTGGCCTCGGAGACCACGGCGCACCGCGTGGTGAAGTCGATTGACGGGGCGATGCTCGAGCGGATCCGCGCCGCCCGCGCCCGGGCCCGGGTCCGGGCCTGGGACGCCGGCGCCCGCCCGGAGACGATCACCTTCAACATCGACGCGACTCTGCTCGCCGCGCATTCGGAGAAGGAGGAGGCGGCCGGCAACTACAAGGGCGGCTTCGGGTTTCACCCGCTCTGCTGCTACCTCGACGAGACTGACGAGCCGCTGGCCGCGATCCTGCGCCCCGGCAACGCCGGCGCCAACACGGCTGCCGACCACTTCGAGGTCCTGCAGGCAGCCCTCGAGCAGATCCCCGAGCAGGACCTGGGGCGCGAGATGCTGGTCCGCGCCGACGTCGGCGGCTCGACCCACGACTTCACGCACGATTGCCGCGACGCCGACATCCGCTTCTCGGTCGGCTACGCGATCGACGAGCGGCTGCGCACCGCGATCGCCGGGCTCCCGGAACCGGCATGGACACAGGCGATCGAGGCCGACGGCGCGGCGCGCGAGGGTGCCTGGGTGGCGGAGCTGACCGACTCGCTGGAGCTCGCCGAGTGGCCCGAGGGGATCCGGGCGATCGTCCGCCGCGAGCGCCCCCACCCCGGCGCCCAGCTCTCGATCTTCGATTGCGAGGCCGGCTACCGCCACACCTGCTTTCTCACCGACCAGCAGGCGGAGGACATCGCTGCCCTCGAGCTTCGCCACCGCGGCCGGGCCCGGGTCGAGGACGAGATCAGATGCGGCAAGGACTGCGGGATGCGCAACCTGCCGTTCGGCGCCTTCGCCGCGAACCAGGTCTGGCTCGAGCTGTCCTTGATCGCCCAGGAGCTGCTCGCCTGGACGCGCTCGCTCTGCCTGGAGGGCACCTTCGCCGTCGCCGAGCCGAAGCGCCTGCGCCAGCGTCTGCTTCACGTCGCCGGCCGGATCGCTCGCTCCGGGCGCCGGCTTCGGCTTCGCCTGCAGGCGGACTGGCCCTGGGCCGAGGCGCTCGCTGCCGCCTTCCGGCGCCTGCGCTCGCTGCCGGCGCCCGCGCCGCCCTGAGCGCGAGGGCCGCAGACCCGGCCGCCGTCCACGAAATCGAGCTGCCAGCGAGGGGTGGCTTCGCGCTGCGCGCGAACGACCTGCGTTCCGCGGAACGCACCCGAGCGACACCGACGCCTCGGCAACCGCAAGCGCTCACCCCCTACCTGCCCCTCGGTTGGCGCCACCGTTACCCCGGCGGCAGATAACGGCGGATCGAGGCTAGGTGACCTGCCCAAACCTAGGTAGTGAGGCTGAGGGGCTCCAGCCAGGCCTGCGGCAGGATGGGAGGGGACTGGCCGGGATAGTCGGGGACGACGCGGATCGCCAGCTGCCCGGCGGGGCGGCCCTCGATCGAGGGCCGCAGGTCGTCGAGCGTCATCGCCAGGCGGACGCTGGGGGCGATCTGGAAGTCGGCGGCGTTGAGCACCTCGCCGCCGAGCACGCCGGCGGCGATCCAGTCGTCGACTCGCTGCAGCAGGCCGGGAAGCGCCTCGAGGTCGCGGCGCACGTTTGCGTCGCTGGCCTCGTTGAAGCGGGCCGAGAGGGCGACGATCGGGGCCGCGGTCTTCACCGCGAGGCCGATTGGGATGCCGATCTTCGCCCCCTCGGAGTAGCTGCGAAGGGGCGCGGTGTTCTTGCGAAGCGACCACCAGAGGATCTGGCGGACCGGGTGCTGGAGCTCGGTGTCGCCGAAGCGCTCGGCCTCCTCGACCTCGGCGCGGCGCTCCGGGTCGGCCGGGAAGAGCGGAGGGTCCGGCCGGACCCGCTCCAGCTCGCGGGCGATCTCGCGGGAGCCCTGGACGCGGCGTCGGTCGATCGTCAGCGCCGGGACGGTGACCCCGGGGAAGCGGGCCGCCTTCAGCACCCCCTTCGAGATCACCGGGAGCAGGTCGGTGCGGGCGTAGGGGATCCCCTTGTGCTCGAGCATCAGGCGGACGGCCATGCCCGGATGGGAGCCGGGGATGGTGTAGAGGCGGACCTTCAACCGGGCCGGCTCAGGCGTTGGCCCGGTTGCGCTGCCCGGCGCCGTAGGAGGCCAGGTCGGCGAGGAAGGCGAGGATGACGATGAACCACTCGAACCCGACGACCCCGTCCGAGGAGCTCCACATCACCGCGTAGGCGAGCGTCGTCCAGGGCAGCAGGAAGAAGCCGAGGAAGGGAACGAACCAGCTCTCGAAGGCGCGGCTGAGCAGGTCGGTGAAGATCCACAGCAGAAACAGCGCCAGCCGCGGCGAGATCAGCGCGAATAGGACCAGTAGGCAGCCGATCGCCGAAACCTACAGGTCCGGCGATGCGCCCCGCCGCCAGGTCCGGCGATGCGCCCCGCCGCCAGGTCCGTTGGGCGCGGCAGCGCGCCTTGCGGCCCAGGGGCCCCGGCTCGCGGATAATCACCGCATGCTCCTGGCGATAGACGTCGGCAACACCCAGACGCACGTGGGCGCCTTCGAAGGCCCCGAGCTCTCCCAGCACTGGCGCTTCGCGACCGACGGCGAGGACACCGCCGACCAGCTCGCGGTGCGGGTCTCCAGCCTGCTTGCCCTGCGCGGCATGGGCCTCTCCGACGTGGACGCCTCGATCGCCTCCTCGGTGGTGCCGCGCCTGAACCCCGAGTACGCGCGGATGTGCGCGGAGTACCTGGGCTCGCCGTGCCTGATGGTCGGGCCCGGAGTGCGCACCGGGATGCCGATCCTGCTCGACAATCCCCACGAGCTCGGCGCCGACCGCCTGGTCAACGCGGTGGCGGCCTACGATCGCTTCGCCGGCCCCTGCGCGGTGGTGGACTTCGGCACAGCGATCACCTTCGACGCCGTCTCCGCGGAGGGCGAGTACCTGGGCGGGGTGATCGGCCCCGGGGTGCAGATCTCGATGGAGGCGCTGACCGAGCGTGCCGCCCGGCTGCCCAAGGTGGACCTGGCGGAGCCCGCGGGCGTGATCGGCCGCACCACCCAGGCGAGCCTGCAGTCGGGCGTGATCTACGGCTTCGCCGGGGCGATAGACGCGATCGCCGGGCGGCTGGCCGAGGAGATGGGGGGAGGCGTCTCCTTCGTCGCGACCGGCGGCATCGCCACCTCGATCGTCCCCTTCTGCTCGACGGTCGGGGAGGTGGACGACCTGCTTACCCTCAGGGGGCTGAGGATCATCCATGAGCTCAACCGCTGACAGCATGCCTCCCCCGCCCCGGCGCGACCCGGCGCCGGAGCGGGCGGCCGAGGCGCGCCCGGGCGCGGAGCGGGCCGGCCTGACCGAGCCCTTCGAGATCGGCGGGGTGCGGATCCCCAACCGGGTGCTGCTGGCCCCGCTGGCCGGGATCGGCAACTGGTTCGTCCGCCTGCAGGCCCGGCGCCACGGCGCCGGGATGGCCGTCTCGGAGATGGTCTCGAGCTTCGGGCTGCACCACCGCAACGAGCGCACCATGCGCGAGCTGATGCGGATCCACCCCGACGAGCACCCGGTCTCCGTGCAGCTCTTCGGCCAGGACCCCGAGGTGATGGGCTCCGCGGCGGCGATCGCGGCCGGGGCCGGAGCGGACCTGATCGACATCAACATGGGCTGCCCGGTGCGCAAGGTCTGCAGGACCGGCTCGGGGGCGGCGCTGCTCCGCGACCCCGACCGGGCCGCGGCGCTGGTCCGGGCCGCCGCGGAGGGGGGCGGGGTGCCGGTAACCGTGAAGCTCCGCTCGGGGCTGCGCGAGGGCGACCGCGCCGGGTTCGAGCTGGCGGTCCGCCTGGCCGGCGAGGGCGCCGCCGCGATCGCCTTCCATCCCCGCAGCGCGGCCAGCGGCCACGGCGGGCGGCCCGACCACGGCCTCGTCCGTGAGCTGGTCGGGGCCGTGGAGGTGCCGGTGATCGTCTCGGGCGGGCTCGCCGACGCCGACGCCGCCCGCCGCGCCTACGAGGCCTCGGGCGCCGACGCGGTGATGATCGCCCGAGGCTCGCTCGGCAACCCCTGGGTCTTCGAGGAGCTGACCGGCCGCCGCGCCGCGCCGCCGCGCCGCGAGGAGATCGCCGCGGAGCTGCTCTGGGTGATCGACCGCGCCGAGGAGCACCTCGGGGCCGAGCGCGCCTCCCGGTACCTGCGCAAGTTCTACCCCTGGTACCTGGTTCGCCTGGGAGCCCCCGCGGCGCTCGCCGAGGAGCTGCAGCGCAGCGCCGGGCTGGGGCGGGCACGGGAGCTGGTCGCCACCCTCGCCCCGGCGCCGGCCGCCGTGGCGGCCTGACCCGGGCGGGAGCCCCTCGCCGCCCCGGCGCCGGCTCCCTGGCAGCCCGACGCCCGGCACGGAAGCCCTCGCCGCCCCGGCGCCGGCCGCCGGGGCGGGCCGGGCGGCGGCCTGTCACCCTGTCGGGCCAGATGGCGCTTTCCGAGAGGGTGAAGGCCTGGGCCGGGCTCGGCGCGGCCGAGGAGTTCCGGGGCCGCTCCATCCACGTGACGACGCGGGATGGGGAGGGGCCCCTGCTGGTGCTGCTCCACGGCTTTCCCACGAGCTCCTACGACTGGCGCGAGATCTTCGACCTGACGCCGGGGCGGGCGACGCTGACCTTCGACTTCCTCGGCTTCGGGCTCTCCGACAAGCCCCACGACCACATCTACGGGCTGGCCTGGCAGGCGGACCTCACCGAGGAGCTCGTCGCCCGCCACGGCGAGGGGCGGCCGGTGTTCATCTGCGCCCACGACATGGGGACCTCGGTCGCCACGGAGCTCTTCGCCCGCGACATCGCCGGGGAGCTCGGCTTCGAGGTTGCCGGGGCGCTGCTCTTCAACGGCTCGATGATCCTCGAGCTGGCCAGCCCGACCCTTGCCCAGAAGATGCTCCGCAGCCGACTCGGGCCGGTCGCCGCCCGGCTCTCCTCGGAGCGCTTCTTCCGGGCGCAGTTCGCCTCGATCTTCTCTCCCGAGCACCCCCTCACCGACGCCGAGGAGGAGGACCAGTGGTCGCTGATCACCCACGGGGGAGGCCACCGGCTCGGCCACCGCCTGGTCCGCTACATGGACGAGCGGGAGATCTACGCGGAGCGCTGGCACGGGGCGATCCGCGACTGGCCGGGAGGGCTGGACTTCGCCTGGGGGATGCTCGACCCGGTCGCCAACACGGCGGTCCTCGACGGCCTGCGCGAGCTCCGGCCCGCCGCCCGGGTGACCGAGTACCCCGACCTCGGCCACTACCCGCAGATCGAGGACCCGAAGCGCCTCACGGCGACCCTGGAGACGGCGGTCGGAGCCTCCCGGAGCAGCTGAATCGCATCGCTATAATGCCGCGCTTCCTGCCCGGGGCCGGCGACCTCTGAGCCGCCGCGCAGGGCGAATCATCCGAAGGTCCGGAGGCGTTTCGAGGGAGTCGCTCCCGGACCGGTCAACCAGCGAGGAACGAGCGATGAGCCGGCAGTCCGTGATAACCCCCGAGGGTCTCGAGAAGCTCAAGCAGGAGATCGAGTACCTCTCGACCACCAAGCGCCGCGAGGTGGCGGAGCGGATCAAGGAGGCGCGCGAGTTCGGCGACATCTCCGAGAACGCCGAGTACGACGACGCCAAGAACGAGCAGGCGCTGCTCGAGAACCGCATCCTGCAGCTCGAGGAGCGGCTGCGGCGGGCGAGGGTGATCGACGAGAAGGGACTCGGGACCGACGAGGTCAAGTTCGGCTCGATCGTCCACGTCAAGGACCAGAAGTCGGGCAACTCCCAGAAGTTTCAGATCGTCGGCTCGACCGAGGCCAACCCGGCCGAGCAGAAGCTCTCCAACGAGTCGCCGATCGGCAAGGCGCTGATCGGGCGAAAGCGCAACGAGATCGTCACTGTGGACGTGCCGCGCGGCCCGAGGCGCAAGCTCAAGATCACCAAGATCGAAGCGGTCTGAGCCGCTGGCCGCCGGGCCGTTTGCCGCGGGCGACCGCGCGCTGCGCGCCGGCCGGCCGGGCGAGCGCTTGCCAGCGCGAGTGCGCCGTGGTCCAATTGGGACGGTGGCGAGCGAATCCGAGGCGAGAGAGCGGGCCGAGGCCGAGCGGCGCGGGGAACCCCTACCTCGTCTACCGCGGCGCCGACGGGCGCCAGCGCGTCTCGGTCGATGAGGGCCTCTCTCGCAACGGCAGCTTCGTCGACGGCCAGCGGGTCAGCGGCCGGCGGATGCTCGAGGACGGCGACGAGCTGCGATCGGGCCAGACTCCGCTGCGCTTCCATGCGCCCTTCCAGGTCGCCGAGCAGACCAGGGTCCCGACCTCGTAGGCTCGGCGCCGGATGAGCGAGCCGAGCGGGCCCGATCCCCAGAACAGCGAGCCGAGCGGGCCCGATCCCCGGAGCGGCGAGCCGAGCGGGCCCGATCCCCAGAACAGCGAGCCGAGCGGGCCCGACCCCGGCGAGCCGGGCCCCAGCGACCTGCTCGGCGAGCGTCGCGCCAAGCTCGAGCGATTGCGGGCCGAGGGCATCGAGCCCTTCCCCCACGAGTTCGGCGACCGCGAGGAGATCGGCGAGGTCCGCTCCGCCCACGTCGGGCTATCGCCCGGAGTCGAGACTGAGTCGCGCCACCGGGTGGCGGGGCGGCTGATCGCCCGCCGCGGCCACGGCAAGGCGGCCTTCCTCGACCTTCGCGACGCCAGCGGCCAGATTCAGCTCCACGCGCGCGAGGACGTGCTCGGCCCCGAGGCCTTCGAGCTGCTCGTCCACCTCGACCTCGGCGACATCGTCGGGGTCGAGGGCCGGGCCTTCGCCACCCGGCGGGGCGAGCTCTCCCTGGAGGTCTCCGAGTGGAAGCTGCTGGCCAAGAGCCTGCGCCCGCCGCCCGACAAGTTCCACGGTCTCGAGGACACCGAGACCCGTTACCGGCGCCGGGAGCTGGACCTGATCGCCAACGAGGAGTCGAGGCGCCTGTTCGCGGTGCGGGCGGCGACGGTCAGCGAGGTGCGTCGCTGGCTCGACGACCACGGCTTCGTCGAGGTCGAGACCCCGGTGCTGCAGCCGCTCTACGGCGGCGCGCTGGCCAGGCCGTTCACCACCCACCACAACGCGCTCGACCGCGACCTCTACCTGCGGATCGCCACCGAGCTCTACCTGAAGCGCTGCGTGGTCGGGGGCATGGACCGCGTCTACGAGCTGGGGCGGGACTTCCGCAACGAGGGCATCTCGCAGAAGCACAACCCCGAGTTCACGATGCTCGAGTGGTACGAGGCCTACGCCGACTACGGCAAGACCGCGCACGACCTCGAGCTGCTGGTCGCCGAGGTGGCGGAGCGGGTGCTGGGCACGGCGGTGATCGAGCGCGGGGGCAGGCGGATCGACCTCTCGCCGCCCTGGCGGCGGGAGACGCTGCGCGAGGCGATCCTCGAGCGCACCGGCATCGACGTCGCCGAGCACCCCTCGCGCGAGGCGCTCGCCGAGGCGATGGACGCCGAGCCCGACCCCCACGAGGGCTGGGGCAAGCTTGTCGACGGCCTGCTCTCGAGGTCGGTCGAGCCGGAGCTGTTGGAGCCGACCTTCATCACCGACTACCCGGTCGAGCTCTCACCCTTCGCCAAGTCCCACCGCTCCGAGCCCGGTCTGGTCGAGCGCTGGGAGGCCTTCGTCGGGGGCATCGAGATCGCCAACTCCTTCAGCGAGCTCAACGACCCCGACGAGCAGCGCCGCCGCTTCGAGATGCAAGCCGAGGAGCTCCGCCGCGGCGACGAGGAGGCCCAGCCCTACGACGAGTCCTTCGTCGAGGCCCTCGAGCAGGGGATGCCGCCGACCGGTGGGGTGGGGCTGGGCATCGACCGCCTGGTGATGCTGCTGACCGGGGCCCGCACCCTGCGCGAGGTGCTGCTCTTCCCGGCGATGCGCTGAGTCCGCTGATGCTGCCCCGCGACGATCTGGGCAGCGGGCCGCCCGTGGTGCTTCTCCACGCGGGAATCGCAGACCGGACGATGTGGGCCGAGCACCTGGGCCCGATCGCCGCCGCCGGTCGCCGTGCCATCGCCTTCGACCTCCCCGGCTTCGGGGAGGCTCCGCCCACCAGCGCGCCGGAGTGGGAAGCGGTGCTGGAGGCGATGGACGGGCTCTCGCTCGATCGGGCGGCGATCGTCGGCAACTCCTTCGGCGGGGCGGTCGCGATGCGGATCGCCGCGATCGCGCCGGAGCGGGTCGAATCCCTCGCCCTGATCTCGGCCCCGCCACCGGCCCTGCAGCCGTCGGCGCGGCTGGCGGCCGCCTGGGATGCCGAGGAGAAGGCGCTGGAGAGGGGCGACATCGATGCCGCGGTCGAGGCGGTGCTCGAGGCCTGGTTGCAGCCCGGCGCCCCCGCGGAGTTGCGCGATCGGGTGGCGCGGATGCAGCGCCGCGCCCTCGAGCTTCAGATCGGCGCTCCGGCGGAGGAGCCGCCCGATCCGCTGCAGGAGCGCCCGGAGCTGCTGGAGAAGCTCGGCATGCCCATCCTCGTCGCGGTCGGCGAGCAGGACCTCGGCGACTTCCGCTCCGGGGCGGAGCAGCTGGCGGGGGCGATGCCCGGAGCGCGGCTGGAGCCGATCCCCGACGCGGGCCACCTGGCCCCGCTGGAGGCACCCGAGGGCTTCCGCGAGCTGCTGCTCGAATTTCTTGCTCAGTCGCCGGGCAGGAAGGGGGCGCCGGGGCCGAAATAGGCCAGCGAGCCGTAGACCCGCAGCAGGGTCCTGAGGCTGTCGCCGAAGCCGCGGGTGGGAGCCGAGAGCGAGAGGCTGCGGCGGTAGCAGTAGGTGGGGTTGGGCACCTGGTAGTCGAGGGCCACCTGCGCGAGGAAGACGCGTCCCCTCTTGGGGGCGGAGAGGTTGAGGGTCTGCCGGAAGTAGTTGGGGCCGAGGCCGCGGACGCGGCGGATCCCGCTCTTGCGGACGATTCGGGTCGCGCCCCGAGCGATCGCCCGGCGCTGGCGGTTGAAATAGCGGCGCGCCGAGGAGCCGACGCTGGGGGCGGGCGTGCAGAGGATCGAGCTGAAGCCGAGGTCGAGCGCCTCGCCCTCGTCGCCGAGGATCGTTATCCCGTAGGGGCCCGACCCGGCGTGCCAGTTGCGCGGCCCGGCCCAGGACCAGTACCTCTCGCGGTGGGTGACGAACGCGGCGCGGGCCCGGGGATCCGCGGGGGCATCGGCCGCGGCACGGGCGGAGGCGGGGGCCGCGGCACGGGCGACGGCGGAGTCACGGGCGAAGGCGGAGTCACGGGCGAAGGCGGAGCCGCGGGCGAAGGCGGAGCCACCGGCGGAGGCGGATTCACGGGCGAAGGCGGAGTCACGGGCGAACCCGACGGCCGGCACGGCGAGTGCGGCGAGGACAGCGAGCGCCAGCGCCAGGGAGGCAGCCCGGACCAGGGACGAAGCGCCGCGCGACCCGGGCCGGCGCTTGCGAGGCGCCGGCCGCCCGGCCCGGCCCCGGGTCACTGGCGCGGCCCGAAGATCACGCTCTGCACGATGCGCAGCAGCTTCAGCGCCTTCGCGTTTCCGTTGACGGGCGCCGAGCGCACCTGCTGGCGCTCGCCGCAGACGTTGCTGAAGGCATCGACCACGAAGAGGTCGAGGACCATCTCGCCCTTGATCCGCTCCCCGTTGGGGCGGCGCCCCTGGAACCTGGATACCTGGCGGAAGTAGCCCTGCTGGATCTGGCGGATCCCGCTGACGTTGGTGAAGCTGGCGCCGGCCAGCGGGTGGGAGTAGAGGTCGAAGTTCTTGCGGCGGTTCTGCAGGTAGCTCTTGCGGACCAGCGAGAAGAAGCCTCCGACGGAGTTGTAGTAGGGCGGGTAGGTGCACGGCGTGCCGCCCGCGCCGTAGTGGAGGAAGAGCGTCCCGGTCGGCGAGGTGATGTAGATGTCGTTGGCGCCGTAGGCGGCGCCCCATCCCTTCGGCGCGTACCAGGTCCAGTAGCGGTTCTCGTGGCGCTTGAAATTGCCCGGCGGCGTCGCCGCCGCCGCGGTCCCCGCGACCCCCAGTCCGATCACCGCGACCGCCAAGGTCGCGATGGCGCCTGACCCCCTGATTCGACGCATCGCCGCAATCCTACCCCACCGCCCCCGGCGAAGCCGCGAGACCGCCCCCGGCGAAGCCGCGAGACCGCCCCCGGCGAAACTGAAGATAAGCATCGCATTGGTGCTTATCTTCACTCTCGCCAAGGGGAGTGGGAGGCGGCAGCCTCGGCGCTTCGCGAATGCGCCGATCCTGACGCCCCCAAAATTGCGCGGGGATGCTAGTGCGCGGGGATGCCATGCGGGGATGCCAATGCGGGGGGATGCCAAGCTCGGGGATCCTCTGCCGGCGCCCGGCTGGTCCGGGCCGGGCGCCTCGGATCGGTGCCCCGGCGGGCTGCAGGAGGGCCCGGCCGGGCCGGCTGACCGGCGGGTGCCCCCGGCTATACTGATCCCTCGAACGTTCCCCGACAACCGGAGGTCAGATCCGTCGGCGAAGAGGTGCCGGACAACTGGATAGGACCGCCGGCGCTGCGCCGTCCCGTTTCCTCCGCAGCTTCCGACCCAATCGTTAAGAAACCACCCGACGACCTGCCGATACTTCACCCCCAGACCACTGTTCAGGTAAGAAGAGAGACTTGTTCGAGAGATTCACAGAGCGCGCCCGCCAGGTAGTCGTCCTCGCCCAGGAGGAGGCGCGCACGCTCAAGCACAACTACATCGGCACCGAGCACATCCTGCTCGGCCTGCTTCGCGAGGAGGAGGGGCTCGCGGCGCGGGTGCTCGAGTCGCTGGAGATCACCGTCGAGCGCGTCAGGGCCCAGGTCGTCCGGATCGTCGGTTCCGGGGAGGAGGTCACCTCCGGGCAGATCCCCTTCACGCCGCGGGCCAAGAAGGTGCTCGAGCTGGCGCTTCGCGAGGCGCTCTCCCTGGGCCACAACTACATCGGCACCGAGCACATCCTGCTCGGGCTGGTCCGCGAGAACGAGGGCGTCGCGGCGCGCATCCTGCTCGATTTCGACGCCGACTCCGACAAGATTCGCAACGAGGTGATCCGGATGCTCTCCGGGCCGGGCGGCCGGCGCCAGGGCCAGAGTTCGGGGGGGTCGGGCGGCGAGGGCAAGAAGTCCTCGAAGCTGCTCGACCAGTTCGGTCGCAACCTCACCAAGCTCGCCGAGGAGGGCAAGCTCGACCCGGTGATCGGCCGCGAGACCGAGATCGAGCGGATCATGCAGATCCTCTCGCGTCGCCAGAAGAACAACCCGGTGCTGCTCGGCGAGCCCGGGGTCGGGAAGACCGCCGTGGTCGAGGGCCTGGCCGCCCGGATCGTCAAGGGCGAGGTCCCCGAGCTGCTCAAGAACAAGCAGATCTACACGCTCGACCTGGCGGCCCTGGTCGCCGGCTCGAAGTACCGCGGCGAGTTCGAAGAGCGGCTGAAGAAGGTGATGAAGGAGATCACCCAGCGCGGCGACATCGTGCTGTTCATCGACGAGCTCCACAACCTGGTCGGCGCCGGCGCCGCCGAGGGCGCGATCGACGCGGCCTCGATCCTCAAGCCTGCGCTGGCCCGCGGCGAGCTGCAGACGATCGGTGCTACCACGCTGGACGAGTACCGCAAGTACCTGGAGCGCGACTCGGCGCTGGAGCGCCGCTTCCAGCAGATCAAGGTGGACCAGCCGACCCCTGAGGAGACGGTGAAGATCCTCGAGGGGCTCCGCGAGCGCTACGAGCAGCACCACCGGGTGTCGATCACCGACGAGGCGCTGGCCGCCGCCGCCGAGCTCGCCGACCGCTACATCTCCGACCGCTTCCTGCCCGACAAGGCGATCGACCTGATCGACGAGGCCGCCTCGCGGATGCGGATCAAGTCGATGACCGCCCCGCCCGTCTACCGCGACCTCGAGGAGGAGATCGAGACGACGCGGCGCGAGAAGGAGGCGGCGATCGAGGCCCAGGAGTTCGAGAAAGCCGCGAACCTCCGCGACTCCGAGCGCCAGCTCACCAACCGCAAGCGCCAGCTCGAGGACGAGTGGGCCGAAGGCGAGAACGGCGAGCGCCCCGAGGTCGGCGAGGAGGAGATCGCCGAGATAGTGGGCATGTGGACCGGCATCCCGGTCTTCAAGCTGACCGAGGCCGAGTCCAAGAAGCTGATCCGCATGGAGGGCGAGCTGCACAAGCGGGTGATCGGGCAGGAGGTCGCGATCACCGCCGTCTCCAAGGCGATCCGCCGCTCGCGAGCCGGGATCAAGGACCCCAAGCGCCCGGCCGGCTCCTTCATCTTCCTCGGCCCCTCGGGGGTCGGCAAGACCGAGCTGGCGCGCACCCTCGCCGAGTTCCTGTTCGGCGACGAGGACTCGATGGTGCGGATCGACATGTCCGAGTACATGGAGAAGCACGCGGTCAGCCGCCTGGTCGGATCGCCCCCCGGCTACATCGGCTACGACGAGGGCGGCCAGCTCACCGAGGCGGTGCGGCGCAAGCCCTACTCGGTGCTGCTGCTCGACGAGATCGAGAAGGCGCACCCCGACGTCTTCAACATCCTCTTGCAGATCCTCGAGGACGGCCGGCTAACCGACGCCCAGGGCCGCACCGTGGACTTCCGCAATGCGATCGTGATCATGACCTCGAATATCGGGGCCTCGGAGATCGCCAAGAACACCTCGATCGGGTTCACCGTCGCCGACGAGACCGGGATGTCCTACGACGACATGAAGAACCGGATCATGAGCGACCTCAAGAAGGTCTTCCGGCCCGAGTTCCTCAACCGAATCGACGAGGTGATCGTCTTCCACAAGCTCTCCAAGGACGAGGTCAAGCAGATCGTCGACCTGATGATCAGCCGCGTCCAGGTCCAGGTCGCCGAGCACGAGCTGCAGCTCGAGCTGACCGAGGCCGCCAAGGAGCTGCTCGTGGAGCGGGGCTGGGACCCCTCGATGGGGGCGCGGCCGCTGCGGCGGGCGATCCAGCGCTACATCGAGGACCCGCTCGCCGACGAGGTGCTCAAGCAGGGCACGATGGTGCCGGGCTCGACCGTGATGGTCGACCGGGACGAATCCGGCGACGAGGACGACCGCCCGCTCAGCCTCGAGATCGTCGAGCCGCGCAAGCCGGTCAAGCCCGCCGAGCCCGAGGAAGAGCCGCAGAAGGTGGGCGTCGGGGCCTCCGGCAAGTCGGAGGCCGACGGCGACGAGCCCGAGCCACCCTCCGGCGACGGCGAGGCGCGCCAGCCCGCCGAGTAGCCGGGCCGTCCAGGCGGGGCCGCCCTCGCTGCGCGGAGGGTGAGGCGCCGGAGGGCCGGGCGCCGCTAGATTTCGGGCCTTGAAGGCACCGGGGACAACCGCGATCGGGACCTGGAGCGGGGGCCGCTTCATGCGCTTCGGCGAGGCGATCGATGCCGACCGCTACGCAGCTCTCCTCAGGCCGGGGGACGGTATCGAGACGGTGATCACCGCCGACGTCTACGGCATGGGTGCCGCCGACCGCGCGCTGGGGGAGGCGCTTGCGGGCGTCGACCGCGACAGCTACTCGCTGGCCGGGGCGATCGGCCACGACTTCTACACCGGCGAGCGGGATGGCGCCAAGGGGTTCCCGCGCTTCACCAACCCCCGGCTGCGCGGCCCCGAGGAGTACGAGGGCTACCTGCGGATGGCCGCCGAGCGGAGCCTCGAGCGCGTCGGGGCGGACCGCTTCGACTTGCTGATGCTCCACAACCCCGACCGGACCGGCTACAGCAGCGAGACCGTCTGGGACGCGATGGCGGCGCTTCGCGAGGTCGGCCTGACCGATCGGATCGGGGTGGCGCCCGGCCCCGCCAACGGCTTCACCCTGGACCTGATCGACTGCGTCGAGCGTTTCGGAGACCGGATCGACTGGGCGATGATCATCCTCAACCCGCTGGAGCCCTGGCCGGGTGAGCTGTGCCTGGAAGCGGCCGAGCAGAACGGGGTGGGGGTGATCGCCCGGGTGGTCGATTACGGCGGGCTGTTCTGGGGCGACCTTCGGCCGGACGCGCCGCTGGCGCGGGGCGATCACCGATCCTTCCGGCCGGACGGCTGGATCGCGGAAGGGGTCGAGCGAATCGAGCGCATGCGCTCGATCGCCGATCGGCACGGCCTCACTCCTCTCCAGCTTGCCTGCCAATGGACCCTGGCCCACCCGGCGGTCTCCTGCGTGGCGCCGACCATCGTTCAGGAGGCCGGCCCGCAGGCGCGGAGCGCCGAGGAGAAGCGCGCCGAGCTGGCGACGCTGCCCGCGGTCCAGCTCAGCGACGAGGAGGTCGCGGAGATCCGCGAGATCGGCGACAACAAGGGCTGCATGCCGCTGAAGGGGGGCAGCCCGGTCCACCGCGGCGACGACCTGGCCGACGGCTGGTCGCTGAACGAAGAGCTGCTCGAGGTCGGTCGGCGCTGGGGAATAGACCCGGCCATCGACCTCGTCGAGGCGACCGCCGCCTAGGTTCGCCCCCCCGCCGAGCTTCAAGAAACCGCTGGTTGTCAACGGGAACTTGAAGCTCGGCGGGGGGGTGGGGGAAGGCGTCGGCGGGGCGGCCTAGGGTGGGGGGATGGCCCGGTCGGACCCCCGCTACACCTGCCAGCAGTGCGGTCACGTCGCGCTTGCCTGGACAGGGCGCTGCCCCGGTTGCGGGGAGTGGAACACGCTGGTCGAATCCGTGCCCGAGGCCAGGGGGCGCGGAAGGGGTCGCGGCGGCCCCCGCCACGCCCGGCCCGCGCGGCCGGTCGCGCTCGCCGAGGTTAGGGCGACGCGGGATGAGCGCCTCCGGACCGGGATCGGGGAGCTCGACCGGGTGCTCGGCGGCGGCCTCGTCCCCGGCTCGCTCGTTCTCCTGGGCGGGGCGCCGGGGATCGGCAAGAGCACGCTGACCGGGATGGCCCTGGGGAACCTCGCGGCGGCCGGCGCCGGGACCCTGTTCGTGTCCGGCGAGGAGTCGCCGGCCCAGGTCCGGCTTCGAGCCGAGCGGCTCGGCCCCGACGCGCTGCGGGTCCCGGTCCTGGCCGAGACCTCGCTCGAGCCGGTGCTCGCGACTCTCGAGGCCGAGCGCCCCGAGGTCTGCGTGATCGACTCGATCCAGACGCTCCACCTGGCCGAGCTGAGCGGCGCCCCGGGCTCGGTCGGGCAGGTCCGGGAGTCGGCCTCGGCCCTGGCCGAGGTCGCAAAGCGGCTGGAGATCGCGCTCGTCCTCGTCGGCCACGTCACCAAGGACGGCAACCTGGCGGGCCCGCGCGTCCTCGAGCACCTCGTGGACTGCGTGCTCCGCTTCGACGGCGAGCGCGAGCGCAGCTACCGCACGCTGCGGGCGGTCAAGAACCGCTTCGGGGCGACCAGCGAGGTCGGGGTCTTCGAGATGCGCTCGGGCGGCCTCACCGAGGTCGCCGACCCCTCGGCGCGGTTCGTCGAGGAGGCCACTCGAGCCCCCGGTTCGGTGGTGCTGCCGGCGATGGAGGGGTCGCGGCCGGTGCTCGTCGAGGTCCAGGCCCTGGTCGCGCCCAGCGACCTCGAGAGCCCGCGCCGGGTCGCCAACGGCATCGACCGCAACAGGCTCAGCCTGGTGCTCGCCGTGCTCACCCGTCACGCCCGCCTGCCGCTCGGCGGGGCCGACGTCTTCGTCAACGTCGCCGGGGGCGTCCGGGTCGAGGAGCCCGGCGCCGACCTGGCGGTGGCGATGGCGGTCGCCTCGGCCCACCACCGCGAGCCGCTCGGAGTGGGGAGACCGCTGGCCTGTTTCGGCGAGCTTGGCCTGACCGGCGAGCTTCGCTACGTCGGCCACCCCGAGCAGCGACTCGCCGAGGCGGGGAAGTTCGGGTTGGGTCCGGTGATCGGGCCGGCCGGGGCCGAGCGCACCCCGGGCCTCTCCGCCCAGCGGACCCTCCGCGAGGCGCTTGGAGCCGCGCTCCGCGGAACCGGGGGGATGGGCGCCGGCGAGCAAACCCGCGGGGCGAGCGCCCCCGCCGCCGAGCACCGCGGCAAGGGTATCCACGCCGGTGAGGGCGTCCACGCCCGCGGCGAGGGCGTCCCGGCCGGTGACTCCGGCACCGGCAGAGCGCCGGGCCCGGGGGATGTCGCCGATGCGGCCTGAGCGCGGGCGATGAGCGGCGCGGAGTCGAGGCGGGCCTGGTGGACCCTGGCCGGCGCCTGCGCCGGCCTCTTCCTGCTGATGCTCGACTCGACCGTTGTCGCCCTCGCCCTTCCCGAGCTCCAGAAGGACCTCGGGGTCAGCGCAACCGGGCTGCAGTGGGTGCTGAACGGCTATCTGCTGGTCGTGGCGATCCTCGTCGTCAGCGCCGGGCGGCTCGGTGACATGTTCGGCCGCAAGCGTGTCTTCCTGGCGGGCATGGCCGTCTTCGCCGCCGGCTCGGCCATCTCGGGCGGCGCGGACGGCGAGGTGACGATCGTCGCCGGGCGCGCAGTCCAAGGCGCCGGCGCTGCCGCCATGCTGCCGCTCTCCCTGGCGCTGGTCTGCGACGCCTTCCCGGCCGCGCAGCAGCCCAGGGCGCTGGGAATCTGGGCGGCGGTCTCGGCGATAGCCCTGGCGATCGGCCCGCTTGCCGGCGGGCTCCTCGTCTCGGCCGACTGGCGGATCATCTTCTGGATCAACCTGCCGGTCGCAGCCGCGGGCTTCGCGGTCACCGCCCTGGCTGCGCGCGAGTCCACCGACCCGGCGGCCGGTCACCGCATCGACCTCGCCGGGCTCATCACGCTGACCGTGGGAATGGGGGCCTTCGTGCTGGCCATCGTCCAGTCGCGTGCGTGGGGCTGGGAGTCTCCCCTGACGCTGGGGATGCTGTTCGGCGGGTGCGCGGTGCTGGCCGCCTTCTGGCTCGTCGAGCACCGGGTCAGCGGCCCGATCGTGGACTTCTCCCTGTTCCGGAACGGCCCCTACTTCGGGGCCAGCGCGGCGGCCTTCGCCCTGGTCGGGTCCTACTGGACGGTGATGTTCTACCAGCCCCAGTACCTCCAGAACGTGCAGGGGCACACGCCGGTCCAGAGCGGTCTGCTGATCCTTCCGGTCACCCTGCCGATGGTCTTCATCTCGCCGTTCTCCGGACCCCTGATCGCCCGCTTCGGGGCCCGGTGGCTGATGACCGCCGGAATGCTGTGCGGCGTCGCCGGGACCCTGGTGCTCACCCGGATCGGCTACGACACCGGCTACCCGGTGCTGCTCGCCGGCTACCTGCTGTTCGGGATCGCGCTGGGGCTCGTCTACTCACCGATGTCCACCGCTGCGATGGAGGCGATGCCGCCGGAGAAATCGGGGATCGCCTCCGGGGTGCTGGCGATGGTCCGCGTACTGGCCGGCGCGGTGGGGCTGGCGGTGACGGGTGCGGTCTTCCACCTCTTCGAGGCCGACCGGCTCGACGCCCTGCGCTCGTCATCGGCCTTCAGCGGGGACCTGGCCGGCCGCGCCTTCTCCTACGCGCTCGCAAGCTCGACCTGGATCTCGGTCGGGATCCTCGCCGTCGGCGCGGTCCTCACCTGGACCTTCGTGCGCGACACCGAGCCCGCCGCGGCGGAGGCCGGAGAGCGCAGGCCGGAGCACCACCAGCACCACCGCAAGTTCCACCTGGCTTGACAAACGTAATCCCGTGCTCTCCACACGGGATTCGCCAGACCGCATCGCAATGCGGGTTTTGCCATCATCGAAGGCGATGTCGTCGCTGCCCGGGGATGAGCTTCACGAGCTTTCGGAACGGCAGGACCCCCGGCTGCTCCGGGCACTCGACCTGGTCGCGCCCGGCACCTCGCTGCGGGAGGGGATAGACAACATCGTCCACGCCCGCACCGGCGGCCTGGTCGTCGTCGGGGACACCGAGGACATCTCCTTCATGCTCTCGGGTGGGATCGCGCTCGACACCGAGTACTCCCCGGCGCTGCTCTACCAGGTGGCGAAGATGGACGGGGCGATCGTGCTCGACGCCGAGGCGCGGCGGATCGCCTGGGCGAACGTGCAGCTGATGCCCGACCCGACGATCGCCTCGACCGAGACGGGGACCCGCCACCGCACCGCCGAGCGCGTCTCCAAGCAGACCAGCGCCCTGGTGATCGCGATCTCTCAGCGCCGCGACGTCGTCTCCCTCTACGTAGAGGGGATGAAATACATCCTGCAGGACATCCCGGCCGTGCTCGCCAAGGCCAACCAGGGCCTGGCGACCCTCGACAAGTACCGCGCCCGCCTCGACCAGGTCTCTTCGCGGCTGACCGTGCTCGAGTTCGAGGGCGGAGCGGTCCTCTACGACGTGCTCGCCGTGCTGCAGCGCGCCGAGCTGGTCACCCGGATGGCGGTGGAGGTGGAGCGCTACATCGTCGAGCTGGGCACCGAGGGCCGGCTGATCGAGATGCAGCTCGAGGAGACCATGGTCGGCGTCGCCGCCGACAAGTCGGCCCTGGTGCGCGACTACGCGGTCACGGACTCCGAGGAGAACCTCGCCGAGGTCCTCCAGACCCTCGCCCACCTGCCGCACCAGGACGTCCTCGACTTCGGCCGCCTCGCCGAGCTTCTCGGCTACGACCGCAAGATGAACACCCTCGACTTCCCGGTGGCAGCGCGCGGCTACAGGGTGCTGGGCCGGATCCCCCGGCTGCCGCGGCTGGTCGTCCAGAAGATCATCCGCGAGTTCGGCGGGCTGGAGGAGGTCCTGGCTGCTTCCGACGCCGACCTCGAGGCGGTGGACGGGGTCGGGCCGACCCGGGCCAAAGACATTCGCGAGGGCCTGCACAGGCTCCAGGAGGTCGATCTCGTCGACAGGTTTCTGCAGAGCTGACGGCGATGGGCGCCGTCACGGGAGAAAGGAGATAGCGATTCCCGAGCTAGAGGAAGCGACGGTTGCCGGTTCCGAGGTGGACGCTGTCCAGTACGTCTGTGATTTCGAGGAGGGCGACAACGTCGTCTACCCCCATCACGGAGCCGGTGTGGTCCTGAAGAAGGAGAGCAGGGAGCTGATGGGGGAGGAGCGGGAGTACCTGACCATCCAGATCCTCCACAACGATCTGACCGTGATGGTCCCCTGCGAGAACGCCGGCAGGGCCGGCCTGCGGCGCGTCATCGATGAGGACGAGATCAAGAAGGTCCTGGCCGTTCTCACCGACGAGGTGTCGGATATGCCGAAGAACTGGAACCGGCGGTTCAAGTACAACCGGGAGAAGATCAAGACGGGCGACGTCTTCGAGCTCGCCGAGGTGGTGCGCAACCTGGCGCTGCGCGAGATGGAGAAGGGCCTGTCCACCGGTGAGAAGCAGATGTACACCCGGGCTAAGAAGATCCTGGCCTCGGAGTTCATGTATGCCCTCGACAAGGACGAGGACGGGGCGGAGGAGTTCCTCGACAACCTGCTGGAGGAGCGCTTCGCCGCAAGCACCGCCTAGAGCGGCAACGGCGGTGATCGCCGCCGCCGGCTCCGGGCAGAGGCTCGGGGCCGGCGGGGCGAAGGCCTTCGTGGAGCTGGCCGGACGGCCGATGGTGGAGTGGTCGCTCAAGGCCTTCGCCGCCGCCCAGCGGGTGGGGAAGATCGTGGTGGCGATCCCCCCGGGCGCGGGGGAGCCCGGCGGCGCGCTGGCCCCGGGCGCGGGGGAGCCCGGCGGCGCGCTGGCCCCGGGCGCCGTGGAGTTCGTCGAAGGCGGGGAATCGCGCTCGGATTCGGTGACCCGGGCGCTGGAGCGGGTCCAGACCGAGATCGTGGTGATTCACGACGCGGCGCGGCCGCTGGTGACCGCGGAGCTGATCGACGGGGTGATCGCCGCCCTGGAGGCCCGCGGGGACCTCGACGGCCTCGTCGCGGCGGCCCCGGTCACCGACACCGTCAAACGGGTAGACGAGCGCCTGACGGTGGTCGAGACCCCGGAGCGCTCCTCGCTGTGGGCTGTGCAGACTCCGCAGGCCTTCCGCACCGAGGCCCTGCGGCGCGCCCACGCTGCGGGCGACCTGGCGGCCGCAACCGACGACGCCTCCCTGGTCGAGGCGGGCGGTACCGTCGCCGTGCACCCGGCCCCCCCGGGAAACCTGAAGGTGACGACCCCGCTTGACCTGCGCGTGGCCGAGATGCTGCTCGCGGAGAGGCCCGTGGCGCCCGAGTCGCCGTAGGGCCAGCGCCGCCAGCACGGAGGTTCCCAGCCGCAGAAAGCCGCCTGCGCCGGAAGGAACACGCCTGCGCCGCGGGAAATCGCCTGCGCTGCAAGGGACACCGCCTGCGCCGCGGGAAACGCCGGCGCCGCGGGAGAGCGCCGGCGCCGGAAACGCGCGGCAGTAACGCCCGGGGTGGGGCGGGTTTCGGTCGCTATCCGCCCGAAATCCGCCCCCACCAATGCGCGTCAAGATGCGACACCCCGCCCGGCCAGGCGACACCCCGCCCGGCCAGGCGACACCCCGCCCGGCCAGGCGACACCCCGCCCGGCCAGCAACGACCACCGGGGCCGGTCAAATAGGGTTGGCGCCGATGGAGGAGCCGACCAAGCTCGCCGAGGGGGTCGTTCGCCTCGGCACCCCGATGGTCAACTGGTACTTGGTGGCCGGCGAGGAGGGGGTCGTGGTCGTGGACGCCGGGCTGCCCAAGTACTGGCCCCAGCTCGAGCCGGGGCTGCAGCTGCTGGGAGCCGAGATCGGAGACGTGCGTGCCGTGCTCCTCACGCACACCGACGGCGACCACATGGGCGTCGCCGAGCGCCTGCGCTCCGAGCACGGCGTCGGTGTGTGGGTGCACCCCGAGGACGAGGCAACGGCGCTGAAGCCGCGGCCCAAGAAGACGGACGGGAAGCTGCTGCCCTACGTCTTCAGCCCCACCGCCTACCGGCTGTTCTGGCACATCGGCCGGGCGGGCGCCAGCCCCAAGGCGGTCAAGGAGACGCGGCTCTACCCGGCCGCGGGCGGGGCGCTGGAGCTGCCCGGGGACCCGGTCGTGATACCGACCCCCGGCCACACTCCCGGCCACGTCGCGATCCACTTCCCCTCCCGAAGCGCGCTGTTCGTGGGGGACGCGATGTGCACCTGGAACCCGCTGACGGGACGCAGGGGCGCTCAGCGCTTCCCCTCGGCCCTCAACAACAGGTCCGGGCTGGCGCGCAGATCGCTGGCCGCGATCGAGCCGCTGGAGGCCGACCTGCTGCTGCCCGGCCACGGTGAGCCGTGGACCGGGGGTCCGGCGGCGGCCGTGGCCGAAGCGCTCGAGGCTCCGGCTTCCTGACCCGCTCGCCCCCCGCCGCGGCACGGCCGTGGGATAGAGCGCAGGTCCGCTGCTCCTCGGCAGAAGCGGGGCCGTGCGTGGCTGTGGCCGCGTGGTCGACCGGGATCGGCGCCACGCGCCACGGTGCCAAGCCACCCGCGGCAAGCCCCGGCGCCACGTCCCCCGGCGGCCCCCGGCGGCAAGCCCCTCGCCACGCCCCCCCGGCGCCCTGCGGAGCCGGGCCGGTGCGGCAGTCGGGGCTCAGTCGCGCAGGATCAGGAAGACGACCGCGGCCGCGAAGCAGAGCTGACCGACCCCGAACGCGACCCCGAGGTTCGCGGCGCCGAAGAGCTCCGCGACCGCGACGCCGAGCGCGAAGGCGCCGATCAGCACGGGGACCTGGCGCAGCATCGTCTGGCCCAGACTGTCCACCGGTCGCGCCCGGTCGCCGCCGGCTCGCCCGGCCCCGAGCCGGCCGCCGGCGTGCCGCCGGCTCATGTCCGCGGCTCCGGCCGGTCGGCGGCGAGATGCTCGTGAAGGCTGTGCCCGACGGGGAGGCCGGCCTCTCCCCTTGCGCCGTCCTGGAGGTGCCTGACCCTGCGGCGTCGGTAGAGCAGGCGCTGCACGAAGAGGGTCCCGACGGCGGCCAGGAAGATCGCGGAGAGGTTGACCGCGAGCTGCGCCATCGCTCCGCGCCACTCGCCCCAGTTCGCGTAGGCGGCGGCGAGCCCGATGTTGGCGGCGGCGGGGATCGTGGTCACCGAGATCAGGACCCCGACCAGGGCGCCCGACTTCGCGGCGGTCAGCGAGAGCATCCCGGCGATACCCGCGATGAAGGCGACGATGAAGGACATCCCGTCGGGGTGGGAGATGAACTGGGTGAGCGGACGGGTGAGCGTGGTCAGGGTGTCGTCGGCCAGCCCGGTGTTCCTGGCGATCAACCCGAACAGAAATGCGGCGGTGATGCCCGCCGGGAAGCCGATCGCCAGCGCCCGCAGGGAGCGCAGCGCCATCTCGCGCCTTCGCTGCACGGTCGCGACGCACAGCCCCGCCAGCGGCCCGAACTCGGGGCCGATGACCATCGCGCCGATGATCAGGACCGGGCTGTCGAGGATGATCCCGACGCTGGCGATCAGGCAGGCCAGGACCATGAAGGCGAGGAAGTTGGCGCTCAGCTCCGTCTCCTCGGAGGTCCGCGCCTCGACCTCCTCCCAGACCACGGCGTCGCCGGCCAGCCCCTTCGCCGCGTGCTCTGCCTCGTCGGCGGCTACCGAGATCTGGGAGTCGATCTCCTCGATCGAGATCGAGCCCCGCACGGGGACGTCGAACTCGCGCAGGTCGCTGATGATCACGCTCGCCTCCTCGCGGGCGACGTCGCAGAGGACCACGTCGCCCTCCGGCTTGTGGGCCGCCCGCGGCAGATAGACGAGATTGGTCACCGTCTGGGACCGCTTGAGCAGCTCCAGGAGGTGGTCGCACTCGTGGCTGGGAGCGATGATTCTCAGGTGGACCATCCGTGGCAGGGTACCCTCGCGGACCACCCCCTAAGCTCGCCGACGTGCTCACCGACTACCACCTGCACCTTCGCCCCGACGACGAAGACACCCCGCCGGGGCGCTACTTCACCGCCGAGAACGTCGAGCGCTATCTCGCCGCCGCCTCCACGCGGGGCATCGAGGAGATCGGTTGCGCGGAGCACGTCTACCGCTTCACGCAGTCGCTGGAGCTCTGGCGCCACCCCTGGTGGGAGCGCTGGGCGACCGACGACCTCGGCCGGTACTGCGAGTTCGTCGCCTCCACCCCGCTGAGGCTCGGCATCGAGTGCGACTTCGTCCCCGGCGCCGAGGATCGCACCGCCGCGCTGCTGGAGGCCCACCCCTTCGACTACGTGGTCGGGTCGGTCCACTTCATCGGCGAGGGCGCGCTCGATACCGAGGAGTTCGGGATCTGGGAGTCGCAGGGGAACCCGGACGAGGTCTGGCGGCGCTACTTCGAGACGGTCGCCGAGAGCGCCCGCTCGGGGCTCTTCGACATCATCGCCCACCCTGACCTGGTCAAGTACTGGGGCAGCGCCCGCCCGTCGCCCGAGCGCGATCCGCGCTTCCACTACGAGCCGGCGGTGGAGGCGATCGCCGAGGCCGGCGTCGCGGTCGAGGTCTCCACGGCGGGGCTGCGAAAGCCGGTCGGGGAGATCTACCCGGCCCCCGCCTTCGCGGAGATGTGCGTGGAGGCCGGCTCGGTCTTCGCCCTCTCCTCGGATGCCCACCATCCGGAGGAGGTCGGCTACGGCTACGAGCGGGCGGTCGAGTACCTGCGCGGGATCGGGGTCGGGGAGATCTGCGTCTTCGAGGGGCGCAGGCGCGCCCTGCGGGCGCTCGGCGCCGCGGCCGAGGGTCCCGGCACGGCCGAGGATTCCGCCACGGCCGAGGATTCCGCCACCGAGGATTCCGCCGCCGAGGGCCCCGCCACGGCCGAGGGTCCCGGCGCCGGGGAGAGGGCGGCATGACGCCGGTCGGGATCGGCTACGACAGCCACCGCTTCGAGGAGGGGCGGCCGCTGCTGATCGGGGGCGTCGAGATCCCCCACCCGCGCGGCCTGGCCGGGCACTCCGACGCCGACGTTCTGCTTCACGCCGTCATCGACGCGATCCTCGGCGCCGCCGGAGAGGGTGACATCGGGACCCTCTTCCCCGACGACGAGCCGGAGTGGGAGGGCGCGGACTCGATGGACCTGCTGCGCACCGCGATCGGCAGGGTCGCGGGCGGCGTCGTCAGCATCGACGCCACCGTGATCTGCGAGGAGCCGAGGATCGGCCCCCACAGGGCCGAGATGGAGCGGCTGATCGGCGAGGCGACCTCCGCCCGGGTCAACGTGAAGGCGACCACCAACGAGGGCATGGGGTGGATCGGGCGCGGCGAGGGCATCGCCTGCATCGCCGTCGCCGAGGTCGAGGACTAGGGTTAGGGCCATGGCACCGGGCAGGCTCACCGACCGAATCCCCAATCCCGTGGACCGGGTCGCCGACGGCGTCTTCCAGGTGAGGATGCTCGCCGAGGCGGGAATCCTGCGGCCGATCCGCCCCGACAAGCTGGCCCGCAGCCTCGTCGCCCTGGCCCGCTACGGGGCCTCGCCGGCGACCGCGTCGATGGCGGCTGCGATCAGCCAGCCGGACCATGTCGCGCTGATCGACGAGCGCGGGTCGCTCACCTATTCGGAGGTGGACCGGCGCTCCAACGCGCTCGCCCACGCCCTGGCCGGGATGGGGGTCCGGGCCGGCGAAGGCGTCGGGATCATGTGCCGCAATCACCGCGGCTTCGTGGACGCGACGCTCGCCGCGGCCAAGCTCGGCGCCAGCGCGCTGTACCTGAACACGATGTTCTCCGGCCCGCAGATCGCCGACGTGATGAAGCGCGAAGGCCCCAGGCTGCTGATTCACGACGAGGAGTTCACCGGCCTGCTCGAGCCGGTGGAGGGAATCGAGCGGGTGATCGGCTGGACCGACGGCGAGGCCGCAGGCGCGACCCTGGAGGGCCTGATCGCCGGCGCGGACACCTCGGGCCTCGATCCTCCCTCCGAGGACGCCCGCTTCGTGATCCTCACCTCCGGCACCACCGGCACGCCGAAGGGCGCCCAGCGGACCAGCCCCGGTGGCCTCGGAGCGCTGGCGTCGCTGATCGAGTGCGTCCCCTACCGCCACGGCGAACCGATGATGATCGCCTCTCCGCTCTTCCACTCCTGGGGCTTCACCCACCTGATCCTCAGCATGCCGCTGGGGGCACCGATCATCCTGCGCCGGCGCTTCGACCCCGAGCAGACGCTTCGCGCCGCCGAGCACCACCGCGCCGGGGTGCTGGTGGTGGTGCCGGTAATGCTGCAGCGGATGATGGCGCTGTCCGACGAGGTCCTCGACACGATCGACCTCGCGTCGCTGCGCATCACCTCGGCCTCGGGCTCGGCGCTGCCCGGCGATCTCGCCCTGCGCTGGATGGACCGCTTCGGCGACAACATCTACAACCTCTACGGCTCCACCGAGGTCGCCTACGCGACGATCGCCACCCCCCGGGACCTGCGCGCGGCTCCCGGCACCGCCGGCCGGCCGCCGCGCGGGACGGTGGTGCGCCTCTACGACGAGGAGGACAGGCCGGTCCCGGCCGGCGAGGTCGGGCGGATATTCGTCGGCAACGAGATGGCCTTCGAGGGATACACCGGCGGGGGCGGCAAGGAGGAGATAGACGGGCTGATGTCGAGCGGCGACGTCGGCCACTTCGACTCCGAAGGGCGCCTGTTCATCGACGGCCGCGACGACGAGATGATCGTCTCGGGCGGGGAGAACGTCTTCCCGCGCGAGGTCGAGGACCTGCTGGCCGGCCATGAGGCGGTCGAGGAGGTGGCGGTGATCGGCGTCTCCGACCAGGAGTTCGGGCAGCGGCTGAAGGCTTTCGTCGTCCTGCGCGAGGGCGCCGAGCTCGGCGAGGAGGAGGCCAAGGCGCACGTGAAGGGCAACCTGGCCGCCTTCAAGACCCCGCGCGAGGTGGTTTTCCTCGCCGAGCTTCCTCGCAACGCGACCGGCAAGATCCTCAAGCGCGAGCTGAGCTGAGCGCGGCGCCGGGCATCGAGGAGGTCCGGCTGCGGGCTGACCCGCGGGCCTGGCGGGATTGCGGATTCCGGGTCGAGGGATCGGAGGCGAGGGTGGGCTCGGTGCGGCTCGCCTTCGAGCCGCCCGGTGGGGACGGGGGCGAGGAGAGGAAGGGCAGCCAGGACGAGGGAGGTGGCCAGGACGAGGGAGGTGGCCAGGACGAGGGAGGTGGCCAGGACGAGGGCGGCGGGATCGCCGGGTGGACGCTTCGCGGCGCGGAGCCGGGCGACCTCGACGGCCTGCCGACCGGTTTCGCCGGCGCGCCCCCGGCGGCGGTTGCGGCGCCTGCCGGTGGGCCGTCCGTGAGCGCCGGGGCGGCGCTCCCGCACCCCAACGGTGCCGAGCGCATCGACCACCTCGTGGTCTTCACCGGAGACCTCGACCGGACCGTCGCCGCGATGGTGGGCGCAGGCCTGCCGCTGCGCCGGGTGCGCGATCCCCACGAGCCGGGGCCCCCGGTGCGCCAGGCCTTCCTGCGGCTCGGCGAGGCGTTGCTCGAGGTGGTGGAGAGCCCCGAGCACGGCGCCGGCCCGGCCCGCTTCTGGGGCATCACCTTCAGGGTCGCCGACATCGACGCCGCGGCCCGGCTGCTCGCCGACCGCCTCGGCGGGGTGCGGGACGCCGTGCAGCCCGGCAGGCGGATCGCGACCGTGCGCCGTGAGGCTGGGCTGGGCCTTCCCGTCGCCCTGATCTCGGGGCGAGATTGACCGCGCATCCGGCCGCCCGGCGCCGCCCGCAGGGTCCGGGGGAGAGGACGCCGCTATTTGCGGGTTTTCGCGCCCGGTTGCCGGGGTCGCCGCTGGCGCCCGTAGTAGTTTGCGGTCGGTGATGAACGAGCCGGCGGCGGCAGCCGCAAGCGAGTCGTCGGGCCCCGTCACGGGGGCCGGGGAGCGCGAGGACCCGCGGGCCCACCTGACCCTGGTCGGCGACGCCGCCGAGCAGCTTCTTCGCAAGACGCGTCGCCTCACCGACGAACTCCGCGACAGCGAGCGGCGGGCCCGGGAGGCCGAGGGGATCGCCCGGCGCGCCGCGAAGAGCGCCGCCGCAGAGGCCGACCGCGCAGTGGCCCGGGCCGAGCAGGCCGCAGAGCGCGCCAGGGTGGCCGAGCGGGAGGCCGATCAGGCCCGCCGCGAGGCCGAGCTCGAGAGGGAGCGGGCGGAGAAGTCGGCCGAGCGGGAGCGGGAGCGCCACGCCGCCGAGCTCTCCGAGCAGCGCGTCGAGTTCGAGCGCCGGCTCACCGACGAGCGTCGCCTGGCCCGGGAGCAGGTCAAGGCCAAGGCGATGGAGACGGTCACCCGGCTCGGCGAGGAGGGCAGGGGAAGGATCGAGACGGCCCGCGCCGCAGCCGCCGAGGCCGAGGGCCGCGCCGCAGCCGCCGAGGCGGAGCTCTCCGGCGCGCGCGAGGGGAGGTCCCGCGCGGAGCGGGCGGCCCGGGAGATCGCACAGCGCTCGCGGGGCGAGCGCGAGAAGCTGACCGCCGAGATCGCCGAGACCCGCGCCAACGCCGAGCAGGCGCTCGCCCAGACCACCGAGCGCCTCGAGGAGGAGGCCGCCCGGCGCGTCCGCGAGGCGCGCGAGGATGCCGAGCGGCGGGCCTCCGAGCGGGTGGCGCTCGCCGAGAAGCGCGCCGAGCGGGCCAGGGCGCAGGCCGGCACGATCGAGGAGGAGACCGAGGCCAGGATCGCCGAGATCGAGGCGGACATCGAGCGCCGGGTGATGGAGGGGACCGAGCAGGTCCGCCGCGAGGCCGAGGAGCGGGTGCAGAAGCTGGTCGCGAAGGTCGAGCGCGAGGCCGAGGAGTCGGCTCGCCGCCGGGCCGACCAGCGGCTCGAGGAGGAGTCCGAGCGGATCCGCCGCGAGGCCGAGGAGCGCGCCGAGCTCGCCCGTCGCGCCGCCGAGGGGGAGGTCCGCACAGCCGCCGAGCGAGCCCGCCGGCAGGCGGTCCAGGCGGCGGCGAACACCGCTCCCTCCTGGGAGCGCCCGCGACGGGGCGCCGCCCGGACCGCGGCTCAGGCGGGCGGGGGCCCGGCCAACTACCGCACCTTCTAGGGCGCGGCCGGCCACCGGGCTTTCGGCCGGCCACCGGGCTTTCGGCCGGCACGGTCGGGACCCGGGCCGCCTCTCAGCCGCCGACCTCCCGCAGCGCCGACTCGATCGAGTCCAGCGTCGGAACCGTCCCCGGAACCGCAGTCCCGCCAGTGCCGAGCACGGCGAAGGACGGCGTTCCGGTGAACCCGAGCGCCGTAGCCTGGGAGGCGACGCTGTTCAGCTCCGGGTCGAAGCGGTCGCTCCGCCTCTCGCGGTTCCAGCGGGCGAGGTCGCGGACGCCCGCGCCGCGGGCGATCGCCGTGAGGAACTCGTCGGTGACGTACCCGGTCTGCTCGATGCCCTGGTTCCGGTAGAAGAGCTCGATGAAGCTCCAGAGCCGCCCCTGGCGCCCGGCCGCCAGCGCAGCCCTGGCGGCATCCACCGACTGCGACCCGAGCACCGCCCAGGTGCGGAACTGAAGCCGCGCGTCCCCGGCGCTGACCGGTCCGGCGATCAGGTCCTCGATGACGCCCGTCGAGTACTCCTTGCAGATCGGGCACTGGAGGTCCCCGTACTCGACGATCCGGGCGGCCGCGGAGGGGTCGCCGAGGAGGCTGCCCCTCTGGTCGAGCCCCGCGAGCAGCCTGTTGACCTCGGCGATGCCCTCGATGTTGTCCGCGTCGCCGCCGCTCTGCGACTGGCTGAGCACAATGAGGACGGCGACGGCGCAGATCGCCAGGAAGCCGGCCCCGCTCCCGAACTGCATCAGGCGCCGCCGCCGCTCCCTCTCGCGAGTCGCCTGCTCCTCTCCGGCCCGCTCCCGGCGGCTCCTCGCACGGGCTGCCTTGCTGGATGTCACCCGTTCATGCCTGGGGCGATGGTGGGGGCGTGCGGCCGGGGCGGGAACGCCGGGGGCCCCTGCGCTCGTCCGTCGGCTCGCCTCAGCCCTCCCGGGCTCGCCCCCGCGAGCCGTGAGGAGCTTCGTCGAGCCGGATGAGCCTGCCCGGGTGGCCTGCCATCGTCCCGGGAACCTACCTGCATCGGGAGCGGCGGCGAGAGGGCCGCGCGGCGAATGGGCCCTCGCCAATAGCATCAGCGCGATGCGCGAGGTGAGGATCCGCGACACCCTGAGCGGCGAGGTGAGGGCGCTCGACCCCGGGCGCGAGGTCGGGATCTATGCCTGCGGCCCGACCGTCTACAGCCGCATCCACATCGGCAACGCCAGGCCCTTCGTGGTCTTCTCCCTGCTCGCCCGGTTCCTGCGCTCGGAGGGCTACCGGGCGAGGCTGGTGATCAACATCACCGACATCAACGACAAGATCTACGAGGCGGCGGAGCGGGCGGGGGAGGGCTCGGAGGCCTTCGCCGAGCGGATGGCCGCCGCCTACCACTCCGACACCGACCGCCTTGGGCTCGGCCGCCCCGACTCCGAGCCGAAGGCCACCGAGACGATCCGCCCGATCGTCGAGATGATCTCCGAGCTGATCGCCTCCGGGCACGCGTACGAGTCCGGCGGGGACGTCTATTACCGGGTGCGGAGCTTCCCCCGGTACGGCCGCCTCTCGAACCGTGACCCCGGCCAGATGGACCAGGGCGAGGAGGCCGGCTCGGAGTCCCTGAAGGAGGACCGCCTCGACTTCGCCCTCTGGAAGGCCCACAAGAGCGACGAGGACTCGAGCTGGGACTCTCCCTGGGGGCCCGGCCGCCCCGGCTGGCACATCGAGTGCTCGGCGATGGCCGAGACCGAGCTTGGGCCGGAGTTCGCGATCCACGGGGGAGGGTCGGACCTGATCTTCCCCCACCACGAGAACGAGATCGCCCAGTCCGAGGGGGCCGGCCGCGGCTTCGCCCGCCTCTGGATGCACAACGGGATGATCGAGACCGACGCCGAGAAGATGTCGAAGTCGGAGGGCAACATCTTCCAGCTCTCCGAGGCGCTGGACCGCTTCGGGCGCGACGCCGTCGTGGCCTATCTCGTCTCCGGCCACTATCGCCAGCCGCTCGCCTTCGGCGAGGAGGCCCTTCGAGAGGCGGCCGCCAGGGTCGAGCGGTTGCGCAACTTCCTGCGCGAGCATCCGCCCGGGGAGGAGCCCGCGGAGCGGGCGCGGGCGCGGATGGAGGCCTTCCGCGAGGCGCTGGCCGACGACTTCAACACGCCACGGGCGATAGCCGAGGCCTTCGAGCTGGTCGGCGAGGCCAACCGCTCGCCGCTGCCCGGCGCTGGGACGGCGCTGGTCGAGATGCTCGGCCTGCTGGGTCTCGAGGGCCTCGCCGAGCCCGGCGAGGAGGGGCCGGGCCCGGAGGTGAGGGAGCTGCTCGCCGAGCGCGAGGCCGCCCGGGCGGCGAAGGACTTCCCTCGGGCCGACCGCATCCGCGACCGGCTCTCCGGGATGGGCTGGGAGGTGCGCGACTCGGCAGAGGGCGCCCGGCTCGTCCGCCGGAGCCGCTGAGGAGATGGGTAGCGGCCGCTCGGTGATCTACGGGCGACGCCCGGTCGCCGAGGCCGAGGCCGGCCGCCGCAGGGTGCACCGGGTCTGGCGCGCGCCCGGGACCCCCGCGGCCGAGCTCGAGCGACTCTGCGGATCGCCGCACCACCAGGGGGTCGTCGCCGAGGTCGATCCTTACCCCTACGCCGACCCCGGCGCCCTGCTCGCCGCCGGCGGGGTCCTGATCGCGCTCGACCAGGTGCAGGACCCCGGGAACCTGGGCGCCGTCTGCCGTTCTGCGGAGGTGGCCGGGGCCCGTGGGGTGGTGATTCCCGAGCGGCGCGCGGCCCAGGTGAGCGCCGCCGTCTGCAAGGCCTCGGCGGGCGCCGTCGAGCACCTCGACGTCGCCCGGGTCAGGAACCTGGCCGACTGGCTCGCCGGGGCCAAGTCGGCCGGGATGTGGGTCTGGGGGGCCGCACCCGGCGGGGGCAACGCGCCCTGGGAAGTGGACCTGGCCGGCGGGGTCGTGATCGTCCTCGGCGGGGAGGAGAAGGGGCTCCGCCCTCGGGTCGCGACGGCCTGCGACGGCCTGATCGCGATCCCCCAGCGCGGGCGGACGGAGTCGCTGAACGTCTCCGCGGCGGCGGCGGTGCTGCTCTTCGAGGCGCTGCGCCAGCGGGGCTGAGCGGCTCCGGGCCCGACTAACACATGCAACGGCGGTTGCAAGCCCGGTTGCATTTCTTCGCGGCGGGGGTTGACAGGAGCACGAACGCGCGTAAACTAATCCGCGGATAAAGGGTGAACCTCAACTTGAGTGTGAGGCAGCACCTTTTTCAACCGGCGCCCGAGGGGAGGTAAGCGGCGCCACGGACCTTCTCGAAAGGAGAGAAGATCAGTGGCCCTACCTACCGCTACCCAGGAGATGCAGCTCCCGGCGCCAGCCAGGTCGTCAGCGCCGACCCAGCAGACTGACTCTCAACCTGAGCTTGATGATCATTACCTCGTCGCGCTCGCCAAGGATGGGCGCTCCGACGCCTACGACGCGATCGTCCGCCGCTACCGCGGCTTCGTCCGGCTCAAGGCCAGCTCCTACTTCCTGATCGGGGGGGACTCCGACGATCTCATCCAGGAGGGGCTGCTCGGTCTCTACAAGGCGGTCCGCGACTACCGCTCCGACCGCGAGTCGAGCTTCCGCAACTTCGCGGAGCTCTGCATCACCCGCCAGATCATCACCGCCGTGAAGACCGCGACCCGCAACAAGCACACCCCGCTCAACCAGTACGTCTCCTTCAGCCAGTCGCCGGCCGCGGCCGGCGACTCGGAGACCACCCTCGACGAGATCCTGCCCGGGCCCGGCGTCAGCGACCCGGTCCAGCAGGTGATCGCCACCGAGGAGCTGGCGAGCCTCGTCTCCTGCCTCTCGGGGGTTCTCTCCGAGCTCGAGAGCCGGGTGCTCTCCCTCTACCTCGACGGTCACTCCTACGAGGTGATCGCCGAGCGGCTGGAGTGCGACACCAAGACGGTCGACAACGCCCTGCAGCGGGTGAAGCGCAAGGTGGGAATCCACCTCGCCTCGCGCGAGGTGCCGCTCTAACCCGACCCGACCGCCGAAGCCCCACCCGACCCGCCGAACGTCCCGGAGTCCCCCTCATAGCAGCAACTCCGGGACGTTCGCTGTGGTCGGGGAGGGGCGGGGGGCTCAGCCGTGGGTCTCGGCGAGGTCGGCGAGCACGTAGTCGAGCAGCTCGCGGCCATGCTCGGAGGCAACCGCAACGTCGTCGGCGCTGACCTCGACGCCGTTCAGCGACTGCATTCGCAAGACGTCGCCGTCGGCCCGCGAGTTGGGGAAGATCCCCGAGTAGAAGACCCCGAGCGCCTCCAGGTGGTCGGCGGCGAGCGCCGTGGCGGGGGTCTCCATCGGCATGTCGAGGTAGATCGCGTCAAGCCCCTCCCCGAACAGCCGGTCCCGCTCGGCCGAGACGCGCTGCTCGAGGTCCGCGCCGGGGTGCGCAACGCTCAGCACCGCCATGTTGTGGTCGGCCATGACCTCGACGTGCAGATCGGTCCGGCCCGCCGGCTCGGCGCCCGGCGGCGGCTCGGCGATGCGACCGCGCAGCCGCGCCCGGCGCAGGGTGCGCTCGACGACCGCCCGGTGGCGCTCGGGCGCGAAGACCTGGCGCTCGTCCCCCTCGTTGGTCTTGGTGTAGAAGAGCGCCGCGGACTGGCGGTGCCGGGCGCCCGCCGCGGCGGCGTTGTTGTCCACGGTGGCGGGGATCCAGCCGAGCAGGAAGCCGGTCTCGTGCGCGCCCAGCTCGATGTTCGCCCTCTCGCTGTAGGGATGGGCCGCGGTCGCCTCCCCGTACATGCCGGCAAGGCCCTGCCGGCGAGCCCAATCGATCAGCCGGCGCTTCGTGCCGGTGAACAGGTGGTGCCCGCGGGCCTCGGGCATGGTCACCGCCTGCCCCGAGTGCCCGACCCGGTCGCGGGGGCTGTGGCGGGCCAGCCCGACGTGGCAGAGCAGCGCGCCCCCGGCGCTCTCGGACACCCAGGAGACGTAGGTCCCGTCGGCCAGCCGCCGGCAGACCTCGTCCCCGTCATAGACCCACTCGAGGTCGTAGGAGTCACCGTAGGCGGCGCGGATCGCCTCCGAGACAACGGCGCCCTCCTCCGGGCCTAGCATGCGGAACCGGGCGTCCGGTGGCGGCATGCAGGCGTGAACGTTCACGTATCCCATGGTCGCGGATCAATCGGCGATTGGCCAACGAATCATTAGAGGCACGCATTCGGGGCGATCTGCGCGCTCCAGGTGACTCTCCGCCCCCTACGCTCGGCCCGGACGACGTGCGTGCTCAGAGCGCCCAAGCCCGACCGGCATCCGGTCAATGTCGGACAACGCAATGAGGGCGCAATTCTCCATGCCCTGATCGCCCTCGGGTATGTCGTGCTGGTTCCGTGGGGAGTCAACCAGCGCCATGACCTGCTGATCGAGCAGGACGGCGGGTACATCCGCGCCCAGTGCAAGACCGGCAGGTTGCGGAACGGCTCGGTCCGGCTCCGCACGAACAGCATCCGCTCGAACTTGCACCGAACATCCAAGCGGGAATACACCGGGGAGGCGGATATCTTCCTCGTACACTGCCTGGAAACGGGAGGCGTCTACGCCATCCCCGTGGAGGAGGCCCCGAGCAACGAGATGCACCTCCGGGTGGAGCCCAGCAGGAACAACCAGTCGAAGGGAATCCACTGGGCCAAGGACTACGAGCTGCCCGCCTAGCTCAACTGGTAGAGCCCTTGATTTGTAATCAAGATTGTTCCGGTTCGAATCCGGAGGCGGGCTCTTGGTCTGGCGAGGGGAGCGGAGAATGCAATATTTGAGAAGTCAAGTAACTCAACGGGAGAGCAGCGCGATGAAGCTCGAGGGCATCCACCACATCACCGCGATCACCGAGGACGGGCAGGCCAACGTCGACTTCTACGTCGGGATGTTGGGGCTGCGGCTGGTCAAGAAGACCGTCAACCAGGACAGCCCCAGCGTCTACCACCTCTTCTTCGCCGACGAGAAGGGGAGCGCCGGCGCCGACCTCACCTTCTTCGAGTTCCCTGGCGCCCCCCGGGGCCGCGCCGGGGCGGGGATGGTCCACACCATCGTCTGGCGGGTCGGCTCGGCCGAGGCGATCGGGTTCTGGGAGCGCCGCCTCGGCGAGCACGGGATCGCGGTCGAGCGCGACGGCGAGCGGCTGCGCTTCGCCGACCCGGAGGGCCTCGGCCACGAGCTCGCGGTGGTCGAGACGGCCGACGAACCGCTGATCGCCGAGCACCCCGAGATCCCGGTGGAGATGGCCCTGCAGGGCTTTGACGCGGTTCGTGCCTACAGCGCCGCGCCCGGCGCCAGCGAGGGCCTGCTGGAGGCGCTCGGCTTCGACCGCTCCGAGGACGCCTGGGAGGCGCGCGGCGAGCAGCGCGGCGGCCGTCTTCACTACGACGAGCGTCCGGCCGAGCGGGGGCTGGAGGGCGCCGGGACGGTGCACCACGTGGCCTGGGCCTCGACGATGGAAGAGCACGAGGCCTGGCGGGCCAGGGCGGCGCAGGGCGGTGCCCACCCGACCCCGGTGATCGACCGCTTCTACTTCCGCTCGATCTACTTCCGCGAGCCCAGCGGCGTGCTCTTCGAGATTGCCACGCTCGGCCCCGGCTTCACAGTCGACGAGCCGCTCGAGACGCTTGGCGAGAAGCTCAGCCTGCCACCGGACTTCGAGCACCTCCGCGACCGGGTCGAGCCCCACCTGCGACCGATCGTCAACCCGCGCACGGCCGCCGCGCCCAGTTGATGCCGGCCGCCCCGCCGGGGGCCGACTCAGATTTCACCTGGCGCGACGCGGGCCGCACCATCCGCTTCGCGCCGGGGCTCCTCGCCGAGCCGCGGGCGGCGCTGGGGACGCTGGCCGAGCACGGGTTCGAGGGATTCGCCCTGTTCTCGACGCCGAGGGCGCTCGCCGAGCATCCGCGGCTCGCGGATCAGGCGGCCGCCGTGCACCACGTGGAGCCCGGCCAGGTGCCCGACGCCGCGGCCGCCCTGCTCGAGGAGGTCGGCGGGGCCCCGATCCTCGCCCTCGGCGGCGGGCGCGTGATCGACACCGCGAAGGCGATAGCCGCGGTCAGCGGGGTCGAGGTGGCCGCGGCGCCGACCACGATGTCGGGAGCGGAGATGACCGGGATCCACCGGCTTCCCGCCGGGGCCGGGCAGCGTGCCCGCGGCCTCGTCCGCCCGTCCCTGGTCCTCGCCGACCCGCTGGCGATGACCAGCCAGGAGGAGCCTGCCCTGCGCGCCAGCTCGATCAACGCGCTCGCCCACGGCGCCGACTCCCTCTGCACGCCGCTGGCCAACCCGGTCTCGCGGATGTGCGCGCTGCGCGGCGCCGGGCTGATCGCCGCCGCCCTCGACGAGGAGCGCGGGTCGCGGGGGCGGGCCGCGCTCGCGCTCGGCTCGCTGCTCTGCGGCTACGCGATCGACTCCGCCCTCTTCGCGCTTCACCACGTGGTCTGTCAGACGCTCGTGCGGGTCTGCGGCAGCTCCCACGCCGAGACCAACGCGGCGGTCCTGCCCCGCACCATGGCGGCGATGCGGAGCCGGGCGCCGGAGGACATGGCCGGCCTGGCGGAAGCGATCGGCTGCTCCGAGGAGGCGATCGAGGAGCGGATCCTCGAGCTGGGCGGCGACCAGGAGGGCCTGGGCGCCGCCGGCGCGGACGCCTCCAGGCTCGAGGAGGCGCTCGATGCGATCGAGGCCCGACCCGAGCTCGCCTTCACCCCCGACCCGCCCGGGCGCGACGAGCTCCGGGCGATGATCGAAGCGGCCTGGTGAGCGCGCGGGCCGGCCTGGGTGAGCGCGCGGGCCGGCCTGGGTGAGCGCGCGGGCCGGCCTGGGTGAGCGCGCGGGCCGGCCTGGGTGAGCGGTTGGGGCTCCCCGGCGGCCGGTTGGGGCCGATCCGCCTGTAACGGCTCCGGCGCCGGCGTGTAGCGCTCTTCATGAGCGAAGAGCGGCTGCTCGGCTATCACGCCTACACGCGCGAGCACGGGGTCAACTGGTTTCTCTACCTGCTGGCCCGGGTGATCCTCCAGCCCGCCTTCCTGCTGTATCTGCGGCTGTCGCGCCAGGGCCGGGGCAACGCCAGGGTCAGGGGCCCGCTGATCGTCGCCGCCAACCACCGCAGCTTCCTCGACCCGTTCGTGATCGGGGCCTCGCTGCCCTGGCGGCGGCCGATGAACTACGTCGCCAAGGTCGAGCTCTTCGAGAAGCGCTGGCAGGCCTGGGTCCTCTGCCGCGTCGGCGCCTTCCCGATCCGCCGCGGGGAGTCCGACGAGGAGGCGATGAAGACCGCCCGGCTCGTCCTCGAGCGCGGCGGTACGGTCTGCATCTTCCCCGAGGGCACGAGGATCCGCAGGGGGTCGCTGGCGACGCCAAAGCGCGGTGTGGGGCGGCTCGCTCTGCAGACCGGCGCCCCCGTCGTCCCTGTCGCCGTCCTGGGAAGCGAGGAGGTGCGCCGCGGCTGGCGGATCAGGCCCCGCAAGGTTCGCGTTCGGCTCGGCCGCGCGATCACCTTCCCGCGCTCCGAGAGCCCCTCGCCCGCCCTGGCGGCGACGGTCACCGGGCGGATCTGGCCCAACGTCGGGCTGCAGTGGGAGGACCTGGGCGGGCTGCCGCCGATGCGCCGCGCCGCGGTGATCGGCGCCGGCAGCTGGGGCACGGCGATGGCGGTCCTCCTCGCCCGCGGCGGGCTGGAGGTGCAGCTCGGGGCGCGCACGACCGAGCAGGCCCGGCTGATCGCCTTCGAGCGCCAGAACTCCCGCTACCTCGAGGGGGTGACGATTCCCGATTCCGTCGAGGTCAAGCAGGGCTCCGAGATCGAGCTCGCCGGCCTCGACCTGATCTGCCTGGCGATCCCCTCGGCCTCGCTGCCCCAGGGGGTGGGGGCGATCGCCGACCGGGTCGGGGACCGCACCGCCCTGCTGCTGCTCAGCAAGGGCCTCGTCGCTCCCAGGGGCCAGCTCCCCTCCGAGTACGTGGGGGAGCGGGTGCGGGCCCGGGCGATCGCCTGCCTGGGCGGGCCGGCGCACTCCCGCGAGGCGGTCTCGGGAAGTGCTGCGCTGGTCCTGGGAAGCGCCGATCCCGACCTCCGCGCCCAGCTCGGCACGGTCTTCGACGAGGCCGGGCTGGTCTGTGAGCGCTCCGACGACGTGATCGGCGTGGAGATGGCCGGGGCCGCCAAGAACGCCGCCGCGCTGGCCGCCGCCGCAGCGGCGCCGCACGGTCTGAATGCGGCCGGGATCGCGGCCGCGGAGGTGTGGAGCGAGTGCGTCGCCTACGCGATCCATCGCGGCGGCAAGCTCGAGACCTTCACCGGGCTGGCCGGGGTCGGCGACCTGACGGCCACGGTGCTCGCGCCGGAGAGCCGCAACCGGCGCGCCGGCGAGCTGCTGGCCGGCGGCCGCAGTGCCGAGGAGATCAGAGCCGAGCTCGGGCAGGCGTCCGAGGCGCTGGACTCGGTCCCGCAGATCGCCGAGACGATCGCCGCAGCGGGGCTGCGCTGCGAGGCGATGTCGGGGCTGGCCGCGCTCGTGCAGGGCGAGATCGGCGTGGAGGAGTGGCTGGCCGGTCTGCGCCGCTCGGAACGCTCCAAGCAGGCGGCCTGACAGTGGGGCATCTAGTCTTGAGCGGTGGCCAAGGAGAAGAAGCCGGTCGAGCCGGCCAGCCTCGACCCGGCCGAGAAGGCGGAGCTGGACCGCGCCTTCGAGGACCTCTACCGGGCGCACCTGCGCGACGTCTACTCCTACGCCTACTACCGGGTCGGCAACCACCACGACGCCGAGGACCTGACCGAGCAGGCCTTCCTCCAGGCCTACCGGCACTTCGACCGGGCTCGGCGGGAGTCGAACGGGCGCCCGCTGCGACCCTGGCTGATCCGCATCACCCACAACCTCGCCTCCAACTACTACCGCGACCGCTCGCGGCGGCCCCAGACCTCGCTGGAGAACGCGGACCCGATCCCGGCCAAGCACGGTACCGAGGCGCTGGTCGAGGGTCGCGACGAGCTCCGCAGGGTGATGGAGAACCTCGAGCACCTGCCGGAGGACCGCCGCGACGCGCTGATCATGCGCTTCGCCCTCGGCATGGACAACCGGGAGATCGCCCGCGCCCTGGGCCGCACCGACGGCGCCACCAAGGTGCTGATCCACCGAGCCATCAAGCAGCTCGAAGAGGAGATGAGCCATGACTGAGGCCTGGCATGACCCCGGACGCGGAGCGGGAGGTGCCGGGGACCCCGCCGCCCCCGGACGCGGAGCGGGAGGTGCCGGGGACCCCGCCGCCCCCGGACGCGGAGCGGGAGGTGCCGGGGACCCCGCCGCCCCCGGACGCGGAGCGGGAGGTGCCGGGGACCCCGCCGCCCCCGGACGCGGAGCGGGAGGTGCCGGGGACCCCGCCGCCCCCGGACGCGGAGCGGAGGAGGCGGCGGGCTTTGACGTCGAGCGGCTCCTCAGCGACGCCCTGCGCCCCATCGAGCCCCCCGAGCGGTTTTCCGAGCGGGTGGAGCAGACGCTCTCGGCGGTCACCCAGGCGGCGGCCGAAGAGCTCTCCGACTGGGCCGACGAGCTCTCCGAGAGCGAGCTCAGGGCTCTCGGCGAGCCGCGCAACTGGGTTCGCCCGGTGGTTGCGGTGGCCGCCGGGGGCGTGGCGACCGGGGCACTGGTGCTAATGGAACTGCGTCGCCGCGGCCGCCAGCGGACCGGCGGCCTGCGCGGCGTCGCGGGCCAGGTGCGCTCGCGCCTCTGAGGGGCCCTCCAGGTCGGCCCGCCGCAGCGACGGGATGGCTCGCTGAAGGGTTTGACCACCCCGGAGTGTCGCTCCGGTTCAAGGAACGCCGGGTGCCCGTTGCCAAACTCTGCCGCTTCGGACGGCCCGGTCGGACGGCCCGCTTTGGACGGCCCGCTTTGGACGGCCCGGTCGGACGGCCCGAGGTCAGACGGTCCGATCCTGGACCGCCGGGGCGGGGAGTGGCTGGGCGGGTCCGCCGCCGGCCGACGGCGTGACGATGCCGGCCCCGATTCCCAGCAGGCCGAGGATCAGGTGGGCGACGTTGTCGGCTGCGTCGAGGGGGATCAGGCCGAGCATCGCGGCCCCGCTGCCGATCACGAAACCCCAGACCGCGATCACCACGTAGACGACCCCCAGGCCGATCGCGTACTGGCGGGCCCCGTAGCCGGCCATCAGCAGCCCGAGGGCTCCGGTGAGTAGGTGCAGGAGGTTGAGCCAGCCGTTGGTGTCGAGCAGGCCGAAGAGCTCGTCCACCTTTCCCGGAGAGCCGAAGCTCGAGCCGTAGAAGAAGCCGACGATCCCGACCACGAGCAGGATTCCGCCGACCAGGGTCGCGTAGAGGCGGGCGGGGCTCGAACCTTGCATGGCGCCGATTCTGCCGGGTGACGCGGATGGCGGGAGCGCCCCACGCGCTTCGCGGATGGCGGGCCTGCCCCACGCGCTTCGGCCAGGTGGGCCGGCGGCCCGGGCAACCTTCGGGCAGGTGGCTGCGCGGCGCCCCGAAGGCCCGGCGCCCTGGGGTCGAGTGGCCGGGGGCGGCCGGTGGGTGGGCGTCGCTAGGCTGACCCGTCCGATGGCAGAGACCTGCTACCGCCACCCCGACCGCGAGACCGGAGTCGCCTGCTCGAACTGCGGCCGCCCGATCTGCCCGGACTGCATGACTCCCTCGCCGGTCGGCATGCGCTGCCCGGAGTGCTCGCGGCAACGCACGAAGGTGATCCGGGGGAGCGGGGGCGTCGGCGTCGCCGGCTCCTCGCCGGCCACCTACACGCTGATCGCGATCAACGCGCTCGCCTTTCTGGTCGAGCTCGGCCTGGGGACCGGCGGCCTGAACGGCGGCGGAACGGTGATCAACGACCTGGGGCTGCGGGGAACCTCCGTCGCCGACGGCGAGTACTACCGGATCCTCACCGGAGGCTTCCTGCATGCGGGCCTGCTGCACATCGGCTTCAACATGTTCGCCCTCTACGTGATCGGCCGGATCCTCGAGCCGGGAATCGGGACGGTGCGTTTCGTCTTCCTCTATTTCGCCTCTTTGCTCGCCGGGTCGCTGGGCGCGCTCCTGCTCACCGATCCCGGCCAGGTCACCGTCGGCGCCTCCGGCGCGATCTTCGGGATTTTCGGCGCGATGTTCGTGATCGCCCGCGCCCGCGGCCTCAGCGCCCTGGCCGGCGAGATCGGGGTGCTGCTGCTGATCAACCTCGCGCTGACCTTCGGAATCCCGGGGATCTCGATCGGCGGGCACCTCGGCGGGCTGATCGGCGGCATGGCGTGCGCCCTGGTGATCACGCTCGGCGAGCGCGGAGCGTTCGGGCCCCACCGAACCTCGGCGGAGCTGGGGCTGATGGCGCTGATCGGCCTCGCCGCGGCCGCCGGCTGCGTGGCGGTCGTCTGAGGGGCGTCCGGCCGCCCGGAGTGCGTGCGCGGGCTCCCCGAGCCGTGTCGGGCCGCCCGAAGCGCGCCCGGCAGCCCTGGGCGCGCGGCCGGCGAGCCCGGCGGCCCCTCCTCTACAGTGGGCGGATGGCGCTGCTCGCTGACTCCGAGGTCACCGCCCGGCTGGTCGAGCTACCCGGGTGGGAGCGCTCGGGCGACGCGATCGCCAAGACCTTCGGGTGCGGCGACTTCGTCGGCTCGGTGCGCTTCGCCGGGGAGATCGTCGCCCCCGCCGAGGAGGTCGATCATCACCCCGACCTGGAGATCTCCTGGGATCGCGTGACCGTTCGCATCTCCACGCACTCCGAAGGGGGCCTGACCGCGGCCGACTTCGACCTGGCTCGGCGCATCGAGGCGCTCTGAGGGCCGGCGCTGGCCGGGGCCGTTCCTGCCTCTATCCTGTTGAGGCCCAAGATGGCCGGCGAAGACGAACGCCCTCGAAGTACGAAGCCCGCGTGGCTGCCCGGGCGCCCTGAGCAGCCGGCGGGCCCCGTCCGGGCCGGAGCGGTGCGGTGACCGCGATCCTGCTGATCGCACTGCTGGTGCTGGTGCTGATCAACGGCTTCTTCGTCGCGGCCGAGTTCGCGCTGGTGCGCTCCCGGCCCAGCCGCTTCGAGCACCTCGCGGCTGAGGGGGTCCGCAACGCCGACCTCGCCCTGGAGGAGATGGACCGCGTCGACGAGTACGTCGCCACCTGCCAGGTTGGCATCACCCTCGCCTCGCTGGGCATCGGCTTTCTGGGCGAGCCGGCGATCGCCGAGCTCCTGGTCCCCGTATTCGGCGGCGTGATGGGGCACGGACTCGCGGTCGCGATCTCGATCGCCATCGCCTTCACGATCGTCACCTTCCTGCACGTGATCGTCGGCGAGCAGTCGCCGAAGATGATCGCGATCGCGCGCTCCGAGAAGGCGATGCTGCGGGTCGCCCGCCCGCTGCGGTTCTTCCGGGTGGCGCTTCACCCGCTGATCGTCGCCACCAACGCGCCGGCCAACCTCCTGGTCAGGCGGCTCGGGATAGACCCCACCAGCGTCGAGGATGAGACCTCGCCGGAGGAGTTGAGGCTGCTGATCTCGCGCGGGGCGGCGAGGGGTCGGCTGGACAAGGGGGAGGCGGGCATGCTGGGCGGCGTCTTCGAGCTGCACGAGCAGGAGGCCCGCGAGGTGATGACGCCGATCCCCGCCGTGGTGACCATCGACTTCTCCGACACGGTCGAGACGGCGCTGCGGCGCTGTGTCAGCTCCGGCCACACGAGGCTGGTGGTGATCGAGGACGACAACCGCGACCGGGTCAAGGGCATCGTCCACAACAACAGCCTCGCCCGGCTCTACATGAGCGACGGCCCCGACGCGCCGATCGCCTCGGCGGTGCGGGACGCGCTGATCGTCCCCGAGACACGGCCGCTCGACGACCTGCTGGGCGACCTGCAGCGCCAGCGTGCCTCGCTCGCCGTGGTGGTGGACGAGTACGGGCGGACGGTCGGCATCGTCGCCGTCGAGGACATCCTCGAGGAGGTCGTGGGCGAGATCGAGGACGAGACCGATCCCCGCGCGGCCGACCTGCGCCAGCTCACCAACGGGGACTGGTTCGTGCGGGGCCACGTGCCGCTCGGCGACCTCAAGGACGTTGACATCGAGCTGCCGGTGGACACGGACGCCTACAACTCGATAGGGGGCTACGTGTTCGGCGAGCTCGGGCGGCTGCCCAAGCGGGGCGACGAGATCACCGCCGACGGCTACACGATCCGGGTCGAGTCGGTCCGCGAGAACCGCATCGAGGCGGTGCGGATCTCCGGGGTCGATTAGCGCTCTGCGGCCGATTCTGTCCGCGCAGCCGCCTAGCTTGTGCCACCAAGCCGAACCCCTCACCGTGGAGGCACCCGGAGTGTGGACAGTTCGCTTGAGCGACAAGCAGCTCGAGGTCTTGAGGGCGATGCTGCGCGCCGAGGAGCACCTGGGTCCTGCGCTGCAGGGGGCGCTTGAGGCGCTCGACCTGGCCCGCTGGGACGACCTGCCCGAGGCCGCCCTCCCCTGGGACGAGATCGCCGCGGATGCGCGGCGCCAGGGGATATCGGAGGCCGACGTGATCTGGGACCGCAGCGGACGCAGCCGGGGCGCCGCCCGCTAGCGCCGACCCAACCCCGCCGAGCTTCAACTTCCCGCTGAATAGCAGCGCTAACTTGAAGTTCGGCCGGGCCCCGGCCCGGTCGGCAGAGACGCCGGCGCGCCATCGCACCGGCCGCCGGGCCCCGGCCGCAGCCCTCAGCCGCTGCCGCGGTGGCCGCTCAGCCGTACTGGTAGAAGCCGGCGCCGCTCTTGCGGCCCAGGCGGCCCTCGCCGACCATCTCGACCAGCAGGCCGGGCGGGCGGTGGGCGGCCTCGGCGGAGTCCGCGTGAAGGGCATCGCCGATCGCCTCGGCGACGTCGAGGCCGACGAAGTCCAGCAGGGCGAGTGGGCCCATCGGGTGCCCGGCCCCGAGGGTCAGGCAGGAGTCCACCTCGCCGGCGCTCATCCCGGTCCGCTCCATCATCCGCACCGCGTCGAAGAGGTATGGGAAGAGCAGGCGGTTGACCACGAAGCCCGCCTGGTCGGGCACCTCAACCGCGGTCTTGCCCAGCGCCCCGCACCAGGCCAGGGCCCGCTCGCGCAGGCCGGGATCGGCATCCTGGGGCATGCACAGCTCGACCAGCTTCATGCGCGGCACCGGGTTGAAGACGTGCAGGCCGAAGACTCTGCCGGGATTGCCGCTGCCCCTGCCGATGCCCGCCACCGAGAGGGATGAGGTGGTGGTCGCAAGGTCGGCACCCGGAGCCGCCTCGGAGAGCGCGGCGATCGTCTCGCACTTGACCTCGAGGTCCTCGATGACGGCCTCGACGATCACGTCGCACTCGCCGAGGTCGGATCGGTCGGTGGTCACCTGGAGGCGCTCGGGGTCGGCCCCCTCGACCTTGGCGCAGGCCGCCACCGCCTGTTCCTCGGCCCGCCACGCCGAGGCCTCGCTCCGTGCCAGCAGCACGGTGGGGGCCGTCGAGGTCGAGGTCGCCGCCAGCCCGCAGGCGATCGCTCCGCTGCCGGCGATCCCTGGTCGCTTGTAGCCCGCGGTCGTGTCCAAGCCGCGGTTACTATCACCTCTCGCTCCCGCCGGCCCGGATTTCCCGTCCGCGACCGGGCCCCGGTCCGTAACCGGCAGCGCGGGACGCCCACAACAGCCGAGCCAGAATGCTTCGAAAAGTCTCCTCCTTCTCCGCGGGGCCCAGGTCGAAATGGGTGGTCTTCGCCGTCTGGCTCCTCCTCGGCGTCGCGCTCGGCCCGCTTCAGCCGAAGCTTCAGGACGCGACCAAGAACGAGAACTCCGACTTCCTGCCCAACTCGGCCGAGGCCACCAAGGTCGAGGACCTCCTCACCAACGACTTCCCGGGAGGCCGGGAGGTTTCCGCGATCGTCGTCTACACCGACCCCGGCGGGCTCGAAGCAGCCGACCGGGCCCGGATCCGCCGCGACGCCGCCAGGCTCTCGGCCCCCGGGTACCTGATCAAGGCGGCGCGGCCGATCCAGCCCTTCGGCCCGCCGGGCGGCCCCGCGACCGCGCCCGGGGGGGCCGCGGGCGGCCCCTCGCTGGTCTCCCGCGACGGGACCACGGCGCTGATGATCGTCCCGACGTTCACTCGGGGGGGCGAGGCGATCCAGGCCAACGTGAAGAGGATCCGCGCCGTGGTGCCCTCTCCGGACTCGCCGGGGCTGCGCTCCTACGTGACCGGGCCGGCGGGGTTCACCGCGGACGCGATCGAGACCTTCAGGTCCCTCGACACGACCCTGCTGCTGGTCACCGTCACCCTCGTCCTCGTCCTGCTGCTGGCGATCTACCGCTCGCCGGTGGTCGCGCTGGTGCCGCTCTTCGTCGTCGGGATCGCCTACGTGATCGCGGCGGCGGCGATCTACGGGTTGGTCAAGGCCGGCGTCTTCGACGTCAACGGCCAGTCCACCGGGATCCTCATCGTGCTGATGTTCGGGGCGGGCACCGACTACTGCCTGCTGATCGTCTCTCGGTTCCGGGAGGAGCTGCGGCGCACCGATGACAAGCACGCGGCGATGGTCAACGCGACCGAGCGGACCGCCCCGGCGATCCTCTCGGCAGGCGGCACGGTGTTCTTCTCGATGCTGGTCCTGCTGCTCGCCGACTACCGGGCCACCCAGTCCCTGGGGCCGGTGCTGGCGATCGGGATCGCGCTGATGCTGCTGGTCGGGCTCACCCTGCTGCCGGCCCTGCTCTCGATCCTCGGGCGCCGCGCCTTCTGGCCGGCGATACCCCGCACCGGGGAGGGGGAGGACAGCGTCTCGGGAATCTGGCGGCGGATCGGGCACCTCGTCCACGACCGGCCGGCGACGGCGATGACGGTGGTGGTCCTGGTCCTGGCCCTGGGGGCGCTCGGCAACCTCGAGAGCCGCGGGACCCTCGACTTCGGCGAGGGCTTCCGAACCGAGCCCGATTCCAAGGCCGGCCAGGCGCTGATCGACTCCAAGCTCTCGCCCGGCCAGGCCGCGGCGTCCGACGTGATCGTCGCCAGGGCGGCGGCGACCCCGGTGGCGGCCGCGCTGAGGCGCCAGCCGGCGGTCGACTCGGTGACCGCGGCCGGTGTCTCGAAGAACGGCCGGCTCGTCCACCTCAGCGTCACCCTGGCGCGGGACCCCTTCTCCGACCAGGCCAACGCCGACATCCCCGGCCTCCGCGACGCGGTGCGCGCGGCCGCGGGGGGCAGGACCGCTCTGGTCGGTGGCTTCACGGCGACGAACTACGACACCGACCGCTCCCTGCAGCGGGACGCGAGGATCATCGTGCCGCTGATCCTGCTGCTGATCCTGGTGATCCTGATCATCCTGCTGCGGGCCCTGGTCGCGCCGCTTTACCTGGTCGCCACCGTCGTGCTCAGCTACGCCTTCGCCCTGGGCGCGAGCAAGCTGGTCTTCACCCACCTCTTTAGGGTGTCCGACAGCGACGCCTCGCTGGCCACCTTCGCCTTCCTCTTCCTGGTCGCGCTCGGCGTGGACTACAACATCTTCCTGATCAGCCGGATCCGCGAGGAGTCGGCCAGGGTGGGGGTCAAGGAGGGCGTGATCGGCGGCCTCGAGAAGACCGGGGCGGTGATCACCAGCGCCGGCCTGATCCTCGCCGGGACCTTCTCGGCCCTGATGGCGCTGCCGCTGGAGGCCCTCTTCCAGCTCGGCTTCACGGTCGCCCTCGGCCTGCTCGTCGACACCTTCCTGGTGCGCACCGTGCTCGTTCCCTCGATCGCCTTCCAGCTCGGCGAGCGGAACTGGTGGCCCTCCCGTCGCCCCGGCCGGGGCGAGGCGGGCGCGCAGCAGGCTGCCGGGTAGGCCAGGCCCCGCTCGCGGTACCCCTCACCCCGGCGAACGTCCCGGAGTAGTGGCTATGGCAGGTAGTCCGGGACGTTCGCGGGTGTGGGGCGCGGGTGTGGGGGGCGGATCTGGCCCGCGGGTTCGGCTCCGGGGTTGGATCCGCGCGGTCCCCCGCGGGGCGATTGACTGGTCAGTCAACCGATCCGGTATGGTGCCGCGCGACCAGACGGGGCGCTGGCGCCCGCTCGATCGGACGAAAGGAAGCTGAGATGGCGAGCAACGGTTCGGGCAAGTTCGGCGGTCGCGAGGTGGTGATCGTCGAGGCGGTCCGCACCCCGATCGGGCGCGGCCACGAGGAGAAGGGCTACTACAAGGACACCCACCCCTCGACGCTCCTCGCCAGGACCTACTCGGAGCTGATCGACCGGGCCGGGATCGAGGCCTCCGAGGTAGAGGACGTGGTCGCGGGCTGCGTGCAGCAGTTCGGCGAGCAGGGGATGAACATCGGTCGCAACGCCTGGCTGGAGGCGGGGCTGCCGATCGAAACCCCGGCGACCACGGTGGACCGCCAGTGCGGCTCGGCCCAGCAGGCGGTCAACTTCGCCGCCGCGCTGATCGCCTCCGGCGTCCACGACGTCGCGATCGGCGGCGGGGTCGAGCACATGGGCCACATCTCCTTCGCCGACGGCATGCAGGTCATGTCCGAGCACGGCTACGCCTTCTCGGCGCCGCTGATGGAGCGCTACAACCTGGTCCCGCAGGGAATCTCGGCCGAGATGATCGCCGAGAAGTGGGAGATCCCCCGCTCCGAGCTCGACGAGATCGGGCTGCGCTCCCACCAGCGCGCCGCCAAGGCCACCGAGGAGGGCCGCTTCGAGCGCGAGATCGTCCCGATCGCTGTCAACGGCGACACCTACGCGACCGACCAGGGGATCCGCCCCGACACCACCCTGGAGAAGCTCTCCGAGCTGAAGCCGGCCTTCAAGGAGGATGGCAAGGTCACGGCGGGCAACTCCTCGCAGGTCTCCGACGGCGCCGCGGCGGTGCTGCTGATGAGCCGCGAGAGGGCCGACGCCCTCGGGCTCGAGCCCCGCGCCCGGATCTTCGACCAGACCACGGTCGGCGTCGACCCGGTGATCATGCTCACCGGCCCGATCCCGGCGACCCGCAAGCTGCTCGAGCGCAACGGGATGCAGATGGAGGACATCGACCTGGTCGAGATCAACGAGGCCTTCGCCTCGGTGCTGGCGGCCTGGCGCCGTGAGCTCGACCCCGACATGGAGCGGGTCAACGTCAACGGCGGCGCGATCGCCCTCGGGCACCCGCTCGGCTCCACCGGGGCCCGGCTGATCACCACCCTGCTCCACGAGATGGAGCGCTCCGATGCGGAGATGGGCCTGGTGACCATGTGCTGCGGCGGAGGCCTCGGCACCGGGACCCTGATCCAGCGGGTCTGAGCACGGAGAGGGGAAGAGCCATGAAGACCATCACCGGAACGCTGCTCGCGGCAGGCGCCCTTGCGCTGCTGGCGGGTTGCGGCGGCGGAGGCGGCGACACCACCGGGGTTCCGACCGGCGACGTGAGCAAGGCCGACTACATCGCCCAGGCCGACCAGGTCTGCCAGGCGCAGCGCAAGAAGCTCCAGAAGGAGTCGACCGACTACTTCGTCAACCAGCTTGGCCTCCCCCCGAACCAATCGCCCACCCCAGAGCAGTTCGCGACCTTCGCCAAGCAGTCGCTGATCCCGTCGGTGCAGAGCGAGCTCGACCAGCTCCGGCAGATCGAGGCACCATCTGAGGACGCCGACCGGATCAGCAAGGTCTACGACACGGCTCAGCAGGAGCTGGCGGCGATCAAGAAGGACCCCTCCAGCGTCGCCTCGGGCGACAGCTTCGCCAAGGCCAACAAGCTCGCCCAGGAGTACGGCTTCAAGGTCTGCGGGGCCGGCTGATGGACCTCACCTTCTCGCCGTCCGAGGAGGCCTTCCGCGACGAGGTCCGGGCCTGGCTCGAGGAGAACCACCCGGGTCCCGAGCCCGGCTCGCTCGAGGAGGTGATCCCCTTCCGGCGCGAGTGGCAGCGCAGGATGTACGAGGCCGGCTGGGCCGGGATCGCCTGGCCCGAGGAGTACGGCGGCCGCGGCGCGACCCTGATCGAGCAGGCGATCTTCGTCGGCGAGTCGGCCCGCGCCCAGGTGCCCTCGCCCGCCAACGTGCTGGGGCTGGCGATGGGCGGCCCGGTGGTCATCGCGCACGGCACCGAGCAGCAGAAGCAGCGCTACCTGAAGCCGATCCTCACCGCCGAGGAGATCTGGTGCCAGGGCTTCTCGGAGCCCGAGTCGGGGTCGGACCTCGCCTCGCTGAAGACCAGGGCGGTCCGCGACGGCGACGAGTGGGTCGTCACCGGCCAGAAGGTCTGGACCACGCTGGCCCAGTTCGCCAAGTGGTGCATGCTGGTCGCCCGCACCGACCCCGACGCTCCCAAGCACCAGGGCCTCACCTACTTCCTGATGGACATGGAGCAGGAGGGGGTCAACGTCCAGCCGCTGGTCCAGATCACCGGCGAGGGCGAGTTCAACGAGATCTTCATCGACGAGGCGAGGATCCCCGAGGAGAACGTGATCGGCGGCGTCGGCAACGGCTGGCAGGTGGCGATCACGACCCTGATGAACGAGCGCGCCGGGCTGGCCTTCGGGGCGATCGCGCAGATCCGCAACAGCCTCGACCGGCTGGCGAAGCTGGCCGCCCGCACCCCGTCCAACGGAGCCAGCGCCGCGGAGGACGAGGTCACCCGCCAGAAGATCGCCCAGCTCAACATCGAGGCCGAGGCGATGAGGCTGAACGCCTACCGCGGCCTGACCAAGACGATGCAGACCGGCATCCCCGGCCCCGAGGGCTCGCTGGGCAAGTGGCAGTGGGCCGACATCAACCAGGGGATCGCCGAGCTGGCGCTGGACATCGAGGGCCCCTACGCGGCGCTCGGCCGGGGCGCCGAGCACGCGGTGGACGGGGGCGCCTGGCAGTACTCCTTCCTGCGCAGCCGCGCCAACTCGATCGAGGGCGGCACCACCGACATCCTCAAGAACATCATCGCCGAGCGGGTGCTCGGCCTGCCGAAGCTGAGGTGAGGTGAGATGTACTTCGACCTGAACGACACCCAGCGGCAGATCAAGGAGACCGCGCACGGGTTCCTCACCTCGAAGTACCGAAGCGAGCGGGTGCGGGAGCTGCTCGACTCCGAGCAAGGCTTCGAGGAGTCCGACTGGAAGGAGATGGCCGAGCTCGGCTGGGCGGGCCTGGCGCTCCCCGAGGAGCACGGCGGCCTCGGGCTCGGCGCGGTCGAGCTGGCCGTGGTCTTCGAGGAGATCGGCTACTCGATCGTGCCCACGCCGCTGCTCTCGACCACGATCGCCGGCCTGGCGCTCGCTGCCGGGGGCAGCGAGGAGCAGCGCGAGGCCTACCTCGCCCCCCTCGCCGAGGGCACCCGGCGGGGCACGGTCGCCCTCTGGGACGAGGGCACCCAGGCCCGGATCGGCGAGTGGACGATGGAGGCGCGCACCTCAGGCGACGGCGTCGTCCTCGACGGCGCCAAGGTGCTGGTCCTCGACGCCGCATCGGCGGACTTCATGCTGGTCGCGACCTCCGACGGGCGCCGCCACATCGTCCCCACCGACGCCGATGGGGTGACGATCGCCCGCGAGGAGTCGATCGACCTGACCCGGCGCTTCCACACGGTGCGCTTCGACGGGGTCGAGGTTCCCGCGGAGCGCACCTTGCCCGCCGAAGGAGACGCCTACTGGCCGGTCTTCGGGCGGGTTTGCGTGGCCCTATCGGCCGAGCTGACGGGGATCGCCCAGCGCTGCCTGGAGATGTCGGTCGCCTACGCCGGCGAGCGCCAGCAGTTCGGCCGCCCGATCGGGGCCTACCAGGCGGTCTCGCACCGCTGCGCCTCGATGCTGATGGGCGCCGAGAACTCACGCTCGCTGACCTACTACGCGGCCTGGGCCGCCGACGCCGAGCCCGACTCCCTGCAGCGGGCGGCCTCGATGGCCAAGGCCTACGCCTCCGACGCGGGCTGGCACGTCGCCCACGAGGCGATCCAGGTCCACGGCGGGATCGGCTTCACCTGGGAGCACGACCTCCACCTCTACCTGAAGCGGGCCAGGGTGGACGCGGCCCTGTTCGGCGACGCCCGCTGGCACCGCGAGCGGGTGGCCGAGGGCGCCCTCGCCGTGGCGGCCTGATCCGCCCCCTGCGGCCACCCACGACTCCTTCCCGCCCGGCGCCGGCCCACCGGCGGGCCCTTGCCGCGCCCACCGGCGCCGGTGTGTGGACTTTCGGGGTCCATGGCAGCAAAACTTCACACAGGGCCCGGCGTTCGGGAAGCCTCTGCGGCTAAGGGTCGGGAAGCCGCTCCACGAAGCGGCCGAAGGCCGCCAGGTCGGTGACCTCGGGGCCGTGGCCGGGGAGGATGGTGCGCGGCTCCAGGGCGGCGAGGCGGCGGATCGAGCGGCGGTTCTCGGCCGGGTCGTAGGTGAAGATGCGGGGCGGCTCGCGCAGGCCGGGGAGGGTGGTCGCGAAGCTCATGTTGCGGATCACGTCGCCGCAGATCGCGACCCGGTCGGCCTCGCGGAAGTAGATCACCTCGCCGCGGGCGTGGCCGGGCGCGTGCACGACCCTGAAGCCGCCGACCTCGTCGCCCTCCCCCAGCACTCGGTCGACGCGGTGCGGGGGCCCTTCCCAGAGGCGCTGGATCAGGCGGTTGAGCGGGTTGCCGGTCGCCGCCTCCTGCACCGGCCGGCGGCCCTCCATGGCGTCGACGTCGTCGGCATGGCAGGCCAGCGGGACGCCGCGCTCCTCGCAGATCGCGGCCGCCGCCCCCTGGTGATCGGGGTGCACGTGGGTGAGGGCGAGCAGGGAGAGCTCGCGGCCGGCGATCTCCCGAAGGATGCGGCGGCGGTCCCAGCGGCGCCCGGCGTCGATCAGCACGTCGCCGGCCAGGTAGACGTTGATCGTCGGTCGCAGCGGCTCGGAGAGCCGCCAGACGCCGTCGGCAATACCTCTCACGAATCGAGCCTGCCGCCGACGAACTGGACCATCCCGCAGAGCCGCTGCTCGGTCAGGGCGAAGCCGCGCTCCTCGAGCGCCGCGGCGATCTCCTCGCGGCCGAAGAGGCGCATGCCGCTGAGCCGCTCGAGCGCGCCCGCGGCCGCGCCGGCGGGCCCGAGGCCGCGCCGGGCGGAGGTCATCAGGGCGATGCGCCCGCCCGGGGTCAGCACCCTCCTCATCTCGTCGAGCGCCGCGAGGGGGTCTTCGAAGAGGTGAAGGGCGGCGAAGCAGCAGGCGGCGTCGAAGCTGCGGTCCACGAAGGGGAGTGCGGTGGCGTCGCCGCGAACCAGCAGCAGGTTCCCAGGGTCGGCGGCGCGAAGCTCGGCGGCGCCCCGGGCCAGCATCGTCTCGGAGGCGTCGACGCCCACCACCAGCCCGGAGCCGCCGACCGCCGTCGCGAAGGCACGGGAGAAGTTCCCCGGGCCGCAGGCGACGTCGAGCACGCCGTCGCCGGGGGAGAGCTCGAGGATCTCGCAGGCGAGCAGCCGCTCCTCCTCCATCCCGGGGCCGCGCGGGCCCTTGACGATGCGGCCGAGCGCGGGGCGCCACCAGCGCTCGTAGATCCGCGGGACCGCGGAGGTCAGCATCAGGTCCTGGGTGGCGCCGGTGGACGGCAGGGCGCCCCCGAGCAGGTCGAGGTAGCCCTCCCGCGGGAGTCCCTGCGCGGCCCGCTCCCTCGCCTCGGCGTCGAGGAGCGCCCGGGCCCGCTCCAGCGCGGAACCGGGCTCAGCCACCGCGCGGCTCGCCGCTGTGGTGGGCAAGGTCCTCCAGCTCGGCTATCCGGCGCTCCCCCTCCAGCCTCGCCGGGTCGTCCGCGGGAAGGCCCTCGATCAGCCTGCGGATCCGGTTGCGGACCTGGAGCGAGAAGTGGGGGGTCGAGGCGCCCGTGAGCGCCCTGATGTCCTCGGCGGTCACGGCCCGCGATGGGTCGAGCAGGTCGGGTCGCTCGGCCTCGCTCACGGCGTGCCGGCTCCCAGGGCGGTCGGCGCCTGATCGGAGTTCACCTGGGTCAGCTCGGCGGCGAAGTCGATCGCCGCCTGCTGGTCGGTGTCGATCGCATCCTGGTCGCCGATCACCCAGACGTGGTTGTAGAAGGCGCGGGTGGGGTCGTTCTCGTATCCGGGCTTCACGTCGAGCAGGTAGCCGCGCAGGGGCCCCGGCAGCGTAGTCGCATTGTCGGTGAGAAGGAGCGGCCCCCAGGTCCCGGCGGCCGAGAGCGGCGCCGCGGCGGCGGCGTCCATCGGCCGGTCGCTGCGGGCGACCACGAACCCGTGGCCGGGGTCGTTGACGTTCCAGCCGAAGCTTCCGTCCGCGAAGCGGGCGAAGACGATCGAGTTCGCGACCGGGTCGGCGCGCGAGATGCGGACGACCGGCCGCGAGGTGTCGGCGATCTCCTTGAGCACATCCGGGGAGATCGCCGAAGGCGGGCCGATCACGTAGGCCGGGGTCCCCGGCTGGGAGGCCAGCGCCTTCGCCGTGGCCTCGGGGAGGGAGTCGCGATCGGCGTAGAGAACCGGGTCCCCGGAGCGTGCCGCCCAGGAGGCCGCCGGCATCGCGAAGGCCGGAGCGTGCTCGGGGGCGATCACGATGTGGTCCGGTGCCAGCCCGACCAGCTCCTGGCGCAGGCGCATCAGCGAGGCCGCGACCGCGGCCGGGTCCCCGCCCTCGACGTGCCGGGTGTCGAGCCCCTGGGGGACCTCGGCGCCGGGGAGGGCGAATGCCTGGCTGCCCCCGGTGGCGACCGTCCCCTGCGGCGTCATCGTGGAGAGCGCGCCCGCCGTCTCCTTGGGGATCCCGCCGGGCCCGGAGATCAGGACCGGGGAGTTGAGCGGGGGGGCGACCAGGGAGGCCGCAGCGATCCCGCCGCGCCAGTCGCCCTCGGGGACCAGGGTGACCGCCGAGGGGGAGTCGTCGGGCACGGTCGAGGGGAAGGTGGCCAGCGCCGCGGCCGCCGCGTTGGCCGCGGCGGTGGAGCCGCCTATCCGGGTCGTGTTCTTGGTGGCGAAGGCCGGGAAGCCCAGGTCCTCCGGGGTCTGCCCGGCCGACTTCTCGAGCTGGGTGGCGGAGCTGGCGATCGGGGGGGCGGGCGAGTCGTCCGCGGAGTCCGAGCGGCCGAGCACGCCGACCGCGAAGAGGATGCCCACGACCGCGGCGGCGAGGACGCCGAGGCCCGCCAGGGTCATCCAGAGCGGCAGCGGCTCGTAGGCGTAGTCGAGCTCCTCGTCGACGGGGGCGCGGGGGCGGGGAGGTCCAGCCAGGGGCCCGCCGCCGGGCCGGCCCGCGGGGGCCTTCCTCGTCGCGGCCCTCGCCGGGGCGGTCGCGGTGGCGGTCGGCGGGCCTGGCGCGGAGGGCGGGGTCGAAGCCTGGGCCGGGCCCGAGGCGGGGGCCCGCGGCCGCGACCGGTCGGACGCGGCAGCGCGGGAGCCCGCCCCGTTCCCCGAGGCCCGCTCGGCAGCGGGCGCCGGCGGGGCCGATGCGTTGATCGGCCGCTCGCGCAACCTGTAGAGGCGAAGGCGTGCCAAGGGCCACACGCTACCGAGCGCAACTGCGATTGCACGGGAAGGAACCGCGGCGAGCGCCCCGAGCGACTCAGCTAGCCTCGGCCGCCTGCTCGGCCGCCTCAGGCACGGGGCTCCCGCCGGCAGGCCCGATGAGAGCAGTGAAAGACCGAAAGGCATCCGTTTCCCTGGCTCGCTGCGCACCGGCCGCCATGGCCGCCGCGGCGCTGGCCGCGCTGTGCCTGCTCCTGGGAGCCCCCGGGGCCCCGGCGGCCGACCTGCAGTCCAAGCTCGACGCCAAGCAGGGCAAGCTGGACCAGGCTCGGGCCCGCGAGGGCGTGCTGACCACGACGATCTCCCGCTACGGCGATCAGATCGGCAGCCTCGAGGCCGCGGTCGCCAGCCTGCGGCGGCAGGAGGCGGCGGTGCACGCACGCCTGGTCGCCAAGCAGGCCGAGCTGGACGCGGCGATCGCCGAGCTGGAAAAGGCCAAGGCGCACCTGGCGATGCTGCGGCGCCACCTCAGGGCGGCGCTGCAGACCCTTCGCGAGCAGCTGGTGACGATCTACGAGTCGGGGACGCCCGACGTGCTGACCGTGCTGCTCTCGGCCAAGGGCTTCGACGACCTGGTCGCCCGCGCCGAGTACCTGAAGCGGATCCAGGGCTCCCAGGAGACGATCGTCGGCCGCGTGCGCGAGCTTCGCAACGAGACCAAGCGGACCGTGCTCCGCCTGGCCGCGGTGAAGAAGAGGATCGAGGCCGCCCGGGACGCGATCGCCGCCGAGCAGCAGCGCCTCGCCGCGGCGCGGGCCAGCGTGCAGAGCCGCCAGGCCGAGCTGGTCGCGGCCAGGGCGCGGCGCGAGCAGGCCCTCGCCAAGGTGAGGAGCTCCGAGCAGGAGCTGGAGGGCGACGTCTCGGCGATCCAGGCGAAGATCCAGGAGCAGCTCGCGGCGGCCGCGGACACGACGCCGCTCCCGGCCGGGCCGCTGGGAGCGCCGAGCGCGGCTGGGCTGATCTGGCCCGTGGACGGCCCGGTGGTCTCCCCGTTCGGGTGGCGTTTCGGCGGCACCGAGATGCACCCCGGCCTCGACATCGCCGTCCCCACCGGAACCCCGATCCGCGCAGCCGCCGCCGGCACCGTCGTGTTCACCGAGCCCGAATCGGCGAGCGGGGGGTACGGAAACTTCACCTGCATAGACCACGGCGGCGGGCTGCAGACCTGCTACGCGCACCAGGAGTCGTTCGCGGTCTCCGCCGGGCAGCAGGTCTCCCAGGGCCAGATCATCGGCTACACCGACTGCACGGGCTACTGCTTCGGCCCGCACCTGCACTTCGAGACCCGGGTCAACGGCACCCCCGTGGACCCGATGGGATACCTCTAGGCGAGACCCAGGGCCTCGGCGGTCCAGGCCAGGGAGAGCGCCTGCAGCCCGGGGTCGTGCTGCACCGAGCGGTGATCGCCGCCGGGGACCTCCACCAGTCGCTTCGGCTCCAGCGCCGCCTCGAACAGCCTCCGGGTGCCGGCGATCGGCACCTGAACGTCCCCCTCGGCGTGCTGGAGCATCAGCGGCCTGGGCCCGATCGCAGCGGCCGCGGCGAGAAGGTCCTGCCGCTCGAGCCAGTCCCCGAGCGCGTTCCGGTCCGCCTCGAAATCGAGCGCGCCGGCCCGCAGGCCGGCCGCCAGCAGCGCCCCCTCCGCCGGGCAGATCGCGATCGCCCCGGCGATCTCCGCCTGCGCGGCGGCGGCCAGGATCGCCATGAAGCCGCCCATGCTCGACCCTCTCACGCAGACCCCTCCCGGGCTTACCCCCTCGACCCCCGCCAGCAGCGCCGCCATCGCCGCCGCGTCCCTGAGCGCGCCGGGGCCCATGCGGCCGTCGCTGCGCCCGTGGCCGCGCTGGTCGAAGGCGAGCGCCGCCCAGCCCATCGAGGCGGCCCGGGCCGCGAAGTCGGCGTGGTTCTCCTTGCGGGAGCCGGCGCCGTGGAGGATCACGACCCCCGGCCAGGGTGGCGCCGAGCCGGGCAGCCAGAGCGCGTAGGCGAGGCCCCCGCTGCGGCCGCCACGGTCCGGGGGGCGGAGGTCCGATGCCAGGTCGCGGGATGTGCCCATCCCGCAATGGTTACCGAGTCGGCCCGGGCGCCGCGGCCGGGGGCCCGGCCCGGCCCCCAACCGTCACAATGCGGGGCCGGATGCCAGCTCGAGGGGAGACCGAAGCGCCCGCGGCGCACGGCGGCCTCGCCGCCCCGCTCGTCCTGCCCGCCGACAGCCGGGTCAACGACCGCGGGCACCTCGAGGTCGGGGGGTGCGACCTGGTCGAGGTGGCGGCCGAGTTCGGGACCCCGGCCTACGTCTATTCCGAGCAGGACATGCGCGGCAGGGCGCGCGCCTACCTGGAGGCGCTGTCGGCCCGCACCGAGTCCTTCGACGTGCTCTACGCGAGCAAGGCGTTTCCCTGCACGGCGGCCTGCCGCCTCTTCGCCGAGGAGGGCCTCTCCGTGGACGTCGCCTCGGGGGGCGAGCTGAGCCTGGCGCTGCGGGCCGGATGCGACCCCGCGCGGATCCACCTGCACGGCAACAACAAGTCCGAGGAGGAGATCCTGCTCGCGGCGCGCTCCGGGGTGGGCCATCTGGTCGTCGACTCCTTCGACGAGATCGAGCGCTGCGAGCGCCTGCTCGACGAGCCGATGAAGGCGCTGATCCGGGTGACGCCGGGCGTCCGCCCCTCCACGCACGACTACGTGCAGACCGGCCAGCTCGACTCGAAGTTCGGGTTCGGGATCGCCGACGGGCTGGCGGCGCGGGCGATCGAGCGCATCTTCGCCTCCGAGAAGCTGGACCTGGTCGGCCTGCACGTCCACATCGGCTCACAGATCTTCGACCTGGCGCCATACCAGGCGGCGATCCGCTCGCTGGCGGACCTCGCCGGAGACTGGTGCCGGGTGCTGAACGTCGGGGGCGGCCTCGGGATCGCCTACCTGGCCGGCGACCGCCCACCGTCGATCGAGGAGTACGTGGAGGCGAAGGTCGCGGCGATCCGCGAGCTCTTCCCCTCCGGCCCGGCGATCCTGATCGAGCCGGGCCGCTCGCTGGTGGGGAACGCCGGCGTCACCGCCTACCGCGTGGGGACCGTCAAGGAGATCCCCGGTGTGCGCACCTACGTGGCCGTTGACGGCGGCATGTCCGACAACCTGCGCCCGATGCTCTACGGGTCGCGCTACGAGGCGCTGATCGCCGACCGGGCCGCCGACCCGGCGCGGACGGCGGCGACCATCGCCGGGATGCACTGCGAGTCCGGCGACGTGATCGTGCGCGACGCCTCCCTCGCCTCGCCGGCCGTCGGCGACGTCCTGGCCGTCGCGGCCACCGGCGCCTACGGGCACGCGATGGCCAACAACTACAACGGCGTGCCTCGCCCGCCGGTCATCTTCTGCTCCGGCGGAGACGCGAGGATGGTGGTGCGCCGGGAGACCTACGAGGACCTGGGAAGGAGGGAGCTGGAGTGAGCGCGGACCCGGGCGGCGAGAGCGAGGTGCGGGTCGGCCTGCTGGGGCACGGCACCGTCGGCTCGGCCTTCGACGAGCTGCTGGGCGAGCGGGCGGCCGCGGTCGCCGAGGCGACCGGCCGCCGTCCCCGCCTGGCCGGGGTGCTGACCCGCAGCCGGGGCGACTTCGGAGAGATCCTCGAGAGCTCCGACCTGGTGGTCGAGCTGATGGGGGGGACCGAGCCCGCCCGCGAGCACGTGCTCGAGGCGCTGGGCGCGGGCAGGCCGGTGGTCACCGCCAACAAGCAGCTCCTCGCCCAGCACGGCGACGAGCTCTTCGCGGCGGCCCGCAAGGCCGGGGTGCAGCTCCGCTTCGAGGCCGCCGTGGCCGGCGTGGTCCCGATCATCCGCGTGATCCAGGAGAGCTTCGGGGTCACCGAGGTCTCCAAGGTGTTCGGGATCGTCAACGGCACCACCAACTTCATCCTCAGCGAGATGGCGGCAACCGGCGCCACCTACGAGGAGGTGCTGGCCCGGGCCCAGGAGCTGGGCTACGCCGAGGCCGACCCCACCGACGACGTCAGCGGGGCCGACGCGGCGGCGAAGATGGCGATCCTCGCGCGGCTCGCCTTCCACACTCCCGTCACCCTCGACCAGGTCCCCTACGAGGGGATCGAGGGCGTCCAGCCCGACGACCTCAGCTACGCGAAGGAGTTCGGGCTCTCGCTGAAGCTGCTCGGGGTGGCCGAGCGCCTGCCCGGGGGGATCGGCGTCAGGGTCTTCCCCTGCTTCCTCTACGGCGGGCACCCGCTGGCCCCGGTCGGGGGCCCTTTCAACGCGGTGATGGTCGAGGCGCCGGCGATCACCGAAGTGACGATGTCGGGGCCGGGCGCAGGGGGCATCCAGACCGCCTCGGCGGTGCTCGGCGACCTCGTCTCGATCCTCTCCGGCGAGGCCCCGGTCCACGAGACCCGCGAGACGCTGGAGGTGATCTCCGACGTTCCCTCCTCCTTTTACCTGCACCTCGAGGTCGCCGACCGCCCCGGCGTGCTCGCCCAGATCGCCGCGATCCTCGGCGAGCACGAGGTCTCGGTGAAGAGCGTCGTGCAGCGCGGCCTCGGCGACGACGCCCGCCTGGTGATGGTCCTCCACGAGTGCCTGGAGTCCCGCTTCTCGGCCGCTCTCGAGGAGATCGGCCGGCTTGACTTCCTGCGCTCCCCGCCCCGCTCGATACGCGTCATCGACGAGGAGTTCGTGTGAGGGGGCGCGGCGGTTGGGCGGCACGGCAGCCACCCAACCGGAATTGGGGGGCCGCTTCGCGGCCCGATGATCTGCGCCTTCGGCGCAGGGATTACCCCGCGGGGCCGGATGGGACATTCCGGTTGGGCGGCCACCGTGCCCCCCCAAGTTCCCGCCCCCGTGTCGAGATGGTGAGCGACGAGATTCCCCGTGGCGGAGGGGACGGATGCCGCGGCCACTGATCGAGCGCTACCGCGACCGGCTCCCGCTGGAGGACGGGGATCCGGTGGTGAGCCTCAACGAGGGCTCGACGCCGCTGATCCCCGCCGACCGGCTCTCCGAGCGGGTCGGGGCGCGGGTCTGGCTGAAGTTCGAGGGCGCCAACCCGACCGGCTCCTTCAAGGACCGCGGGATGACCGTGGCGGTCTCCCGGGCCAGGGGCCGGGGCGCCGAGGCGGTGATCTGCGCCTCGACCGGAAACACCGCGGCCAGCGCCGCCGCCTACGCCGCCCGGGCCGGGATGCGGGGGGCGGTGATCGTCCCGGAGGGCAAGATCGCGATCGGCAAGCTCGCCCAGGCGCTGATGCACGGAGCCCGGGTGATCGCCCTGCAGGGCAACTTCGACGACGCCCTGCGGATCGTCCGCGACCTGGCCGACCGCCACCCGATCGAGCTGGTCAACTCGGTCAACCCCTACCGGATCGAGGGGCAGAAGACGGCGGCCTTCGAGGTGATCGAGGAGCTCGGCGAGGCGCCCGGCGCGCTGGCGATCCCGGTCGGCAACGCCGGCAACGTGACCGCCTACTGGCGCGGCTTCACCGAGGCCGGCAGCGCCCCGGTGCTGTTCGGCTTCCAGGCGGCGGGGGCGGCGCCGCTGGTCCACGGCGCGCCGGTCGAGAATCCCGAGACGGTGGCCTCGGCGATCCGGATCGGCAACCCGGCCCGCTGGGAGGAGGCGATGGACGCCTTCACCGCCTCGCGCGGCCGCGTCGCCGCCGTTTCCGACGAGCAGATCCTCGACGCCTACCGCTGGCTCGCCGCCACCGAGGGTGTCTTCTGCGAGCCGGCCTCGGCCGCCTCCGTCGCGGGCATCCTCGCCCACGGCATGCCCGTCGTCGAGGGCTCCGCGTCGCCGGAGACGGTGGTCTGCGTGCTCACCGGCCACGGTCTCAAGGACCCCGACACGGCCCTGGGCAAGGCCCCCGCCGTGCTGAGCTGCGAGAACGACATCGCGGCAGTCGAGCGCGCCGTCTTCGACTGACCCCCAAAACCCCACCGAACGTCCCGGAGTTGTTGCTATGCGGGGTAGTCCGGGACGTTCGGCGGGGCGGGGGGCTCTGCGGGGCGGGGGGCTCGGCGGCGCGAGCGGCTCAGCGGAAGGCGGCGCTCATCGGGTCGGTGTCCGAGGCCTCGCGCAGCCGGGGGAGGGCGAAGGAGTCCTCGAGCGTGGCCAGCAGCGAGTAGGAGGTGTAGGGGTCGGCGAGCCGGGCGTTGCGGCGGATCGCCGGCCCCAGCAGCACCGTGGCGATCCGCCCGCCCTCCGCGCCGCAGCATCCGGCGTCGGTCTCGCCCTCGTCGAAGGTGATCACGAGGTAGCCGTCCGGGCCGAGGTGGCGCCGGAGCCGCGGGACAAGCCGCGAGAGGTAGCGGTCGGCGACCGCGAAGGAGCAGTCGTGGGCGTCGTTGCAGAGGTCGGGGGTCAGCCATCCGAAACGCGGCAGGCCTCCCCCTCGCAGGTCAGCCGCGAGCTGCTCGCCCGGCACGACCCGGGCGCAGAGCCCGGGGTCCGAGGTGATCTGGGGGAAGTAGTAGAAGGGGTTGTGCTTCTTGGCGTAGCGGCCGCTGTATCCGCCCTCGAAGCAGCTGCGGGGCATTCCCTCCATGTAGGCGCGCCAGTCGATCCCGGCGTCGCTCAGCTGGGTTCCCAGGTTGGGGCCCGAGGCCTTGCAGCGGGTGCAGTCGCTGTCGATGCCGAAGGTCGAGCCGCCGACCATCGCCAGGTAGTTGGGCAGCGAGGGGTGCGAGACGGCGAAGAAGCGGTTGGCGAGCGCGTTGCGGGTGGCCAGGCGGTTGAAGTAGGGGGCCTGCGGGTCGCCGATCACCTGGTTGAACTCGCGGTTCTCGAGGACGATCACGAAGACCCGCGAGCCGCTGTCGAGCGGGCCGCTGGTCTGCCCGGTGGAGCCTCCGCCACCGCACCCGGCGGCCCCCACGGCGAGGGCTGCGAGGGTCAGCGCCAGGGCTCGGGCGGCGGGCGGCATGGCCCGTGAGTATGCCCGCCGCGACGGCTCCGACCGCCCAGCGGCACAATTGGCGCATGGCGCCGAAGGTCCAATTGCTCTGGTGGCGGGGCTGCCCGTCCTGGGAGCGCGCCCTGGCCATGCTTCGCGCCGAGATGGAGGCCCGCGGGATCGGCGAGGAGAGCCTCGAGGTGGTCGAGATCCGCGACGGGGAGCAGGCGCGAAGCCACGGCTTCCCGGGCTCGCCGACGATCCGGGTGGAGGGCCGCGACGTGCAGCCACCGGACCCGCAGGGCGCTCGGGGCCTAACCTGCCGGGTCTACCGCCGCCGCGACGGGCGCGTCTCCCCGCTGCCCGACCCCGCGGATATCGGCGAGGCCCTGGAGAGAGCGGGATCCGGCGACGCACCGGGCGGAGAGGAGGAGAGAGGATGAGCGCGAGCGGACTGCGACCGGGGGACCGCGCCCCCGACTTCAGCCTCCCCGGGACCGACTCGCAGACCCACGAGCTCGCCCCGGCGGGCGCCCCGGCGAGCTCGCAGATCCACGAGCTCGCTCCGGCCGGCGCGGCCGCGACGGTCGTCTACTGGACCTGCAACCACTGCCCCTACGCGCTGGCCTGGGAGGAGCGGATGCACCAGGCCTCCCGCGACTACGCGGAGCGCGGGGTCCGCTTCCTGGCCGTCAACTCCAACGACGCCGAGCGCTACCCCGCCGACTCCCTCGACGCCATGCGGGAGCGGGTGGGAGCCGAGGGCGGCTGGCCGCACCCCTACCTCCACGACGCCGATCAGTCCGTCGCCCGCTCCTTCGGCGCGCAGAAGACCCCCGACGTCTTCGTCCTCGACGCCGAGGGGGTCGTCCGCTACCGCGGCGCTCCGGACTCCGACTACGACGACCCCTCCCAGAACGCCTCCTGGCTGCGCGGCGCGCTCGACGCCGTGCTGGCGGGCCGCGAGCCCGACCCTTCCCGCACCGAGCCGGTCGGGTGCTCGGTGAAGTGGAAGTGAGGCGGGAGGGCGGGCGGTGACCGAGCGCAGGCGACTGGTCAGGGTGCCCGCCAGCTCGGCCAACCTCGGGCCGGGCTACGACGTGATGGCGGCCGCCCTCTCGCTGGTATGCGAGGTCGAGGTCAGCGAGGCCGGCGAGTTCTCGCTCAGCGCCCCCGGCCTCGGCGTGCCCGAGGACCGCGGCAACCTGGTCGTCAGGGCCTTCGAGTCGCTGCACCCCGCCGACGGCCTGCGCTTCGAGATCCGCAGCGAGATCCCGCCGGCCCGCGGCCTCGGCTCCAGCGCCGCGGCGATCGTCGCCGGGCTGACCGCCGCCGACCACCTCTACGAGCTGGGGATCGAGCCCGGCGAGATGCTGCGCCGGGCCGCCGAGATCGAGGGGCATCCCGACAATGTCGCGGCGGCGATCCACGGGGGGTTCGTGATCTGCGGCAGAGACGGCGACGGCGGCCCGCTGGCGGCCCGCTTCGACCCTCCCGAGGGCCTCGAGGCGGTGGCCGTGATACCGGCCGAGGAGGTACCCACGGAGCGCGCCCGCGCGGCGATCCCCGCGCAGGTGCCGCTCGCCGACGCGGTCTCCAACATCGCCTCCGCATCGCTGCTCGTGCTCGGCCTCGAGCAGGCCGACCTGGCGCTGATCGCCCGCGGCCTCGGCGACCGCATCCACCAGCCCCGCCGCCGCGGGCTATACCCGCGCTCGATGGAGATCGTCGAGGCGGCCGCCGGGATCGGGGCCCTTGGGGCTACGATCTCGGGTGCGGGGCCCACCGTCCTGGTCTGGACCACCTGGCAGGAGACCGGCGGTGTGGTCGCCGAGCTGGAGGCGCGCTGCGAGGGCTGGGCCGAGGTGCGCCGGCTGCCCTTCACCCCGCACGGCGCCGACGTCCCCGAGCTGTAGCCGATCCGCGGTTCCTGGCTCTGGCGTGGAGCAGGCGGGGGGCGCCCGGCTAGTCCAGAAGGCCGAGCTGGCGGAGGATCGAGACGCTGTCGGAGTAGACGTCCTTGCGCTTCACCAGACCGTCCTCGAAGGGGATCACGTCCATCCCGTTCCAGGTGATCGTCCTGCCGGTCGGCTCGGCGACGAGGTCGCCCCGGCGCATCTGGCTGGCGTGGGTGGCCGTCGCCGTCCACTCCTGGACCACCAGCCCGTCGCGGACGTAGAGCCGCCGCGGGGAGAAGGCGATGTCGGGCCAGGTCTCGAAGATCGCCCCGATGTGCTCGCGCGCCTCGGGCCCCTCGGCGACCTCGCCGGCGGTGTGGTTCTCGAAGACCATGCCGGGGGCGTGCATCGCCACGATCGCGTCGAGGTCGTGCGCATTCCAGGCCGCGTTGTAACGGTCTATCGCCTCGGCGAGCGCCTCCGGCGAGTCCTTCGGTGATCCCATCTCTCCTCCGCTCTTTGAGTTGCGGCTCTCCGCAGGTATGGTCGCACCGACCGGACCGGAAGGAGAGAGAGGATGGGCGAGAGCGGCTTCGACCTGATGAGCTGGGGCGATTTCGAGCGGATGGAGGGCTCCGGGGGCAGCACCTGGATGCTGGCCCGCAGGTCCCTGGGGGTCTCCTCCTTCGGGATGAACATGGTCGAGATCGCCCCCGGTGGCCAGATCCCCGAGCACGACGAGACCGAGCGCGACCAGGAGGAGGTCTTCGTCGTCTGGGAGGGCGACGCCACCGCGGTAATCGACGGCGCCGACCACCCCGCCCCCCGGGGGTCCTTCGTCCGTCTCGACCCCGATACCCGCAGGACGATCCGGAACGACGGGGCCTCCCCGGTCCGGATCCTGGCCGTCTCCGCCCCCCGCAGCAGCGGCTACGAGGACATGGGCTGGGGGTAGGGCCCCCCAAGAGTCGTCGGCGTGCCCGCACCATGGATGTGGGCGGGCTCGGATGCCCGGTGCCGGCCCCCCGCCTAGGCTCGCCTCATCCTGGCGAGGCGAATGCAAAAGAGGCACAGGTTCGGCTTCGCGGCGCTCGTCGCGGTCGCGCTCCTGCCCGCGGCCGTGGCCCTGGCGGCGGTCAGCACCCACAAGTCGAGCGTCCTGCTCTCCCCGGCCGGCAGGGGATCGGCGACGGCCAGGTGCGACAGCGGCGAGCGCCTCGTGCTGGGCGGGTTCTCGACCCCGTCGGCGGGCGGCTCGGGGATCAGCGTCAACACGCTCAACCCGATCTCGGGCAGCGCCTGGCTCGCCCGGGCCGTCAACTTCGCGGGCCCCGGAAGGCTGACCTCGATCGCCTACTGCGCGCAGGTTGGAAGGCTGACGCGTGTGGTAACGAAGAAGCCGGTTCCGGCCGGCAGGCTGCGCGCGATCGTCGCGACCTGCCCGCGCGGCGCCTCGGTCCGCTTCGGCGGCTACACGAGCTCGGCGGATTCCTACGTCGGCCTGGTCGGCCTGGAGCGTCCATCGGCCCGCCGCTGGAAGGTCACCGCCTACGCCGACAGCGACGGTCCCAGGACCGTCTCCGCGGTGGCGATGTGCGGGAAGGGCCCGGCGCCGGTCTCCGTGGCGAGGAAGACGGTGACGATCGCGCCCGATGCGCAGGGCACGGCGACGGTCCGCTGCCCCAGGGGCAGGGAGCTGGCGCTCGGCGGCTTCGCCGACGCGCCGTTCCATCCCAGGGCGGGAGACGAGGGCGGCCCCTACGTCGACGGGCTGGAGCGCACCTCTCCGCGGAGCTGGACGGCTCGGGCCTACTCGTTCAGCGCCGGCAGGATCACCTCGATCGCCTACTGCCGCTAGGGGAAGGCCACCCGGCCAGACCGGCCGCCTAGGCTTGGGGGCGATGAGCGCGAGCGGGCACGAGGGGAGTGGGAAGCTGGCCGTCTTCGGGCCCGACCCGCTGCTCTCGGTGAGCGTCGAGTCCCGCCCCACCGGCGGAGACGAGATCCACGTCCATGCGGCCGGCCAGGGCGTCTGGGTGACCAGGATGGCCGGCGAGCTCGGAGCCGATCCCGTGCTCTGCGGTTTCCTCGGTGGCGAGACCGGGTCGGTGCTGCGACCGCTGCTCGAGCAGCTGCGGGGAGAGCTGCGCCTGGTCGAGACGGCGGCGCCGTCCGGCTGCTACGTGAGCGATCGCCGCAGCGGCGAGCGCGAGCTGATCTCGATGGCCGCCGGCCCGCCGCCCTCCCGTCACGAGGTGGACGACCTCTTTTCGACCACGTGCGCGGCGGCTCTGGAGGCGGGGGTGCTCGTCGTCTGCAATCCCTATCCAGCCGAGACGCTGCCGCTGGGGATCTACGGGAGCCTGGTGGCCGACGTGCGGGAGAACGGGGCTACGGTGCTCGTCGACCTCTCCTCGCCGCGCCTCGACAGCGCTCTGGAGGGCTCTCCCGACCTGGTCAAGCTCAACGACTGGGAGCTGGCCGAGTTCGTCTCCGGGCCGGTCGACGGCGACGATCGGCTCCGCTCGGCCGCGGAGGAGCTGCGCCGGCGCGGCGCCGGCACCGTGGTCGTCAGCCGGGCCGAGCGCCCCGCCCTGGTCGTGCGCGGCGACGGGGCCTGGTGGCTGACGCCCCCGCGCTTCGACCGGGGAGCCCGCGAGGGCTGCGGGGACTCGATGACCGGGGCGATCGCGGCCTGCCTGGCCCAGGGTCGGGACTGGCGCGAGGCCCTGGTCCTCGGGGCAGCCGCCGGCGCCGCCAACTTCCTCCGGCACGGGCTTGGAACCGGCGCCCGCGGCGTGATCGGGGATCTCGCCCGCCGGGTCGAGCTCACCCCCGCGGGCTGACCGCGGGGCGGGCGCCTCGGCGAGCTCAACCCCGCGGGCTGACCGCGGCGCGGCGCCTCGGTGAGCCCACCCCCGCGGGCAGACCGCGGCGCGGCCGCCTCAGCGAGGCTCGAAAGGGGCCTGGAGCGGGTCACCGGCGACGATCGCCCGCGGGGCCACGCGGGCGACCCAGTCGAGGTGGGGCGCCAGCGCTTCCGATCGCTCCAGGACGCCGAGCGCTGCGGAGAGCCGCGCCTCCCGGCCAAACCGGGAGGAGTGCGAGTCGCTGCCCAGCACGTGCACAAGCCCGCGACCCGCCAGCTCGAGCATCCCGGCGGACGTGTCCTCGCGGACGAAGAAGTCCGCGGTGGCCTGGACCAGCGCCCCCCCGGCGACGAGCCTCGCCAGTCGCTCGAACAGGTCCGCTCCGAGGTGGCGCTCCGGATGGGCGATGAGCGCCCGGCGCCCGCGCGCGGAGAGGTGGCGGACCCGCCGCTCTAGGCTGTCCGAGAGCGGTCCGGGAGCCGGCTCGAGCAGCACCCAGGGGCCGGCGCCGAGCGTCACGGCCGCGAGCTCGGGCTCCTCGAGTCTCTCCAGCGCGGTTTCGGCCACCTCTCCGCCCGGCAGGACCTCGACGCCGACCCCGCGCCTCCCGAGCTCTCGGTTGAGATCTCTCACCCGCGGCGCGATCTCGGCGATGCGGACGTCGTGGTCGTGGCGGATGTGGGGGGTGGCGCAGACCGCCTCGATGCCGTCGTGTTGGGCCTCGCGGGCCATCGCGACGCTCTCGGAGAGATCGGCGGCGCCGTCGTCGATGCCGGGGAGGATGTGGCAGTGGAGGTCGATCACGGTGCCCGGCTCCGGGGCGGGCGAGGCCTCAGGACCGGCTGTGGCCGGCGGGCACCAGCTCGGCCGCCATGCGCTCGGTGGCGGAGCGCTCCTCCGGCATCCCGAGGCGGTCGAAGAGCTCGGTAGCAAGGCGCAGGTAGTCGACCCCGCGGTCGGGCCGGTAGGCGAGGATCGGCTGGGCGCGCTCGGCCGACTCCGCGTAGGCGATCGAGCGGCGGATCACGGTGTCGAAGACCGAGTCGCCGAAGTGCTCGCGCAGCGTCTCCAGGGTCTGGCGGGCATGGTTGGTCCGCATGTTCGCCATGTTGAGCACGATGCCGAGCACCTTGAGCTCGGGATTGAGGTTGTCGCGGGCCAGGGCGATCACCTCCAGCGCCTGCTCGACGCCCTGCAGGGAGAAGTACTCGGCCTCGGTGGAGAGCAGGGCGCTGTCGGCGGCGCAGAGCGCGTTGACGGTGAGCAGGCCGAGGGTCGGTGGGCAGTCGATCAGCACCACGTCGTAGCGGCGCTTGGCCTCCCGCAGGGCGTTTCGAAGCGTCAGCTCGCGGCCCATCTTTCCCGAGAGGATCAGCTCCGCCTCCGCCAGCCCGAGGTTCGCGGGGATCACGGGGCCGTGGATCGCCTCCACGGCGCGGGCCTGGCCGGCCAGCACCTCGCCGAGGGTCGGCTGGGCCGCCGGATCGGTGTCGAAGTAGTCGGAGAGGTTCCCCTGGGGGTCGGCGTCCACCGAGAGGGTGCTGAGCCCGACCCGCTCGAAGACGTCGCCGAGCGAGCGGACCATCGTCGTCTTCCCGGTGCCGCCCTTCTGGGAGAGGACTGCGATCGTGATCGCCATCGCGGGCGATCCTACCCGCAGCGGCCGGGCGCCCCTCGGCCGGTCCGCATCCGGCCGGGCGCCCCGCGGCCGGTCCGCATCCGGCCGGGCGTCCCGCGGCCGGTCCGCATCCGGCCGGGCGTCCCTCGGCCGGGCGTCCCTCGGCCGGGCCCGCATCTATAATCGGCGCGCTCGATGCCGGCCCCGGCTCCCGTCAGGCGGAGCGTGGCGCGGCCCAACCCGTCGCGCGCCCCCTCGAAGAAGGCGCGGAACCCGGGAGGAACGGATGCCCCACACCCAGTCACGGCCCGGCGGCAGCGCCCAGGGCCGCCCCCGCCGCTACTCGCCCGAGCTTCCCCACCGGCCGCTGGCTCCGCCTCCCAGCGTCTCCGACCACGACGCCTGCGCGATCTACGCCTCGGTGCGGCGGGACGCGACCCCCAGCCACGCCCCCGTCAGGCTGGCCATCGCCTCGCTGCAGAAGATGCTCCACCGCGCCGGCAACGTGGACGGGGAGGGGGACGGGTGCGGGCTGCTGGTCGACATCCCGCGGCGGATCTGGTCCGAGGAGGTGCGGGCCGGGGGCCACGATCCCTCGCTCTCACTCGACGATGCCTTCGCGGTCGCCCACGTTTTCGTCGAGCGCTCGCAGGACATCGCCAGGGTCCAGCACGACGCCCGCGAGCTGCTCGGCACCGCCGGCTTCCGGATCCTCGCCGAGCGGGTCGGCAAGGTCAGCTCCCAGGCGCTCGGCCCGACCGCCCGAGAGGAGGAGCCCCACTTCTGGCAGATCGGGGGGCTGGTGCCGGACGCCGCGCGGCGCGACCGCGTCCTCTTCGAGGCCCTGGTCGAGCTGGAGGCGCGCCTCGGCGTGCACGTGCCCTCCTTCTCGGCCTCCTCGTGCGTCTACAAGGTGATGGGGGCGCCGCGGATACTCGGCACCTACTACCCCGACCTGACCGACGAGCGCTTCGAGACGGTGGCCTGCTTCGGCCACAACCGCTACTCGACCAACACATGGCCGTCCTTCCGGCGGGTGCAGCCCTTCTCGGTGCTCGGCCACAACGGCGAGATCAACACCATCGAGCAGCTCCGCCAGGAGGCGCGGATGCTGGGAGTGCCGATCCGGCCCGACTCCTCGGACTCCCAGGATCTCGACCGCACCGTGGACACCCTGATCCGCCGCGACGGCCTCAGCCTCGCCGAGGCGATGGAGCTGGTGGTGCCGCCGATCGTCGGCGAGATCGCCTCCCTCCCCGCCGATCGCCACGCCTTCTACATGTACCTGCGCCAGGCGATGGGACCCTTCGCCCAGGGGCCGGTGGCGCTGATCGCCCGCCACGACGACGAGTGCGTGTTCTCCGCCGACGCCCTCGGCCTGCGTCCGCTCTGGCGGCTGGCCACCGGCGAGGACTACGTGTTCAGCTCCGAACCCGGGGTGGTGGCGGTATCGGAGATGGCCGACGAGCCCCAGCCGCTCGCCCCCGGGGAGAAGGCGCTGGTCCTGATCGACCGCGACCGCAAGCGCTCGACCCTGCACTCCCACGACGAGATGCTGGCGATCGTCCGGGAGCGCTGGTTGGCGCGCAACGGGGCCGAGGAGGCGGCCGCCTACGACCGGGCGCTGCGGACCGGGGGGCCGCTGGAGGGCGAGGACGTGCCCGGCTACTCCGACGCCGGGCCCGAGGACCCGGTCCAGGTGCCCGACCGGATCCTGGCCGGCTTCGGGTGGCAGCGCGACGACGTCAAGCTGGTCCAGCAGATGGCCTCCAACGGGGCGGAGCCGATCGGCTCGCTCGGCTACGACGGGCCGCTCGCGGCTCTCTCCCCGGAGCGCCAGAACCTGGCCGACTACTTCAAGGAGACCGTTGCCGTGGTCACCAACCCGGCGATCGACCGCGAGCGCGAGATCGAGCACTTCTCCACCCGGGCGGTGTTCGGCTGCCGGCCCTCGCTGGAGAGGGCCGGGGAGGACACCGGCTCGGTGGAGACCGCCTTCCCGGTGATCCTCGGCGGCCACCATGACCTGGCGCCGCTATCGGACCGCACCTACCGGCGGATCGCCGCCGAGCACGGCACCTTCCTGCTCGAGGACCTCTGGGAGGAGTTCCGCGGCCGGGCCGGGGCGGTCGACATCTCCCTGCTGGAGTCGGAGACGACCCGGGGAGCGATCGAGCGGCTCAAGCAGGAGGCGGTGAAGCTGGTCCGCGACGGGGCCGAGCTGCTCGTCCTCACCGACCGCACCGCCCACGACGGCGACCGCCGCTACCTGGACCCCCACCTGGCCCTCTCGGCCGTCGAGGGGGCGCTCAAGCAGTTCCGGGTCGAGCCGGGAGAGACCAATCTGCGCCGCCGCTGCGGGATCGTCCTGCGCTCCGCGGCGCTTCGCAACGTCCACGACGTGATGCTGGCGCTCGGCCTCGGCGCCAACGGCGTCTGCCCCTACGTGATGGTCGAGGTGATCTGCGTCGACGACTACGAGACCGACACCTCCAACCTCTGCGACGCGCTGCGCAAGGGCATGGAGAAGGTGATCTCGACGATCGGGATCCACGAGGTGCGCGGGTACGCGCGCCAGTTCTCCTCGATCGGGGTCAAGCCCGAGCTCGCCGAGATCTTCCAGACCGAGGCCTTCGCGGCATCCGAGAGCGGCGGGGTCGGGTTCTCCGAGCTCGACGACGACGCCAACGCCCGCGCCCGCATCCTCTCCGCCGAGGAGGACGCGAAGCCGGCCAAGACCTTCCGCTTCTACCCGAAGGTCTACAAGGCGGCGATCGCCGCCGCCAACGACTCCGGCGGCTACGAGGAGTACTCGCAGAAGGTGCGCGACCTCGAAGCCGCGAGCCCGATCTCGATGCGCCACGTGATGAAGCTGCGCCCCGAGGGCGATCCCGTCCCCGCCGCGGAGGTCGACGCCGGGGTCGGCCACCACGACTACCCGATCGTGATCAGCTCGATGAGCTTCGGCTCGCAGTCCGAGCCGGCCTTCCGCGCCTACGCCGAGGCGGCGAAGCGGATCAACGTCCTCTGCATGAACGGCGAGGGCGGCGAGATTCGCGACATGTACGGCCGCTACCGCAAGTGGCGCGGCCAGCAGGTCGCCTCGGGGCGCTTCGGCGTCTCGGCGGAGATGCTCAACGCCTCCTACGTCGCCGAGATCAAGATCGGCCAGGGGGCCAAGCCCGGGGAGGGGGGCCACCTGCCCGGCAAGAAGGTCTCCGAGAAGGTCGCCGCCGCCCGCAACGCCTCGCCGGGCACCGACCTGATCTCCCCCTCCAACAATCACGACCTCTACTCGATCGAGGACCTCGCGGAGCTGATCGACGAGCTGAAGACGGTCAACCCCGACGTGCGGGTCTCGGTCAAGGTGCCAGTGGTCCCGAACATCGGGACGATCGGGCTGGGGATCGCCAAGGCCGGCGCCGACATCATCACGCTCTCGGGGTTCGAGGGCGGCACCGGCGCCGCCCGCCAGCACGCCCTGCGCCACGTCGGCCTGCCCTCGGACATCGGCACGCGCGCCGTGCACCGCGCCCTGATGGAGGCGGGGATTCGCAACCGCGTCGAGATCTGGGCCGATGGCGGATACCGGCACGCCCACGACATCGTCAAGCTCCACTGCCTGGGGGCCAACCGGGTGGGGTTCGGCACCCTGGCGATGGTCTCCCTGGGCTGCACGATCTGCCGCGGCTGCCAGCTCGACACCTGCCACGTCGGGATCGCCACCCAGATCGAGACCCGCGAGGAGGCGACCGAGCACGGGCTCAAGAAGTTCACGCCCCAGGAGGTGGAGCGGGGGGCGGAGAGCTGCGCGCGGTTCTTCGCCGCCATGGGCGAGGAGGTGCGGGAGGTGGTGGGCGCCCTCGGCTTCCGCCGCGCCCAGGACCTGGTCGGCCGCTACGACCTGCTCGAGCAGGTCTCCCACGCCGAGACCCTCGACCTCACCGAGCTGCTCACCCCGCTTGAGGAGTACCTGGACCTGGAGCCGCTCGACCTCCCGGTCGCCGACGAAGCCGCCGAGCAGCGCGCCGAGGCCGGCCTGGTGATGGCCAGGCCGATCCGGATGGAGGCCAAGCAGGCATCCTCGGAGATCGCCGCGCTCGCCCCGGAGGTCTGCGCGGGCCGCGTCGTCCACAAGGACTACCCGCGACCGACCGACGCCAAAGACCGGGTGCTGGGGACCGAGCTGGCCGGGGCGCTGGCCCGCGGCCGCCTCTACGGCGATGCGCCCGAGGCGAGCGACGACATGCTCGCCGAGCTCGGCTTCGACGGCAGCTCGGTCGCCGGCCAGGGCCTGGGGGCTTTCAACGCCTACGGGGTGGCGATCCGGGTCCAGGGCGGGGCGCAGGACGGGGTCGGCAAGGCGATGCTCGGCGGGACGATCTCGGTCCTGAAGGGCGAGGGAGCCGGCGGGCGCAGGGTGAACGGCTCGGTCGGCAAGTCCTTCGCCTACGGCGCCCAGCGGGGGCGCCTGTTCGTCCAGGGCTCGGCGGACTCGCGGTTCTGCATCCGTCTCTCCGGCGCCGACGTGGTGCTGGGGGGCGAGCCGGATTCCGAGATCGACGATTCGCGGGGCTGTTTGGTGGATCGCGCCAACGCCAAGGGGTTCGCCTTCGAGTACATGACCTCGGGCCGGGCGGTGGTGCTCGGCGACATCGGGCCCTGGGCCTGCGCCGGGATGACCGGCGGACGGGTCTACGTCCGCCACGGCGCTTTCGGGATCGACCGCGACGCCCTGCAGCGCCGTCTCGGCAAGGGCGCCAAGGTGGAGCTCGAGGAGATCGACGCCGAGGGAATGCTCGACATCCAGGACCTGCTCGGCCACTACGCCGAGGAGCTCACCGCCTCGGGGCAGGGCGAGGAGGCCGGGCGGATCGCCGCCCTGGCCGCGGCGGCAGGGGGCAACTTCCTGATGGTGGTCCCGCACAGGGTCCAGGCGGACCCCAGCGTCTCCACCGAGTAGCCGCCGCCCGGGTCACCTCCGCCGCCCCCGGGCGGGTCCAAGGCACCTCCCGCTCCGCCACCGCGTTCGCCTCCGCCGCCCCCGGGCGGGTCCAAGGCACCTCCCGCTCCGCCACCGCGTTCGCCTCCGCCTCCGCGCGTCACAGGGGTCTGCGGCGACTTTGCCCGCCAGGGGCGGGCAAAGTCGCCAATGATCGGCCGGGTCCGGGTGCGGATGAGCGGGGCCCCGATCCGTTGCCGGCGCTCACGATGCCCCTCAGCCGATCGGCTAGGGGCGGCCGATCCGGCGGATCTCGCCGAGGAGGTCGTCGAGCATGCGGTCGAGGTCCTCGCGGAGCCTCTCGGTGACGTCTCGGCGGCTCTGCTCGGCCGCCTCGGCGATCGCCGCCCGGGCCGAGTCGATCTCGCGAAACGCCTCGGCGCGGCGCCGCTCGGCCTCGCGCTCGGCCGCCTCGAGGTCCCGGGCGGCCTGCTCGGCCCGGCGCCGCTCGGCCTCGAGAGCCCGGCGCTCCTCGGCCAGCGCCGCGAGCCCCCGCTCGGTGCTCTCGGCGGTCCTGGCCTCGGCGCGGGCAGCCTCGATGGCGGCCCCCTCCCGGGAGATAGCGTCGCGGGCGCGCTCGGCCTGCGCGGCCAGGGCGTTTTGCGCGGCCTCGGAGTCGCTCGCCAGGGCGTTGCGCGCCGCCTCGGACCCCGCCGCGAGCTCGGTCCGGGCCGCCTCGGCCTTCGCCGCCAGGGCGTTGCGCGCCGCCTCGGACCCCGCCGCGAGCTCGGTCCGAGCGCCCTCGGCCTCGCCCGCCAGGGCGCTGCGCGCCGCGGAGGCCTCCGCGGCGAGCGCCCCGCGGGCGGCCTCGGCCTGCTCATCCACGGCTCGCTGGGACTCCTCGACCCTGGAGCGCAGCGCCGCCTCACCCCGTCCCCGCTCGGCGAGCAGGCGCTCGCGGAGCTCCTCCTCGGCGGCCTGGACCTGCTGTTCCATCTGCCTGGAAAGCTTCTCGAAGGCCTGATCGGAGCGGCGGTCGAGCCGGGCCGAGAGCTTGCGGCGCAGCTTCCGCGAGCGACGGCGGGTCTCCTTTCGGGCCAGGGCGCGTGCCTCCTCGCTGATCTCCTCCAACCGTTGCTCGCTCTGGGAGCCGATCCTCTCGGCCTCGACCAGCAGGCGCTCCCGGGCGTCGGCGGCCTCTCGTTCCAGGCGCTTCTCGGCGGTGCCGACGGCGCGCTCTACGGCCGCGTCCACGCGGGATGCGACCTCGACCTCGATGCGGTCCGAGAGCCTCCTGAGGACGCGCTCCTCGATCGTGGCCTCGGGGGTCGGGGGCGGATGCGGGGGTGCCCCTTGGTGGGGGCCGACAGCCCCGGCCGGAGGCGGAGGAGCGGTGGCCCTCTCGGGAGCAGGCGGCTGAGCGACGGCTCCCTCGGGGCGGAGAGAGGCGGTCCTTTCATCGGGGCGGGGAGGGGTTGAGGCTCCCTCGGGCGGCGCGGGAGCTGCCTCGGATCCCGGAGGCGTTTCCTGTGAACCAGGGAAGGTTGCCTCGGACCCCGGCGGCGATGCCGCCGACCCCGGCGCGGGTTCCTCGGGCGCCGGGCGGGGGGCCTGCGGGCCGGGTGACCCCTCGGAGCGCCCCGAGCCGCGGGCCGGCGAGGCGCCCAGCCCTTCGCGCAGCTGTTCGATCTCCTCGTGAAGCTCCTCGCGCGCCCTTCGGGCCGCCTCGCCCACCTCGTCGGCTTCAGGTGGCCGGGCCGGGTCGTCGGCTTCGGGCGGCCGGCCCACCTCGTCGGCTTCAGGCACCTCGCCCACCTCGTCGGCTTCAGGCGGCCGGGCCGGGTCGTCGGGCCGCCGCCGGCCCTCGCCGGGCAGCACCCTCACCTCGTCGCCGTCGGGGCCGCGTTTGGGATCGTCTTCCAAGGCTCTGTGCAGGGAGCGAGCAGGCGCTCACCTCTCCCGCGCCACCATGCTACGCGGGCAGGGGGCGGCAACCGGACCCCGGTCAGGTCTCGATCAGGTAGAGCCGGTAGCGGCCGATGCGGAGCTCGTCACCGTCCACCATCGACCCCCAGTCGACGGGGCGGCCGTTCAGCGCGATCCCGTTGAGGCTGCGGTCGTCGAGGATGCGGATCGGCTCCCCCGGCTCCCAGACAGCGAGGGCGTGCCGGCGGGAGACGGAAGGGTCGTCGAGGCGAACGTCCGCGGTCACGCTGCGCCCGATGCGGCTCCAGCCGCGCTCCAGCCCGAAGACGCGGCGGGTCGGGTCGTGGCAGACGAGGTAGCGCCCTCCGGGCGCCAGGTCGCGACGGACCTCCTTCAGCCAACCCGGCCGGGCCGGGTGCTGCGCGGTGATCTTGAACTCGGCCGTCTGCTGGCCCGGGTGTTCGAAGATGGATGCCCGCCGAAAGCTGGAGGCGCCGCAACTCGGGCACCTGGGAAGCCGGTCGAGCGGCTCCAGGGAAACCTGGCAGCCGCATCCCGAACAGGAGAAGGTGCCGGCGCCGGGGGAGGTTCCGCTCAGGTGCAAATCGGATACCGCGCTGGGCAAAGGCCCCTCTCTTGTCGCTGTGGCTGCCCCCTGGCCGATGGTAGCGCGCACCGGCCGGAATGTCGAAGGGAAACGGGGGATTTTGGCCTCGCCGGCGCGCATCCTCACCCTTGGCGCGCATCCTCACCCTTGGCACCCATCCTGACCCCCCCGGTGCGCGCCTGGCCCCCGACGCCGCCCGACCCCCGGAAGGAGGTCAGATGGCCGCAGTCCGCGGGTGGGGGAGCGCGGGGCTCGGGGGGGAGGGGAAGATGCGCCGCACGTTGGCGGCGCCGGTGGCGCTCCGTACCCGCTCGCGTCGCGCGGGCTCCCCGAGCGAGGCCGCCCGGGGCTTGGAGGCGCAGAGGTCGCAGACAGCCGACTCGCGGCTCCCGTCGTGGACGATGGTGACGGTCTCCCCGACCAGCGGGGTGCGGGTGCAGACCGAGCAGCGGGACGCCTCTTCCATGCCGACGGACTTCGGCACCGGGCGCGGGGCTCCTGCCGGCGCCGCCCGCCGGTGCGCATAGAATCGCGGCGCCCATGGGTCCCCTGCACGCCGAGGTCGAGCTCGACGTACCGCGCCAGGTCGCCTTCGACTTCGTCGCCGACCTCTCCAACCGGCCTGCCTTCACCGACCACTTCATCTCCGACCTGAGGCTCTCGCGGATCGCCTCCACGGGAGTGGGGGCGGGCGCCCGGTTCCGGATCTTCGCCCCTCCCCAGGCGATCTGGATGGACTCCACGATCGTCGCGCTGGACCCGCCACACCGCATCTCCGAGCGCGGCAGCGGCGGCCGCGCCGGCCGCACCGCGGTCGCCACCGAGTGGGAGTTCGAGGCGGGCCCGGGGCCGCTCGTCACGGCCCGGGTGACCTACTGGACCCGGCCGGGCCACTCGGCCGACCGGCTGAAGGAGACCCTGCTCGGCGCGTCCTTCTGGTACCGGCGCGACTGGGAGACCGCGATGCGCCGGCTCCGCGGGCTGCTCGAATCGGACCCCGCCGAGGACCGCGGCCCGGGGGTCGCCGGTGGGAACCGGTACCTGACCGGCGTCCCCTAATAGAATCGCGCCGCCGATGGCCGCCAGGCGACCCACCACCCAGACGATCGGGGTAGCGATCCTCCTGCTGATCGCCGCCCTGACCCTCGCGTCCTGCGGGTCGTCGAGCGAGGAGGTCACCGGCCTGGCCGAGGGCGAGCCGGTCACCCTGGGCAAGCTCCAGTACAACGTCGTCTTCTCCCGCTACCTCAACCCCCAGGACATCGAGGACCGCGACTACCTGGTCGGCCAGCCGCCGCCCCCGAAGGACACCAACTACCTCGGCGTCTGGATGCAGGTGATCAACAAGGACAAGGAGTCCCCGCAGGAGCTTCCCCCGTCGCTGACGGTGACGGACACCCAGGGCGAGAAGTTCACCTCGATCCCCAGCGAGAGCATCTTCGCCCTGAACCTGGGCGACTCGATCGACAAGGAGGACCAGGCCCCCGCCCTCGACTCGGCGCCGCAGTCGGGCCCGGTGCAGGCCTCGGTGGTGCTCTTCCTGATCCCCGACGACTCCGCCGAGGACCGTCCGCTCCAGCTCGTCATCCCCGGCGAGGGTGGCCCGGCCACCGTCGACCTCGACATCTGAGCCGGTCCTGCGCGCCGCTCTGGCGCTCTGCGGCGCCGGCTCGCTCGTCGTGCTGGTCGGCCTGCTCGGGCTGGCGGGAAGGCTCGCCGGTGCCGCCGCGCTGCTCGCCGGAGTCGTGCTGGCGGCACCCTGCGCCGACCGCGGCAGCGGTCTGCTGCCCGCCTGGTGGCCGGCCCTCGCGGCGGGTACGGCCCTGGTGCTCGCCGGCGCCGGCCTGGGCCTGCTGGCGGGCGGGATCGGCGGCCTGGTCGCCGCCTGTGGCGCGGTGGTCTGCCTCAGCGCCGCGGTGCTCGCCTACCCGACCTCCCGCTGAGCCCCCGCGCTAGAGGCCGGCGGAGAGGACCTGGGCGGCGATCGGGGCGGCCACCTCTCCGCCCGCGGCCCCGGCGTCGATCAGCATCACCGCCACCGCCAGTTTCGGCTTCGAGGCCGGCGCGAAGGCCGCGAACCAGGCGTCGACGATCTGCTCGGGGTTGGGCAGGTTCTCCTGGCCGGGGACGGGCCCCAACTCGGCCGTGCCGGTCTTCCCGGCCACCTGGCCCTCGGGTATCGCCCCCGCGATGCCGGTGCCGCTGTTGACGACCCCGATCATCAGCTCGGTGAGCTGGTCGGTGATCTTCTTGGAGGTGACCCGCACCGGCCCGGCCTTCGCCTGGAGCTCCTTCTTCGCCACCAGCGGCGTGGGCAGCCTCACCCCCCGGTTGGCGACGGTCTGGGCGACGCTGGCCATCTCCAGGGGCGTGGCGAGCACCTCCCCCTGGCCGATCGCGGTGACCCCGAGGTCCACCTCGGCGCCGACGTCCTGGGGAATGCTCGGGGTCGGCGGGTCCACCGCGCTCGTCGCGGCCTCGTCGTAGAGGGTCGGGGCCTCGTTGAAGCCGTAGCGCTCCGCCGTGCCGACCAGGGCGTCGTTGCCCACCTTCGGCCCCAGGGGCACGAAGACCGCGTTGCAGGACTCGGCGAAGGCGGTGCGGAAGTCGCCGCCGCAGACCTCGCCGTTCGCGTTGTAGATGAAACGGCCGCCGACGTTGACGCCGTTCGTGTAGGGGAAGGTGTCGTCGAGGGAGACGGCCCCCTCCTGGAGAGCGGATGTGGTGGTGATGATCTTGAAGGTCGAGCCCGGCGGCTGGGGCGCCGAGAAGGCCTGGCCTGCCAGAGCGCGCACCGCACCGTTGCGGGCATCGAGCGCGGCCACCCCGCCGGAGCGCCCGGCGAGGCCGGCGACGGCGGCGTTCTGGACGGTCGGGTCGATGGTCGTCCTCACCGCCCTGCCAGGGGCCGGCTTCGCCTCCCCGAGAACGCGCGGCTCGCCGCCGTCGGAGGGGACGGCGAGGAGCTTCCCGCCCGGGCGCCCGGCGAGGCGGCGGTTGAAGGCCTGCTCGACGCCGCTGATCCCGACCGGCGTCCCCGGCGGGAAGCCCTGGGCGGCGAGCGCGTCCTCGTCGCTGGGGTCGGCCTCGCCCACCTCTCCGGTGACGTCGATCATCGCGCTGCCGAGCGGATGGGTACGCGCATCCGCCGGCCCCTCGGCCATGGGGGCACCCCGGCGGGCGAGGATCGGCGCCCGCGGCGCCAGGCGGATCCGGTTTTCGAGCCTGTCGCCTGGCCGAAGGCCGGGGAAGACGAGGCTCGGCTCCCACTGCACCCCGCCGTCGGAGAAGGGGATCTCGAGGTCGGCCTCGATCGTGCCGAAGGCGATCGTGCCGACCGTGACCGGGACGCTCACCACCGTCGTCCCCTCCCGGGAGGAGGGGTCCGATGGGTCGCCGGGGTCGAGCGTGCGAAGGGTGGCGGTGCGCTGGGCGTCGAGGTAGGCGGTGGCGAGGTCGCTGGCCGAGGTCTGGCGGGCCGAGGCGGGGTTGAGCTCCGCCTGCATCGCCGCGAAGTCCTGGCGCGCCCATGCCTCGGTGAACCTCTTGGCGGCGTCCTTCTCCGGGGTGGGGGGGACCCCTGCCATCGCCCCGGCGATGAAGGCGATCAGGGCTATCAGGGCGAGCGGAGCCCCCCGGGTGACCAGGCGGCGGCGGCGCTCCACCTCCGGTGGCAGGCAACTCACAGAAACGGAAAAGGTAGTGCCTGGCGAGGCGGTGGGTGTTTACTGTCAGGCGGTGACGCTGCTGGACTGGGGAATAGTCGCCTTCACTCTCGCGCTGGCCCTCTGGGGCTACCAGCAGGGCCTCGTCGTGGGGGCTCTGACGCTGGTCGGTTTCGGGGTAGGCGCCTTCCTGGGGAGCAGGGTGGGGCCGTGGCTGCTCAACCAGGGGGCCGAGTCCCCCTACGCGCCGCTGTGCGCCGCGGTCGGCGCCCTGCTGGTCGGTTCGCTGGTCGCCGTGACCCTGGAGGCGCTCGCGCTGGGGATCAGGCCGAGACTCGTCCGGGGCCGCGCCGCGCACGCGATCGACGGCGCGGCCGGGGCGATGCTGATCGCCGCGGTCGCCCTCGGGCTCGCCTGGGTGTTCGGGGCGGTCGCGCTGCACGCTCCCGGCGCCAGCCAGCTCCGCGGGGACGTCCAGCGCTCGCTGATCCTGCGCAGCCTCAACGGGGTGCTGCCGCCTTCGGGGCCGATCCTGCGCGCGCTCAACCGGGTTGACCCGGCGCCGTCGGTGAGCGGGCCCTCGACGGCCGTCTCCTCCCCGGACCCCGCCGTCGCCGCGGACCCCGAGGTGCGCGCCGCCGCCCCCTCGGTGGTCAAGGTGCTCGGAACCGCCTGCGGCCTCGGCGTGGAGGGGTCGGGCTGGCTGGCCGCTCCCAACCTCGTGGTCACCAACGCCCACGTGGTCGCCGGAGAGGGGGACACCGCGGTCGTCACCGCCACCGGCACCTCGATCGACGCGACGCCGGTCCTCTATGACCCCGGTAACGACCTCGCGGTGCTGCGGGTCGGGCTGGAGGGCCGGGCGCTGCCGATGGCGCCGGTCGCCCCGGCCGGGACCGCGGCGGCGGTGCTCGGCTACCCGGAGAACGGACCCTTCACGGTGGCGCCGGCGCGCTTCGGTGAGACCGCGGAGGTGATCAGCCAGGACGCCTACGGCCGCGGTCCGGTCCGCCGAACGATCAGCTCGCTGCGCGGCGAGGTGCGCAGCGGGAACTCGGGCGGGCCGGTCATAGACCGCGATGGCCGGGTCCTGGGGACCGTGTTCGCGGCTACCACGAGCGGCCCGCGCGGCGGCTACGCGGTGCCCAACGAGGTGGTGAGCGAGGCCCTGCGCCAGTCCGGCGGCGGCCCCGTCGGAACCGGGGCCTGCACCGGCTAGCGCGGCAGCCCTGGATCTCTCGGCCACCCTCCCCCTCCCCCCACTCCACGTGGGACCTCCAACCATTGGTGAGCGGGGGTCTAGGGGTCCCACGTCTCGCCGGTGCCCAGCACCGGATGGGGTGGGACCTCTTCTCATCCGTGAGCGGGGGTCTAGAGGTCCCACGTCCGGGGTGCTTGGGCCGTCACTTACGATCGGTAAGCTCGTAGAGCATGGCCTCGCCAAGCCGAACCAGCGCGAGCCGGCCCGCGGCCGGCGAGGCCCAGCCGGTCTGCCCCGACTTCCACGCCGCGATCGAGCTGCTCGGCCGGCGCTGGACCGGTGCCGTGGTCTCGGCCCTCTCCGGGGGGCCGATGCGATTCGCCGAGCTGGGCCGCGCGGTCCCGGGGATCTCGGACAGGCTGCTCTCCCGGCGGCTTCGCGAGCTCGAGGAGGAGGGCCTGGTCGAGAGGCTGGTCGAGCCGGGGACGCCGGTCCGGGTGAGCTACGAGCTGACCGGGAAGGGCGAGGATTTGGGGCCGGCCATTGCCGAGCTTCAGGCCTGGGCGCGCCGCTGGAAGGCGGCCGGCTGAGCGCGGCGGGCCGGCGGGGTCCCTCGGGCCGGTCCGCTCACCAGGCCCTGGGGTTTCCGGGCGGGATCTCCTCACCGCGGATCAGCACCCCGTCCACGACGGCCACCGGGTGGGGGCCGGTGGTGCGCCGGTAGGCCTCGAGCGAGCCGTCGCCCAGGGCCCGGAAACCGGCCTCCACGACGCTGGCGTAGCTGGAGAGGATCACCGAGCCCGAGGGGGGCTCACCGCAGAAGTGGCGAGTCTTGGCGGTGTAGGTGAAGATGCGGTCGAACCGCTCGCCGCCGAGCACCTCCCGTGTCACCTCGACCCGGTCGTAGCGCATCTCGCGCAGGTCCAGGCGCTCCAGCTCGGACTCGGTCAGCTCGATCAGCACTCCGTTCGGGCCGTCAACCCCGGCGCCGTCGCGTTCCAGGTTGAGGCCGAGGATCGAGGCGGGGATCTCGCCGCCCGGCTCGATCGCGAAGGTCTTCTCCGAGCGCAGGTTGTCGCGGTTAAGCGACCAGCGCCGGCGCCAGCCGCACAGCTCGGCGGGCAAGGGGTCCGGCATCGGGCGGCCGAGGGTCTGGGCGGCGCTGCGGGTCGCGACAAGCGACCCGTACCCGAAGACGGCCGTTCTCCTCGTCATCAGCTGTCATTCTCCCGCCGTGGAGCGGACCGGCGGAGATGACGGGGGCGCTGCAGCGCCCCGCCCGGCTGAAGAGAGGGCCGGCAAGGCTGACGACGGCGCCGCGGCGGCCCGCCAGCGGACCGGCACGGATGATCCTGGCGCCGCGGCGCCGGCCGAGGCGCGGCCCCCGGGCGAGCCGGACCTGCCCGGCCCCTTCCCGGTCGGCCGTTACGCGGCCAGGCTGAAGGAGTGGTTGGGGGAGCGGGCCAGGGTGCTGCTGATCGGGGAGGTGACCGGCTTCAAGGTGACACGCGCCCAGGTCTACTTCGACCTCCGCGACGCCGAGGGGGCGGTGCCGGTATCGATGTGGCGCAACGAGTTCGAGCGGCTGGGGCTGGCGCCCGACGCCGTTCGCGACGGCGTCGAGGTGGTGGTGGGCGGGGGCCCCGACTACTACCCGGGCAGCGCCCAGGCCTCTCCGCGCTTCTCGATCAGGGCCACCTACCTGCGTCCCGCCGGCGAGGGCGACCTGCTGGCGCGCCTCGCCGCCCTGCGCGCCCAGCTCGAGGCGGAGGGGGTCTTCGAGCCCCAGAAGGAGCTGGAGCGGCCGGTCCTGCCCCGCACCATCGGGGTCGTAACCGCCGAGGGGGGCGCGGCGCGCCAGGACCTCCTGGCGGGGTTGGAGAGGCGCGGCTGGCGGGGGAGGATCGTCTGGGGCTTCGCTCCCGTCCAGGACCGCAGGGCGGCGCCCGCGATCACGGCGGCGCTCACCGCCCTGGCCGGGATCGAGGAGGTCGAGGTGATCGTCGTCTGCCGCGGCGGCGGCAGCCTCGCCGACCTCTGGGCGTTCTGCGACGAGACGCTCTGCCGGACCGTCTCGATGCTGCGGGTCCCGGTGGTCAGCGCGGTCGGCCACGAGCGGGACTCCACCCTGATCGACGACGTCGCCGCCGTGGCCTGCTCGACTCCCACCCACGCCGCGGAGGCCGCGGTGCCGCTCGACTGCGCCGCCGCCCGGCTCGGGCTCCGCTCCGCCGCCGGGGCGCTCCGCCGCGGCGCCGCGGACGCGGTGGGCGCCCGGGCGCGGCACCTCGCGGCCCTCGCCAGGGGGCCCGAGCGGGCGTTGCGACGGGAGCGCGCCGGACTGAACCAGAGGATCCGCGAGGTCCGGGCCGCCGCCGAGCGCGGCCTGCGGGAGCGCCGCGCCGAGCAGCGCCGCATCGCCCTCGTCGTGCTGCGGCGGGCGGGCGGGCGCGCCCTGGGTCAGGCCGCCTCCGAGCGCAGCGCAGCGGCGCGACGGGCCGCGTGGATCCGGCGCTCGGCCCTCTCCGGCGCCCGCCGCCGCCACCAGGCGCTGGAGGGGATGCGGGTGGCCTTGCGCGCCCACGATCCCGAGCGGACGCTGGAGCGGGGCTTCGCCCTCGCCGAGGGCCCCGACGGCCATCCGGTGAGCGGCGCCGAGGAGGCCCGGGCCGCCCGGCGCCTCGTCCTCCGGTTCGCCGACGGCCGCGTCGCCGTTAGGGTGGAGGAGGAGTGAGCGAGGAGCCCCAGAGCTACGAGGCCGCCGTCGCCCGCCTCGAGGCGATCATCGAGCGGCTGGACTCCGGCCAGGCCGGCCTGCGGGAGACCCTGGAGCTCTGCCGCGAGGGCCAGGAGCTGGTCGGCTACTGCGCCGACGAGCTCGATGCGGTCGGCGAGGGACTCGAGGAGCTCCGCCTCGACGAGCTTGCGGGCCGCCTCGAGGAGGCCCCCGGGTCCGACGGCGGCGAGTGAGTTCGCGGTTTCGCCGCGGCCGGGCGCGAGCTCCCGGCACCCGGCGTGGAAACCGTCAGGCCGGCACCCGGCGTGGAAACCGTCAGGCCGGCACCCGGCGTGGAAACCGTCAGGCCGGCACCCGGCGTGGAAACCGTCAGGCCGGCGCCCGGCGTGGAAACCGTCAGGCCGGCGCCCCGTTCCCCGGCGGGGAGGCGGGGGCGCTGCAGAGGCGCCGCCGGGCGGGGCAGTCGCGGCAGAGCCACCAGGGCGGGGACCCCGTCACCGGGAAGGAGCCGGCGGCGATCCCGGCCACCCGCTCAGCCAGGGACCGCCCGGCCGCGGCGAGCCCGGCCGGGCCCAACTCCTCGATCACCGGGTCCTCGGGGGCCTCGAGGAAGACGTAGGCGACCCGCACCGAGCCCCCGCCGGTCGCCCTCGAGGCGGCGAGCGCGTAGAGCATCCGCTGCACCTCGTAGCGGCCGGCCCGCTCGGCGGGCGACTGCTCCCCGAGGCTGTCGGTCTTGTAGTCGATCACCACCGGGGGGCCGGAGGAGGGCTCTGCGAGCAGGTCGATCGAGCCGCGCACCATGGCGCCCCCGAGCTCGAGCAGGAAGGGGACCTCCGCCCGCAGCCTCGTCCCCTTGGCCTCCAGCTCGGCGCGGAGGCCCGAGGAAATCCAGCCCTCGACAGACGCGGTCGCCGCCTCGACCAGCTCGGCGCTCGCCCCCAGGCCCTCGCCCTCGAGGCTGCGCCCGACCAGCTCGGCCGGGGGCAGCACCCAGCGCCGGGAGGCTGACCACTCGAGCAGGGAGTGGACGGCGCTGCCGAACCCGAAACGCTCGGCCCGCCGGGCGCCGGCCTCCCCGCTCAGCGCATCCTCCGACCTCATCCCGAGCACCCGCTCCGCGTAGAAGCGGAAGCCGCAGCGCCCGTGCTCGGCGAGGGCCGAATAGGAGAGCGCCCCTACCGGGGTAGGCGGGGCCGCGCGTCCGAGGATCGGCGGCCGCCCCGCCGGGCGGCCGGCCTCGCCGGACCCCACCGCCGCCGGCGCGACGAGCCTCTCGACCTGCCGCTCGTCCGGGGCGTTGACCCTGACCTCGACGGCGGCGTCGGCGAAGCTCGCATCGAGCCCCTCGCGGGGCTCCGGGGCGGGCAGGTTGACGAGGGCGCCGTCCTCCACGCCGCCGAACCCGGGGCTCTCCAGGAGCCGGGCGAGCACCGGCGTCCCGGGTCCCGTCGAGGGCGGTTTCCCGGGCCGGATCCCGCTCAGGATCAGCCGGCCCTTCGCCCTGGTGGCGGCCACGTAGAAGAGGCGGCGCTCCTCCTCGGAGGCCAACTCCTCGGTCGCGGCCTGGATCTCCTCGTAGTCGAAGATCCGCACCCCCTTCGCCCCGATCCGGCTCAGCCTCAGGCCGACCGGTCGCGGCGTCTGTTCCCGGGGCCCGACCGTCAGGGCCGGCGGCCGCCCGGCGAGCAGCCGCCTGTCCAGCGAGGGGACCGCGACCACCTCGAACTCGAGCCCCTTGGCAGTGTGGATCGTCATCACCCGCACGCCGTCGTGGTCCTCGGCCTCGGTCGCCGCCAGGGGGTCGTCGTCGAGGCCGGTCCGGAACTCGGCGAAGTCCAGGAAACCGCGCAGGTCACGGCCCTCGGAGCGCTCGTACTCGCGGGCCATCCTGATCAGCTTGCGGAGGTTGGCGACCCGCATCCGACCCGACCCTCTGATCAGCACCGCGAGGTCGTAGCCACACGCCGTCAGCGCCCGCTCGATCGTCTCCTCGAGCGGCAGGCGCGCACCGTGCTCGCGCATCTCGGCGAGGATCCCCTGCAACGAGCCGAGCGCCTCGCGGTCGGCCTCTGGCAGGTGCTCCAGCCAGGACGGCTCGGCGAGACTCACCTCGGCCGCCCCGGTCGCAGCCAGCACGGCATGGTGGAGCGGCCCCTTCCCTGCGGCCCGGCGGAGCAGCCACAGCGCGTCGGGGGAGGCGCCGAAGGCGGGCGAGGCCAGGGTTCCGAGCAAGGCCTCGTCGTCGAGCGGGTTGGCGATCGCCCGCAGCAGCGCCAGCAGGTCCCCGACCGGCTGCGAGGACCAGTACCCGCGCCCGCCGACCACGTAGGGGCTCAGGCCCATCCGCTCCAGCGCCTCCTCGTAGGCGTCGACGTGGGTGAAGGCGCGCAGCAGCACGACCATCTCGCCCCTCGGGACGCCGAGATCGGTGAGATCGCGCAGCCGCCGGGCGAGGAACCGCGCCTCGGCCACCCGGTTGAGCGGCGTCTGGTCGTCGACCGGGAGCCTGAGGTCGAACTCCTCCCAGCCCTTCTCCTCGGTGAGCAGGAGCTCCACAGCGTGCCCGCCGCCGGGGGGCTCGCCCTCGGCCTGCTCGGCCGAGCCGACCTCCAGGGGCCTGAAGCCGGGCAGCATCGCCTCCCCGATCCGGTTGGCGGTGGCGATCACCTCCGGGCGCGAGCGGAAGTTGCCGACCAGGGGCAGCACCGACCCGGCCGGGCCGGTGCGAAGCGCCTCACGCTCGCGCCGGAAGACCTTGATGTCGGCGTGGCGGAAGCCGTAGATCGACTGGAACTCGTCGCCGACGAAGAAGACCCGGCCCCCGGGGCCGCGGAGCAGCTCGACGAGGTCGAGCTGGACCGCGTTGGTGTCCTGGAACTCGTCCACCAGGATCTCGCGGAAGCGCTCCGTGTAGGAATCCCTGATGCCGGCGTGCTCGCGCAGCAGCCTCACCGCCTCGATCTGGAGGTCCTCGAAGTCGAGTCCCGAGCGCTCCTCCTTGGCCTCGGCGAAGCGCGCCCCGAACAGCAGCACCAGCTCGGAGAGGTGCCGGTGGACCAGGCGCCCTTCGGAGAGCTCCGCGACGGCCTTCGTGGCGGCGCTGACCGCCGCGTCGAAGGGCTCGAAGTCCGCCCTGCTGGACCCCGTCTGCAGGTAGAGCAGATCGTTCACGGACGGGATCTCTCGCTCGCGGGCGGCGGCGATCGCCCTCGCCGCCGCGACCTTCTCCTTCTGGCCGGCGCTGCCGATCCCGCCGACCGCCCCCGCGGCGGACTCGAGCCGCTGCAGGGCCCCGATCGGGTCGGACTCGGGCGCCGGCGGCAGCTCGGGCGCGGGATCCCCCGAGCTTCGCATCCGCTCGTGGACGCCGAGCACCGCCGAGCGCAGCCCCTCGATCCCGAAGGCGGCCACCGTCACCTCGCGGTCGGGCTCCTCGGCCAGGAACTCTTCCAGCGCCGCCTCGAAGGCCCGGCGGGCGGCCCGCTGGGACTCCGCCGCCTCCAGCACCCTGAAGGAGGGGTCGATTCCGGACGCGACGGGGTGGGAGGCCAGCAGCCTGCGGCAGAAGCTGTGGATCGTCGTTATCCAGGCGCCGCCCAGGCCGTCCCGCGCTTCCCGAAGGCGCGCCGCCCGCTCCCCTTCCCCGGCCCCGCCGATCCGGCGGGTGAGCTCCGCCCCGATCCGCTCGCGGAGCTGGGCTCCCGCCCGCTCGGTGAAGGTGAAGGCGAGGATGCCGTCGAGCCCGGCCCCGTCGCCGTCGAGCAGGTCGCAGTAGCGGTCAACCAGGACCCCGGTCTTGCCGGTGCCGGCCCCCGCCTCGAGCAGCACGGCGGGGGCGCCGGCGGCGATCGCCGCAGCCTGCTCGGCGGTCGGTGCGCGCCTCACCGCGCCGGCTCCTCCCCGTTCTCCTCCTCGAGCCTCTCGGACGCCCCCCGCTCGCGGCGGCAGATCGGTGCGAAGCCGCACCATCGCGGGCACTCCTCGCCGAGCGGGTCGCGGGTGATGTCCCCCGAGCGCATCCGGGCCACCGCCCCCGACGAGGTTTCCCGGGCCTCCTTCAGGCAGGTGGCGAAGGCCTCCTCATCGAGGCGGTCGGTGCTGACCAGCGGGTACCCGTCGAGCAGCTCCGCGGCCTCGGCGAGCACGGCGCCCCTGGGTTTGGGCTCGCTCGCCCCCAGGGGGTGGTAGAGGCCCCCGAGCGGCTCGATCCCCCAGAGGTCGCGCAGGGCCAGCATGTAGAGGGGGAGCTGCAGCTTTCCCTGCTCTCCGAACTTGGCGGCCGGGGTTGCCGAGCCGGAGACCTTGTAGTCCTGCACCAGGCCGCTCGCCTCGCTCGCGTCGCAGTCCACGCGATCGATGCGGCCGCGAAGCGCCCAATCCCCGAGGTCCAGCGCCGGTCTCTCCTTCTCGCCGGATCCGAACTCGGCCTCGAGCAGCAGCGGGGCCAGCCGGACCGGGTCGCGGTCGGCCTCCCTGGCGAGGAAGGCGTCGAGGAGGCGCTCGACCCGCCGGCGCATCGCCCGCTCCACCGGGGTGGAGCCGGAGATCCCCCTCTCGGCCGCGGCCGCCCCGAGGACCTCCCGGGCGCGACGCTTCCAGGCCGCCAGCGAGGAGCGCCTCGGCACCGGCTCCGCGTCGGGGGGCTCGCGGTAGAGGGCCTCGAGCGCCGCGTGCATGAGGCTGCCCTGCTCCATCGACTCGGGGTCGGGGCCGAGCGGCGCCGGCCGCAGCTCCCGTTCCACGAACCAGCGGTAGGAGCAACCCGCGAAGGACTCGAGCGTCGTCCCCGCGTACTCGCGGCGCGAGGCCAGCTCGGCGATCACCTCGGGGACGCTGAGGGGCCCGGGGGCGCGGGTGCGGGCCTCACGATCGGCTGCTGCGCGCAGGCGCGGGCCGACCCGCTCCGGGACACCCGCCGGCAGCTCCAGCCGCCCCAGGGCCTCCTCCCGGTCAGCCTCCCCCAGGGCGGCGAGCGACCGCGCCAGCTCGTCCTCGCTGGGGGTCTCGCCGGGCGCGAAGACCACCTCGCCCAGGCCGCGGCCGCGGACCAGCGAGGCCTCGAGCGGGTCCGGGTTCTCGGGGTCCTCGGGCGGGGGAGGGTCGAGGACCCGCCGCACCTCCCCGATCAGCGGCGAGGGCTCCTCGGACCCGCCGCTCTCGTCGCTGACCCGGCAGGAGAGCCAGAGGCCCCTGGTCGGCAGGGTCAGGCAGACGTAGAAGAGGTAGCGCTCCTCGACGTCGGCGCCGGCCCGCTCGGGAAGGCCGATGCCGGCCCGCTGCTCGTCGGAGAGGAAGGGGCTGGCCGAGCCGCGACGCGGGAACTCCCCGTCCTGCAGCGAGGCGACGAAGAGGTGGGCGAAGCGGCCGGCCCTGAGCTGGTAGGGGCTGGCGATCCGCACCCTTCCCTCGGCGGGGCCGCGCCAGAGGCGCATCCTCAGCCCGCCGATCGCCTCGATCAGCTCCTCGGGGCCCGGCTCGAGCCCCCGCAGCTCGGCCAGCTCGGCCAGGGCCGCCGCGATCTTCGCCCCCGCGCGGAGCTCCTCGGCCTCGGCCGGGCGAGGCACGGACCCGCGGGCGGCCTCGGTGGCCAGCGGCCACTCGGCGATGTCCCGGGCGATCTCCGAGACGACCCCCAGGAGCCGCGCCGGGTTTCCGGAGGCCTCCCGGAGCCTGCCCAGCTCGCCGACCTCCTTGCCCGAGATCTCCCGCCAGGCCTCGGCCGCCTCGCCGGCCCCCGCCAGGCGGCCCCGCAGGACCTTCCGCTCGAGGCGGTCCGCGTGCGGCGGCCAGCCCCGCCTCGGGCCCCGCAGGTAGCGGAGCAGGTCGGTCGAGCGGCGGGTGGTGAAGGCGGCGGCCAGCAGGGCGAGCAGGGCGCCGCCGGTGGCCGTGCCCGACACCGGGACGTCGGCCTCCAGCGCCGCCGGCACGCCGTAGGAGGCGAGCACGCGGGCGATCAGCCCGCCCCGAGCGGCCGGGTTACGCAGGGCGACCGCGATCTCGCCGGGCGCGGTCCCCCCGGCGATCAGGCGGGCGACCTCGGCGCCGATCGCCTCGGCCTCGGCCCGTTCGCCAGCCGATCGGAGCAGCACCAGGCTGCCGTCCGGGGCGGCGCGCTCCGGCTCGGCGACGGCGAACCCCCGCTCGATCGCGTAGAGCAGCGGGCTCTCGGTGTTGGCGGGGTCCGCCGCGACCGCTACCTCCTCGTCGGGCCCGATCTCGCGGAGCTGCTGAAGGAGGGTGGCCCGGGCGGCGAGGGCGACCCGGTCCTCGTAGGTCAGGGCGACCGTGACCGGGCCGGCACGCGAGAGGGCGATCACCAGCTCGAGCTGCTCCCGGGTGAGGTCGTCGAACCCGTAGAGGAAGACCGGCCGCGCGCCCCAGCGGTCGGGATCGGAGCGCAGGGCGGCGATCGCAGCCGCGGCGAGGGTGTGGCGGTCGGCGAGCCCGAGCCCCCCGCGGATCTCCAGGTAGGCGCGGTAGATGGAGGCCAGCTCGCAGAGGTAGGCGGAGTCCTCGAGCCCGGAGGCGGCGGCCTCGACGGAGTCGGGGTCGAGCATCGCCGCCCCGAGCTCCGCCACCAGCTCCGCGGCGGCGGACGCGAAGCCGGGGCGCTCGGCGGAGCGGGCGAGCACGCGGAGCCGGGCGCGGCGGGCCGCGGCGGCGACCAGGCGCCGCCGCTGCGTGGCGGAGACCCAGCCGCCGGAGGTGACCCCGGTCGCCGAGGCGACCGCGCGGAACAGGCCGTCGAAGCTGACCACGGCGCCGCCCAGCAGCGCCTCCCCGTCCCGTGTCAGCTCGCGCTCGAAGGCGAAGACGTCGTCGAGCGTGGGCACCACCAGCAGCGGGGAGCGGGGAAGCTCCTCGGCGAAGCGGCGGCGCACGAGGCCGGCCCTGCCCGAGTTGGGCGGTCCGTGGATCAGCTTCAGGCTCATCTGAACACCGCGAGCTTATGGTCGCCCCCGGCGCCCCGCACCTGACCGCCGGGGCGCCCGCAAAGTGGGGGATCCGCGCTGCGCTTTGGCGTCGTCGGCTGTCTCTATCTTGCGCCTCACCCAGCGACCAGGAAGGACGTTCGCCGCAGATATGGCCCTTTGCTTCGTAGACCCAGCCGACGCGATCCGGGCAATCGCCGACTCGGTGGGCAGGGAGGCCCGCCGCCAGCTCCTCGGCGAGGCGGTCCGCGCCTGGGTGGACGAGATCCCCGAGGACGAGCTCGAGACCCACTACGCGAAGGCGCTCGCCGAGCTCGACGAGCACGACATCTCGATGCTGGCCGCCTGGCACGGCTCGCTCGACGTCGGTCACCCGCTGCCCAACCGCGACTTCCTGATGGGCGCTTTCGCCTCGCTGGGCGAGAACCGCCGCGAGGCCCTGAAGCTCGCCGCCGGCTTCCGCGGCGAGGACGCCGTCGACGCCGGCGTCACCGAGGAGCGGGCGCTGGAGACGGTGATCGAGTGGCTCTCCCCGCCGCGGCTCATGGAGCTGGCCGTCGAGGCCGTCGAGCTCTACATCTGGGACCGCGGGGGCTCCGACAACTGACAGCCGGATCCAGTTAGATCGAGAAGCCCCGCTGGGCGGGCGTCGGGTCGACGTTTCCGACCTGGTCGCGGGCACGAACGCGGAATCTGTGCCGGCCGCGATCGAGCCCGCGGTAGGTGCTTGGCGAGTCGCATGCCTTGAAGCGCTCACCGTCGATGCTGCACTCGAATCGCGACGCCGTCCTGCTGGAGAAGGTGAATGTCGCCTTGCCCTGCGCTCGCTTGATCGCCGCCGAGTCGAGCTTCGTCTCCGGGGGCGCCACCGAGAAGTCGTCGGCGAACGGGTGCCCGTAGATCCCCATGCCCACGCCGCTTCCCAGCCCGGCGGTCTTGACGCCATCGACCCCGACCGTCTGCTCGGGCCTGTTGTCGAAGTTGGTGTCGATGTCGAGCTTCACCGCCCGCCCGAGCCAGGCGAGGTGGAGGCGCGCGGCGGTGAAGGGGCCAAGGTTCTGGCTCGCCCCGCTGGAGACCAGGTCGTCTCCGTTGTTGCCCCGGTAGAAGTAGGCGCGCTCGAAGGTCCCGTCGGTGTCGTTGTCCTGGACCTTGACGAAGATGTTGTTGTCGAGGCCCGCGTAGCCGAGCACGATCGCCACGTACTGGGTCGCCCCGGCGCCGTTGGTGCGGACGTCGAGGCAGGCCTGGGCGGCCTTCCGCCCCTTGAAGGTCGCGAGCCCCTCGGTCGGGAGCGGGTTCGTCGCCCGCTTGGACTCGATCCCGATGCCGCCGGCCCGGGCCAGCCAGCTCGGCCCCAGCAGCACGTTGTCGGCCCGGTTGAAGCGGTCGAGCTTCGTGCCGCAGTCGAAAGCGCTCGCCGCCGGGGCGGATGAGAGGGTTGCCGCGGTCAGCGCCAAGCCGAACAGTCCCCATCGCCGGATCAATCTGCCCACCCCTCCTGTGACTCGAAGCCGAGCTGCAAGGCTACACCGACCCGGCGGCCCTCAGGCGGGAAGGCCGAGCGCCGCCCGGACCTCGGGGATCGCCTGCCCGTTGTCGCGGAAGTGGACGGCGCCCATCCCGAGGTCCTGCGCGGCCCGGCAGTTGACCTCGATGTCGTCGACGAAGAGGCAATCGCCGGCCTCGAGGCCGAGCCGCTCCAGGGTCAGCTCGTAGATCTCGGGGTCCGGCTTGCGGCAGCCGACGAAGGCCGAGTCGACGACCGTCTCGAAGATCTCGTCGACCGGCAGCATCGCCCGCCACAGCGGCTCCCACTCGCGCACGTTGTTGGTCAGCAGGGCCATCCGCAGGCCCGAGGCCCGCAGCTCGCGCATCAGCTCGATCATCGGCGGGTTGGGGTCCAGCGCCTCGAAGTAGATCTCGCTGAAGCGGTGCATCTCGGGGCGGTGTCCGAGGTCGGGCTCCAGCTCGGCGGCCATCGTGGCGAGGAAGTCGGCCTCGCTGACCCGCCCGGTCTCCAGCTCGAAGAGCGGGTGGCGGCCCTCGCGCTCGGCGATCCGCGCCATCGCGGTGCCAAGGGCCGCGGTGGGGATCCCGGTGGAGTCCTGGACCGCCGCGAAGGACTCGACGAGGGGTGTGGTGAGGACCCCGCCGAAGTCCGAGACCACCGCGGTGACGCTCATCGCGGCACCACGATCTCGTAGCGGCCGAGTCCGGGGCGCCCGTCCACCGACCAGCGGAAAAAGGCGGTGTCCACCCGAGCCTCGGGCAGCTCGATCCGCGCCCCGCAGACGATCGTGCCCCCGGCCCGCACCGCCGGCTCCCCCTCGCCGGCCGGCCACATCTCGATCGTCGCCCGCCGCTGGCGCCCCTCGGCGTCGAGCTCGGTGGAGAGCAGGACCTCAGCGATCTCGGGTGCGCCCGCCTCCTCGCCGGGCGCGGCGGCGAGCGCCGCGACGACCTCCTCGCCGCCGTGCTCCGCCTCGCCCGCAGGGCGCGCCGCCCCGACCGCGAGGAGGCCGCCGTCGGCGAGCGCGATCACGATCGAGCGCCGCAGGTCGCCGGGCGGGGCCTCCGCGGCCTCGATGCTCACCGCGCTCCCCTCGACTGCGGTGCGCTCGCCGCCGCGCTCCAGGGTGCCGCGGGCAGCGCAGAGGAGGAGCTCGGAGGCGGGGACGCGGTCGCCGGAGAGGCGCAGCGGCTCCCCGGCCGGCTCCATCTCGAGGGCCAGGGAGACCTCGCCCATGCGCAGCGAGCGCAGCTCGGCGCCGAGCGCCCCGTCGGCGGGTCCGGCGGCGAGGACCGCCTCGCGGTCGAAGACCGCGGCCCCGCCGCCGCCCTGGGCGGTGGCGAAGATCCCCCGCTCGGCGTCGAGTAGGTCGAACCCGCTCACCGTGGCGGCAGCGCCCGTCGCTCGTCCTCGCCGCCGGCGCCGTCGGTTGGCATCTCCTGGGCCGTGCCCTCGACGTCGTAGCCGGGCGGCGGCCCCGAGGGGCCGGCGCCCGCCCCCGGCGAGCGGTAGCGGGGGCCGGATCCGGGGCCCGAGTAGCCGGCGCCGCGCATCCGGCCGAAGCCCCAGCCCGCGGCGCTGGCGGCGCTCGCCGTGACGCCGACCACCTTGTAGCGCCAGCCGATGAACCACCATGCCGCCCGGCGGACCAGCGCCCTGGTGGGGGGGATGAGCAGGATCATCCCCAGGACGTCGGTGATGAAGCCGGGGGTCAGCAGCAGGGTCCCGCCGACCGTCACCGCGACGCCGTCGGCCACCTCGCGCCCGGGGAAGCGCCGCTCCTCCAGCGCCTTGTTGAACCGCCGCCAGGCCGAGCGGCCCTGGTGGCGCAGCAGCATCGCGCCCAGCAGCGCGTCGGCGAGCAGGATCGCCAGGGTCAGCGGCACGCCGATCATCGAGCCCACCTTGATGATCACGTAGAGCTCGGCGATCGGCAGGGCGATGAAGAGGATGATCAGGAAGGCCACGCAGAAAGCCTAGTGGGACGCACCCCGCCGCCCGGCCACCGGGTGCGGCGGGCGGCGGAAGCGGCAAGTTGTGTAGGATATGTGTATGCTGAGTGAGCGGCTTCAGATCCTCGTCAGCCCCGAGCAGCGCCGGCGGCTCGAGGCGGAGGCCAGGCGCCGGGGCACGAGCGTCGGCAGCCTGATTCGCGAGGCCGTCGATCACCGCTTTCAATCGGTGCCCGAGGCGGAGCGTCGCCAGGCGGTGGATGACATCCGGCGGATGCGGGGGCGATTCCTCTCGCCGGGCGAGTTGAACCGGATCGTGGAGGCTGAGCGTGAAGGAGACCTCGACCCGGCTCCCGCCAGCGGGGATCATTGACGTTCTTCGTCGACGCCAACGTCCTCATCTACAGCGCCGTTGAGAGCGAGTACCGCGACCCGTGCCTCGAGGTCCTCGACGCCATCGCCGCCGGCGAGGCCGACGGCCGAACCTCGACCGCCGTGCTCGAGGAGGTCTGGCACATCGAGCGCTCGGGCCGCGCCGGCGCAATCGAGGGCCTGACCGAGCGAACCTACGCCCTCTTCACGCCGCTGCTCCCGGTCACCGACGAGGCGGTCGGCCACGCGTTGACGGTCACCGCGCCCCGACTCGGCACCAACGACCGCCTCCACGTCGGCACCTGCCTGGCCCACGGGATCGAGGTTCTGCTCAGCGCCGATCAGGGCTTCGACGAGGTCCGCGGCATCCGCCGCGTCGATCCGCTCGATGCCCGCGGGCGGCGGCGACTGTTGACTTCGCCACGGCCAACCTAGAGCGGGGGCTACGATGTGGCCATGTCCGAAACCGAAGCCGCCGCCGTCACCGAGGACGACGTCCTCGAGGCCCTCGAGGAGGTCATCGACCCCGAGCTGGGCCTCGACTTCGTCTCCCTCGGCCTCGTCTACGACGTCGAGATCGAGAACTCCGACGTCTACGTCACCTTCACCCTCACCACCCCCGCCTGCCCGATCGGCCCCCAGGTCTCCGAGCAGATGCGCGAATTCGTCGGCGACCTCGAAGGAGTCACCTCCGTCCATCCCAAGATGGTCTTCGACCCCCCCTGGTCCCCGGAGATGATGTCCGAGGACGCGAAGTTCGCGCTGGGGTTCTGAGGGGCTGCACCAAGCGGTTTCCCGGCCCGGCAGCCCCCGCAGGTGGACGATCTGCAAACGGATTGCAAACGCGCGATGCCCACGGGGGCCAGCGCCGCCGCTCCCGCCCGACGCGCAATGGAGCAGCGACCAAACCCTCCGCAGCGATTCGTTTCTCGGGCTCTCGGAATTTCGGCGAATCCCCTGCCATCGACGCCGACAGCATGCCTACCCTGAACGCAATGTCTACTGCTCTTGCGGCAAGTCTCCGTCGACGCGACGAGGGCGACCGTCTACGCGTCTATCTCGACCAGAGCACGCTGGGCGAGCTTGTCACGCCCGCCCGCCAAGAGCTGCTGGATCTGCTGAGGGACGGTGTCGCGGCGGGACTGCTGATCTGTCCGGCCGCTGGCGAGCACCGCGACGAGACCGCCCTCGCACCGCCGACCCTCTACCCGCAGCTCGAAGCGCTCTCGGCCGAGTTGTCGATGGGGGTGAACTTCTACGAGGCCGACTACGTTGCCGCGGCGGAGGCCAGCGTTGCCGCTGCCGCGTTTGTTGGCGAGCCGCGAGACGAGCCGATGTGGCGCGAGGCGTTTCGCGAGGACCCCGAGACAGCACGGCCTCTCATGCGCGGAGTGGCTGATGATGCCCCGGCGTTCGGATTGGCAAGCAATCTCCTTCGGCGTGAGGTTGAGCACGAGAAGTCGAAGGCGCCTCCGATCACCGGCGCCTACGCCGCGGCGCGGGAGGCTGGCTTCACGTTCGAGCAGCAGGTCGAGCGGGAGTTCGAGGAGGTCGTCTACTGGCGACTCGGGCCGCTCGTCAACCCGCAGCGCTTCGCCGCGCAGAAGGCCGGATTCGCCGCGGAGGTCGAGCGGGAGTTCGCGACTGGAAAGCTGGACTCCATCTCGCCCGGGACCGCCCTATCGCGCTATTCGGCGGTCGGCATTCGCGAGGCGCGTTCGGTGAACCTGCTCAGGCGCTACCCGGCCCTCGAGGATCGTGTCGCCGAGTTTGCCGCATCGCCGGAGCTGCGAGCGATGCCCGCGCTTCGATATCCAGCACTGCTTCACGCCGCAGCCGCTGCGACAAGAGGGCGCAAGTTCCGGGGCAACGACCTCTACGACTTCGGCCATCTGACGAATGGACTGTCCCGCTGTGATCTCGTCACCGCCGACTCGGGAATGGTCCAGCTATGTCGGAACTTCCGTTTGATCCCCGAGGGGGTCGAGTTGTTTGGCGCCCGCCAGCTAGACGTCTTCGAAGGCCGGCTTCGCGAGCGCCTGGCCGGCGCCGAGTTGGCGAGCGTCTGACGGCCACCGGCGCGGCGCGGTGTCGCGCATGGGCTACACGGCTATCGTAGGTTCCGGGTCTGTGGCCGGGGGCTCGATCTCCCACTGCAAGGAGAGTGGCTCGCCGCCGGGAGGCAGAAACTCGACGCGGTGGTAGCCGCCAGTGCCCTCGATCGACCCGCGATCGTAGATCTTGACCTCGGGCATCACCAGCGTGCCCCGGCATAACGGGTAATCGTTGCCGAAAAGTCTCATGCCCATGTCTTGGACCACGGTCACGTCGCTGGGGGAGGAGAGTGCTTCGACGCCCTTGGGCCCGACCTCGGCTTTCGCGTGTTCCCAGCGGACCGGGATGGCCTTTTCCCGGACGAAGGCGGCGGTCATCGCGATGTGCTCAGCCTCGTTGGCAGTGATCGTCCGGTCCGGGATCGGGATCTGCTGGCCGATCCAGTCCTCGATTGTGACCATATCCTCCAGGAGGCCGAGGACGGCGAGGCCGTCCTCGCCGACCTCGCGGTCCTCGGTCGGGTGCCGGAGCTCTGGCCGACCACCCTCAAGGTCGCGTATTGCCAACTCGCCGTCACCGTGCATGGCGACGACGAGGCGCATTGCTTCGAGCTGCGCGCGCGCCGGCTCAGTGCCGAGGGTATGGCTCCAGTTCATGGTGATCTCGCCGCCCTTCTCCGTCCTCCGCATCAGAACCGAGAAAGTCAGGCCGCCGTGCCAGCCCTTCAGGCAGATTTCCCAACCCTTTGGGGCCTCGTCCTGGAGTTGCAGGAGCATGACCAGGCTGGCCTTGCCCTTGTCGCTCTTGACCGAGACCTCGGCCCGCCAGGGAGGGATGTGGGGCTTGATCTGGATCTGGGCCCCGATGGTCTCCCCGACGAGCTCCTCCCAGAGCGGCGGCAGTTGCTCGGCGGTGATTTCGACGCCCTCCTTCAGCGAGAGGGGTATCCCGCGCTTGGTGGCCTCGGCGAATGCCTCCGCGGCCCTCTTGCCCCGGTCGTCGTCGGTGAACCGCATCTTGATCTGCGGCCCGTACCGCTCCATGGCCTCGGGGTGGCGAGGGATCGCATCCTGTCGGACGCTGATCCCGCCCTCAGTGCTGGTCACGCTGATCACCGTGTCCTCGCTGGCCGGCGGGCCCAGGCCCTTCTCGTGGCTGGTCTGCGAGTAGCGGAAGAAGGGATCATGATCGCCGAGGAACTCGCCGATCGGCCTGCCCCGCTCAATCGCATGCTGTCCCGTGTCGAGCTTCCCGCCGGCGCGGAACGCCCTGGTCATGAGTTCGTCGGTGTGGGTCGGATCGCAGAAGTAGTGCCGGGCAATCTTCTTGCCCTCGTCCGAATTGAGCCGGGCGCTGAGCGCCGCCCTGTCCAAGAAGTCGACCTGCACCCCCCTATGGCGACCCTTGAGGTCGGAGTCGAACTTGATCTGCTGGTTTTTGGTCAGGTTCTTGGCGAAGCAGAAGGTGACCCGATCGACCTTGTAGGTCCCGACGAGACGGTCCAGGGCCTCCTTGCACTGGCCCCAGTAGATATGGCCGGTGAAACGCTTGGCCTGCCAGCCGCGCTCCCAACCCTTGTCCTTTTTGGGGAGCAGCGAGTCGGCCCCGCCGTCGGGCCGATCGGTCTTGGCCACCTCTCGGAACTCCAGGCGAACAATCTCGTGGCACATCGCCTCGAAATCGTCCTCGTTGAGGCTCTCGAAGTCGAACTTCCTGGGCCCTAGCGGCTCTTCCCCGTTTCCGGCCATCGGTTCCATGGTAGGCGGGCAGCGAGACCTGCAAGGCCGCGTGAAGGCGGGCTTAGCCCGGAACCGGCACCCTTCGCCTCGCTATTTCACAGTGGTCCTGCGGCAAGCTGGCAGCCCTCCCCGAGTTCAACGCAGCCCCCGCACGCGGTCAAGATCGGTCCTCACCGTCCCGAGGATCCTTGGTCTCGATCAGAGCCGCAACGCGGACTGCCGCATCCTCCTGCATCGCCGGGATCGCGTGCGAGTAGACGTCGAGCGTGATCGAGATCGTCGCGTGGCCGAGGCGCTCCTGCACGACCTTTGGATGGACGCCGGCCTGGAGGGCCAGCGTCGCGTGCGTGTGGCGCAAGTCGTGAAGGCGGATCTTCGGCACGTCGGCCGCCTCCACCAGGCGCGCAAAGGAGCGGGTCAGACTTCGCGGCCAGAGCGGCGATCCGTCCTCTCGGCAGAACACCAGGTCGTTGTCGTCGTGTGAAGCACCCAGGATCACCCGTCCCTCATTCTGCCCCCGACGGTGCTGACGGAGCGCCGCGACCGTCTCCCCGTCGAGGGCGATGGCGCGGCGACCGCGATCAGTCTTGGTCTCAGAGATTGCCCGGTTCCCGACCACCGTTTGCACGACCGTCGCGCCGCCGCCCTCGAGGTCGGGGTCCCGCCAGCGAAGGCCCAGGGCCTCTCCCCGCCGGCAACCGGTCATCGCGAGGAAGCGCCAGCAGGCGAACAGCGTTTCATCGCGGACGCTCTCGAGAAACCGCCCAAGTTCGGCGCTCGTCCAGGTGCTCATAGCCCTCCCTCCACCGGCACGTGGCGAGGGAGAGTCCGCGGCTTCCACGGGGCTCCTCACGAGGCGGCTCCACTTGACGGCGTCCGCGAACGCCCGACGCAGGATCGCGTGGATGTAGCGCACGGTCCGCGGCGACAATGTCTGGCCGAGCTCCGAGTACATCGAGTTGAGCATCGGCGGCGACAGCTGCTGCAGCGGCACCGAGCCGAGCCGCGGGACGATGTGGTTCCGCACATTGCCCGTGTAGGACTCGAACGTCAGCGGGCGAACGCTCGCCCGGATTGCCGGCAGCCACTCCTCTTCGAGGAAGCGGCCGACGGTCAGCTTCGAGGGCGCGACGTACTGGCCCGCCGATAGCTGACCGAGGATCTCGGTGAGCGCTTCGCTCGCTTCGCGCTTGGTGCGGAACCCGGAGTGCCACTTCTGACGGCGCTTGCCGTGCTCGTCGCGCCCGATGTCGACGACGACCGCCCAGGTTGAGCCGCGTTTGCGGATGTGGCCCCTCATGGCTGCACTCCCTTCCGCCGAGCAGCCCAATCGCGGCTTCGCCGCAGATCGGCGAGGGCGATGGCCGGCAAGCCCGCAGCGGCAACCCGCTGCCGGAACGCACGCTGCAGAGCCCGGGGGTGCAGCGGCCTCCCGTTCTCGCGACAAATGACGAGACCCGCGTCCTGGTAATGGCGACCCCGCTCGGACTGCCCCGCGTCCTGGCGCGAGCGGTGGCGACTCAGGGCGCCCCGCACATCAGCGGACACCGTGAGCGACCGGGCGCTTGGCCCCGCCGCCGGCGCCGTCAGTGCGGCGTATGGAACGTCGACGACCGCATTCCGGACGTTGATCCGACCGGTAACTGCGTCGAAGTCCGCCCAGCGAAGCCCGAGAACCTCGCCGACGCGCAACCCCGCAACAGCGAGCAGGTGCCAGGCTGCTTCCAGCCGCGTGTCGGCGGAAGTCGCAAGGAACGCCCCGACCTCCTGCGCCTCCCACAGCTCCCGGCGCCTCACTGGGGAACTCCCAGCCACTCGAGCAGTGCTGGCACCGGCACCACGACCCGCCGGCCGAGCCGCCTCGTCGGGAACTCGCCGCGGCGCGCGGCCTCGTAGGCCGCGGTACGTCCGAGCCCCAGGAGCGCGGCGGTCTGCTCAATCGTGATCGTCGCCTCGTCGGCGACCTGGGCGAGCAGCGAAGTCTTACGCTGGTTCATGTCAGGACCTCCTCTGTAGGTCTTGGCCGGGCCCCGGGGTGTGTCAGCACCGCGGGGGCCGATCTCGATCTATTGCTTACGCGAGTAAGCTATCTCGCTCGGCGGACGTCACCGCGTACGCGTGTAGGCTCCGCGCTATCGGCCCGATGATCGACACCGATGACTTGATCGACGCGCACGGCGTGGCAGACCTTCTTGGCCTAACCCACCGAAACACGGTGAGCCAGTACCTCGACCGTTATCCGGAGATGCCGCGCCCGGTGGTCGATCTGGGCCGCGGTCGGCCGCGGCTTTGGCTGCGTACTGAGATCGGGTGTTGGGCGGCCGAGCGTCAGGATCGTCGGCGCAAGCATGACCGTCACTCATCATGACCCGTGAGAGCGAGCAGACGACCAGAAAGCAGCGGATCGACCCGAAACTCGAAGCAGCGGGGTGGGCGGTCGCCCAGTCTCGAAAGATGACGCTCGGACAAGCGCTATGGCCCTCAGCGCTGCCGGAGTTTCCTACGCTTGACGGCCCGGCGGACTACGCCCTCTGTGTGGCTCAGCAGGTACGCGCGGTCGTTGAGGCCAAGAAGCTCAGCGTCGGTCCGCAGGGCGTCCTCACGCAGGCCGAGCGGTACTCGCGCGGGATTCAGCAACAGCCCCGCTGGCAGGGCGAATACGGGGTCCCCTTCCTCTACTCGAGCAATGGCGAGCAGATCCGGTTCCACGATGTAAGACGGGAGCACAACCGCTCGCGATGGGTCTCGGGGTTTCATAGCCCGCTGGCGCTCCAGGAGATGCTGGAACGCGACTTTGATGCCGAGATAGCAGCCCTCGATGACCTCGTCCAAAGCGAACGCTTGCGCCCGTATCAGATCGACGGCAACGCTGCAATCGAGCAGCTGATCAGCGAGGGCAAACGCAAGATGCTGGTGACGATGGCGACCGGGACGGGCAAGACGCTGATGACCGTCAACGAGATCTACCGCTTGATGAAGGCGGGTGTCGCACGTCGGGTGTTGTTCCTCGTCGACCGTCGAGCCTTAGCCGCGCAGACCGTGCGCGCGTTCGCTTCCTACGAGGCCGAGCCGGGGCTGAAGTTCGACAAGATCTACCAGGTCTACTCGCAGCGCTTCCAACGGGGTGACCTCGAGGACGAGCCGTTTGACCCGACCCTCATGCCGAACTCGTTGCTCACAGAGCCGAAACTCGGCGACACCTTTGTCTACGTGTCGACGATCCAGCGGATGACGATGAACTTGTTTGGCGGCAGGAAGGCGTTGACCATCGACGGCGAGTCGGTCGACGCTGATGTCGAACAGCTCGATATCCCGATCCATGCCTTTGATCTGATCGTTGCCGATGAGTGCCATCGCGGCTATTCGGCGCGCGAGCGGGCGATCTGGCGCGAGACGCTGGACTACTTCGACGCCATCAAGATCGGGTTGACCGCCACCCCGGCCGCGCACACGATGGCCTACTTCGAGAACCTGGCCTACCGGTACGACTACGACACCGCGGTGAAGGACGGCTACCTCGTCGACTACGACGTGGTGCGAGTGCGCTCCGATGTGCGCATCAACGGCGTCTTCCTCCAAGAAGGGGACCAGATCGACCAGGTCGACCCCGAGACCGGCTCCAAGCAGCTTGATCTACTGGACGACGAGCGCGCCTTTGACGCCTCGGCGGTCGAGCGCGATATCACGGCACCGGACTCGAATCGGCGCATCCTTACCGAGCTCAAATGCTACGCCGACAGGCATGAGTCCGAGCACGCCCGGTTCCCTAAGACGCTGATCTTCGCCGCCAACGACCTGCCGCACATCTCGCACGCCGACCAGCTTGTCGAGCAAGCGAGGGAGATCTTCGGCCAGGGTGATGCGTTTGTCGCCAAGATCACTGGGCGCGTCGACCGTCCATTGCAGCGGATCCGTGAGTTCCGGAACCGCCCCAAGCCCGGCATTGTCGTTACGGTCGACCTGCTGACGACCGGCGTCGATATTCCTGATCTTGAGTTCCTCGTCTTCCTGCGCCCAGTCAAGTCGCGCATCCTGTTCGAGCAGATGCTCGGTCGCGGCACGCGCTTGGGCGAGAAGGCGGCCGACAAGGACCGCTTCGTCGTCTTCGACTGCTTCGACGGCACGCTCATCGAGTACTTCGCCGGCACGACCGGCATCACCGCCGAGCCAGCCGAGGGCGACGGCAAGAGCCTGGCCCAGATCATCGAGGAGATCTGGCGCAACGAGGACCGCGCCTACAACACCAAGCGCCTCGTCAGGCGCCTGCGCCGGATCGACAAGAACATGACCGGCGAGGCCCGCGATCTGTTCGCCCGCTTCGTTGACGACGGCGACCTCGGCCACTTCGCCGAGCAGCTTCCAACCTTGCTCCCTAGCGCGTTCACGCCAACGATGAAGACGCTCCGCGACCCCGATTTCCAGCGATTGCTTGAGGACTACCCACGGCCGCAGCGCACCTTCATCGTTGCCTCGAGGTTGTCCGAAACCTCGTAGAACTTTGAGCGGCGGTCCTCCCGCCCCGTCCGCTGCCGTCGGCAGCGTTCTGGGCGAGTGAAGTCCATCCGAGACAGGAGGAACCGCCATGAAGAAGGTACCCGCACCGAAGGTCGTCACGGCGACCGAGGCGACGGAGAGCCCGCTCCCACCGAAGGTCCAGGAGGCGCTCGGTGAGTTGGTCGAGTCGGCGAGAGAGGGCCTGCTGGCGCTGAGCGTCGGCGTCGGGCTCGGCGTCGTGCACGAGCTGATGGAGGCAGAGGTCGAGGAGGTCGTCGGCCCGAAGGGCAAGCACAACCCCGAGCGGACCGCGAAGCGTCACGGCCACGAGGACGGGTCGATGACGCTGGGTGGCCGGCGGACCAAGGTGCGCCGGCCGCGGATGCGGAGCGCCGACGATGAGCACGAGCTGGCCGTCAAGACCTACGAGTACTTCGCCGAGCGCGATCCGCTGACCCGCGCGGTGATGGACCGGATGCTCGCCGGCGTCTCCACGCGCAAGTTCGCCGCAGTCGGCGAGCCGATCGGCGAGGAGCTCGAGGCCTCCTCGACGGCGAAGACGTCGGTCTCGGAGATGTTCGTCGAGCGCACGCAGACCGCGCTCGAGGAGCTGATAAGCCGCCGCCTCGACGACGTCCGCTTGGCGGTGATGATGCTCGACGGCATGGAGATCGCCGAGCGCACCCACGTCGTCGCGCTCGGGATCAGCACCGAGGGCGTGAAGATCCCGCTCGGGCTCTGGGAGGGCTCGACCGAGAACGCCACCCTCGCCTGCACGCTGCTCGCCGACCTGGTCGACCGCGGCTTGGACCCCGAGCAGGCGATCCTGTTCGTGATCGACGGCGCCAAGGCGCTGCGGCGGGCGATCAAGGACGTCTTCGGCGAGCACGCCCTCGTCCACCGCTGCCACCGCCACAAGGAGCGCAACGTCTGCGACCTGCTCCCCGAGTCAGACCGCGACAGGGTCCGCGCCGCGTGGTCGCTGAGCGACGCCGAGCTCGCCCGCCAGCGGCTCGAGCTGCTCGCCTCCGGGCTCGACCGCAGCTGGCCCGCCGCCGGCGCCTCGCTTCGCGAGGGCATGGAGGAGACGCTGACCCTGATGCGGCTCGGGATCTCGGGGCAGCTCGCGAAGACGCTCTGCTCGACGAATCCGTGCGAGTCGATGATCGAGATCGTCCGCTACACGCAGCGAAACGTGAAGCGCTGGCGCGAGGGCGACATGCGCCGCCGCTGGACCGCCGCCGGCATGCTCGTCGCCGAGCAGCAGTTCCGGCGGATCATCGGCTACCGCGACCTCGCGACGCTCGTCGTCGCGATCGAGCGGTACGCCATCCTCGCCGCCGCTGAGTCACACGAACGTCAGGAGGTCCGCGAGCCCGTTACCGTCTGATCGTCAAGTGGGGATCGCCGCGAAGTTCCACGACGATCCGGACATCCTCGTTGCCTCCCAGGTCACGGACACCGTCTCATCGGAGTGGCTAATCAAGGGCGCCGACGGCCGCCAGTACAAGCCTGAGGACTATCTCAAGGCGTTCGCCGCCTTCATCCGCGACGAGGCCGAGAAGATCGACGCCCTCTCCGTGCTGCTCCAACGGCCCGGTGATTGGAAGCCCGACGCACTCATCGCCCTGCGTGACGCGCTGAAGACCGCGCCCGAGCACTTCACTGAGGCCAACCTGGAGCGCGCCCACCAAGCCACCTACCATAAGGCGCTGGTTGACATCATCTCGATGGTCAAGCACGCCGCTCTCGGCACGGCACCGCTGTTGACCGCCCAGGAGCGCGTCGAGGCCGCCATGCAGCAGGTCGTCGAAGGCCGCGAGCTCAGCGATGACCAGCGAGCATGGCTGGACCGGATCAAGCTGCACCTGATCCAGAACCTCTCGATCGATCGCGAGGACTTCTCGCTCGTACCTGTGCTGTCTGACCACGGCGGCTGGGGCAACGCCAACAGGACCTTTGACGGCCAGCTCGCCGAGCTGCTGACTGACATGAACCGGGAGCTTGCCGCCGCATGACCGACGTCGTTTCACGCCTCTGGGGCTTCGCCCACAACCTGCGCCACGACGGCGTCGATTATGGCGACTACATCGAGCAGATCACCTACCTCTTGTTCCTCAAGATGGCCGACGAGCAGGGCGTCGAGCTGCCCGAGCAGACCGACTGGCCACACCTGCGTGGCCAGAGCGGCGTCGCCCTCGTCGAGCACTACGAGGACGCCCTACGCACTCTCGGCAAGCAGCAGGGGATGCTCGGCGACATTTTCGCCGCCAGCCAGAACCGGCTCACCAACCCAGCGACCCTCGCTCAGCTGATCAAGTCCGTCGACGAGACGGAGTGGACCAGCCTCAAGGTGGACGTCAAAGCCGCCGCGTTCGAGGGGTTGCTGGAAAAGGCCGCCGCCGAGGGCAAGAAGGGCGCCGGCCAGTACTTCACGCCGCGCCCGCTCATCCAGTCGATGGTCCGGCTCATGCAACCCGACCCACTGGCGTCCAAAGACTTCGCCATCGGTGATCCGGCCTGTGGCACCGGCGGCTTCCTCGTTGCCGCCTACGAGTGGCTCAAGGAGCAGACCGGCGGCGCGTTCGATCGCGATACCGCCAAGCGCATTCGCACCAAGACCTATTACGGCCAGGAACTCGTCGCGCGCCCGCGGCGCCTGGCTTTGATGAACCTCTACCTTCACCAAGTCGAGCCGCACATCACGCTCGGCGATTCGATCTACGAAGCCCCGAGCAGCCAGCGCTTCGACGTAATCCTGACCAACCCACCCTTCGGCACCAAGGGCTCTGGCCAAGCGCCGGTCCGCGACGACTTCGTCGTTGAGACCGGCAACAAGCAGCTCAACTTCGTCCAGCACGTCCTTACGCTGCTTAAGCCCGCCGGCCGAGCCGCGATCGTCGTCCCCGACAACGTGCTCTTCGCCGACCAAGCCGGCGAGGTCTTCAAGGTGCTGATGGAGGACTGCAACGTTCACACCGTCCTGCGCTGCCCGCACGGCACCTTTGCCCCGTACACAGCGGGCACCAAGACCAACGTCATCTTCTTCACCAAAGGGGAGCCAACCAAGACGCTCTGGCTCTACGACGCCCGCGCCAACGTCCCGACAATCACGAAGAAGGCCCGGCCGCTCACGCCAGCGCACTTCGCCGAGTTCGAGCACTGCTATGGCAACGAGCCCAACGGCAGGGCCAAGCGGTCCGAGGCCGACTCGCCCGACGACCGCTGGCACTGCTTCAGCCTCGAAGAGATCATCGAGCGCGGCTACAAGATCGACAGCTTCAAATGGCTCCGCGACGAGGAACTCGACGGCCCCGACGAGGTCTTCGACCCGGCCGAACTCATCACCGACGCCATTGCCGAACTCCAAGCGGCAGTCACCGAGCTGCACGAGCTGCAGAAGCTGCTCGACACGGAGGAGACAGCGGCGTGAGCCTGACAAAGCATCCAGCCGACATCGTCGCCGAGTCTGGTTCGCCACTCGTCGCGAGCCACTCCGGCTGGACGCGCGTTCCTCTTGGTTCCGTCGCAACCATCCTCAACGGTGCTGCCTTCAAGTCGAAGCAGTTCTCGGCTGACACCGGCGTCCCGCTCATCCGAATTCGAGACATCGCCAGCCGCGAGACGTCGATGAGATACGTCGGTGAGTACGACGAGCGCTACCTCATCAGGCCCGGCGAGCTGCTCATCGGCATGGACGGCGATTTCAATGTTGCGCGCTGGAAGGGTCCCGAGGCCCTTCTGAACCAACGGGTGTGTCGAATCGCACCCGACACGATGGCGTTGGACCTTGATTTCCTCACACACTTGCTGCCCGGATATCTGCGGGCGATTCACGATGTCACGTCGTCGACGACGGTGAAGCACCTGTCCTCCCGAGATATCGGCAACATTCCCATCCCGTTGCCTGCGCTGGCCGAGCAACGACGCATCGCCGCACACCTTGAAGGGATCGAGGCACGCCGTAAAGCGGTTGCCGAGCGGCTTCGAGCCACCCGCGCGATCATCGACCGATTCCGTAGCGCTGTGCTCGCGGCCGCGTGCTCGGGCCGATTGACGGCCGTTTGGCGAGAGGGGCACGGGGATGCCGTGTCGGACAACCTTGTATCTACTGCGTCACCGCCGGCCTCAGGGGGCGCGGCTGTACCAGCAAGCTGGGCCATTGCCCGGATCGCGGACATAGGCACCGTCCAGCTCGGCGGCACGCCCTCTCGTAAGCGTCCCGAGTTTTGGGACGGCGATGTCGCTTGGGTAAGTTCGGGCGAAGTCGCCAACTGCCGCATCTCGTCAACGCGTGAAGCCATTTCGCAGGAAGGGCTTGCCAACAGCAGCGCCAAGCTGTACCCGCCAGGGACGGTATTGATCGCGATGATCGGTGAGGGCAAGACACGTGGTCAGGCCGCGATCCTCGACATCGAGGCCGCAACGAACCAGAACGCGGCCGGCATCCTGGCCGACCGGCAGTTCGTTGATCCGGAGTACCTGTGGCGCTGGGCGGTCGGACAGTACGAAACGACCAGAGCGGCCGGCACAGGAGGGAACCAGCCCGCGCTCAACAAGCAGCGTGTTGCTGGTCTCATCATCCCAGTGCCGCCTATCGCTGAGCAGGCCGAGATTGTGCGCCGCGCCGCAGCCGGGCTCGCGGTCGCCGACCGCCTCGCCGCTCAGATCAAACAGGTTGACGCGACCCTCGATCGCGTTTCGCGTGCCACCCTAGCCAAGGCGTTCCGCGGCGAGCTCGTGCCAACAGAGGCGTCGCTCGCGGCCGAGGAAGAACGCGACTTCGAGCCCGCCCAGGAGCTGCTCGTACGCGCGCTGGATCGGAAGAAGGCTGGGTCAAGGTGACGATCGAGCAGGAAATCGCAACCTGGCCCTCGAGCCGCCCGTCCTGGCAGCAGGCTGTGCTACGCCAGCTCGGCCAGGGGCACGTCTTTGATCAGGCCGAGATCGATGGCATCCCCGGGTGCTGTGCGGGCCGCCCAGGGGGGCAGGACCCCTCGTGCTGCACGACGCATCAATCCCGTATCCCCTCGACAACCAGAGGGAGCAGTTCGCGACCGCCGTCCGCAGTGCGTGGCCGGAGGCGAGGTACCGCCTCGCTGGCGGCAGCGGTCCGTCCGGCGTGTAGGCGAACATGTGTTCGATTGCGGCTGGCAGGTGCGCCGCGCCCGTCATCGAAGCGAAACCGACATGGCTGACAAGAGCGCGATCGAATGGACCGAGGCGACCTGGAACCCGGTCACGGGCTGCGATGAGGTCTCGCCCGGCTGCGCGCATTGCTACGCCAAGACGTTCGCTGAGCGATTTCGCGGCGTTCCTGCCCACCCGTACGAGCAGGGATTCGACCTGCGGCTGTGGCCGCGGCGATTGGCGCAGCCGCTGAAGTGGGCACGGCCGCGCATGATCTTCGTCAACTCGATGAGCGACCTCTTCCACGAGGACATCCCGGTCGAATACATCGAACGGGTCTTCGATGTAATGGGCCGGGCCGAGCACCACACCTTCCAGATCCTCACCAAACGCCACGAGCGACTGGCCGCACTCGCTCCGCAGCTCACCTGGCATCCGAACGTCTGGATAGGCGTCTCGATTGAGAACCGCCGGTTCGCCAAGCGCGCCGACTACCTGCGCGAAGTCGATGCCGCCGTCCGGTTCATCTCAGCCGAGCCGCTGCTTGGGCCGCTGGACGCGCTCGGCCTCTCAGATATCGACTGGCTGATCGCAGGCGGCGAGTCCGGCCCCAAGCATCGCCCGGTCAAGCTCGAGTGGGTGCGCGACCTTCGCGACCGCTGCATCGACGAAGGCGTGGCCTACTTCTTCAAGCAGTGGGGCGGGCATCGGCCCAAGTCGGGCGGACGCCTGCTCGATGGCCGTACATGGGACGAGATGCCGACCGGGCGTGTGCCCCTGGCAATGTGAGCCCGCCGGCAAGCCGCTCCTGGGGCTTCTGGACGGAGGCCAAGCTCGCGATCCTGCGCAGCTACCTACCTTCGTTTCTGCGTGCCTCGAAGGGCAGGGCCACCGAGTTCGTCTACCTCGACGCATTCGCCGGCGAGGGACACGGGACCAGCCGACTCACCGGCGAGGCGTTCCCGGGATCCGCCCGCATCGCGCTCGACGTCGATGTAGCCGGCGGCTTCACGAAGTTGCGCTTCTTCGAGCAGGCAAACAAGGCTGCCGAACTCGAGCAGCGACTGCGCGCCGACTACCCAGGGCGCGACATCAAGGTCTACGGCGGCGACTGCAACCAGACGATTGCGACGGCGCTGGCCGAGCTTCACCCCATTCGCTGGGCGCCGACATTCGCGTTCATAGACCCCGACGGAATGGAGCTGGCGTGGGACACGCTGAAGCAGCTCGCCGCCCACAAACTCGGATACAAAAAGCCCGGTTCAGGACCCGAGTACAAGGTCGAGCTTTGGCTGCTGTTTCCGACCCAGGGATTGATCCGCATGCTCGCTCTCGACGACGAGAGGCTTCTGCCGAACCATGAGAGCGCCGCGACGCGCTTGTTTGGCACCGAGGCCTGGCGCCACGTCTACGCTCGGCGCCGCGCGGGCCGGCTCGATCCCGCCGAGGCCAAGGAGGAGTACGTCAACCTCATGCGCTGGCGCCTCGTTCACGACCTCGGATATGCCAAGACGCACCCCTTCGAGTTGAAGAACACTGCTGGCGGCACGATCTACCACATGATCTTTGCCACCGACAATGCCGCAGGCGACAGGATCATGGCCGACATTTACACCGCCGCCGCTAGGACCATCCCGGCGATGCAACGCGAAGCGCACGACCGCAAGTCCGGCCAGATCCCTTTCGAACTCGACGATCCAGCGGCCGCGGCGACGTACGAACATGCGCCGCCATGGGAGCCGGCGACGAGCTGATGCGGGTTTAACGCAGGCCACGCCGCCTGGCGTGCATCGTGTCTCGAGTCCTGTGCAAACAAATTGCAAACGCACGATCCAGGACGAGGCCGGACCGGCCTGGATCGTGCTCCTCGGTGAGCAACTTTGGCCGGCTTGCCAAAGGGGTTCACGGGCATCGCCGGACCCGTCATCACAACCCGCCCCAAAGATGATGTCCGAGGACGCCAAGTTCGCGCTGGGGTTCTGACCTCAGTTACTTCTGTTCAGCCAGCCAGGCGCTGGCTCGGCCGGCGGATTCGGAGAACTCGGCGGGGAGCTGCGACAGGCGCTCAGTGAGCTCCTCGGACTCGACCAGGCCAGCGCCCAGGAGTGCACCGACGAAATTGCGGTCCTTCTCACGAAACGCGCAGAGCTTGGCGGCGCAGAGATCGTGCTTGTCGACGCACCATCCGATGAACTGGGGCTCACCTGAGGGCGCAGCCGTGTTGGCGTTCTGCACCTTGACGAGCCGTTGACGCCAACCGCTCGGCAGCGCGCAACTCTCCAGATCGACGCCGTCGATGCTGAATCCGTGAGCGCTTTCGAACGGCGACAGCTCACCCGCCGCTCCCTCGATCAGGTCGCCGAGCCGGATCGTCTCTTCGTTGTCGTCGGCGATCGGAAGGATGTCGATCTCCAGCGACATCGTGGCCGCAGCCGGCAGGTCCTGCTCGCGGTAGGTGCCGAGAATCGCCTGAGAGCCGACAACGATCACCTCGGGCGCCCCAACGATCTGGCAAGCCGCTCGGATGGTGTGCTCGAGCTGGTCGCGCCGCATCAGCGCTCCGCGAGCAACTGGTGGCGCTCCTGGGGCGAGAGCAGGCCGCCGAAGGGGCTGACCTCGCGCATCTCGATCGAGTTCCGGTCAAGGCCCGTCAGAACGCGATGAAGACCAGGGACGTCGCCACCCTGGATCAGCCGCTCCCATTGGTCCAGATTCCGCTCGTGGGGTTGGCCTTGCACCCCACGGCGCAGGCGGGTCAGGTTGCTGGTGAGGGTCGGTCGCCACTCCTCCAACCGGGAGCGGGTGAGAGAGGTCGAGAGCCGGCGGTGAAGCAGCCAGGAACGGCGCTCAGAGCGAGTCAGCCGCGGGGTCACGGGGCGCCGCACCACCTCAAGGCGCCGGCCCATGCACGACAGCAGCCGGTCGAGCTGCTCGTCGCTCATCTCGATCTTTCCGGACAGCATCTGACTGATGCTCGGCTGGTGCACGCCGCTTAGCCGGGACAACTCAGACTGGCTGGTGTCGGTTTCGACCATCACCTCGCGCAGCAATTCACAGCGGTTGCTCATCGGAAAAAACATAGCATATTTTGCTATAGCAATCGGGAGTGAGCCGCTTGCGCCCACAAACCCCTCGCTCCAGATTTGGAGATGATGTCCGAGGGCGGGAAGCTTGCGCTGGGGTTCTGATCCCCATTCCCAAGCGGTGGCTTGGCGGTCGGGGGAGCCCCGAGAGGCGATTGCTCTAAGAATGGTCCAAGGCGAAAGGCCAACTCGATGGTGAACTCCATCACGACAATCGTCCGGCGTCCCGGTTCGACCAGCTCGAGGCCATGCTGATCTACTCGATGGGCGTTTCGGTCGACGGCTTCATCGCCGACCGCGAGGGCAGATTCGGGTGGACGGTCCCCAGCGAGGAGCAGTTCGGATTCCACCTCGCGCAGACGCGCGAGCTCGGCTGCTATCTGTGCGGCCGCAGGCTCTACGAGACGATGCTGCCCTGGGAGACGGATCCGTCGATGCGCGACAGCGAGCTCCGGGCCGCGTTCGCCGACGTCTGGTCCGCGATCCCGAAGCTCGTCTTCAGCCGCACGCTCGACCGCGTCCAGGGCAATGCCCGGCTGGCCGAGACCTCGGTGGCCGAGGAGGTCGCCGCGGCGCTCGAGAGGACCGACAAGGACGTCTCGATCGGCGGCGCCGGCCTGGCCGCGACGGCGATCGAGCTCGGCCTCGTCGACGAGCTGCGCATGTTCCGCAACCCGGTCCTCGTCGGTGGCGGCACCCCGTTCCTGCCACCGGTCACCGACGAGGTCCGGCTGGAGCTGATCGAGACCAGGACGTTCGGATCGCGGGTGATCTACGAGCGCTACGGGCGCGCCCGCGACGAGGCGGACTGACAGACGCCGACCCACCTCAGCGTGGCGGCGTTCCTCGATGCTGTCCGGGGACGCCAGGTCCGCACCGGGTCGCGCTCAGCTCCGGCGCTCGAAGGCCCCGCTGTCGGGGTGCTCGTCGCGGCTCACGCCACGCTGGTCGCGCTTCGGCGAGGTCGCCTTCGAGGCGTGGCCGATCGCAGCGCTGCGCTTGCGCAGTGCGATCGTCTCGGTCGGTCCCCCGTTGTCGGCGAGCCGGCCGATCCTGGGATTGGACCGCACGAGATCCGTCGGCCCCGGGAGCCCGAGGCAGCCGGCCGCATCGCCGAACAGGTTGTGGCCCTTGGAGGCCTGTGGCGCGCCGAACAGGCAATCCGGTCCGGTCCCCCCGGTGCCGACCTCGTTCAGCGCGATCAGGGAGTTGCGGATCTCGTAGGCGGCCCCGCTGTCGCCCGACAGGCCGCCGCCTCCTTCGCCGCCGGCGCCGTCGTCGTTGGCGGTGTTGCGAGCGACGGTGACCGCGTTTAGCCTGGCGACGGCTCCGGGCACCTGCGAGATGCCGCCGCCGTACTCGCTCGCGCGGTTGCCGGCCAGCGTGACGTTGACCAGCTGCACCGTGCCGCCGTCGTTGTGGATCCCACCACCGTTCTCGGCGCTGTTGCCGCTGATCGTCGAGTCGCGGACGATCAGCCTGTGCTTGTCGTCGTTGTAGACCCCGCCGCCGTCGCCGGTGGCGTGGTTCCCGGCAACCGTGCTCTTGGAGATCACCACCCTGCCGAAGACCCAGATTCCCGCTCCGTCGGCTCCATTGGCGCTCAGCGTGTTGTCGATCACGCGGCTGCGGACCACCTGGACCGTGGGGGTGCCGAAGTAGGCGGCGCCGGCGATCCCATTGTCCCCGTTGTGAGCAACGGTGGACCGCACGATCCGCACCTCACCGCCGAAGGTGACGATCCCGCCGTCGGGGCCGCGGGTGAATGTGGAGCGGGAGATGGTCAGATCGCCCGAGCCGGTCGAGATCGCCGCGTTGTCGTCGCGCTTGAACAGGCACCGGGTGACGAGCAAGGTGCCCGAGTTCGCGTTCACCCCGCCCCCGCCCCCCGAGACGTTGAGCGGGCCCCCGTCGACGATCGCCAGGGAGCGCAGCGCCAGCCGGTGATCGCCGACGATCTCGAGGACGCGATCGGCGATCGCCGGATCGTCGTCCCCGTCGATCGCGTCGATGGTCGCCACTCGCCCGCGGGCTGGGGCGATCGTCAGATTGCCCTTCACGTCGAGGTCCCCGGTCCTCGCCGCGTCCTCGCCGCGGCCCACCCGCGACAACGTGTAGGTCCTGCCGGAGCGCAGGAGGATCGTGTCCGCGCCAGGGTGGTTGTTGGCCCTGATCACGGCCTCGCGGAGGCTGCAATCCCCGGGGGTGCAGCCGTCGGGGGCGTGGTCCCCGAGCCTGTTCGGCCGGGAGGTGTCGCCCGATGCGCTCGGCGCGAGTGCGAGTGCGACGGCCGCGGCGGCCGCGGACAGGGCTCCTGCCCGCCGAAGGTCCCTCATCGCCGCGTCCCGCTCACCGTGGAACCGCCTTTCAATTGCCCCGTTGCGGGCACCCTACACCGGGGGAATCGGAGCGGCCAGGATGGGAACCCGGAGTCGGGCCAGGCGTCGGCGATCCCCGCCGCGGAGTGGGATGATGTCCGGGGACGCCAGGCTCGCGCCGGCGGCTCCCCCGGGTGGGAGAATCCCGGTGCGCGCCGCGAAAGGGGGCACCGAATGCACAGCACGCTTCGCTCCGAGGTCGACGTCTTCCGCCTCGCGGTGATCATCGCTCTGGGCGCCCTCGCCGTGGGCGCCCTCGCCGTGGGCGCCAAACCCCTCCACGGCGTGCTCCTCGGCGCCGCGCTGGTCCTGGGGGGGATCGGCCTCGCCCTGTGGCGGGCGCGGGGAGGCGAACCCCGCCGGGTGCGGATCGCCCGCGCCCCCGGCGACGGGCGGCACCGGATCCTCGTCATCGCCAACGAGACCGTCGGCGGCGCCGCCCTGGGGGAGCTGCGCAACCACGCCCGGGGACGGAGCTGCGAGGTCCTGGTCGTCAGCCCCGCGGCGACCGGCTCCGAGCTGAAGCGCTGGACCACCGACTTCGGCGACGCGCGGGCCGAGGCCGAGCGCCGCTGCCTGCGGTCGGTGCGCGCCATCGAGGCCGCCGGCCTGGCGGCCACGGGGGAGGTCGGCGACGCCGATCCGAGCGTCGCGATCGAGAGCGCCCTGCTGCGCTTCCCGGCGGACGAGATGGTGATCTGCACGCACCCCCCCGGGCGCGCCGACCGCCTGGAGCGCGGCGCGGTGGAGAAGGCCCGGGCAGAGGTCGGGCTGCCGATCACCCAGCTGGTCGTCGAATGAAGGTCCGGGCTGCGAGGACCGCTGAGGGCCGGGCCGGCTCCTAGCCGCTGAGGCTCTTGATGTACTCGATCAGGGCCGCGACGTCCTGCTTTGAGAGCTTCCCCTCGTAGGAGGGCATGAGGGGGCCGAAGCCCGAGTGGACCTGGGCGCTCGGGTCGAGCATCGCCGTCTTCAGGTAGGTGTCGTCGACCTTGACGGTGGTGCCGTCGTCGAGCGCGACCGTGGTCCCGTAGATCTGGCTCCAGGTCGGCCCGACGCTGGTCGAACCATCCGTGCTGTGGCACGCGGTGCAGCCCTGGGAGGAGGCCGCCGCCTCGCCCTGCTTGACCAGCGCCGGGTCCACCTTGACGCGGACCGCCGGACCCCCGCCGCCGGTCGAGGTCTTGGCGGGGCGCCCGAACCATGCCGCCCCGACCACGACCGCGAGCACGACCAGCAGCCCCGCGGCGATCCAGGACATCCGGCTCACCGGCTCGACCCCTTCCCGATCCCCGCCGGGGGGGCCGGGCTCCTCGGGCCCGTCATCGGGTCACGCCCTCCGGTAGGTGCGCATCGACTGGAAGGGACGCACCACGTAGCCGAGGGGGACGGTCCACATGTGGACCAGCTTCGTGAACGGGAAGAAGGCGATGAAGGTCAGCGCCAGCACCACGTGCAGCTTGGTGATCAGCGGCAGCCCGGCCATCCCGCCGATGTCGGGCGAGAGGGTGACGATCCCCTTCACCCAGGGAGCGGCGGTCAGCGAGAGCCCGAAGGTCTTGTCGACAATCACCGGGTAGAGCCCGAGGACCAGGATCGGGATCAGCAGGACGAGGATGAGGTAGTCGTCGTAGCGGCTCGAGGCCCGCAGCTCGGGGACGACGATCCTGCGCAGCAGAGCGAGCGTCGCGCCGTAGAGCGTGCACAGCCCCGCGGCCAGGCCGATCCAGTGGAAGGCGTCGATCCACGAGCTCGAAAGGGTGAGGCCGCCGATCAGCCCCATGATGTGGGCCGCGAAAAGGGTGATGATCCCCCAGTGGAAGGTGACGGCCGCGATCCCCATCGAGGGCCGCTCGAAGAACCCGCTCGCGCGGGTGGTGAAGGCGAAGCCGCCACGCCGGCGCCTGATGATCGGCACCGCGATGAACAGGGTCAGCGCGATGTAGGGGTAGACGATGAAGAAGAACTCGTTCATTCCGGTCGGCCTCCTGGTGCCAGGCGCGGGTCGGGATCGCCCCGCCTCAGTCGATCGTCACCACCTTCGCCCGCCCTCCCGCGCGCCGCCTCGGCAGCGGCCGGGCCGCGGGCCTCTCCTCGCGCTCGGCGGTCTGCCCGTCCTCGGCGGGCGGCTCCTCGTCGCGGTCGGGGGTCTCCCACTCCAGGCAGCCCACCAGGGCATCCGCCAGGTGGCGGTAGACGGCCCCGGTCTCCTCGAGCCGCTCGGCGAAGGTGCGCGCTCCGGGGAGCACCAGCTTCACGATGAAGCGCCTGCGCAAACCGGCATCGGCGTCCGAGCAGCCGCTGCTGAGGGCGAGGAACTCGGTCATCGCCGGCAGGTAGTCGGGAAGCTCGCCGGCGATCTCGAAGCCGAAGTGCCGGTAGACGTTGCCGATCTCGAGCATGTACTGGTTGCGGTCCGAGACCCCGGCGGCGCTGCAGGTGGTGGGCTCGGGGAACTGGTAGGAGCCGAGGTAGAGAGGGCAGCGGGGGTTGAGCTCGAGCAGCTCGAGGTAGGCCTCGGGGTCCACCGAGCGGCGCTCCCGCCAGAAGGCCTCCAGGTGCTCGCCGATCCGCCCGTCGATCCGCCCGGCGGCGGCGATCGCCTCGCCCGCGGCGGCCTCGTCGGCCATCGCGTCCTCGATCTCCTCCGGGTAAAGGAGCCACTCGGCGATCGCCCCGTAGGTCTTCGCCAGCGCCTCTGCCGGGGACGGGCTCATCGCTCCTCGCCGACCGGTCGCGGAGTGCGCCCCACGTACTGCTGCGCGCGCGGGACCTGGCTCTCCCCGTCGGCGTGCGGAGCGGCGTGGAAGTGCTCCCGCCGCTTCATCCCCGCATCGGGTGCCATCTCGTCGAATCCCATGAAGCCGCGCTCGATGAACGGATCCAGGTCCGCGTCCTCGCGGCGCGTGGTGGGGATCACGAAGCGCTCGTCGTAGAAGCCGAGCGCGAGCAGCCGGTACATCTCCTGCGCCGCCTTCTCGTCGATGCCCGCCTCGGCGAGGGAGCGCGTGTCAGGGCTACCCTCGACCGTCTCGGAGCGCTTGTAGCGGCGCAGCGCCAGCAGCCGGACCAGGGCCCGCTTGACCTCGCTCTCGTTCCCGGCGGCGAACATCTGCGCCAGGTACTGGATCGGGACCCGGAACTCGTCCAGGGCTGGCAGCCAGTCCCCGTCGGAGGTCCAGCAGCCGTTGTCGTCCAGCAGGGTGACCATCGGGCTCTCGGGGGGCACGTAGAAGAGGGAGGGGAGGGTCCGGAACTCCGGGTGCAGGGGCAGGGCGATCTCCCACTCCTTGACCATCTTGTAGACCGGCGAGCGCCGGCAGGCGTCGATCCAGGCGGCGCTGATGCCCTGCTGCTCCGCGTTGGCGACCACCGCCGGGTCGTTGGGGTCGAGGATCAGCTCGCGCTGCGCCGCGACCAGCTCCTCCTCGGGCCGGCTGGCGATCTCGGCGACCCGGTCGAGGTCGTAGAGGATCGGCCCCAGGTAGCGGATCCGCCCGGGGCAGGCCTTGAAGCAGGCGGGGGGCTGACCGGTCTCGATCCGCGGGTAGCAGAGGATGCACTTCTCCATCTTTCCCGAGCGCCAGTTGTAGTAGGTCTTCTTGTACGGGCAGGAGGTGATGCAGTAGCGCCAGGCCCGGCAGACGTCCTGGTCGATGAGGACGATCCCGTCCTCGTCGCGCTTGTAGGCGGCCCCGCTCGGGCACGCCCCGACGCATCCCGGGTTCATGCAGTGGTTGCAGATCCGGGGGAGGTAGAAGTAGAAGACCTTCTCGTAGGAGAGCAGGGCGTCGCGCTCGGAATCGGGCATGCCCTTGAAGTTGACGTCGCGGCGACCGGTCTCGTGGGTGCCGGCCGCGTTGTCCTCCCAGTTGACCCCCCAGGTGATCGGGATGTCCTCCTCCCCGGTGATCAGCGACTTCGGCCGGCCCACCGGCTGCTGGGGCTGCTGCTCGGGGGAGTGGAGGTCCTCGTAGGTGAAGGTGAAGGGCCCCTTGCCGGCGTAGTCCTCCAGGCGCGGCAGGACCCGGTTGGTGAACAGGGTGAGCATCCCGCCGAGCTTGCTGCGGGCCCGGAGGCGCAGGGGGCGGTGGGGCTTGCCGGTGGTCACCCAGCCGCCCTTGTAGCGATCCTGGTTCTCCCACTCGCGCGGGTAGCCGACCCCTGGCTTGGTCTCGACGTTGTTCCACCACATGTACTCCGCGCCCTCGCGGTTGGTCCAGACGTTCTTGCAGGCCACAGTGCAGGTGCTGCAGCCCAGGCACTTGTCGAGGTTGAACACCATCGCCATCTGTCGCTGTGCCTTCATCGCCTCACACCCGGTTGATGTGCTTCGCCTGGTAGACCGGCTTCTCGTGGGGCCCGAACGGCATCCGCCGGATGGCGACCGTCATGTCGCGCTCGGCCGGGCTGGTCCCCCAGTAGTTGAGCCCGTAGGTGAACTGCGCGTAGCCCCCCACCATGTAGGAGGGGTTCTGCTGGATGCGGGTGGTCGCGTTGGAGTTGCCGCCGCGCAGGTCGCTGGCGCCCCGGGCGTGGGCCAGCTTCGAGAACGGAACGTTCAGGTTCCGTTCGGACATGTGGTACATGATCGCCGTGTCCTGGGAGACCTGCTGGCTGACCGCCGCCCGGGCGACGATGATCCCCGTCTCGCTGTAGGCCTCGACCCAGTCGTTGTCGCCGATCCCCAGCCCGGCGGCGTCCACGGGGTTGAGCCAGATCACCTGGCCGCCGCGGAACAGCCGCTGCATCCAGAGGTTGTCCCAGAAGTTCGAGTGGATGCTCCACTTCCCGTGCGGGGTGAGGAAGCGGAAGACCTTGGAGTCCGGCTCGAGCCGGCTGCGGTCGACGATCCCGGTCGCGGTGGTGTCGATCGGCGGCTTGTAGACCGGGAAGGCCTCGCCGAGGTCGCGGTAGAGGCCGTGGTCCAGATAGAGGTCGATGCGGCCCGACAGCGTGCGGAACGGGACCTTGTGCTCGATGTTCACCGTCCACGGCGAGTAGGTCCTCCCGGCCGTCTCCAGCCCCGACCAGTGGGGCGAGGTGAGCACCCGCCGCGGCTGCGAGACCAGGTCCTTGTAGTGGAAGAGCACGTCCCGCTCGCCCTCGACGATCCCCGTCAGGTCGAGGCCGGTCTTGCGCTCCAGCGCCTCCCAGGCGAGGTGTGCCGCCTCGCCGTTGGTCTCCGGCGACATCTGCAGGATCGCCTCGGCCACCTGCTCGTCGCGCTCCAGCGACGGGCGCCCGTCCATCTCGCCGATCCGGTGGTCCTGCTTCATCTCCTCGTAGATCGGGGTGATGTCGAAGTCCACGCCCTTGGCGCCGAACCCGGTGGCCGCCAGCGGCCCGAGGCTGACGTAGCGGTTGTAGACCTCGCGGTAGTCGCGCTCGACCACCTGGATGTGGGGCATGGTGCGGCCCGGGACCATCTCGGCCTCGCCCCGCTTCCAGTCGCGGATCCTGCCCTCCGGCTGGGAGTACTCGTCCGGCGTGTCGGTCATCAGCGGGCTCAGCACCAGGTCGCGGACCGGCCGCGGGAAGTGCTTGGCGGCCAGCGCCGAGAACTTCTCCGCGATCAGCTTGAAGGCGTCCCAGTCGGGCTTGGTCTCCCAGGGCGGGTCGTGGGCCGCCGAGAAGGGATGGATGAAGGTGTGCAGGTCGGTGACCGTGATGTCCGACTTCTCGTACCAGTGGGCGGCGGGGAGGACGACGTCGGCGTAGTTGGCGCTGGAGATCATCCGCAGCTCGACGTCGACCAGCAGGTCCAGCTTGCCCTCGGGGGCGTCGCCGTCCCGCCACTCGATCTCCTCGACCTTCCCCTCGGCCGCGGTCGGCTCGCTGAGCACGTTGTGGTGGGTGCCCAGCAGGTGGCGCAGGGCGAGCATGTGGCCGCGCATGCTGGTTCCGATCAGGTTGCCCCGCCAGACCATCAGGCAGCGGGGGAAGTTCGCCGGGTCGTCGGGGTCCTCGACGGCGAAGCGCAGCTCGCCCGAGCGGATCCGCTCGACCACCCAGGCCGCGATCTCCTCGTCGCTGCTGGCGCCCGCCGCCTCGGCGTCCTTGACGATCTCCAGCGGGTTGCGGTTGAGGGCCGGCTGGAAGGGCAGCCAGCCGAGCCGGACCGCGAGGGCGTTGACGTCGGCGGCGTGGTTGTAGGCCGGAAGCTGGTCGGCCCAGGGGACGAGTATCGGGTCCAGCTTCATGCCGTCGTAGCGCCACTGGTCGGTGTGGAAGTACCAGTAGGAGGTGCTGTTCATCAGCCGGGGCGGGCGCTGCCAGTCCCGGGCCTGGCCGATCGTCGCCACCACCGCGGCGAAGTTGCGGATCTTCTCCGTGCCCACGTAGTGGCACCAGCCGCCCCCGTTGACCCCGTGGCAGCCGGTGAGCGCGCCCAGCAGGACCCCGAAGCGCTGGTAGAGGTCGGAGTGATACCAGTGCGTGCAGCCCGGCCCGGCGATGATCAGCGACCGCCCGCGGGTCTTCTCGGCGTTCTCGGCCCACTCGCGCGCGATCTGGATCGCGATCTTGCGGCTGACCCCGGTCTCCTGCTCCTGCCAGGCGGGGGTGTAGGGCACGGGGTCGTCGTAGTCGGCCGGGTAGTCCCCGGGCATCCCGCGGTCGACGCCGAGGTGGGCGGCGAGCAGGTCGAAGCCGGTGGTGACCAGCACCTCCTCGCCGTCCACGGTGCGGACGCGGCAGGCGGGAACCCCGCGCAGGACCATTCCCGGAGGCCGGGTCTCGGCGTCCTCGCGCAGGGCGGTGTCGAAGGTGCCGGTGAAGTCGGGGAAGGCGACCAGCGGAGCATCGTCCTCGCGGCCCTGGAGGGTCAGCAGCGGGTCGAGCGGCTCGCCCGTGATCGCATCCTTCTGCTCGAGGTTCCACTTGCCGCTCGGCTTCTCCTCCCAGCGGAACCCGATCGTGCCCTGGGGGATTCGCAGGCGCCCCTCGGCGTCCATCTGGACCAGCTTCCAGGCGGCGTTCTCGGTCTCCGAGCACCCCTCCACGGCCGCCGCCCGCAGCAGCCGGCCGGGGACGTAGTGGTCGCCCCGGCGCTCCAGGGTGAGCAGGAAGGGAAGGCTCGTGTAGCGCTTGACGTAGTCCTGGAAGTAGGGCACCTGGCGATCGCAGAAGAACTCCTTGACCACCACGTGGTTCATCGCCGCGAGGATCGCGGCGTCGGTGCCCGGCCGCAGCTGCACCCAGGTGTCGGCGAACTTGGTGACGTCGCTGTAGTTGGGCGAGAAGACGACGACCTTCCCGCCCTTGTACTTGAACTCCGAGGCGAAGTGGGCGTCCGCCGTGCGGGTCATCGGGAGGTTGGTCCCCATGTTGATCCAGTAGGTGCTCTGGTACCAGTCCGCGGCCTCGTGCACGTCGGTCTGCTCGCCGAAGTTCTTCGGCTGGCAGTGGGGGTTGTCGTGGTACCACTCGTAGAAGCTGTTGAGGCTGCCCCCCAGCAGCGAGGTCAGCCGCGCCCCCGAGCACCAGCTGACCATGCTCATCGCCGGGATCGGCGAGAAGCCGGCGATCCGGTCCGGGCCGAAGCGCTTGATCGTGTGGATCAGGCCGGCCGAGATCAGCTCGGTCGCCTCGTCCCAGCTCACCCGGCGCCAGCCGGCCTTGCCGCGGGCCTGCTTGTAGGCGCGGGACCGCTCCTCGTCGGAGACGATCGCCGCCCAGGCCTCGACGGGGTCCTTGCCGGCCGCCTTCTCCTCCCGGTAGAAGTCGAGCAGGCAGCCCCTGATGTAGGGGTACTTGGGCCGGACGGGGCTGTACACGTACCAGGAGCTGGAGATCCCCCGCTGGCAGCCGCGGGGCTCGTAGTTGGGGGTCTCGGAGTTGATCTGCGGCCAGTCGGTCTTCTGCAGCTCCCAGCAGATCACGCCGTCCTTGACGAAGACCTCCCAGCTGCACGAGCCCGAGCAGTTGACCCCGTGGCTGGTGCGGACGCTCTTGTCGTAGGCCCAGCGGTCCCGGTAGAAGTCCTCCCAGGCGCGGGAACGGTCGCTTACCTTGAACCACCGGGGTTGGTCGGCTACGGACATCGGCTCGCTCGCTTTTCGGGTCTCGGGGCCTTCGCCATGTCTCGCCACCTGGGGCGGCTGCCGTCAATGTCTATTGGCCGGCGGTTCCGGATCGGTTCCGCAGATCCGGGCGCCGTCGCGCCCGGCCTGGGCGAGGGGGCCGCACCGCGAGCGCTCAGGCTGGGCGAGGGGCGGCGAGGCTCTCGTAGAGCGCCCGGGTCTCCGGGGAGGGCTCCGCGCCGAGCTCCCGCCGCAGGGCCTCCGCGCAGAGGCGGTACTGGCGCAGGGCGTCGCCGTGGCGGCCCTCGCGCCAGAGCACGCGCATCACCTCCCGGTGGACGTCCTCGCGCGCCGGGTCGGCGAGCAGCGCCCGCCGGTGGCAGGCGAGCGCGCCCTCGGCGTCGCCGCGCTCGAGCCGCAGATCGGCGGCCCGCCAGAGCGTCGAGAGCAGGGTCTCGCGCAGGTGCTCGCGCTCGGCGCCGCACCAGTCGCTGTAGCGCTCGTCCTCGAGGAAGTCGCCCGTGTAGAGGCCGGCGGCCGCCTCGTAGGCGGCCAGCGCGGCCTCGGGCTCGCCGCGCTCCCGCAGGCGCTCGGCCCAGTGGGCGAGGGAGAGGAAGTCCTGGTGGTCGAGCCGGTGGGGCGCGGAGACGTCGAAGGCGTACCCCTCGCCGGTGCTGAGGACCCATTGGCTCCCCTCGCCGCCCCGGCGTTCGGGCTCCAGCGCCCGGCGCAGGTAGTGCGCGACGACCTTCAGCTGGCGGGCCGGGTCCTTGGGGGGCTCCTCTTCCCACAGCAGGCCGGCCAGCACCTCGCGATGCACCGGCTTGCCGTAGTTGGTCAGCAGGATCTTGAGCAGGGTCAGCGCACGCCGGCGGGCGAAGCGCTCCGGGGGGATCGGCTGGCCGCCCCGGAAGACCTCGAACCTGCCGAAGCAGCGCAGGTCCAGAAGGGGGGCGGTGCAGGGCCGGCCGGCGGGCGCGGATTCCGCGGACCGCTGCGATCCCGACCGCGCCGACTCGACGATCTTGCGCCCGCTGTCGCGCAGCAGCCCCTGGATCGAGCCCAGCTCGGTGCGCAGGCGGGGAGGGGTCTCGGCGAGCGTTCCGGCCCGCTCGATCCGGAGCATCACCGGCTGCAGGCTGTGCTCGGCCGCGAGGTCGATCCCGTCCAGGAGGCGCCGCCGCTGGGTCTCGGAGGCGCGCTCCTCGGCGATCACGGCGGCCTGCTCGTCGGCGACGGCGAGGGCGAGCTGGGCGACCGTTCCCTCCAGCTCTGGCAGGTGCCTGCCGGGGAGGGCCTCCCGGCTGCGCCAGCCCACCGACACGGCACCCAGGACCCGGTCCCCGGCCAGCAGCGGCAGGCAGACCGTGCTCGCCAGCTCGGCCGGCAGCAGGGTGCAGGCCGGACCGCAGTCGGGGGCGGCCTCCGCCGGCCCGGCGGAGTCAAGCGACTCGGCGATCACCGCGCAGTCGCAGGGGTCCTCGCTGCGCGCCAGGGGGCTGCGGGCGCGCTCGTAGGTGCCCCGCCAGGCCCAGGGGTGCAGCGACCCCGTCGCGGCGCCGCGCAGCAGCACGATGCCGCCGTCGGCCTCGGCGATCTCGATCATCGCGTCCAGCCCCCGCTCGATCTTGCGCTCGAGGTTTCGCTTCGGGTCGAGCTCCGGCTCGCTCAGCATCGCCTCGGCGAGGCGCTCGCGGGCGCGCAGCCGTGCCATCTCCAGACGCTCCCCGAGCCGGTCGGCGATCTCCGAGAGGGCCGCGAGCCGGTCGGCGGCCGGGGCGTCGTCCCGCCTCGAGGCGATGTGGATGCTGCCCAGGACGCGGCCCCCGCCGTGCACCGGCGCGCAGAGGTAGCTGCGGAAGCCGCGCTCGCGGACCCGGTCCCGGAGGTAGCGCCGGTCGGCCGCCAGCTTCCGCAGCACGATTGGCTCGCCGCGCTCGATGACGAGTCCCGGAAGCCCCTCTCCGCGATCGAACTCGACCCGCTCGCGGAAGGCGCGCGAGGCCAGCCCCCGGTGGGCGGCCATCCAGACGCGGTCGGTGAAGCGCCCGGCCAGGAAGAGCTCGGCTGCCTCGGCGCCGGTCGCCTCCAGCGCCTCGGCCAGGGCGGCGGGGATCGGGTCGCCGGCATCTCGCCCCGGCTCGGGCTCCGGCCCCGCTCGCCGGAGGGAGCGTGCGCTGGGAACGGCCCGGCCGGCGGTGGGATCGAGCACCGGCTCCTCCTCAGCGAAGCTGCCGCAGCGAGCGCCGCTCGAAGAGGACCTTGTCCCAGTGCGATCGCCGGCTCGGCCTTCCGAGACGGATACGCGGGCGGCGTCCGCCGTAGTAGTCGCCGCGAGCCCCGAGCGCCCGGCCGCTTCCGACGTCGAGCTCGTAGCCTCCCGCGCCCGCGAAGTCGGTGCGGGGGCGGACCCCCCGGGCCACGGCGGCGAGGTTGTCGGCCACCACCGCCGCCTGTCGCTGGGCCAGCACGCCGGCCTTCGGAAGGGCCACGCCCTCGCCGAGCCGGATCGAGGTGACGTCGCCGATCGCGCGGACCGAGGGGGCGGCGCTCATCCTGAAGGCATCGGCGACGATCCAGCCGTCGGGTCCCGAGAGGGGCGAGCGGGCGACGAAGGCGGGCGGCCGGTGCGGTGGGATCGCCACCAGCAGGTCGTAGGACTCGGCCCCGTCGGCGAACCGGGCCTCGCGCGCGTCCGGCTCGACCGAGCTGAGCTGCCGGTTCACCTGCAGGCCGATCCGGCGCCGGCTCAGCAGTCCGGTGAGCTGCGCGGTCGCATCGGGGCCCGCCAGGGCCATCGGCGCCGGCTCCACCGTGATCAGGTCCACCTTCGCCGTGACCCCGCGCAGGCGCAGCCGCTCCTCGATCAGGAACGCCGCCTCGTAGGGGGCCGCCAGCGAGCGGAACGGCGTCGCGGCGACCACGATCAGCACCCGCCCGCCGCCGAAGGCGGAGAGGCGGTCGCGCAGGTGCTCGGCATCCTCGAGGGTGTAGAAGCCGTGCGCGCCCTCGGCGAGGCCGGGGATCTCCCCCGGCGCGAGGACGGCCCCGGGAGCGAGGACGAGCTCGTCCCACCGAAGCGGGCCGGCGCTGGTGGCGAGCTCGCCGCGATCGAGGTCGAGCCCCTCGACCTCGGCCCGCATCACCCCGATCCCGCGGCGGGCCAGCGCCTCCAGGGGCCGGCAGACGTCCCCCCGGCGACGCTTTCCCGCGACCACCCAGGGAAGCGAGGGGGTGAAGTCGTGGCGACCCTTGCGATCGACCAGGTGGACCTCGACCCTGGAGCTGCGCGCCGCGAGGCGGCGGGCGCAGGTCAGGCCCCCGAGGCCGCCGCCGACGATCGCCACCCGCATCCGCTTCCTCCCCCCCCGGGAGCGGGGGCGGCGGGCACTCGCGCCATCCGCGGCGAGCGGTGGGGCGGGCCTGACCGGGTCGGCCGCCACCCGCTTCTCCTAGGCGGCCCGCCCGGTGGCGGGGCGCTGCCGTACGTCATCCGCCCACTCGATCAGGTCGAGCCCGGCCTCGAGCGAGCGTGCCCGCGCGTCGAGGACCGACTGGACATCGGGCTCCTCCAGGACCTCGACCATGATCGAGAGCCCGTCGCAGTCGCTGACGTGGGGCAGGATCCCGCGCAGCAGGCCGACCGCCTCGTCGGCCTCCGCCTCGCTGAGCGAGGCCTGGCCTGCCAGCTCGACCAGCCGCTTGGCGGCGGCGATCGCGCCGTCGTGGTCACCGTAGAGCTGCTCGACGTACTCGGGCTTGAAGATGCCGGTGAGCAGGGGGTAGAGGGCCTCTTCCTCGTAGCGGAAGTGCGGCCCGGTCAGGGCCGCGATCTCGCCGAGGAGCAAGCGCATCCGCTCGGGAGAGCGCTCCTGCGCCGCCTCGATCGCCTCGAGGAGGAGATCTCGCACCTGCCGGTGCTCCTGCCTGAAGATTTCGCTGAAGTCCTCTGCCAGGACTGTCATGGAGCGGCCGCCTTTCAGTCGATCGCCCTCGCCCTCCGACACCACCGTGCCCTATCCGCGTCCGAAGGTGCGGGAGGGGGGACTCGACATGGTCGATGGATCGGGACCCAACTCTACACCCGGCGGCCCGAATCCCGGCCCGGGCCGGGGGCCTCGGGATCGCCGACGGCGGGCTCTACCCCCGGGCGGGAGCCCTGCCTCCGGGCGGGAGCCCTGTGGGGTAGCCTTGCGCCCGGCCTTCGACGAGGGAGCCGGATGAGCGATCAGACGTCCAGGAAACCGCGACTTCCTCCCCGCTGGCTCGTCCGGGCCTTCTGGGTCGCCCACCGGTCGCTCTACCGGCTGAGCGGCGGCCGCCTGGGGCTGTGGCGGCCCAAGCGCGGCAAGTGGGGCGCGATGCGCCTGACCACGGTCGGGCGGCGGACGGGCCGGGAGCGAGCGGTGATCCTCGGCTACTTCGAGGACGGGCCGAACCTGGTCACTCTTGCCATGAACGGCTGGGGCGAGGGCGAGCCCGGCTGGTGGCTGAACCTCCAGGCCCACCCCGACGCGCGGGTCGACCTGAGCGGCGCGCGGCGCCCGGTCAGGGCCCGTGCGGCCCGGGGCGAGGAGCGCCGGCGCCTCTGGGAGCGGTGGCGGGAGATCGACAGGGACCTCGACGCCTACGCCGCCCGCCGCCCCGGGGAGACGGCGGTCGTGATCCTCGAACCGCGCCCCGGATCCTAGCCCCGCCCCGGGTCCTCAGGGACCCCGGCGCCGCGCGGCGCCGAGCCACCTGCCCCGAGGCCCGACCGACCTACTCCGGGCCGGTTCGGAACTCCCACCGCAGCCGGCCGGGCATGCTCTCGCCGCCGGTGTCGCGGGCGCGGCCAGCGACCCAGGCGACGTAGCGGGTGTTGGGCCGCAGCCGTCCGTCCGGGACGAACACCATCCCCACCGGTCCGTACCACTCGTACCTCCCTCCGACGACCGAGCCGTCACGCGCCCGGCGGAGCACGAAGGCCCGCTCGGCCGAGACCCTGTCCATGGGCTTGGTGAAGACCGCGTAGGCGAGCGCCCCGGTTGCGACCGAGTCCGCCCCGTTCCGGGGGCCGATCGCGTCGATGTAGGGGGGTCCCCAGTCGGGCCCGACGCTGAGCGCCCGTGCCGCGAAGCAGAGGGCGATGCCGGCCGCGACGACGGCGAGCGCTCCCGGGGGCACCGTATGCTTCGCCCTGTGCCCCATCGCGAGTCGGGAAGCTATGCGGGCCGCCCGGCAGAAGGGCGGGGAATCGGTTAGGGTTGCCTAACTCCAACCGGCTCCGCCGATTCGCAAAAAAAAAGGGGGAAAGATATGCGTGCTCGTCGGATTCCCGTGCTCCTGGCGGGGAGCGTCCTCGGCCTCTGCGTCGCCGCCGCGCCGGCGCTGGGAGGCGGCGACGTCCCGCCCGGGGGCGCGAACGTGCAGATCGAGGAGACGTCGGCCTCCATCGACACCTTCCAGGCGCTCAACTCGGTCGACAAGCTGTTCTCCTCGAAGGACAGAAGTGACTTCACCGGCTTCGCCGAGTCGCTGCACCCGGCGGTGCTGAGCGGGCCGGAGGGCACGTCGGACACCTTCGTCTCGCTGGCCGCGACGATGATCACCCCCTCCAGCCACGCCTTCCCGACCGGGCCGCTGAACGGGATCGGCGTCTCCGGCCGCATCCTCGACAAGGCCAAGAAGACGACCAACCCGGCGCCGGGCGTGCCGGTGGCCGCTTCCGATGGGGACTTCAGCGCCAACTTCTTCACCAGCGGGCCGACTCCCTTCCTGCTGGCGGGATCGCTGAACCCCCAGAGCAGCGACGACGACGACTGCACCCAGATCAGAGTCTGGCTCGACGGTCCGCTGAGCAGGGAGTTCTGGGCAAGACGGGGCGGCGACTGCCTTCCCCCGGTCCCGGGCGATACGGGGTTCAACGTGACCGACGTGCTTCCGGCGGGGGACTACGAGCTCTCCGTCACGTACGGAACGACCGTGGATGCCGAGGATCCCGGGACCTCCGTGCGGGCCTCGGCGGCCTTGGAGGTCAACCTGCAGTTCTTCCGCCGCTGCACGGTCACCGGCAACCAGAGGGCCAACAGGCTCAACGGCACCAACGGTGACGACGTCATCTGCGGCAGCGGCGGCGGCGACACGATCAACGCCCGGGGCGGGAACGACCTCGTGTTCGGGGGCAGCGGCGGCGACACGATCAACGGCGGCGCCGGGCGCGACGACCTGCGCGGCGAGGGAGGGGGCGACCGGGTTCGCGGCAACGCCGGGCCGGACACGCTGGACGGCCGCGGCGGCGCCGACACCCTCGCCGGCGGCGCCGACAACGACAAGATCAAGGCCCGGGACGACAGGCGCGACAACGTCCGGGGCGGCGGCGGCAACCGGGACGTCGCCCTGGTGGACCGCAAGGACCGGGTCAGCGGGGTGGAGAGGGTGCGCCGCCGCTGACCCGCGCCGCAGCGGGGGCGGCGGGCCCGCCGCCCCCGGTTCCGGCGCCGGTGCGGGTTTCCATAACCCGGCGATCTGCCTAGAATGTCCGTCCAGCCGAATCCGGCCCGCAAGCAGGGCGCGGAGCGGGGGAACCAGCGGGTCACGTGACCCGGGGGCGAATCGGACCGGCAGGTCGGTAGCGCGAATCTCTTTCAGCGCGAGCCCGTCAGCTAACCCCGCAGGCGGAAGAGAGAGAAGAACGGAGAAGACGTGCGCGCACACGAGACCCGCTCCCGCAGCACCGTCGCCGCGATCGCGATAGTCGCCTCGCTGGCCGCCTCGGCGGTCCTCCCCGCCGTCTCGCCGGCCGCGGGGGTTGGCCCGGCGCGGCTGGCGAAGCCCGGCCCCCCGGCCCCGCGGGTCGGCCTCGCGAGCGCCGGCCGCGCCGCGCCCGGCCGGGCGGCAGCCGTCGCCTCGGCCTTCGAGCTTCCCGACTGGGTGATCGACTCCGGCTACCCGCTCGGCGACTGCCGCTACGGCGAGCGGCCGCTGCCGTCGGCCTGCGCGAACCTCTACGACTACGTCTTCGGGGTCTGGCGGCCCTTCTCGGGCGAGAGCCCCTTCAACCGGCCGGTCCCCGACTCGCCCAGGCTGACCCGCAACTCGGCCAGCGTCGTGGACCGCCTGACCGGCTTCGGCTCCATGCAGAAGGTCCTGGAGGGCGTCGCCGGGACCGAGGAGGACTGGTCGCACCCGATCTACTACGCCTACGCCGACGACCCGGTCTTCACGGTGCACTGCTCGCGCTCGGCCGACTGGGGCACCTGCGAGATCGAGGGCGCGCGGGTCCGCATCCCCGACGCCGCGCAGCCGGCGGCCGGCGGGGACGGGCACATGGCGGTGATCGACGTCGCCCCGGGCCCCGGCTACGGGTCCGAGTACGACTTCTGGCAGGTCAAGTCGAAGCCCGACGGAGGCGGCCGGCTCGTCGCCAGCTACGGCGGCAGGACCAGCGTGCTCTGGCAGGAGGCCGACGGCCTGGGCTCCAACGCTACGGCGGCGAACTACGGCCTCAGCGCCGGCATCGTCCGCCCCGAGGAGCTCGAGGCGGGGAGGATCGACCACGCGCTGTTCATGGTGGTCAGGTGCACCAACGGCGACTCGGTGTGGCCGGCGCCGGAGAGCGGCACCGGGCGCCCCTGCTCGCAGCTCGGCCTCCCGGACTCGGGCGCGCCGGCGATGGGCCAGCGCTTCTACCTCGACATGAGCGACGCGCAGATCGCCGCCCTCCCCGAGCCGGCCTGGAAGAAGACGATCCTGCGGGCGATGGCGAGGTACGGGGCCCTGGTCGGCGACACCGGGGGCGGCTCCTGGGGCATCCAGTTCCAGTCGAGCGCCAGCTACACGAGCTTCGGCTACCCCGACCCGTGGGTCCGGCTGGCCCGGCGCTGGGGCGTGCCGAGCTGGGAGAGCGGCGGGCGCACCCTCTACGCGTTCGACCTCGGCGACGCGGTCGACTGGGGCGCCCGACTCAGCGTGGTGGCGCCCTGCGAGGCGCGGGGGACCTGCTAGGCGAGCGGCCCCTCGGGGGTATCTTTCGCGGTGATGTTCGAGAGGATCGCGGTGGCGGTGGACGGGTCGGAGGGCTCGCGGCGCGCCGCCGAAGTGGCGGCGGAGATCGCAAGGCGCGACGGGGCGGAGCTGGTGCTGGTCCACGTGGACGAGCGGATGGCGACCAAGGGCCGCGCCGACGTCCATCCCGACGAGGAGCTGATCCAGGAGGGGATCCGAAGGCTCGCCGGGGACCTCGACGCCTCGGGGGTCCCGACCTCGGTGCGCATGGCAACCGTGATGGCCGGTGGGGCCGGCCACGTCGTCGCCGAGGTCGCCGGCGAGGAGGGGGCCGACCTGATCGTCGCGGGGACCAGGGGACACTCCTCACTGGCCGGGCTGCTGGTGGGGAGCGTCACCCACCGCCTCCTGCACGTCTCGGCGGTGCCCGTCCTCGTGGTTCCCTCCGCCTGAGCGGTCCGGAGGGGCGGTCGGCGAACCTGCCTGCGGCGGTCGCCTGCGGCGGTCGCCCGCGGCTGCGGCGCCCCGCGCGCTCGGCGCGCAATGGGGCCCTCGGCCGCGACCGGGCCTCGGCCGCGACCGGGCCTTCAGTCCGCTGCGGGGCCTTCAGTCCGCTGCGGGGCCTCAGCGCCCGTCGCGGCCGGGGATCCAGTTGGTCCCGGCAAGCGGCACCTCGGCCATCGCCGCCGCCTCGATGGTCAGCGCGACCATGTCCTCGGGCTCGAGGTTGTGCAGGTGGGACTTGCCGCAGGCCCGGGCCAGGGTCTGGGCCTCGAGTACCATCGCGCGCAAGTAGTTGGCCAGCCGCCGCCCTCCCAGCTCGGGGTCGAAGCGGGCGGCCAGCCTCTCGTCCTGGGTCGAGATACCCACCGGGTCCTGTCCCTCGTGCCAGTCGTCGTAGTAGCCGGCCGAGGACCCGATCGCCTCGTATTCGGCCTCGAACTCGTGCGAGTTGTCGCCCAGCGCGATGACCGCCGCGACCCCGATCGAGACAGCGTCGGCGCCGAGCGCCAGCGCCTTGGCGGCGTCGGCACCGGTGCGGATCCCCCCGGAGACGATGAGCTGGACCTTGCGGTGCATGCCGAGCTCCTGCAGCGAGCGCACGGCCTCGGGGATCGCGGAGAGGATCGGGATCCCGACGTGCTCGATGAAGACCTCCTGGCTGGCGGCGGTGCCCCCCTCCATCCCGTCGAGGACGATCACGTCGGCGCCCGCCTTGACCGCGAGGGCGACGTCGAAGTAGGTGCGGGTGGCGCCGATCTTGACGTAGATCGGCTTGCGCCAGTCGGTGATCTCGCGCAGCTCCCCGATCTTGATCTCGAGGTCGTCGGGGCCGGTCCAGTCGGGGTGGCGGCAGGCGCTGCGCTGGTCGATCCCCGTCGGGAGGTCGCGCATCTCCGCGACCCGGTCGGAGATCTTCTGGCCGAGGAGCATGCCCCCGCCGCCCGGCTTTGCCCCCTGCCCGACCACGACCTCGATCGCGTCGGCGCGGCGCAGGTCGTCGGGGTTCATGCCGTAGCGGGAGGGGAGGATCTGGTAGATCAGCTTGGTCGAGTGGTCCCGCTCCTCGGGGAGCATGCCGCCGTCGCCCGTGGTGGTGCTGGTGCCGACCGCGCTGGCACCCCGGCCGAGCGCCTCCTTGGCGGGGGCCGAGAGCGCCCCGAAGCTCATCCCGGCGATCGTGATCGGGATCTCCAGCTCGATCGGCTCCGAGGCGAAGCGGGTGCCGAGGGTGACGTCGGTGGCGCAGCGCTCGCGGTAGCCCTCGAGTGGGTAGCGGGACACGCTGGCCCCGAGGAAGAGCAGGTCGTCGAAGTGGGGGACCCGGCGCTTGGCGCCGAAGCCGCGAATGTCGTAGATCCCCTCGCGGGCCATCCGGTGGATCTCGTGAATGGTGCCGCGGTCGAAGAGGGCGGACTCGCGCAGCCCCGGCCGCCAGCGGCCCTTCTGCTCGGCGCTGAAGCCCTCGTGCTTGGCGAGGCTGTCGAACTCGGTCATCGGTCCGCCTCCTTCCCCGCCCGGGACCCGAGCCGGGCTGCGCGGCAGTCGCGGGGGCGGCCCATCAGTACTCCCCCGCGTTGTCGATGTCGAAGTTGTAGAGCCGGCGGGCCGAGCCGAAGCGGCGAAACCCGGAGGGCTCCGCGTCGCTGCCGGAGCGCTCCAGCAGGCCGGCCAGCTCGGTGAGGTGCTCGGAGCGCATCTCCTTCTCGATGCAGTCGGCGCCCAGGCCGCCCACCTCGCCGCGCACGTAGACCCTGGCCTCGTAGATCGAGTCGCCGAGCCCCTCGCCCGCGTCGCCGCAGACCACCAGGTTGCCCTTCTGTGCCAGGAAGCCCCCCGCGTGGCCGATCGAGCCGTGGACGACGACGTCGACGCCCTTCATCGAGATCCCGCAGCGGGCCGAGGCGCTGCCGTGGATCACCAGCAGCCCGCCGCGCCCGGTCGCACCCGCCGACTGGCTGGCGTCGCCCTCGACCACCACCTCCCCGGACATGATGTTCTCGGCGACGCCGACCCCGCAGTTGCCGGCGACCCGGACGCTCGCCAGCTTGTTCATCCCGGCGCAGTAGTAGCCGACGTGGCCGTCTATCTCGACCTCGATCTCGTCGTCGAGGCCGACCGCGACGGAGTGGGCGCCGCCCGGGTTGACGATCCGCCAGCTCCGCGGTCCCGAACCGCCGAGGTCGTGGAGGCGCTGGTTGAGCGCGCGCACCCCGCCCTCCGCGAGGTCGAAGACCTCCGCCTCGGCCGTGGCGCTCACCGCCCGCTCCCCGGGGTGGCCATCGGTCCCAAGCCGCGCGCCGAGGAGCTCACGCGACCGCCGCCCTCTGCCAGGAGTAGACGCGGCCCGGCTCGGGCTCCCACTGCTCGGCGTCCTCGGCGCCGGGCAGCACGGCGATCGCCCGGTACTCGGAGGCCATCGCGACCCACTCGTCGGTCTCGGCCATCACGGCCGGCTTGCAGGCGATCGGGTCGCGCAGCACCGCGAAGCCGTCGGCGGTGCCCACGGCGAAGGTGTAGAAGCCGTCGAGGTCGTCGAGGCAGCCGCGCAGCGCCGTCTCGATGTCGTCGCCCTGCGCCAGCCGCCAGGTCAGGTAGCCGGCCGCGACCTCGGAGTCGTTGTCGGTGCGGATCGTGATGCCCTCGGCGCGCAGGAAGGAGCGCAGCCGGTTGTGGTTGGAGAGCGAGCCGTTGTGGACCAGGCACAGGTCGAGCCCGGTCGAGAAGGGGTGGGAGTGCTCGGTCGTCACCCGGCTCTCGGTCGCCATCCTGGTGTGGCCGAGCGCGTGGGTCGCCGAGACCCCGGAGAGCCCGAAACGCTCGATGAACTCACGCGGGTCGCCGGCCTCCTTGTAGATCTCGATCCGCTCGCCGATGCTCATCACCTGCAGCTCGGGGTGGATCTCGGCCAGCCACCCGCCGACCTCCGCGGGCTCGCCCTCGACGATCAGCAGCGCATGGGAGGCGACGATCTCGGCCTCGCCGGCGATCCCGAAGCGGCCCGCCATCTCGACCGCCAGCTCGGGCCAGGGGAAGTCCGGCTGGGGCGAGAAGGCCGAGACCTTGCAGGTGCCCGGCGGCGCCGGGTCGCGGTAGAGCGCCACGCCGGCGCTGTCGGGCCCGCGGTCGGCGAGCTGGGCGAGCATCGCGCCGAGGTTGGCGCCGAGGCTCTCCTCCAGGGCGGCCGATTTGCTGAACAGTCCGGCGATTCCGCACATCGGGCTACTCCTCCGGCGACCCGCCGCTCAGGAGAGCTGCAGGTAGCGGTCGATCTCCCACTTGGTGATCTGCTCGTGCGCCTGCTGCCACTCGCGGCGCTTGCACTTGACGAAGTAGTCGACGTAGTCGCCGTCGCGGACCCTGCCGAGGGCCTTGCGGAGGACCTCGTCGGACTCCAGCTCGCGGGTCGCGTCGAGGAGGTTCGCCGGCAGGGTCTCGATGCCCATGCTCTCGCGGTCCTCCTCGCTGGTCTCGTACATGTTGATGTTGGTCGGGTCCCCGGGGTCGATGCCGTTCTCGATCCCGTCCAGCCCGGCCGCCAGCACCGCCGTCGCCGCCAGGTAGGGGTTGCAGGAGCCGTCTACGGTGCGGTCCTCGATCCGTCCGTGGTCGGGGATCCGCAGCATCATCGTGCGGTTGTTCCAGCCGTAGGTGATGTAGGCGGGCGCCCAGGTGGCACCGCTGGTCGGCGCCCCGATCACCAGGCGCTTGTAGGAGCCGACCGTGGGGGCCGTGATCGCGATGTAGGCCTTGGCGTGCTTCTTCAGACCGCCGACGAAGTGGTAGCCCTTCTCGCTGAGGCCGAGCCCGTGCGGGTCGTCCTTGGGGTCGGCGAGCAGCACGTTGGTGTCGCCGTCCCAGAGGCTCATGTGCATGTGGCAGCCGTTCCCGGTCAGGTGGGCGAACGGCTTCGGCATGAAGGTCGCGATCAGCCCGCGCTCCTGCGCCATCGCCTCGACCATGTAGCGGTAGAAGACCGCGCGGTCGCTGGAGGTCAGCGGGTCGGCAGGCTCCCAGTTCTGCTCGAACTGGCCGTTGGCGTCCTCGTGGTCGGTGGCGTACATCCCCCAGCCGAGCGAGTTGACGTTCTTCATCACCTCGGTGACGAAGTCGAAGGAGCGGGTCAGCGCCCGGATGTCGTAGCAGGGCTGCTCGAGGTCGTCGAGCTGGTCGGCCAGCTCGATTCTCCCCTCCTCGGTCTTGCGGACCAGGAAGTACTCGAGCTCGTAGCCGATTTTGAACTGGTAGCCGGCCGCCTCGCAGCGCTCCATCTGGTGGCGCAGGATGGTGCGCGGGCAGTAGGGCCACTCCTCGCCCTCGACCTCGACGTCGGAGGCGAACCAGCCGACGTTCGGCTTCCAGGGGAGCTTCGTGAAGGAGCCCGGGTCGGGCATCGCGAGCATGTCGGGGTCGCTCGGCAGCTGGCCGATGTCGCCGGCCGCGAAGCCGGCGAAGCCGGCCCCGTCGGTGAACAGGTCGTCGAGCTTCTCGGCCGGGACCAGCTTGGCGCTGGGCCGGGAGTGCATGTCGACGAAGTTGGCGAAGAGGAACTCGATCCCCTCGTCGGCTACCTGCTTGCGGACATCGTCTGCGGTGGGGCGCGATTGTGTGCTCATGGCTGGTTGTATCGCACACACGGGCCGGGTCGGCAATGGCGGGCAGGGCCAGGATTTCGGCGTCTCTATGTGCCCTCGCCACATAGAATGGGGAGCCAATCGCGACGGAAAGGGGAACCAATCGCGACGGAAAGGGAAGCCAATCGCGACGGAAAGGGGAACCAATCGCGACGGGGCGCCGGGCGAGGACCTCGATGCGCGCCCCCGAGCCCTGGGGCTCCGCCGCGCCCGTCGAACCCCCAAACACACTGAACGTCCCTGAGTACCCCCTATAGCAACCACTCCGGGACGTTCGCCGGCTCTTGCCGGGTGGCGGGGCGGCTGAGGGCGGGTGGGCGGGCGCGACCGCCGCGGGGTCCGGGGTTGCGCCTCTGTACCAATTTGTCTAGTGTTCGGTCGCGGGAGCCAAACGAGCCCGATGTCGTTCCTTCTCACCTGCCCAAACTGCGGCCAGCGCGAGGTCACCGACTTCTCTTTCGGGGGCGAGGTCGTGCCGCGGCCGGAGTCAAGGCCGAGCGAGCGCGACCTCAACGCCTACAACTACTTCCGCCGCAACGCGGCCGGGGTGCAGCGTGAGTGGTGGTACCACCGGGCCGGCTGCCGGACCTGGTTTCTGGCCGACCGCGACACCACCACCAACGAGGTGAGCTGGGTGGGGCTGCCGGGAGAGGGAGGCGAATGAGCCGCCTTCCCGAGCGGCCGGGCGAGCGGATAGACCGCTCCCGGGCGATCAGGTTCACCTTCGACGGCAAGCAGGTCGAGGCCTACGAGGGGGACACGATCGGCTCCGCGCTGCACGCCTCGGGCCGCAAGGTCATCTCGCGCAGCTTCAAGTACCACCGCCCCCGCGGCCTTCTGTGCTGCTCGGGGCAGTGCCCGAACTGCCTGGTCGAGGTGGACGGCTGGCCGGGAGTCCGCGCCTGCACCGAGAGGGTGCGCGAGGGCATGGAGGTCTCGCACATGAACGCCAGGCCCTCCCTGGAGTTCGACGCGATGCGGGCCACCGACATCTTCGGGACGCGACTGACCCCGCCGGGCTTCTACTACAAGACCTTCATCAGGCCGCGGCGGCTGTGGCCGCTCTACGAGAAGGTGCTGCGCGGCGCCGCCGGCCTCGGCCGCCTGCGCCGTCGCCAGGCCCACCGGGAGTGGCGCACCGAGTACCGGCGCCGCCACGCCGACGTGCTGGTGATCGGCGGGGGGGTGGCCGGCGTGGCGGCCGCCCTGCGGGCGGCCGGCATGGGCGCCGACGTCGTCCTGGTCGACGACGGCCCTGCCCTGGGCGGCGCCCTCCTCGCGCACGAGCCCGCCTCCGAGTCCGAGCGCCGTGCCGGCGGGCTCGCCGAGGCCGGTGTCGAGGTGATCTCGCCCGGCGCGGCGCTGGGATACTTCGACGGGATCGTCCCGGTCTGGTGCGGCGAAACGCTGCACCAGATCAGGGCCGGGTGCCACGTCGCCGCCACCGGCTCGATCGAGCAGCCGATGATCTTCGAGGGCAACGACCTGCCCGGGGTGATGCTCTGCTCGGGCGCCGAGCGGCTCGCCGGTCTCTACGGGGTGCCGCCCGGCGAGACCGCGGTCATCGCCACGGTCGACGACCGGGGCCTTGCTTCCGCGCTCGCCCTGCGGGAGGCCGGGGTCGAGGTCGCGGCGGTCGTCGACTCGCGCCCCGACGGCGCCGACGCGGAGCTCTCGGCGCAGCTCGAGGCGGCGGGCATCCCCCAGCACAGGGGTTGCGGCGTGGTGCGCGGGATCGGCCGCAAGGAGCTTCGCGGGGTCGTGGTCGGCGACCTCGACTCCTCGGGGCGGACCGTGCCGGGCAGCGAGCGCGGCCTGAACTGCGACCTGCTCGCGGTCTCCGGCGGCACCGTCCCGGCCACCTCGCTGCTCCTGCAGGCCGGCGCCAGGGCGAGCTGGGACGAGGCCTCCGGGGCCTACCTTCCCGCCGACCCGCCCCGGGGCGTCTTCGCGGCCGGTGCCGTGGCCGGGCACGGCGAGCTGGAGGCCGCCGGGCTCTCCGGGTCGGCGGCGGGCGCCGAGGCGGCCCTCTCGATCGGCCTCGGAGGCGAGGAGGACCGCGCCCGGCTGGAGTCCGAGCGCAGGGCGCTGGCCGAGGGCGCGACGGCCCACTCCCGGCCGATCCCGGCGGCTGGGACGAGCAAGGAGAAGGGCAAGTGCTTCGCCTGCCTCTGCGAGGACGTCACGGTCAAGGACATCGACTACGCGATCGACGAGGGCTTCGACTCGCTGGAGCTGTTGAAGCGCTACACGACGGTGACCATGGGCCCCTGCCAGGGGCGGATGTGCCAGCTCGCCGCGATCCGGGAGATGGCGGAGCACACCTCGACCCCCGCCTCGGAGGTCGGGCTGACCACCGCCCGCCCGCCCTGGTCCACGGTTCCCTTGGGCGCCCTCGCCGGGCGGCCCTTCGAGCCGGCCAAGCGCTCGGCCGTTCACGGCCGCCACCGCGAGCTGGGCGGCAACGTGATGTGGGCGGGGGACTGGCGGCGCCCCTACGACTACGGCGACCCCCGCGCCGAGACGATGGCCGTCCACGACGCGGCGGGGCTGATCGACGTCTCCACGCTCGGCAAGCTGATGGTCGCGGGGCCGCAGGCCGGCGAGTTCCTCAACCGCCTCTACCCGAACCGCTTCGACAACCTCGCGCCGGGCCGGGTCCGCTACGGCGTGCTCGGCGACGACGCCGGCCGGATCACCGACGACGGCACGATCTGCCGGCTCGACCCCGATACCTTCTACGTCACCACCACCTCCAGCGGCGCCGACGCGGTCGAGAGCTGGTTCTCCTGGTGGCTGGCGGAGTGGGGGATGGAGGTGACGCTCACCGACGTCAGCCAGGGGCTGGCCGCCTTCAACCTGGCCGGCCCGCGCTCCCGCGAGATCCTCTCCGGGCTGACCGAGCTGGGCTGCTCCAACGAGGAGTTCGCCTACCTCGACGGCAAGCGGGCCCGCGTCGCCGGCGTCCCCTGCCTGATGCTGCGGATCGGCTTCGTGGGAGAGCTCGGGTACGAGCTGCACTGCCCGGGTCCGCTCGCCGAGCCGCTCTGGGACGCGATCCTGGAGGCCGGCGAGCCGCACGGGATCACGCCCTTCGGCCTCGAGCCCCAGCGGGTCCTGCGCCTCCAGAAGATGCACATCCTGGTCGGCCAGGACACCGATGCGGAGTCCAACCCGATCGAGGCCGCGATGCCGTGGATCGTCAAGCTCGACAAGGAGGAGGACTTCATCGGGCGCTGGGCCCTGGAGAACGTCCGGGAGCGCGGCGAGGAGAACAAGCTGGTCGGCTTCACGGTGCCCGGCGGCGCCGTCCCGACCGAGGGGGCGGCGGTGGTGGTGGACGGCAAGCCGGTCGGCAGGGTGACCTCCTCGCGCTTCTCGCCGAAGCTCGAGCGCTCGATCGGGATGGCCTGGGTGCCGGCTGCGCTGGCCGAGGACGGCGCCTCGATCACCGTCTCGGATCGGGGGCGCCGGATCGGCGCCGAGGTTCAGACGGCCCCGTTCTACGACCCCGATCAGGAGAGGCTGCGCGGATGAGCCCCGACCAGGAGGCTGCGCGGATGAGCCCCGACCAGGAGGCTGCGCGGATGAGCCCCGACCAGGAGAGGCTGCGCGGATGAGCTTCGAGTTCCTGGCGCCCGATGCGCCCGCCGGCGAGGCGGAGGCGCCCCGGCCGCGGAGCCCGATCGAGTGGTCGCACCGCAAGGCGGGAGCCGAGCTCGGCGAGCTGGGCGGCTGGAGCGTGGTCGAGGGTTTCGGCTCGGACGCCGCCGAGGCCGCGGCGGTGCGCGCCGGCGTCGGCGTCGCGGACCTCTCCTTCCTGGGCAAGCTCGAGCTCCAGGGTGACCCGGGCAGGGTGGCGGCGATCGTCGCCGCCGAGGCCGGCGGCGCCGAGCTGCGCCCGGGCGCCGCCGCCCTCCACGAGGGCGTGTGGTGGTGCCCGCTGGGCGCCGAGCGCGCGATGGCGGTCAGCCCGCCGGAGCGCACGGCCGGCCTGCGGGAGCGCCTGGCGGAGGCCGCCTCGGCCGACGAGCCGTTCGTTTCGGTGACCGAGCTGACCGCGGCGCTCGCCTCCAACGTCGTCGCCGGCCCGCTCGCCCGGGAGGCCTTCGCGCGTGCCACGGCCCTCGACATGCGCCCCGAGCACTTCGCCGAGGGGGCCTTCGCGCCGGTCTCGGTGGCGAGGACAGCGGGGATGGTCCTGCGCGAGCGCGGCGACCGCTTCCTGCACCTCTTCGGATCCGGCTACGCCGCCTACGTGTGGACGGTCTTCGTGGACGCCGCCGAGGGCCTCGGCGGCCGGGCGGTCGGCCTGCGGGCGCTGGTGGGAACGGAGGCCGGCGGTGCGTGACATCTTTCGCAAACGGCGGATGTGGAGGCCGACTCCGGAGCTCCGCGACAGCTACGAGGTGGTGATCGTCGGCGGCGGCACCCACGGCCTCGCGCTCGCCTACTACCTGGCTCGAGACCATGGCGTCAGCGACGTCTGCGTGCTCGAGAAGTCCTACATCGGCTCCGGCGCCGCGGGCCGCAACACCACGATCCTGCGCTCCAACTACAAGACCCCAGAGGGGGCGCGGTTCTACGACGCCTCGGTGAAGCTCTACGAGGGCCTCTCGGCCGAGCTGAACTTCAACCTGCTCTTCTCCCAGCAGGGGCATCTCACCCTGGCGCACACCGACCGGGCGATGTTCGTGATGGCCGAGCGCGCCGAGGTCAACCGCCTCGCGGGGATCGACTCCAGCGTGATCGGCCCCGCGGAGGTCGCCCGGCTGGCCCCGGCGATGTCGATGGCCTCCGACGCCGTCTACCCGGTGATGGGCGCGCTGTACCACCCGCCGGGCGGGATCATTCGCCACGACGCGGTGGTCTGGGGCTTGGCCTCGGGTGCCGACCGGGGCGGCGCCGAGATCCACCCCCACACCGAGGTGGCCGGGATCGAGGTCTCCGGCGGTCGGGCGACGGGGGTGCGGCTGGCCGACGGCCGCAGGATCGGCGCCGGCACGGTGGTCAGCGCCACCGCGGGGTGGAGCTCGACAGTCGCCGGGATGGCCGGCGTCGAGCTGCCGATCACGACCCACATCCTCCAGGCCTTCGTGACCGAGCCGCTGAAGCCGCTGCTCGACGTCGTGATCGTCTCCTCGCAGATGCACGTCTACGTCTCCCAGACCGATCGAGGCGAGTTCCTGATCGGCGCCGAGATCGAGCCCTGGACCACCTACCGCCAGCAGGGCACCCTCAACTTCCTCCAGGAGGCCTCCCGCCACGCGCTGGAGCTCTTCCCCCAGCTCGAGCGCGCCCGGATGCTGCGCAGCTGGGCGGGCCTCTGCGACATCAGCCCCGACTACAGCCCGATCCTCGGCGCCACCGAGGTCGAAGGCTTCCTGGTCAGCGCGGGGTGGGGGACGTACGGGTTCAAGGCCGCCCCGATCGTCGGCAAGACCCTCGCCGAGCAGGTGGTCAGCGGCCGACCCCCGGAGCTGATAGCGCCCTTCGCGCTGGAGCGCTTCTACCGCGACCGCCTGGTCTCCGAGTTGGGGGCCGCCGCGGTCTCACACTGACCCCGAGAAAGGAAAGCAGCGGCAGATGAAGAGCAGTCTGGAGATCGCTCAGGGCGCCGAGCTGGTGCCGATCGAGGAGATCGGCTCGCGGATCGGCCTGACGCACGAGGAGATCGAGCCCTACGGCCGCTACAAGGCCAAGGTCTCGCTGGAGGCGATCGGGCGCCTCTCCGACCGCCCCGACGGGAAGCTGATCTGCGTCGCCGGGATGACGCCGACCAAGGCCGGGGAGGGCAAGACGACCACCTCCGTGGCCCTCACCGAGGGGCTCGGCCACATCGGCCGCGAGCCGGTTCTCTGCCTGCGCGAGCCCTCCCTGGGCCCGGTGTTCGGGATCAAGGGCGGCGCCGCGGGGGGCGGCTTCGCCCAGGTGGTCCCGATGGAGGACCTCAACCTCCACTTCACGGGCGACATCCACGCGATCGGGGCCGCCAACAACCTGCTGGCCGCGCTGCTCGACGCCTCGATCCTCCACGGCAACGCGCACCGGATAGACGCCCTGCGGGTGACCTGGAAGCGGGCGCTCGACATGAACGATCGCGCGCTGCGCCAGGTGGCGCTGGGCCTCGGCGGCTCCGCCAACGGCTACCCGCGCGAGACCGGCTTCGACATCACGGCCGCCTCGGAGGTGATGGCGATCCTCGCGGTCGCCCGCGACCTCCAGGACCTCCGCGCCCGGCTGGGCAGGATCACCGCCGCCTACACCCGCGAGGGGGAGCCGGTGACGGCCGAGGACCTCGGCGCCGCGGGCGCGATGACGGTGCTGCTCAAGGACGCGATCAAGCCCAACCTGATCCAGACCCTGGAGGGCCAGCCCTGCCTGATGCACGCGGGGCCCTTCGCCAACATCGCCCACGGGAACTCCTCGCTGATCGCCGACCTGCTCGGCCTCAAGCTCGGCGAGTACGTCGTCACCGAGTCCGGATTCGGGTCGGACATGGGCATGGAGAAGTTCATGGACATCGTCTGCCGGGCCGGCGGGCTGGCGCCCGACGCGGTGGTGCTGGTGGCGACGGTGAGAGCCCTCAAGCACCACGGCGGGCTCGACGACCCGGTTGCGGCGAGCGCCGCCGAGGGGCTGAGGGCCGTGGAGGCGGGGATCGAGAACCTGCGCCGCCACCTCGGGATCGTCTCGGAGTTCGGGCTGCCCGCGGTGGTGGCGGTGAACCGGCGCCCCGAGGACACCGACGAGGAGGTGGAGCTGGTGCAGCGCCTGGCCTCCGAGGCGGGGGCCTTCGCCGCCGCGGTCAGCGACGGCTTCGCCCGGGGCGGGGAGGGGACCGCCGAGCTCGCCGAGGCGGTGGTCGCGGCGGCGGAGGAGCCCAGCGACTTCGGCATGCTCTACGAGGACGACGACTCGACCAAGGAGAAGATCGAGGCGATCGCCAAGCGGGTCTACGGCGCCTCGGACGTCGTCTACTACATGGACGCCGAGAAGAAGATCGAGCAGTATGCATCCGAGGGGCTCGCCGGCCTCCCGGTCTGCATGGCCAAGACGCCGCTCTCCCTGTCCGCCGACCCGGAGCTGCTGGGGGCGCCGACCGGGTTCAAGCTGCCGATCCGCGATGTTCGGGCCTACACCGGGGCCGGCTGGCTGGTGCCCCTGTGCGGAGCGATCCAGCAGATGCCCGGGCTGGGTCGCAACCCGGCCGCCTTCGACGTCGACATCGACGCCGAGGGCCGCACGGTGGGGCTCTTCTGAGCCCGATGCCCGGGCTGGGCGCCAGCCGGGTCGAGGACGCGCTGGAGGCGCTCGCCTCCAGGAGCGAGACGGTGGCGGCGGGCGGCGCCTCCGTGCTCTGCTGCGCGGCGGCCGCCGCGCTGGTCGAGCTGACCGCGGGACTCGCCGCCGAGCGGCTCGGGGCCGAGGGCAACCGGGTGGGCGCCGAGCACGCCGCGCGGCTGGGCGGGCTCGGGGAGGCGGCGGCGGGCGTCCGCGGCCGCCTGCCGGGCCTCGCCGACCGCGACGCGTCGCTCTACGCCGAGGTCCTGGCGGCGACCGACGCCGAGGCCCGGTCTGAGGCACTGGCGAGGGCGAGCGAGGTGCCGCTGGAGGTCGCCGAGACCGCGGCGGAGGTTGCCGAGGCCGCGGCGGAGGTGGTGGCCGCCGGGTCCTGGCCGTTCACGGCGGACGCGAGGGTCGCCTGCAGGCTGGCCTCGGCCGCGGCGGGCTCGGCGGCCGAGCTGGTTGCAGCGAACCTCGGCGGGGGCGAGGCGGTGGAGCGGGCGCGGGCGGCGTCCGAGCGGGCGCAGGCCGCGTGCGCGCGCCTGGGCGGCGGGCGCGAGGAGGGGTCGGACTAGATTGGAGCCGGCTCTGCAGCCCTCCCTCGTGGACACCGCCGAGGCGGCCCTGCGCGAGCGGCTCGCCCCGGGGCGGGCGCGCACCGGGGAGAGGCTGCCGCCGGAGAAGGAGCTTGCCGAGGACCTCGGGGTCTCCAGGGGGACTCTGCGGCTTGCCCTGGAGCGCCTCGAGTCCAACGGCGAGGTCGTCCGCCGCCAGGGCAGTGGAACCTTCGTCGGGCGGGTGGCGCTCCCGGCGGCCTTCAGCGAGGGCCTGGAGGTGCTGGAGTCCTACACCTCGCTGGCCCGGCGCCAGGGAAAGCGGCTGAGCGTGCGCAACCTCCAGATCGAGCAGGCCCGCGTCCCCGGCTACGTCGCGGAGGCGCTGGGGGTCTCGCGCCGGGCGCGGGCGCCGCTGGTCCATCGCACCCTGCTCGCCGACGGGACCGCCGCGGCCTACATGCGCGACATCGTCCACCCCGACGTCAGGCTGCCGCCCCAGCCGGAACTGCGCGGGGAGATCGAGGGCGGGCGCATGGTCCTCGACGTGCTGGTCGACTGCGGGCAGAGGATCGCCTTCGCTCGGACCCAGGTCAGGCCGCGGCTGCTGGAGCCCGGCGGCCGGCTCGGGGAGGCGCTCGGCGTTTCCCGGGTCACCGCGGCGCTGGAGCTGACCGAGCTGATCCACGCCGTCGGCTCGCGCCCGGTGCTCCACTCCACCAACCTCTTCGCGCCGGGTTCGATCGACCTGCACGTGATCCGCAGCCTGCGCCTCTAGCCACCGCCAAACCCCCCCCGCCGAGCTTCAACTTCCGGCTGTATGCCAGCGGAAACTTGAAGCTCGGCGGGGTCAGGTCCAGGGGTAGGGGCCGGCGGAGGCGGTGTGGGTCTCGCCGCTCGCGAAGCGGGCGAGGCGGAAGGGATCGAGGCGCGGCTCCCCTTCGAGCAGGTCGGAGGCGGCGTGGCGCCCGAGGGCGAGGATCTTGAAGCCGTGCCCCGAGTCGATCACCGCGTAGGCGTTGGGCCCGATCCAATCGCAGATCGGGTAGTTGTCGGGCGTGTGGCTGACAATGCCGCCGCCCGGCGTGGCGCGCCAGCCTCCGGCCTGTCCTCGAAAGCGGCCGAAGGCCGTCGCGAGGCCGGAGACGAAGAACTCCCCGAACTCCGGCTCGGCGGCGTGGGCGGGGTTGCCGGCGCCGTAGGGGTCGAGCTCGGGGTCCTCGAGGCGCAGCGGAAGGCCGCCGCCCGTGATCCCCGTGCCCGTCCGGCCCATTCGGAAGTAGATGCCCCAGGGGCCGTCGGTCAGCGCCCTGCCGTCGCGGTCGGAGCGGAGCGGGGTCTCCTGGTCGAGGTGCACCACCGGTGGCTCGCGCCCGGCGCGGCCGCCGAGGCCCACCCCGGGCAGTTGGAACTCGCCCTCCTGCGCCTTCAGGTAAGCCAATAGCAGCCGCCGCACGGAAGGCCCTGCGCCGCTGCCCGGCGCGTCGCCCTGCGCGGCACCGCCGCCAGGTCCGTCGTCCTGCGTGGCATCGCCGGCCGGACCCGCGACCTCGAGCCAGGGCGAGCGCCCGAGCATCTCCCAGACCCCGCTCGCCCATGGCCCCGGCGCGATCACCAGCGTCTCGCAGGCGATGCGCCCCCGGCTCGTCTCTGCGGCGACGACCCGGCCGTCTCGCTCCTCGAAGCCCAGGACCTCGACGCCCTCGGCGATCCGGGCGCCGGCGCTCCTCGCCCGCTCGGCGAGGTGGCGGACCGTCTCCATCGCGTCCGCCCAGCCGCCGCGGCGCTCGTGCAGCACGGCCGCGACCGGCGCCGTCCAGTCGGGCCAGGTCCAGGTCAGGTACTCGCGGCAGCTCTCGGGCCCGGTGATCAGCTCCGACTCGTAGCCGGCCGCCTCGTGATGAGAGCGGATCGCGACCAGGTCGTCGACCTGGCGCTCGGGAACCGCCGCCAGGTAGCCGACCTGGCGGAAGCCGAAGGCCTCCGGCTCGGCCTCGAAGATCTCGACCGAGTCGCGGATCAGCTCGGTGATCGCCGGCGCCCGGTAGTAGTTGCGGACGATCCCTCCGGCCAGCCCGGAGGCCCCGGCACCGATCCGGTCCTTCTCGACGACGAGTATCTCGCCTTCGCCCCCGATCCGCTCGGCCAGGTGCCAGGCGACCGAGAGCCCGTTGACGCCGCCGCCGAGGATCAGGTGCGTGCACTCCGAGGGTGTCTCGGTCGCACTCATCGGCCACCGGCCCGCCGAGCTTCAAGAAACCGCTGCATATCAGTTGGAACTTGAAGCTCGGCGGTGCTGGTCTCCGCCGGCGCCTCGGCCAACGACGCTCAGCTCCAGGGATAGGGGCTGCTGGAGACCGGGTGCAGATCGCCGGTCGCGAAGCGCTCGAAGCGGAAGGGCGCCAGCAGCGGGGAGTGCCCTCCCTCCAGCTCCAGCGCGACCTCGCGGCCGACGGCGATCATCTTGTATCCGTGGTTGGAGTCGGCGATCACGTAGACGTTCTCGAGCATGCGGTCGAAGACCGGGAAGTTGTCCGGGGTGAACGCCCCTGCGCCCCCGGAGCGCGCCCGCCGGTAGGAGGAGCGGCAGCCCTCGAAGCGAGCCATCAGGTGGGACAGCGCCGCGCACCAGAGGTCGGGGAAGCCCTCGTCCGCCGTCCCGGTCGGGTAGGGGTCCACCTGGAAGCTCTCGCCGATCGTAAGCGGCTGGGCCCCGCCCTGGATCGTCTCGCGGTCGGGCTTGACGTAGATTCCCCAGGGCTCCTCGGTGATCAGCCAGCCCTCGTCGTCGCGGAGCGGGCGGTCGGAGTCCACGTGCAGGACCGGGGGGTTGCCGCCGGCGTCGGTGTCGAGCGTCGAGGGCGGCATCGCCACCTCGCCCTCCTGGAGGTACCAGTACGTCCACATCGGCATGTCCCGCTCGACGCTGCCGTCGGGATGGTGAACGTCGATGCGCTGCGGCAGGCCCAGCATCTCCCAGAACTCCGCGACCCAGGGCCCGACCGCGACCGTCACCTGGCCGACCTCGATCGGGCCGGCGGTCGTCTCCACAGCGGCGACGGCCCCGGACTCGTCGAAGTCGAAGCCGTTGACACCGACGCCCTCGCGGACCGCCGCCCCCGCCGCCCTCGCCTTGTCCGCAAGGCCGTACATGGACGCCATGTTGAAGGCGAAGCCGCCGGCCTTCTCGTGGAGGCACACCGTCAGCCCCTCGGCGCGCCAATCGCCGAACATCTCCCGCATGTGGGAGGCGACGGCCGCGGCGCCGGTGTGGATCTCGGAGGGGTAGCCGATCTCCCGCTGGCGCTCGTAGACCTCGACCAGCTCGGCCTCCTGGGCCTCCGGGCCCAGCGCCACGTAGCCGGAGCCGTGGTAGTGGAAGGCCTCCGGGTCGGACTCCCAGATCTCCACGCAGGCCGCCATCAGCTCGGCCATCGCGGGCTGGAAGTAGTTGTTGCGGATCACCCCGCAGGCGATCCCCGAGGCACCGGCGCCGACCCCCGCCTTGTCCAGGACCAGGACCTGCGCGCCGCCCTCGGCGAGGTGCCAGGCGGTCGAGAGGCCGTGCACCCCGGCCCCGATGACCACGTGTTCCGCCGAGCGGGGGACCGCCACCATCTCGTTAGTGGTCGGGGGGCTCCCAGCCCTCGAGGATGGCCGGTCGCCAGTCGTCCCCGACCGTGGCGGAGTCCTCGACCCACGGGCCCAGCTCCGGCTGGGGGAACTTGGCGTAGTTCCGCTTGAGGCGGATCCCGTACGAGTTCCCCGCCCGGAGGTGGGCGATCAGCACCTTGCGCGCGATCTCGTCCTCGCGGCCCTCGGGGATCGGGAAGTAGATCCGCAGGAACGAGTTGGAGTAGCGGTCGAAGACGGCCGGCCGGCCCTCCTCCTCGAGCAGCTCGACGTCCTCCAGCCAGTTGAGGTCCTGGCCGGGGGTGGCCGCCTCGAGGTCGATGTCCTCGACCAGGGAGATGTCCTCCTGGTAGGGAAACCGCTTTCCCGAGAGGTACTCGGCGTCTATCGAAACGATCTTCTCGGGCTCGCGGACCCTGTCCAGCCGGGTCATCGGGGCTCCTCCGTGGCGGCCGGCGCGGGCAGGAAGTCCACCGGGTTCTCGAGGTAGTCGTCGAGCAGGGCGCGGATCTCCCCCAGGGCCCGCTCCTCGCTGACCCCGGGGGTGTAGTCGGTCCCGGCCAGGGGGACCCGGGCCATCGCCGAGGCCTCGACGGTCAGCGCCGCGAGGTCCTCGGGCTCGAGGCTGTGAACGGAGGTCTTCCCGCAGGCCCTGGCGAGCATCTGCACTTCGAGGGTGAGGGTGTGCAGGAAGTTGTAGACGCGGTTCGCGGCGGAGTCCACGTCGAGGCGCTTGCGAAGCTCGGCGTCCTGGGTGGCGATGCCAACCGGGCAGCGGCCGGTGTGGCAGTGGTAGCACTGTCCCGCCGGCACCCCGACCGTCCCCTCGTAGTCGGTGACCCCGGGGATCTCCTTGTTGCAGTTCAGCGCCATCAGGGCCGAGTGGCCGATCGCCACCGCGCTGGCCCCCAGCGCCAGGCACTTGGCGATGTCGCCCCCGTTGCGGATCCCGCCCGCCACCACCAGGTCCACCTCGTCGGCGAGGCCGACGTCCTCCAGCGCCCGGCGCGCCTCGGGGATCGCCGCCATCAGCGGGATCCCGGTCTCCTCGGCGGCGATGTGGGGGCCGGCGCCGGTGCCGCCCTCGGCACCGTCGAGGTAGATGATGTCGGGGCCGCACTTGGCCGCCATGCGCACGTCGTCGTAGACCCGGGCGGCGCCGAGCTTGAGCTGGATCGGGATCTCGTAGTTGGTCGCCTCGCGGGTCTCCTGGACCTTCAGCGAGAGGTCGTCGGGGCCCAGCCAGTCGGGGTGGCGGGCCGGCGAGCGCTGATCTATGCCGGCCGGCAGCGAGCGCATCTCCGCGACCTGCTCGGTGACCTTCTGGCCCATCAGGTGGCCGCCCAGGCCGACCTTGCACCCCTGCCCGATGAAGAACTCGACCCCGTCGGCCAGCATCAGGTGGTGCGGGTTGAAGCCGTAGCGGCTCTGGATCACCTGGTAGTACCACTTGGTCGAGAGGTCGCGCTCGGGCGGGATCATCCCGCCCTCCCCCGAGCAGGTGGCGGTGCCGGCCATCGAGGCGCCCTTGGCGAGCGCCATCTTCGCCTCCAGCGAGAGCGCGCCGAAGCTCATCCCGGTGATGTAGACGGGGATGTCGAGCTCCAGCGGCTTCTTCGCGAAGCGGCTTCCCAGCACCGTCC
>JAXLSZ010000005.1:0-521468 GCA_046330315.1 Solirubrobacterales bacterium
GTGTGGACGACCCGCCGGCGTCCCCCCCGGGCGGCCGCGTCGAGCAGGGCCCGCGTGCCTTCGACGTTGACCGCGCGCATCTGCTCGGCGTGGGCCCGGGAGAAGCTGTAGAGCGCCGCGAGGTGAAAAACGGCGTCGCAACCCTCCAGGGCCGCTCCGACCGCGTCGGGGTCGCGGATGTCGCCGGCGACGGGCTCGACCCCGGCGGGGTGGTCTCCGGCGGGATCGAGGTCGAACGCCCTCACCTCGGCCCCGGCCGCCGCCAGCGCCGCGGCGACGTGGGCGCCGATGAAGCCGCCGGCTCCGGTGACCAGGGCCCTCACGCCGCGCTGCGCCGCCCCGCGGCCGCCCGCCTCGCCATCCCGAGGCCGAAGCGGGCCATCGCCGACGGGACCCGCTCCGCGCGGGCGAGCACCTGGTCGAGCGCGCCGGCAAAGCGGCGGATCTCCTCCTCGGAGACGACCATGGCCGGCAGCGCCTTGACCACGTTCATCCGGTGCCCGGCGACCTGGCAGAGGATCCGGTGCTCGTGGAAGAGCGGCACGGTGACGAGCTGGGCGAAGAGGCCGGGCTGGGCGCGCTCCACCATGTCCCACACCGGGCGTGCCGCCCCCCCTGACGGGGGGCCCAGCTCGATCGCCCAGATCAACCCCAGACCGCGCACCTCGCGGACGACCTCGTAGCGGTCCACCAGGGGCCTGGTCAGCTCCAGCAGCAGCTCGCCGTTTCGGGCCGCCCGCTTCACCAGACCCTCGGTGTCGAGCACGCGCAGCGTGGCGAGCGCCGCCGCCGCCGCGAGGTCGTTGCCGCCGAACGTGGACCCGTGGCGCACCCCGCGCTCCATGCTGTCGAAGACGGCGTCCATGACCTGCCGGCTCGCCAGCAAGGCGCCGATCGGGACCATGCCGCCCGAGAGGGTCTTGGCGACGCAGATCATGTCCGGGTCCAGCTCGGAGTGCTCGAGCGCGAAGAAGCGCCCGGTGCGCCCGAGCCCCGTCTGGACCTCGTCGCAGACCAGCAGGGCCCCGGCCTCGCGGCAGCGCTCGGCGACCCCTCGGAGGTAGCCCTCGGGCGGCAGGTTGACGCCCTTCCCCTGGACCGGCTCGACGACGAAGGCGGCGACGTCGCCGCGCCCGAGCTGGCGCTCGAGCCCCTCGATGTCCCCGAAACCGACCGGCTCGCACCCGGGAAGGAAGGGGCCGAAGCCGCCGCGGAACTCCTCGTTCCCGTTCAGCGAGAGAGAGCCCATCGTGAGGCCGTGGAAGGCGTGCTCCGCGTAGAGTACGCGCGGGCGCCCGGTGGTCGCCCGGGCCAGCTTGATCGCGGCCTCGACCGCCTCGGTGCCGCTGCTGGCCGGCACCATCGCCTCGATCCGGGCGGGGGAGCGCCCGACCATCTGCTCGGCGAGCAGGCCGCTGAGCAGGGTCACCCCGAGCTGGGGGAGGTTGGCGGTCCTGGCCTCCGCGACGGCGGCGATCGCGTCGAGCACCTCGGGGTGGTTGCGGCCGATGCCGAAGACGCCGTAGCCGCTCAGCAGGTCGAGGTAGCGGTCGCCCCGGTCGTCCACCAGGTAGGGCCCGTCGCCCCGGACCCACCGTCGGTCGAACCCGAGGGTGCGGACGATGCGGCCGAGCTGGGGATTGAGATAGCGGTCGTTGAGCGCCATCTCCTCTCCCTCGCGACCGCCCAGAAGCTCGCGGACCGGCGGTGGGACGCTGCCCATTCGCTCAGCCTAACCAACGCCCGGGCGTCCGCGACCGGGCCGGGACGCCCGCCGCGGGATGTCCTCCGACCGGGCCGGGGCGTGCGCCGCGAGCCGGGGCGCCCGGCCTCGGGGCGCCCTCACCGCGCGGCGAGGTCCCGGAGGTGGTCCCGGAAGCCCCTCCCGAAGGCGGTGGGGACGCCGCCGAAGGTGTCGATCAGCGCCGGCCCGCCGCGGCAGGTCCAGCTTCCCGGCGCCGTCGCGTTCCACGTCCAGCCGAGGTAGGAGATGCCGTGGGAGTCCGCCCAGGGCATGAAGCGGTCTATGTAGCCGTGCCGGCAGTCGGTCTCGCCCAGCTCGCCGACCACCACCGGGACCCGGCGCGCGCTGGCGGCGATGGCCGAGCGGCAGCGGCGCCCGCAGGGTGCAAGGCCGCCGTAGTTGTGCTCGGAGGCGGCCAGGTGGTGAAGCGGGTCACGGGGGCGGTGGGCGAGCCAGCCCCGCAGGGAGCGCGCCCAGTCGAGCCCGCCGAGCATCAGGGGCTGGGTGGCGCCGGCCGAGCGAACGGCGTCCACGAGGTCCTGCATGCCGGCCGCCCGGTAGGAGTCCACGTGGCCCTGGGGATCGGCGTAGCCGGGGATCCGGCAGCCGTGCAGCCAGCAGCGCCAGCCGACGTCGTGGGGCTCGTTGTAGAGGTCGAAGAGGAGGTGGTGGTCGGAGCGGAAGTGCGAGGCGACGCTGCGCCAGAAGGCCGGTGCGTGGTCGGCGTCGGGCATCCGCAGGATCCGGTTGGCGCGGTTGTCGCCCGCTCCGGCCAGGTGCATGTCGAGGATCACCCAGAGCCCGGCCCGCTCGAGCCTGGAGACGTAGCCCGAGATCGCCGCCCGGTATCGGGGCCCGCGGAGGGCGGGCTTCACCGTCGCGCTCCCCAGCCAGCACTGCGGGTTGAGCGGCACCCGCACGGCGTTGATCCGCCAAGACTTCATCGCCACGATCGAGGCGCGGTCGGTGGGACCGTCGAAGAAGCCGTAGCCCTGCACGCAGGCGTACTCGGCGCCGGAGCGGTTGACGCCGAGCAGGCGCACCGCGCGGCCCGAGCCATCCACGAGGCGGTTTCCTTCGACGGTCACCGCGCGGCTTGCGCGCGCGGCGGGCGCCAGGGAAGCCGCCATGCATCCGATCGCCGCCAGCGCCGCGGCCGCGCACGCGGATGCCCCGGCAATGCGCCGCGGCGCATGGGCGATTCTGGCGAGCCGGCCCATGCCCCACTGATAACGGATCCGCCGGGACCGCGGGGTCTCCCTGGACGAGGGTGCGAGGGTCCTGGCTGGTCAGCCAGTATCATCGCCGCCGTTCGAGGCGAGCGCCGATCACGGAGGAGTGGGCATGAAGCCGGTCGATACCGAGAACCTCGAGAAGGTCCGCGTCACCGAGCGCGAGCATTGGCTCGACGGCCCGCCGCACGACCTCTTCCGGGCCCTTCGCGGCGGCTGCCCGGTGCACTGGACGGACCACATCAGCGAATACCCCGACGAGGCCGGCTACTGGTCGGTGACCACGGCCGATGACATCCACACGGTCAGCTACGACTGGAAGACCTACTCCTCCGAGCTGGGCGGCGTCACCGCGGTCAACGCCGGCTTCCCGATGGAGCTCAGCCGGGCGATGTTCATCGGCATGGACCCGCCCAAGCACGACCGCATCAAGATGCTCTTCCAGCGCGGCTTCACCCCGAAGCGGATCGCCGAGCACGAGACGGCGATCCGCGAGATCGTCGAGGACGTGTTGGACCGGCTCGAGGGGCGCGAGACCTGCGACCTGGTCACCGACGTCGCCCAGCCCGCCGTCTCGCGGGTGATCGGCAGCTTCATGGGCATCCCGCCCGAGGACGACGCGATCTGGGCGAACCTGATGAACGCGGCGCTCGGGGCGGGGGACCCCGATCTCAACCCCGGTGGCGTCCCCGAGGTGCTCGAGAAGGACATCCCCGAGATCTTCGACCGCTGCCGGGCGATGATCGCCGAGCGCCGCGAGAACCCCACCGAGGACCTGACCAGCGTCCTGGTCCACGCCGAGATCGACGGGCAGCGCCTCGAGGAGCACGAGATCGTCATGGGCTTCTTCCTGCTGGTCGCGGCGGGCAACGACAGCACCAAGGCCACCTACTGCAGCGGCATGCGGGCGCTGCTGGAGAACCCCGACCAGATGCGGATGCTGGTCTCGGACCCCTCGCTGATCCCCGGCGCCGTCGAGGAGTCGCTGCGGATGTTCCCGGCCTTCGCGCACTTCCGCCGCACCGCCACCCGCGACACCGAGCTGAACGGGCGGGAGATCCGCGAGGGCGACAAGGTGGTGATGTGGTACGTCTCCTCCAACCGCGACGAGAGCCGCTATGAGGACCCCGACCGCTTCGACGTGCTGCGAAACCCCGAGCACCAGGCCTTCGGGGCGGGCGGGCGCCACTACTGCCTGGGCACCGCGCTGGCCCGGCTGGAGCTGCGGATCCTCTTCGAGGAGACGCTGAAGCGGTTCCCGGAGATGGAGATCGCCGGGGAGCCGCAGCAGGTCCTCTCTCCCTTCATCAACCAGCTCAAGTCGCTGCCCGTCCGCTGGTAGGCAGGTCAGCGGCGGCGCTGCGCGCAGGGGCCGGCTGCCCCGTCCCAGGGGGCGGTTGCCCGCAGGGGCCGGCCACGGGATCGGCGGCGATCACGTCGCGCGCCGCCTCCTGCTGGCCCGAGCGGCCCGCGTCGAAGCCGCTGGGATCGACCGACCCCCCGGGGGTCGCCGCCCGAACGCCGCCAGCACCACGGCCCCGCTCGCGAGAGTGATCGAAACCAGCGCATTGATGCTTATCTTCACTCTCGCCAGCGGGGCGGCGGATGAGGGCCGCGGCCGGGCCCGCCCCAGGCCGGAGAGCGCCGAGACGCCGAAGGCCCACCCCGGACGCCGGCCTCAGCGGAGCGTTCGCGAGGCCGAGTCGGACTTGCCGAAGGGGACCGAGCCGGTCGCGGTGACCTTGGCCGACTTCAGGTTCTTCAGCGAACGCTTGCCGGCCGCGGTGAGGGCGAGGGTGACATTGCGCGACGCTCCCTGCGCCAGGTCGATGCCCGCCGCCGAGCCCAGCTTGCGGGCGCCCTTCTTGGCGACCACCGAGATGCGGTCGCTCAGGGTCTTCGCGGAGACCTTCACCTTCAGCTTCCCTGAGGAGCGGACCTTGGAGAGCGACTGGGCCGGGATCGCCACGTCGATCTTCGGCCGCGCCACCGGCGGGCTGCTCTTCTGCTGGATCGTCAGCTTGCTCTTCATCGTCGGCCCGTGGATCGTGCAGAAGAAGTCGTAGGTCCCGGCCGGCAGGTACTGGGTGCCGTTGACGATCCCCGTGTGGTCCTTGGCGATGTTGGCCGAGCGAAACAGCGGCTTGCCGTCCGGGCCCTTCTGGAAAGCCGTGACGTTGTGCGGGGAGTCGGCGCCGGCGTTGTCGAACACCGGTACCTCCGAGACGTCGGAGAAGTACTCGGGCTCGGTGAACGTGCAGCAGTTGGGGTCGGCCTTGATCGTCTCCGCCGCGTAGGCGACCCCGGCCCAGAGGCCGACCGCCGCCGCGACCGCCGCGACCCCGCCCAGCAACAGCCTGCTCCGCCGCCTCCGGTTGATCACGACCCCCCTAACTCTTCCTCGCCCGCATAGTTGCGCCGTCCTCCCCGCCCGCATAGTTGCGCCGTCCTCCCCGCCCGCATAGTTGCGCCGTCCTCCCCGCCGAATCGCCTGCCCGCAGCCCTCAGCCGCCGGCGCCGGCCAGGCGCTCCGCGACGTAGTCCCAGTTGACGACGTTCCAGAAGGCGTCGATGTAGTCGGGACGGCGGTTCTGGTAGTTGAGGTAGTAGGCGTGCTCCCAGACGTCGCAGCCGAGCAGCGGCACCTGGCCGTCGGAGACCGGGGAGTCCTGGTTGGCGGTCGAGACCACGGCCAGGCCGGAGCCGTCGTGGACCAGCCAGGCCCAGCCTGAGCCGAAGCGGTTGACGCCCGCGTTCTTGAACTCCTCCCTGAAGGCGTCGAAGGAGCCCCACTTCGAGGAGATCGCCGCGCCCAGCTCGCCGCCGGGCTCGCCGCCGCCGTCGGGGCTCATCATCTCCCAGAACAGGGAGTGGTTGTAGTGGCCGCCGGCGTTGTTGCGCACCGGGCCCTGCTTGTCCCCGGGCAGCGAGGAGAGGCTGCGCAGGACCTCCTCGACGTCGGCGTCGGCCCACTCGGTGCCCTCCAGGGCGGCGTTGGCCTTGTCCACGTAGGCCTGATGGTGCTTGTCGTGGTGGACCCGCATCGTGTCCTCGCCGATGTGCGGGGCCAGGGCGCCGTAGTCGTAGGGCAGGGCGGGAACCTCGTAGGCCATCAGTCGCTCTCCTGGGGATCGAAGGTTGGTGACATGGAGCCTAGCGAGCCGGATCGCCCGGGTTCGCCGCGGGAGGCGTGTGCGTCCGTCCTTGCCGCGGGAGGCGTGTGCGTCCGTCCTTGCCGCGGGAGGCGTGTGCGTCCGTCCTTGCCGCGGGAGGAGTGTGCGTCCGTCCTTGCCGCGGGAGGAGTTCGCGCCCGGGTTCGCCGCGGGAGGCGCGTGCGCCCGTCCTTGCCGCCGGCCTAGGGCGGCGAGACAGGCGCGACGGCGTGGAAGCCGCCGTCGACGTGGATGATCTCGCCGCTGATCCCGCTGCCCAGGTCGGAGAGCAGGAAGAGCGCGCAGTCGGCCACGGGGGCGGGGTCCGAGGAGTCCCAGCCGAGCGGGGCCGCCTCGCTCCAGCCGATCGAGAGGGTGGAGAAGCCCTCGATGCCGCTCGCCGCCGCGGTGGAGAGCGGCCCGGCCGAGACCAGGTTCACCCTGATCCCGCGGGGGCCCAGCTCGCGGGCCAGGTAGCGCGAGGTGGATTCCAGGGCGGCCTTGGCAACCCCCATCCAGTCGTATGCGGGCCAGGCCACCGAGGCGTCGAAGTCGAGGCCGACGATGCTGCCCCCCGCCCCCATCACCGGCAGCAGCGCCTCGCCCAGCGCCTTCAGCGAGAAGGCGCTGGTCTCGAAAGCCTGCTTGGCGCTCTCCCGCGGGGCCGCCATGAAGTTCCCTCCGATCGCGTCGGGGGGGGCGAAGGCGACCGCGTGGACGGCGCCGTCCACCCTTCCCCAGCGGCGCTCCAGCTCCCCGGCGAGCGCCGCGAGGTCCTCGTCGCTGTTGACGTCAAGCTCGAGCACCTCGGGAGGCTCGGGGAGCGACCTCGCGGCCCGCTCGGTGATCCGCCGAACCCGGCCGAAGCTGGTCAGCAGCACCTCGGCCCCCTGGCTCTGGGCGCGCTCGGCGATCGAGTAGGCGATGCTGCGGCGGTTGATCACCCCCGTGACGAGGATCCGCCTGCCCTCGAGGATCAGAGCAAGGCCCCCTCGCCGGCTCCGGGCGCCCCGGCTCCGGGCGCTCCGGCTCCGGGCGCCGGCCCACCTCGCCGCCACAGCGCACTGACGCGCGCCCGAGCGACCGTCTCCCCGTCCTGGTTCGCGACCTTCCAGAGAAAGACGGCGAGGCCGGTCTCGTGGTCGAGCTCCCTGGTCTCCTCGAGCCGGCCCTCGACGTGAATCGTGTCGCCGATCATCACCGGACGCTTGAAGGCGACGGAGTCCAGGCCGCGAAGCGCGAGCACCCGCTCGGGGTCGATCGGGACCAGCCCGACCGCGTAGGAGAGGACGAGCATCCCGTGGGCCACCCGGGCGCCGAAGCGCCCGGCGGCGGCCCACTCGGCGTCGGAGTGCTGAGGATGCCAGTCGCCGGTCAGCGCCGAGAAGCCGACCAGATCGGACTCGGTGATCGTCCGCCCCGGCGTGGTGAAGGACTCCCCGGGGGTGAGGTCGTCGAAGTCGGCGCCGAGCGGACCGCTCACGGACGGTCCCTCCAGGCCAGCGCCGAGGCGAGACGGGCCCTGGTCGCGGCGGGCTCGATCACCTCGTCCACGTAGCCGCTCGCCGCCGCCGCCTCGGCGCTGAGGTGCTCCTCGGCGTAGGAGGCGGCCAGCAGGTCGTGGGCCTCGGGCCGGGCTGCCCCCAGCTCGCGGCGGTGGACGATCCCGACCGCCTGGCGCGCGGCCATGATCCCGATCTCCGCCTGCGGCCAGGCGAAGACCGCGTCGGCGCCGAGGTCGCGGGAGTTCATCGTGATCACCGCGCCGCCGTAGGCCTTGCGCAGCACCACCGTCAGCTTCGGCACCCGCGCCGCCGCGAAGGCCCGCAGCAGCGAGGCCCCGTGACGGATCACCCCGGCCTCCTCCTGGCGGCGCCCGGGCATGAAGCCGGGGGTGTCGACGAGCACGACCAGCGGCAGCCCGAAGCGCTCGCAGCGCTCGATGAAGATCGAGGCCTTCTCGGCCGCGGCCGCGTCGATCACTCCCGCCAGCCGGCAGGGCTGGTTGGCGATCAGGCCGATCGGCCGGCCCTCGATCCTGCACATCGCGGTGATCATGTTCGGCGCCCAGCGCGGCGAGGCCTCCAGCAGCCGCCCGTCGTCGAGGAGGGAGGCCGCCACCTCGCGCACGTCATAGACCTTGCGGGCCTCGGCGGGGACCGGGGCGGCGGGGTCTGCGGCGGGGGCCCGGCCGGGCTCGATGCGGGGGGCCTCGCCGATCCGCGAGGGAAGCAGCCCGAGCAGCTCGCGCACCAGCGCCGCCGCACCGGCCGGGTCGGGCACCGAGAAGTGGGAGACGCCGTTGCGGCCGTGCACCCGCACCCCGCCGAGGTCCTCCATGCTGACCTCCTCGCCGAGCGCCGCCCGCACCACCCCCGGGCCGGTCAGGAACATCCGCCCCTCCCCGGTCATCACCACGAAGTCGGTGAGCGCCGGCGAGTAGGCGCCGCCGCCCGCCGAGACGCCCGAGACCACCGAGATCTGCGGGACGCGCCGGGAGAGCTCGACGCTGCGCCGGAAGATCCGCCCGTAGCCGGCGAGCGCGGCGTGGCCCTCCTGGAGCCTCGCCCCCCCGGACTCGACGAAGCCGACCAGCGGGGCGCCAGCGCGATCGGCCAGCTCCATCACCCGCACTATCGAGTCGGCGTGCGCCTCGCCCAGGCTGCCTCCCAGGAACCCGGGGTCCTCGGCGTAGCAGAAGACCGGCCGCCCGCCGACCCGGGCCGAGCCGGCGAGCACGCCGTCGTCGGGGCGGGCCCGCTCGCCGATCCTCCGCGAGACGACGCCGGTGCGGATCAGCTCCAGGGTGCCGGGATCGGCGAGCAGCTCGAGCCGCTCGACCGGGACGCTCGCGGCGGAGCGCGAAGGTGTCGCCACGGCGCTCAATCGACCTCCAGGACCAGCACTGCGTTGTGCCCGCCGAAGCCGAAGGAGTTGGACATCCCGATCACCGGGCGCCCCTTGCCGTCGCCGTCGGAGAACATCGGCCGCGAGACGTTGGGCACGTAGTCGAGGTCGAGGCCCTCGTCGGGGTTCTCGTAGTTGATGGTCGGCGGGGCGATCCGGTCGCGCAGGGCGAGCGCCGTGGCCACCGCCTCGACGGCCCCGGCCGCCCCCAGCAGGTGCCCGACCGAGGACTTCAGGGAGCTGATCGGAAGGCGCCGGGCGTCCTCGCCCAGGGCGGCCTTCAGCGCCTCGGTCTCCGAGCGGTCGTTGAGCTGGGTGGAGGTGCCGTGGGCGTTGACGTAGTCGAGGTCGGCGGGCCCCAGCCCGGCGTCCTCGAGCGCCAGCTCCATCGCCCGCCGGGCGCCGCGGCCGGAGGGCTCGGGCGCGGTGATGTGGTGGGCGTCGGAGGTGGCGGCGTAGCCGCGCACCCGGCCGATCACCGGTGCGCCGCGCGCCTCGGCCACCTCCTCGGCCTCAAGCGCCAGGACGCCGGCCGCCTCGCCCATCACGAAGCCGTCGCGCAGCCGGTCGAAGGGCCGGGAGATGCCGGTCGGGGAGGTCGCCTCCATCTTCGCGAAGGCAGCGGCGGCCAGCTCGGTGAGGGCCGACTCGGTGCCGCCGGCCAGGCAGGCGTCGGCATCGCCCCAGGAGATGGTCCTGACCGCCGTCCCGAGGGCGTGGGCGCCCGAGGCGCAGGCGGAGACGGTGCCGAAGGAGGGGCCGTGCAGGCCGTAGCGCATCGAGGTCATGCCCGCGGGCGCGTTGGCCATCATCAGGGGCACCGCCAGCGCCGAGATCCGCTCGGGCCCGCGCTCGCGCAGCACGTCGTGCTCGGACTCGATCGTGTTCATGCCGCCGATCCCGGTGCCGACGATGCAGCCGATCCGCTCGGAGTCGCAGGGCAGGCCCTCCTCCCAGCCGGCCTGGGAGGTGGCCTCGGCCGCCGCGGTGAGGGCGAGCTGGGTGGCCCGGTCGGCGCGGCGCACCTGCTTGACCGTGAGGTGGTCGCGGGGCTCGAACTCGTCCGCCCGCCCGAGCCCGTCGGAGATGCCCGAGCGCCCCTCGCACCAGCGCTCGTGCGTGGTCTCGGCGCCGACGCCGAGGGGCGTCACCGCGCCGACTCCGGTGATCACGACCCCGCGGCTCACGGCAGGCGGCTCACCACGAGGTCGACGGCCTGGCCGACGGTCTTGATCCCCTCGACGTCCTCGCCCTTCAGCTCGACGCCGTATTCGTCCTCGACGATCTGCGCCAGCTCTACGATGTCGAGCGAGTCGATGTCGATCGCCTCGAACTCGGCGTCGAGGTTGATCTTGTCCGGGTCGGCCCCGAACTCCTCCAGAGCGGCGAAGACCCGCTCCTGAACCGCTTCCCTGCTTGCTGTCTCCGGCATGGCTTCCTTTCTCTCAGGCGGTCATCCCGCCGTCCACTGTCAGGGTCACTCCGGTCACGTAGGAGGCCTCGGCCGAGGCGAGGAAGCGCGCGCAGGCGGCGACCTCCTCGCCCGTACCCGGCCTCCCCGCCGGGATCCTCTCGAGAAGCTCGGGGCCGATGATCCCCTCGGTCAGCTCGGTCTCCACGAAGCCGGGGGCGATCGCGTTGACCGTCACCGAGCGCTTGGCGACCTCGGCGGCGACGGTCTTCGTGAAGCCGATCAGCCCCGCCTTGGAGGCGGCGTAGTTCGACTGGCCGGGGTTGGCGCGCGGGCCGACCACCGAGGCGACGTTGATGACCCGCCCGAAGCGGGCCCGGATCATCGGCCGGATCGCCCGGCGGGTGGTGCGGTAGGCGGCGGTGAGGTTGGTCTCGATCACCGAGTCCCAGGCCTCCTGCTCGATCAGGGGGAGGATCTGGTCGGCCCGGGTCCCGGCGTTGTTGACGAGGGCGAGGACCGGGCCGTGGGCGGACTCCATCGAGGAGAACATCGCGTCAACCTGCTCGGCGTCGGTGACGTCCCCCTCCACCGGGACCGCGCTGCCGCCGTCCCCGGCGATCTCGTCGGCGGTCCGCTCGGCCCCCTCGGCGTCGACGCGGTAGTTGACGCCGACGGTCCAGCCGTCGGCGGCGAGGGCGCGGGCGATCGCCGCGCCGATCCCGCGGGAGGCGCCGGTGACGACCGCGCAGCCCTGTGGCCGGGAGTCCGCGCTCATCGGGGCGGGCCCCAGGTGAGCAGCCCCGCCCCCCATGAGAATCCCCCGCCGAAGGCCCCGAGAAGCACCGTGTCCCCGTCCCTGAGGCGCCCGGCCCGGTCGGCCTCGGCCAGGGCGATCGGCACCGTCGCCGCCGAGGTGTTGCCGAAGCGGTCGATGGTCTTGACCACCCTGTCGAGGTCGAGGCCGAGCTTCTCGCCAACCGCCGCGAGGATCCGCAGGTTGGCCTGGTGGTAGACGAAGAGGTCGACGTCGTCGATGCCGATCCCGCCGCGCTCGAGCACCTGCTCGGTGCACTCGACGAGCCGCCGCACCGCCTCGCGGAAGGTGTCGTGGCCCTTCATCACGATCGTCTGGTCGGCGTGGGTGGCCTTCACGTAGCCCTCGTCGTCGGCGTCGGCGCCGAGCACGATCGGGCCGATCCCGCCCTCGCCGTCGGCGGGGACCAGCAGGGCGGCGCCCGCCCCGTCGGCGAAGATCGCCGCGGTGCCGCGGTCCGAGGACTCGGTGAAGCGGCTGAGCACCTCCGAGCCGATCACCAGCACGCGCTCGGCGCGGCCGGACTCGATCTGGGCCGAGCCCAGCGCCAGCGCCGACATGAAGCCGTTGCAGGCCGCGCCGATGTCCATCCCGCCGGCCCTGACGGCCCCGAGGCGACCGGCCACGATGGGCCCGGCGTTGGGGGTGAGGTCGTCGGCGGCGCTGGTCCCGACCAGGACCAGGTCGAGCGAGGCGGCCTCCACGCCGGCGCGCTCCAGGGCCCTGCGGCCGGCCTCGACGGCCAGCGCGGCGACGGTCTCGCCCTCGGCGGCGATGTGGCGCTCGCGGACGCCGGTGCGGGTGAGGATCCACTCCTCGGTGACCCCGATCCGCTCGGCCACCTCGGAGCTCGGGACGACGGCCGCCGGGACGCTGCGGGCCACGGCGGCGATCGCCGCCGAGCGCACGGCGCGCCCGGCGGCGGGAGCCGCGAAAGCCGTGGCCGCGCCGGCGCTAGGCACCGGCCAGGACCTCCTCGACCGGGGCCAGCGCCTCGACCCCCTTCAGGGTGCGGCGGACCAGGCGGCTCAGCACCTTGCCGGGGCCGGTCTCCACGAAGCGGGTGGCGCCGGAGGCCTGGAGGGCCTCCATCACCTCCAGCCAGCGCACCTGGTCGGTCAGCGAGCGGGCCAGCTCGGAGCGCGGGTCGGTGAAGGGGCGGGCGGTGACGCAGGAGTAGACGGGCACCTCGGGCTGGGCGAACTCGACCCCTGCCAGGACCTCGCCGAAGGCGCGCGCCGCGGGCTCCATCGCGGGGGTGTGGAAGGCGCCCCGCACGGCGAGCGGCATCACCCGCAGGCCGCGCTCGCGAAGCGCCTCCTCGGCACCGGCCAGGGCCCTGCTGGGGCCGGAGAGGACCACCTGGGTCGGCGAGTTGTCGTTGGCCAGGACGAGGTCGTGGGCCGCGGCAACCTCCTCGACCGCCTCGCGGGGCTCGCCCAGGACGGCGGCCATGCCGCCGTCGCCGTTGGCCTCGGCCGCCTCCTGCATGAGCCGGCCCCGCTCCGCGATCAGCAGGATGCCGTCGGCAGCCGACAGCGCGCCGGCGGCGACCAGCGCGGCGATCTCACCGAGCGAGTGCCCGCCCATCGCCAGCGGCGAGAGGTCGGCCTCGATCGCGCTCCAGCCGGCCACCGCCGCGCAGAAAATCGCCGGCTGGGTGTAGCGGGTGCCCTCCTCGATCCGCTCGAACGGATCGGCGCCCACGGCGCGCTCGGCGAGGGGCAGCAGGTCGGGCCGGAAGGCCTCGACGATGCGGCGCATTCCCGGGGTCTGGCTCCCCTGTCCGGGGAAGAGGATGGCGTCGGTTGGGGGACCGTCGTGCATTCGCTGGCGAACATAGCCCCGCAGGTGGGCCGAAAGTACGCGAAAACCGCCTCAGACCCCCCGAATGGGGGGGTCGGGGGCCGCGTTCTCGGGGATTCGCCGCCGGGCCGCGATCGGTCCCAGCCGCTGGGCCCGCTGCACCGCCTCGGTGCGGTTGCGCACGCCGAGCTTGCGGTAGAGGGCGCTGGTGTGGTCCTTGACCGTGTGCGGGGAGAGGAAGAGGCGCTCGGCGATCTCCTTGTTCGTGGCCCCGTCGGCCATCAGCGAGAGCACCTCGCGCTCGCGCGAGGAGAGGTGGGGCTCGGCGTCCTCCTCGGGCCCGGTGGCGAAGACCGTCATCCCCCGTCCGACCATGCGCACGGCGCGCGCAACGTCGGGGGCGCTCCAGTCCTTGAGCACGAACCCCGAGGCGCCGGCCGCGCTGGCGGCCTCGGCGGAGATCTGCCCGGCGCCGGAGATCAGCAGCACCCGGGTGCGGGGCGAGGCGCGGCGCATCGCCTCGCAGAGCTCCGCCCCGGACTCCTCGCCGAGGAAGAGGTCGATCAGCGCCACGTGGGGCTCGAGCTGGCGGGCGATCTCCAGGGCGCGCCCGGAGTCGGGGGCGGCCACGCAGCGCTCGACCCAGCTCTGCTCGGAGAGCAGCACCCGGAAGCCCCACTGCACGACCTCGTGGTCGTCCACGATGAGGACGCGCAGCGGCTCGGACTCAGCCATCGCCTCGCTCCCCCTGCGGGACGACCAGGCGCACCCGCCAGCGTCCCGGCTCCGGCTCCCCGAACTCGACCATGCCGCCGCTCTGCAGCGCGTCGAGGGCGGCGAGTCGCAGGCCCATGCCGGTGGCGAGCATCCGCTCGGACCCCTTGACCCCGTCGTTTGAGACCTCGAGGTGGAAGGTGGCGCCATCGGTCCCGACGTTCACCTCCACCCAGGTGGGCTCGGCGTGTTTGGCGCAGTTGCGAAGCGCCTCGGCCAGCACCGACTGGGCGAGCGGCTCGAGGCCCGCGGGCACCTCGGCGCCGGGCTCCCAGTGGACCTCGATCGGCAGCCGGCTGTAGTAGCGCCCCAGCCGCTCCAGCTCCTCGGCGAGGGTCGCGCCGGTGTCCAGGGGCGGCGGGGTGAGCGGCCGGGAGACGGCGTCGCGGAGGTCGGCCAGGGCGTGCTGGATCTCCTCGGCGCAGCGGTCGAGCTCCTCGCGGCCCAGGGGGCGCTCGGAGCCCAGCGCGAGCGAGACGCCGAAGAGCCGCTGCACTACCCGCTCGTGCAGGTCCCGCGCGAGGTCGAGCCTGGTCGCGAAGATCCGGGCACGGACCTGCTGGGTGACGCCGATCCGGGCGCTGGCGGCGAGCGCCGCCGCCTTGCCGATCGCCATCATCGTCTGCCGCTCGAACTCGGTCAGCTCGAAGGGCTCGCCGGCGCGGTCGGCGAAGATGACCCCCAGCCAGTGGCCGGCCGCCGAGACCGGCGTGCAGGTCATCGTCGAGAAGCCCTCGAAGCCGACGTAGCGCTCCGGGACCTCCCCCTCCAGGCCGGCCACCTCGACCACGCGGTCCTCGGCGAGGGCGCGCTGGGCGATCGGGGTCTCGTCGAGGGTGCCGTAGATCTGGGCCATGGTCGAGGCGTCCACGCCGTGGCTTCCGACCGGGACGACGAGCTTGCGCGCGTCGTCGTAGAGCAGCAGGCCGGCCCGGCGCATCGAGGCCAGCCGGCAGACGGCCTCGCAGAGGCGGTCGTAGAACTGGCTGGAGCCCAGCTCCCACTCGTCGTCGAACTCCGGGACCAGCCCGGCGATCACCTCGAGCGCCTCGGTCTCCGGCGCTGCGAACGGCTCGGCCATGCTCAGGGTGTACACGAAACTCGCCCCCGGCGCGACCGGGACGGCGGCGCGGCCGCGTCCAGGGCGCCCGCCAAGATGTGGCGGCCGCGTGAATTGGACCCCTTCGACGATCGCAGCGCTACTGGCGACCATCGTGGTCGGCGCACTGGTCACGCTCCAGCCCCCGGTCAACTCGGAGCTGGGGCGGCGGACCGGCGACCTCGGCGCCGCCTTCGTCAGCGTCAGCGTGACCTTCGCGATCCTCGGCGTCGCGATGCTGCTGTTCGGCGATTTCTCCTCGCTGTCCCGGCTGCGCGGAGTGCCGCTGATCTACCTCACCGGGGGCATCTACGGGGCGCTGTTCGTCGCCGCCACCCTGGTCACGGTGCGCTACCTGGGGGCGGGTGTGACGATCGCCGTGCTGGTCGCCGTGCAGCTGATCGTCGCGGCGATGCTCGACCACTTCGGCCTGCTCGGCCTCGACGTCGTGGCGCTCTCACCGGCGAGGGTGATCGGGATCTGCGTGCTGATCGCCGGCACGATCCTGGTGACCCTGCACTGAGCCGGGCGCTGCGGTCGGGAAGCGCGCGCCGGGGGGTCGTTCAGGCCGGGCCGGGCTTTGCCCCGGTGGCCGCACCCTCTGCGGGGGTTGCCTCGGTGGCCGCACCCTCTCGGGCCGTCGCCCCGGTGGCCGCACCCTCTGCGGCCGTCGCCCCGGTGGCCGCACCCTCTGCGGCCGTCGCCCCGGTGGCCGCACCGTCTGCGGCCGGCAGTCGCACTGTGAACAGCGCCCCGCCGCCCGCGGCATTCTCGGCGCTCACCTCGCCGCCGTGGGCCGCAACGGCGGAGGCGACGATCGAGAGCCCCAGGCCCGTGCCCTGGCCGGCGCGCGAGCCGCCCGCCCGCCAGAAGCGCTCGAAGACCTCCCCCGCGGCGACCTCGTCGGGCAGCCCCGGGCCGTGGTCGCGAACGGTGAGCACGGCGCTGGCGCCCTCGCGGCCGACCTCCACCTCGACCGGGGTTCCGGCCGGGGTGTGGAGGGTGGCGTTGCGCAGCAGGTTCGCGACGGCCTGCCGCAGCAGGGCCGGATCCCCTTCCACCAGGGGCCCGTCACCGGGCGCGACCAGGGTGATCTCGCGCCCCGGCGTCGCCGCGCGGGCGTCGCCGCATGCCTCGGCGACCAGAGGGCCGAGGCTCACCGGCTCGCGCCGGGGCTCGGGAAGCTGGTCGAGGCGGGCCAGGGTGAGCAGGTCGTCCACCAGGGCGCCCATGCGGCGCGACTCGGCCTCGATCCTCCCCATCGCGGTCTCGAGGTCCTCGGGGCGGTCGCGCGCCCCGAGCCGGAAGAGCTCCGCGTACCCTCGAATCGAGGCCAGCGGGGTGCGGAGCTCGTGCGAGGCATCCGCGAGGAAGCGGCGCATCCGCCGTTCGCTGCGCTCGCGCTGCGCGAAGGCCTCCTCGATCTGCTCGAGCATGCGGTTCAGGGCGATGCCGAGGCGCCCCGCCTCGTTGCGGGGGTCGGTGTCCTCGACCCGGCGGGAGAGGTCGCCGGCCGCGATCTCCCCGGCGGTGCGCTCGATCCGCTCCAGGGGCCGCAGCCCCTGCCTGATCAGCCACCAGGCCGCGGCGGCGAGCGCGGCGAGGATCGCCGCCCCTGCCAGCACCTCGATCAGCGCCAGGCGGTCGAGCGTGCTCTGGGTGTCGCCGAGGGGGACCGCGACGACGAGCGTGCCGGAGCCCGAGGGTGCGGCCGCCGATCCCACCCTGAAGCCGGGGCCGCCCCCGGCGGCGCCGACGGTGCGCAGGGCGGGTTCGGAGGACGGACCGGGGCGGGGCAGGCGGGCGGGAAGGTCGGGGCGGGGCAGCCCGCTCTCGCCGAAGCTGAAGAGGACGGCCCGCACCACCCTCCCGCGGGCATTGCGGAGCTCGGCATAGGTGCCCGGCGGAAGCTCGGTGCCCGGGTCGGGGCCTGCGCCCTGCGGAGCGACCGGGCCGCGACCCGCGTCCGGCGGGGCGACGGCGCGGCCCGCGTCCGGCGGGGCGGCGGCGCCCGGCCAGACCGCTGCACCCGCCGGCGGAACGGGCGGGCGCCCCCTGCCCCCCAGCTCGAGGAAGGCTAGAGCCGCCTCGACCTGCCGGTCCACCCGGTCGTAGAGGTAGCTGTGCAGGGAGCGGTAGGCGATCAGACCGAAGACGAGCAGGCCGAGCGCGGCGACAGCGACGACGGCGAGGATCAGCCTGCGCCGCAGCGACACGGCTCAGCCCCTCGGACGCCGCAGCGTGTAGCCGACGCCCCGGATCGTCTGGATGAGCCGCGGGCCGTGGGCCTCGAGCTTGCGGCGAAGGTAGCTGACGTAGGTCTCCAGGACCCGGGCGTCGCCGGCGAAGTCGTAGTTCCAGACGTGATCGAGGATCTGGGCCCGAGTCAGGGCGATTCGCGGGTGGAGCATCAGGTAGCGCAGCAGCCGGAACTCGGTATCGGTGAGCTCGATGTAGTTGCCGGCCCTGAATACCTCCCGGGTTTCGTCGTCGAGCTCGAGGTCTTCGAAGCGGAGCTTCGAGCCCGCCGCGCCGTCCCCGGCCCGCCGCAGCACGTTGCGGATCCGGGCCAGCAGCTCCTCGACGCTGAAGGGCTTGGTGAGGTAGTCGTCGCCGCCGATCGTCAGGCCGCGGACCCGATCCTCGGTGGTGTCACGGGCGGTGAGGAAGACGATCGGGATCCCCGAGCCCCGCTCGGAGAGGCGGCGAGCGACCTCGAAGCCGTCGATCCCGGGGAGCATCACGTCGAGGACGACGAGGGCCGGCCGGAACTCGCGGACCTCCTCAAGAGCCTCGCGTCCCTCCGCGGCCGTCCTCACCTCATAGCCCTCGTAGCGAAGCGCCATCGCCACCACCTCGGCGATGTTGGGCTCGTCGTCGACGACCAGCACCCTGCTCTGCTCCCCGCCCTCGCCGGAGCCCAGCCTGACCCCGGGCCCCCGGCTCTGCTCGGCGCCCTGCCTGGCCGCGCGCCCCCGCCTCTGCTCCCCGCCCTCGCCGGAGCCCAGCCTGGCCGCGCGCCCCGGTCCAATGGCCTCCTGCCCCGCCCGGCGCGCCGGCGATCCGGCCTTGCCTGCTCTCATGCCGGCATCATCGCGCCGGAAGCTGGGAGTTTTCTGAGAGAACCCTTGGAGAAAGCCCTCGCCCACCCCCCTTCCCCCACCGAACGTCCCGGAGTACCCCGCATAGCAACAACTCCGGGAAGTTCGCGGTGTTTGGGGGGTGATACCGGCGCTCCGCTTCGGCTCCTGAACGCTCAGCCCCGCAACGAGGCGGCCAGGCGGGCCGCCGCGTCGCTGAGGTCAGCCGCGGTGGCCGTGCGCCCGGGGGCGGCCTCGACCACATCGAGGCCGAGGCGACTGGCCTGCGAGGCGCTGAGACGGCTCTCGCCCACCACGGCCACGCAGCGCACCCCGGCCGCGCGGGCCCGCTCGGCGACCGCCGCGACGACCTTTCCGGACAGGGTCTGGGCGTCCAGTCGCCCCTCTCCCGTGACCACCGCCCGAGCGCGGGAGAGCCGTCGGTCGAAGCCGGCCGCGTCCAGGACGAACGCAGCCCCGGGTCTGATCTCGGCTCCGGCGAATGCCCAGAGGCCCCCGGCCAGCCCTCCCCCGGCTCCCGCTCCGGGATGCCCGGCGGGATCGCGCCCCGTTGTCCCCCGCGCCCTCCCGGCCCAGGCTTCCAGGCGCCCCTCAAGGCGCCTCACCGCCGCGTCGTCCGCCCCCTTCTGGGGGCCGAAGACCCGCGCCGCGCCCGAAGGCCCGCACATCGGGGCGTTGACGTCCGCGAGGACGATCAGCCGCGCCCCGCCGAGGGTCTGGTGGAGCCCGTGGAGCCCGGCGGGCGCCGTCGTCTCCCCGGGCGCTGGCTCGCCGGCGGGTGCCGTCGCCTCCGCAGATGCTGGCTCGCCGACGGGCGCCGTCGCCTCCGCAGACGCTGGCTCGCCGACGGGCGCCGTCGCCTCCGCAGACGCTGGCTCGCCGGCGGGCGCCGTCGCCTCCGCAGACGCTGCATCGCCGACGGGTGCCGTTGTGACTGCCGGCACCGCCGTGCCGCCAGGCTCGGGAACCCGACCCTCGGAGCGGGCCCCCAGCGCCTCCAGGGCGCCCTTTCCTCCGTCGGTGCTGGCTGTTCCACCGACCGCGACCAGGACCTCGCGTGCCCCGTTCGCAAGCGCCGCGGCGATCAGCTCCCCGGTTCCCCGGCTGCTCGCCCCCTCCGCGTCGAGCTCATCCGGCGCCAGTCTCCAAAGACCCGAGGCCTCGGCCGCCTCCACGACCGCCCGTACGCCGTCGCCGAGGATCGCAACCCGGCCCATGACCTCACGGCCGAGGGCGTCGTGCGCGGGAACCTGCACTGTGCGGCCGCCCGCGACCGCGAGCAGCGCCGCCGCGGTCCCCTCCCCGCCATCGGCAAGCGGCACCTCGTCCACCTCCCCCACCCCCGCCCGCCTCAGCCCGGCGGCAATCGCCACAGCCACCTCGGCCCCGCTCAGCGTCCCCTTGAACTTGTCGGGGGCGACGAGGACGGGACCGGCGGTGGCGGTCAATCGGGGCGCCCGGATTTGAACCGGGGACCTCACCGACCCGAACGGTGCGCGCTACCAGGCTGCGCCACGCCCCGAGAGGGCCCGATTATCTCAGAGCCCCGCTGCGCGGCGCCTCCCTGCCCCGCCGAGATGCAAGTTCCGGCGGATAATCAGCTCGAACTTGAAACTCGGCGGGGCGGGCGGGGGTGGCGGCCGGCGGCGGGGGTGGCGGCCGGCGGCGGGGGCTACTGGACGGCGCGGATCGCCGCCTCGATCTCCGCCAGGGTCGGGGAGTCCTGCAGGGTGCGGGTGCCGCGCGGGCCGGTGACGATCGCCGAGGGCTGGGCGCGCAGCCCGAGGCCGCGGGCGGTCTCGTCCTGGGCCTCGAGGCGCCGGGTGATCGCCCCGTCGGGGCCGCCACCCTCGTTGAAGTCCCGCTTCCACTGCTGGGTGTCCAGCTCGCCGATCGAGCCGGCGATCGAAGTCAGCAGGCGCTCGGTCACCCCGACCCGCTCCGCCTCGGCCTGGTTGCGGAAGAGCAGGTAGACGTACTGCCACTGGTAGCCCTGCTCGCCGGCCGCCTCGGCGGCGAGGAAACCCTCCTCGACGGCCTGTGTCGAGAACGAGTAGTGCCGGTAGACGAGCTGGACGTCGCCGGACCTGACGTAGCCCTCGACCAGGCCCGGGACCGTGGAGAGGAACTGCTCGCGGCAGTTGGCGCACTGGACGTCGTTGAACATCTCGATCGTCACCGGGGCGTCGGGCGACCCGAGCCGGTCCCCGTCCTGGCGCACCCCGCCGAAGACCCGCTGGGCGTCGTCGATCCCCGAGACCCTGACGACCGCCGGACCCGCCTTCTGCCCCGCCAGGTCGACCAGGGTCACCAGCAGCGCGACCGTCCCGACCGCCAGCACCGCGAGCACGAACCAGCGCCCCCGCCTGGACTCCCCGGCCCCCTGAACCGTCGTCTCCATCCGCTGCTCCCGGGGCCGCTCAGCCCGCGACCGCCGTGTAGTAGCGGACCGCGAGGCCCGTGAGCAGGGTCTTGAAGCCCTCCTCGACGCTGATCCCCTCCGCCTCGGCGAAGCGCTCCAGGCCCTGCTGCTCGATCGCCACGCTGCGGCGCACCACCTCCTCCACCAGGTCGGGGTGCTGGTCGCAGAAGTAGGCCCCCATCGAGTAGAGGTCCGTGTCCATCAACGACTCGATGAAGGAGTCGTTCCCGGCGACCGCGCCCGCCGCTGTGTCCGCGTCCGGCATCCTCACATCGTAGATTGACCGCATGGCCGACCGCGATGCGATCGTCACCTTCTGCGACGGGCTGCTCGACGCCCTCGCCTTCGAGGACTACGGGCCCAACGGCCTGCAGGTGCCGGGGCGGCGCGAGGTCGCCCGGGTGGTCACCGGCGTCTCCGCCCACCGGGAGATGATCGAGCGCGCCGTGGCGGCCGAGGCTGATCTGCTGCTCACCCACCACGGCCTCTTCTGGGACTTCCTGCCGCGGGCGCTCAGCGAGCAGATGGCGGAGCGGCTGAGGCTGGCGCTGGAGGCGGGGCTGAACGTCGCCGCCTACCACCTGCCCCTCGACGCCCACCGGCAGATCGGCAACAACGCCCTGCTCTGCGAGTCGCTCGGCTTCGCCGTCACCGACCGCGATTTCGCCCGGGTTCGCGGGCGCCCGATCGGAGTGGTCGGCAGCCGGCCCGAGGGGATCTCCTCGACAGAGCTGTTCGCGTCGGTCGCCGCAAGCCTCGGGCGCGAGCCGCTGGTCTTCGACGCCGGCCCCGAGACGGTCCGCACGATCGGGATCGTCAGCGGCGCCGGAGCCTCCGCGGTCGGCGAGGCGGTCCGGCTCGGGCTCGATGCGATGCTGACCGGCGAGCCGGCCGAGCACGCGATGGCCGACGCCCGCGAGGGCGGCCTGCACTTCATCGCCGCCGGCCACTACGCGACCGAGGTCGGCGGGATCCGCCGCCTCGGAGAGGCGGTGGCCGCGGAGTTCGGCCTCGAGCACCGCTTCATCGACGTCCCCAACCCGATCTAGTTGCGCCTCCCCGGCGGATTGACACATCCGCCCCCAGCGATAAACATGAGAGCCTGAAAACGATGAGAGGAAGGTCTCAGTGGCCAATCACCTGACGCCCACCGAACTCGCCGAAGAGCTTCACATGAAGCGCACCGAGGTCATCGAGAAGTGCATGCAGATGGGCGTCCCGATCTTCCACGGAAGGATTGACAAGGCCCTGTTCGTGAGCTCCCTGCGGAGCCTCTCCCAACCGGGCAAGGGCCAGCCCTCGGCCGCCTGACCCGGCCCTGCGGGCGGTCGCCGCGGGACTGCCGGCGGCGGCCAGCAAATAGACTCTCCCCTCCGGCGAGGCCGCACTCGCCGCCGCAGCAACCACCAGCGAGGAGAGAGATGGAGCAAGCAACCGCGTCCCGCGAGGAGGCCGCCGAGCCCGGCAGGGGCACAGGATCGAGGACCATCGCCGACCTGCTGCCGCTGGCGGCGCAGACCTACGGCGACGCCCGGGCGATCCTCTACAAGGACGAGAGCGGGAACTGGATCGGCCGCAGCTACAAGGAGGTCCTGGAGACCTCCCGCGCCCTCTCCCTGGGCCTGATCTCGCTCGGCGTCGAGAGGGGCGACAAGGTGTCGATCCTCGCCAACACCCGCCCGGAGTGGAGCTACTTCGACTACGCGGCACTCTCGGCCGGCGCCACGGTGGTGCCGATCTACCAGACCAACTCGCCCGAGGAGTGCCGCTACGTGCTGGAGAACTCCGACGCGAAGGTCGTCGTGGTCGAGGACGGCGAGCAGCTCGCCAAGGTCCGCGAGGTGCGCGCGGACCTGCCCCTCCTCGAGCACGTGGTGCTGATGACCGGCGAGGCCGAGGACTCGATCTCGGCGCAGGACCTGATGAAGCGCGGCGAGGAGGCCGACCCCGCCCGCTGGGAGGAGCGGTGGCGCTCGGTGGGCCCCGAGGACATCTGCACCCTCATCTACACCTCGGGGACGACCGGGCCGCCGAAGGGCTGCATCATCAGCCACGGCAACTACCGGGCGATGCTCGACATGATCGTCGAGGCCGGGACGCTCGGCGAAGGCGGGGAGGAGGAGATCACCTACCTGTTCCTGCCCCTCGCCCACTCCTTCGCCCTGCTGATCCAGCTCGCCAACCTCGAGCTGGGGGCGACGCTCGCCTACTGGGAGCGGGACCCGCTGAAGATCGTCCCCAACCTCTCCGAGGTGAGGCCGACCTACTTCCCCTCGGTGCCGAGGATCTACGAGAAGATCTACGCCGCCGCCAACGCCGCCGCCGAGAAGGGGGGAGGCCTGAAGAAGGCGATCCTCCAGTGGGCGGTCAGGACCGGCGCCAGGATGCGGGAGGCGGAGCGCAGCGGCCGTGAGCCCGGGTTCCTGCTGCGCAAGCAGTACGAGTTCGCAGACCGCCAGGTCCTCTCGAAGATCCGCGGCCTCTTCGGGGGAAGGTTGCGCGAGGGCGTCACCGGCGCGGCGCCGATCAACCCCGAGATCCTTCGCTTCTTCGACGCCGCCGGGGTGCTGGTCCTGGAGGGCTGGGGGATGACCGAAACCTCGACCGCGGCGACGATCTCCACCCCCGAGGACTTCCGAATGGGGACGATCGGCAAGCCCTTCCCGGGCTGCGAGGTGAGGATCGCCGACGACGGCGAGATCCTCGTCAGGGGGCCCAACGTCTTCCAGGGCTACTACAAGAACCCCGAGGCGACCGCGGAGACGCTGGTGGACGGCTGGCTGCACACCGGCGACATCGGCGAGTTCGACGCCGACGGCTACCTGAAGATCACCGGCCGCAAGAAGGACATCATCATCACCGCGGGCGGCAAGAACATCACCCCCGCCAACCTCGAGGCCGAGATCAAGCAGCACCCGCTGGTGTCCCAGTGCGTGGTGGTCGGCGACCGCCGGCCCTACCTGGTGGCCCTCGTCACCCTCGATCCCGAGGAGGTCGCCGGCTACGCGGCCGAGCACGGCCTGCCTGCCGACCCGCAGGCCTTCGCCGCCGACCCCAGGGTGAAGGCCGACGTCGAGGCCCACGTCGAGAAGATCAACGAGCGCTTCGCCCGGGTGGAGCAGGTCAAGAAGATCGCGATCCTGCCCCACGACCTCTCCCAGGAGGGCGGTGAGCTGACCCCGACGCTGAAGGTCAAGCGGGCGGTCGTGGCCGAGAAGTACGCCGGCGAGGTCGAGGCCCTCTACGCAGGGTAGGCGGGGCGGCGGCGAGGACGGGCAGCGGTGACCGCAAGGGCCTGCGTCTTCTGCGGCTCCCGGGTCCCCGCCGACCCCGCCCTGGAGGCGGCGGCGCGGTTGCTCGGCGAGCGGCTGGCCGCGCGCGGAATCGGCCTGGTCTATGGCGGGGGCGGCGTCGGGCTGATGGGGGTGGTGGCCGACACGGTGCTGGCCGCGGGCGGCGAGGTGGTCGGGGTGATCCCCGAATTCCTCGAAGAGTGGGAGGACGTCCACACCGGGGTCGGCGAGATGCTGGTGGTGGACTCGCTGGCCCGCCGCAAGGAGGAGATGATCGGGCTCTCCGACGCCTTCGTCGGCCTGGCCGGAGGCGTGGGCACCCTGGACGAGATCTGCGAGGTCCTCTCCTGGCAGCAGCTGGGGCTGCTCTCCAAGCCTCTCGGCCTGCTCGACACCAGCGGGTTCTTCGCGGGCCTGCGGGAGCAGCTTCGAACAGCCACCGAGCTCGGCCTCGCCAGCGAGCCGACGCCCGAGCGGCTCGTCGTCGATACCGACCCCGACGCGCTTCTGGACGCACTCGGCCTGGCCGGGCGCTGAGGCTCAGCAGCTCCGGGCCGCCGGGTCGAAGGCGTCCCGGGCGAGCCGGTCTGCTCCCGGACCGCAGTCGATGCGAAGGTCCCTGGTGAAGTCGCGGGCGCGGACCCTGTCCGCGCCGGGCCCGGCGAGGTAGGTGTCACGCCCGCCGGCGAGTGTGATCGGGCCGGCGCTGCCCGGGCGGTCGAGGATGTCCTTGCCGGGCCCTCCGAGGAGGGTGTCGGGTCCCTCGAACCCGAACATCCTGTCGTTTCCCTGCCCCCCGATGAGCCGGTCCACCGCCATGCCGCCGTACAGGGAGTCGTCGCCGGGGCCGCCGTCGAAGACGATCCGCGAGCCTGCCCTGAAGAACAGGATCGGCGAGAAGAGGGCGAATGCGAGCTGCTGCTGGACCCTGTCCCGCCGGTCGCCGGTCCGCACCAGCACCTGGGGCGGGCGGGAACTGCTCAGCGGGCAGGCGACCCCGATTCCACTCGGCCCGCAGGGAAGCAGCGTCGCCACTCCGGCGCCGGAGTCGCTGATCACGAGCTCGCCATTGGTGACGTCGAGGTCGACGGTGATGTCGTTGGTCTCACCGGGGCCCGACACCGCCCGCAGGACGTTGTTGTTGATCGTCACCGTGGTGACCGCGGCCGCGGCGGGGGGGAACACCGCGGCGGCCAGCAGCGCCGTCACGGCCGCTGCGGTCAGGATCGGGGCGGCGAGGATGCGGGCGGATGGGCCTGCCGTGAGCCCAAACATACTCCCGCGGGCCGCCACCGCTAGGAGGCCTCGCCGGACTGGCGCAGAAGGGCCGAGGTGGTCTGCTCGAGCACCCGCCGCCAGGCCGAGGTCTGCTCGGGCTCCTCCTCGGAGACCTGCTTGATGACCTTGCGCACCCGGCGGGCCGAGATCTCTATCCCGTGGCGGTCGGCGATCTCCTTGTAGCGCTGGTAGTCGGCGGCGAGCGCGACGGTGACCGACTCGAAGCCGTGCCGCGCGATCGCCAGGCGCTGGGAGTAGTCCATCACCGAGGTCCCGAACATCAGCTCGTCGTTGGGCTCGGGCTCGATCAGCAGGATGTCCACGCCGGGGTACTTCTCCTGCCAGAAGGCGACCGCCTGGTGCAGGCGGGCATGGGCGATCAGCTTGAAGGTCTGGTTGGCGATCGCCGGCAGCCCCATGTCGGAGACGCGCCGGACCCGGGTGCCGAGGAAGGTGGGGATCTGGCGCTTGAAGTCGTTGATGTAGGGAACCAGGGGGTTGACGACGACGATGAACTTGGCGCCGCGCTCGACCGCGATGTCGACGTTCGTGGTCGAGCGGATCCCGCCGTCGATCAGCTGGCGCCCCTTCAGCTCGACCGGCTTGTAGACGACAGGCAGGGCAGTGGAGCACTCGACCGCCCGGGAGATCGGGACGTCGCACCACTCGCCCTCGCCAAGGATGATCCGCTCGCAGGTGTCGAGGTCGGTCGCCGTCAGGTAGAGCTCGCGCTCGAGCATCCGGAAGTCGTTGGTGCGGTCGGGATCGGAGAGGACCTCCTCGACGTAGGCGTTGATCCCCTGCCCGGAGTAGATGCCGGTCGGCAGCCCCTCCGCGAGGCCGACGCCGACGTCCATCAGCGAGATGTCGCCGAGCCGGGCGAGCAGGCTGCGGGCGGTGCCGATCAGCCGCAGCGGCAGCACCGAGGCCTTCTCGAGGTAGCCGCGGTAGTTCGGCCTGAGCAGGGTGCCGAGGTCCACGTCGTCGATCGGCGAGGGCAGTCGCTTGTTGAGCACCCTCATCATCTCCTCGGGGGTCACCCCGTTGGCCAGCAGGCTGGCGACGAAGGAGCCGGCGCTGGTCCCGACGTAGATGTCGAACTCGTTGACCGTGCGGTTGACCGCGAGCAGGTCGAAGGCGCGCAGCGCGCCGATCTCGTACACGCCCCCCGTGAATCCGCCGCCGCCCAGGACGAGTGCTGTCTTCGAGCGGCGTCTCCTTGTCCGAGGCGCCCTGCGGCTCTGGCCGGAGGGCGTCTCGAGCTTGACGACCTTGCCCACGAAGGCAAAGTATCGCAGGCGTGCATGCGCGGAGTCGGGGCGCTACCCTCGTCCGCCCGCGTGTTGGGACCACTGATGATGAGAGTTAGCGCCCGCCTGGGGTTGGCGCTTGTGCCGATAGTTACCATCCTTTCCGCGGTGGCGCCCCTCCCGGCGGCCGCCGCGGCCGGCCCGCCGCGCCCGCTCCCGAACCCCGACCGGCCGGCCGCCACACCGATCGCCCCGGCCGGAGGCACCGCCCCGGGCACGCTCCCGGGGGCCACCGCCTCGCGCCTGTTCTCGCGTGGCACCGCCCCGCGCGCGCTCCCGGGGGCCACGGCCTCGCGTCGCAGTGCGGGACCGGATCGCTGCCGGACGCTCCGCCGCAGACTGCACCGGGGTGGGGGCACGCCGGCGGGCCTGCTGGTGGCGGAGGCTGGCGACGGCAGCGTTCTGTGCTCCTCGGACGCTCGCCGGCGCCGTCCGCTGGCTTCGAACATGAAGCTCTTCACCACCTCCACCGCCCTCTCGCGCTTCGGGCCCGGCCGGCGGCTTCCCACCCGGCTGCTGGCCAGCGGGCGGCTCGGCCGCACGGGGGTCCTGCACGGCGACCTCTACCTGAAGGGCGGCGGCGATCCGGCGCTCGGGTCGCCCGCCTTCTTCGATGCCTTCCTGGGCGGCCTCGGCACCGACATCTACGGCCTCACGCGCCGGCTGCGGGCGGCCGGGGTGCGATCGGTCACCGGAAGGCTCTACGCAGACGCCTCGATCTTCGACCGCAGGCGCGGGGTCGCCGACTCGGGCTACGCGACCAGCCCCTACATCGGGCCGCTCTCGGGCCTCGGCTTCAACTCGGGGTTCGCCGACTCCGGCGCCCGCAGCTTCGCCTCGGACCCCGCCCGGCTGGCGGCGGACAAGCTTGCCCGCTCGCTGCGGCGCCACGGGGTCCGGGTGAAGCGCCGGGTGGCCCTCGGCGAGGCCCCGAAGGGGGCCAGGGTCTTGGCCTTCGTGCGCTCGCCGCGGATGGAGCGCCTCGTCAACGAGACCGACGTCGAGTCGAACAACTACTTCGCCGAAATGCTGATCAAGGGCCTCGGCGCCCGATTCGGGAAGGGCGGCAGCACCTTCGCCGGGGCGCGGGTGGTCGAGGCCTTCGCCCGCCGACACGGCAGCGCGGTCCACGCCGTGGACGGCTCCGGCCTGACCCGCACCAACCGCGCCTCGCCGGCCGAGATGGTCGGCCTGCTGCGGGCAATGCACTCGGGCCCGCTGGGCTCCACCTTCGAGCACGCCATGGCCCTCGCCGGCCGCGAGGGAACGGTGGCCGATCGCATGAGGGGCACCGCCGCGGAAGGTCGCTGCCGGACCAAGACCGGGACGCTGAGCGGCGTCAGCAACCTCTCCGGCTACTGCTTCAACCGCTCCGGCAGGGTGGTCGTCTTCTCGATCCTGATGGCCGGGGTGCGCGACCTCGCACTCGCCCACCTCGAACAGGACCGGATGGCCGGAGTGATCGCCGGCTACTGACCCCCGGGGGTGGGACCTCTAATCGCCCGCCAGCGGGGGTCGAAAGGTCCCACGTGGCTGGCACCGACCTCCCCCCGCGACGTGGGACCTCTACACGCTGGCCACCGGGGGTCGAAAGGTCCCACGTCGGTGGTGGGGTGGTGGTCAGTTGGCGATCGCGGCCGGGGTGCGGCCGGCGACCGCGAACAGCCGCCAGTCGCCCGGCACCCCCTTCAGCTCCCGCACGCCGCGGTCCTCGAACTCGATCCCCGAGCCGACGACCAGGTCGCGGACGGTCTGCGAGACGAGGATCTCCCCGGGCCCGGCCTCCGAGCTGACCCTGGCGCCGATGTGAACGGCGATGCCCCCCACGTCGGCGCCGATGTGCTCGCACTCCCCGGTGTGGACACCGGACCTGATCGGCAGGCCCAGCCGATCGAGCGTGTCCCCCATCCGCCCCGCCGCGGCGATCGCCCGCGCCGGCCCGTCGAAGGTCGCCAGCGCGCCATCGCCTGTGGACTTCACGTAGGTGCCACGCTGACCCGCGACCTCGGCCCTGACGATCCGGTCGTGCTCGTCAAGCAGGCGGCGCCAGGCCGCGTCACCCTCCCTGGCGGCCCGCTCCGTGGAGCCGACGATGTCGGTGAATAGCACGGTGGCGAGGGCCCGCTCGACCGGGGGTCCGCTGCGCTCACCGGTCAGGAACTCCTCGATCTCCCCGAGCACGGCCTCCTGGTCGCCGGCCATCGGCAGGTGGTCGGAGCCGGGAAGCTCGACGGCACGCGCCTCCGGAATCCCATCGGCAACCGCCCTCGAGAGCCGCCGCGGGACCACGCGATCACCCTCGCGCCAGAGGATCAGAGACGGCACCCGCACAAGGGGGAGCAGGGGTCGCACGTCGATCTCCTCGTAGAGCGCCCAGAGGGCGTTTGCCCCGCTGGGGCTGGTCCCGTTGCGGAGCAGCCTTGCCCACCAGTGAAGCGCCTCCCGGTCGGTGGCGAGGCTCGGCGCCCACCCCGTCAGCGGAGGCGCTTCCCAGTGCTCGACCAGCGACCCGGTGAAGGCGCGCATCCGATCCACCGGGATCCCCTCGGGGAAGTCTTCCGCCGCGGTGATCCGCGCGTAGGTGCCGAACTGGACAAGGCTGCGGGCTCGAGCAGGGTGCGAGGCGGCGAACATCGTCGCCGCCGAGCCCCCCTCGGAGACCCCGAACACGGCAGCCTGGGAGGAACCCGCGGCGTCGAGGACGGCGAGCATGTCCTCGGTGACCGCCTCGATCGTGTAGGGCACGCCGCGGTCGGAGAGGCCCGTTCCTCGCTTGTCGAAGCAGATCAGCCTGCTGAACGAGGCGAGGCGCTCGAGGAAGCGGCGGGCCTGCGGGTACTCGTGGAGGATCTCCAGGTGGCTGACGAAGCCGGGCACGAAGATGAGGTCGATCGGCCCCTCCCCCATCGTCGCGTAGGCGATCGAGACATCGCCATTGCGCGCGTAGCGTATGGGCGCGTCCATGACCACGATCCTAGGGCCTCCCCTGCCGAGACTTCACTCTTGCATCACGGTGATGCTCAGGATCAGTTTCGCGGGCGGATCCGGCGCGGCGGCGGCTCGAGTGATTCGGCGCGCCCGCGCGGCGAGGGTAATCCAGCCGGGCGCAGGGCGCGACCCCGGTCAGGCGGCGAGGAGGCGGCGCAGGCCGGCCTCGTCGAGCACCTCGACGCCCAGCTCCTCGGCCTTGGCCAGCTTCGAGCCCGGGCTTTCCCCCGCCACGACGTAGTCGGTCTTGCTGGATACCGAGCCGGTCACCTTGCCCCCGGCGGCGCGGATCATCGCCGTCGCCTCCTCGCGGGTCAGCTCGGGCAGGGTGCCGGTGAGGACCAGGGTGCGACCCTCCAGGGGGCCGGCGGCCGCGCGTCGCTCGGAGGCGTCCTGCTCCATCCGGATCCCCTTCTCGCGCAGCTTGCAGACCAGCTCCCAGGTGCGCTCGTCGGCCAGCGCCTCGATGATCTGCAGGGCCATCACCGGCCCGACGCCCTCGACCTCTTCGAGGCCCTCGGGCCCCGCCTTGCGAATCGCCTCGATCGAGCCGAAGTGGTCGGCGAGGGCCTCGGCGGTGACGAACCCCACACCCGGCAGACCCAGCGCGAAGAGGACCCGGGTGAACGGACGCGAGCGGGAGATCTCGATCGCGGCCAGCAGGTTGCGCGCGGAGACCTCGCCGAAGCCCTCCAGGGAGGCGAGCCGCTCCTCGGTGAGGTCGTAGATGTCGGCGACGTCGACGATCAGGCCCTCCTCGAGGAAACGCTGGGCCTGCTTCTCCCCCAGCCCCTCGATGTCCATCGCCCCCTTGCTGACGAAGTGCTTGACGTGCTGGAAGGACTGCCCCGGGCAGCCGGCCTTGTTGGGGCAGATCGTGAACACGCCCTCGGCGGGCTTCACGGTCGCCGTGCCGCAGGCCGGGCAGCGCTTCGGGGGGCGCGGGCGCCGGGCGCCCTTGCGGCGGTCCTGCATCAGCGGCGAGACGACCTGGGGGATGACGTCGCCGGCCCGCATCACCACCACCCGGTCGCCGGGCCGCACGTCCTTGCGGGCCAGGTCCTCCTCGTTGTGCAGGGTCGCCGTGCTGACCGTGACGCCGCCGACGTGGACGGGCTCGAGCACCGCGAAGGGAAGCAGGTGACCGGTCCGCCCCACGTTCCAGACGACCTCGCGCAGGGTGGTGGTGGCGGTCGTCGGGGGGAACTTCCAGGCGATCGCCCAGCGCGGCTCCCGGCCGACCACGCCGAGCTCCCTCCAGAGGGTGCGCTCGTTCACCTTGACGACCACCCCGTCGATCTCGTAGTCGAGCCTCTCCCGCTGCTCCTGCCACCACACGCAGCGCTCGACCACTCCGTCGATGCCCTCGTGACGGGAGGTCTCGAGGTTGACCTTGAAGCCGCGCTCGCGCAGCCATTCGACCTCGTCGGCATGGGTGGCCGGCTCCAGCCCCTCGGCCGCGCCGATCCCGTAGCACCAGATCGAGAGCGGTCGCTCGGCGGCGACCGCAGGGTCGAGCTGGCGGATCGAGCCTGCCGCCGCGTTGCGTGGATTCGCGAAGGCGGGCTCGCCGGCGGCGGCGCGACGCTGGTTGAGCTCGGAGAAGGCCTCGATCGGCAGGTAGACCTCGCCGCGCACCTCGACCATCGGCGGAGCGTCCTCGACCCTCAGCGGGATCGCGCCGACCGTCCTCAGGTTCTGGGTGACGTCCTCCCCGATCCGGCCGTCGCCCCTGGTCGCCCCCCGCTCCAGCACGCCGTCACGGTAGGTGAGGGAGATCGCCAGGCCGTCGATCTTCGGCTCGGTCGTGTAGCTGAACTCGGCGGCGGTGATGTCGAGCCGCCTCAGGTGGTTGCGGATCCGCGTCTCCCAGGCCCGCAGCTCCTCCTCGTTGCGGGCGTTGGCGAGCGAGAGCATCGGCTCGGCGTGCTCGACCCGCTCGAAGCGGTCCAGCGCCGGGGCGCCGACCCGCTGGGTCGGGGAGTCGGGGGTGCGCAGCTCGGGATGCGCCGCCTCCAACTCGCGCAGCTCGTCCATCATCGCGTCGTAGACGTCGTCCCCGATCTCGGGGCTGTCCAGCACGTAGTAGAGGCGGTTGTGGCGCTCGAGCTCGCGTCGCAGCTCCGCCGCGCGCCGGGCGGGCGCGGAGGCGCTCAACGCTCCGCCGCCGGGGCGGCGGCCCCGGTCGCCGAGGCGAGCATCTCCCCCAGCCCCCAGCCCCTCAGCTCCTCGAAGGCGCCCCGATCGGTGAGGTCGAAGTGGATCGGCGTGACCGCGATCCACCCGTTGGCGATCGCCGAGAGGTCGGAGCCGGCCTCGTCCTCGAAGGAGGGCTCGAACCCGTAGATCCGGTAACGGCGGCGCCCCGCCTCGTCCTCGCTGACCAGGTTGAGCTCGTCGTTGTAGAGGCGCTTGCCGAGGTGGGCGACCTCGACTCCCCTGGGGGTCCCCGCCGGGCAGTTGACGTTGATCAGCGTGCCCGGCGGGATCGGGTCGGATGCCAGGTGGGCGACCATCTCCGCCACGAAGCCGGCCGCCACGCCGAAGTCGAAGTTGCGGCCGAAGCGGAAGCCCATCTCCCCCTTCGAGGACTGCTGGGAGACGGCGATCGCCGGCAACCCGAGGACGATCCCCTCGAAGGCCGCCGCCACCGTCCCCGAGTAGGTGATGTCGTCGCCCAGGTTGGCGCCGTGGTTGATGCCCGAGACGATCAGGTCCGGGCGATGCCCGAGCAGCCCGAGGTCGGCGAAGCGCACGCAGTCCACCGGGGTGCCCTCGGTGGCGAAGCCGCGGGTGCCGTCGCCGAACTCGACCTCCTCCACCCAGAGCGGGGAGCGGGTGGTGATGCTGCGCGCCGTGGCGCTGCGGTTGGAGTCGGGCGCGATCACGTGCACCTCGACCCCGTCGAGGGCGAGGAGCGCCCGCCGCATCGCGTGCAGCCCCTCTGCGGTGATGCCGTCGTCGTTGGTGAGGAGGACTCTCACCCGGCCGATTCTACGGCCGGCCCTCCCGCTCCCCGAAGGACACCGAGGCCAGGTAGAGCCCGTGGGCGGGGGCCGTGTCCCCGGCCCGCTCGCGAGGTGCTCCCTCCAGCAGGGCGGCGAAATCGGCCACCTCCCGCCTGCCGCCGGCAACCTCGAGCATGGTGCCGACCAGGACCCGGACCATGCTGCGCATGAAGGCGTCCGCCCGCACCCAGAAGCAGAGCAGCGGTTCGTCCGCGGACACCTCCTCGGGCGGGGGCCCCGGCGGCGCGGGATGCTCGGGGCCCGCCGTCCACTCGGCGCCGAGCACCCGCCGCTCGAAGCGGATGTGGTCGGTCTGCGTCGGGGTGAAGGCGGTGAAGTCGTGGCTGCCGACGATCGCCGCCGCGCACTCGGCCAGCGCGCCGCGGTCGAGGGGATGGGGCCACCAGAGCGCCCGCCCCCGCTCGAAGGGGCTCGGCGCGGGGCGAGCCAGCACCCGGTAGCAGTAGGTGCGCGAGCGGGCGTCGCGGCGGGCGTCGAAGCCGGGTGGCGCGGGGCCCGCCGCCAGCACCGCGATGTCGTCCGGGCAGACCCCGTTCAGCCTGCGGGCGAGGTCGGCGGGAGGGTTCCCGTCCATCTCGAAGCTGGCCACCTGCCCCCAGGCGTGGACGCCCGCGTCGGTGCGGCCCGCCACGGTCAGCGCCACGGGCCCGCGCAGGACCGTTGCCAGGGCGGTCTCGAGCTCGCCCTGCACGGTGCGCTCGCCGGGCTGGACAGCCCAGCCGCGGAAGCCGCCGCCCTCGTAGGCGATGTCGAGGCGAACGCTGCTCATCGGGCCCCGGGGACGCTAGCGACAGCCCCGTCTGTCACGATGCCGGGGCGGGCCGGCCGTGGCCCGCGGCCGGAAGGAGACGGCAATGTCGAACATGACCGAGAACCAGCGCGCCGGGCTCGAGCGCGCGGCCTACGACAGCAGCCGGGAGCGGATACGGCACGGCTCCGAGCGCGGCGCCACCATCTACAGCGTGGTCGCGGCGGTCGTCGGCCTCGCCCTCTGCGCGGTGGCCCTGAGCACCATCGAGGGCTGGTGGCAGTGGCTGGTGCTGGGGGTGATCGTCATCACCACGATCGGAGTGATGATCGCGGTCAGCCCGCGCCGCCCCGCGGAGTAGTCAGACCAGCTCCAGATAGACCATCTCGGTCGAGTCCGAGCGGCGAAATCATCTACCGTCGCCCCGCAACCCGCTCTGCCGAGAACCTGTGCGGGTGCTCGGGGTGCGGCTCCCCCCTGGCGAAGTCAGCACCGGCCAACATCCGTTGAGCCGGGGTCGACATGCCCCCCCCCCGGCAGGAATAGCGTCGGCGCACTCGGTCTGCGACGAAGGAGGTCCCGGTGCGCACCTCGGTGTTCTCGATCCCAGCGCCCGGTTTCGCAAGGACGGCCAGCCGGGCCTTGTGGACACCTTCGAGGCCTACGTCGGATCCGGGGTCGTGCGCTCGCTCGGCGCCACTCCCTGGGAAGGCGCCGGATATCGCGGAGCCCTCCGGCGGGTGGACCGCCCGCGCGTCGGGTGGGGCTCCCGTGAACTCGTTTGCCGGGATCGGGCAATAGAGGAAAGGAGCCGTCAAGCCTCTCGCAATCGCTGTAGGCACCGAAAGGAGCAACGTGGGTACAAGCAGTCTTCGCCGCACGATGCCGGTGCAGCTCTGGCCACAAGGGCTGCTTCTGCTAGCTCTGTTCCTGGGAGCCCTTACCGCTGCCCTCATGATCGGCACCGGGCAGGCGGGCGCAGCGTGCGGTGAGGCAGATGTTGTAGGCAGCGAGCTCGAGGGAACCCCTTGCGATGATCTCCTCGTGGCGCCGCCCGGCGTAGACACCGTCGCTGCCGGCGGCGGCGATGACGTGGTGGTCGGAAACCAGGATGTGGCCACCATCGAGGCCGGCCCGGGCGACGATGTGATCTACGCTCAGGGCGCTGTCGGGACCACGGGGGGTGAGGGTGCGGATACGTTTTACGGCGATACCTCGCCGCCGGCCGAGTCGGCGGCCGCCGAGGCCTTCGCACCCATGGCGAAGCCACTGGAGCGTTATCACCTGCGACTCGGGCGACGCAACCGGGGGCTGGCAACAGCGTCGAGCGCGGACTGTCCGCCGCCGAGCGGGGGATTTGTCTACTGCGGAGACGGAAGTCAGGACTTCTTTGGGACTGGCGGGCCCGACATCGCCTTTGGCCAGCGCGGAAACGACAATCTGTCCGGAGGGGTTGGAAATGACAGGCTGTATGGGGGCCTGGGGGACGACAGCGTGTCTGGTGGAGACGACAACGACCTTCTGTCCGGCGGCCATGGCTCGGACTATGCCCACGGAGACCTAGGCAATGATCTCGTACGGGGTGACGGCACTGGAGACACCAAGTCGGGCGATGAGGGCCACAGCGGCTTGGAGGGGGGAGCAGGAGGCACGGACACCGTCAGCTTCGCGACCGCGGTTACTCCCGGATTCACCAATTTAGACCACGACATGACCGGGATACCCAGCTTTCCGCCGGACACCGGTGAGCGTGGCGTCTATGTCGATCTCGCCTCAGGCGTTGCGATCAACGGCAGCTCTCGCAACGGCGGCGGACAGGACAACCTGGCAGGCTTTGAGGACGTGGTTGGCTCTCCGTATTCAGATTCCATCTCGGGCGACCAGTTCGTCAACTACCTCGACGGAAGCGGTGGCTCTGACGTAATCAGCGGTGCTGCCGGCAACGACCAGATCTGGGGCGGGGATGGCGGAGACTTCATCGATGGTGGCGCGGACTCAGACACGGCGTGGGGACAGTCTGGAACCGATTACTGCACGCTGTCCGAAACCCAGAATGGCTGCGATACGTCGACGGCTGACGTTCAGCTGCGTCCCGCCAACCAGATCAGCGCTGGCTTCGTCTCGACACACCGCGGCCCCTCCTACACCGAGGCCTACCTGGCGGGAAGCAACGGGGTGGACAGTGTCACGATGACCTACACGGGGAGCACCGTGACGTTCTTCACCATCGGAGGCACCGGCACTTTCGACTCCGCAAATGCCACGAACTGCAGCTATCCGTCAGGGATGGCGGTCTGTTCTTTGCCATCCTCAATTGACGCGGTCTCAATGGCGGGCGAGCTGGGCGCCGACACAATCGATGGCCGGGCGTCCCTGCCAGTGACCACCTCGGAAGCCATCCTCGGGGGAGAGGGAGGGGATACCCTGCATGGAGCCGATCCAACCGAGGACCTTGTCGCTGACGGGCCCTACGGGGACCCGGGTGCCGATCACCTCTGGGGCATGGGCATGGGCGACGCCATGCTCAACACGGGCGGAACGGATGTCCTCTACGGAGGCCCTGACAGCGACCTCATGATCTCGACAGGTCTTTGCGAGGGCGACACAATCGACGGCAACTCGGAGACCGACAGCGCACAATGGGCCCAGCTGCCGTTGTTGCACCGCACTCAGACGGTCGGGGTCTGGGCAAACCTCGGCACCGATGTCGCGGGCGACGCGGGATCTGCGAACATCGGGGACTGCACGTACAGCGGCACTTCGACTCCTGACAGTGTGCCCAGAATCGAAGACCTGGAGGGATCCGGAGGGCGAGACATTCTCGCTGGCGACAACAGCACCGCTGATACCAATCACTTGCTGGGTCGCTCCGGCCCCGACATCTTTGCGGCCGGCGACGGCAACGACAGCATCGAGTCCGACTCCGAAGACGACGATATTTCGATCGACTGTGGGGCCGGTACCGCCGACTCGAGGTTGTCCCACTTCTCGTAGAAATTTGAACGGCGGTCCTCCCGCCCCGTCCGCTCCCGTTGGGAGCTTGGCGAGTGCGAAATCAGTCCACGAGGACAGGAGGAACCGCCGTGAAGAAGGTAACCGCAGCGCAGGTCGCTTCGCCTGATCAGGCGAAGCGAGCCGATCTGCCCGAGGCCGTGCAGGCCTCGCTCGGCGAGCTCGCCGGCGCCGCCCGGGAGGGCCTGCTGGCGCTCTCGGTCGGGGTCGGGCTGGGAGTCATGCACGAGCTGATGGCCGCCGAGGTCGATGAGGTGGTCGGCCCGAAGGGCCGCCACGACCCGGAGCGCTCAGCCCACCGCCACGGCAGCGAGCGAGGATCGGTGACCCTTGGCGGGCGCCGGGTCGCAGTGAAGCGACCCCGGGCGCGCAGCGCCGACGGCGCGGAGGAGATCCCGCTTCAGAGCTACGAGCACTTCGCCTCGCGCGATCAGCTCACCGACCTCGTCTTTGAGCGGATCATCGCCGGGGTCAGCTCTCGCGGCTTTAAGCGCACCAACGAGCCGGTCGGCTCCGAGATGGACGCGAAGGCCATCTCGACCTCAAAGTCGACGGTCTCTCGCGAGTTCGTCGCCCGCACCCGCACCGCTTTGGGCGAGCTGATGAGCCGACGGCTCGACGACGTCCGCCTGGCGGCGTTGATGCTCGACGGCCTCGAGATCTCCGAGCGAACCCACGTGGTCGCCCTGGGGATCAGCACCGAGGGGGCGAAGCTGCCGCTGGGACTCTGGGAGGGCTCAACCGAGAACGCGACCTTGGCCCGCTCGCTGCTCTCCGACCTCCTCGACCGCGGACTCGACCCCGAGCAGGGGATCCTCTTCGTGATCGACGGCTCCAAGGCGCTTCGCAAGGCGATCGGGCAGGTCTTCGGCACCCGTGCGCCGGTCCAGCGCTGCATCCGCCACAAGGAGCGAAACGTGCTCGACCACCTGCCCGAGGCAGAACGCCAGATCCTCCGTGGCCGCCTGCGGGGGGCCTGGGCGCTTGAAGAGCACGACCGGGCGATCGAGCGGCTGGGGGTGCTGGCCCGAGAGCTCGATCGCTCCCATCCTGGAGCGGCGGCGTCGCTGCGCGAGGGCTTGGCCGAGACCGTCACCGTGCAGCGGCTCGGTGCCTCCGAGCAGCTGCGCCGAACGCTCGCCTCGACCAACCCCTGCGAGTCGATGATCGAGATAGTGCGCCGCACCCAGCGAAACGTCAAGCGCTGGTCCGACGGCGACATGCGCCTGCGCTGGAGCGCCGCGGGAATGCTCGAAGCCGAGCGGCAGTTCCGCAAGATAATCGGCTACCGCGACCTCGCCAGCCTCGCGGTTGCGGTCGAGCGCGAGGTCGGGCGGGCGCGACCCTCCCCGCCTCCCGCGGCGAACCGGGAGGAGGTGGTCGAGACCGCTACCGTCTGATTAGATCAACCGGGGACCGCTGCGAAGTTCCACGGAGATCGGGACAACCTCGCCGACTCCCTGAACAGGGACAGTCGGTTTACCGGCTTCTCGGCCCGCGATCCCAACACGGGTTGCGATGCCAAGGATCAGTTTGACGGAGCCCCGGGCTACCAGGGTCCGACTTCTCTCGATATTGATGCGATCATCAACCACCTCGGCTTCCCGTCTTCGACCGCGCCCCTCGCGTTCTATCGCCTTGGCGAGAAGACAGACAGCGTCGCCTATGTCTATTCAGGAGCCAGCAACCCCTACGACATCAGCAACCCCGATAACGGGACATACCTAGGCGGAGCGAACGCCGGTCTGGGGGCAGACGGAGCCCAGCCAGATACTGAGAACACCGCCGTGCACCTGAATGGAACCAGCAACTACATTCAGCTACCGAACAGGTGGGATCCCTCCGGCTACTCGACGAGTGGATATTCGATCGAGTTGTGGGTCAAGTTCGACTCGTCAGCCCACTCTGGGACGGCCCAGAGCATCGTCAACAAGGTCGACGCCAACAACGGCGTCTTCATGTTCCGCTGGCCTGGGGATGTGGTGGTGTTCGGCACCAAGTCAGGTGGCAGTACTCTGGCGGCGACCACAGCCATAGTTCCGAACGGAGGTTGGCGCCATCTCGTCGGCACACTGTCTGGGAATACCGTCACGCTCTACGCCGATGGCGTGGCAACGAGCCAGACTGCCGGAGGTAGCGTCTTCCCGGCTCCCTCGTCACACGGCTACGTGGTCGGGACCGATGGCGGCACAGCGAGCTTCTTGCCAGGCAGCGTTGACTCGCTGGCCATCTACAACCGGGTCCTCTCCGCCCCAGAGATCACCTGCCACTTCAAGACGGGAAGCCCGCTTCCGGCCGCGGGTTGCGCCTACTGATGCAATCCTACTGATGCAACTTCGGTCGGGCAGGTGTGTTCGAGGAGCATGAGCACAAAACAGCGCTCGCAATGCCTGTTGGTTGCGGGCATTCTGTTCGCCTCAGCGTGGATGTCCGACCAGAGTGCCTGGGGCGCAATGCCCGATCCCTCCTTCGGCACCGGGGGGATGGCCGTAAAGGGGAAGGGTGGCAGGTTTCTCAGCCCCGCGCTTGGTCTGGCCGAGGATGATTCGGGAAACATCCTGGCCGTGGGCGGCACAAGCGGTCATCTTCTCGCCGTGGCGCGCTTTCTCCCCTCAGGGACTCCCGATCCGGGCTTCGCAGACGACGGTCTCTTCGAGGGCGGTCCTAAGCCTCCCCGGGGCCCGGGAATAGCGATTACCACTCAAGCCAACGGCCGGATCCTCGCCAGCGGAGTAAAGCTCGTCAACGAGTCGACCTACAGGGGCACCTGCATCACCCTGGCCAGATTCATGCCAAGCGGGATTCTCGATCCCGGCTTCGGCACCGCCAGACCGGGTTGGAGCAGCACCTGCATGTTCGTCGACCACAACCTCGTCGCGGGCATGGAGGGCCGCTCGGTGCTCGTCGGCAGCGACGGGAAGATCGTCGTCGGCGGCGCAGCCCGCTGGGGGCAGCCACGTTCCACCGCGATCATCGCCCGCTACCTGCCGAACGGAAAGCTCGACCGGACCTACAAGGGCGACGCCCGCACCCACTCCCCGCGCCGGGGGATCATCGAGTTCGGCGCCAAGGGGGACAACTACAGCTGGATCTGGGAGCTGAAGCGAGTCGGCGGGGGCAAGATTCTCGCCTCGGGCGCCAACGACGGGCGCTTCATGGTTGCCAGGGTGAACGAGGACGGCACCCTCGACCCCAGCTTCGGCCACAACGGCATGACCCTGCTCGACCTAGACGGATCGAAGAAGTGCGAGTGCTCCTACGGGGCGGGCATGGCGGTGGATCACAAGCGCCGCATCCTCGTCGTCGGCAGGACGGAGAAGGAGTTCGCGCTGGCGCGCTTTCACCGCGACGGCTCGGTCGACCGGAGCTTCGGCCACAACGGAGCCGCCAAGACCAAGCTCGAGGGCCCGCTTCAGGTGCTTCGAGTGGCGGTCCAGCACGACGGGAAGATCGTCGCCGTCGGGATATCTGAGGGCCAGAGCTTCACCGTCGTTCGCTACAGGGCAAACGGCGAGCTCGACCGCTCCTTCTTCGGCGACGGCGTCTACACGACCCGCTTCTTCGGCGGCCAGTCAAGCTCGGCCTGGGACGTGCTGATCGACCACGAGGGGCGGATCGTGGTCGGCGGGGGCGGACCCGACTTCGGGGAGTTCGTGCTGATGCGGTTTCTGCCGTAGTGGCTGGGCATGGCGCGCTCGACCGCTCCTTCTCGCGGAAGGCAGAGGCGAGTGACCGGCCGCTCTCGACGGCGTACCTGACGACTGGTCGAGAGCTACCTTCGGCATCGGCCCGATGCTCTCTGCCCTACCCGCCCTTGACCGGGGAGGGGATAGTCAGACCAGCTCCAGATAGACCATCTCGGTCGAGTCCGAGCGGCGCGGCCCGAGCTTGACGATGCGGGTGTAGCCGCCGGGGCGCTCCGCGTAGCGGGGCGCCACCTCGGTGAACAGCTTGTGGACGGCGAACTTGTCGTTGTGGAGCGTCGCCAGGGCCTGGCGGCGGGCGTGCAGGTCGCCCCGCTTGGCCAGGGTGATCAGCTGCTCGACCTCCGGCTTGACCGCCTTGGCCTTCGCCTGGCTGGTCTTGATCCGCTCGTGCTCGATCAGCTGCTTGGAGAGGTTGGCGAGCAGGGCCCGGCGATGGGCGGCGGTGCGGCTCAGCTTGTTGCGCTTCTTGCGGTGACGCACCTCGCCCTCCCCGGTTCAGTCCTGGCGCAGGTCGAGGCCGCGCGAGCGCAGGGTCTCGATCACTTCCTCGATCGACTTCTGGCCGAAGTTGGGGATCGCGTTCAGCTCGGACTCCGACTTGCGCACCAGGTCGCCGACCGTCTGGATCCCGGCCCGCTTCAGGCAGTTGTAGGAGCGGACGCCGAGCTCGAGCTCCTCGATCAGGATCTCGTCGAGGCCGTCGCCGCCGCCGGAGGCCCCGTTCTCCCCGAGGCCGTCGCCGCCCATCACGGGGACCGGCTCGCGGGCGGTCAGCTCCTCGACCCGGTCGGCGTCCGTGAAGATCGCCAGGCTCTTGATGAGGATCTCGGAGGCCTCGCGGAGCGCCGCGGAGGGCTCCAGCGAGCCGTCGGTCTCGAGGTCGAGGGTGAGCTTGTCGAAGTCGGTCCGCTGCCCGACCCGTGCCGCGTCAACCGCGTAGGAGGCGCGGCGGATCGGCGAGAAGATCGAGTCGATCGGGATCACCCCGATCGGCTGGTCCTCGGTCTTGTTCTCCTCGGCGTTGGAGTAGCCGCGGCCGCGGCCGATCGTCAGGTACATCTCGAGCTTGGTCTTCTTCTCGAGGGTGGCGATCGGCGCCTCGGGGTTGAGGATCTCCACGCCGGAGGGAAGGTCGATGTCCTTCGCCCTGACCTCGCCGGGGCCGGTGGCGACCAGCGGGGCCTCGACCTCGTCGGCGTCGGTGTGCATGCGAACGACGACCTCCTTGAGGTTGAGGACGATGTCGGTGACGTCCTCCTTGACGCCGGCGACCGTCGAGAACTCGTGGGCCACCCCCTCGATGCGGACGCTGGTGATCGCGGCGCCACCCAGCGAGGAGAGCAGGACGCGGCGGAGGCCGTTGCCGAAGGTGTAGCCGAAGCCCTTGTCGAGGGGCTCGATCGTGTAGGTGCCGTGGTTCTCGTCCACGTTCTCGGCGGTGATTCGGGGGACCTGGAAGTCGGTTGGCATGGGTTCCTCGGGTATCGGTGGTTCAGAGACGGGGGGGGAAGTCAGGGACTACTTGGAGTAGAGCTCGACGATCAGCTGCTCCTGGATTGGCGAATCGATCTCCGATCGCTCGGGGAGGCGCAGCACCTTCGCGGTGAGCGCCTCGTGGTCGGCCTGAAGCCAGGCGGGGACCACTGAGACCAGCTCGGTCGCGCCCCTGATCGTCTCGGTGGCGGGAGAGCCGGTCTTGATCGAGATGATGTCCTCGGCGCGGACCTGGTAGGAGGGGATGTCCACCCGGCGCCCGTTGACCATCCAGTGGCCGTGGCGGATCAGCTGCCTCGACTGGCGCCGGGAGGCGGCGAAGCCGAGGCGCACCAGCACGTTGTCCAGGCGGGACTCGAGCAGCCGCAGGAGGTTCTCGCCGGTGACGCCGTCCTGGCGCGAGGCGCGCGAGTAGTACTCGCGGAACTGCTTCTCGAGTACCTGGTAGTAGCGGCGCGCCTTCTGCTTCTCGCGAAGCTGCTGGCGGTACTCGGACTGGCGCATGCGCCCGCGACCGTGCTCGCCGGGCGGGTAGGAGCGTCGCTCGACCCCGCACTTCTCGGTCCAGCAGCGGGCGCCCTTGAGGAACAGCTTCTGCCCCTCGCGCCGGCACTGCTTGCACTGCGGTGAGGTGTCGCGGGCCATCAGACCCTCCGCCGCTTCTTGGGACGGCACCCGTTGTGGGCCTGCGGGGAGACGTCCTTGACCGTGGTCACCTCGAGCCCGGCGGCCTGCAGGGAGCGGATCGCGGTCTCGCGGCCCGACCCGGCGCCCTTGGCGAACACCTCGACCTTCTCGAGGCCGTGCTCCATGCCCTTCTTCGCCGCCGAGTCGGCCGTCACCTGCGCCGCGAAGGGGGTGGACTTGCGCGAGCCCTTGAAGCCGGCGCTGCCCGCCGACTCCCAGGCGATCACGTTGCCCTCGGTGTCGGTGAGGGTGACGATCGTGTTGTTGAAGGACGTCTTGATGTGCGCCTGCCCGTAGGCGATGTTCTTCTTGACGCGCCGCCGCGAGCGGCCCTTTGCCTGCTTCTTCGCCGCCATCTCTCTACTTGGCCGGCGGCTTGCGCTTGCCGGCGACGCTCATCCGGCGCGGGCCCTTGCGGCCGCGCGCGTTGGTCTTGGTCCTCTGGCCCCGGACCGGCAGGCCGCGGCGGTGGCGCAGGCCGCGGTAGGAGCCGATCTCCATCAGCCGCTTGACGTTCTGGGAGCGCTCGCGGCGCAGGTCACCCTCCACCTCGCGGGACTCGACGGCCTCGCGGAGGCGGACGACCTCGTCCTCGGTGAGGTCCTTGACCTGGGTGTCGGGGTCGATCTTGGCCTTCGCCAGGATCTCCTGCGCGCTCGAGCGCCCGATGCCGAAGACGTAGGTGAGGCCGACCTCGACCCGCTTGTTGACGGGGACGTTGACCCCGGCGATCCGCGCCATGCCCTAGCCCTGCCTCTGCTTGTGGCGCGGGTTCGAGCAGATCACCAGCACCGCGCCGCCGCGGCGGATGATCTTGCACTTCTCGCACATCGGTTTTACGGACGCTCGGACTTTCATCGCCCTCGGATTCGTATCGAAAAAGGAGGCCCGCAGGCTCCAGGAGTTGAGCCGCAGGCAGGGAAGGACCGGCCCTCGGGCCGAGGGCGGAGGATAGCAGGGAGGCGAGGTCCGGCGGGGCTGATCGGCGGGGCCTCGATCAATCCTCCTCGTGCCAGGGGGTGAGGATCCGCGGGCCATCGGCGGTGACCGCGACCGTGAACTCGAAATGGGCCGCCATCGAACCGTCCTGGGAGTAGACCGACCAGCCGTCGTCGGCCATCTTCACCAGGGGCCCGCCGGCGTTGACCATCGGCTCGATCGCGAAAACCATCCCCTCCTCGAGCTCCGGGCCCTTCCCGGGCTCGCCGTAGTTGGGGATCTGCGGGTCCTCGTGCATGTCGCGGCCGATCCCGTGCCCGACCAGGGTGCGGATCACCGAGAAGCCGTCGAGCTCGACGCGGCGCTGGATCGCCGCCGAGACGTCGCCGAGGCGGTTGCCCCGGCGCATCTGCCCGGCGCCCTCGAGGAGCGCGGCTCTGGTGGTCGCCAGCAGCCGCCCGGACTCCTCGCTGACCGCGCCGATCGGCAGGGTGATCGCCGCGTCGGCGACCCATCCCTCGCGGATCACCCCGACGTCGAGGGAGATCAGGTCGCCGCGCCTCAGCTCGTAGGGGCCGGGGATCCCGTGCACGACCATCGAGTTCGGCGAGGCGCAGATCGAGCCGGGGAAGCCGCGGTAGCCCTTGAAGGCGGGCTCGCAGTCCTGGGAGCGGATGAACCGCTCGGCGGCCTCGTCGAGCTCGCCGGTGGTCACCCCGGCCCGCGCCTTGGAGGCGAGCATCTTCAGGCAGCGCACCAGCACCTCCCCCGCGGCGGCCATCTTCTCCACCTGCTCTGGCGTCTTGCGAACGATCATCCGGTACACGTCGCCGGGCCTCTAGAGGTCCTCTTCCATCTTCAGGGTGGCCAGCAGCCCGCGGATCTCCTCCTCGACCTGGTCGGCGTCCCTGGCGCCGTCCACCCGGTGCAGCAGCCCCTTGGCGTCGTAGTAGGAGATCAGCGGCTCCGTCTTCTCGCGGTAGGTCTCGAGCCGCCTGGCGATCACCTCCGGCCTGTCGTCGTCGCGGACGACGAGCGGGCTGCCGTCGACGTCGCAGACCCCCTCCTTCTCGGGGGGGTCGAACTCGACATGGAAGACATGGCCGCTCTCGGCGCAGGTGCGCCGGCCGGAGAGCCGGCGGATCACCTCCTCGTCCGGGACGTCGATCGCCAGCGCCACGGAAAGCTCGCGGCCGAGCCGCGCGATCTCGGCGTCCAGCGCCTCGGCCTGGGCGGTGGTTCTGGGGAAGCCGTCGAGGATGAACCCGTCGGCCGCCTCGTCGGTCCCGAGCGCGTCGACGATGATCCCGATCACGATCTCGTCGGGCACCAGGTCGCCGGAGTCCATGTAGCGCTTCGCGGTCCTGCCGAGCTCGGTCTGCTCCTCGACCGCGGCCCGCAGGATGTTCCCGGTCGAGTAGTAGGGGAGCCGGAAGTCTTCCTGGAGGCGCTCGCCCTGCGTCCCCTTGCCGCTCCCCGGCGGGCCCAGCAGGACGAGGTTGAGCTCGGACACCGCCGCCCCCCCTACTTCAGGAAGCCCTCGTAGTTGCGCATCATCAGCTGCGCCTCGAGCTGCTTGACCGTGTCCAGCGCGACGCCGATCACGATCAGGATCGAGGTGCCGCCGAAGAAGAAGTTGGCCGAGGTCTGGCTGATCAGGATGGTCGGCAGCGCCGCCACCGCGCCCAAATACAGCGCCCCCGGGAAGGTGAGGCGGGAGAGGATGCGGTCCAGGTACTCGGCGGTCGGCCGGCCCGGTCTCACCCCGGGGATGAAGCCGCCGTACTTCTTCAGGTTGTCGGCCTGGTCCACGGGGTTGAAGGTGACCGCCGTGTAGAAGTAGGTGAAGACGATGATGAAGAACACCTCCCCGACCACGTAGGCCCAGCTGTTCGGTGAGAAGAAGGCGGCGAAGTCGAGCGCCGCAGGGGTGTTGAGAAGCTGCCCGATGGTCGGCGGGAAGGCCATGATCGAGGCCGCGAAGATCACCGGGATGACGCCGGCCATGTTGACCCGCAGCGGCAGGTAGGTGGACCCGCCCGAGGTCATCCGCCGCCCCACCACCCGCTTCGCGTACTGGACCGGGATGCGCCGCTGCCCCTCCTGGACGAAGACGATCGCGACGATCACGGCGAGGGCGATGAAGGGCATCATCACCACGAAGACCTGGTCGGGGTTGCTCCACCACTTCTCGATCCCGGTGGGGATGCGCGAGGCGATCGAGGCGAAGATCATCAGCGAGATCCCGTTGCCGATCCCGCGCTGGGTGATCAGCTCCCCGAGCCACATCAAGAGCGTGGTGCCGGCGGTCAGGCAGATGACGATCAGGAAGACGTCCGCGAACCCGGTATTGCCTACCACGTCCGTCCCGGCCTGGTTGCCGAAGGAGTTGAACAGGAAGACGTAGCCCAGCGACTGCGCGAAGGCCAGCGCGACCGTCAGGTAGCGCGTGTACTGGGTGATCTTCTGCTGGCCGACCTCGCCCTCCTTCTGCAGCTTCTCGAGCTGGGGGATCACCACCGTGAGGAGCTGCAGGATGATCGAGGCCGTGATGTAGGGCATGATCCCCAGCGCGAACAGGGAGAGCCGCGAGAGGCTGCCGCCCGAGAAGAGGTTGAGGAAGCCGAGGATGTTGGAGCCCTGGAAGTTGTTCTGGATCTCCTTGACCGCGTTCACGTCCACCCCCGGAGCGGGGATGTAGGCGCCGAGCCGGTAGAGCGCCAGCATCGCGGCCGTGAAGGCGATCTTCTTGCGGATGTCCGCGACGCTGAACGCGTTGAGGATCGTGCGGAGCACTAGGACTCCAGGATCTCGCAGGTTCCGCCGGCGGCCTCGATCTTCCCCCGGGCGGCGGCGCTGAAGGCGTGGGCCCTGACGGTCAGCTTCTTGGAGAGCTCCCCGCGGGCGAGGACCTTGACCGGGTCCGAGCGCTTCGCGAGGCCCTTCCCGCGCAGGGTCTCCGGGGTCACCTCCTCGCCGGCCTCGAAACGCCGCTCGAGGTCGGAGACGTTGACCGGCTGGGTGCGGGTGCGGAAGTTCTCGAAGGGCATGGACTTCTTCATGTGCGGGCCGCGAAGCTTGCGCATCCGCATGTGGATCGGGTTCTGGCCGCCCTCGTAGGCAACCTTGCGCTTTGCCCCCGAGCGCGCCCCGGCGCCCTTGTGGCCGCGGCCCGAGGTCTTGCCCAGCCCCGAGCCCTCGCCGCGGCCGACCCGCTTGCGGCGGCGCCGGGATCCCGGCTTTGGCTTGATGTTGTGGAGCCCGATCTCCTCGGAGCGCTGGCGCTCGGCCATCAGGAGCCCTCCTCGACCTCGACGAGGTGTCCGACCACGCGGATCTGGCCCCGCAACTGGGGGGTGTCCGGCTTCTCGACCTGCGCACCGGGCCTGCCGAGCCCGAGGGACTCCAGGGTGGCGCGCTGGTTGGGCTTGGTCCCCGCGGCCGAGCGAATCTGCCTGATCCGCACTTCGCTCACGAGCCCTCGGCCTCCTCGGCCGCCGGCTCCTCCTCGGCCGCCGGCGCCTCCTCGACCGCCGCGGCCACGACGGCCGGCTCGGGAGCGGGCTCGTCGCCGGCCGGGGCTTCCGCCGCGGAGGCGGCGCCGTCGCCGGCCTCGCGCCGCGAGGCCTCCGCCCTTGCGGCCTCGATGCCCAGCACCTCGGCGACGGTCAGCCCGCGCAGCTCGGCGACCTCCTCGGGGCGCCGCAGCCTGATCAGGCCGTCCATCGTCGCCTTCACGAGGTTGATCGGGTTCTGGGTTCCGATGCTCTTGGTCAGCACGTCGCGAACGCCTCCCAGCTCGAGCACCGCGCGGACGCCGCCACCGGCGATCACCCCGGTACCGGGGCTGGCCGGGCGAAGGACCACGTGGCCGGCCCCGTAGCGCCCGATGATCCGGTGGGTGATCGTCTGCCCGTACTTCGGCACCCGGATCAGGTTCTTGCGGGCGTTGTCGACGGCCTTCTGGATCGCCAGCGGGACCTCGCGGGCCTTCCCGTAGCCGATCCCGACCACCGACTCCTCGTCGCCGACCGCGACCAGCGCCGTGAAGGAGAAACGGCGTCCGCCCTTGACCACCTTGGCGACGCGGTTGATCTCGATCACGCGCTCGGATAGGTCCAGCCCCTTGGGGCTGACCGTCTCGACTCTTCCTGTGCTCTTTCCCTTCATGGCAAGCGGCTCACGGTAGCGGAAGCGGGGCGGCGCCCGGCCTCCTCAGAAGCTCAACCCCCCCTCCCGGGCGCCCTCGGCGAGGGCCTTGACGCGACCGTGGTAGCGGTAGCCGCCACGATCGAACACGCAGGTCTCGACCCCCGCCGCCCTGCCACGCTCGGCGAGCAGCTCACCGGCCTTCCTGGACTGCTCCAGGGGCGCCAGGCCGCGAAGCTCGGGCTCGATCCAGTTGACGGCGGCGACCGTATGGCCCGCCGTGTCGTCGATCAGCTGCGCGAACACGCCCCGGTTGGATCGGTACACCGAGAGGCGCGGACGCTCCGCGGTCCCCGAGATCTTGGCCCGCACCCTGCGGCGGCGCCGCAGCCGCCTCTGCTCCTTGGTGAGGACGGTCATGCCCGCTTGCCGACCTTTCGGGCCACGTGCTCCCCGCGGTAGCGGATGCCCTTGCCCTTGTAGGGCTCCGGGGGGCGGCGCTTGCGGATGTCCGCCGCGACCTGCCCGACCAGCTGCTTGTCGATGCCGCGAACCACGATCTCGGTCGGCTGGGGGACCTCGAACTCGATGCCTTCGGGGGCCTCGATCGAGACCGGGTGCGAGTAGCCGAGGGCGAGCTCCAGGGAGCGGCCCTTGAGCTGGGCGCGGTAGCCGACCCCCTCGATGTCGAGGCGCTTCTCGAAGCCGTCGGTGACCCCCTCGACCATGTTGGCGATCAGGCTGCGGGTCAGCCCGTGCAGCGCCCGGTGCTCGCCGCGGTCGGTCGGCCGGGCGACGGTGAGGACGCCCTCGGACTGCGCGATGGACATCTCGGGCGAGACCGTCTGGGAGAGCTCGCCACGGGGGCCCTTGACGTCCACCCGCCCGGAGCTCACCTCGACGCTGACCGCGTCGGGGACGGGGATTGGCTTTCTGCCGATCCGGCTCATCGCCCGCTCACCATACGTAGGCGACGACCTCGCCGCCCACTCCCTTTGCCTTCGCCTCGTGCCCGGTCATCACGCCGCTGGAGGTGCTGAGGATCGCCGTGCCGGTGCCGCCGTAGACCCTCGGCACGCTGCCGGAGTCCACGTAGCGGCGCCGGCCGGGGCGCGAGACGCGCTCCAGGCCGGTGATCACGGGTTCGTGGGCCGCGGTGTACTTGAGCTGGACCCTGATCACCTCGCCGACCCGGCCCGGCTCGCTGCGGAAGTCGGTGATGTAGCCCTGCTCCTTGAGGATGCGGGAGACCTCCAGCTTCAGCCGCGAGGAGGGGATCTCCACCTCGGCGTGGCCGGCGGCCGCCGCGTTGCGCAGGCGGGTCAGGTAGTCGGCTATCGGGTCGGTCAGCATCGGATCACCAACTCGACTTGGTCATTCCCGGGACGTAGCCCTCGTGGGCGGCCTCGCGCAGGCAGATCCGGCAGAGGCCGAACTTGCGGTAGTAGGCGCGCGGGCGCCCGCACCGGCGGCACCGGTTGTAGGCCCGGCTCTTGTACTTGGGCTTGCGCTGCTGGCGGACTTTCTGCGAGGTCTTCGCCATCACTGGTCCTCTTTCTCGTTTGCCGCCGCGGGCGGGTTGTCGCTGCCTTCCTCGCCGGCCTCCTCCTCGCCCTCGGCGGTCGGCTCGGGCTTGGCGTAGGCGTCGGGGTTCTCCTCCTTGAGCTGCTCCAGCGCGGCCTGCTCGGCCTCGGCCCGCAGCCGCGCCTCCTCGCGGCGGCGCTCCTCCTCGGCCTCGGCCTCGGTGTCCACCGAGCCCGGGCGCCCCTCCCGGGCGAACGGCATCCCCAGCGCGAGAAGCAGCTCGAAGGCCTCCTCGTCGGTCGCCGCGGTGGTGGTGATCGTGATGTCGAGCCCCCGCACCTGGTCGATCGAGTCGTAGTCGATCTCGGGGAAGATGAGCTGCTCGCGGATCCCCATCGAGTAGTTGCCGCGGCCGTCGAAGGAGCGGGGGTTGAGACCCCGGAAGTCGCGGATCCGCGGCACGGCGATCGAGCAGAGCCGGTCCAGGAACTCCCACATCCGGGCGCGGCGCAGGGTCACCGAGACGCCCACCGGCATCCCCTCGCGGACCTTGAAGGAGGCGATCGACTTGCGCGCGCGGCGCACGTTGGGGCGCTGGCCGGCGATCGTCGCGAGCTGCTCGGTCGCAGCATCGAGGACCTTGGAGTCCTGCTTGGCGTCGCCGACGCCCATGTTGAGCGTGATCTTCTCCAGGCGGGGCGCCTGCATCGGGGTCGAGTACCCGAACTTCTCGACCAGCGCGGGCAGGATCTCCTCGCGGTAGCGCTCGCGCAGCCGCGGCGGAGGAGCCGCCTGGGCCTGGGCTGTGGCCGTCGCTTCCATCTCAGTCGATCGCGCTCCCGGACCGCTTCGAGTAGCGCTCGCGCTCGCCGGCCTCGTTGCGGCGCACTCCGACCCTGGTCGGCTTGTTGTCCTTGGGGTCGAGCAGCATCACGTTGGAGACGTGGATCGGCCCCTCCTTCTCGACGATGCCGCCGACCTCGGCCCCCTTCTGGGTGTCCTTGACCGAGGTGGGCCGGGTGTGGCGCTTGATCATGTTGAGGTGCTCGACGTAGACCCGGTCGTTCCTGGGGTCGGTGCGGATAACCCGGCCCGTCTTGCCGGCGTCCTTGCCGCTGATCACCACCACCTGGTCGTCGGTCCTGACCCGCATCGGCTTGGCCATCACAGGACCTCCGGGGCCAGAGAGACGATCTTCATGAAGTTGCGGTCCCGCAGCTCGCGGGCGACCGGGCCGAAAATGCGCGTGCCGCGCGGGTTGTTCTGCGGGTCGATCAGCACCGCCGCGTTCTCGTCGAAGGCGATGTAGGTGCCGTCGGAGCGGCCGAACTGCTTGCGGGTCCGGACCACCACCGCCTGCACGACCTCGCCCTTGCGGACCCCGCCCTGCGGGCTGGCCTGCTTGACGGTCGCCGTGATCACGTCGCCGACGCCGGCGTAGCGGCGGTGCGAGCCGCCCTTCACGCGGATGCAGAGGATCTCCCGGGCGCCCGAGTTGTCGGCGACGCGAAGCCTTGTCTCCTGCTGGATCACCGCTACCTGGCCTTCTCCACTACCTCGACCAGCCGCCAGCGCTTGGTGCGCGACAGGGGCCGGGTCTCGACCACGCGGACCACGTCGCCCTCACCGGCCTCGTTGCGCTCGTCGTGCGCCTTCAGCGTCCGCGAGCGCCGCACCACCTTCTCGTAGGTGGGGTGGCGGCGGGCGATGTCGATGCGCACGGTGATCGTCTTGTCGGCCTTGTCGGAGACCACGACGCCCTGCCTGGTCTTGGCTGCGTTGGCCTGCCGCTCGGCCGCCGGCGTGCCGGTCCCGGCCTCGCCGCCACCCTTGGCGCCGCGATAGCGCCGGCGCGCCTCGGCGTTCGCGCGCCGGGCCTCGCCACGCTCCTTCGCCCGCTCCTCGGCGCCGCGCTGCGGCCGCGCCTCGTGCGGGACGCGCGAGCGCTGCAGCCGCCGCCGCTCCTTCCAGGGGAGATCACTGCCCGACACGTCCTCAGCTCCGCTTCCGGGCGTGTCGGGGCCCGCGGCGGGCTGAGCTTGGGTCGCCTCGGGGGTGGGCTCCTCCGCTTCCGCGGCGGGCTCCTCATCGGCCGCGGGCTCCTCGGCCGTTTCCTCCGACGCCTCTTCCGCGGGTGGCGTGGGGATGGGCTCCTCGCCCGCAGCCTGCGAGGAATCACTGCCCGACACGTCCTCAGCTTCGCTTCCGGGCGTGTCGGGGTCGCCGGCGGGCTCCTCGGCTCCGCGTCCGGGGGCGTCGGCCTCGGCGGCGGGCTCGGTCTCGGCCGCCTCTGTCTCGGGCGTCTCTTCGGGCGTCTGCTCGTTCTTCTCTTCTTCGGCCATCATCGCCTCAGCTCTCGTTCCACGTCAATGCCCCGCTCCCGGGCGACGGTCATCAGCCTGGCGACGTCCCGCCTGGCCGCACCGATCCGCGCCGTGTTCTCGAGCTCGCCGGTCGCGTGGCGGAAGCGCAGGTTGAAGACCTCCTCCTTGGCGTCGATCAGCTTCGCCACCACCTCGTCGTCCTTGAGGTCGTGGATCTCGGCGCCCTTCATCGCTCGCCGCCCCCCTCGCGGCCGACGAACTTGGTCCTGACCGGCAACTTGTGGCCGGCGAGGCGCAGGGCCTCCCTGGCGAGGTCCTCGGGGACCCCGGCCAGCTCGAACATCACCCTGCCCGGCTTGACCACGGCGACCCAGCCCTCCGGGTTGCCCTTGCCGGAGCCCATCCGCGTCTCGGCGGGCTTCTTGGTGTAGGGCTTGTCGGGAAAGACGTTGATCCAGACCTTGCCGCCGCGCTTGATCTTGCGCGTCATCGCGACCCGCGCTGCCTCGATCTGGCGGTTGGTCACCCAGCCGCGGTCCAGCGACTTCAGCCCGTACTCGCCGAAGGCGACGGTGGTGCCGCCCTTGGAGTTGCCGCGCATCCGGCCCCGCATCTGCTTGCGGTGCTTGACCCGCTTCGGCATCAGCATCAGCGACCACCCCCGCGCAGCTCGCCACGGCCCCCGGGACCGCCGTCGGCCTCGGCGTCGGGCCCCGTCGCGAAGCCCTCGGGCATCACCTCGCCCTTGTTGATCCAGCACTTGACGCCGATCCGACCAGTGGTCGTGCGCGCCTCGAAGAAGCCGTAGTCGATGTCGGCCCTCAGCGTGTGCAGCGGCACGCGGCCGTCGGAGTAGCCCTCGGTCCGGGCCATCTCGGCGCCACCGAGCCGGCCGGAGACCTGGACCTTGACGCCCTTGGCGCCGGAGCGCATCGCCGAGGTCAGGGCGCGCTTCATGGCGCGCCGGAAGGCGACCCGGTTCTGCAGCTGCTCGGCGATCGACTGGGCGACCAGCTTGGCGTCGAGCTCGGGGCGCTTGACCTCGCGGATGTTGACCTTGACCGGCTTGCCGGTGATCTTGTGCAGGTCCTTGCGCAGCGCCTCGACCTCGCTGCCCGACTTGCCGATCACGATCCCCGGGCGCGCCGTGTGGATGTCCACGGCGACCTCGCCGCGGCGCTCGATGGTGATGTCGGAGAGCCCGGCGTGGGCGAGCTTGCCCTCGATGTGGTCGCGGATCCGCAGGTCCTCGAGCAGCGTGTCGGAGAACTCGCGCTCGTTGAACCAGTTCGACTTCCAATCGTGGATGTAGCCGACGCGAAAGCCCTCGGGATGGATCTTCTGGCCCATGCCTAGCCCTCCGGCGTCAGCGCCACGGAGATGTGGCTGGTTCGCTTGTTGATCCGGGTGGCGCGGCCCAGCGCCCGCGGGCGGTAGCGGCGCAGGGTCGGCCCCTCGTCGACGGTGATCTCGGCGACGCGCATCTCGTCGGCGAGAAGGTCGAAGTTGTTCTCGGCGTTGGAGGCGGCCGAGTCGATCAGCTTGCGGATGTCGCGCGCCGCGCTGCGAGGGGAGAAGTCCAGCAGCGCCCGGGCCCGCTCGATGCGCAGACCGCGGACCTGGTCGGCGATGAGGCGGGCCTTGCGCGGGGAGACCCGCACGTAGCGGGCGCTGGCGCGCACCACCACCGGGGGGGCCTCGGCCTTGCTCTGTGTCGCCGTCTTCGCCATCGCCTACTCGCCCTTGCTGCTTCCCGAGTGCGCCCGGAAGGTCCGGGTGGGCGCGAACTCGCCCAGCTTGTGGCCGACCATCGACTCCGAGACGAAGACCGGCACGTGCTTGCGGCCGTCGTGGACGGCGATCGTGTGCCCCACCATCTCGGGGAAGACGGTCGAGGCCCGCGACCAGGTCTTGACCATCTGCTTCTGGCCGGACTCGTTCATCGCCTGGATCCGCGACATCAGCCGCTCCTCGGCCCAGGGCCCCTTCTTGGTGGACCTACCCACTCGCGATCACCTCTTCTTCTTCCCGCGCCGGCGCCCGCGCACGATGTAGCGGTCCGACTGCTTGCCCTTCTTGCGGGTCCGGTAGCCGAGCGTCGGCTTGCCCCAGGGGGTGACCGGGTGCCCGCCGGGGGTGTGGTGCGCCTCGCCGCCGCCGTGCGGGTGGTCAACCGGGTTCATCGCCACCCCGCGCGTCTGGGGGCGCTTGCCCTTGTGGCGGTTGCGCCCCGCCTTGCCGATCTTGGTGTTCTGATGCTCGGCGTTGGAGAGCGAGCCGACCGTCGCCCGGCAGTCGGCGCGGACCATCCGCATCTCCGAGGAGGGGAGCCGCAGCGTGACCATCTCCCCCTCCTTGGCGGCGAGCTGGATCGCGGTCCCGGCGGCGCGGCCGAGCTTGCCGCCCCCGCCGGGCACCATCTCGACGTTGTGGACGATCGTCCCGGTCGGCATCTCGCGCAGCGCCAGCGCGTTGCCGGGCCGGATGTCGGCGCCCGGGCCCGAGGAGACCTCGTCGCCGACCTTGACCTGGGCGGGGGCGAGGATGTAGCGCTTGTCGCCGTCCGCGTAGTGGACCAGCGCGATGTAGCAGCTGCGGTTGGGGTCGTACTCGATCGTCGCGACCCTGCCGGGCACGCCGTCCTTGAGCCGCTTGAAGTCGATGCGGCGGTAGCGGCGCTTGGCCCCGCCGCCGCGGTGGCGGCTGGTGACGCGGCCGTGGGAGTTGCGCCCGCCGCTCTTGGTCAGGCCCTCGGTGAGCTTGCGCTCGGGCTCGGAGGCGGTCACCTGCTCGCGCAGCGGGTAGGTGGCGAAGCGCCGGCCGGGGGAGGTGGGCTTTGTCCTGCGGTTGGCCATGGCTACTCCGTCGCGGCTCCCTCGAAGAGCTCGATCCGCTCGCCGGGGGCGAGCTTGACGACCGCCTTCTTCCAGGAGCGGGTGCGGCCGCGGTGCAGCCCGCGGCGCTTGGGCTTGGAGCGCACCTTGGAGGTCCACACCCGGTCCACCTCGACCTCGAAGATCTCCTCGACCGCCTGGGCGATCTGGGTCTTCTGGGCGCGGTCGTTGACGCGGAAGGTGTACTTGCCCTCGGAGATCAGCGCGTAGCTCTTCTCCGAGATCACCGGCCTGACGATCACCGTGCGGGCGTCCATCAGCGCCCGCCCTTCTTCCCGGCGCGGGCGCTGAGCTGCTCGAGGGCCGCCTCGGAGATCACGATCGAGGCGGCGCCGATCACGTCGGCGACGCCGATCGCCCCGGCCTCGGCGACGGCGACCCGTGTGATGTTGCGAAAGCTCTTCGCGGCCCCCTCCTCGCCCTCGGCGAGGACCAGGAGCGTCGGGCGGCGCGCGCCCCACTTCTCGAGGGCCTGCGCGGCCTTCTTCGTGGAGGGGGTCTCGAAGCCGGAGGCGTCGAGCATCGCCACGCTGCCCCGCTCGGCGTGGACCGAGAGGGCGGCCCGCAGCGCCCGGCGGCGGGCCTTGCGGTTGACCTTGACCGTGTAGCGGCGGGGCTTGGGGCCGAAGGCGGCGGCGCCGCCGGTCCGGTTGGGGACGCTGAGCGCGCCCACCCGGGCCCGGCCAGTGCCCTTCTGCCGCCAGGCCTTGGCGGTGGTCATCGAGACCTCGCCCCGGGTCAGACTCGACGCGGTCCCGCGGCGGCGGGCGGCCAGGTCGGCGCGCGCCGCCTCGTGGACCAGCGACTGGTGGAAGGGCTCGGAGAAGATCTCGGCCGGGAGGTCGGCCTTCGTCGTCTTGCCCAAAACCGCCGCCTTACTCATCGCCGCGCACCTCGACGATCGCGTTGCGGGAGCCCGGCACCGAGCCCCTGATCAGCATCAGGTTGCGCTCGGCGTCGATGCTCTCGATCCGCAGTCCCTTCTGGGTGACGCGCTTGGCGCCCATCTGGCCCGGCATCTTCATCCCCTTGAAGACCCGCGCCGGCCAGGCGCTCGCCCCGATCGAGCCGGGCAGGCGGATGTTGTGGGAGCCGTGGGAGACCGGCCCGCGGCTGAAGTTGTGGCGCTTGATGCCGCCCTGGAAGCCCTTGCCGATCGAGACGCCGGAGACCTTCACCTTCTGGCCCTCCTCGAAGACGGCGGCCACGGTCACCGTCTGGCCCACCTTGGGGCCGCCGGCCCCCTCGCTCTCGTCGGCGCCGGCCCCCTCGTTCTGGCGGCCGCCGGCTTCCCCGCCGTCCTCGGCCCCGGCCCCCTCGCTCTCGTCGGCGCCGGCCCCCGCGCCCTCCTGGAGGCCGGGCAACTCGACGTCGCGGAACTCGACCAGGTGGCGCATCGACGGCGCCCCCGCCTTCCGCAGGTGCCCGAGCTCACCGCCGGAGAGCTTCGACTCCTCGGTCTCGCCGAAGGCGAGCTGGACGGCGTCATAGCCGTCACGGTCGCTGCGGCGCACGGCGATGACCGGGCAGGGCCCCGCCTCGATCACGGTCACCGGCACCACCGTGCCGTCCTCGCGGAAGACCTGGCTCATGCCGAGCTTCTTGCCGATGATCGCCGACATCAGAGATGCTCGGCGGCGCGGTGCGCGGCCTGCGGGTTGCCGTGGGTCCCGGCGGACATCGCTACAACCTGATCTCGATGTCGACGCCGGCCGGCAGCGAGTCGAGGCGCTGCAGCGAGTCGACGGTCTTCGGGCTCGGCTGGTGGATGTCGATCAGCCGCTTGTGGGTGCGGATCTCGAAGTGCTCGCGCGAGTCCTTGTCCTTGAAGGGCGAGCGGATCACGCAGTAGACGTTCTTCTCGGTCGGCAGCGGCACCGGTCCCGAGACGCTCGCGCCGGTGCGCTCCGCGGTCTCGACGATCTCGCGGGCAGCCCGGTCTATGGCGTCGTGGTCGTACGCCTTCAGCCTGATCCTGATCTTTTGCGCCGCGATGGCCGACACTTCTGAAGCTCTTTCTTTCCTGGTCCTTCTCGCGCGAGCGGGACGCCGCCCCCGTTGTGGGGCGCCGCCCCGGTCGTATGTCCTTTGCAGTTGTCGCCGCCCTTGAGCGGCGGAAGGGCGGGCACGTGGCCCGCCCGGGTCGCTACTCGATGATCTCCGAGACGACCCCGGAGCCGACGGTGCGGCCACCCTCGCGGATGGCGAACCGCAGCCCCTGGTCCATGGCGATCGGCTGGATCAGCTCGATCGACATCTCGACGTTGTCCCCCGGCATCACCATCTCGGTCCCCTCGGGGAGGTCGGCGACGCCGGTCACGTCGGTGGTGCGGAAGTAGAACTGGGGCCGGTAGCCCGAGAAGAACGGGGTGTGACGGCCACCCTCCTCCTTCTTGAGGCAGTAGACCTCCGCCTTGAACTTGGTGTGGGGGGTGATCGAGCCGGGCTTGCAGAGCACCTGGCCCCGCTCGATCTCCTCGCGCTTGGTGCCGCGCAGCAGGCAGCCGACGTTGTCCCCGGCCTGACCCTCGTCGAGGATCTTGCGGAACATCTCGACGCCCGTGACGACCGTCTTGGTGGTGTCCTTGATGCCGACGATCTCGACCTCGTCGCCGGTGTTGACGACGCCCTGCTCGATGCGGCCGGTGGCGACGGTGCCGCGGCCGGTGATCGAGAAGATGTCCTCGATCGGCATCAGGAAGGGCTTGTCGAGGTCGCGGACGGGCTCGGGGATGTAGGAGTCCAGCGCCTCGGCGAGCTCGAGGATCGCGGCCTTGGCGTCCTCGTCGCCCTCCAGCGCCTTCAGCGCCGAGCCCTTGATGATCGGGGTCTCGTCGCCGGGGAACTCGTACTCGTTGAGCAGGTCCTTGACCTCCTCCTCGACCAACTCGATCAGCTCCTCGTCGTCGACCTGGTCGACCTTGTTGAGGAAGACCACGACGTGCGGGACGTTGACCTGACGGGCCAGCAGGATGTGCTCGCGGGTCTGGGGCATGACGCCGTCGGCGGCCGAGACGACCAGGATCGCGCCGTCCATCTGGGCGGCGCCGGTGATCATGTTCTTGACGTAGTCGGCGTGGCCGGGGCAGTCGACGTGGGCGTAGTGGCGGTTGTCGGTCTCGTACTCGACGTGCGAGGTCGCGATCGTGATCCCGCGCTCCTTCTCCTCGGGAGCGTTGTCGATCTCGTCGAAGCTCTTGGCCTCGGTGCCGCCCTTCTCGGAGAGCGTCTTGGTGATCGCGGCCGTCAGCGTCGTCTTGCCATGGTCGATGTGACCGATGGTGCCGACGTTGACGTGCGGCTTATCGCGCTCGAACTTCTCCTTGGACATCTCTCTCCTTGGGCCTTTCTTGGTTTCTCGTCTTTGCTGTCTTGGTCAAGTGCTATTCGTGGTCTGCCTGCAGGGGTGCGTGGCGCTGCCTGCGGGCAACCCGGGAAATATAGCTAGTCGGGAGCGAGGGCGACCGCCGCATCGCAGGCCGGGAACCTGCCGCCACTCGGTGGACCGCAGAGGGTAGATCATCTCACCTCCGAGGGGAGCCAGGCATCGAGCCTGCCCGGGGGAGCGGCGCCAGGACCCCCGGCTGCATCATTGGCGACTTCGCCCGCCATGCGCGGGTCAACTCATTGGCGACTTCGCCCGCCATGCGCGGGTCAACTCATTGGCGACTTCGCCCGCCATGCGCGGGTCAACTCGCCAATCATCGAGGACAGTGCGCCCCGCGGCGTGGTCCGCCGGGAGTCGCCCTACGCCCCAGCCCCCACCGGCTCGCCGGCGCGGTGCTCGACGATCTCCTCGGCGATGTTGGCCGGGACCTCCTCGTAGCGCTCGAACTGCATCGTGTAGGTGGCGCGCCCCTGGGTGGAGGAGCGCAGGTCGGTGGCGTAGCCGAACATCTCCCCGAGCGGGACGAAGGCGGCGACGGCGAGGGCGTTGCCGCGCTGCTCCTGGCCCTGAACCTTGCCGCGGCGGCGGGAGAGGTCGCCGATCACCTCGCCCAGGAACTCCTCGGGGGTGACCACCTCGACCGCCATCACCGGCTCCAGGAGGACCGGCTTGGCCCGCCGGGCCGCCTCCTGGACCGCCATCGAGCCGGCGATCTTAAAGGCCATCTCTGAGGAGTCGACGTCGTGGTAGGAGCCGTCGATCAGCTCGACCCGGACGTCGACCATCGGGTAGCCGGCCTTTACCCCGTTCTCCAGGGCCTCCTCCATGCCCTGCTCGGCGGGGCCGATGAACTCGGTGGGGATGACACCGCCCTTGATGCGGTTGACGAAGTCAAAGCCCTCCTCGGGGGCGGGCTCGAGGTTGATCACCACGTGGCCGAACTGGCCGCGGCCGCCGGTCTGGCGAACGAAGCGGCCCTCGACCTTCTCGACGCGCTGGCGGACCGTCTCGCGGTAGGCGACCTGGGGGCGCCCGACGTTGGCGTCGACGTTGAACTCGCGCAGCATGCGGTCGACGATCACCTCGAGGTGGAGCTCGCCCATGCCGTGGATCAGGGTCTGGCCGGTCTCCTCGTCTGTCTCGACCTGGAAGGTCGGGTCCTCTTCGGCGAGGCGGGCAAGGGCGGTGCCCAGCTTCTCCTGGTCGGCCTTGGTCTTGGGCTCGATCGCGACGGCGATCACCGGCTCGGGGAACTCGATCGTCTCCAGGCGGATCGGGGCGTCGGGGGCGGCCAGGGTGTCGCCGGTGGAGGTCTGCTTGAGCCCGACCCCGGCGCAGATGTCGCCGGCGTAGCACTCCTCGATCTCCTCGCGGTGGTTGGCGTGCATCATCAACAGCCGCCCGATGCGCTCGGTCTTGCCGGTCGAGGTGTTGAGCACGCGGCTGCCGGCGGTGAGCTTGCCGGAGTAGACGCGGAAGTAGGTCAGCTTGCCGACGTAGGGGTCGGCCATCACCTTGAAGGCGAGTGCCGCGAAGGGGGCGCTGTCGTCGGCGGGGCGCTCGGCCTCGGTGCCCTCGTCTTCGCTGCTCGCGCCCGGCTCGATCCCGCTCACCGCGGCGACCTCCAGCGGCGAGGGCAGGAGCTCGACGATCGCGTCGAGCAGGGGCTGAACGCCCTTGTTCTTGAACGAGGACCCGCAGAGGACCGGGGTGACCTTGATGTCGAGGGTGGCGCGGTGAAGCGATGAGGCGATCCGCCCGTGTGGGATCTCCTCGTCGGCCAGGTAGGCCTCCATCAGCTCGTCGTCGTAGTCCGCGCAGGCCTCGATCAGCTCGGTGCGGTACCGCTCGGCCTGCTCGCGCATCTCCTCGGGGATCTCGGAGGTCTCGAACTCGGTCCCCAGCTCGTCCTTCCAGACCATCGCCTTCATCTCGATCAGGTCGACCACGCCGGTGAACTCGGCCTCCTGGCCGATCGGGAGCTGGATCGGCAGCGGGTGGGCGCCGAGGCGATCGGTCATGGTCTGCACGGCGTTGTAGAAGTCGGCGCCGGTGCGGTCCATCTTGTTGATGTAGGCGATCCGCGGAACCCGGTACTTGTCGGCCTGGCGCCAGACGGTCTCCGACTGCGGCTCGACGCCCGCGACCGAGTCGAAGACCGCGATCGCCCCGTCGAGGACGCGAAGGCTGCGCTCGACCTCGACCGTGAAGTCGACGTGGCCGGGCGTGTCAATGATGTTGATCCGGTGGCCGTCCCACTCGCAGGCGGTGGCGGCCGAGGTGATCGTGATCCCCCGCTCCTGCTCCTGCTCCATCCAGTCCATCACCGCGGCGCCTTCGTGGACCTCGCCCATCTTGTGGGTGCGGCCGGTGTAGTAGAGGATGCGCTCGGTCGTCGTCGTCTTGCCGGCGTCGATGTGCGCCATGATCCCGATGTTCCGGGTCTTCTCTAGCGGGAAGTTGCGTGGCATGGTTGGGCGTAGAGTGTCTGGTGGTGGGTGGGTTCCTGGAGAGAGATCCGGTTGGCGCGAGACTCGCTTCGGCGCACAAAAAAGGCCCTGACGGGCCTCGCGCAATGGCTTCTCCGCGAGTTCCGGGTCCGGGTGGCTATGTCAGGCGGCTATCCATCGGTAGGGGCCGTCTCCGGCGGCTCCGGACGGCTCCGCGCCGCACCCCGGAACTGCCCGAGCGAGCGACGATGATAGCAGGGCGATGAACCCCTTCCGGAGGCGTTCGGAGCACCGCAAGAGCCGGCGCCAGGCCGAGCGCGAGAGCCGGCGCGAGGCGCTCTCGGCGCGGCTGCGGGGCGAGCCGGGCGCCGATTCGGGAAAGCGGCAGGGTTCGCCCGCGCCGAGGGCCGAGAAGCCGAAGGCGGGGTCGAGCGGTGACCCGCCGAAGGCCGAGAAGCCGAAGGCGGGGTCGAGCGGTGACCCGCCGAGGGCCGAGAAGCCGAAGGCCGGGTCGAGCGGTGACCCGCCGAGGGCCGAGAAGCCGAAGGCGGGGTCGAGCGGTGACCCGCCGAGGGCCGAGAAGCCGAAGGCCGGCCGGAAGAGGGGCAAACCGAAGGGAAAGGTGCCCAAGGCGGGCAGGGGCGAGGGGCGCGAGCGGCCCGCCAAACCCAGGGAAGCGAAGCGGCGCCCGGCGCGGCTGCGCCGGCGCAGGCGGGCCGGGACCGCAGGGACCGCGCCCCGCTCGGGGGCCGATCGCGAGGCGGCCCGCCGCAGGCGCGAGGCGGCACGCCGTGGCGCGGGCCCGCTGCGCCGCCCGCGCCGGCGAGTCCGGGCCCGCCCGCGGCGGCCGCGCGGGCTGCGCGCCACGGCGGCGTGGATCGGCAAGCGCGCTGCGCTTCGGATGCGCGGGGCTCGGGCCGCCCTTGCCCGTGGCCTTCGGGCGGGCCGGCTCAGGCTGCGGGGGATCGCGCCTCGGGCCCGGCGGCTCGGGGTCGCGGCCGCGGGTCTCATCACCCCGCCTCTGGCGGCGGCGTTCAGGCTCGCCGGGCGGGTGGACCGCCTGGCCAGGCTTCTGCTGCGACGGGCCCGCCGCGCGGTCGCCGCCACGGTCGCGGCGCTCGACCGGACGCTCACCCCCGCCAGGGGGACATTCCTGGTCGCCCTCGCCTGCGCCGCGTCCCTGGTCGCATCCCAGTTCGTGCAGTTCAGAGGGGTGGAGATCGGCCAGCCCGGCTACGCCGGGGTCGAGCCGATCGCGACGGCGCCGCAGCTCGGCACCCAGACGCCCGCCGACCACCACGGCTACGCGCTGATCGCCCTGGCCGTCGTGGCGGTCGTCGCCGCCGGCTTCGCGGCCTTCGCCCGGCGCCGTTCCGCGGCGGCAATCGTCGCCGCCGCCGGGATCGCGGGGGTCGGGGTCGTGCTCCTCTCCGACCTCCCGCAAGGGCTGCACGCCGGGCTCACCGGGGCTCAGTTCGCCGGCGCGAACCCGGTTCTCAAGAACGGCTTCTGGGCCGAGCTGGCGGCCTGCGCGGGGCTCGTCGTCTGCGGTCTCGCCCTCTCGCTGCCCGGCCGGCGCAGCCCCGGGCGGGCCGGGGGGCGGCAGCGGCGGGAGCGGGAGCGGCGGCGGCCCGCGAAGTCGAAGTCGCCATCGCTCGCCGGGAGCGGGACGTGAGGAAGCGCTGGCGGCTCTCGGAGCTGCGAGCGGAGCGGCTGCTCCCCTTCGCCTGCCTGGCCGGGGCGGCGCTGCTGATCGCCTCGGAGTTCATGGACACCTTCCACTTCAACGGCACCGACGAGGCGACCGGCGTCACCACCGCGGTCGCGGCGGTCTCCGATCGCCACCACCACGCTCTCGTCCTGCTCGGCGCGCTGGCCGTCTTCGGACTCCTGGCGGCCCTCTGGAGCGGCTCGCGGCCGGCGGCCCTCAGCGTCTTCGCGGCGGGCGTCGCGGCGCTGTTCATCTTCCTGCTGATCGACCTCCCCGACGCGGGGCGGGTGGGCACCTTCACCGATCCCACCCAGTCGTTCATCGAGGCGAAGGCGATCCCCCAGGCCGGCTTCTGGCTGGAGCTGATCGGAGCCCTGGTGCTGACGGTCTGCGGTGGGGCCTTGGCGACGCTGAGCCCCGCTCAGCTCAGGGGGCTGGCTCCGCGCCGCGCCGACCGCGGCGAGGCCGGAGAGCTGGGGCCCTCGGGGCTGCCGAAGGCCTCCGAGGAGGCCGGAGGCGGCTGAGGGCCAACGACCGCGGCGGGCGGACGGCCTCTGCTCGCTCGCGGGCGGAGGGCTACCAGCGGTAGTGGGCGAACGCCTTGTTCGCCTGCGCCATGCGGTAGATGTCGTCCTTCCGCTTCCAGGCGCTGCCCTGCTGCTTGGTGGCGTCGAGGATCTCGCCGGCCAGGCGGTCGGCCATCGAGTACTCGCGTCGCTGCCGAGCGAAGTCGACCAGCCAGCGCACGGCCAGGGTGCGGGCCCGGCGCGCGGGAACCTCGACGGGGACCTGGTAGGTGGCCCCCCCGACCCGCCTCGAGCGGACCTCGAGGACGGGCGTGAGCTGCTTGATCGCCGCCTCCAGGGTCTCCACCGGGTCCTCGCCGGAGCGCTCGCCGACCAGCGCGAGGGCGTCGTAGACGATCTCCTCGGCGCGCGACTTCTTGCCGTCGCGCATCACCTTGTTGATCACCTGCTGGACGAGGCGGCTGCGGTGCCGCGAGTCCGGCTCGAGCGGGCGGATCTGGGCCTGCGAGCGGCGGGGCACTAGCGCTTCACCCCGTAGCGGGAGCGGGCCTGCCTGCGGTCGGAGACGCCGGCAGCGTCGAGCGTGCCCCGGACGACCTTGTAGCGGACGCCGGGAAGGTCCTTGACGCGGCCGCCCCGGACCAGCACCACCGAGTGCTCCTGGAGGTTGTGCCCCTCACCGGGGATGTAGGTGGTGACCTCCATCCCGTTGGTCAGCCGCACCCGGGCGATCTTGCGAAGCGCCGAGTTCGGCTTCTTCGGGGTGACCGTGGCCACGCGCGTGCAGACGCCCCGCCTCTGGGGAGCCGAGACCCGCTTCTTGCCGCCCTGCCCGGACTTCAGCCCGGGCGTGGTGACCTTCTTCTTGGGGCGCTTTCGGCCCTTTCTGACGAGTTGGTTCGTATTCGGCACGGCCGGGCATCCTACAGACCTCTCTAGGCTACGGGCGGTGGAGCGCCCGATTCTGGCCGTTGACGTCGATGGGGTGATCAGCCTCTTCGGCTTCGAGGAGCCCCCCGGAAGGGGGCTCGCGACCTTCGAGCTGATCGACGGAATGATGCATTGCATCTCCACGGCCGCGGGCTCGAGGCTCAACCGCCTCGCCGAGCACTACGACCTGGTCTGGGCGACCGGCTGGGAGGAGCGCGCCAACGACGTGCTTCCCGGGCTTCTCGGCCTGCCCCAACTCCCGGTGATCAGCTTCGACGGGGCCGCCCGCTTCGGCACCGCCCACTGGAAGCTGGGGCCGCTGGGCGAGTTCGGCCGCGGCCGGGCGCTGGCCTGGATAGACGACTCCTTCGACGAGAGCTGCTACGAGTGGGCGAGGGAGCGCTCCGAGCCGACCCTGCTGGTCCCCACCGAGCCCAGCCTCGGCATCGAGGAGGCCCATACCGAGGCTCTCGCCGCCTGGGCCCGGGGCCTGGCGCGCGAGGCGAGCAGCAGGGCGCCCGGAGCGGCCAGCCGGGACTGACCCCGATCCGTCCAGCTCGCTCGGTCGTGGTCGGGGCTGGAGGGGTCGCCGAGATTTCGGGACTGGAGGGGTCGCCGAGAGGGTCCGCTGGAGGTCGCCGAGAAGCTCGGGGCCGGAGGGGCCGCCGAGAGGGTCGCCGAGCCGTCGCGCTTGGGCCACTCGGACGGGGGGCTAGACTGAGTCTGGTGCATGGGTGGCTGCCCATCTTCTTCCTGCTGGTGGTCCTGAAGATCCCAGTGGTCGGTGCGATCTGGCTGGTCTGGTGGGCCGGCCGGCAGTCCACCGAGCCTGGCGCCGCCGAGGAGAGCGACGGCGGGTTCCGGCGCTGGCGCCCGCAACCCCGGCGGCCCGGCGGCCCGGGGCGCGGCCCCCGCAGCGGCGGAGCGCGCGCCGTGCCGGAGTGCCCGCCCGGCGGGCGCACCCGCATCCTGCGGCCCCCGGCCCCGCTGCGCTCGCGGCTGGCGCACGCCCGCGGTCGCTCCAGGCAACGCTAGGCCACCCCGATCCGACCGCCTCCGAGGTGGCGGGCCGGCTTCGGGCGGCAACCGTCGCTCAGCCGTGCGCGACCTTGAGCTCGTGCGAACGGCCGGCGAGCAACCGTCCCAGACGGCCCCCGCCCCCGCGCCCGCGCCGGCGCTCGCGGCGCAAGACCCGCATGTAGGGGTGGAAATCCACCTGGATCGTGTGCCGCTTGGAGGCCACGTAGCGTCGGCGCATCCGCTCGTCCTCGCGCTCGATGGTCTTGCGCATTCGCGCGGGAGCAGGAAGCGAACCCTCCCCCGAGAGCAGGTCGGCGACCCACTCGGACTGGGCCTCGGCGATCGGCATGATCGCCCCCAGGGGCTGGACGAGCCCGATGAAGTAGAGGCCCGGGTGCTCCACGGAGACGACGCGCCGGTAGAGCGCGATGCGGTTGTCCTCGGCGGAGAGCAGGGAGGCGTCGAAGAAGGGGAAGGTGATCTTGTAGCCGGTGCAGTAGATGACCAGGTCCACCTCCTCCTCGGTGCCGTCGGCGAAGCGGACCCGGTGACCCTCGAAGCGCTCGATGTTGGGCTTGACGGCGATGTCGCCGTGGCCGATTCGCGGCAACAGCTCCGAGGAGATCGTCGGGTGGGCCTCGAGCAGCTTGTGGTCGGGCTCGGGCAGCCCGTAGGCGCTCATGTCACCCGTGGCGGTCTTCAGCGCCGTCAGGAAGATCCGCCGCTGCAGCGCCAGCGGGAGCCTCGTCAGCGCCGCCGAGCCGGTCTCGTCGGTCGGCATCCCGCGCAGGTACTTGGGGATCACATAGGCCCCCCGGCGCATCGCCAGGAGGGTCGCGTCGGCCGTCCGCGAGGACTCGACCGCGATGTCGGTCGCCGAGTTGCCGATGCCGAGGACCAGCACCCGCTTGCCGCGCAGGTCCTCGGGCTCGCGGTAGTCGTGGGCGTGCATCTGCTCGCCCGCGAACTCCTCGGAGCCGGGGAAGCGGGGCTCGGGCCATCGCGGATCCCAGTGGTGGCCGTTGGCGACCAGGACCGCGCCGTAGGAACCTGTCTCCCGGCGGCCGCGGTCGTCCTCGACCGTCACCTCCCACTCGCCGCCCGAAGGCTCGACGCTCAGCACCTCGGTGCGGAACCGGATCCGCTCCCGCAGGCCGAAGTGGTCGACGTAGTCGTCGAAGTAGCGGGCGATCTGGAAGTGGTCGGGATAGTCGGGGTAATCGTCGGGCATCGGGTAGCTCGCGTACTGCATCTGGCCCCGGGAGGTGTTGATGTGCAGCGATCGGTAGGCCGCGGACATCCCGTTGTCGTTGCGGTAGCGCCAGTTTCCGCCGACCCCCGAGCCCTTCTCGAAGCAGTCGTAGGGGATGCCGCGCGAGCCCAGCACCTGGCAGGCGGCGATCCCGGAGGACCCCGCCCCGATCACGCAGGCCCTCTGGCCCTCGCGAAGCGCGCTCATCCGGGAGAATCTAGCGCGGCTGGCTGGCTGGCCAGTCGGGTGAGCGGGTGCCGGTGCGGGAGCCCCGCCGGAGGTGCGGGAGCGCCTGCCTGGGTGCGGGAGCGCCGCCGGAGGTGCGGGAGCCCCGCCGGAGGTGCGGGAGCGCCTGCCTGGGTGCGGGAGCGTCGGCCGGGTAGGTGGCCATCCGTAGCTGCCTCGACTCGCTGAAGCGAAACGACCCCTCTGGGTGGCCCAAGTGTTCAGCGAACCCGGGAGTGCGGGGGCGGGAGCCCCTCCGAACGGCCTCTGAAAGCGCAGCAGCTTGAGCGAGGAGGGTCCCCTACTTCCCACCCGTAGGTCCCCTACTTCCCACCCGTAGGTCCCCTACTCCCCACCCGTAGGTCCCCTACTCCCCACCCGTCTCGGTCGTCGACTCGATCTCCTGTGCCAGCTCCTCGAGCTCCTCCGCGAAGGAAGGGCCGAAGCCCTCCAGGTCGGCGCCATCGCCGCCCTCGAGGCCGAGCTCGGCCGCCAGCTCGTCCTCGTCGAGCAGGCCCTCCTCGCTGGGGGGCTCGATCGGCTCGGTGGGCTCGATGGCCAGCGTCCGGTAGTGGCGCAGGCCGGTCGCCGCCGGGATCAGCTTGCCGATGATCACGTTCTCCTTGAGGCCGACCAGCCGGTCGCGCTTGCCCTCCAGCGCGGCGTCGGTGAGCACCTTCGTGGTCTCCTGGAAGGAGGCCGCGGAGAGGAACGACTTGGTGGCAAGGGAGGCCTTGGTGATGCCGAGGATCTTCTCCACGACCTTGGCGGGGGTGCCGCCCTCGTCCTTGACCTCCTTGTTGAGCCGCTTCAGCGTCTGGCGGTCCTCGAGCTGCCCCGGCAGCAGGGTGGTCGAGCCCTTCGACTCCACCTCGACCCGCTTCAACATCTGGCGCACGATCAGCTCGATGTGCTTGTCGTTGATGTCCACACCCTGCTGGCGGTAGACGTCCTGCACCTCGCGCACGAGGTAGAGCTCGGTCTCGGTGCGGCCGCGGATCTCCAGCAGGTCGGAGGGGTAAAGCGATCCCTCGTTGAGCTGCCGGCCGACCTCCACGGCCTCGCCGTTGGAGACGTGCAGCCTGGTGCGTGCGGGGAAGGAGTGGGCATGCTCCTTGCCCCCGGAGTCGGTGATCGTCACCTTGATCGCCTTGTCGGTCTCCTCGACGGCGACCTTGCCGGCCACCCTGGCGATCTCGGCCAGGCCCTTCGGCTTGCGCGCCTCGAAGAGCTCGACCACGCGGGGCAGGCCCTGGGTGATGTCGCGTCCCGCGACGCCACCGGTGTGGAAGGTCCGCATGGTGAGCTGGGTGCCGGGCTCGCCGATCGACTGGGCGGCGATGATCCCGACCGCGTCGCCGATGTCCACCATCGAGCCGGTCGCCGGCGCGACGCCGTAGCAGGCCCGGCAGATCCCCGACTCGGCCTCGCACTTCAGCGCCGAGCGAACCGGCACCGAGACCTCGTCCTCGCCGTAGGCCTCGGCGATCTCCTCGAGGTCCTCGCGGGTGATCTCATGGTTGCGCTTGAGCAGCTCGCGGCCGCGCTTGGTCTCGAACTTCTTGGCCGCGATCCTGCCGGCGATGTGGGTGTTGAGGGAACCGTCCACGCTGCGCAGCGGCATCTCTATGTGGTCCTTGGTCTTGCAGTCCTCCTCGCGGACGATCACGTCCTGGGCGACGTCCACCAGGCGCCGGGTGAGGTAGCCGGAGTCGGCGGTTCGAAGCGCCGTGTCGGCGAGCCCCTTGCGGGCGCCGTGCGTGGAGATGAAGTACTCCAGGACCGAGAGGCCCTCCATGAAGTTGGCCTTGATCGGCCGCTCGATGATCTCGCCCTTGGGGTTGGCCATCAGGCCACGCATCCCGGCGAGCTGGCGGATCTGCTTGAAGGACCCGCGCGCGCCCGAGTTGGCCATCATGAAGATCGGGTTCAGCTCGTCGAGGTTGGCCTCCATGGCCTCCGCGACCTCGTCGGTGGCGCGCTCCCACTGGGCGGTCACCGCCTCGCGGCGCTCCTCCTGGGTGATGTAGCCGTCGTCGTACTGGCTCTGGATCTCCGCCGTCTGCTTCTCGTAGCGGTCGAGGATGTCCTCCTTGTCGGGAGGCGAGACGACGTGGTTCTTGGAGATCGTGATCCCGGCCTGGGAGGCGAAGTGGAAGCCCAGGTCCTTGAAGGCGTCGAGGACCAGCGAGATCACCGGGGCCCCGTAGGCCTCGATCAGGGCGGAGACCATCTCGACCACGTCGTTCTTCTTCAGGGACTTGTTGACGAACTCGTAGCCCTCGGGGGCCCACTCCTCGCCCAGCGCGTCGGCCAGCGCCCGCTCGATCCGGTCGTTGAAGATGATCCGGCCGACCGTGGTCAGGAAGTGCTCGTGGCCGGCGCGACGGTACTCGGCGTGGTCGTGGAGGCGCACCGAGCCGTTCTCGTAGGCCAGCTCGGCCTCCTGGGCGGAGCGGAAGGTGTGCGGGGGCCTCGTCCCGTTACCCCCCTTGCCCGCCTTCAGCTTCTCGTCGAGCTCGGCGAGGGCCTCCCCGGAGGGCCCGTAGGTCAGGTAGTAGATGCCCAGCACCATGTCCTGGGTCGGCGTGGCCAGCGGCTCGCCGTGGGCCGGGGAGAGGATGTTGTTGGCCGAGAGCATGAGGATCCGCGCCTCCGCCTGGGCCTCCGAGGAGAGCGGCACGTGCACGGCCATCTGGTCGCCGTCGAAGTCGGCGTTGAAGGCGTGGCAGACCAGCGGGTGCACCTGGATCGCCTTGCCCTCCACGAGGATCGGCTCGAAGGCCTGGATCCCCAGCCGGTGCAGGGTCGGCGCCCGGTTCAGCAGCACCGGGTGCTCGTGGATGACCTCCTCGAGCACGTCCCAGACCTCGGGGATCTCGGACTCGACCATCTTCTTGGCGGCCTTGATGTTCTGCGCCGCCTTGCGCTCGACGAGGCGGGCCATGATGAACGGCTTGAACAGCTCCAGCGCCATCAGCTTGGGAAGCCCGCACTGGTGCAGGCGAAGGCTGGGGCCGGCGACGATCACCGAGCGGCCCGAGTAGTCGACCCGCTTGCCCAGCAGGTTCTGGCGGAAGCGGCCCTGCTTGCCCTTCAGCATGTCCGAGAGCGACTTCAGGGGACGGTTGCCGGGCCCGGTCACCGGGCGGCCGCGGCGGCCGTTGTCGAAGAGCGCGTCGACCGCCTCCTGGAGCATCCGCTTCTCGTTATTGACGATGATCTCCGGCGCGCCGAGGTCGAGCAGCCTCTTCAGCCGGTTGTTGCGGTTGATCACCCGGCGGTAGAGGTCGTTGAGGTCGGAGGTCGCGAAGCGTCCACCGTCGAGCTGGACCATCGGCCGCAGCTCCGGCGGGATCACCGGGACGCAGTCGAGGATCATCCAGTCCGGCTTGTTGGAAGAGTTCAGGAAGGCCGAGGCCACCCGCAGCCGCTTCACGGCGCGGGCCTGCTTCTGGCCCTTCGAGGAGTTGATCGTCTGCTCGAGCTCCTCGCACTCGGCCTCGAGGTCGATCTGCTCGAGCAGGTCGCGCACCGCCTCGGCGCCCATGCCGCCGCGGAAGTACTCGCCCCAGCCGAACGGCGAGCCGAACCGGTCCTTGAGCTCGCGGAAGACGGTCTCGTCGTTGATCACGTCCTTCGGCTTCATCTCCGTGAAGATCTTCCAGACCTCCTGCATCCGCTCGACGGCCTCGTCGAGGTAGGCCTCGGTGTCGGCGATCTCGGCCTCGAAGGTCTTGCGGAGGTCCTTGGTCATCTTGGCCCGGTCGTCGTCGGAGAGCTTGCGGATCGCCGCCGCGGTCAGCTTCAGGCCCTCGGCCCAGATGTGGTCGTCGTCGGAGAAGCGGTCCTGGCTTCCGTCCTCGAGGTAGGCGACCCGCCGCTCCAGGGACTCGTTGAGCTCCTGGGTGCGCTTCTGGCGCTCGGCCTCGTAGGAGTCGACGACCTTCTGGACCTCCTTCTCGAGCTTGCCGATGTCCTTGGAGCGTGCCTCCTCGTCGACCCAGGTGACCATCGAGGCCGCGAAGTAGAGGACCTTCTCCAGCTCCTTGGGAGCCATGTCGATCAGGTAGCCGATTCGGCTGGGGACGCCCTTGAAGAACCAGATGTGGGAGACCGGGGCGGCCAAGTCGACGTGGCCCATGCGCTCGCGGCGCACCTTCGAGCGCGTCACTTCGACCCCGCAGCGCTCGCAGACGATGCCCTTGTAGCGGACCCGCTTGTACTTGCCGCAGTAGCACTCCCAGTCCTTGGTGGGACCGAAGATGCGCTCGCAGAACAGCCCGTCCTTCTCGGGCTTCAGGGTGCGGTAGTTGATCGTCTCGGGCTTGGTGACCTCGCCCCAGCTCCAGGAGCGGATCTTCTTCGAGGAGGTGAGGCCGATCTCGATTGCGTCGAATTCGTTGATGTCGATCAATTCGGTTCCTAGTCCTTGGTCGGTGCTCGGTTCTCGAGTCGCGGCGCCGCCGTCGCCGGCGGCCGCCCCCCTACTTCTTCGCCTCCTCGGCCTCGGGCTCCGCCTCCGAGACCTGCTCGTCGGCGGCCCCGTTGGAGCCGTCGGCACGGACGCCGGTGAGGTCCATGCCCAGCTCCTCGGCCGCCTTCAGGAGGTCGTCCTCCTCCTCGGTCATCTCCACCTCGCCGCCCTCGGAGACCACGTTCGCGTCCAGCGAGAGGCTCTGGATCTCCTTCAGCAGGACCTTGAAGGACTCCGGGATCGAGGGCTCGGGGATGTTCTCGCCCTTGACGATGGCCTCGTAGGCCTTGACCCGGCCGACCGTGTCGTCGGACTTCACGGTGAGCATCTCCTGGAGGGTGTAGGCGGCGCCGTAGGCCTCCAGCGCCCAGACCTCCATCTCGCCGAAGCGCTGGCCACCGAACTGCGCCTTGCCGCCCAGCGGCTGCTGGGTGACCAGCGAGTAGGGGCCGGTCGAGCGGGCGTGGATCTTGTCGTCGACCAGGTGCAGCAGCTTGAGGATGTACATGTAGCCGACCGTCACCTTGCCCTCGTAGGGCTCGCCGGTGCGGCCGTTGTAGAGCTGCACCGTGCCGGCCGAGCGGCTGCCCGCCCGGGCGCCCTTCTCGATGCCGAAGTCGATCCCGCGCTCGGCGTTCTCCTCGGCCCAGCTGACCAGGGCCTCGTCCACGTCCTCGACGGTGGCGCCGTCGAAGACGGGCGTGGCGACGTAGACGCGGCCGTTGCCGCCGGCCGAGCGGGCCTGCCTGAAGGCGTCGGAGCCGTCGTCGTACCAGCCGTTGGCGGCGACCCAGCCGAGGTGCGTCTCGAGGATCTGGCCGATGTTCATCCGGCTCGGCACCCCGAGCGGGTTGAGGATCACGTCCACCGGGGTGCCGTCCTCGAGGTGGGGCATGTCCTCCTCGGGGACGATCTTCGAGATCACGCCCTTGTTGCCGTGGCGGCCGGCCAGCTTGTCGCCCTCGGCGATCTTGCGCTTGGTGGCCACGTGCACCCGGACCAGGTCGTTGACGCCGGGCTGCAGGTCGTCGCCCTCGTCGCGGCTGAAGGTGACGACGTTGATCACCACGCCGCCCTCGCCGTGGGGGACCTTCAGCGAGGTGTCGCGGACCTCGCGCGCCTTCTCCTTGAAGATCGCGCGGATCAGCTTCTCCTCCGCGGTCAGCTCGGTCTCGCCCTTCGGCGTCACCTTGCCGACCAGCAGGTCGCCCGAGGCGACCTCGGCCCCGATCCGCACGATGCCGCGCTCGTCGAGGTTGCGCAGACTCTCCTCGGAGCGGTTGGGGATGTCGCGGGTGATCTCCTCGTCGCCGAGCTTGGTCGTGCGGGCGTCGATCTCGTACTCCTCGATGTGGATCGAGGTGAGCTCGTCGTCCTTGACCAGCCGCTCGGAGATGATGATCGCGTCCTCGAAGTTGTAGCCCTCCCAGGACATGAAGGCGACCAGGCAGTTCTTCCCCAGGGCGATCTCGCCGCCCGCGGTCGAGGAGCCGTCGGCGAGCACGTCGCCGGCCTTGACCTTCTGCCCGACCGAGACGGTCGGGCGCTGGTGCATGATCGTCCCCTGGTTGGAGCGCATGAACTTGTCCAGCCGGTACTCGTCCTTCTTGGAGCCGTGGGTGACGACGATGCGCTCGGAGTCCACGTAGGAGACCTCGCCGGCGCTGGTGGCCAGGACCACGTCCCCGGTGTCCACCGCGGCGCGGCGCTCCATCCCGGTGCCGATCAGCGGCGGGTCGGGCTTGAGCAGCGGCACCGCCTGACGCTGCATGTTGGATCCCATCAGGGCGCGGTTGGCGTCGTCGTGCTCGAGGAAGGGGATCAGCGCCGTCGCGACCGACCAGATCTGGGTCGGCGAGACGTCCATCAGATCCACCTCGCGCGGCGCGACCATGACCACCTCGCCCTCGCTCTCGGGGGCGCGGCAGAGGACCCGCGGGCCCTTCAGCCTGCCGGTCTTCGGATCGACCTCGGCGCTCGCCTGGGCGATCAGCTTGTCCTCCTCCTGGGTGGCGTCGAGATGGACGATCTCGTCGCTGACCCTGCCGTCGGCCACGACCCGGTAGGGGGTCGTCACGAAGCCGTGCTCGGAGACCTGCGCGTATGAGGAGAGAGAGCCGATCAGCCCGATGTTCGGTCCCTCGGGCGTCTCGATCGGGCACATCCGCCCGTAGTGGGTCGGGTGCACGTCGCGGACCTCGATGGGGGCACGCTCGCGGGTCAGCCCGCCGGCGCCCAGCGCCGAGAGCCGGCGACGGTGGGTGAGCCCGGCCAGCGAGTTCGTCTGGTCCATGAACTGGGAGAGCTGGGAGGAGCCGAAGAACTCCTTGAGCGCCGCCACCACGGGCCGGATGTTGATGATCGTCTGCGGAGTGATCGCGTCGGAGTCCTCGGTGGTGAGGCGCTCGCGCACGACCCGCTCCATCCGGTAGAGCCCGATCCTGAAGGCCTCCTGGATCAGCTCGCCGACCGTGCGCAGCCGCCGGTTGCCGAAGTGCTCGTACTCGTCGAGGTGGTCGTAGACGGGCTCGCGCGGGTAGCTGAGCGCCTCGGCCGCGTAGTCCTTGATCGGGTTCTCCTCGTCGATCTCCTCCGGGATGCCGAGCAGCTTCGGCAGCGACACCAGCTCCTTGACCAGGGCGATGATGTCGTCGTGGGTGAGGACCCGGGTGTCGAGGTCGATGTCGAGGTCGAGCCGGGCGTTGAGCTTGTAGCGGCCGACCCGGGTGAGGTCGTAGCGCTTGGGGTCGAAGAAGAGCTGCTCGAGCAGTCCCTTGGCGGCGTCCACGGAGGGCGGCTCGCCGGGCCGCTGCTTCTTGAACAGCTCGATCAGCGCGCCCTCCTCGGTCTTGGTCTGCTCGGTGTCGGCCTCGATCGTGTGCCTGATGTAGACCGAGTCGTCGAACAGCTCCAGGAGCTGGGAGTCCTCGACGTAGCCCATGGCGCGCAGCAGGACGGTGACCGGGAGCTTGCGCTTGCGGTCGATCCGCACGTAGACGCGGCCCTTCTTGTCGATCTCCAGCTCCAGCCAGGATCCGCGGGCGGGCATCAGGTTGGCGATGAAGACCTGCTTCTCGGGATCCTTGGGCGCCATCACGTAGGCGCCGGGGGAGCGCACCAGCTGGGTGACGACGACCCGCTCGGTCCCGTTGATGATGAAGGTGCCCCGGTCGGTCATCCAGGGGAAGTCGCCCATGAACACCGACTGCTCGCGGATCTCGCCGGTCTCCTTGTTCTGGAAGGCGACGGTCGCGTTCAGCGGCCGCGAGTAGGTCATGTCCTTCTCGCGGCACTCCTCGATCGAGTGCGGGGGGTCGTCGAAGTGGAACTCGCCGAAGACGATCGCCAGGTTGCCCGTGTAGTCCTCGATCGGGGAGACGTCGTCGATCGTCTCCCGCAGGAGGCCTTTCTTGGGGTCGGTCAGCCCCTCGAAGGAGCGACGCTGGATATCGATCAGGTGGGGTACTTCAAGCGGGTTCTGTAGACGGGAGAAATTTCTGCGGGTGGAGGGGGCAGCGTTGGGACGTGCCAAGTCGGCGACTCCTCAGTGATGAGAGGGACGTTGGGAAATTGGGCGCGAATTCCGGGGCGAGGGCACAACGGCGCGCGACCGTAGAAAATACCACACGGACGGCCCCGGTCTCAAGGGCCGGGACCCCGCACCCGCCGATCCGCGCAAATTGCGCTCTTCGGCGCGGACAGCTGCGGCCCCGCGCGGATGCTGCGGTTCGCGGCCCCGCGCGGATGCTGCGGTTCGCGGCCCTGCGCGGATGCTGCGGTTCGGCGCGGACAGGTGCGCTATTTCAACTCGACGCTGGCGCCGGCCTCCTCGAGCTCGGCTTTGAGCTTGTCGGCCTCTTCGCGCTCGACCCCTTCCTTGATCGCCTTCGGCGCTTCGTCGACCAGGGCCTTGGCCTCCTTGAGGCCCAGCCCGGTCGCCGCGCGCACGACCTTGATCACCGGCACCTTCTGGCCGCCGACCTCGGTCAGCACGACGTCAACGGTCGAGGACTCCTCCTCGCCGCCGTCGCCGTCGCCGCCCGCCGGCGCGGCCGGCGCCGCCGCTGCGACCGCGGTCGCGGAAACGCCGAACTCCTCCTCGAGCGCCTTGATCCGCTCGGATAGCTCAAGGACCGAGATGCCCTTCAGCTCCTCGATCCAATCCTCAGTGGTCACCTTTGCCATCTCTGGTTACTCCTCTTCGTTGGAAGTCTCTGCTTGCTCTGAAGACTGATCCGCGCCGGGCTCGGAATCACCGCCCGACACCTCCTCCGCTTCGCCTCCGGGGGTATCGGGGTCGCTGGCATCCTGCTCAGCGGCCTCAGGCTCCGGCGTTTCGGGTTCGGTGGAGGCCTCTGGCGCCTCCTCCGGGTCCTCCGACGTCTCTTCCGCGGGTGGCGTGGGGTCGGGCTCCTCGCCCGCAGCCTGCAAGGACGAGGAGTCCTCCGCCGGCGGGGCCTCGCCGCTGACCAGACCCTGCTCGGCGATCTGCTGGAGCGCGACGGCGAGGCCGGAGATCATCGAGCCGAGGCCGAGCACCAGGCCGGTGAGGGGGCTGGCCACGATCCCGGCGAGCTGCCCGTCCAGCACCTCGCGGGCCGGCAGCCTGGCGATCGCGCCGAACTTCTCTGCGTCCAGCGTCAGCTCCTCCATGAACCCGCCCTTGAAGACGAGCACGTCGTGCTGGCGATTGAAGGTGGAGATCGCCTTGGCGGCCATCGCCGTGTCCCCCTTCACGAAGGTCAGCGCGGTCGGGCCCTCCAGAAGCTCGTCCAGCTCCTTGCGGCCGGCCTTCTCGGCGGCGAGCCTGGTCAGCCGGTTCTTGACGATCCGAAAGCTCGCGTCGGCCTTGCGCAGCTCGGCCCTCAGCTCGGCCGCCTGCGGGACGCTGATGCCGCGGTAGTCGATTGCGAAGATCGTCGCCGAGTCCTCGATCTCGGCTGCGATCTCCTCGACCACGGCTGCCTTCTGCTCTCTGTCCATTTCAGCTCAAGCCCTGTTGACGTGAAAAACCCGCCGGGCGGCGGGCGGGCGCTCCGGCTTGCGGAGAGTCGCGGCACCGCCTGCACCGGACTTGCGGGCCCTGTCTGGCGGCCCCGCCGGTGGTCTTCGGCAGGCCGGGGAGTGTAGAGAATCGGGATCGGCCCGGCGTTCCGCCGGCCTCCCGTCACATTCCTCGCGCCTCCCGTCACCCCTCCTTCGACGTGGGACCTCCAGACATTGATAGTCGAGGCTGAGAGGTCCCACGTCCGGGGGGGCGGGGAAATAAGAGACGTCTCATCCTCCCTTTAGGAAGGCCGAAGCACCACCCGCGAACCTGGGCCGATGGCAGGGGACCAGACACCCGCGCGCCCAACCGCGCGTCAAGCACGCCCAACGGCCCGTCAAGCAGGCCCGCCGGCCCGTCAAGCAGGCCCGCCGGCCCGTCAAGCAGGCCCGCCGGCCCGTCAAGCAGGCCCGCCGGCCCGTCAAGCACGCCCAACCGCGCGTCAGGCAGGCCCAACCGCGCGTCAAGCAGCGACGATCCGGCGTGGCGTGGCGGCCCTGGCCGTGACCGGCTTCGTCCTCGTCCTCGGGGCGCTCGCGCACCGTGACCTCGGGTCGGCGCAGGCCGGGGGCGGATCTTCGTCGGCAGGCGCTTCCGGTGACGACTCGGAGGGCGGCTTCTCCCTCTCGCTGCCCTCCGTCAGCACCTCCCAGTCCTAGCCGCCGGCCTCCCATGCGCCTCCTCGACCTGAACCTCTTCTGGCTGGCCAGCCGAGCCGCGGGCACCACCGCGCTCATCCTCGCAAGTGCCTCGGTGACGGTGGGGCTCCTGTGCTCCTACCGGGTGGCCTGGATGCGCAGGCTCCGGCTCCGCCCGGTCCATGAGGCGCTCTCGATCGCCACCCTGGCGATGATCGCGGTGCACGGGGTCGCCCTGCTCGGCGACCCGTGGCTGAAGCCCGGCATCGCAGGGGTGGCGGTCCCCTTCGCCACGCCCTACGCGCCCTTCTGGACGGGGCTCGGCGTGATCGCCGCCTACGGGCTGGCGGCGCTCGGCCTCTCCTACTACGCCCGCGGACGCCTCGGGCCCGCCCGATGGCGCTCCGCTCACCGGCTCACGGCCCTCTTCTGGCTGCTCGGCGTCGTCCACACCCTCGGGGCTGGCTCCGACCTCGGCGCCCGCTGGTACACGGCGATGCTCGCCGTCACCACGTCACTGCCCATGGCTCTGCTCGCGGCCCGGCTGGTCGCGACGCGGTCGCCTCGCCGGGATGCCCCGGTCGCCGCGGCGACCGCCGACCCGCGAGGCTAGGTCGGACGAGCGAGACGGCCCCCCCGCGAGGCTAGGTCGGACGAGCGAGACGGCCCCCCCGCGAGGCTAGGTCGTACGAGCGAGACGGCCCCCCCGCGCGGCTAGGTCGTACGAGCGAGACGGCCCCCCCGCGCGGCTAGGTCGTACGAGCGAGACGGCCCCCCCGCGAGGCCCTCAGGACCTGGTTCGCGGGGTGCGTGTGTGGACTTTTGGTGTCCATGGCAGCAGAACTTCACACACCGCGGCCGGAATCCCCGACCAGCCGGCCGGGGCGTCCGAGTTCGGAGGGTCGCTGCCGATCCCCCGGGGTGTGGGGGGATCTCGGGGTGAGGCCGACCTAGCCCGCAGCTCCGTCGCGCAGGGCGACGACGCCGCCAATCGTCCCCAGGTATGCGGTACCGTCGGGCCCGAGGGCCAGGCCTGCGTAGTTGTTGTTGTAGGAGAGGCCCGACCCGGCGTACTTCTGCCAGGCGGTCTTGCCGTTGGAGAAGCGCAGCGCCGCCCAGTAGTAGCCCTGCGAGCCGCTCGGGTCCGGGGGGCGCGTGTAGGCATAGATCAGACCGGTCTTCTCGGAGATCTTCGGCACCACGGTCGGCGCCCGCAGCTCGGTGTTGGTCCACACCTTCCTGCAGCCCTTGCCGTTCGAGTTCACGTCCACCCGGGCGAAGCCCGGCTGGGTGACCGCACCGGTGTTGGGCCCGAAGGGGTCCTGGTAGCCGTAGTTATTCTCGACGACCAGCGAGCGGCCGGCCGCGACCAGAGAGTTCTCCGTGGCGCCGGCCTTCTTGGGGAAGACGGGCACCTCGCAGACGATCCGCTTCTGCCCCTTCCCGAGGTTGAGCGGGCGCCGGTAGACCACGACGTGCATCGGCTCGGCGTTGTCGGTGATCGCCACGTATCCGCCGTTGATGATCGTCGGGGTGGTCCCGGATCCGGCGTCCACCTGGCTCGGCTTGACGATGCCAGAGTTCTCATACCCGGCCTGCCAGACGATCACCGGAGCGCCGTTGTTCGCCGCCTTGAACCGGTACATCCGCTTGTCGGAGACGATGTACACGCCACCCTTGGCGACGGCGAAGGAGTTCTCGACCTCCTCGCCGAGGCGCTTGACCTTGATCTCCTTCGTCTGGCGGTCGATCGTCCCCACCTCGCCGTTCTTCTTGGAGACGAACCAGATGCGCCCCGAGAAGTCGGGCAGCGCGGAGGTGATCCTCTCGGTGCTCTCGTCGAGCACGCCGGTGAGGTCGAAGTCACGCTTCTTGACCAGGCTCTGGCCGTCGGCGGACTCGGCCAGGACGAAGAGGTGGTCGGTCTTGGTGGGGACCCAGAGCTGGTCGGACTGGTCGAGGAAGAAGTAGCCGCCCCCGGTGAAATTCTGGTAGGTCAGGGTTCCGGGCGGGTCCGGGGCCTGCGGCAGGTCGAAGGTGGCGATGGTCGCCAGGGTGTCGGGGTCGATGATCCGCGCCTGCGGGGCGAACAGCGCCGACGGGCAGACGGAGACGATCCGGCCGCGGCTGTCGAAGGTGAGCGACCCGCACAGCGAGGGAGGCTTGGCCTCCGAGGTGGCGGCGAGGTCCTCGCCCAGGGGCCCGCGACCCGCGTAGGCGTCGGTCATCCAGGCGTCGTTGTGGATGTTGCTCAGCGGGTTGGGCGCCATGAAGGGGTTCTGGCCCGGGTGGTTGAGCTCGGGGACGGCCTTGGCGGTGACGGCAGACCCCTGGAAGTCGGGCAGGGACGGCGGGGGGGGCGTCGAGGCGATCGGGGCGGCGGCGGCCGGCGCGAGGGCGACCCCGGCGGCCGGCGCGAGGGCGACCCAGGCGGCGACCGTGATCGGGGCCACCAGGCGCTTCAACTTCATATCGGTTCTCCTCTCCTCAGGCCGGCACGGGCTCGGCTTCGCCGGAGCCTTCCCCGGCGGCCTCGTCCGGTGAATCCCCCGGGCCGGGCTCCGCCTCGGCGGGGGCCTGCTCGGAGGCGGCGGTCTCGTCCGGTGATTCCCCCGGGCCGGGCTCCGCCTCGGCGGGGGCCTGCTCGGAGGCGGCGGTCTCGTCCGATGATTCCCCCGGGCCGGGCTCCGCCTCGGCGGGGGCCTGCTCGGAGGCGGGCGGCTCGGCCGGGGCCGAGGCGGCTGCGGGCGCCGCCTCCCCCGCCCTGCCGGCGTCGACCCGGATCCCCGGGCCCATGGTCGTGGTCAGGGTGACGGTGATCATGTAGCGGCCCTTGGCGGCGGCCGGCTTGGCGCGGTTGATCTCGTCGATCACGGCGCGGTAGTTGTCGAGCAGCTTCTCGTCCTCGAAGCTGGCCTTGCCGATCGCCAGGTGGACGACGGCCTGGCGGTCGGTGCGGTACTCGACCTTCCCCGCCTTCGACTCGCTGACCGCCTTCTCGACGTCCTCGGAGACCGTCCCGACCTTCGGGTTGGGCATCTTGCCCTGGGGGCCGAGGATGCGCCCGAGCTTGCCGACCGTCGGCATCATGTCCGGGGTCGCGATCGCCACGTCGAAGTCCGTCCAGCCTTCCTCGACCCGCTTGGCGAGGTCCTCGCCGCCGACGAAGTCCGCCCCGGCCGCCTCGGCGTCGCGCGCCTTCTGGCCCTGGGCGAAGACCGCCACGGTCACGTCCTTGCCGAGGCCGTGGGGGAGGGCCAGGGTCCCACGCAGCTGCTCCTCGGCGTGGCGGACGTTGACCCCGAGGCGCACGTGCAGCTCCACGGTCTCGTCGAAGCCCGCGGTCGCGGTCTGCTTGAGCAGCGCCACCGCCTCGGCGGGCGGGTAGGCACGGTCGCGCTGGACCTTCTCGTACGCCATCCGGTATCGCTTGCCGTGGGCCATCGTCCCGGCTCAGTCGGAGACTTCCACGCCCATCGAGCGGGCGGTGCCGGCGATGATCTTCGAGGCAGCGTCGAGGTCGTTCGCGTTGAGGTCGGGCATCTTGCGCTCGGCGATCTGGCGCACCTGGGCCATCGAGATCGTGCCCACCTTGTTGATGTGCGGCTCGCCCGAGCCCTTCTCGATGCCGATCGCCTCCTTGATCAGCACCGCGGCGGGCGGGGTCTTGGTGATGAAGGTGAAGGAACGGTCCTCGTAGACCGTGATCTCCACCGGGATGATCGTCCCGCCCTCGCTCTGGGTCTGGGCGTTGAACGCCTTGCAGAAGTCCATGATGTTGACGCCGTGCTGGCCCAGCGCCGGGCCGACCGGCGGGGCGGGGTTCGCGGCGCCGGCCGGGATCTGCAGCTTGATCAGTGTCAGGACCTTCTTCGCCATCGCCCTGAGCCTAGACCTTTTTCACCTGGTCGTACCCGACCTCGACCGGGGTCTCGCGCCCGAAGATCGAGACCAGCACCTTCAGCTTGGCCGCGTCCTCGTTGATCTCGGCGATCTCGCCGGAGAAGTCCGAAAGGGGGCCGGAGATCACCTTCACCGTCTCGCCGATCGAGAACTGCGCCTGGGTGCGCGGCCGCTCGGCGGTCTCCCGGTGCAGGAGCCTGTCCACCTCGGCCGCCGAGAGCGGCACCGGCTTGTTGCGCGAGCCGACGAACCCGGTCACCCCGGGGGTGTTCTTGACGAGGCCCCAAGCGTCGTCGGTCATCTCCATGTTGACCAGCACGTAGCCGGGCATGGTGCGCCTCTCGACCTGCACCTTCTGGCCGTCCTTCATCTCGGAGATCTGCTCGGTGGGGACGACGACGTGGCGCACGTTGCGCCCCTGTCCCATCGTCTCGACCCGGTGCTCGAGGTTGTGCTTGACCTTGTTCTCGTGCCCCGAGTAGGTGTTGATCACGTACCAGCGATACATCTTCAGTCCTTGCCCCTCAGGCCGCGGGCGGCTAGAGGATCTTCTTGATCAGGAAGTTGAACACGACGTCGAGCAGGCCCAGGTAGGCGGCCGCGACGGCGACGAAGATGATCGTCACCGCGGTGGCCTGGACGAGCGTCTCCCGGTCCGGCCACTGCACCCTCTTGAGCTCCGCCCAGCAGGAGGCGAGGAAGCCGATCACGCCGCCGCGCTGGCGCTCGGCGGCGGCCTGCTTCTGCCGCTTGGCGAGGGCCTCGCGCTCGCGGCGCTTCTCGTCCTGGCGGCGGCGCTTCTCCGACTCCTTCTGGCGGCGCTGCTCCTCGCGGCGCTCGGCCCGCGAGGGCGCCTTCTGCCTGGGGGCATCGGGGGTCTCCAGCTCCGGCTCGGGCGCGCCCGCCGCGATGCCCGCCTCGACCGCCTCGACTTCGGCCACGTCCCCCGACTTGGGGACCTGGGTGTCGTGCTGGGCGTGCGAGGCGGCGGCGGAGCCGTCGTCCTTCTGCCCCTGCGCCTCGCGGGCCCGCCGCTCGGCCTTGCGCTGTGCGCGCGTCTTCGCCACCCGAGGCCCCTATCGGGTTTCCTTGTGCGGCGTGTGGCGCCCGCACCAGCGGCAGAACTTCCGCAGCTCGACCCGGTCCGGCGTGTTCCGCCGCGACTTGTTGGTCTGGTAGTTGCGACGCTTGCACTCCTCGCAGGCGAGCGTCACAGCGATGCGCACATCTCCGCGGGCCATTTCTCCTCTTGCGGAAGCCGTTACAGAAAGAAACCCCGGGCGCGAGGCGCGAGGCTCCGCGAAGAATAGCGGTCCGCGGCCGAACGGGTGGGCGCCGGGCGGCGCTCAGAGGCCGAGCGTCTTGGCGATGATGTTCCGCTGGATCTCCGAGGTCCCGCCGTAGATCGTCGAGACCAGGCTGGTGCGGACCAGGCGCTCCATGTCGTACTCCGAGGAGTACCCGTAGCCGCCCATCAGCTGCATCCCCTCCAGGGCGACCCGCTTGGCCACCTCGGTGACGTAGAGCTTCACCATCGAGGCCTCCCTGGGGAGCATCCGGCCGGGGTCGTCGTCGGTCATCGAGGCGACCCACCGGGTCATCAGCCGCGCCGCCTCCAGCTCGGTCGCCATGTCGGCGAGCCGGTGCTGGAGGGCCTGGAAGGAGCCGATCGGGCGGCCGAACTGGCGGCGCTCCTTGACGTAGGCGAGGGCATCGTCGAAGGCCCGCTGGGCGACTCCCAGCATGGTCGCCGCGAGGATCAGCCGCTCGACGTTGAGCCCGGCCATCAGCTGCATCCAGGCCGCATCGACCTCGCCGAGGACCGCCTCGGCGGGCGCCTCGCAGTCGGTGAGGTAGAGGTAGTTGGTCTCGCGCCCGCCCATCGTTGAGATCGGCTTCACCTCCATCCCCTCGGCACCGGCGGGGACCCAGATCATCGTCAGGCCGGCGTGCTTGTCCTCTCCCTTGGTCGTCCGGCAGACGACCAGGACGTGGTCGGAGATGTGGGCGTTGGAGCAGAAGACCTTCTGGCCGTTGATCACGAACCCGCCGTTGACCCGCTCCGCGAAGGTGGTCAGCGAGCCGACGTCGGAGCCCGCCTCGGGCTCGGTCATCGCGATCGCCTCGACCGAGCCGCGGGAGATCCCGCCGAGGATCTCCGACTTCTGCTCGGGGGTGCCGAATCGCTGGGTGGCCCCGGCGACGATCAGGGTCGTCGCGTAGCCGCCGATCGGCGCCAGGCCGCGCGAAGTCTCCTCCATGAACAGGCAGGCATCGAGCATCGAGCCGCCCGAGCCGCCGTGGGCCTCCTCGATCGTCAGCCCCAGCCAGCCCAGCTCGGCCATCTTGCGGTAGAGGCCGGCGTTGTGGAGCTCCGTGTAGCCGTTGGTCAGCGCCTCGCGCTTCTCGGGCGTCCCGCACTCGCGCTCGCAGAAGTCGCGGATCGCGGCGACGAAGTGCTGCTGCTCGTCGGTCAGGGTGAAGTCCACGGCGGAGCAGCCTAGCGGGGTCGAACGGTCCGGGCCCGAAAGGGACGAGAGCCCGGAACCGGACTCGAACCGGTGACCCCCTCCTTACCATGGAGGTGCTCTACCAACTGAGCTATCCGGGCGGGCCAGGCAACTCTAGCGGCGGGGGGCGAAGACGGGACGCGAGCGCCTTGCCCGGTGGAGTGGATGGCCACGGGCGGACCGGAGGATTCAGTTCAACCTTTGGCGCAGTGCGTGCTACAGCGCGATCCGATGGCGGCCCTGGAGCTTCTGCCGGACCTCGGCTGAGGCGCGCTACACGCCCTCGCCGCCGCTCACCGCCGCGGGCTCCCCGGCCTCGAGGTGGCGGGCCAGGGTGCGCCCGGCCGCCCTCTCGGTCTCCTCGGTCATGACGATCTGGAAGACCGCCAGCAGCGACTCGGAGGCGAGCGGTCGCAGCCGCTCCAGGGCCTCGCGGACCTTGGGCCAGTCCTGCTCGGGACGGCCGGCCTCGTCGAAGGGCCGCCAGACGGCGTCGACGAAGAGGCGGGTGAAGGCGCGGGCTACACCCTGGGCGTGGCCGCGCATCTCCTCGACCAGGTCCAGCCCGACCTCGGGGCCGACCCCCAGTTCGGCCAGCTCCAGCCCCGCCTTGCCGAGCCTGGGGCTGACCAGCTCGAAGCGCCCGTCGGCGAGCGGCCGGATCAGCCCCAGCGCGATGCCGCGGTCGAGAAGCGCGGGGTCGGGGCCGCTCTCGCCGGCGGCGAGCTGCTCGGCCGTGACGACCTCGGGCTCCTCGTCCTCGAAGGGGCGGCGCAGCGCCCGGGTGAAGTCGAGGACCGCGTCGCTGGAGTCCCCGGCGCCCTCCAGCAGCCGCCGGATCGCCTCCAGGTTGAGGCCCTCGCCCTGCAGCTCGCGGATCAGCTCGATCCTCGCCACGTGGCCCTCGTCGTAGTAGCCGGTGCGGCCGCGCACCTCGGGCGGGCGCAGCAGGCCGCGCGACTGGTGGGCCCGGATGTTGCGCACCGTCATCCCGGTCCGCCGGGCAAGCTCGTCGATGGTCATCGCCGAGGTGGCGAGATCGGTCACGGACGCCAGGGTAGCCAACCGATGTGCCATGGATCGGTGTTACATTCGTCGCCAGGCATGGCGCAGCCGCAGAGCCACCATCGGGTCGTCGTCGTCGGGGCCGGCTTCGGCGGGATCGGACTAGGGATCCGCATGCGAGAGGCGGGCCTCGAGGACTTCCTGATCCTCGAGAAGGCCCCCGACGTGGGCGGCACCTGGGAGGCGAACACCTACCCGGGATGCGAGTGCGACATCCCCTCCCACCTCTACTCCTTCTCCTTCGCGCCCAACCCCGGCTGGAGCCGTACCTTCTCCCCGCAGCCGGAGATCTGGGACTACCTGCGCCGCTGCGCCCGGGAGGGGGGACTCACCCCCCACCTGCGGCTGGGCTGCGAGCTGACCGGGGCGAGGTGGGACGAGGACGGGGACCGCTGGCTGCTGGAGACCTCGTCCGGGCCGATGAGCGCCGACATCCTGGTCCCCGCGACCGGCCCGCTCTCGGAGCCCTCGGTGCCCGACATCCCGGGGCTGGACTCGTTCGCGGGCGCAGCCTTCCACTCCGCCCGCTGGGACCACGGCTTTGACCTCTCGGGAAAGCGGGTGGCGGTGGTCGGCACCGGCGCCTCGGCGATCCAGATCGTCCCCGAGGTCCAGCCACGGGTCGGCCGGCTCGACGTCTTCCAGCGCACCCCCCCATGGATCATGCCCCGCCGCGGCCGGGCCACCAGCGCCGCCGAGCGCGCCCTCTACCGCAGGCTCCCGGCGACCCAGCAGGCGCTGCGCGGGTTCTCCTTCGCGATCCGCGAGCTGATGGTGCCGGGCCTCGTCGGCAACCCCGACCGGCTCGCCAGGCTGGAGCGGATCGGGCGGGCGCACCTGCGGCGCCAGGTGGCCGACCCCGATCTGCGCCGGCGGCTGGAGCCTTCCTACCGGATCGGCTGCAAGCGCATACTCCCGTCGAACCAGTGGTACCCGGCCCTGCAGCGCTCCAACGTCGAGCTGCTCACCGAGCCGATCGCCGAGGTCAGGCCCGAGGGCATATTGACCGCCGGCGGCGAGCTGCGGGAGCTGGACGCGATCGTCCTGGCCACCGGCTTCGACGTCGCCAGCCCGAGCATGACCGGCGAGGTCCGGGGGCCGGCGGGAACGATCGCCGAGGCTGCCGAGCGCGACGGCCTGCAGGCCTACCTCGGGACCTCGATGGCCGGCTTCCCGAACATGTTCTGGCTGCTCGGGCCGAACACCGGGCTCGGCCACAACTCGATCGTCTACATGATCGAGTCCCAGCTCAACTACCTGGTCGAGGCGATGCGGTTCATGGAGAGGTCCGGGACCCGTCGCCTCGAGGTGCGCGCCGAGGTGCAGCGCGCCTACAACGCCGACCTCGAGCGCCGCCTCGCCGGCGCCGTGTGGAGCACCGGCGGATGCTCGAACTGGTACGTGGACTCCCACGGCCGCAACGTGGCGATCTGGCCGCGGCAGACCTGGGCGTTCCGGCGCGCCACCAGGCGCTTCGATCCCGGCTGCTACCTGCTCGACACCGCGCCGAGCGCTTCGGCGAGCGCCGCGGCGAAGCGGTCCACGTCCTCGGGCGTCGTGTCCCAGGAGCACATCAGCCGCACCGTCCCCGAGGGGGCGTCCCAGACGTAGAAGGCGCGGCTCCCGTCCTCGTCGAACTCGAGCCGCTCGATCACCTCCGCGGGCAGGCGGGCGAAGACCGCGTTGGCCTGCACCGGGTGGGCGAGCTCGGCCCCCTCGATCGAGGAGATCGCCGAGCCAAGCCGGGCCGCCATCTCGTTCGCCCGGGCCGCATTTCTCTCCCACAGCCCGTCGCCGAGCAGCGCCTCGAGCTGGGCGCCCGCGAACCGCATCTTCGAGGCGAGCTGGAGGAGCTGCTTGCGGACGAACTCGGCCTCCCTGCCGAGCCCGGGGGCCAGGAAGACCACGGCCTCCCCGAACAGCAGGCCGTTCTTGGTGCCCCCGAACGAAAGGAGGTCGGCGCCGGCCCCGGTGGTCAGCTCGCCCAGCCCGGTGCCCGCCGCGACCGCGGCGTTGGCGATTCGCGCCCCGTCGACGTGGAGCAGCAGGTCGCGCCCGTGGGCAGCGTCGGCGAGGGCGCGGAGCTCGGACGGCGAGTAGACGGTCCCCAGCTCGGTCGAGTTGGAGATCGAGACGACCCGGGGCTGGGAGGCGTGCTCGTCGCCCAGCCGCTCCCAGGGGAAGGCGGAGTCCAGCAGCCCGGGCGTGAGCTTTCCGTCGGGGGTCTCGACGGTGATCAGCTTCACCCCGGCGACCCTCTCGGGGGCCCCGCACTCGTCCACGTGGAGGTGCGCGGTGGCCGGGCAGATGACCGCCTGCCAGGGCCGGGTGACGGCGGCGAGCGCCACCACGTTGGCGCCGCTCCCGTTGAAGACGGGCAGTGCCCGGGCGTCGGGGCCGAAGTGCTCGCGGAAGAGCTCCTGGGCGCCTGCCGTCCACTGGTCGGCGCCGTAGGCGGGGACGTGGCCGGAGTTGGCCGCCGCGATCGCCGCCAGCACCTCGGGGTGGACGCCGGAGCAGTTGTCGCTGGCGAAGCCCCTGCCGGGATCCGAGCGGGCGCCGCCGGGCCTCACGGATGCAGCGAGAGGCGCTGGCCGTTCATCCGCCCGCCCTCCTCGGAGCACAGGAAGGCGATCGCCTCCGCCAGGTGCTCGGCGGGGGTGAAGGTGGCGTAGGCCCCCTCGGGGTTGGCCTCCCGCATCCGGGGGGTGAGGATGGCGTTGACGACGACGATGTTGGCGGTCGCCGGCGAGTCCTCGAAGCCGTCCGCGTAGGCGAGGGTCCAGGCCTCCGCCGCCGCCTTCGCCGAGGCGTAGACCGCGTTGTCGTTGGAGGGGCTCTGGGCCTGCCTGGCCGAGACCAGCACGAAGCGGCCGTGCTCGCTGGCGGCGAGGGCGTCGTGGAAGCCGCGGGTGGTGTGCTGGACGGTGCGGATCAGCAGGTCGTGCAGGAGCGCCCAGTCCTCCAGCGGCTCGGTGTGGAGCGGCTGGCCCCCCTTCCAGCCCCCGACCAGGTGGATCAGGCCGTCGACCCGGCCGAACCGCTCGACCAGGTCGGCGCACCAGGCGGCCGCGGCCGCCTCGTCGAGCAGGTCCACGACCCGCCCGTCCCAGCGCTCCTCGGGGATCCCGGCTTCGGCCGGGATCGCGTCGAGGCGCTCCTGCGAGATGTCGGTCGCTGCCACGGTCGCACCCTCGGAGGCAAGGCGCTCGCAGACCACCGGGCCCAGGCCGCCGCCCGCCCCGGCCACGGCGACCACCCTGCCATCGAGCCTGCCTACCGCCATCCCCTCGAGCCTGCTATCCGGCAACGCCCCCGGCTCCTCAGGCGGTGCTTCCGTCGCGGGTGGGCCGGCCGTCGAGGGCCGGTTGCAGCTTCGGCATCAGCTGAGAGTAGAACAGCGAGAGGGGGAACTCGTCGTCGAGGACGAGGTCCACCAGCTCCTTGGGCTCGCTGACCTCGGGGAGGTCGCGGCGGTCGCGCGCCCACACCGAGCGCTCCGTGGGCGCCACGTAGGCGGCGATCAGGTCGTGGGCAGCGATCCACTGGGCGACCTTGGAGCGGTCGATGCCGGAGTGGTAGAGCTCCTGGACCTTCGAGCGCAGCTCGCCGACCCCCTCGGCGAGGTTGTCCCAGTCGATCGAGAGCCGGTTGTCGGTCCAGTTGAGGTAGCCCGCCCTGTGCAGGAAGGCGAAGAGGAGCTGGCCGCCCAGGCCGTCGTAGTTGCGGACCCTGCTGCCCGTCACCGGGAACCGGAAGAGGCGGTCGAAGAGGATCGCGTACTGGACGTAGCGCGCGAAGGCGAAGCCCTCCTCGCGCTCGAGCTTCACGGCCTCGCCGAAGGCGGTGAGGTCGCAGCGCAGCTCCTCCAGCGAGTACATCCAGTAGGGGCTGCGCTGGCGGATCATGAAGGGATCGAACGGGAGGTCGCCGCGCATGTGGGTGCGGTCGTGGATCAGGTCCCAGGTGATGTAGGCGTCGCGGGAGAGCTGCGGCGAGCTGAGCACGCAGGCGGCGTCGGGCGGCAGGTTGAGGCGGAGGATCTCCGCCGCCGCCCCGCAGACCCGGCGGAAGCGCTCGGCCTCGCGATCGCAGAAGATCGCCCCGAAGTGGGCGGGCGGGCGCTCGGCCACGGCGAAGGTCTCCGGGAAGAGGACCGCGCACTCCGAGTCGTAGCCGTCGGTGTAGTCGATCAGCTCGACCGGGACGTACTTGGCGTTGTCGTAGCCGCTCGACTCCAGCCGAGCGACGAAGTCGGGCCAGGGCGTCCTGGTCAGCAGCGCCTCGAAGCAGGTGTCGCGGGAGGCGTTCTGCTTGTACATCGGGAAGACGACCAGGTGCTCGACCCCGTCCTCGCGGTGGCGCTCGGGGCGGAAGGCGTCGGTGGAGGCGTAGAAGTCGGGGCGGCCGAACCCGCCGCGCTCCCAGGCGGCGAGGTCCGCCCGCAGCGCCTCGAGGTAGGCGCGCTCGTGGGGGAAGCTCGGGGCGAGCCCCTCGACGCCGGCCGAGACCCTCGCGCAGAGCGCCGAGACGCGCTCGCGGTCGTGGCGCGAGAGGTCCACGGAGCCGTCAGGCTCCTGGGTGAGCCGCAGCTCGGCGACCGCGTCCTTGAGGTCGAGCCAGCGAGGGTCCCCCCGGGCCTCCGACGGCGGCGCCGCCGAGGAGGAGGAGAAGGCCCTGCCGGCCACCCAGTAGACCAGGTTGAGCCAGAGCTCGGCGTGGTCGAGGTCCCCGATGCAGTCGTCGCCGAAGAGGTCGGAATCGGCCAGCGCGGCCACCCGTCCCGAGCCGTGCTCGGTGACCGCGGCGAGGGGGGCGCGCGGCGGGTCGGCGGTCTCGTGGGTGCGAGCGAGGACCGTGCCGCCGTTGCGCAGGGCGAGGATCCCGGCCCGGTAGAAGCATGCCTGGTGGACCCGGGCGAGCAGGTCCGGGCCCGGGCCGCCGGCGTCGCCGGGGAGCTCGGCGAGCACCCAGGCGGGAGCCTCGCGATGGTGCTCGTAGTCCTGGACGGTGGCGTTCTCGACCGCGAGGCCGAAGCGGGCCAGCAGCTCGTTGACGTTGTTGCCGTACTTGTCCTGCTCGGTCTCCCCGAGGACGATGAGGCCGCCACCCTCGGCGACGAAGCGCTCGATCGCCTCGATCTCGGACTCCTCGAGCAGCGGGGAGCCGCCGTTGACCGTGTGCTCCCACTTGGGATCGGAGGGATGGGCGATGACGAGCACGTCGGCCTCGTTGAGGGCTTCCGGGCCCAGGCGCCTGCCGGTGTGGGCGGCGACCTCGAAGTCGCGGGCCGCGAGGGCCTCGGCGGCCAGGGCCAGCGAGGAGTCCTCGGGGTGGGCCGGCTGGATCTCGCTCGCCACCTCCCGGCGGATCGTCCATGCCTGCGAGTGCGACTCGTCGAAGAGGACCCGGGCGATCTTCGGCTGGCTCAGCACCCGGGCAAGGCTAGAGGGGGTCCCGGGCCCAGTCAATCACCCCCCGGTCTCCTCCCCCACAGACCCGCGGCGGGCCGGGCGCCGGCGGGCCGGCCTGGCGTCCTGCGGGTCGGGCGAGCGGCCGGCCATCGGGCGGGCCCGGCCCCGGCGGCCCGGCCAGGCGTCCTGCGGGTCGGGCGAGCGGCCGGCCATCGGGCGGGCCGGGCCCCGGCGGCCCGACCAAGGCGTCCTGCGGGTTCGCCGAACAGCAGCGGCACCCATGGGTGGTCAAAGTGTTCAGCGAACCGGCGTGGCGGCCGGGGACGCAAGGCAGGGCCGGGGACGCAAGGCAGGGCCGGGGACGCAAGGCAGGGCCGGGGGCGCAAGGCAGGGCCGGGGGCGTTGATGGCGGCCGGGCGGGTTGGCCGGGACGCCGACCGTCTATGGGGGAGGCAGGATTCGAACCTGCGAAGGCGTAGCCGGCAGATTTACAGTCTGCTCCCTTTGACCGCTCGGGCACTCCCCCGGGTCAAGGCGACGGCGATTGTAGATGGAAGGTAGCGGCCGGCGGGCCCCCCTGGCCCAGGTGCACGGGACGCCGGTGCAGGAGGCTCGGCTGCCCGGGGTTCAGCTCGCCTCGCGAAGTCTCTGCGCCTCCGCGAGGCGCCTCAGCTCGCCTCGCGAAGTCTCTGCGCCTCCGCGAGGCGCCTCAGCTCGCCTCGCAAAGAATCTGCGTCCCGGGAGGCGCCTCAGCTCGCCTCGCGGAGCATCTGCGCCTCCGGGAGCCGCTTCAGCTTCTTGAGGGTGTTGTTCTCGATCTGGCGGATCCGCTCGCGGGTGACGCCGAAGGCGCGGCCGACCTCCTCGAGCGTCAGCGGCTCCATTCCCGAGAGGCCGTAGCGAAGCTCGATCACCTGGCGCTCGCGCTCCGGCAGGGCCTCCAGAGCCCGGCGCAGACCCTCCCTCTGGAGGTGCTCGGAAGCCTCTTCGAAGGGCTCGGAGACGGCGTCGTCGGCAACGAAGTCCCCCAGCTCGGACTCGTCCTCGTCGCCCACCGGCTTCTCCAGGGAGACCGGGAGCTGGGCGACGCGCATGATGTCGCGGACGTCTCCGACGGACCAGCGCAGCTCGGCTGCGATCTCCGGCGCCTCGGGCTCGCGACCGAGCCGCTGCACGAGCTGGCGCTCGACGTGCGCCACGCGGTTCAGCTTCTCGACCATGTGGACCGGGATGCGGATCGTCCTGGCCTTGTCGGCGATCGCCCGGGTCACGGCCTGGCGGATCCACCAGGTCGCGTAGGTGGAGAACTTGTAGCCGCGGCGGTAGTCGAACTTCTCGACCGCCCTGATCAGCCCCAGCGAGCCCTCCTGGATCAGGTCGAGGAAGCCGAGGCCCCGCCCGAGGTATCCCTTCGCGATCGAGACGACCAGGCGCAGGTTCGCCTCGACCATCTGGCGCTTGGCGATCATGTCGCCCCGCTCGATCCGCTTGGCCAACTCGATCTCCTGCTCCGCGGTGAGCAGCTGCACCCGGCCGATCGAGCGCAGGTACAGCCGCAGCGAGTCGAGGCTCGGTTCGACCGTCAGGTCCAGCTCGACCTTCCTCGCCCCCCCGTTGCTGGAGGCCTCGCCGGCCGCGGACTTCTGCTCCTCATAGGCGGAGACGCCGTCCTCGGCTATCACGTCCACCCCGTGCTCGACCAGGTGGGAGTGCAGCTGGGAGACCTGCTCCTTGGTCACCTCGACCTCCTCGAGGGTGGCGGCGATCTGCTCGAAGGTGAGGTACCCGCGCTCGCGGCCCAGGGCGACGACCTTGCGAAGCTCGTCGGAGTCGGTGAAGGGAAGCTCTTCCCGGCTTTCCTCGAGCCCCTCGGCGACGGTCTCTAGCTGCTCGATCTCCTCTGCCTCCCGGAACCCTGTGGGCCGGCCGCCATGACCGGACGCGCCGGAGTATAAGGGCGCTGCCGCACTTTCGAGCGACGGCGATTGGGCTGCAATCCAGACCAAATGGACCCTCGCGGGCTCGAACCGGGGCCCTCGCGGGCTCGATCGGCCCGGCCGGGGCCGCCGGTTTCCTAATCTTTGTGGCTCCGATGAGCGCCGGCCCCACCGAGACCGCGTCCCTTCCGGCAACCGCGCCCGACGTGCAGGCGTCGGTCCCGGCCACCCAGGTCAGCCTCTCCCGGGTGGGGGTCACGGGAGTGGAGAAGGTGATCCGGGTCCGCGTCAACGGCACCGAGCATCTCTACTTCGCCGAGATGGAGTGCTTCGTGGACCTCAACCCCAAGCAGGCGGGGGTCCACATGTCCCGCTTCGAGGAGGTCGTCGGGGAGGCGATCGACCAGGTGGTGCTCAGCGAGGCGCCGTTCAGGGCCGAGACGCTCGCCGCCCACATCGCCGAGCGGGTCCGCGAGAGCCAGCGCGGCCTGCGCGCGGAGGTCTCCGTCGCGGCCCGCTACCCCGAGACCGTACCGGCCCCGGTCTCCGACCAGCCCACCCAGGAGATCTACACGCTGCTCGGCACGGCGGTCGCCTCCGAACGGGGGACCCGGACGCTGACCGGGGTCGAGGCGCAGGGCATGACCGCCTGCCCGTGTGCCCAGGAGATGGTGGCGGGGGCGGCCCGCGAGCGGCTCGCCGGCCGCGGATTCGACTCCGACCAGATCTCCGAGGTGATGGAGGCCGTCCCCATCGCCACCCACAACCAGCGAGGCATCGGCACGCTTCACGTGGGCTGCACCGAGGAGGCGGTGGTGGACGTCGACGCCCGCGCGCTGCTGCGGATCGTCGAGCAGTCGATGAGCTCGGAGATCTACGAGCTGATGAAGCGGCCCGACGAGCTCTCGGTGGTCGAGAAGGCCCACGCCCAGCCGCGCTTCGTCGAGGACTGCGTGCGCGAGATGGTGCGCCGGGTGGTCGCCGACTTCCCCGGGCTCGACGCCGGCGCCTTCGTGATGGCGCGCCAGGAGAACCTCGAGACGATCCACCGCCACAACGTCGTCGCCGAGCGCTACGGCACCGTCGAGGAGCTGCGCGCCGAGCTCGGCGACGGCGTCCACCGCCGCCATCACCTGACCATGCGCGAGTGGCTCGAGCAGCCGACCATGGCCGGGAGCGGCGACACCGAAGCCCCGGGCTGATCTAGGCTCCCCGCATGCTCGGGTTGCGAAGGGCCGCTGCGCTCGCGGCGACGCTGGCCGCGACGCTGGCGCTCGCGCCGATCGCCTCCGCCGGGGACCCCGGCCGCTGGCTTCTCAGCGGGGCCAGCTCGGTGCCCGTCAACTACTGGCAGGGGCTCGCCTCCGATCCGGCCGGCGAGAACGTCTTCTTCACCGGGTTCCGGGAGGGGCTGTGGAGGACCACTCCTCGGCTCCTGCAGACGGCGGGAGTGGCGGGAGCGATCCCGCCCGAGGTCTTCGCCGCCGAGGGCTACAACCACATCGGCGACCCGAGCTGGGATCCGGGCGAGGGCGGGCGGGTGCTGCTGCCCATGGAGTGCTACTCGTTCAGCGCCGGCAACACCTGTGGAACCGGCTCCTTCGGAGTCGCCGATCCCGCGACTCTCGCCTTCCGCTACTACGTGAAGCTCGACCCGGCCGAGATTCCCAAGGCGATGTGGGCCGAGACCTCGCCGAACGGCCGGCTGGTGTGGACCAGCAGCGGCGGCGACCTCCTCGCCTACCGCTCCTCGCAAATCACCCCGGCCAACCGGGCCCCCGGCGGCCCCCTGCTGCGCTCGGTGCGGCGGCTGAGCGGGGCGGTACCGCCCTCGGGCATCACCGGTGCCGTCTTCCGCCGCCACCGGCTCCTGCTGGCCGGCTCCGACGGCGCCGCCGACCAGGTCTTCTCCGTGGACACCCGGACCGGCGATCGCCGCCTGGAGATCGAGATGGACATCTGCGGCGAGTCGGAGGGCCTGGACACGGTCAGCGCCCTGGGCGGCACCCTGCAGTGGCTGATCGCGCCGTTCGACCCAGGCTGCCAGCTCAGCTTCGGACCGACCAGCGCGCTGCTCCACTTCACACCCAGCCCCGGCCGGGAGCGCTTCGACGTCGAGGTGACCTCGGTGCAGGCCGGCGCCCTGCCCGGCACCGTCGAGGTCGGGGTCCGGGCCACGGACCAGGGCAGGCCGGTGCGATGGGCCCGCGTGAGCTTCGCCGGAGCCGACGCCCGCACCGGGCGGGACGGCAGCGCCTCGGTCGCGGTCTTCCTCCAGCTCCCGGGACGCTTTCGGGCGGTGGTCACCCGGGGTCACAGCTACGGCGCCTCGGCGCTGGTCCCGGTCGGCCTCGGCTGAGCCCGGGGCCCGCCCGGCCGCAGCGGCCTACTCGGCCAGCGCGTCGGGACCGGCGCCGTTGCGCTCGTCCGTGCGCCGCTCGCGCTCGATCCTGCGGCGCAACCCGAAGAAGTAATCGAAGCCGCTGATCAGCGTCGCCGCGACGGCCAGGTAGACGAGCACGTCGACCCAGGTCGGCGACGGGTTGAAGGCGATCAGCGCGAAGACGGCGGCGATCTGCAGCACCGTTTTGACCTTCCCCATCCAGCTGGCGGCGATCACGATGCCGCGGTCGGCTGCGATCGCCCGCAGGCCGGTGACCGCGAACTCGCGGGCGATGATCACCATCGCCACCCACGCCTCCAGCCGGCCCAGCGAGACCAGCGAGACCAGCGCCGCGGTGACCAGCAGCTTGTCGGCGAGGGGGTCCATCAGCTTGCCGAATGTCGTCACCGAGCCGCGCGAGCGGGCGATGTAGCCGTCCAGGCCGTCGGTCAGCGCGGCCAGGGCGAACACCGCGGCCGCCAGGGCATCCCCGTTCGGCGTCTCCCCGAGCAGCGCCACCACCACCACCGGCACGGCGAGGATCCGCAGCATCGTCAGCAGGTTGGGGACGTTGAGCGGGAACATCGCCCCTAAGGGTCTCAGCTATCGGCCGACTCGGCCGCCGCGACCGCCGGCTTGCCGGCGGCGCGGCCCTCGAAGTAGCCCTCGCCCTCGACGCTGATCCTCGGCAGGATGCGGTCGAGGCGCTCGGGGAGCCACCAGGCGCGGTCGCCGAGCAGGACCATCAGCGCCGGCACCAGCAGGCAGCGGACCACCGTGGCGTCGATCGCGATCGCGATCGCGAGCCCGACCCCGAACTCCTTGACCACCGGGTTGCCGTTGAGCACGAAGCTGGAGAACACGAAGACCATGATCAGCGCCGCCGAGGTGATCACCCGCCCCGTGTTGGAGAGGCCCTCGATCACCGAGCGCTTGGCGTCGCGGCGCTCGAGGTAGTGCTCGCGCATCTGCGTCAGCAGGAAGACCTCGTAGTCCATCGAGAGGCCGAAGAGGATCGCGAACATCAGCAGCGGCACGTAGCTGACGATCGGGATCGCGTGGTCGAGCCCGACCAGCGATGACCCCCAGCCTTTCTGGAAGACCGCGGTGACCACGCCGTAGGCCGCCCCCACCGAGAGCAGGTTGAGGAACGCCGCCTTCAGCGGCACGAAGATCGAGCGGAAGGCGACCAGCAGCACGACGAAGCTGAGGCCGACGACGAGCAGGATCATCAGCGGCAGCTTCTGGCTGATCTCCTCGGCGAGGTCGATGTAGCCGGCGGTCTGACCGCCCACGTAGACCGCCAGGTCGGTGCCCTTGACCGCCCCCGGGATCACCGTGTCGCGCAGGTTCTTGACCAGCGCCACAGTTGAGTCCGCGGACGGCGAGGACTTCGAGACCGCGGTGAAGGCCGCGACCGTCTTCTTCTTGCCGAGGATGGCCGGCGTCACCGCCGCGACGTCGGGCTGCCCGGAGATCTGCTTCTCGAGGTTGGTCAGCCTCGGGTCGCCGGCCGGGTTCTCCGCCTTCTTGCGCTGCTCGTCGAGCTGGCGCTGCTGGGAGGCGGTCTTCTGGTCCGCCTGCTTGGCGGCCTCCTGGGGCGGCAGCCCGGCGGCCTGCGCCTCCGCGGTCAGCTGCTGCTTGGTGGCTTCGAGCTGCTGCTGCTGGCGCTCGACGGCCTTCACGTTCGCCTGATCGGGCTCGGCAGGCCTCCCCAGCTTCACCGCGATCAGCAACGGGCTGTTGTACCCGGGGCCGAACCCCGCGGCGATCCCGTCGTAGGCCTGGCGGGCGGTCGAGGAGGACGGCAGCGAGCTGTTGTCCTGCTGGCCCAGCTCGAGGTCGCGGATCGGCAGCGCCAGGACGACCAGGATCGCCCCTGCGACGATCGCGCAGGGCAGCGGCCTGCCCGCCACCCAGGTCGCCCAGCGCTCCCAGCCGTGCGGCCGGGAGTCGTCGGGGTGGGTCCTGCCGAGCTTGACGCGCAGCGAGTCGATCCTGGGGCCGAGGGCGCCGAGCATCGCCGGCAGCAGGGTGATCGCGGCCGCCACGGCGACGACGACCGCGATCGCCGCTGTCAGGCCCAGCGAGGTGACCAGCGGTATCCCGGCGACGAACAGCGAGCAGAGCGCGATCATCACCGTGAACCCGGCGAAGACGACCGCCCCTCCCGCCGTCGCGGTGGCGCGCGCCACCGATTCCATCATCTCCATTCCGTCGCGGAGCTGGAGCTTGTGGCGGGTGACGATGAACAGCGCGTAGTCGATGCCGACGCCGAGCCCGATCATCGTCGCCAGGGTCGAGGCGACGCTGGGGACCTCCATGACGCTCTCCGCGAGCTTGATCAGCGACAGCGCGCAGGCCAGGCCGAGCACCGCCGAGAGGATCGGCATCGCCATCGCCGTGACCGTGCCGAAGGCGAAGAGCAGGATGATCACGGCGGCGGTGATCCCGATCGCCTCGCTGATCTCGGTGGAGGGCTTGGAGAGCTGCTGGCCGACGTAGCCGCCGATCGAGACGTCGAGCCCGGCGGCCTCGGCGGGGTTCGCCGCATCGAGGACCGCCTGGGCCTCGTCCTCGTCGAGGTCGGCGGGCGCGACGCTCAGGACCACGGGGATGTAGCCCGTCCTTTCGTCCTTGGAGAGGAAGTTCTTGCCGGCGGCGGAGAGCGGGCTGACCGCGCTGGTCACGTTCGGGTCCCGGTCGAGGTTGGCGACCGTCCGCGAGACGGCCTTGGCGTAGGGCTGGTCGGTGAGCCTGGAGCCGGCCGGGGCGACCATCACCATCGGGTTTGTCCCGTTGGCCTGCGCGGGGAGGTCCTCGTTGAGCAGGTTGGTGGCGTTGGTGGACCCGGTGCCCGGCAGGGTCAGGTTGTCGTTGGTCTTGTCTCCGGAGGCCTGGCCGAGCAGCACCAGTGCGACCGCCGCGACCACCCAGGCGGCGATCACCGGCCAGTGGTATTTGCTGCAGAAGCGCCCGATCGCGTAGAGAGGGGCGGTCAAGTGGCCGCAGTCTAAGGGCCGCCCCCGCCGCTCCCGGGCGGCGGCGAGACGCCGGCCTCGAAGGCGTCGGGGACCGCCTCGGCCGGACCGGCGCCGGCCGCCTCGCGGAGCAGCACGAGGTGCTGGGCGTCGCTCGAAAGGATCGGCCCGAGCAGGGCGATCAGTGCCGGGCCCGCGAGGCGGCGGAGAGCCGCCACCTGGGCGACCACGGCGGCGTTCTCAAGGCCGATCGCGGCGCGGGCCGCGGCCTTCATGCCGGCGGGGCCCGGGGACGGAGACCTCAGGGCGGGCGGGACCGCGGCCCCCGGGGGCGCCGGGACCTCCTCCCCGAGCCGCCGCAGGGCGGCGCCGAGGGCGGCCAGGTGGGCGCGCTCCTGCTCGCGCAGCAGCCGGAACAGGGCGGCCCCCGGGGCGGGAAGCGCCTCGGCGGCGAGTGCCGCGGAGTAGGCCGCCTCGCAGGCCCGCTCGGCGGCGATCACCCCGGCGAGGATCCCGGCGTCCTCGTCTGCGGCCGGCGCGGCGGCGAGGGCGTCCTGGGCGGCCAGGACCGAGGCCGACCCGGCGCCGAGGGCGGTGGCCGGTGCGGCCACGGAGAGCCCGATCCGGGCCAGCGCCCTGCGCCGGGTCAGGGTCACCCGCGCACCGCCCGGCCCTCGCCGCTGCCGGTCATTCCCCCTGCGGCCTCGATCCGCGCACGAAGGCGCTCGGCGCTCCCGGGAGGCCGCGCGCCTGCGAGACGACCGCGAGGTGCTGGGCCTCGTTGGCCGCGATCTCGGCGCAGGTCGCGCGGATGTCGGGGGCCTCGATCCTCGGCACCGCCCGCCGGTAGGCGCCGATCGCGGCGCTCTCGACCGCCGCGGCAAGCCGCAGCGCGGCCCCCGGACCGGGCACCCGGTCCGGCGCCATCGCCAGCGGCTCCACCGCCGGATCGCCGCCCCGCAGCTTGATCGCCCTGGTCAGGGTGTCGGCGTGCTCCATCTCCTGGTCGGCGAAGTGGCGCGCGGTGGCGCGCTCGCTCCCGCGCAGACCCCGGACGATCGCCCCGTAGGCATCGACCATGCCCAGCTCGAGGGCGAGCAGGCGCCGCACGACCTCGAGGTCGGCGCTCGACTTGCTGAGCCCCGTCCCCGGCCCCGCCACGCCGCCGCAGCCGGAGAGCAGGCTGGCTGCGCCCGCGGTGGCCGCGGCCCCGGAGACGGCCAGGAGGCCGCGCCGCGAGAGCGGTTCGGAGATGATCGGCGCCATGGCCGGATCATCCCCCAAGCCCGGGCGGCGCGGGCCGGCGCTCGCCGCGCTCGCCCGCGAGGTGCACCGCTGCCGCCGCTGCCCGCGCCTGGTCGAGTGGCGGGAGGGCTGCGCCGCCGATCCCCCCAAGCGCTTCCGCGGCGAGGAGTACTGGGCGAGGCCGCTGGAGGGTTTCGGGGACCCTGCCGCCCGCCTGCTGGTCGTGGGGCTCGCGCCGGCGGCCCACGGGGGCAACCGGACCGGGCGGATCTTCACCGGGGACCGCTCGGGGGACTGGCTCTTCGCGGCGCTCCACCGGGCCGGATACGCCAACCGCCCCACCTCGGTGCGCCGTGGCGACGGCCTCGCCCTCACCGGCGCCTACGTCACAGCGGTGAACCGCTGCCCGCCACCCGCCAACCGGCCGACCCCGGCCGAGCGCGACAACTGCCTTCCCTTCCTCGAGCGGGAACTTTCCCTGCTCGCCGACGTCAGGGCCATCGTCGCCCTCGGCTCCTGGGCCTGGGACGGCGCCCTGCGCGCGGTGGCGGCGCTGGAGGGCTCGCCGGTGCGGCCCAAGCCGCGGTTTGCCCACGGCGCGGAGGCCGGAGCCGCAGGCTGGACCCTGCTCGGCTGCTACCACCCCAGCCAGCAGAACACCTTCACCGGCCGCCTCACCGAGGAGATGCTCGATGCGGTCTTCGCCAGGGGGCGGGAGCTCTGCGGGTAGGCGGTCTCGGGATCCCCCCGAGGACGCTACCCGGGGGCCGGCGGTCAGGGCCGGGCCTGCAGGTAAGGTCGCCGGGATGCGGACGGGATCCACAGCGACCGGGATCGCCCGCCTCTGCGCCGCGTCGCTCGCCCTGCTCGCGATGGCGGCGCCGGCGGTCGCCGGTCTGGCCGGCTGCGGCGCCTCGGGCGGGGAGACGACCGGCGCCGCCAGGACTGCGAAGCGGAAGGCCGCCCCGGTCGGGGCAGCGGCGAAGAGCTGTGCCAAGGCCTCCCTCGCCGGCGGGGGCAGGGCGGGCAGCGGTGGAACGGCCCGGACGCTCCGGGTCACCGGGGTCGGGTGCCGCCAGGGCTCGGCGGTGCTCTCCGCCTGGGTGACGCGGGGGTGCGCGCCGGGAGCGGGAGAGTCGCGCTCGTCCTGCACCGTGCGGCGCTTCCGCTGCCTCTCGGTGCGGGGCGGGCGCGGCGTCTCGGTGAGCTGCTCACGGCCGGGCCGCTCGATCTCCTTCCTCTGGGTCCGGTCCCGCTCCTGAGCAGCGGGGGCCGGCCCGGCCCGTTCGCTGAACCGGATCGACACCCATGGGTGCCTCAACCCTTCAGCGAGCGCCGGGGCGATGGGAACGGCAATGGGGAGGCGGGTGATGCGGCTGCAGGGCGATGAAGGGGTCAGCGGCTCAAGTCCGCTCGCCGGCGTCAGCGGCTCAAGTCCGCTCGCCGGCCCTGGGCGGCGAGCTGATCAGGTCCCCGCCATGGTCGCCGACAGGCCGGGTTCGACCTGCTCCGCGATCCACGCGTAGGTCTTCCTCATCCCCTCCCGAAGCGGGGTCGAAGGTGCCCAGCCGTGGACGCTCTGGATCAAAGAGTTGTCGGAGTTCCGGCCCCGAACGCCCTGCGGGGCGTCGAGGTCGTAGTCCCTGTCGAGCTCGACTCCGGCGATCTCCTCGACGATATCGACCAGCTCGTCGATCGTCACCAACTCCGAGCTCCCCAGGTTGACGGGCTCGATCCGGGGGCCCTCCGCGATCATCACCGTGCCCTCCACGCAGTCGTCTATGAACATGAAGCTCCTCGTCTGGCGGCCATCCCCCCAGATCTGGATCCGCCCCGATCCACTCCGCACTGCCTCGGCAACCTTCCTGCAGATCGCGGCAGGGGCCTTCTCGCGACCTCCCGACCACGCGCCCTTCGGACCATAGACGTTGTGGTAGCGGGCAACCCGTGTCTCGAGGCCGAAATCCTCGAGGAAGTGACGGCACATCCGCTCGCTGAACAGCTTCTCCCACCCGTACCCGTCCTCCGGCGCAGCCGGGTATGCGTCCGCCTCCCGAAGGGCAACAGCCTCGGGAGCGGATTGACGGTCGGCGGCGTACACACAGGCGGACGACGAATAGAAGAAGCGTTCCACATTGGCATCGCGCGCCGCGACCAGCATGTGTGTGGAAATCAGGGACGACAGCATGCACAGCGCCTTGTTGCTTTCGATGAATCCCATTCCACCCATATCGGCAGCGAGGTTGTACACCTCACTCATGCCGACGGTAGCTCTATCGCACTCGACGCGCAAGGTGAGATCAGAGGTCCAGTTCTCGGCCTCGTCGAACAGCTGGCACCACTCCTCGAGAGGCTTGCGGTCCACGCACCGCACCGTTCTCCCCCGCTCCAGGAGACGGGCGGCCAGGTGCCCGCCAATGAATCCTCCACCCCCTGTAATGAGCACCCCGCGATCCGGCATTGTCAGGACGATCCTATCCCACGTGTCACGGCTTCCCGGCGTCCCCGTCCGACGGGCCACAGCAGGGCTATGCTCGGATGCCGAATGACCGTGCTGCACCGCATGCGAAAGGTCGCCCGCCGATTCGGGCTCGACGTCCAGCGGGCCGACTCGACTGGGAGCGCCCGCTTGGGCGCCCTGCTGCGAAATCGAGAAATCACCTGCGTGCTGGACGTCGGCGCCAACAGCGGGCAGTACGCACGCCGGCTACGAAGGGCCGGTTATGCCGGAGAGATCCGCTCGTTTGAGCCACTTCCCGATGCCTTCTCCCGCCTGGCCCGGCGTGCCTCCCGAGACCCGCGCTGGCAGGCCGAGCGAGTCGCGCTTGGCCCCCGCGACGGCGAGACGGAGCTCCACGTCTCGGGCAACCCCGGCGCGACCAGCAGCTCGATCCTTCCGATGCTTCCCCGCCACAGACAGGCTGCCCCGGACGCACGCTACCTGCGTACCATCGAGGTTCCCATCCGGCGCCTCGACACGATCTGGCACGATGTCGTGCCCGCCGGGGGCGTCAACTTCTTGAAGCTGGACGTGCAGGGCTTCGAGGTCGCCGCGCTCGACGGGGCGAGCCAATCCCTGGGGCGCGTCGCCGGTTTGCAGATGGAGATCTCACTGGTACCCCTCTACGAGGGAGCACCCAGCCTCCGGGACATCCTGAATCGAACGGACGCTCTCGGAATGCACCTCGTCCATCTCGAGCCCGGCTTCTTCGACCCCCACACCCGGGAACTGCTGCAGGTCGACGGCGTCTTCATGCGTCCACACGGACCCTTGCCGGCACCGACCTGACGCCGCGTGGCCGGACGGCGATCAGCGACTTCGACATTCCGAGAATCCGCTCCCGCCTCACCTCGCAACCGGGGAAGAGCCGTCGCATCTCGCCCGGCGAGAGCAACTCCAACTCCTCGAGCATCCTGTCGACGTACTGCCGGTCGGGTCGCGTGGCGATTCCCCACACCGTGAAGTTTCGCAGCAGGCGCCGCTGAGCGGCTCTCGGCAGATAGTGAACAAACGGAGTCAGCAGATGCGGCTCGACTGGGAACCAGCGTGAAGGAGTCTGCACCCATACACCCTCGCCGACTCTCAAGGCCTCTCGGGCGAATCGTGCCTGTCTCGCGTAGTCACCGAGATGTTCGATCACCGAGTTGGAGAAGACGATTTCGAATGACCTATCGGCAAATGGCAGGGCCGTCGCCGTTCCCCGCACGTATGTCAGATTCTCCGGGAGAGCCGCGACAGGAGGAGAAGACGTATTCAAGAGGGTAATGGTGAGCTCGACATCGCAGTCCTCCCAGAACTCCGGGGTGCCCCCGACATCAAGGACCGTCGTCTGAGGCTCCGGGCGAAAGCACTCGAGAAAGGACCGCATCCGTGCCGGCCGGAAACGCCTGCCGAGGAGGCGATAGATCCGGTGTACTTGGGCCCCGGAGGCCATGGAGGCACGATATCGCCCGGCCGGCCGCCCCTTCGCCCGGGCGGTGCCCCCGTTGATGGCATCGCCGGGCGGAAAGGCCGCGGGTCGGCCGGTGCGGAGGGCCGAGCTCAAGGCAGGTCTCCCGGCTCCATGCGTGTCTTGACCGCGCAAATTCGGGAGAGATGACGGTTGACGGGATCCGGGCGGCCTATGATCGGGAAATGGCGTGCGAGGGTCCGGCGAAGGAGAGGACGGCCCTTGACGAGGATCAGGCAAGGCATCGACATTTCAGAGGGGCACCTGATGCTCGGCCTGCGTTCCGCACCCCGGCGGAGCGAGATCCTCGTCGGCACCGATAGGCGGCCCCGCGACTACTACCTGCGGCGCATGCTCTTGGCAGCCGACCTGCTCGGGGTCATCCTGGCGATCGTCCTTGCCTTCGCCCTCGCCTCGCAGCGGGCCTCACCGGTGTCCGATGCCCTCCTGGCGCTCCCGGCTCTGGTGCTCTGGGCGCTGATCCTGCGTTCCTACCGCCTCTATGACAATCGCATGCGCCGGATCGACTCGGGCGCACTCGACGACCTCGGCCCGCTGTTCCATGCGGTGGTCCTCGGCGTCCTGGCCACCTGGCTCCTCTACCGGGTGGTTGCCCCGGACAAGAGGCCGGTTCTCGAGGAGCTCGTCCTCTTCGGCCTCCTCTCGTTGCTGCTGATCTGCTCACTGCGCCAGGTGGCGACCAGGGCGCACCTGGAGCTGCAGGGACCGGAGCGGGTCTTGCTGGCCTGCTGCTCGGACACGATCTGCCAGCTGAGGGACAAGGTCGCACGCCACCCCGAGTACGGGATGGAGATCACGGACGAGATCTCCACCGACGCCGGCGGGAGCCGCCCCGAGGGGGGCCCGCGGGGGGCGCCCGGAGAGCTGGAGGACAGCGTCACAAGGGGGGGATTCGACCACCTGCTCCTCCAGATCGGAGGCCAGATCAGGGGAGAGGACGCGGTTCGGCTGATGCGCCTGTGCCACGTCAACCGGGTCAGATTCAGCGTCGTTCCCGAACGAAGGCATCTCCTCAACCCGGGCGCCGAGATCGACCGTGTCGAGGGTCTGGGGATCCTGGTCTATGACCCGCCGGTGCTCTCCCGATCGTCCAGCTTCCTCAAGCGCTCGCTCGACGTGGCGATCTCAGCGCCGGCCTTGCTCGTCGTTTCCCCGCTGTGGCCGCTGATCGCCCTGGCGATCAAGCTCGACTCACCCGGCCCCGTGTTCTTCAGCCAGGTCCGTGTCGGCAGGAGAGGCAGGCGCTTCCGACTGCTCAAGTTCAGGACCATGCGGGTGGACGCCGAGCGGCAGGTCGAGGCTTTGATGCAGAGAAGCAGCGACCCCGACTGGCTGATCCTCGACGAGGATCCCAGGATCACCAGGGTCGGGCGCCTGCTTCGCCGCACGAGTCTCGACGAGACTCCCCAACTGTGGAACGTTCTCCGCGGCGAAATGAGCATCGTCGGGCCAAGGCCGCTTCCCGAGAGGGACGACCACCGCGTCGCCGGCTGGGCCAGGAGCCGGCTTGACATGCGGCCCGGGCTCACCGGCCCCTGGCAGGTGATGGGCCGAAGCGACATCCCGTTCAGAGAGATGCTCGAGATCGATTACGACTACGCGTCGGGATGGTCGCTGTGGAACGACATCAAGCTCATCCTTCGGACCGTCCCTGCCGTGCTCCTGCGCCGTGGCTCGAACTGAACGCGATCAGGGAGAGCCGGGCGGGCTCAGAACCCGAAGGGGGGCTGGTAGAAGTCGGCAACCGGCTTCAGCGAGAAGGGCACGGACACCTCGCCCCTGAAGACCGCCCTGACGAGCGTCCTTGGCCCGATGTCCGGGCGCGGGCCGACCGCGCCGCCGAACACCCCGCTCGCACCCGCGGTAGCCCGCGCCACCGCGCGCCACCCGCGAGCGGTCCTGACCTCGACCCGCACCGAGCCGGCCTGGCTGGTCGGAGTGCGGCCCCACAACGAGAAGCCGCGGCCTCGCGGAAACGCAACGAAGGGGAACCGGAACCCCCGCAGCAGCCTCTTGGGACGATCGTCGGCCATCGAGGCGCCTCGGAAGTAGAGGCCTCCCTGGGAAAACCCGTCGGGCGGGTCGTCGCGCAGCAGGTACCAGAAGAAGTGGCTGACGCCGGCCTTCCAGGCGCGATAGAGCGCCTCCGAGGTCCATCTCGCGGCGATCGCCATCTTCAGGCCGCCGGGGTCGGGCGGCTTGGTGGAGTAGGTGAATTCGGTGATCCACAGGGGAGTGCGCCTGTACATGCCACTGATCCGCCCGGCCCGGTCGGCGGCGCGCAGCAAGCGCTGGAGCTCTCCGAGGTCTCCCATCTCCACCTGGTCGAGGAGCGGCGCCTTGTGGACCGGGCTGCCTGAGGTATAGGGGTGGATGTCGAATATGTCGAAGCGCACTCCTCCACCGCAATTGCCCCGAGTGGGCCTGGGTGCGCGCCGGCCCGTCATGCAGAGGAGCGCGCGGGCAAAGCGCAGCGGCGGGGTGGTCCCGAGGGGGGCAAGCCCCGCGGCGAGAACGACGTTCGAACCGTGGACCGACTTGACCGTCTCGTAGAACCTGTTGAGAAGGGCCCGGTAGAGCCTCGCGGAGGTCTTCCCGCCCCTTCCCTGGGGCCGCCAGAAGATCTTCAGGTTTGGCTCGTTGAGGGCCTGCCAGAACCGCACGCGGGGTAGGCCAAGGAAGTGCCCGCCGTAACGGGTAGCGGCGGCCTTGGAGAAGGCGGCGAGCATCGCCGGGTCCGGGTCGCAGACAAGGGCTTCGTCGGAGTGGCACCTCTGTGCCCACCGGGGGGCGCCGTAGACCGTCAGCAGCGGTGTGCGGCCCTTCTCCACAGCGTTCGACACCCAAGCGTCGACCGCAGCCCAATCGTAGTTCGGATCGGCAGGATCCCCGGGATGCCAGTCGGCCGGCTCGTTGGCGGGCGCGACCGCCGACCAGGCCAGATTCCTTGCAACCATCGCCGCTCCGGAATGCTGCACGCGCTCGAATGCGAGCGGCTCGATCTCGTTCTGAGTGCCGGAGACGCCGGTGACGAGGGGACGGCCGGAGGCGGGCGCGCTTCCGCCGCAGAGCGCGAGAGCCCCCGCCACGAGGAGGAGGGCGACCGACCGCCGGGCGGCCGTGATCGGGGCGACGCCCGCCATCACCCACCCACCGAACAATGGATCCGGGTCACATTTCCATTTTTCGACACCCGGATCAGGATATCGATGGCCATTTCGCACGCCGAGCAGGGACGGGCGATCACTCCATCGCTCGACCACACGCAAAACGGCACGCCTCGATGAAGGCGTCGGCCATCGCCGCATGGGAAAAGCGCTCCGCATCGTCGGCAGCCTGCCGGCCGAGTCGCTGCGCCAGCTCTCGATCCTCCAACAGCATTCGCAGCGCCTCGGCGAGACGGCGCTCGTCACCCTCTGGAAAGACGATGCCGTTGCGGCCGTCGATCACCAACCCTCCCGCCCCTGCGCCGACCGCGTCGCTGACCACGGCAGGCAGCCCCGAATGCATGGCCTCGTTGACGACCAGCCCCCAGGGCTCCTTCCCGTGGCGGCCGCTCAGGGACGGGAGGACCAGGCAGCGGGCCCCGGCGAGCTCGCCGACCAGATCCCTCTGGGACAGCTGTCCCGCGAAGCTGATCCTCTCGTCCCCCTCCGCCATGGCGACCAGGCGCTCCCTCTGCGCCCCGGAACCGACGATGCGCAGCCGGGCCCGCGGTTCCTCGACCCTTCCGAACGCGGTGATCAGGCCCTCCACCCCTTTGACCGGCGCGAGCCGTCCCACGTAGAGGACCGTGGGCGGTCGTGGCCCGAAATCCCGGACGGCGGCGAACCTCTCTGACTCCACGGCCTGCCCGGCGACGAAGACCTTCTCCGGCCTGACGCCCGGACTCTTCAGCACATGACGCTTCACATGGGCTCCATACGCCACGACCGCATCCGACTTCCGGTACAGCACACGTGTAAACGGCTCGGTGACGCGGTGGAGACCCGATGTCGGGTGTGACCAGATTCCAGTCCACAAGACAAACGGGAGCCGCTTCACACGCGTGATCCCGAACACCCACGGCACCATCAGCTTTCCGTTGATGCACTTGACCACGACGTCATATCTGGATCTCGACAGACGAGCGGCGAGTCCGGGCATGACCACCTGGTTTCCAAGCCTCCAGCTGGACATGGCCACCTCCGGGTACTTGCCCTTGTGATGGACGATGCTGCTGCCGAGGTACCTCTCGGGATGCGATGAGGACGAGAAGAAGAACTCGATGTCCGCCCTTCTCGCCAACTCTTCGAACAGCGGCTTCCGGTAGTGAGGGGCGAGATTGGTGACAAAGGCAATCCGCAGATCGGTCTGCACGCAGCGCTCCGTCACTACCGCGAGGACCACCCTCGGGGAGCCTGGCGATAGAGCCGCGGGGGATGCAACAGGACCGCGGCCAGGAATGCGGGGTTGTTGCGAAGGTACCTGCGCCAGAGCCGCCGGGGCTCTCGCGACAGCCTGAACAGCCACTCCAGCCCGGTGAGCTGGGCCCAGCGGGGACCCGGGGCCTTCAGCCCGGCGTGGACGTCGAAAGCCGCACCGACCCCGATCATCACCGCCGGACTGATCCTGCCGAGATGCGCCGCCATCCATCGCTCCTGCTTGGGGGTGGATATTCCGACCCAGACGACGTCGGCGCCGCTTGCGTTGATTCGGGCCACGACCTCTTCGTCCTCGGCCCGGGTAAGCGGGCGGAAGGGAGGAGATTGGGTTCCCGCGACAACCAGGCCGGGGAAGCGCGCCAGCAGCCGATCTGCCAGCAGCTCCGGAGTGCCGGGCGCCCCCCCGTAGAAGTAGACCGACCAACCCCTTCGTTCGGCGAGCTCGCAGCCGCAGGCGAGGAGATCCACACCGCGGACCTGCCTGATCGATCTCGCCCCGGCTGCCCAACCGCACCAGACCATGGGTCTGCCGTCTGGCACGGTGATGCGGGAATCCCGGTGGATCCGCCTCAGTTCGGGATCGCGGCGGCTCTCCATCACGCCGTGGACCCCCGTGACGCACACGTAGCCGTGCTCCCGCCGGCGAATCAACGCCTCGATCCCCTCGAGCGTCCGCGGCATCGTGGTCACATCCACGCCGACCCCGAGCACGTCAACCCGCTCACGCATGATGCCCGCAAGACTACCCAGTGTAGGCTGAGCGCCGGCCCGGCAACGCGCAAGAGAGGAGCAGTGGACACCCGCAAGCCAAGACATGCCCGCTGACCCGAAGGCCATACTCGTTGCCGCGGTGGCGGGGATCGCCTCACTGATCCTCGTCACCGTCACAGTGCACCTCCTCACACTGTGGGGCGGGTACCGCAGGCAGCTGATCCTGGCCCCGCTGCTCTTGGCTCTCGCAGCGTTCGCTCCAATAGCCATCGCGCTGGAGTTCAACCCCCGCAACGATCTCGGTGGGACGCCGACGGCACAACTCAACTGGGCATTCATTGCACTGTACCTGCTTGGCGTCTGTGTGCTGCTCCTGACCTCGCGCTCCTTCGGTGCGGGGTCACAGTACACCCGGGGAACGGCGATAGTCATCGTCACCTACTGGGCAGTGGGTGCCATTTCGAACTATCATGCCGGGTTGCAGCTCGGGCGTGTCTCCTTCCTCCTGGTTCCAATCGTCTTTGTCGCGGCCTGGTGGCTGAGGCCGGAGTACGACGACGCCATAGCCGTTCTCACCTATACCTGTATCGCGGTCTGTGGCGCGAGCCTGGTCGTCGCGCTGGTGGACCCCTCCTCTGCCTTCGTCGACCTTCCCACCCGGTTTCTGACCTTCCTGCATCACGATCGCCTGGCAGGTATCACGCAGCAACCGAACCAGTTGGGGCTGTTCGCCGCTGCGGGCGCCCTGCTGGCGTGGGACCGGGGGGGCTGGACGCGATGGGTCGGGCTCCCGGTCTGCATCCTAACCCTCCTGCTCTCCGAGGCCCGCGGGAGCTGGCTCGCCTTTGCCGTTGGGTTCGGGATCCTCCTGGCCGGGCACGGATTTCCGTCGCGGAACCGCGCCGAAGGGGAGTGGGGTCGCCACGCGGTTCGGCGCCGGTGGCTGGTCAGGGCCGGGCTGGCCGTCGCGGCGGCCGTCGGGGCGGCCGTCGCGGTGGTCGCGTACCTGGCCGACGTCGGCGACGTGCAGGGATTCACCGGACGCACCGAGATCTGGAGCTACGTCCTCGACCACTGGGGGGAGTCCCCGATTATCGGCCACGGTCCCGAGGTCTGGAAGGACCTGATCGGGGCCGGCCTGGTTCCGGCCTGGGGAAAGAACGGTCATGGCGTCTTCTTCGAGGCGCTATTCACGATGGGGATAGCCGGCGTGCTCCTGCTCGCGGCCCTTCTGGTCGTCTGGACGGCAAAATCGGCTCGGCCGGCGAGGCAGGGGGTCTGGCTGCCGCTCGCTCTGGAGGGATTGATCGTCGCCTACGGCCTGCTGGGGAGCCCGCTGAGAATCTGGTCGATCGGTCCCGAGGTCTGGCTGTTCTCGATCGTCCTGTTCCTCGACCCCGCGGAGGGGCTCTCAGCACCTCCGGTTCGGGGGAAGGCGGCCGCGCGGGCCGGGTCGGGAGAGGGGGGGCATCCGGACGTCACGAGCGTGACGGCCCTGCTCGCGTCTCACAACCGGCGCGAGAAGACACTGGAGTGCCTCGCCTCCTACTACGGGCAGCGGGTCGGGCCGGACATCGGGTTGGGCGCCGTGCTGGTGGACGGCGGCAGCGCCGATTGGACGGCTGATGCGGTGCGCGAGCGATTCCCCCAGACCGAGGTGATCCGTGGCGGAGAAGACCTCTACTGGGCCGGAGCGATGGCATTGGCCGAGCAGGCTGCGCTCGGTGGCAACCCGGACTACCTCCTGTGGCTAAACGACGACGTGGTGCTCGATCCCGATGCCCTCTCGAGGCTGCTGGAGACGGCGACCGGGCCCGAGGGCAGCCGCATCGCGGTCGGGGCGATGCGCGATCCCGACACCGGAGAGCTGACCTACTCGGGCCTTCGTCGCAGCGGGCGCCATCCTCTGAAATTGGAGCCGATCGAGCCCCGGGGCGATGCCATCGGGGTGGAGACGTTCAACGGGAATGCCGTGCTCGTCCCGAGGGGGGCCAGGGAGAGAATCGGCCGGGTGGACGGTGGGCTCGTCCATTCGGCGGCAGATCTCGACTATGGCCTTCGCGCGGGCGAGGCTGGAGTGGTCAACGCGCTGGCTCCCGGCACGGTTGGCGTCTGCGCCCGCGACACCGAGCCCAGACCCTGGCTCGAGCGCTCGGCGACACGGAGGAGGAGGCTGGGCATCCTTCTCGGCCCCAAGGGTCTTCCGCCGCGCCCCCGGGCTCGCTATCTCAGCCATCACGGCGGTGTCCTCTGGTTCGTCTACTGGCTCGGCTCCTACGTTCGAGCCGCGCCCGCCGTTTTCGGCCCGGTGAGATCGGGGAGCTGAGGGGGTGGCGCCCCATGTGGCCATTGCGGGACCCGCCAACCCCCGGGAACTGGCCCGCTGGTTGAGCGAAACCGACCGCCGAACCGCAATCGAGCTGGCCGGGATGGGCGGTTCGCGAACCGTCGGCAACCTCGTGAACACCCTTCTGGAGGCGGGCTGCTCGGTCGAGGTGGTGACGCTCGATCCGAGCCTGGCGGAACCGCTCGAACTCGAGGGCTCGCACCTTCGGATCCTCGCCGGCCCCTACCGGCAGCGCCCCCGCCACCGGGCGCTGGACCTCTTTCGCGCCGAGCGCCGACAGGTCGAGCGGCTTCTCTCCATGACCTCGGCGCCGGTGGTGCATGCCAACTGGACCTGCGAGTTCGCTCTCGGCGCTCTCGCGGCGGGGCGCCCGACGGTCGTCACCGCCCGCGACGCACCGCTGACCATCCTTCGCTACATGCCCGACGCCTACCGGGCGGTGCGCGCCCTGATGTCGGTCGGGACCCGCCTGCGGCTTCGTTCGTTGACCGCGAACTCGCCCTACCTCGCGGCGGCTTGGAGACGCCAGATGCTCTATCGCAGGGCGATTGCCGTGATCCCGAACATCGTCGCCCCGGTCGCCGGATCCGTGGACCGGAGTGGCGAAAGCTTGCCTCCGAGGATCCTCGACGTGACCGATGTGGGCCGGCGCAAGAACGTCACGGGGCTTCTCCGCGCGATGAAGCTGATCCTCGGCTCGCATCCCGACGCCGGCCTGCGGATCGCCGGGAACGGGCTCACCCCCGGCTCGGAGCCGGCGCGGCTGGCGGAGGACCTCGGGCTCGGCCACGCGGTCGCGTTCCTCGGATACCTGGACACGGACCGCCTGCGGGAGGAGTACTCGAGCGCCACCGTGTTCGCCCACGCCTCGCTGGAGGAGTCGTTCGGGATGACCGTCGCCGAGGCGATGTCCCACGGCCTGCCGGTCATCGGGGGTTCCAGGGCGGGAGCGATCCCCTGGGTCCTGGACGGGGGAAGGGCCGGCCTCCTCGCAGACAGCAGCCGGCCGGTTGAGATCGCGCATGCGGTGTGCAGGCTGCTCGACGATGCTCGACTCAGGGCCAGGATCGGCAAGGCCGGCAGGAACCGGGTCGAGACTGCCTTCTCGCCCGCCAGGCTGGGGCCCGAGTGGCTGGAGACCTATGACCGCCTGGCCAGGAAGGGTTGATGAGCGCAGGCCGGCGGCAAGCGGAGGCGGGAACCAGTGGGGAGCCCTTGACCAGGAGGGCGCTCGGCGGAGTCGCGTGGAATGGGGTGGCCTCGGCGGTGCTGGTCGTCGCCCAGATCGCCTCCACCGCGGTGACGGCGCGCCTGCTCGTGCCCCGGGAGTTCGGGCTCTACGCCACGGCCCAGGCGGGCGCCGGCCTCGTGGGCTACTTCACCATGGCCGCAGTCGGGCAGGGGTTGCAGCGCCAGCGCCGGTTGGGCGGGAGGACCGTGGGGACCGCGATGACGCTCTCCTTCTCGAGCTCGTTCGCGGTCGCGCTGATCCTCTGGTTGGGGGCCTCGCCCTGGGCACGGGCCTGGGGCGTTCCCGACGCTGCCGCGGCTGTCCGGGTGATCGCGCTTGCTCTGTTTCTGACCTCGTCGGCGACGGTGCCGGTAGCGTTGATCCGCCGCCGGCTTCAGTTTGGGAGGGCGGCGATCGTCGAGACCGGCTCGCTGGTGATCGGGCTCGCGGCCGGCGTGGCCCTGGCGGTCCAGCTTCATTCGGCAGTCGCGCTGGCGCTCGGGCAGACCGTCTGGGGTGCGACACTCCTGCTGGCGTCGAGCGCGATCGTCAGGGACGAGCTGAGGTTCTGCTACGACCGCGGCGCGGCGCGGGAGCTGCTCGCCTTCGCGAGCCAGGTCAGCGCGCTGAACTTCGGGTCCTACGTGGCGATCACCGCGCCCAGCTGGTTCGCCGCCCGCCAGTTTGGTGCGAGCGCGCTCGGCCTCTACTCTCGTGCCTTCCTGATCGTCTACCTGCCGGTCGACTACGTCTCCTCGAGCATCTACAAGGTCCTCTATCCGATCTACGGAAGGGTCCGCCATGACGCAGAGCGGATCAGGGTGCTCCTCGACGAGGCGCTGACCCTGACCACGGGATTTGCCTGGCCGCTCTTCGGCCTCCTGGCCGGCGCCTCCCCCGTCGTCGTGAGGGTGCTCCTGGGAGCCCGCTTCGAAGGGTCTGCGCCGCTCGTCTCGCTGTTTGCGCTGGGCGCCTGCGCAAGCATCGCGTCGGGTCTTCTGACCAATGCAGCCGAGGCTTTCGGCTGGATGCGAACGATCGCCCTGAGGCAGGCGGCGTTCTTTGGCGGGGTCCTCGCCGCGATGCTCACGGTCTTCCTCGCCGACCTCTCCCTGAGCTGGCTCCTGGCCGGTGTCGCCGCTGCCCAGTGGGCCGCATACCTGCTCACCCTGCAGCCCTTCATCGCCCGCGATTTCCTCGAAGCCGCGGTCGTGCTGAGGAGCCAGCTGGCGCACGCCGCTGCGGCCGCGCTCGCCTTCGCGGCGACCGCCGCCTGCGCGCGGCTGCTCGACCATGCCCCGGTTGCGGTGCAGGCAGCCGGCCAGGCCTCCCTCGGTGCCCTGGCGGTCGGCGCGATGGGAATCGGCAGGTCGAGGTTTCCGGCCGCGCGCGTCCTGTTTCGCCGTCTCGCCACGGACCCTCCCCGACCGAGCGCCGGGAGCGATTCCGGCACCGGCCTGTGAGCTCCGGCACCGCCGGCGGCGCGGGGCCGGGCGTGCGCGTGTTGATCGCCCACAACCGCTACCGCAGGCAAGGCGGGGAGGAGCGGCACGTGGAACTGCTCGAGCGGGGGCTCGCCGAGGCGGGAACCGCCGTCCGTCGCTTCGAGCTTGAGGGCACCGAGCTCGACCGCTCCCCGGTTCGCCGCGCAGCCGCCGGCCTCGTGCTGGCCTACCGGCCGGGAGCCAGCGGGATCGGGAGGGTGATCGAGGACTGGCGGCCTTCGGTGGTGCACTTCCACAACCTCTGGCCGTTGCTCACTCCGTCGGCGCTCAGGCTGGCCCGGCGGAGCGGGGCGGCCGTGGTGCTCACGGCACACAACTACCGTTTCGCCTGCCCGGGGGGCACGCTGCAACACGGCGGCATGAATCACGAGGACTGCATCGACGGGTCGTCCCTGCGCTGTGCGATCCGCGACCCGCGGGGGAACAGACTCGAGAGCCTGGCCTACGGGATCGCACTCGAGGTGCAGCGCCGCCTCGGAATGCTCCGGCGCTGGGTGGACGCATTCGTCGCTCCCAGCGCCTTCATGGCGGGAATGCTGATCCGCAGCGGTCTGCCCGGAAACCGGGTGCACGTCATCCCCTACGGGCTTCCCGTCCGGGCCGATCCGCCGCCCCCGGGTCGGAGTTTCGCCCTCTTCCTTGGGCGGCTGGTCCCCGAGAAAGGTGTCCGAACGCTGCTTTCAGCCGGGCATCTCGCCCCGGAGGTTCCGCTCGCCATTGGCGGCGAGGGACCCCTCGCCGCTGAGGTTCGCCGGGACGGACCGGGCACCCGATACCTCGGCGCTCTCGATCGTGCCGATGCCGATCAAGCTCTCCGGGACGCGGCGTTCACCCTGGTCCCGAGCGAATGGCACGAGAACCTCCCCTTCTCGGCTCTGGAATCGCTCGCGGCCGGCCGAGCGGTGGTGGCCACGCGAATGGGGGGGCTGCCGGAGATAGTCGACGATGGCGAGACCGGCCTGCTGGTCGCCCCCGGGGAGCCGACGGCCCTCGCGGCGGCCATGTCCCGCCTCTGGCGAGACCCTGAGCGCCTCACCGCCATGGGCCGCCGTGGGGCAGAGGTTGCCGCCGCGCGCTACTCGCTCCGCAATCAGACGGCGAGGTTGCTCGACCTCTACCGAAGGCTGCCGCGGGCGAGCCGGGAGCCGGCTCTCAGCCGAGATCCCGTCGCATGATCCCGGCGCCGATCCCGCCACCTGGGTAGAAGTGGTTCCGGGGACGCTCCCGGAAGAACGAGTAGGCGCCCCCCTTCTCGGCGCAGAGGTCGCGAAGTGCGGTGGTGGCGTGACTGTTGTCCGACAGCAGGATCGGCACCCCGGCCCCCGCCGCGAGCGACAGCTCGAAATACTCGTGCTCGTAGCTGTGATCGCTGTCATGCAGGAAGAGATCGACCGGCTCCGCGAGGGCCGGCCCGAGGGTGTCGGTGATCGGCCCGACGATCAGTGAAAACCGGGGGTCGGCTCCAACCATCCAACCGGCATGCGGATCGAGATCAAGCGAGACGAGGTGCCCGTCGGTCCCGTGCTCGCGAGCGTTGCGCTCCAGCGCGGCAATCACCGTCAGGGAGCCCAGGCCGTCGTGGGTGCCGGTCTCGATGATCCGGCGTGGGCGGACCAGCCGCACGATCGCGTACCAACCCAGCCTGCGACCCAGCTGCGGGTGAGGCTTCATCGACCAGGGGCGGGACGAGGCCGCCGCCTCCAGCCTCGAGCGAAGGGCCCGATCGCTCCGGGCCTCCTCGATCAGGCGGGCCGCCAGGCCGCCGGGAACGCAGAAGGTCCCGCCCAGCCAAGCGGCGAGCTCGTCGGTGTTGCAGAGGTCGTAGGTGAAGTTGTCGACTTCAGGGTCGGTGAGCAGGAAGCCGAGGTTGCGGTGGAGCGGCGCGCCGCGGAGACGAAGCTCGTGCGCCTTGCGGATCCACCGGACCCGGCCGAACTTTCTTCGGTCGACCCGTCTGCGAAGCGCAGCCTTGATCCTCTCGGGCGCAGCCACCCCGGCAACCGTACTGCCCGTTGGCCGGCGGGGACACTGCCCGTTGGCCGGCGGATCCGCTCGGGCCTCGTCGTTGAACTCGTATCCGACCCCCGCGCACCGTGAGGATCAGCTCCTCCTCCCTGTCCTTCCTCTCGGCTCCGCGGCCGACCACGCCGGGATGATCGGCCCCGGGGGCGGCGGAACCGCGCCTACAATGCCCCCACGCCGGCGTAGCTCAGTTGGTAGAGCACTTCACTCGTAATGAAGGGGTCAGCGGTTCAAGTCCGCTCGCCGGCTTCCCCGAGCAGGGCCGCCACACGCGTCCCCACGGGGTGACGCGCAACGCTCGCGCGCAGCCCGGGTCGCGAGTGCCGGCTCAGGACTCGTCGTTGAACTTGTAGCCGACCCCGCGCACCGTGAGGATCAGCTCGGGGCGCTGGGCGTCGCGCTCGACCTTCTGGCGAAGGTTGGAGATGTGGACGTCGCAGGCGCGCTCGTCGCCGTCGAACTCGGTCTGCCAGAGCTCCTCCATGATCTGCGAGCGGCGGAAGACCTCGCCGGGGCGGGCGGCGAGCAGGCGCAGGAGCTGGAACTCCGAGCGGGTGAGGCTGATCTGCTCTCCGCGGACGCTGACCAGGTGGCGGGCGAGGTCTATGGAGACCGGGCCGGCCTCGATCCTCGTCGCCGCGGCGAGCGGGGAGCGATCGAGCTCCTGGCGGCGCAGCTGGGCGCGGACCCGGCCCAGCAGCTCGCGCACCGAGAAGGGCTTGGTGACGTAGTCGTCGGCGCCGACCTCGAGGCCGACCACCTTGTCGACCTCCGCGTCCTTGGCGGTGAGGATGATGATCGGCACGGCGCTGCGGGCTCGGACCTCCCGGCAGATGTCGAGGCCCGAGGGGCCGGGCATCATGATGTCGAGGATCAGCAGGTCGAAGGGCATGTCCTCGCCGATCTTCTCCATCGCGTCGTCGCCGTCGACGGCGCCGATCACCTCGAAGCCCTCCTGGTCGAGCGCGTAGCCGACCGAGTCCCGCACCGAGGGCTCGTCGTCGGCGATCAGGATCCGCCCGCTGCTCATGCGACCGGGGTGGGGCTGGGCTGGGCGACGGGCAGGCGCACCCAGAAGGTGCTCCCCTGGCCCTCGGTCGAGGAGGCGCCGATCCGCCCCCCCATCACGCTGACCATGCGGCGGGCGATCGCCAGGCCGAGGCCGAAGCCCTCCTGGCGGCGCGACTCCGAGCGCCTGTAGAAGCGCTCGAAGACCCGCTCGATCTCGGCTGCGGGGATGCCGGTTCCCGTGTCGATCACTTCCATCACTACCTCCGTCTCGCCGTCGCGGCGGCCGCGAACGGTAACGGCCCCGGGGGCAGGCGTGTTCTTGTAGGCGTTGGTGATCAGGCCGATCAGCACCTGGCGCAGCAGCGTCGGGTCCCCCTTGGCGGTCAGCTCGGGGGCGATCTCGACCTCCAGCTCGATGCCCGGCGGGGCCTCGACCGCCTCCACCGCGTCGGAGACCGCGGCGCCCACGTCCACCATCTCCGGCTCGCCGGCGCCCAGCGCCTCCACCCGGGCCAGGGTGAGAAGGGACTCGGTGAGGCGGCTCATCCGCTCGGCGTCCTGGGAGAGGCGCTCGAGAAAGTGGTCGCGGGCCTCGGGATCGTCCTTGGCGCCGGTCTGGAGCACCTCGATCGCGCCGGAGATGCCGGCCAGCGGGTTGCGCAGCTCGTGGGCGGCGTTGGAGACGAAATCGCGCTCGGCGAACTCGCGGCGCATCTCGTCGGTGCGGTCGCGGACGACGGCGAGCACCGCGTCCTCCTCGGGAAGGTCGCGGGCCTGCAGCGCGTAGGCGCGGTCGCCGATCCGCAGCGCCGGGTGGGCGGCGAAGCCGACGTCGGCGGCGCGGCGGAGCTGGGGGACCATGGCGTCGGGGGCGCGGTCCTCGGGGCCGAGCAGCTTCTCCGCGGCGCTGTTGTGGAAGCGCACGGTCCCGTCGTCGTCGACGACCATCACGGCGTCGGTAAGGCCGTCGAAGATCGCGGCCAGCTTGTCGCGGTCCGCGGTCAGCACCCCGAAGCTCTCCTCCAGGGACTCGCGCATCGAGTCCAGGGCCCGGGCGAGGTCGCCGATCTCGTCGCGCCCGGAGGTGTCCAGCGGCACCTCGAAGGAGCCGGCCGCCATCTCCTCCGCGGCGGCCGCGAGTCGCCTCACCCGGTGGGCGATCACGCCGGCCACCAGGAAGCCGGCGAGGATGCCGACGATCACCGCGGTGCCCAGGGCCCGCAGGCTGTCGGTCCGCAACCGGTCGATGGCGCTGCTGAGGATCTGCGAGCGGGACGAGCGGCCGAGCATGGCGCCGGTGATGCCGTCGGGCCCGAACACCGGCACGGCGACGACCGTCACCTCCCCGCCGGGCAGCCGGCCGGTGTAGCGGCCCCCGTCGAGCGCCATGCGAACGGCGCTCCGCCGCGCCGCGATCCCGGCCAGCGCCGCGCCCGGGGGCCTCGGCGCGATCAAATCGCCGCTGCGGTCGAAGTACCAGGCCTGGAAGCCGCCTCCCTTGGCGCCCGCGATCACGTCGGACGCGTCGCCGCCCGCCTTCCCGACGCTGTCGGCGACGGTGATCGTGCGCCCGACCGCGAGGTCGGTGGCGCGGTCGGAGAGCGCCTGCTCGCTGGAGTCGCTGACCAGCAGGTAGACGGCGGTCGCGGTGATCAGGCCGACCGCGGCGAAGGCCGCGGCCAGCCAGAGCCGCATCCCGATCCTTCGACGGGACCCCTCGTTCCCCGGTCTGGAGCGCATTCCTCGCCGTCGCATGATGAGTGCCTCTTAACAGAATGCTAAACCGTCCCCTGGCGGGGCCCCGCCAGGGGCGCCGGAGCTTCGTGCCAGAATCGGGTCGTGCGGACGCTGATCTTCATCCCGGCCTGGAACGAGGAGGGCTCGATCTCCGCGGTGGTGGCGGAGGTCCGCGCGGCCCTGCCCGAGGCCGACGTGCTGGTGGTCGACGACGGCTCCACCGACGCCACCGCGGCGGCGGCGCGGGGCGCCGGGGCGACCGTCGCCTCGCTGCCCTTCAACCAGGGCCTCGGGGCCGCCCTGCAGACCGGGTACCTCTTCGCCCTGCGCGAGGGCTACGACCTCTGCGCCCACCTCGACGGGGACGGCCAGCACCCCGCCGCCGACGTGCGTCGGCTGCTCGGAGAGGTCCGCTCCGGCCGGGCCGACCTGGTGATCGGCTCCCGCTACCGGCGCTCCGGCGCCGACGGCGATTACCGCCCGACCCTGAGCAGGCGGATCGGCTCCGGCCTCTTCCGCCTCTTCCTCTCGGTCGCGACCAGGCAGCGGTTCACCGACACGACCAGCGGGATGCGCGCCGCCAACCGCCGCGTGATGGCGCTGTTCGGGGAGCGCTACTCGCCGGACTTCGCCGAGATCGAATCGCTGCAGCTCGCGGTCCGCCAGGGGATGCGGGTCGAGGAGGTCCCGGTGCGGATGCTCGAGCGCTCCGACGGGCGCTCCTTCCTGACCCCGCTTCGCTCGGCCTTCTTCATCTTCAAGAGCCTGATCGTGCTGATCGTCGGCCAGTTCCGGCCGAAGCGGCCCGAGTACCCCGAGCCGGGGGCCTGAGCGTGCCGCTGGCCTCCAGCCCGACGGTCGACCTTACCCCCCAGTCGAGGATCCTCGCGGCGGTGATCGCGATCGCCTTCATGGCGATGATCCTCGAGCTGATCCGCCGCCACCGCCTCCAGGAGCGCTACAGCGTGATCTGGTTCGTCGCCGGGCTGGGGATGCTCGCCGGCGCCGCCTTCCCGGGGCTGCTGGAGGTCGTCGCCGACTTCATGGGTGTGCGCGACACCAACGTCGCGCTGTTCTCGATCGTCCTGCTGCTGCTGCTCGGCCTGGCCCTCAACTTCAGCGTGATCGTCTCCCGCCAGTCCGAGCAGATCACCCGGTTGGCCCAGGAGCGGGCGCTCGAGCAGGCCCGCCGGGAGCGCGCCGGCGCGAACGGGGACGGCTCGGCCCCCGGCAGGCGGGGATCAGGCGGGGGCGGCGAGCAGGGCCTCGAGCCGGAGTCCGAGCGCCTCGAGGGCTAGCTCCTCGGAGACGTTGAGGTCGAGCCGGCGGCGGGTGTCGGCGATCAGCTCGAGGGCCCCGGCCGTCCGGGCCGGATCGGTGCGGGCGGCCTGCCTGCGCAGTGCCTCCATCCGGTCGGTGTTGAAGACGGCCGCCTCCGCGCCGCTCGCCACCGCCACCAGGTCCCGGAACCAGCCCGCGCAGAGCTCCAGCCCCAGGTCCAGGACCTCGGTGCGCCGGCGCCGCCCCGCCCGCCTGGCCTCCTCGCCGGCCTCGCGGACGGAGCGCCGGGCTCCCTCCTCGGCCTCGCGCTCCAGCGCCACGCGGGCCTCGGCCTCGGCGCGCTCACCGGCCTCGGCCGCGGGTTCGAGAAGGAGGCCCCAGGGCGTCTCCCCTCCCTTGCCCGGCCCGGCACTCTCGCCCAGAGCCGCGGCGGCGAACGACTCGGCACGCTCGCGAAGGGCCGAGCCCTCCGAGGAGAGCAGGAACCGCGCCCGCTCGGGGTCCCCGCCGGCGAGCCTGGCGGCAGCCTCGATCCGTTCCGGCTCGCCCACGCCCTCGAGCCCGGAGGCCACCACCGAGGCCGGGAGGGGCGAGAACTCGACCCGCTGGCAGCGCGAGGCGATCGTCTCCAGCACCCCTTCGGGCTCGGCGCTCAGCAGGATCAGGTGGACGAAGGGGGGCGGCTCCTCGAGGGTCTTCAGCAGCGAGTTCTGGCTGTCCTCGCCGAGCGCCTCGGCGGCCTCGATCACGAAGACGCGCCGCGAGCCCTCGTAGGGGCGGAGCGCCGCCGAGCGGATCACGCGCTCGCGGACCTCCTCGACCAGGTGCCTGGTGCCCCGTGGCGCCAGCCAGGTCAGGTCGGGATGGGGCGAGGGGTCCCGGGCGAGCCGGCGGCGGGCCTCGCCGGGTTCCGGGCAGCCGGGGGCGATGATCTCGGCGGCGAAGGCGCGGGCGGCCCGGCGCTTGCCGGCGCCGCGGGGCCCGGTGAACAGGTAGGCGTGGGAGGGCGTGCCCGAGAGCGCCGCGGCCAGCGCCATCCGGGCCGCCGGCTGGTGCTCGGTCGCAGCCTCGAGGGCGCCGCTCATCTGTGTCGCTCCACCTCGGCCATCACCCGCTCGTGCACCTCCTCGACGGCCCCCGAGCCGTCCACGACGACGACCCGGTCGGCGGCGATCTGGGCGATCTCGGAGTAGGCGGCGGCCACCTCGCGCTGGAACTCCGGCCCCTCCTCCTCGATCCTGTCACCGCCTCCGGCGCGGGCCAGCCCGACCTCGGGGTCAATCTCGATCAGCACGGTCAGGTCGGGCCAGAGGCCGTCGGTCGCGGTGTCGCAGAGGCCGATCGCCAGCCCCGCCCCCAGCCCCCGGGCGGCGCCCTGGTAGGCGACGCTGGAGTCCGAGAAGCGGTCCGAGACGACGTCGCGGCCCCGCTCGAGCGCCGGCCGGATCACCCGGGCGACCAGGTCGGCGCGGGCGGCGCAGAAGAGCAGCAGCTCGGCGAGGGGGTCGAGCTCGACCCCGGGGTCGGCGAGCAGGCCGCGGATCCGCTCGGCGGCGTCGGTCCCCCCGGGCTCGCGGATCAGCACCGTCTCGGGCCCCAGCGCCTCGGCGAGCAACTTCGCCTGGGTGCTCTTCCCCGAGCCGTCCACACCCTCCAGGGAGATGAACACCCCTCAGCCCCCCGTCGCCGCCTCGGGGCCGCCGGACCGCATCGGCTAGCGGCTGCTCGCTCCGCTGCGGGCGCGCTTGCGCCGCCGCGTGCCGGGGTCGGGTGGACGCTTGGGCGCGGAGGAGTCGGAGCCGCCCTCGCCCCCCTCGGCACCCTCGCCGTCGGCCTCGGCGGCCTTCTTCATCGCCTCCTTGGCGGCGCGGGCCGCCTGGCGCTCCTCGCGCTTGCGGCGCATCTCCACCATGTCGGGGCAGTCGTCGTTGAGGCAGAGCTCCCAGGTGCGCCCGCGGAAGGGCTTGACCTTGAGGCGCGGGGTCACTCCGCAGGTCGGGCAGCGGGGGGCGACCTTCCAGAGGTCGTAGCCCCGGCCCGGGAGAGGGCGCGAGAAGCGGCAGGAGTCCGGCGAGTCGGGGTCGTCGCGGTCGTAGCCCTGGCAGCCGCAGAAGCGCTTGCCGCCGCGCATCTCGATGATCCGCAGCATGTTCGGCGAGCCGTCGGGCTGCTTTCGCCCCGCCTGCTCGCACTCCGGGCAGGGCCCGAGTATCTTGTCCTCGTCCATCCCCGCCCAGACCTTCTCGGCGAGCGCCTTCTCGTTGCCGGCGATCTCGTCGTAGGTGCGGTGCAGCAGCCGGCGGCTGTCCCCGACCACCGTGTCGCGGGTCATCTGGCCCGAGGCGATCCGGTCCATCTCCTCCTCGAGCCTGGCGGTCATCTCGGGGGTCGCCATCTCCGGGACGTAGTCCTTGAAGGCCTCGTACATGGCGATCCCCGTCTCCGAGGGGATCGGCGGGTTGTTGTAGACGTAGCCGCGGTCATAGAGCTTCTGGATGATGTCCGCCCGGGTCGCCTTGGTGCCCAGCCCGCGCTCCTCCATCATCTCGACCAGCTTGCCCTGCGAGTAGCGCGAGGGCGGCTGGGTCTCCTTGTCGATGATCCACGGCTCGCCGTCGAGGGCCAGCTCCTGGCCCTCCTCGAGGGCCGGGATCTCCTCGTCGGCGGAGCGGGCGTAGGTGTAGATCGCCGCGTAGCCAGGCTCGACGACGACCGAGCCGCGCACGAAGTAGGACTCCGAGCCGGCCTCGATGTCGGCCCGGGTCGACTCGGTGATCATCGGCTCGGAGAAGGTGGCGAGGAAGCGGCGGACGACCATCTCGTAGACGCGGCGCTTGGGCCCCTCCAGGGCGTTGGGGTGGAGCGCCTGGGTGGGGTAGATGGGCGGGTGGTCGGTGGTCTCCTTCTTGCCGCGGGTCGCCTTCAGCTCGCCCTCCAGAAGGCCCGCGGCCGCCGAGAAGTCGGGGATCCTGACCAGCGAGGCGACCAGCTCGCGCACCGGCAGCGAGGCCGGGTAGACGGTGTTGTCGGTACGCGGGTAGGAGATGAACCCGTCCATGTAGAGGTCCTCGGCGATCCGCATCGCCGCCGCCGGGGTGATCCCCAGCCGGCTGGAGGCATCGGTGGTGAAGGCGGTGGTGTTGTAGGGGGCGGGCGGCTTGCGGGTGTTGCGCCGCGAGCTCACCGAGCGCACGGTGCCGACCGGCCGCTCGCGCCCGGCCTGCTCGAGCGTCCCGGAGACGGCGGCCTCGGCCTCGGCGCGCTCCCAGAACTTGTCGGTCGCGTGGTGGGCCTCGAAGGCGCCCTCGGGGCGCGAGAACTTCGCCATCACCTCCCAGTAGGGCTTGACCACGTGGGCCCGGCGCTCCATCTCGCGCTCCACGACCAGCCCCAGGGTCGGGCTCTGGACGCGGCCCACCGAGAGGAAGTTGGAGCCGAAGCGCCGGGTGGCCAGGGAGACCGCGCGGGTCAGGGTGGCGCCCCAGAGCAGGTCTATGTACTGGCGGGCCGCCCCGGCGTTGGCCAGCGGGTAGGAGAGCTCGTCGAGCTCGGCGAAGGCGCGCTCGATCTCGTCCCTGGTGAGCGCCGAGTAGCGGGCGCGCTTGACGCGCAGCGTGCCGTCGTCCACCTGGGAGGGCTCCCCGAGCGAGGGGTTGGCGTCGACGATCTCCTCCAGCGCCTCGAGACCGATCAGCTCGCCCTCGCGGTCGAAGTCGGTGGCGATGACGATCTCCTGCGCCTCCTTGGCGACCTTGCGGACCGCGCGCACGACGTTGCGGTCGGTGGGCTCCTTGACCAGCTCGGCCTCGATCAGCTCGTGGAGGTCGGTCTCCTGCCAGTTGGAGTAGCCCTCGGGGAAGGCCGGGTTGAGGACGTGGCCCTTCAGCCCGATCGCGCAGTGCTCGCCCTCGGAGTCCGACCAGGTGTAGTAGGGGACCTTGTAGCTCTTCTCCTCCTTGGGGGAGCTGCCGAGGATCTCCGCGATCTTGCGGGCGCTGTTGTTCTTCTCGGTGACGATCAGCCTCATCGGGCGGCGAGGGTAGCAGGGGCCTCCGGTGGCCCCATGGGGGATCCCGCCCGGCCCCCGCGGCCGGTCCCGCCCGCCGGTGTGCGTAGGATCCGCGCCGCAATGAGGTGCCTGGTGACAGGTGGGGCGGGCTTCATCGGCTCGAACCTGGTCGACGCGCTGCTGGGGCGCGGCGACGGGGTGACCGTGCTCGACGACCTCTCCACCGGGCGCCGCGAGAACCTCGACGGGGCCCTGGCGGCCGGCGCCGAGCTTCTCGAGGGCGACATCCGTGACCCGGCGACCGTGCGGGCTGCGTTCGAGCAGGCCGGCCCGCAGACGGTCTTCCACCTGGCGGCCCAGATAGACGTCCGCAAGTCGGTGGCCGACCCCGCCTTCGACGCCTCGATCAACGTCGGCGGCACCGCCACGCTGCTGGAGGCCGCGCGGCTGGCGGGCGCGGAGCGTTTCGTCTTCTTCTCGACCGGCGGGGCGATCTACGGGGAGGGGGCGGACAAGGACCTGCCGCTGCCGGAGACCACCCTTCCCGAGCCGATGTCGCCCTACGGCCAGAGCAAGTACGCGGGCGAGGGCTACGTCGCCCTCTATGACCGCCTGCACGGCCTCTCCACCGTCAGCCTGCGGCTCGGCAACGTCTACGGACCGCGCCAGGACCCGCTGGGCGAGGCGGGGGTGATCGCGATCTTCTGCGGCCGGCTGCAGGCCGGCGGGCGCCCGACCGTCTTCGGCGACGGCCGCCAGACCCGCGACTACATATACGTGGGCGACGTGGTTTCCGCGGCGCTGGCCGCCGCGGGCAGCGATGCGTGCGGGGCTTTCAACGTCGGCACCGGGGTGGAGTCGAGCGTCCTCGACCTGGTCGAGCGGCTGAGCTCGCTGAACGGCGCCGAGGGCTTCGCGCCCGAGTTCGCCCCCCGTCGTCCCGGCGAGGTCGAGCGGATCTCGATCGATCCCGCCCGGGCGGCCGAGGCGCTCGGCTGGAGCGCCGGCACGGGGCTCGAGGACGGCCTGCGCCTGACCCTGGAGTCGCTCTAGCCCTGCTGCGCCGCCGGGCGCCGCGCCCGGAACCGCGCCTGCCAAAACTGAAGATCAGCATCGCCGTGATGCATTCGATCGGTCCCGCGGGCGGCGGTCGCGGCGTCTAACCTTGGGCCCATGCCAGCTCAGGCCTACGCCGGCAAGCCCTGCGTCTGCCAGCTCCGCAAGGGGATCTGCGACCAGTCGTGCGTGCGCGACATGCTGGCCACCCCCTTCTACATCGCCTGCCTGAAGCTGAGCGAGCGGCGCTGCCTGGTGGTCGGGGGAGGCGACATCGGCCTGGAGAAGGTCGAGGGACTGCTCGCCTGCGGCGGCGACGTCGCCTTGATCGCTCCCGAGGCCCACCCGGCCCTCGCCGAGCTCGCCGAGGAGGGCTCGATCGCCTGGGAGCGGCGGCCCTACGCCGGGGGGGCCGACCTCGAGGGCGCCTTCATGGTCATCGCCGCCACCGACGACAGCGAGGTCAACATCGGCGTCTACGAGGACGCCGAGCGCCGGGCGATGCTGGTCAACGTGGTCGACGTGCCGCCGCTCTGCAACTTCATCCTGCCGGCGATTCTCCGCACCGGGCCGCTGGCGATCGCGATCTCCACCGCCGGGGCCTCCCCCGCCCTGGCCAAGCGGATCAAACGGGAGATCTCCGAAACCTTCGGGGAGCCCTACGCCCGCCTGGCGGTGATCCTCAACGAGGCCCGCGGCTGGGCCAAGGCGACGCTTCCCACCTACCAGGACCGCAAGGAGTTCTTCGAGGGAATCGTCAACGGCGACCCGGATCCGGTCGAGCTGCTCCGCCGGGACCGGGAGGCCGAGGTCCTGGAGCTGGTCGAGGCCGCCAAGGAGCGCCACGCGGGCACCCTGGCGGGCTGAGTCGAGAGCAGCCCCGCGCCGGGTTTGCCGGCCCCCGAGCATCGAACCGATGCCGTTTGGGCCCGGGGTGTGGACCGCGAAGGCTTCGGCTCGGGCTCAGGCGGCCGGCAGGGCGTAGAGCGCGATCGTGGCGAAGTGGACCGCGGCGGCAGCGATCACGAAGAGGTGGAAGATCTCGTGGTAGCCGAAGACGGCCGGGTTGGGGTCGGGACGCCGGGTCGCGTAGACGACGGCGCCGGTCGTGTAGAGGGCCCCGCCGGCGGCCAGCAGCATGGCGCCGCCCACCCCCATGGCGCTGATCAGGGACGGGAAGGCGACGACGGCGACCCAGCCGAGCGAGACGTAGACGAGGACGTGCACCCACTTGGGGGACTCGATCCAGACCATCTCGACGATCGCGCCGGCCAGGGCGCCGATCCAGACCACGGCGAGGATCGCGTCGGCGAGCGGGCCGTGGAGCACCAGCAGGGCGAAGGGGGTGTAGGTGCCGGCGATCAGCAGGAAGATCATCGAGTGGTCCGCGCGGCGCATCCAGCGGCGCGCGGACGGCCGCTTCCAGTCGACCCGGTGATAGAGGGCGCTGGTCCCGAACAGGGCCGAGAGGCTGACCGCGTAGATCGCCACCGCCAGGGTCGCCGTCGGAGTGCTCGCGGCGACGATCAGCCCGGCCCCGAGCAGCAGGGAGACGAAGAAGGCCCACTCGTGAGAGACCCCGCGCAGCCTGGGCTTCACCGCGGCAATCGCCCCGGCCGCGGCCTCGCGGGCCGCGATCGCGCCCTCGGCCGCGGCCTCCCTGGCGGCCACCGCTCGCTCCCCGACCGCCTCGCGGGCGGCGAGGGCCCGTTCGCCCATCGCCTCTCGGGCGGCCCCGGCTCGCTCGCCCATCGCCTCGCGGGCGGCCCCGGCTCGCTCGGTCGCGGCATCGCGGGCGCCGCTCAACCGCTCACCGGCCCGCCCTGCCCCGCGTCTCAACTCGTCGACCATGGCGCACAGACTACATCGCCCAAATCGCGGGGGGATTTCGGGGCGGCCGCAGCGAGCTCGGGACGCTATACACCATATGTAGTAGTTGAAGCTTGGCCTGCCACCATGGCTAGTAGAATTGGGTGTGTGCGTTGCCCCTCATGCGCATCCCCCCAAACCAGGGTCCGAGAGAGCCGGGCGGCCGACGGCGGTGCCGCGGTGCGCCGCCGGCGCGAGTGCCCGGAATGCGGCCGGCGCTTCACAACCTACGAGCGCCTGGAGCCGGGTCCGCTGCAGGTTCGCAAGCGTGACAGGCGGCGGCAGGCCTTCGACCGCGCCAAGCTGCGCGGGGGGATCGCCAGGGCCGCGCACAAGCGCCCCGTCTCCGCGGGCGAGGTCGACGCGCTGGTCGCCTCGATCGAGGCCGAGGCCGAGCGGGCCGGAGGGGAGATCGCCACCGCGAGGGTCGGCGAGCTCTGCCTCGAGGGGCTGCGGCGGATCGACCGGGTGGCCTACCTGCAGTTCGCCGCCGTCTACAAGCAGCTCGATGTCGAGCAGGTGGGCGCGGAGCTCGCCGCCCTCGGCTCCGGCGAGGCGCAGCCGGATGGGAAGAGCCCGCTCGTTGCGGAGATCTCGGGGGAGGGTTCCATCCGACCCGAGAGCGATCCTGGATAGTCCACCCCGAAATCGCTGCGAGAGGAGAGAGAACGATGCCGAGGAGCGCTGAGAGCACGACCGCCACGACCCGCCGCGGGCTGGCGATCGAGCGGCGTTTCAGCGCTCCGGGAGTGCACCCTCTCGACGAGGTCGAGTGGGAGATCCGCGACGCGGTGATCGGCGATCCCTCCGACCCGGCCTTCGAGCAGCACGGCGTCGAGTTCCCCAAGAGCTGGTCGCAGAACGCCACCAACATCGTCGCCCAGAAGTACTTCCGCGGGAAGCTCGGCTCCGAGGAGCGGGAGTCCTCCGTGAAGCAGATGATCACCCGGGTGGCCGGGACGATCGCGGCCTGGGGCCGCGACGGCGACTACTTCGCGAGCGCCGAGGACGCCGAGGCGTTCGAGATGGAGCTGACCGCGATCCTGCTCCACCAGAAGGCCGCCTTCAACTCGCCGGTCTGGTTCAACGTCGGCTTCGAGGAGCACCCCCAGTGCTCGGCCTGCTTCATCCTCAGCGTCAAGGACACGATGGAGTCGATCCTCGACTGGAACACCAAGGAGGGGATGATCTTCCGCGGCGGCTCGGGGTCGGGGATCAACCTCTCCAACATCCGCGGCTCGGTCGAGCACCTCTCCAAGGGGGGGCTCGCCTCCGGGCCGGTCAGCTTCATGCGCGGCGCCGACGCCTGGGCGGGGACGATCAAGTCGGGCGGCAAGACCCGGCGCGCCGCGAAGATGGTCGTCCTCGACGTCGACCATCCCGACATCGAGGACTTCATCTGGTGCAAGGCCCGCGAGGAGGAGAAGGCCGCGGCCCTTCGCGACGCCGGCTTCGACATGTCGATCGACGGCGAGGGCTTCACCTCCATCCAGTACCAGAACGCCAACAACTCGGTCCGGGTCACGGACCAGTTCATGCAGGCGGTCGAGAACGGCGACGACTGGGACCTGATCGCCCGGGTGGGCGGCAAGCCGATCAGGTCGCTGGAGGCGCGCGAGCTGATGAACCAGATCGCCGACGCCGCCTGGCGCTGCGCCGACCCCGGCGTCCAGTACGACACGACGATCAACCGCTGGCACACCTGCCCGAACAGCGGTCGGATCAACGCGTCCAATCCCTGCTCCGAGTACATGCACGTGGACGACTCCGCCTGCAACCTCGCCTCGCTCAACCTGATGCGCTTCCGGCGTGCGGACGGGAGCTTCGACGTCGCCGACTTCGAGCACGCCGTTGACATCGTCTTCCTGGCCCAGGAGATCATCGTCGGGCCCTCCAGCTACCCGACCGAGGAGATCGGTCACAACGCGCGCGCCTTCCGCCAGCTCGGCCTGGGCTACGCGAACCTCGGCGCGCTGCTGATGTCGGACGGGCTGCCCTACGACTCCGACCGCGGTCGCGCCGTGGCTGCGGCGATCACGGCGCTGATGACCGGCCGCGCCTACCGCCAGTCGGCGGTGATCGCCGGCCAGGCCACCGGCCCCTACGACGAGTACGAGCTCAACCGCGAGCCCCACAACGAGGTCATGCGGATGCACCGAGACGCCGCCTACGAGATCGACGAGGAGCTGGTCGAGGACGATCTGCTCTCGGCGGCCCGGCGCGCCTGGGACGAGGCTGTCTCCGAGGGCGAGGCGCACGGCTATCGCAACGCCCAGGCGACGGTGCTGGCGCCGACCGGCTGCCTGGTCGGAGACAGCCTGGTCTCGACCAGCCGCGGTCTTGTCCGCCTCAACACCCTCGGGGACACCACAGGTGAGAAGTGGCAGCCCCTCGAGGTCGAGGTGGCGACCGACGAGGGGCCGCGACGTGCGAGCGATTTCTACATCAACGGCTTCGAGCAGGTGGTCTCGATCGAAACCGGGCGCGGCTACCGGATCCAGGGCACCCCCACCCACCGGATCAAGGTGATCGACTCCGAAGGAAACTGGGTATGGCGGCGGTTTGCCGAGATCGACAGCGGCGATCGCGTGCCGCTGATGCTGAACGGGATGGTCGGCGAGCCACAGAACGTGATGCTGCCACCGCTTGGGGAGTTCCACTGGAACGCGGACTTCCGCACTCGCGTCCCCCGTGCCGTAACGCCGGAGCTGGCCGAGCTGGTCGGCTATTTCATGGGAGACGGCTCCCTGCACGCGAAGGGGCTGCGCTTCTGCGTCGATGGCAAGGACCAGGACGTCGTCGACCGGTTGGTCGAGCTGGCCGTCGAGCTGTTCGGCCTCTCGGCGAACATCACCGAGAAGGGGGGCTACACCGAGGTCGCCTACGACTCGGTGCCGCTGAGCACCTGGTGGGAGGCCTGCGGATTCGCGAAGCTCCATCCCGCGGCCGAGCACACCGGCAAGGGCTGGCATCCGCACATCCCCGACGCGATCCTCCACACCAACAACCGGGAGACGTACGCCGCCTTCGTCCGCGGCCTGTTCGAGGCGGACGGCACCACCAACCACGGATACGCATCGTGGACGACCGTAACCGAGAGCTTCAGCCGAGACGTGCAGACGCTGCTTCTCACCCTCGGCTTCGTCACGACGAGGAAGACAGACGCTGCCGCGACGAACTGGGGCGAGCACGAGCGCTACGTGCTGAGAATCCTCAATGTCGCCGAGGCGACCCGGTTCGCCGAGGAAATCGGCTTCATCTCGAAGCGAAAGGGCGAGTCGCTGACGCAGGGCGATCACCGGCGGGCATCTCGCAACAACCGGATCCCCCTCAGCAGAGGGATGCTCGACGAGCTGGCGCCGGAGAACGATTCGCTTCGGAAGACGATGCTCATGGCTCACAACCGGACCGGCGATGTTTCCCGACGCTCGGCGACCGCGTTGCTCGAGCGCACCGAAGACGAGCAGCTCGAGCATCTCCTCGGCTTCTTCTACGACGAGGTGGGCGAAATCGAGATGCTGGACGACCAGCCGACGTTCGACCTCTCGGTACCCGACAACGTCACCTATGTCGCCAACGGCTTCGTCAGCCACAACACGATCAGTTTCCTGATGGACTGCGACACGACCGGGATCGAGCCCGACTTCTCCCTGGTCAAGTTCAAGGAGTTGGTTGGCGGCGGGCAGATGACGATCGTCAACCGCTCGGTGCCGCTGGCGCTGCGCACGCTGGGCTACTCCGAGGCCGAGACCGAGCAGATCGACGCCCACATCACCGAGCACGGGACGATCGTCGGGGCGCCCGGCATCAGGGACGAGCACCTCGAGGTCTTCGACGTCGCGGTCGGAGAGAGGGCGATCTCCCACACCGGCCACATCGACATGATGGCCGCCACCCAGCCGTTCATCTCGGGCGCGATCTCCAAGTGCGTGGTCGGCGACACTCTGGTCGCAAGCGGCGAGGGTCTCGTCCGCATCGGTGATCTGCATTGCGGCGAAAGCCCCGACAGCTTCCGCGACATGGAGCTCGAGATCGCATCCCTGGACGGCTACCGCCCGACCGACGCCTTCTACTTCGGAGGCGACCGTGAGACCCTGAAGGTCACCCTGCGTTCGGGCCACAAGGTTGCCGGTACCCCAAACCACCGGCTCCTGACCTGCAGCGGCGACGGCGATTTGGTCTGGAAGCGACTCGATCAGATCGAGGCCGGCGACCACGTCGCCACCCAGTACGGGGACGAGTTGTGGGCGAGCGAGCCCGTCTCGTTCGAGAGCTTCGCCCCTGCCCCGACCTACGGATCCCAGAAGCAGATCCGGATTCCGGCCGAGATGAGCGATGACCTCGCCTTCTTCTTGGGAGCCTTCGCCGCGGAGGGCCACATCACCCGCAGCAACCACACCGTGCGGATCGCCAACACCGACGAGGGCGTCATCGAGCGGCTGTGCTCGCTCAGCCGCTCGCTCTTCGGGATGGAGGCCCGGCTGGTGCGCGGCGGCGGACGCTGTCCATCGGTCGACCTCTCCTCCAAGCGTCTTGTCGAGTTCCTCGACTACCTCGGCTGCGGCGACCGCGCTTCCACCAAGCGCATCCCGGGCGCCGTGCTTCGCTCCCCCCGCAGTTCCGTGCTGGCGTTCCTCTCCGGGCTGAGCCTTGACTCCTACCTCCCGGCAAGCCTGCCGAAATGGGCGATCTGCCTGGACTCGGGAGGGCTTCTTGACGACCTCCAGGCCGTGCTCACGAACCTCGGCATCGTCCACAACCGCATCACCAAGTACGACGCCGCTTACGACAAGTCCTTCGACGAGGTGTACGCACACGGTCGTCACGCTCAACGCTTGGTCGAGTTGATCGACTTCCCAGAGCCCCACAAGCGGGCGCGGGCAGTGGAGATCGTCGCTTCGACCGTTGGTGCCGGAACCGCGGACCTCGTTCCGGGCATCAGCGGCGGTGAGCTCTACGAGCTGCTTCCGAAGGGCCGCGGCGGCAGAGGCGGCGGCGGCAGCGGCAACTCGCGCGAATTCAGTTTCCTCAAGGATCCCCGGACCAGACTGGTCAGCCGTGACTCCCTCCAGCGGGTCGCGACGATTCCGTGTGTGGTGCTGCCGGACTGGCTCGAGACGGTGCTGGAGCGGAATCTGCACTTCAGCCAGGTTGAGAGCGTGGTTGAGAACGGCGTCAAGCCTGTGTTCGATGTCTCAGTTCCGGTGACCCACGCCTTCACGGCAAACGGCATCGTCAACCACAACACGGTCAACCTGCCCGAGTCGGCCACAGCCGAGGACATCGCCGACGCCTACACGCGCGGCTGGAAGGGCGGCCTGAAGGCGCTGGCGATCTACCGCGACGGCTCGAAGACCGCGCAGGCGCTGCGCACCGACGCCCAGGAGGAGACGGAGGCCGAGGAGCCGGCCGAGGCGGCGGGCCCGGTTCGCCGCAAGATGCCGCGCGAGCGCCAGTCGATCACCCACAAGTTCTCGATCGGCGGCCACGAGGGCTACATCACGGCCGGCAAGTACGAGGACGGCACCGTCGGGGAGATCTTCCTCACCGACATCGGCAAGGAGGGCTCGACCCTGCGGGGGATGATGAACGCCTTCGCGACGGCGATCTCGATCGGCCTGCAGTACGGGGTGCCGCTGGAGATCTTCGTGAAGAAGTTCAGCTACATGCGCTTCGACCCCGAGGGGATCACCCAGAACCCGGAGATCCCCTTCGCCAAGTCGATGCCCGACTACATCATGCGCTGGCTGGCGAGCCGCTTCATCGACGACCTCGACGAGCTCGAGGACCTCGGCATCCTCACCCCCGAGGTCCGGGCCCGCACGGAGGCCGAGCTGGCCGCCGCCGAGTCGGGCAACGGGAATGGCTCCAACGGCCACGGAACCGACGCCGGCCCGGCCGCATCCGGTGGCTCGGTGGCGCCGACCGAGGCGCTGACCGACACGCCCCCGGTGATCCCGGCGAAGCTCTCAGGCACCGACCTCGGCCCTGCCTGCGACCAGTGCGGCGGGATCATGCAGCGCACTGGCTCCTGCTACACCTGCCCCAGCTGCGGCAACAACACCGGCTGCGGCTGAGTTGTAGAGCGGATGCAGTCCGGTCCGGGAATTGACCCGGTCTGTGCCGTGTGCCACAATCCGGCCAACGGGCCCAGCGGGCGGCCAACTGGCCCAGCGGGCAAGGCGTTCGCGCAAGGCAAGGGGAGGGCGGTCAGATGAGAAGCAGGTTCGGTCGTGGACGGGTCCGCAGTGGCCTGGTGGCGTTCGCAACCTCGGCAGCAATCGGCGCGGTGGCGGCAACCGCTGCGTTCGGGGACCTCTCTTCCAGCAGCGAGCAGAAGTTCATCCCCCGCAACGTCTTCGGCGACGTGACCGCGAGCTGTTCTCACGGCCAGCACGTTAACTTCGGCGGCTTCAAGCTCGACTACAGCCTGCCGCTCGACTTCAAGCTGTGGCCCGCCTCGATGGGCCCGCTGGGCAAGGACACCAACAAGTGGTCCACGGTCGCGGCCAGCCCCACGATCAAGGGCGGCAAGCTGACCTCGATCGCCTACTGCCAGGGCGGCGCCGAGCCGACCGTGGTGCGCAAGCGCAAGATCGTCCTGGAGAGCGCCGCCAACGACGCCTTCCAGAACGTCAGCGTCACCTGCCCGAAGGGCAGGAACGTGATCGGCGGCGGCTGGGCGGCGCGGACGTCGAACCCGCTGAACTTCGATCCCGAGAACAGCCAGAACCGCCTCAACATCATGGGCCTGCAGCGGACCTCGAGCCGGACCTGGCAGGTAACGGTGGTCAACCAGACCACGAAATCCCACGCCGTGACCGCGATCGCCCTCTGCGGCAAGGGCGCGGCGCCGAAGACGTCGGTGGCAACCGAGCGCGTCCCGCTGTACGCGACAAAGACGGCGACGGCGACCTGCCCGGGCGACAGCGAGGTCGTCTTCGGCGGCTTCCGGGGCGACTTCGACAACCTCTCGGGCCGCAACGACTTCATCCTCAGCTTCTACCGCTCCTCGAAGAAGGCGATCACCGTCCGGGGGGCCCAGAACGGCATCCCACCGAACGACAAGGCCGGCAAGCTTCAGGCCTTCGCCTACTGCCGCTGAGCGCCGCTTGGCGGGTCCGGGCGCGGCCCGGTGAGGCGGGCCCGGCTCAGGCCGGGCCCGCCAGCGCCGCCATGTAGCGCTCGGCGACCATGCGATCGAAGGCGTGGGTGTCGTCCTCGTCGATCGCGTAGCGGCCCGGTGAGTAGCCGCGCGAGGCCACCCCCTTCTGGGTCAGCTCGCAGACGTGCCAGTCCTCGCGGTTGACCTGGTCCCAGAAGTCGACCGCGTCGGAGGGGTCGAAGCCCTCGGCGGCGATCGTCGCGGGCTCGAACAGCCACTCGCAGGTGACCAGGGTCCGGTCCGGGGCCAGCGGCCAGAGCGTATGGAGCATCACGTAGTCGGGGTGGAAGGAGACGAGCGCGTTGGGAAAGAGCGTGACGTAGAGGACGCTGCGCAGCTCCGCCCCCGAGAGCCCGGCGATCGGGGCGCGCTCCCCGCCCCCGTTGCGGGCCATCGTCTCGGCTCCCTCGATCAGGTCCAGCGAGCCCCCGCACCACTGCCCCGCCCCCTCGAAGGCCTCGCCGCTGTCGTAGGGGGAGAGCGCGTTCAGTTCCGGGTGGACGCCGGGGCAGTGCAGGCACTCGTTGTAGTTCTCGACCACCGCCTTCCAGTTGGCCCCGACCTCGTAGAGCCGCTCGGCGGCGGGCCGAAGCTCGGAGACGCGGTAGCGCTCGAGGCGCTCGGCGAGGTCGCCGACGTGGACGGCGGGATCGGGGGCCTCCCCGCTCGGGTCGGCGAGGAGTAGGCCGCCGACCAGCGCGGTGCGCACCTTCCGCAGCGCGTTGCAGGCGGGATCGAAGTCCTCGAGGCCCTCGGTGTGGGGCGCGGCCAGCAGGGCGCCGTCGAAGCCGTAGGCCCAGGCGTGGTAGGGGCAGCGGATCAGGCGCCCGGCCTTGCCCGCCCCTTCGAGCAGACGCGATCCGCGGTGGCGGCAGACGTTGTAGAAGGCGCGGACATCCCCGTATTCGCCGCCGACCGCGAAGATCGACTCGGCCCCGAACTCCCGGGCGAGGTAGGCACCGGGCTCGGCCACCGCCGAGACGTGGCCCAGGCAGACCCAGCCGGCGAAGATGCTGCCGATCTCCCACTCGAGGACCGCCGGATCGGTGAAGGCGGCGGCGGGCAGCCCGCTGGCGCTCCTCAGGGGCCTCAGGGTCCGCTCGATCTCGGCCGCTTGGAGCGGCAGCTGTCCGTTGGCTCGGCTCATTCTCCCGCGTGCCGGGCGCCGCAGGCCCCGGCCGCACGGGTGAGCATATGCGCGGCGGGCCGGCCTCGCACCCGCCGAGAACCCGGGAGCCCGGGTGGCGGCCCGGGCCGGCCTGGCATAGGGTGGTGACATGAGGGCTCGGATCTGTCTCGCCGCGCTGGCCGGGGCGCTGGCGGTGTGCGTGGCGGCGGCGCCGGCCTCCGCCTGGCGGGGGCCGCAGCGCTGGTGCAACGGGCAGAAGGGGCTGTGCGGGCGCCATCTCGAGGACGTGGTTCTGGCCGGCGCCCACAACGCGATGTCCTCGGCCAACCTCGGCTGGATCATCCCCAACCAGACCCTGACGATCCCCCAGCAGCTCGACTACGGGATCCGCGGGCTGCTCTACGACACCCACTACGGGCGCCTCCAGGACAACGGGACTGTGCGGACCGACGACAACGGGACGGTCACCACCGGCCAGCGGGGCCTCTACCTCTGTCACGTCTACTGCGAGCTCGGCGCCACGCCCCTGATCGACGTCCTCGCCTCGATCCGGGACTTCCTCGCGACCCATCCGCGCAACGTCCTGGCGATCGTCAACGAGGACTACATCAGCCCCTCCGACTACGCGGCGGCGGTCGATCAGAGCGGACTCGGCGCCTACGTCTACCGGGGCGCAACCGGGCCGGACTGGCCGACCCTGCGCAAGATGATCAAGCGCCACCAGCAGGTGCTGATGCTGGCCGAACACGACGCCGGCACGGTGCCGTGGTACCACCGCGCCTACGACGGGATCCTCCAGGAGACCCCCTACACCTTCAATTCGCCGAACCTGCTCACCGACCCGGTCAACTGGCCGGCGAGCTGCCAGCCCAACCGCGGCGGCACGACCGGCTCGCTGTTTCTGGTCAACCATTGGTCGCCCGCCACCCCTCCCGCCCACCCCGACCCTGTCGCCTCCGCCGCGGTGAACGCGAGGGACGTGCTGCTGGGCCGCGCCGCCGAGTGCACCCGGGACCGCGGCCTCGCCCCGACGATCATCGCCGCCGATCAGGTCAGCTACGGCGGCCTGCTAGATGCGGTCCGCGAGTTGAACGCCACGCATCACTAGGCCCCCGGTCCGCCACCAGCCGCCACGCGTCACCAGGCGGTCCGCCACCAGCCGCCACGCGTCACTGGCCCCTCCAACCCCCTGACGTGGGACCTCTGGCCACCCGTATGCGAGGGTTTGAAGGTCCCACGTCGCGGGTCGCCGGGCGTTTGTGCGGGTGGGACCTCTGATCACTCGCATACGGGGGTCCAGAGGTCCCACGTCGCATACGGGGGTCCAGAGGTCCCACGTCGAAGGAGTTGCGGGTGGGACCTCCAACCTGTGCCATTCGCGGGTCTAGAGGTCCCACGTCAAGGGTGGTCGAGGTGGGGGAGGTCCACCGGGCCCATGGTGGGCATCGCCGCACCAGGGGCCGGGGGGACCAGGTGCGCCCCGGACCACGGGGTGGACCTCGCCGAGGGTTGTGGAGAAATACTGAGTCGCTCGGGCGGGTGCCAGCCTACGATCCGGCTGATGCCGGCCGAGGGGACATCCGCCCGCAGGATGCTCTCCCTGGTAAGCGCAGTGGCGGTCCTGCTGTCCGCGCTGCTCGCCAGTGGCGGGGTCTCCCGGTCGGCATCGACCTTCTCCTCCTCATCGACCTTCTCCCCCGCGGCGTCGGCCTCCTCCGGGGAACCCGGCATCGGGGTCGGCGTGGGAATGGCCGGGGTGCGCATCGGGATGACCCGAGCCCAGGCGCGCCACATCCTCGGCCGCCCCCGCGGGGTCGAGGTGCAGACCAACTCCGCATTCGGCCCCGGTCACCCAGTCGCCTACCGCTACGGCGGCCTCGCCGTGGAGTTCTGGAAGGGCGCGCCGCGCACCCCAAGCGGGAGCAAGGGTCCCGACCGCAGGCTGCGGGTCGCTTCGATCTACACCACCCGGCGCTCGCTGCGAACCCGTCGCGGCGTGGGAGTCGGCTCGAAGGAACACCGGGTCAAGGCCCGGGTGACGGGCGTGCGCTGCCAGACCATTCGCTCCAACGGCAGGCGCTATCGGAACTGCCATACCGGCAGCTACACGTGCAAGCCCCCGAAGTGGGTCCTGGGCGACCTCCCGTGCCACGTCACGGCCTTCATCCTCAACCGGAAGCACGGTCGGGTCGTGCGGGTACAGGTCGGCTGGCTCGGCTCCCCCTCCGGCACGTTCGGGTTCTGAGCACGGTGATGGGCGGCGATCTCGTATCCTGCCGCGCGATGAGGCCCGCCGGCAGATCCCTGATCGCCCTCGGCGCCGTGCTGATCTTCCTCGCCCTGCCGGCCGCCGCCGGCGCCTCCCACGGCAGGGGAGGCGACCGCAAGGTCCACATCACCGGCACCGTCTACGCGTTCGACAACCAGGCGCCGATCGCAGGGGCGAAGATCCGTGTCGCCGAGCTTCCGGGGGCGAAGGCGACCAGCGCCGCCAACGGCAGCTACGACCTCACGGTGCCGGACGGCGCCCGGATCACCCCATACGTCGAGGCGACCGGGTTCCACGGCATCTACCTGCAGACCTTCGTCACCGCGGGGAGGAACCTGAGACGAGTGAACTTCCAGGTTCCATCGGTGGGGATCTACCACGGGCTCGCGCTGCTGCTCGGGGTGAAGCTGAACGCCGACGACAACCCGGCGCGCTGCGTGATCGTCTCGACCTTCAGCACGGTCAACGTCCGTGACCTCAGCTTCCCCGACTTCGTTGCCTACGGCGCCCACGGCGTGGCGGGCGCCACCGCCTCGGCCTCCCCCGCCCTCACCGACCCGATCTACTTCAACGCCAGCGTGATCCCCGACAAGTCGCTCACCGAGTCATCGGTGGACGGCGGAGTGATCTGGCTCAACGTGCCGCGCGGGGTGTACCGCCTCACGGCCCACCACCCAAGCGCCCGCTTCGCGCGATTCACCGCGACGTGCGTGCCGGGGCGCCTCGTAAACGCCAACCCGCCGCAGGGCCTCTATCAGCTCAAGAAGGGCGAGCGCCTCGACAACCGTGTGGGGGCCTCGATCGACGCGATCGGCGTCGACTCCGGCGAGACCGGCCCGGTCCGGGTCCGGGTCGGCGTCAGGGCCTCCGAGTACGTGCTGCCGCAGGCGGAGTTGCTGGCCGGCGGCAGAACCGTCGCCAGGGCAGCCGCCGCGCGCTACTCGCCCGGCCATCGCAGTCTTCTCCTGCGAGTGGGGCGCGCACGGGCGCACGGGTCGCTGCGGCTGCGCCTCACGCTCGGCGACGCCGCCGGGAATACGCGGGTCATCCAGCGCTCGGTGCAGGTTCCCTAGCTCCCCCGGGGCGAGTTTCGGGCGCATGGCGACCATAGCCCGCCCCACCCCCGCCCGCCCCACCCCCGCCGACCCCATGGCCCGCGCAACCGCTGCATGGCCCGCGCAACCGCGCGCCCGGCGCAGGTAGCCGCCGCGGGCAGAGCGGGCACCTGGCGGAGCCCCCCCCTGCGCGGAGTGGGCCACGCCGTCGCATGCCTGGCACCACCTCAGGCATCGGACTTGCACTTCGAACGCCCGTTCGCTATATTTTCTGAAGTCAAAAGGCTGGGGATAGTACGCGCCCAGAAGGAGAACGATGTCCCGTACGAGAGGCGCTGCGGGTCAGCGCAACGAAACGCGCCGCGTTCGCGGCGAGCACACGAACACCGAGACCGGCTCCCACGCACGTGTGGAGAGGCGGACCGATACCCACCTCGTCCCCGAGGAGACCACCGACAGCTTCCAGCTCTTCCTCAACCAGGCGAGCCGCTACCCCCTGCTCACGGCGCAGGAGGAGATCGAGCTCGCGCAGGCGATCGAGCGCGGCGACCTCGCCGCCAAGGAGCGTCTGATCAACTCCAACCTCCGGCTCGTGGTCAAGTTCGCCAGCCGCTACCAGGGCTTCGGCCTGCCGCTCGCCGACCTGGTGCAGGAGGCGATGCTCGGCCTGATCCGGGCCGCCGAGAAGTTCGACTGGCGCCGCGGCTACAAGTTCTCCACCTACGCGGTCCTGTGGATCAAGCAGTCGATCCAGCGCGGCCTCGACAACAGCGGACGCGCGGTGCGGATCCCCGCCCACATCGCCCAGCGCGAGCGGACCGTTAACCGCATCGCCGCGGAGCTGCGCGCCGAGCTCAATCGCGAGCCCTCCGAGGAGGAGATCGCGGACCGGGCCAAGCTGCCGCTCGACGAGGTCAAGGCGGTGCGGGACCTGACCAGGGTGACGACCAGCCTCGACCAGACGGTCGGCGAGGGCGACACGACCCTCGGCGAGCTGCGCGCCCAGAGCGAGGCCAGCTCCGACGACGAGGTCCTCGAGCGCCAGCGCGAGGAGGCGGTGAGCTCCGCCCTGGCAACCCTGCCCGAGAACGAGCGGAAGGTGATCGAGGTCCGCTTCGGCACCGGCGGCGCGGTCGCCGGGACCCTGCGCGATGCGGCCCGCGCCGCCGGGGTGAGCCAGGAGCGGGCCCGCCAGCTCGAGGCCCAGGCGCTGAAGCGCCTCGCGGCCGACGGCTCGCTGGCCGCCTGGCGCGAGGCCGCCTGAGCCTGGCGCCTGAGCCTGGCGCCTGTGTCTGCCGCCTGGCGCGAGGCCGCCCGGTTCCTCCGGTTTGCATGGCAGCCCGGGGATGGGGCGGGTTACGGGCGGATAGCGACCGCAACCCGCCCCGCCGGTACGCCGCACTAGGATTGGGAAGATGTTTCAAGGGATCTACCGCAGCGCCGACCGGCCCAAGCGCCACCAGGAGGTGCTCGAGCGGCTCGAGTGGGGAACCAGCGTCGAGCGCATCGCGAGGGACTTGGGAATTACCCGGGCCTCCGTGCGCCAGGTAGTCGAGCGACTCCGCGAGGACGGCTCCCTGCCCCCCGACTTCAGGCCGGTCGACGCGGGCTAGCCTGCTTCGAAGGCGCCTCCGTGGCCGGGCGCGGCCTCATCCTCCCGCTGCGGCTCACCCGAGCACAATCTCAGCGGCCTGCAGCCAACCCGAAGCGCGCTAGCTGCAATCCCTGGGCCCGCCCGACCTCGATCCGCAGGCCCGCAGGCCCGCACGAGCACGATCCCGCAGGCCCGCACGAGCACGATCCCCGTATCCTGCGGCTCACCCGAGCACGATCTCAGCGGCCTGCCGGATGGTGTTGGCGTCCCCGGAGACCAGCAGGGTGGTGACCACTGAGTCGCGCCACTTCTCAAGGTCGTCGCGGATCTTGGCGGGCGAGCCGAGGAGCGACATCGCCTCGATCAGCTCGGTCGGGATCTTCGCCGCGGCCTCCTCCCGGCGTCGAGCGAGGTAGAGATCCTGGATCTCCTCGACCAGTCCGCCGTATCCCATGCGGATCGCCACGTTGGCGTGGAAGTTCGCCCCCTTGGCCCCCATGCCGCCCAGATAGAGGGCGTAGAAGGGCCGCACCGCATCGATCGCGGCCTCGAGGTCTTCGGAGACGATGAGGGGAACGGTGGCGACGACCTCGAAGTCCTCGGGCCGGCAGCGCGCCCCCTCCCGGCCCCAGCCCTCCCGTAGTGAGGGCAGGTAGAGGTCCTGGTGGGCCGGCGAGAAGAGCATCGGCAGCCACCCTTCGCATAGCTCCGCGCACAGGGCGATGTTCTTGGGACCCTCGGCGCCGAGGAATATCGGGATGTCCTCGCGCAGGGGGTGGATCGAGGACCGAAGCGGCTTGCCGAGGCCCGTCCCCCCGGGCAGCGGCAGCGGGTAGTGCGGGCCGGAGCTGGTGACCGGCTCCCTGCGGGCCCAGATGTCGCGGAGGATCCCGATGTACTCGCGGGTCCGCGCCAGCGGCTTGGCGAAGGGCATTCCGTACCAGCCCTCGACCACCTGGGGGCCCGAGACCCCGAGCCCGAGCACGAAGCGGCCGCCGGAGAGGTGGTCCAGGGTCATCGCCGCCATCGCGGTGGCGGCCGGCTGGCGCGCCGACATCTGGGTGATCGCGGTGCCCAGGCGCATCCGCTCGATCTCCGACCCCCACCAGGCCAGCGGGGTCAGCCCGTCCGAGCCGTAGGCCTCCGCGGTCCAGAGCGAGTCGAAGCCGAGCCGCTCGGCCTCGGCCACCGCCTCGGGCATCCCCGCGGGAGGCCCCGCCGCCCAGTAGCCGGTGTTGAGGCCGAGCTTCAGATCGCGGGCCATCGGCTCTTCTGAGGGTCGGAGGCCACCGAACTCCACCCTTTCACAGGGCGCGACCCCGCGACCCCGCCCTCCACAGGGCCCGACGCCGCGACCCGCGCCTTCTACAGGGCGCGACCCCGCGACCCGCCCAGGGCCGCGCCGTCGCCGTGCTCGATCTCGTCCGCGTCGAGCACCGCCCAGCCGACCCGCTCGATCAGGTGGCCCGAGTAGTGGTCGGATTCGAGGTCGCTGAGCGCGACCCGCTCGCGGTAGACGACGGTCTCCTCGGCCGCCGAATCCCGGTCGGTCACAACGAGAATCTGGGGCATTGCTGTCCTCCTTCGCTCTCCTTGTTTTCCCCAATGTGAGGGGCGGGGCTTCAGGACAGGTCAACGAGCGGTAAAGAGTTGGTCAAGCGCGCACCCGGAGGCGGCGGGAAGGGGGGAGAATCCGCGCAGCGGCTCCGACCGCGAAGATACGCGCAGGCGAAACCCCCGCGTCCCTTCAGCACGTGTGGAAGGAGGGGCGAACCGACGAAAGGAGAGCGATGAACGCAAGGGAGTGGTTGAACGGGTACGCGGCGAGGATCGGAGTGGACCCCCCGACCGACGACGAGCTCAAGCAGCTCCTCGATCTGGCTGCCGAGGCCGCCCATTCGTCCGAGCGGATCGCCGCCCCGGTCGCCTGCTGGCTCTCGGCCAGGGCGGGCCTGGAGCCAGCCGACGCCCTGGGCCCGGCCCGCGAGGTTGCCGGCGGCGAGGAGGCCTGACCGCGGGTTGAGCTGGCAGCCGGAGATCGAGGAGCTTCGGCGCCGCGAGGCGCTCGCCCGCGAGCTCGGCGGACCCGAGAGGGTCGAGCGCCAGCACGCCAGCGGGCGCCTCACGGTCCGCGAGCGGATCGAGCGGCTGCTCGATGCCGGAAGCTTCGAGGAGAGCGGGGCGATCGCCGGGGTCGGCAGCTACTCGGAGAGCGGTGAGCTGGAGGGGTTCGTCCCGGCCAACATGGTGATCGGCAGGGGCCGCGTCGACGGCCGGCCCGTGGCCCTGCAGGGAGATGACTTCACGGTCAGGGGCGGCGCGGCGGACGCGGCGATCTGGCGGAAGATGGTCTACGCCGAGCAGCTCGCGGCCGAGTTGCGGATGCCGCTGGTGAGGCTTGTCGACGGGACCGGCGGGGGCGGCAGCGTGAAGATGCTCGAGCAGATGGGGTTCACCTACGTGCCCGAGGTCCCGGGCTGGGAGCTCTCGGTGGCCAACCTCTCGCGGGTGCCGGTCGCCGCGGCCGCCCTGGGGCCTTGCGCGGGCCTCGGCGCAGCCCGGGTCGTGGCAAGCCACTTCAGCGTCATCGTCCGCGGCACCGCACAGCTCTTCGTCGCCGGGCCGCCGGTGGTCGCGATGGCGGGGATGGGCGAGGCTCCCGGCAAAGAGGAGCTGGGCGGCTCCCGGATACAGACCGCCGCCGGCGCGGTGGACAACGAGGCCGGCGACGAGGAGGACGCGCTGGCCCAGCTGCGACGCTTCCTCTCCTACCTTCCCGAGAGCGTCTGGGAGGCGCCTCCGATGGTGGCGAGCGCCGACCCGGCGAGCCGCCGCGAGGAGGAGCTGCTGGGAATCGTGCCCCGCGACGAGCGCAAGCCCTACCCGATGCGCCGCATCCTCGAGCTCGTCTTCGACCGCGGCTCGGTCTTCGAGATGGGACGCCGCTTCGGAAGGCCGCTGATCACGGCGCTGGCCAGGCTGGAGGGCCGTCCGGTCGGGGTGATGGCCTCCGACCCCAACGCCTACGGCGGGGGGCTGGATGCGGACGCCTCGGAGAAGATGGTGCGCTTCACCGACCTCTGCGACCAGTTCCGGCTTCCGGTCTGCAACCTGGTGGACCAGCCGGGCTTCGTGGTCGGCACGGCTGCCGAGCGCCGCGGCACCATGCGCCGCGGCACCCGCGCCTACTTCGCCGCCTACCAGGCCACCGTCCCCTGGGTCTCGATCCTCGTGCGGAAGGTCTACGGGATCGCCGGGTCGGCCGCGGGAAACGCCTCCCGCCTCAACCTGCGCTACGCGTGGCCGTCAGGGTCCTGGGGCTCGCTGCCACTCGCGGGCGGGCTGGAGGCCGCCTACCGGCGCGAGCTGGAGGCGGCGGAGGACCCGGGCGCGCTGCGCGCCGAGATCGAGGCCAGGCTCAGCGCCGTCACCTCGCCGTTCCGGACCGCCGAGCGGTTCGCGGTGGAGGAGATCATCGACCCCCGCGACACCCGGCCGATCCTCTGCGCCTGGGCGGAGCGCGCCCACCGTCTGGTGGCGCAGGAGCCGGGCGGACCCAGGTCGAGGGGAATGCGACCCTAATGGCACCGAACGAATACGACGGGTACCTGTTCGATCTCGACGGGGTGATCTGGCTCGGGGGTGAGCCGATCCCCGGCGCGCCGGGGGCCGTCGCCGAACTGATCGCGGCCGGCGCCGAGGTGGCCTTTCTCAGCAACAACTCGCGCCACTCCCCCGCCGAATACGCGGAGAGGCTGCGGGCGATCGGGGTCGAGGTAGCCGCCGACCGCGTGCTCACCTCGGGGGCGGTCACGGCCCGGCTGGCGGCGTCCGCCGCGGGAGAGGCGGGGCGGGCGCTGGTGATCGGCACCGGCTCCTTCAGGCGGGAGGTCGAGGCGGCGGGCCTCGAGGCCGTCGGTGAGGGCCCGGCCGAGGTCGTCGTCGTCTCGGGGCACGAGGGCTTCGACTACGGCGAGCTGAGGGCGGCGTGCGCGGCGCTGGGCGGGGGAGCGCGGCTGTTCGCGACCACCCGCGACCCGACGATGCCGATGCCCGACGGGCCCTGGCCGGGGACCGGGGCGATCCTGGCCGCGATCGAGGCGGCCTCCGGCGCCAGGGCGGAGATCGGCGGCAAGCCGGAACGCCACCTCTTCGAGGCGGCCAGGTCGGCGCTGGGCGGCGCCCGGCGGGTTGTGATGGTCGGCGACCGCATCGACTCGGATCTCGGGGGCGCGGGGGCGGTCGGCCTCGACGGAATCCTGGTCCTGAGCGGGGCCACGTCGCGCCAGGAGGCCGAGGCCGCCGGGCTTCGGCCCGGTCAGATCCTCGACTCGGTGGCCGACCTGGTGGCCATGGGCAACGGTGGGAGCGGCGGCGGCGAGGAACTCGGCGAGACCGGGAGACGACGGGATCAGGCGCCGGGAGTCCCGGAGGAGCCCCGGTGAGGTGGGGCGAGGTCCGGTGAGGCCGGCAGGAACAGTGACCGTCGTGATCGGGCTCGCCGCGACGGCGATCGCCGTCGCGGCGCCGGCGGTCGGACCCGGCGCGCAGGGCGCCAGGGCCGCCGACCGCGACTGCTCGGACTTCCCCAACCAGCGGGCCGCGCAGACCTACTTCATCTCTCGTGGCGGCCCCCGGCGCGACCCCGACCACCTCGACTCCGACGGCGACGGCGTGGCCTGCGAGACGCTGCCCTGCCCGTGCCGCGGCTCCTCGGCGTCCCCGGGCGGCTCGAAGCGCCGGATCAAGGGCCGGATCGACCACGTGACGGACGGCGACACGGTCAGCGTCGCGGTTCACCGGCGCCGGGTGGACGTCAGGCTGATCGGCATAGACACCCCCGAGAAGTACGGGGGTCGGGAGTGTGGCTCCGCCGGCGCCTCCCGATCGATGCGCCGGATGGCGCGCGCGGGCACCCGGGTGACCCTCGTCACCGACTCCAGCCAGGACCTCCACGACCGCTACGGCCGCCTGCTGGCCTATGTCGTGCGCAGGCGCGACGGGAGGGACCTGGGACGCTCCCAGGTGGCCAGGGGCTGGGCGAAGGTCTACGTCTTCGAGCGCCCGTTCCGCCGCCTGCGGGCCTACCGCCGGTCGGCGCGGCGGGCCCGCCGCGCCGACCGCGGCGTCTGGGGGCGCTGCGGCGGAGACTTCCACCATCCGCTGCGGGTTCAGTAGGGCACGCCCACCTTCACGAGCACCCGCCCTGCGCAGTAGAGGCGAGCCGAGCGGTCCTCGTAGCGGACCAGCCTCAGGGCGGCCGGATGCGCGCACTGCACGCGCAGGGCGCGGGCCACCCGGCGCGGGAGGCGCCCCGGGCGCGCGGGCGCACCCGCGAAGCGGGCGGGTAGCGAGGGCGCTGGGCGCGCGGGCGCACCCACGGAGCGGGCGTGCGGCGAGGGCCTGCGGGGCGCCGCCGTCGCGAGCGGGCCGCCGGCGGCGGCCAGCACCAGCGCGGCCGCCGCAAGGGCCGGGAATCTGGTTCGCCAACTCTTGGCCATGGGGCACCAAGGCCCCCGGGTTGAGGGCTCTCCCCCTCGGCAGGGGCGCCCCGATCTCTGGGGCCGGCCGCCCGCGGCCGGCCCCAGGGGCCTTCGAGGACCTCAGCAGGGACCGTCGAGAAGGTCCGCGGAGTCGATCAACCAGCGGTCACCCGAATCGGAGGGGACCAGCGTGTAGGTGCCGGTGAAGCTCCTGCACCCGCCGGTCAGCGACTGGGTCTGCAGGGGGTCCACGCTGACGATGGCCCGGTCGGGCGTTTGGGAGACCACAGTCGCCGAGAGGCGGTAGTCGATCAGCAGGTCGGCGATCCGTTCGGAGACCCAAACGGTGCGTCCGCCGAGGCTGTCGAGCAGGGCCGGGGTGAGGTCGTCCGAGGCGGCGAGGAAGCGGCCCTGGGCGAGCAGGTCGAAGTGCTCCCGCAGCGAGGGGCCCGGGCCGAGCGCCGGAGCGGTCCGGGTGCTGGCCGTGCCCGGCCCGCCGCCCCCCGGGTCGATGGCCAGCGCCGCCACGAGCCCGCCGATCAGGCCGACCGCCACCGCGGCCCCGACCGCGAGCAGCCAGCGCCGGCGGGGCTTCGGCTCGCCCGGCACGGGCCCGCCGGGCGGGTCCTGGGCGCCGACCGGTTCGCGATCGAACCCGGCGGGCGGTTGGTGAGCGGATGCGGCAGGCGGGCCGGCGAAGCCTGTGTCCGGCTCGTCGGCCGGTGTTTTGGCCCGGCCGGCAACCGGCTCGCCGAGGGCCGGGTCCCCGGCCGGCGCCCGGGCCTCCCCGGCGGGCGCCGAGGCGGGGCGTCGCACGGTCGGGGGCTCGACGCGTGTCTCCTCCTCGGTCGGGGGCTCGAGCTCGGCGCCCGGCTCGCGGTCGCCGCCGATCTGCTCGGTGGTAGCGCTGGACCGGGTCGGCGCGGAGGCCCGCTGCGCGGCGCCGCAGGAGCGGCAGTAGCGGGCTTCGGGCTCGACCGAGGCACCGCAGGAGGTGCAGAAGACCCGCTCCGCGGCTCCGGTGCCCTCGCTGCTGCCGCTCGCAGGCATCGCCAGAATCAGGGTATCGACGCAACGGCGAAAAGCGCGCGAGCGAACCGCGGGCCGACTCCGAGGGCTGCCTTCGCGGGGGTCTTTTCGACTACGTTCCTGGGGCTGCTCGCGGTCGGAGCGGTCCTCCCCGTCCTCCCCCACTACGTCAAGGGACCGCTGGGCTCCACCGATCTGGCGGTCGGCGTGGTGGTCGGCTGCTACGCGATCACCGGGCTCGTCTGCCGCCCGTTCGCGGGGCGGCTCGCCGACACCAGGGGCCGGCGCCGGGCGGTCCTGCTCGGCTGCTGCCTTTCGGCCGCGGCGGGGCTGATCTACCTCGTGCCTGCGGGGCTGGCAGGGTTGATTCTCGCCCGGCTCGTGCTCGGCGCCGGTGAGGGGACGCTGTTCACGGCCGGGTCGGCCTGGATCGTGGACCTCGCCCCCCCGGATCGCCGCGGCCGGGTGATCGGCCTCTACGGTCTCGCCGTCTGGAGCGGGCTGAGCGTCGGCCCGCTGCTCGGCACCGTGGTGCTCGGCGCGGCGGGGTACGAGACGGTCTGGATCCTGGCCGCCGCCCTGCCCGCCCTCGGCGCGGCGGTCGCCCTGCGCGTGCCCGATCCCTTCGTCCCGCGGCCGGCGGTCGCGCGCCAGCGGCTGATCGCCACCGAGTCGGTCCGGCCGGGCTTCGCGCTGGCGATGGGGTCGGTGGGTTACGCGACGGTCGCCTCCTTCGTCGTCCTCCACCTCGACCAGCGCGGGGTCGGGCACGGGGCGCTGGTCTTCGGTGCCTTCGCAGCGATGGTCGTGATCACCCGGCTGATCGGAGGAGACCTGCCGGACGTCGTCGGACCGGCGCGCTGCGCGACCGCGGCGGCGCTGGTCGAGGCGGCCGGGCTCTCGGCGCTGGCGGTGGCCCACGGCCTCCCCGTCGCCCTGCTCGGCGCCCTCGCGATGGGGGCGGCCTTCTCCCTGCTCTACCCCTCCCTCTCCCTGGTCGTGGTCGGCCGGGTGCCCGAGGCGCGGCGCGGCGCGGCGCTCGGGACGTTCACGGCCTTCTTCGACGCGGGGGTGGGCCTGGGCGCTCCGCTGGCCGGCGCCGCATCGGCGCTGACCGGCTACGAAGGGGCCTTCCTGCTCGCCACCGCCTCCGCCCTCGGCGCCGGGGCGCTCGTCGCCCTGACCATCTCGGGGCGCGGGCGGGCGCTGGTCGGCCAGCTCGGGACCCGCTAGGAGAATCGCCGCAGGGTTTCGCCGGGAGGTCGCCCCGGGCTTCGCCGGGAGGTCGCCGCGGGGTTTCGCCGGGAGGTCGCCTCCGGCCGCTCAGCAGTGTCTTCCGAAGTGCTGCACCCAGACGTGGGCGCGGCGGCGAATCCCGAGGCGACCGACCGCGAGGCCGACGCCGAAGCGGCTGAACTCCCGCCCCAGGATGTTGCTCCGGTGCCCGGGCGAATGCATCCAGCCCCGGAACACCGAGCGGACCGTACCCAGCGAACCGGCGCCCCAGGCTATGTTCTCGCCGGCCCGCCAGCAGCGCGCCGGCAGGTAGCCGACGCGGCGCATCCAGTAGGTGAAGTCGCGCCCGCAGGCCTCGTGGCTGAAGCTGTCGCAGCGCAGGATGTCCCGGGCCTTCTCGCCGGCCGAGCGGTCGAGGGGGCGCAGGTCACCGAGCCGCCCGGACCCGGCGTGGCGGCGGGCGAAGTTGGTCATGCAGCGCATCGCCTCCTCCTGGACCCCGGCCGGGGCAGCGGCGTCGCTCTGGTGGGGGCATGCCGAGGGGGGCGCCATCAGGCGGCTCACCTTGATCGCGCCCGCCGTCCCGGCTCCGGCAAGGGAGGCAAGGGCAACCGTGACCAGCATCGCTGTCAGCCGAGGCATCACGATTGACTCTTCGCCACCTGAGACAGGGTTCGAGAGCGCGAGGCCGCTGGGTGGACGATCGTCTGCCCTGCCCGTAACGCCGCGGCCCTAGCCTGGACTGCACGGTAGAGACCGAAGGAGTGGAGATGAGCGAAACGTCGAAGACCGAGAAGCTGGCCCGAAGCGAGGAGGAGTGGCGCGACCGGCTCACCCCCGAGCAGTTCGAGGTGACCCGCAGGGCCGGGACCGAGAGGCCGTTCACCGGACCGTTCCTCGACAACAAGGAGGACGGCTCCTACCGCTGCGTCTGCTGCGGGAACGAGCTCTTCTCCTCCGAGGCCAAGTTCGACTCGGGGACCGGCTGGCCGAGCTTCACCGAGCCCGCCAACCTGGCCAACGTCGAGCTGCGGCCCGACAACAGCCACTTCATGCGCCGCACCGAGGTGGTCTGCCGCCACTGCGACGCCCACCTCGGACACGTCTTCGACGACGGGCCCACCCCGGGCGGCAAGCGCTACTGCATCAACGGCTGCGCGCTCAGCTTCGAGCGTCGCTAGCAGCCGCGGACGCGCGCCTCGCCCGGCGGCGGCGCGCCTTGCCCGGCGGCCGATGGCCCCCTGGGCGCCCTGCCTAACCGCTGTTGGCGCCTGCGCCGAGGTAGCTGAAGCGGACCGCGAGCGCCACGGCCTCGGTGCGGGTGTCCACTTCAAGCCTGGCGATCGCGTTGCGGACGTGGGTATGGACGGTCGCCGGACTCAGCGAGAGCCGCTCGGCGATCTCCTTCACCCGCAGCCCCTCGGCGAGCAGCTCGAGGATCTGGCGCTCGCGGGGAGAGAGCTCGAGGAGCTTCTCGACCTCGGAGGCCTTGCCGCCCGCGAAGTCCCCGCCCAGGAACGTGCCTCCACCGGTGACCGCGGTCACCGCCTTGGCTATGTCCTCCGAGGGGGCGGACTTCAGAACGTACCCGGAGGCGCCCGCCCGCAGCGCCAGCGCGAGCAGGTCGGGCTGGGCGTGGGCGGTGAAGATGATCACTTTCGTCTCCGGGCGGACCCGCAGCACCTCCCGGGTCGCCTCGATGCCATCCCGCTTGGGAAGCTCGACGTCGATGATCAGCACGTCGGGCTCGAGCCTCTTGACCGTCTCGACGACCTCGCGGCCGTCGGCCGCCTCGCCGACGATCTCGACCTCGTCGGAGCCGGCCATCCGCGCCTTGATCGCCTCCCGGACGATCTCGTGGTCGTCGCAGAGCACGACGCGCCTCGCCTCGCTCATTCCGCGGCGATTCTCTCAGGGGCCCCGTACGGATGCAAAGAACTGGGTAGCGTGAACCCGCCGTCCCGCTCCTGGCGGTTCTCGATCAGGGCGATCAGCGTCCTGCCGACCGCGACCGCAGTGCCGTTGAGGGTGTGGGGATGAAGGGGCGGCTGCTCGGGCGCCGGGCGGAACCGGCAGCCCAGGCGGCGCGCCTGGAAGTCGGTGGTGTTGGAGCACGAGGTCAGCTCCCGGTAGCGGCCCTGGCTGGGGATCCACCCCTCGCAGTCGTACTTCTTCGCGGCGGAGGCCCCGAGGTCCCCGACCGCGACGCTGACCACGCGGTAGGGGATCTCGAGCTCGCCGAGGATGCGCTCCTCGATCGCCAGCAGGCGCTCGTGCTCCTCCGCCGAGTCGCCGGGCTCGACGAACGAGAACATCTCGACCTTGTCGAACTGGTGGACGCGGAAGATGCCGCGGGTGTCGCGACCGGCGGCCCCCGCCTCGCGCCGGAAGCAGGGCGAGAACCCCGCGTAGCGCAGCGGCAGCGTCCCCGGGTCGAGGATCTGGCCCCCGTGCAGCCCGGCCAGCGGCACCTCCGAGGTCCCGACCAGGAAGAGCTCGTCGCGCGGGACCTCGTAGATCATCTCGCGCTCCCCCGGGAAGAAGCCGGTCCCGTGGAGCGCCTCCTCGCGAACCATCACCGGGGGCACCACCGGCCGGTGACCCTCCTCGCGCAGCAGCTCGATCGCGAAGCGGACCAGGGCCAGCTCGACCAGCACCAGGTCGCCCATCAGGTAGGCGAACCTCGAGCCCGAGACGCGGGCGGCGCTCTCCATGTCGATCAGGCCGAGGGCGGTGCCGATCTCGAGGTGGTCGCGGACCTCGAAGTCGAAGGAGGGGGGCTGGCCCACCTCGCGGAGCACCACCGCATCGGACTCGGTGAGCCCGTCCGGCGCGTCGGGGGCGGGGAGGTTCGGCAGGCCGGCGGCGACCTCGTCACGGCGATCCTCGGCCTTGGCCAGGTCCGCCTCCATCTCCTTGATCCGCCCCGAGAGCTCGCGCATCGCCGCGATCTCCGCCTCGGCGTCGCGGCCCTCGCGCTTTGCCTCGGCGATCCGCTCGCTCGCCGAGTTGCGCTCGGCCCGGGCCCCCTCGAGCTCGGGCAGCAGGGCGCGCCGGCGCCCGTCGAGGGCGAGCAGCTCGTCGAGGGCCTCGGCCGCCCCGCGGCGGGCCAGCGCCTCGCGGAAGCGATCGGGCTCGGAGCGCAGGAGCTTCAGGTCCAGCACGGCCTCAGCTCCTCGCCGAGCGAACGCCGGGCGGGTTGGCGCCGGCGGTTGCCGGCCCCTCCATCAGGGCTTCGGCTCTCCCGGTCGCGGCGACTCCGCGGCGTCCTGCCCCGCGTACTTGGCGACGAACCGCGCCACCTGGCGCGCCTCCGCCCCGACCACGATGTTCTGGGGCATGATCGCGCCGGAGTAGCCGCCGTTCTGGATCGCGTAGAGGGCTGTGTCGTAGGTCTCGGTGCGCTGGTTGAGGTTCGGGCCCTGGGTGCGCTCGCCCCTGTTCCCGGTCCCCTGGGCGCCGGCCGCGGTCAGCGTGTGGCAGCCCGAGCAGCGGGTGGCGAAGAGGACCGCGCCGCTGTGATCGGGGCTGTCCTTCGGCACGGAGATCCCCTCCGTGCCGTAGCTGACGCCGCAGGCCGAAAGCCCGATGGCGGCCGTGACGGCCGCTGCTGTGGTCAATGCTGGACGCACGCGCGGGGCATCATATTGTCTGGGGCCGATCGCGATGCCCCCGCCCGACCCCGCTCAATTCCGCACCGCCATGGGCATGCTGCCGACCGGCGTGACCGTGGTCACCGCGAGCGGCCCCGGCGGCCCCTCTGGAGCCACCGCGAACGCCGTCTGCTCCCTCTCCCTGGAGCCGATGCTGATGCTGGCCTGCCTGGACCGCGGCTCGCGGACGCTGCTCGCGGTCCAGGCCGCCAACCACTTCGCCGTCAACGTCCTCGGCTCCGGGCAGCGGGAGCTTGCCCGCGCCTTCTCCAGCAAGGCCCCGGTGGCCGAGAAGTGGACCGGGGTCCAGTGGGAGGAGCGCGCCGGGCTGCCGCGCCTCGGCGGAGCGATCGCCTTCGTCGCCTGCGAGCTGCGAGACGTGATCGCCGGCGGCGACCACGTGATCGTCACCGGCTCGGTCGAGGCCGTGGAGGCCGGCGAGGGCGAGCCCCTGGTCTTCCACCGCGGCGCCTACCGCGGGCTTTGCAGCCCGGACCCCGCCCCCTGACCCCCCATCGCCTCCTCCAACCGACGTGGGACCTCTCATCCCTCGTAGGCGAGGGAAGAAAGGTCCCACCCCAAGAAGGGCACCGGCAGGCCACCGACGTGGGACCTGCTGGCACGCGTGGGCGAGGGAAAAAAGGTCCCACGCCAGGGGGTCAGAAGTGGCCGCTGGTGGTCGCGGCGCGCAGCGCCAGGAAGAGGATGACGCCGCAGCTCACGGCCATGATCCCCATCTCGCGGCGCACGATCGCCAGGGCGAGGGCCTGCTGGCGCTCCTCGGGGAGGCTCTCGACGTCGATCCCGGCCAGCTCCTGGGCGGCGGCGCCGGCCCGGGCGCCCTCGGCGAGGAAGGAGACCAGCAGCGGGAGCAGGCCGTAGACGTAGTGGAGCTGGTCGGCGGGCTCGTGCCCCGTCATCACCAGGAGGCCGCCGAGCATCACCTGCGCGAAGACCGAGACCTGGGCCGCCCGGAGCAGGTACCAGAACGGAATCGAGGGCCGGTCGGCGAACCAGCTGTAGCCGCCGACGGCGGCCGCCGCAAGGTTGAGAACGATGACGCAGACCCCGACCACCAGGTGGACCTCGGCCATCGCCGCCTAGGACCTCCCTCGGTGGCCCCGCATCGGCTCTCGGGTGCGGAAAATCACTATGTAGCAAGTTGCCACAAAGTCGGTGTATAACAGGGCCGGCGTGCTTGGAAGCTACGCACCGATCCTGGTCTTCGCGGCGCTCGGCCTGCTGGTCGGCGGCGCCTTCACGATGCTCAACCACGTGGTGGGCGCGCGCCGGCCCCGCAAGCGCACCGAGGCCGTGGAGCGCCAGGGGGATCCATACGAGTGCGGCCTGCCCTCCGAGGTGTCGAAGACCTTCCGCTTCGGGGTCAGCTTCTACCTGGTGGCGATGCTCTTCATCCTCTTCGACATCGAGGTGGTCTTCCTCTACCCGGTCGGCGTGATCCTCAAGGGCGCCGACAGCGTCTTCCTGCTCGGCGAGGTGGTGCTCTTCGTGGTCTTGCTGTTCGTCGCCCTCGTCTACGTCTGGCGGAAGGGAGCGCTGGATTGGAGGTAGAGCGCCGGAGGATCCGCGCCCTGGCGCCGCTCGAGCAACCCAGCTCCCCCGAGGAACTCCGCGCCCGGCAGCTACGGGCCCGCGACATGCTTCGGGGCTCAACCGACCCCGCCGACCTCGAGGCCTACGTGGAGGAGCGGGTCGGCACGACGACCCTGGCGAAGCTGCAGAGCTGGGCGCGCGCGAACTCGGTGTTCCCGATGACCTTCGGCCTGGCCTGCTGCGCGATGGAGATGATCTCGGTGGTCACCTCCCGGACCGACCTCGCGCGCTTCGGAGCCGAGGCGCTTCGGGCCACCCCCCGTCAGGCGGACCTGATCATCCTCTCCGGCCGGGCCTCGATCAAGATGGCCCCGATCATCCGGCGGCTCTACGACCAGATGCTCGAGCCGAAGTGGGCGATCTCGATGGGCGCCTGCTCCTCGAGCGGCGGGATGTTCTCCAACTACGCGGTGGTCCAGGGCGCCGACAAGTTCATGCCGATCGACGTCCACGTCCCCGGCTGCCCGCCGCGTCCCGAGGCCCTGCTCTACGGGTTCAACAAGCTGCAGCGGAAGATCGTCGGGAATCCCGACCCGGGCTGGCGGCAGCGCTACAACGCGGTGGGCACCGAGGAGTGGGCCCGGGGCGGCACCTCGAGCCGGCCCAGCGTCGAGGAGCTGGAGGCCTACGCCGCGGCCAGGGAGACCGCCGGTGCCTGACGCGGCCGGACTCGAGCTGATCCGCGCCGAGGTCAACGACCGCCACCCGGAGGCGATCCTCGACACCGCGTTCGACCGGGGCGGGGCGACGCTGGTCGCCGACCCGGAGAAGGTGCTCGAGGTGCTCTCCTGGCTGCGCGACACCCCGGGGCAGGAGTACCGCTTCCTCTCCAGCCTTCACGCCGCCGACTACCTCCCGGCCCAACCCCGCTTCGGCGTCCACTACGAGCTGCTCAACCGCGAGCGGGTCGAGCGGGTGCGGGTCAGAGCGCCTATTGATGAACCCGGCGCGTCCTCCGCTCCGCGTCCGGGCGCGCCGGGGTCGCAGGCGGGCCTTCCGGTCATTCCGTCGTGCGTCTCCCTCTTCCCGACCGCCGAGTTCCCCGAGCGCGAGGCCTTCGACTTCTTCGGGATCGTCTTCCGCGGCCACCCCGACCTGCGGCGGATCCTGATGCCCGAGGACTACGTCGGCTGGCCGCAGCGGCGGGACTTCCCGGTCGGCGGGGAGCCCGTCCACTTCACCCACAACGACCCCGCCCGGCGCTGAGATGAGCACCGTCGAGCAGGCAGCGGGCGAGATCGAGCGGGCGGTCCCGGGCGCCTCGGTGGCGCTGGAGCCCGAGACCGAGGTGATGACGGTCAACATGGGGCCGCACCACCCCGCCACGCACGGGGTGCTGAGGCTGGTGGTCAAGCTCGAGGGCGAGGTCGTCCGCGACCTGCGACCGGTGATCGGCTACGTCCACACCGGCATCGAGAAGTCCTGCGAGGCGCATTCCTACTGGAAGACGATCCCCTTCGTCGAGCGCATGGACTACCTCTCCTACTTCTTCAACATGGAGGCCTTCTGCGGAGCGGTGGAGCGGCTGATCGAGCTGGAGATCCCCCCCCGCGCGAAGTACCTGAGGACGATCCACATGGAGCTCAACCGGCTCCACTCCCACCTGGTCTGGCTGGGGACCAGCGCCCTGGACGTCGGGGCGATCTCGATGCTCTGGTACGCCTTCCGCGAGCGGGACACGATCCTCGACCTCTTCGAGATGTCCACCGGGCAGCGGATGCACACCCGCTACTTCCAGGTCGGCGGGGTGATCGAGGACATCCCGGTCGGCTTCGAGCGCAAGCTGCGGGACTTCCTGGCGGCGATGCCGACCCGGATCGACCAGTACGAGGCGCTGCTGGACCGCAACGAGATCTTCCTCTCGCGGACCAAGGGCGTCGGCGAGGTCTCGCGAGACCGACTGCTCGAGCTGGGCGTGACGGGGCCGCTGCTGCGCGCGGCCGGAGAGCCCTGGGACCTGCGCAAGGCCTTCGACTACCTCGCCTACCCGGACCTCGAGTTCTCGATCCCGATCGGCACGGTGGGCGACTGCTACGACCGCTACCGGGTGCGCATGGCGGAGATGCGCGAGTCGGTGCGGATGATCGGTCAGGCTCTCGACGGCCTTCCCGAAGGGCCCCACATCGCCGACGACCGCAAGTACGTGCTTCCGCCCCGCTCTGAGCTCTCGACCTCGATGGAAGCGCTGATCCAGCACTTCAAGCTGGTGACCGAAGGCTTCCGGGTCCCTCCCGGGGAGACCTACCGGGCGATCGAGTCGCCGCGCGGCGAGCTCGGCTGCTTCGTGGTCGCCGACGGCTCCTCGAAGCCCGCCAGGGTCCACTTCCGCGACCCCTCCTTCGTCAACCTGCAGGCACTCCGGGAGATGTGCGTCGGCGGCTACGTCGCCGACCTGATCACCAACCTGGCCATGCTCGACCCGATCCTCGGCGGGATAGACCGGTGAAGCAAGAGCCCGGCACGTCCTCCGCTTCGCGTCCGGGCGCGCCGGGGTCGCAGACATCCTCCGCTTCGCGTCCGGGCGCGCCGGGGTCGCGGATCACCCCGATCGGGCACCCCGGGGCCGGGTCGGAGGACGTGGCGCCCTCGGCGGGCGGGCCGGGACGGGGGCCCGAGGCCCCGCTGCGCCCGGACGGGACCCCCGGTCTGCCGGTCGATGCGGCGCTGGTCGAGGGGCGCTCCCCGGACCGCGAGCCGGAGGGGATACCAGAGCTCGAGGAGGTGGATTGCCCGCCGGAGCTCCGGGGGCGGATCGAGGAGCTTGTGTCGCGCTATCCCGACCGCCACTCGGCGTCGATCCCCGCACTGTGGGCGGTGCAGCGCCGCTACGGATGGTGCACGCCCGAGGGAATCCGCCAGGCCGCGGCGGTGATGCGGGTCACCCCGGCCTACCTGGAGTCGGTGGCGAGCTTCTACGACCTCCTGCACACCGAGCCGGCCGGCACCCACCGGGTGCTGGTCTGCACCAACATCTCCTGCTGGATGCGGGGCGGCGACGAGCTGCTGGCGGCGTTTTGCGAGGCGGCGGGCTGCGATGCCGGCGAGGCGCGGCACGGCGGCTCGGTCTCCGCCGACGGCGAGCTCTTCGTCAGCGGCTTCGAGTGCCTCGGCGCCTGCGACCTGGCGCCGATGGCCTCGGTGGACGAGCGCTACTTCGGCCCGCTGGAGGCGTCCGAGGCGGAGGCCGCGGTCGAGCAGCTCCGCTCGGGCTCGGAGGTGCTGCCCGCCAAGGCGCTCGAGAGGCGCCGGCTGCCGGGCGGGCCGCAGGCCGAGCCTGACCCCCGGGTCGCCGGCAAGAAGGGACCGAACCAGTGAGCGCCGGCGAGACCAGGATGCTTCTCCGCAACGCCGAGGAGCCGGGCCTGGACACGATCGAGGTCTACCGGCGCCACGGCGGCTACACGGCGATGGAGAGCGCCTACCGGGGGCTGGAGCCGGACGAGATCGTCGCCGAGCTGGAGGCCTCGGGGCTGCGGGGGCGGGGCGGTGCCGGCTTCTCGATGGGCAAGAAGGCCTCCTTCCTGCCGCGCGGCGAGATGAAGAAGTACCTGTGCTGCAACGCCGACGAGTCCGAGCCCGGCGCCTTCAAGGACCGCGAGCTGATGCAGCGCAACCCCCACCAGCTGATCGAGGGGATCGCGATCGCCGCGCTGGCCGCCGACGTCGGGCATGCCTTCATCTTCATCCGCGGCGAGTACGACAGCCAGGCGGACACCCTCGAGGCCGCCGTGGCGGAGGCATACGAGGCCGGCTTCCTCGGCCAGAACGTGCTCGGCTCCCACCACGACCTCGAGCTGGTCGTCCACCGCGGCGCCGGCGCCTACATCTGCGGCGAGGAGACCGCCCTGCTCGACGCGCTGGAGGGCAAGCGCGGCAACCCGCGTCTGAAGCCGCCGTTCCCCGCCGTCGAGGGCCTCTACGGCGGCCCGACCCTGATCAACAACGTCGAGACGCTTTCCAACGTGCCCCACATCGTCGCCAACGGGGCCGAGTGGTTCCGCAGCTTCGGCACCGAGCAGTCGCCGGGGACCAAGGTGGTCTCGGTCTCCGGCTGCGTGCGGCGGCCGGGCAACTACGAGGTAGAGCTGGGAATCCCGATCAGCGAGATCATCCACGGGCTTGCCGGAGGCCCCGAGGAGGGCCACGAGGTCAAGGCCTTCTATCCGGGCGGCTCCTCCTCGCCGGTGCTGACGGCCCGCGAGCTCGACCTCCCCTACAGCTTCGAGGCGATGGCCGAGGCGGGCTCGATGCTCGGGTCGGGCTCGATCATCGTCGCCGACGAGCGCGTCTCGATCCCCCACATGGCGCTTCGCACGGCGCGCTTCTACCACCACGAGTCCTGCGGCAAGTGCACGCCGTGCCGCGAGGGCACCAACTGGACCGTGAAGATGCTGGAGCGCGTGGTGCGCGGCGAGGCGACGCCGATGGACCTCGACGTCATCGCCTCGGTGCAGCAGAACATCATCGGCCACTGCCTCTGCGTGCTCGGCGACTCGATGGCGATGCCGGTCAGCGCCATGGTTCGCAAGTTCCGGCAGGAGTTCGAGGACGCGATAGCCGGCGGTGCGCAGGTGGCGGCCGGCAGCCTTCTCGAAGGGCGGGTAGGGTGAGCGAGCCGGAGCGCAGGGTCACGCTGATCGTCGACGGAAGGGAGATCGAGGCCGTCGAGGGGGAGATGCTGGTCGACGCGGCCAAGCACGGCGACGTCGAGATACCGGTCTTCTGCTACGAGCCGAAGCTCGGCGCCCCGGTCGGCGCCTGCCGGATGTGCATGGTCGAGATCGAGGGGATGCCGAAGCTGCAGACGGCCTGCTCGACCCCGGTCCGCGACGGGATGGTCGTCTACACCCGGAACGAGCAGGTCGTCGATGCCCAGAACGCGGTGGTCGAGTTCCTCCTCGTCAACCACCCGCTCGACTGCCCGGTCTGCGACAAGGGCGGGGAGTGCCCGCTGCAGGACATCTCGATGGGCTGGGGGACCGGCCGCAGCCGCTTCACCGACGCCAAGCGGCATTTCGAGAAGCCCATCCCCCTCTCCCCCCTGGTGGCGATCGACCGCGAGCGCTGCATCCTCTGCTACCGCTGCGTGCGGTTCAGCCAGGAGGTGGCCGAGGACGCCCAGCTCCAGCTCCTGCAGCGAGGCAACCGCTCCTACGTGGGGACCTTCGACGAGCGCCCCTACGTGGCCCCCTTCCACGGCAACATCACCGAGCTCTGCCCGGTCGGCGCCCTGACCTCCTACACCTACCGCTTCCGGGCGCGCCCCTGGGACATCGAGCAGGCCGGGTCGGTCTGCACGCTCTGCCCCAGCCAGTGCAACGTCAGCTTCACGGTCCGCGACGAGAAGGTCGTCCGGGTCCTGGCCCGCGACAACCCCGAGGTCGACGACGGCTGGCTCTGCGACAAGGGCCGCTACTCCTTCGAGATGCTGCGCGGGGGGGAGCGGATAACCGGCCCGGCGCTCCGGTCGGCCGGCGGCTCCGGCGTGGGCTGGCCCGAAGCGCTGGAGTCGGCGGCCAAGGGACTGCGTGCCACCGGGCCCGCCACCGCGGCGATCGTCGGCGACGCCTCCAACGAGGAGGCCTACCTGCTCCAGCGGCTCCTCCGCGAGGCGCTGGGCTCGCCGCACCTGGAGTCGCGGATCGCCGCCGGGCCCGCGCGGGAGGCCCTGCTGGCCCTCTCGGAGCCCAGGATCGGCGCCCGGGTGCGCGACATCGACTCCGCCGACGCCGTGCTCGTGCTCGGCACCGATCCCCTGCACTCATCCCCGATCCTCGACCTGCGGATCCGCAAGGCGGTGCGCCGCAACGGCGCGCGCCTCGCGGTGGCGACGGAGCGGCCGACCGCCCTCGACGGCGGTGCCGCCGCGAGCGCCCGCTACGCGCCGGGCGACGCCGCCGGCTTCCTCTCGCGGCTGGGCGCCGCGCTGGCCGGCCAGGAGTCCGGCGACGACGGCGCCGCCGATGTCGCCGCCGTCCTGCGCGACGCCGAGCGCCCGGTGGTCGTCTGGGGCGAGCGGATCGGGCTCGGCGAGGGCGGGAACGCGGCGATCGACGGCCTGCTCGGCCTGGCCGAGGGCCTCGGGATCCGCTCCGCCGAGGGCTCGGGCCTGCTGGAGGTGCCGGAGGCGGCCAACGCGCGCGGCCTGCGCGAGGCGGGCTGCCTGCCGGACGCCGGTCCGGGACTTGCCGCGGCCGAGGCCGGCCACGACACGGAGCGGATCAGGGCGGCGCTGGAGTCGGGGGAGATCCGCGGGCTCCTCCTCTTCGGGGTGGACCCCGGCCGGGACTTCCCGGACGCGGCGGCCTGGGCTCGGGCCGTCTCGGCCGCCGAGTTCGTGGTCTGCTTCTCGATGCTGCGCAGCGGCGCCGCCGCCGCCGCGGACGTCGTATTCCCGCTCGAGAGCCACGCCGAGAAGGACGGCACCGTCACCCACCCGGACGGGCGCCTGCAGCGGGTGCGGCCCGGCGCGGCGCGGCCGGGGGACGTGCGGCCGGCCTGGCAGGTGCTCGCCGAGCTCTCGGCGGCGCTCGGCGAGGAGACCGGGGTCGAGTCCGCGGTGGATGCCCGCGAGGCCGTGAGCGGCGCGGTTCCCTTCTACGCCGGCCTGACCGACGAGGAGGTCGGGGGGCGCGGGGTGCGGTGGCAGGAGCGCGAGGCGGCGGCGGGGTTCCCCGAGGGAGGGCCGAGCGAGATCGGAGGCGGGGGCAGGACCGGGGAACCGCCTCGGAAAGCGCAGTCTTCCCTCGGCGGAACCCCGGTCCTGCCTTCTCAGCTCGGGTCCGCCGGAGCCCTCGGCGGGGAGCCGGCCGCGGCCTCGTCGGAGGGTTCGCAGTCTTTCGACGGCCCCGCCGGGGAACCGCCTCGGAAAGCACAGTCTTCCCTCGGCGGAACCCCGGCGGGGCCCGGCGATGCAGGTGAATCCCCCCGCGGCACCTCGGCCGAGGGGGAGGGATTGGAGTTGGCGGTTGGGAGGTATCGGGACATCTGGGCGGGGCCCGAGACGGAGCTGAACCCGGCGCTGCGGTTCCTGCGCCCCGAGCAGACCGTGGACCTCTCCCCGGCCGATGCGGCCCGCCTCGGGGTCGAGCGGGGCGAGCGCGTCAGCGTCTCCGTGAACGGGGCCTCGCTCTCCGTCCGGGTGGCGATCCGCGAGCGGGTCGCCGAGGGCACCTGCTTCCTGATCGAGCGAACCGCCGAGGACAACGCCAACCTGCTGCCCTCCGGCGCCGGCACCGTCCGGATCGAGAAGGGGGCCGGGGCGGTGGCGCGATGACCCTGCCGCTCGCCGACACCAGCATCGTCGACGCCACCTGGGTGATGATCGTCAAGTCGCTGGTGATCTTCGCGGTCATCTTCGCGATCCTGCCCGTCCTCACGGTCGCCGAGCGCAAGCTGATCGGCCGCTTCCAGAACCGCTACGGCCCAAACCGGGTGGGTCCCTACGGGCTGCTGCAGCCGCTCGCCGACGTCGGCAAGCTGATCTCCAAGCAGGCGTTCCGTCCCGACGCGGCGATCCCGGCGCTCTTCGTGCTCGGCCCGCTGCTGCCGGTCCTCTCCGGGATCCTCGCGCTGGCCATCCTTCCCTTCGGCGACGTCCAGGGGGGCGTCGGCCTCTACGGGATAGACGTCTCGATCGGGATCCTCTACTTCTTCGCGGTCGGCTCGATCGCCTTCTACGGCCTGCTGATCGGCGGCTGGGCCTCGGGGTCGAAGTACAGCTTCCTCGGCGCGATGCGCTCCGCCGCGCAGCTGATCTCCTACGAGGTGGCGATGGGGCTCTCGCTGCTCGGGGTGATCATGATGGCCGGCTCGCTCTCGCTGGTGGACATCGTCAAGGCCCAGAACCAGGTCTGGTTCATCGTCCCGCAGATCCTCGGGTTCCTGATCTTCCTGCTCGCCGGCTTCGCGGAGACCAACCGGGCGCCGTTCGACCTCCCCGAGGCCGACGCGGAGCTGGTCCAGGGGTTCATGACCGAGTATGGAGGGATGCGCTTCGGCTCCTTCCTGCTCGTCGAGTACCTGGAGATCATGGTCGTCTCGGGAATCGCCGCGGCGATGTTCCTGGGCGGCTGGATGGGACCGGGGCCCTCCTGGCTGGACCCTGTCTGGATGCTGGCCAAGATGATGGCGCTGGTCTTCGTCTTCATCTGGGTCAGGGCCACCCTGCCGCGGCTCCGCTACGACCAGCTGATGCGACTGGGCTGGAAGGTGCTGCTGCCCCTGGCGACCCTCAACGTGCTGGTGACCGCGGTGCTGGTGGTGGTGACATGAGCCCGGCCGAGCGCTTCCCCTACCTGCGCGATCAGAGCGTGATCGAGGTCCAGCGCGGCCCCGAGCCGGGCGGGGCGGCCGGCGCGTACCGCGCCTTCGGGGAGACGCTGCGCGGCCTCAAGACCACCCTGGCGAGGGTGATCGAGGGGCCGATCACCATCCAGTACCCCGAGGAGAAGACTCCCGTCTACCCGCGCTTCCGGGGCCGCCACCGGCTGCACCGCTTCGAGGACACCGGCCTGGAGAAGTGCGTCGGCTGCTCGCTCTGCGCGGCCGCCTGCCCGGCCGACTGCATCCGCGTCGTCGCCGCCGAGAACGACCCCGCCGACCGGGTCTCGGCCGGCGAGCGCTACGCCGCCGTCTACGAGATCAACCTCTCGCGCTGCATCTTCTGCGGCTACTGCGAGATCGCCTGCCCCTTCGACGCGATCACCATGGGCCACGACTACGAGATGTCCGACTACGACCGCTCCGACCTGATCTTCACCAAGGAGATGCTGCTGGCCGAACCGATCGAACGCACCCCGCTGCGACGGGAGGGCGAGTGATGGAGCAGGTCGTCTTCTTCGCCGCGGCGATCGGCGCCCTGGGCGGCGCGATCGCGGTGGTCGGCCTGCGCAACCCCTTCTACAGCGTGCTCGCGCTCGTCGTCCACCTGATCTCCCTGGCGGTGCTCTTCCTGCTGCTCCAGGCCGAGTTCCTGGCCGCCGCGCAGGTCGTCGTCTACGCAGGGGCGGTGATGGTCCTCTACGTCTTCGTCGCCGCCTACGTGGGCGGGATCGAGGAGCCCGTCTGGGAGCCGATCCCGGGCCAGCGGGTGCTCGCCCCGCTGCTCGCCGCGGCGCTGTTCGTGGAGCTCTCGATCGCCGTCCTGGGCTCCGCGCTGAAGTCGCTGGGCACGCACGGGCCCCAGGTCGCCGACGGCTTCGGCGCCCCCTCCCGGATCGGGACGCTGATGCTCGAGAGGTTCCTCGTCCCCTTCGAGGCCGCCTCGATGCTGCTCCTGCTCGGCGCCGTCGGGGCCGTCGTCCTCGCCGCCCGCCGCCGCTCCGCCGACCCCGCGGAGCGGCCCGTGGAAAGGAGGCCGGCGTGAACCTCGAGTGGTACCTCGTCCTCTCCGGCCTGCTGTTCGCGATCGGCGCGGCGGGGGTGCTGGTCCGGCGCAGCCCGGTGGTGATCCTGCTCTGCCTGGAGCTGATGCTCAACGCGGGCAACCTGGCGCTGATCACCTTCAGCCGGATGGTCGGCAACCAGCAGGGGCAGGTCTTCGCGCTGATCGTGATGGTCGTCGCCGCCTGCGAGGTGGTGGTCGGGCTCGGCCTGATCGTCGCGATCTTCCGCCGCCGCCTGCCGCTCAACGTCGACCAGCTGAGGGGGCTGCGGGGATGAGCGTCACCGCCTGGGCATGGCTGGTCCTCGCCTTCCCGCTCGCCGGCTCGATCGCGATCGGGCTCTCCTTCCGCTCGGTCCCCTCCCGGATCGCCGGCATCGCCGGGGTGGCCGCGGTCGGCCTCGCCTTCCTCTGCGCCCTCGGCGCGCTGCTCACCATGCTCGGCGACCCGGCCGAGTCGCGCTCCTACACCTCGACGCTGTGGGACTACGCGAACGCCGCCGGGCTCGACATCAAGCTCGGGATCCTCGTCGACCCGCTCTCGATGTTCATGGTCCTGGTGGTCACCGGGGTCTCGACCCTGATCCACCTCTACTCGTTCGGCTACATGAAGTCGGACCGCGGCTACCACCGCTTCTTCAGCTACCTCAACTTCTTCGTCTTCTCGATGCTGCTGCTGGTCCTGGCCGGGAACTTCGTCCTGCTGATCGTCGGCTGGGCCTTCGTCGGCTTCGCCTCCTACGCGCTGATCAGCTTCTGGTACCGGCGCACCACCGCGACGTCCGCCGGGATGAAGGCCTTCGTGATCAACGTGGTCGGCGACATCGGGCTCACCCTCGCCGCCTTCCTGATCTTCCGCGAGATCGGCTCCTTCGACTACGGCACGGTCTTCGCCAAGGCGCCCGAGACGTTCACGACGAACCAGGGGACGATCGTCGCGATCTGCCTGCTGCTGCTGCTGGGCGCCTTCGCCAAGTCGGCCCAACTCCCCCTCCACACCTGGCTCCCGGACGCGATGGAGGGGCCGACGCCGGTCTCCGCCCTGATCCACGCCGCGACCATGGTGACCGCGGGTGTCTACCTGATCGCCCGCACCCACGTGCTCTTCGGCCTCGCCCCCACCGCCGCCGACATCTCCGCCCTCATCGGCCTGGCGACGCTGCTGGTCGCCGGGACGATCGCGCTGGTCATGACCGACCTCAAACGCGCGATCGCCTACTCGACGATGAGCCAGATCGGCTACATGATCGTCGGGGTCTCGATCGGCGCCTTCGGCGCCGGGATGTTCCACCTGATGACCCACGCCTTCTTCAAGGCCCTGCTGTTCATGGCGGCCGGCTCGATCATCGCCGCGATGGCCAACAACCAGGACATCGACCGGATGAGCGGCTTCTGGAAGGCGATGCGTTTCACCTCGGTCCTCTTCCTGATCGGAAGCCTGGCGCTGGCCGCCTTCCCGCTCACCTCGGGCTTCTTCTCCAAGGACGAGATCCTCGGCTACGCCTGGGCGCGGGGCGGCTTCTATGAGATCTTCACGATCGGCGGCTACATCGGGGCGCTGCTAACCGCGATCTACAGCTTCCGCCTGGTCTTCCGGGTCCTCCCCGGGGATCCCTGCGAGGAGGCCCGTGAGCTGATCGACACCGGCCACGTCACGCACGCCGAGCCCCGCAACCCGGCCACCGGCGAGACCGAGGACGCCGACGTCGGCTTTCCCGGGCCCGAGCACCACATCGCCGAGCAGTCGGCCTCGATGCGGATCGCGATGGCGGTCCTCGGATTCCTCGCCCTGTTCGGCGGCCTCGTGCAGGTGCCGGGGGTGGACGACGTGATCACCAAGTTCCTCGAGCCGGTCTTCTCCGACTCGCCGCTGGCCTCGATCCAGCCTGTGATCCTCGCCGACTGGGAGGGCCTGGCGGTCGGCGGCGTGATCTCGATCCTGGGCATCTGGATCGCCCACTACTGCTACGTCGCCCAGCCGGCGACGCCGGCGATCCTTCGCGAGCGCCTGCGCCCGCTCTACGTTCTCTTCGTCAACAAGTGGTACTTCGACGAGGCGATCGACCTCCTCGTCGTCCGCCCGGCCCTCGCGGTCGGCCGCTTCGCCTCCCGCAGCTTCGAGCGGCTGGTCGTCGACGGTCTGGTCACCGGGGCGACGGACCTCGTCCGCGGCGCCGGCGGCATGGTCCGCGGCGCCCAGTCCGGCTTCGTCCGCGCCTATGCGCTGCTCCTCTTCGGCGGCTTCGCCGCCCTCGCCCTCTACTTCCTGATCGTGAGCTCCTGATGGTCAACTCGGTCCTCTGGACACCCCTCGCGTTCGGCCTGCTCGGCCTGCTGGTGCCCTCGCGGTCGGTGCGCTGGTGGGCGGTGGCGGGCTCGATCGTCACCCTGGGGCTCGCCGTGGCGCTGCTCGCCGGCTTCGACTCCGGGGCCGGGATGCAGGACACCGTGGACGTCACCTGGATCTCGGGGCTGGGCGTCGACTACCAGCTCGGCGTGGACGGGCTCAACGTCTTCCTGGTGCTGCTCACCGCGGTCACCTGGGCGGCTGCCACCACCTTCGCCGCGATGCGCGAGCAGGAGCGGCCGAGGCTCTTCTACCTCTTCATGGGGCTCGCCGAGACCGCGGTGATGGGCGCCTTCCTGACCCAGGACCTGCTCCTCTTCGTCCTCTTCTTCGACCTGATGCTGGTCCCGTTCTATTTCCTGTTCGGGATCTGGGGCACCGACCACCCCGACGGGGTGAAGGCCTCGGCGGCGACGCTGAAGATGATCGTCTACACCCTGGTCGGCTCGCTGCTGATGCTGGTCGCCGCGATCGCCACGGCGATCATCGCCGCGGACGGCGGGCACCTCAGCTTCTCCCTGGCCGACCTCCAGAGCCACACGATCGGGACCGGCAGCCAGCGCTGGGTCTTCTGGTTCTTCGCGGCCGCCTTCCTGATCAAGATGCCGGCCTTCCTGGTCCACGGCTGGATGCCCGATGCCTACCGGGCGGCGCCGCTGCCGGTGCTGATCGCCTTCGCCGCGGTCCTCTCGAAGGTCGCCGCCTACGGCTTCCTGCGCATCGTTCTGCCCCTCTTCCCCGACGCGGCCGTCGAGTTCCAGGAGGTGATCCTGGTGATCGCGATCGCCTCGATCCTCTACGGATCGGTGATGGCCTTCACCCAGACCAACCTGCGGCTGGTCGCCGGCTACTCCTCGGTGGCCCAGCTCGGCTTCGTCACCGCCGGGATCTTCGCCCTGCGCGCCGACGGGGCCGACGGGGCGGTGCTGCAGATGGTCAACCACGGCCTCGTGGTGGTCGGCCTGATCGTGATCATCGCGATCCTCGCCGAGCGCACCGGGACCGAGGACCTGACCCGCATGGGAGGGATGGCGACCCGCGCGCCGGTGCTGGCGGCCCTCTTCCTGATCGTCACGCTGGCGACGCTGGCGATGCCCGGCTCGGCCAACTTCATCGGCGAGTTCTACATTCTCAACGGTCTCTTCCAGGCGAAGATCGTCTACGCGGTGATCGCCATGGCGGGGGTGGCGATGGCCGCCTACTACGCGCTGCGCCTCTACCAGCGCACCATGCACAACCGCAAGCCCGGTGCCATGGAGTCCCGGGAGATCTCGCCGCGCGACGGGCTGGTCCTGGTGCCCCTGGTGCTCTGCGTGCTCGGCCTGGCCCTCTACCCGAACCTGATCCTGAGCCGCAGCGAGTCGGCGACCTCGGCGGCCGTGTCCGCGACGTCCTCGGAGCCCTCGGGCACCCTCGCGGACGGTGCCTCGCCGCGGCCGGCCGGCTGGGAGGGCCAAAGGACCAGTGAGGTGAGCGCGCAGTGACCCTTGCCTTCGTCGCCCCCCATGTCGACTACGGCGGCCTCTCGCCGATCATCGCCCTGACCGCGGGGACCTGCCTGGTGCTGCTGACCTCGGTGGTCGGGCCGATGCGCCGCTCCGCCGCGGACCTGACGCTACTCACCCTCGCGGTCACGGCCGGCCTCTTGATCTGGCGCTGGAACGACCCCGTCGACCTGGTCTCCGGCGCCCTGCGCATGGACGACCTGGCGATCGCGATCTCGCTGATCGCCCTCGCGGCTGCCGCCTTCACGGTGCTGTTCTCGCTGCGCGAGCCGGCCGCCGACCGGGCCGGGCCGGGCGAGTACCACGCCCTGCTGCTGGGCTCGGTGCTCGGGATGGTGCTGCTGGCCTCGGCCCAGAACCTGGTCAGCTTCTTCGTCGCGATCGAGACCCTCTCGATCCCGCTTTACGTGCTCTGCGCGACCAACCTGCGCCACGCCGAGTCGCTGGAGTCGGGGCTCAAGTACCTGATCGTCGGCTCGCTGGGCTCGGCGACCCTGCTCTACGGGATGGCCTTCCTCTACGGCGGCTCGGGCTCGACGGACTTCGCCTCGATCGCCTCGGGGATCTCCGGCCAGGGCCTGACCGGAGATCCCCTGGTCGGAGTCGGAATCGCGCTCACCGCGGTCGGGTTGGCCTTCAAGACCTCGGTCGCGCCCTTCCACCAGTGGACCCCTGACGTCTACGAGGGCGCTCCAACACCGGTGACGGCCTTCATGGCGGTGGCGACCAAGGCCGCGGCCTTCGCCGTCTTCGCGCGCTTCTTCATCGTCGCCCTCGCCCCCTCGGCCGGGGACTGGGACACCGCCCTCGCGGTGCTGGCGGCGGTCTCGATCGTGGTCGGCAACGTCGGCGCCCTCGGCCAGCGCTCCCTGAAGCGGCTGCTCGGCTACTCGGGGATCGCTCAGGCCGGGTACATGCTGGGTGGCATCGTGGTCGCCTCCGAGCAGGGGGTCAGCGCCCTCGTCTTCTACCTGGCGGTGTACCTGCTGATGAACATGGCCGCCTTCGCGGTGATCGTGGCGCGTGAGCGGGAGACGACCTTCGGCGACGGCATCGGCGCGGTCGAGGGCCTGGGGTCCGAGAGGCCGCTGCTCGCCTGGACGCTGACCATCTCGATGCTCGGTCTCGCCGGCCTGCCGGCGACCGCCGGCTTCATCGGCAAGATCTACCTGATCGAGGCCCTGGTCGAGGGCGACTTCACCTGGCTCGCCGTCTTCATCGCCGTAGGCACGATGATCTCGCTCGCCTACTACCTGAGGGTCGTCGCGGCCGTCTGGATGCGCCAGGCACCCGCGGGGGCTGCGCGAGCAGGCGGCGAGCGGCGTGGTGGAGAGGCGGCGATGCCCGCGATCGCCGGCGCCTCGCCGGAGGCCGACGCCCCCGACCCCACGGCAGGGCTTCGCGGGAGCATCACCGTCCCCGCCGTGCTGGCAGCGGCGGGCACGGTCTTCTTCGGGATCGTCCCCCAGCCGCTGGTCGAATTCGCCGAGCACGCCGGCGCCTCGCTCGCCCACTACCTCTAGGGCGCAGCGCCGCGAAGATCGGCGGGGCCGCCGCGCCGGTCGTGTGGAGTTTTTCTGCCATGGGCATCGAAACTCCACACACTCCTCGAAGGGCCGGGGGGAAGGGCCCGGAGATTGACTCCACGCCGGCTGCCTGAGAAGCTTCCGGTCGTGAGCCTGCCGGGACAGCGTCGCGGGGAGGCAGGCCGGCGGGCCCGGGGAGCGGCCGGCGGCCTTCTCACCGCCCTCCTCGCCTCGGCGGGACTGATCCTCGCCGTCGGCGTGGCCTCCGGCTCGAGCCCCTTGGGGAAAGCCGGCTCGAGCCCCTTGGGGAAAGTCGGCTCGAGCCCCTTGGGGAAAGTCGGCTCGAGCCCCTTGGGGAAAGTCGGCTCGAGCCCCTTGGGGAAAGTCGGCTCGAGCCCCAGGGCGGGGCGAGGACCGCGTCTCGCGGCACGCGCGGGCTCGGAGTATGCAGCGCGCGCGGGCTCGGGCGGCGAGCTCGTTCGGGCATCTCAGACCAATCCGGTGATCGACGAGTCCCACGACAACCCCGGCGGGCGGACGGGCGGGTTCGCCTTCTGCCCGGACAGCCACCCGAAGGTCCTCGGTGGCGGCGTCAGGATCGACGCCCAGAACATCGACATCGAAGTCGCCTCCACCCACGCCCGCTTCGACCCGACCACGCAGGACCCGGACATGTGGGTCGCCCAGGCCAACGACAACAGCGGCCACGACTCTTCGATGACCACCACGGTGATCTGCGGGCGGGGGAACTTCGAGTACCCGGACGACTTCAACGAGGCCTCCCAGGGCTGCGGCGGGCCCTGCCCGGTCCAGGGCGTCGTCGAGTGCCCCGGCACCACCCGCATCACGGGCGGCGGGATCCACACCTCCGGCGATCATTTCGACGAGGTCTCCTCGACCCGCCCCGTGGACGGCAGCGACCGCAACTCCAAGCCAGACGACGCCTGGCTGGGAGAGGCGAGCCAGGGCTCGATGAGGGTGCAAGCGGTCTGCGCCCACAGGGGGCGGTTCAGGTACGTGCACACCGCCCGGCTGCCGCTGCCCGGCGGAGCCCAGCGCCGCGCATCGGTGACCTGCCCCGCTCACACCGAGCTGACCGGGGGCGGGGTCGACATCTCGGGTCACAGCTCGGCGCTGGAGGTCTCCGAGACCTACCCCGCGGGGAACGCCTGGAAGGGCGGCGCCATCAACGACGGCCCGGGACCGGCGGAGACGTGGCAGGTCTTCGCCGTCTGCAGGGTCAGGTGAGCGCGGCCGGGCTCCGCCCGGTGCAGAATGACCTCAGGCCCGAACCTCGGTCAGCGGGACCCGGGCGCGGACCTCGGCCGGCGCGACCCGCCCCTGGACCTCGGCCGTCGGGACCCGGGCGCAGACCTCGGCCGGCGCGACCCGCCCCTGGACCCCGATCAGCACGGCTCGAGAATGACCAGGGGGATCTCCCGCCCGGTTCGCCGCTGGTAGTCGCGGTAGCCGGAATAGGTCTCGACGGCCCGGGGCCAGAGGCGCTCGCGCTCGGCGGGCTCGGCGACGCGGGCGTGGACCCGGCGCCTCTCGCTGCCCACCCATACCTCGGTGTCGGGGTGGGCGCGCAGGTTGTGGAACCAGCCGGGGTTTCGCGGATGCCCCCCGCGGGAGGCGACCACGACCAGGTCGTCCCCGTCGCGGAAGTAGGTGAGGGGAGTGAACCTCTCGGTGCCGGTGCGGGCGCCGACGTGGTGAAGGAGGAGGGTCGGCGGGGTGCCGGGGAAGAAGCGGTGGCCGAGGTGCCCGCCGCTCGCCCGGTAGATCGCCGCGTGCATCCCGATCGCTCGGCGGAACAGCGGCGCCATCCGCTCGTCGATCTCGTCGCGCAGGCTCACGGCGCCAAGCGTCGCACACCGCGATCCTCCCGGCGATGCTCCACCGCGCCTCGCCGGAGGTGCCGCCGGCCGGCGCCGCCCGCGCGGTGGAGCTCTGGGGCCTGCTCGGGTTCCGCCGGGTCGAGGCCCCGGCCGCGAACGCCGGCCGGGTGAGTGCGCAGGGCCTTCGCACCCCCCCCCCCCCCGATCAGACCGCCTGACCGCCGCGCGCGCCGTCTGCCTCCCTCTTGGCCTCCAGTACCTGGACGTCGGCCTGACCGAGCAGGTCGTCGACCGTCAGGCCGTCGCTCGGGTAGACCGCGATGCCCGTGGTGGCCGATACCCGCTGGTCGGCGAGCCCGCACTCGCGCACCCGGATCCGCAGGCGGGCGGCGACCTCGTGGGCGGCGGCGAGCCCGCTCTCGGGAGCGACCACGGAGAACTCGTCCCCCCCCTGACGGTAGACCGCGTCTCCCCGGCGGATCGCTTCGCGGAGAGTTCGCCCAACCTCGGCGAGGACCCGGTCCCCGCCGAGGTGCCCGAAGCGCTCGTTGACCACCTTGAAGGAGTCGAGGTCGAGCAGGATCAGGGCGAACTCGCGCCCGCTGCGGGAGTGGCGGGCGATCTCGGCCTCGAGGTGCTCGTGCAGGGCCCGGTAGTTGCCGACCCCCGTGAGCGCGTCCTGGCGGGCCAGATCCCAGAGCGCCGCCTTGCTGCTCTCCAGCCTGGCCGTCAGATAGGCGGTGATCCCGGTCACCACGAGCAGCGTCGGGGCGGTGAGGATCGCCACGATCAGGGTCTCGCGTCCCTGGTTCTCGCCGACCACGACCGGCACGAAGAGGCCGACCGTGATCAGCAGCCAGTGGTCGACCACGGCCCTGACCCCGGGCATGACCAGCGCGATGAAGAGCGCGACGAAGATGTAGAAGACGGCGTAGGCGGGCGAGACCACCGCCATCGCCACCGAGATCAGGGCCACCCCGAGCAGCGCGGCGATCTGAAGCGTCCACTCCGGCATCCGCTGCCAGGGGAGGAACAGGCAGGCGACGCCCGGGGTCAGGGCGAGTGCCGGCATCGCGTAGACGAAGATCTGGGAGGGCTCGATCAGCAGGTTGGCCGGGATCGCCACCAGGCCGGCCGTCAGGAAGGCGAGGGCGGCGATCCTCCCTCCCCGGACCGTTCTGGAGCGGGGATCGTCAAGGCTCCCGATGATCGGGGCCAGGGCCCGTAGTGCCCTCGGCTGCTCGGTCGGATCGGTCAACTTGATCGGTCTCCCGGCACCGTTCTGCGAGGCCGCGGTGCCGCGGCCCAGCGAAAGCTACTGCCTCTCCGCGTCGGCGGCGCGGGTTAGGATCCGCCGGTGCGATACCCCGTTGAGGCGTTCAGCGAGTCCGAGCGGGCCCTTCTGCGGCCCCATTTCACCAACCTCGACCGGCCGGTGTTCGCGCTCGTCAACCTCCCCGAGACCGTCAAGGGCGCCCTCTTCGCTCGCTACTCGCGCTACTCGGGGAGCCTCCGGCGCCTCTTTGTGGAGGAGTTCGCCGAGGACGTCGCGGACCGAAGTCGCCCCTTCGACGGCGAGGAGGGAGAGCGCGCGGCAGGCCTCTACGAGCGGGTGTTCCTCGGCTACGGGGACGACTCGATCGCGCAGCTCGGCGGCGCGCACGTCGCCTGCGAGTGGGTCTCGAACGTGCTCACCAAGCTGCTCCAGCGCGGCCGGCTCGCGGCCTACCTGGAGCAGTCCACCCGCTACATCCCCTATGACCGCCCCCTGCCGGGGCCCGAAGGCGGTCGCTACCGCCACTACTCCGACCCGACCCTCGGCCCCGCCTTCGACACGGCCATGGGCCGGCTGTTCTCGGCCTACTCGGAGTCGCTCGGGACCGTGGAGGAATGGGCGGCGGAGCAGTGGCCGCGGGGCGACGAGCCCGAGGGCCCGTGGCAGAGCTCGGTCCGCGCCAAGGCACTCGACCTGCTGCGCGGGCTGCTGCCGGCCGCCACCCTCAGCAACGTCGGGATCTACGCGTCGGGACAGGCCTACGAGCAGCTCCTGCTGAGGCTGATGGCCTCACCGCTGCCGGAGGCCCGTGAGATGGGAGCGATGGTCCTCAGCGAGCTGAGGAAGGTGATGCCCAGCTTCGTCTCGCGGGTGGAGCGCCCCGATCGCGGCGGCGATTGGGTCGCCTACCTCTCCGGGCGCCGGGAGGCCACCGAGCGCTGGGTCTCGCGGCTCGGCCTCGACCGCCGCGAATCCAGGGAGACGGGGCCGGCGGTCGAGCTCACCCACGTCGACGGGACCGAGGAGGACCTGCTCTCGGCCTGCCTTTTCGAGGCCTCCAGCGCCCCGGAGACCGAGATCCGGGCCCGGGTCGACGTGCTCGACCGAAACGAGCGCGCCCGCCTTCTGGGGGAGCTGGTCGGCGAGCGCCGCAACCGGCGCCACCGCCCGGGACGCGGCTTCGAGGCCATTCGCTATCGCTTCGAGATCGTCTCGGACTACGGCGGCTTCCGCGACCTGCAGAGGCATCGCATGCTCACCTGCCAGTGGCAGCGGCTCGGCCCCGAGCTCGGAGCGGGCGTGCCGGAGGAGGTGGAGCGGGCCGGTTGCGGTGACGCCTACGCGCGCGCGCTCGAGGTCTCCCGCGCCGAGTACGAGCGGCTGCGCGGGGAGGGGCTGGTCGAAGCCGCGCCCTACGCGCTCTGCCTCGGTTACAGGATCCGCTACGTCCTCGATCTCAACGCGCGAGAGGCGATGCACCTGATCGAGCTTCGCTCCGGCCGCGAGGGGCACCCCACCTACCGCGCGGTAGCGCAGGCGATGCACGAGCGCATCGCGGGGGTCCACCCCTCCGTCGCCGAGGCGATGAGCCATGTCGACACGACCACGGAGCCCCGCCTGGAGCGGATCCTCAGCGAGATCCGCAACCAGCGAAAGCGCCTGGAGGCTGCGGGGCGCGCCGCCGCCGAGACGCCTCCCGGTCTCAGCGCCCTGGGCTGAGGCCGGCCGGCGCCGGGCCTGCCGGACGAGCCCGATCCCCCGAGCCAGCGAGACGGCAGGGGGCGGGTGCGGCGTTGCCAGGGCGGCGGCGGTTGATCTGCGCAGGGCGACGCGCCTAGTATCCGGGCGGTGAGGGGACCGAGAAGGATCGCCGTGGCCGGGGTCCTCGCCGCCTGCCTGCTGGCGCCGCCGGCGATCCTGGCCCGCGGACCCTCGCAGACGGCCGGCGGAGTCGGGCCCCCCGACACCGCCCGGCAGGCAACGACCCCATCGGGGCCGGTTGCTTCGGGTGCCTCGGGGCCGGTTGCTTCGGGCGCGGGGTCCGTCGCTTCGGGTGCCTCGGGGCCGGTTGCTTCGGGCGCGGGGTCCGTCGCCTCCCTTGCCCGCACGGCGATCGCCGATGCCGTCGCGGCCCCGATCGGCGCACAGCGCGCCACCGCCTCCGCGGTGGCCGCCGCCTCCGTCTCGATCGTCAACTACGCCTACAACCCCAAGACGGTGACCATCGACGCCGGCGAGACGGTCAAGTGGACCAACAACGACAAGGACGTACCGGAGGGCCACACGGTGACCGGCGACGGCTTCGACTCCGGGGTGCTCGACCCGGGACAGACCTACAGCCGGGAGTTCGCCAGGAGCGGCACCTACGACTACTTCTGCACGCTTCACCCCGGCATGAAGGGAAAGGTCGTGGTCAGGAAGGCGAGTGGCGGCGGTAACGGTGGTGGTGGTGGTGGTGGTAACAGCGGTGGTGGTAACGGTGGCGGTGATGGTGGTGGCTCCGGCAGCGGCGGCGCGGACGCGAATACCTCCGGGACCGGGGGGGCCGCGACCTCGGGTGCCTCGCCGCCGCCGGAGTCGGGCTCCTCCTCTCTGCCCCTCACCGGGCAGGACCTCTTGATCCTGGCGCTGGTCGGTCTCGACGTCCTGCTCGCCGGTGCCTGGCTGGCGGTCCGCCTCCGCTCGGCCCGCTGAGCCGAACAATCGGCCACCGGCGAGACGACCCGGCTCCGGCCCTCTAGCATCGGCCCGTGGCCTCCCCCGCAAGCCGCCCCCAACGTGCGGTCCCGGCAACGAGCCGCCCCCACCGAATGGCCTCCCCGGCAAGCCGCGCTCGGCGTGCACCCTGCTTCGCCCGCAGGACCCGCCGTGCGGCTCTCCCCACCCGCCGTGCGGTTCTCCCCACCCGCCGGCGCCGAGGCGCCGCCCTCGCGATTGCGCTGCTCGCATTGCTCGGACTCTCGGCATGCGGCGGCAGCCCGGCGCTGGCGCGCTGGATGCCCAAGCCGACGACGAAACCGTGGCAGTGGCAGCTCCAGGGCAGGATCGACACCTCCGTGCCGGCCCGGGTCTACGAGGTGGACGGCTTCGACGTCGGCAGTGCGACGGTCTCCAGGCTGCACTCGATGGGACGGCGGGTGATCTGCTACCTCGACGTCGGCTCCTGGGAGAGCTACCGGCCCGACCGCGGCGCCTTCCCGAGGTCGGTGATCGGCAAGCGCTACGAGGGCTTCCCCGACGAGCGGTGGATGGACATCCGCCGGATCGACCTGCTCGCCGGGCCGCTGAAGGCCCGCTTCGAGACCTGCCGGCGAAAGGGCTTCGACGCGGTCGAGCCCGACAACATCAACGGCTTCACCAACGACACCGGCTTCCCCCTGACGGCGGCCGACCAGCTCCGCTTCAACCGCTGGGTCGCGCGCCAGGTCCACCGCCGAGGCATGTCGGTGGCGCTGAAGAACGACCCCGAACAGGCCGCACGGCTCGCGGGCACCTTCGACTTCGCGGTGGTGGAGCAGTGCTTCCAGTACCACGAGTGCGGCAGCTTCTCGCCGTTCGTGGACCGCGGCAAGGCCATCTTCGAGGCCGAATACGAGATCGGCCCGGACAGCTTCTGCGCCAAGGCCAGGGCCCTGGACTTCAGCGCGATCCGCAAGTCTTACGACCTCTTCGCCAAACCCTGGCAGACCTGCGGGTAGGCCCAGCGGCTGGGCAGCGGGGCCGCGACGGAAGGCCGGGGCGGCCCCGCGGTGGCAGGCACGCCCGCCCCGCGACGGAAGGCCGGCGGCGGCACCGGCGGCCCGCTGCACCGGCGCTCCCCGACCCTCCAGGCTCGGCGGATCGGCTAGGTTGCCCGGGGAGATCGAGCCGGCACGCGCCGAGGAGGAGAGCGATGGCAGAGGCATCGGAGCTGGACGTACTGCTTCACACCGAGCAGACCTTTCCGCCTCCGGCGGAGTTTGCGGCGCAGGCGAACGCCTCCGATCCCGGCGTCTACGAGCGGGCCGAGGCCGACCCCGAGACGTGGTGGGCCTCCTGGGCGGAGAAGCTCGACTGGATCGAGCCCTGGGAGCAGGTGCTCGACTGGTCGGACCCGCCGTTCGCCAGGTGGTTCGTGGGCGGCAAGCTGAACGCCTCGGTCAACTGCCTCGACCGCCACGTGGAGGCCGGCCGGGGGGATCGGGTGGCCTTCCACTGGGAAGCCGAGAACGCCGACGAGATGGGCGACGCCGGCCGGCTCGCGATCACCTACGCCGACCTGCTGGAGGCCACCGCGCGATTCGGCAGCGCCCTGCGGGGACTTGGGATCGGCAAGGGGGACGTGGTCGGGATCTTCATGCCGATGGTCCCCGAGGCGGTGGCGGCGATGCTCGCCTGCGCGCGGATCGGGGCGATCCACAACGTCGTCTTCGGCGGCTTCTCGGCGGGGTCGGTGGGTGAGCGGATGGAGGTCTCGGGGGCGCGGGCCCTGATCACCGCCGACGCGACCCTGCGCCGCGGCGAGCCGGTCCCGATGAAGGCCGCGGTCGACGCCGTCCTCGACTCGCTGCCGGCGATGGAACACGTGATCGTCGTGGACCGATGCGGGACCTCCCCGCCGATGAAGGAGGGGCGGGACCTCTTCTGGCACGAGATCTGCGAGGCCGCCGACCCCGAGTGCCCGCCCGAGCCGATGGACGCCGAGGACCCGCTCTACATCCTCTACACCTCGGGCTCCACGGCGAAGCCCAAGGGAATCCTCCACACCACCGGCGGTTACCTGACGCAGGTGGCGGCGAGCCACAAGCTGGTCTTCGACCTGAAGCCGGAGACCGACATCTACTGGTGCGGGGCCGACATCGGCTGGGTGACCGGGCACTCCTACATCGTCTACGGGCCTCTCGCCAACGGGGCGACCTCGATCCTCTACGAGGGCGCGCCGAACTACCCGCGCCCCGACCGCTGGTGGGAGATCATCGAGCGCTACAAGACGACGATCTTCTACACCGCCCCGACCGCGATCCGGGCCTGCATGAAGTGGGGCGACCGGCACCCCGCCGGCCACGACCTCGGCTCGCTGCGGCTGCTGGGGACCGTCGGGGAGCCGATCAACCCCCGCGCCTGGCTCTGGTACCACGAGCACATCGGCGGCGGGCGGTGCCCGATCGTGGACACCTGGTGGCAGACCGAGACCGGGGCGATCATGATCGCTCCCCTTCCCGGGCTGACCACCACCAAGCCCGGCTCGGCGACCGTGCCCCTGCCCGGGATCCGGGCGGCGATCTTCGACTCCAACGGCGAGGAGATCGCCGAGGGCGGCGGCAACCTGGTGCTCACCCACCCCTGGCCGGCGATGGCCCGGACCCTCTACGGCGAGCCGGAGAGATTCGTCGAGACCTACTGGGATCGCTACGGCCGCGACATCTATCTGGTCGGCGACGCCGCCCGTCGCGACGAGGACGGCTACTTCTGGATCGTCGGGCGGATCGACGACGTGATCAACGTCTCGGGTCACCGGCTCTCGACGATGGAGGTGGAGTCGGCGCTGGTCTCGCACCCCAAGGTCGCCGAGGCCGCTGTGATCGGCATGCCCGACGAGCAGACCGGCCAGGCGATAATCGCCTTCGTCACCCCCCAGGGGGGCGAGACAGGCAGCGCCGACCTGGAGGCCGAGCTACGCGACCACGTGGCCGAGAAGATCGGCAAGCTGGCCCGGCCGAAGCGGACCTACTTCGCCGACGACCTGCCCAAGACGCGCTCGGGCAAGATCATGCGCCGCCTGCTCCGCGACATCGCGGCAGGCAACGAGCTCGGCGACGTCACCACCCTGCGCGACCCGGGGGTCGTCGAGCAGCTCAAGGCCCAGGTCTCGGCCGCAAGCTGAACCCCACCCCGCGTGGGACCTCCCAACCCCGCGTGGGACCTCCCAACCCCGCGTGGGACCTCCCAACCCCGCGTGGGACCTCCCAACCCCGCGTGGGACCTCTAAACCCTGATATCGAGGGCTGAGAGGTCCCAGGGCTCGGGGGCCGGCGACGTGGGACCTCTGACCCCCCCTCCATCGCTGAAAAAAGGTCCCACGTGGGGGGGTCAGGTGCGGCGCCGCTTGCGCTTGCGCCGCTCGCCGCGTTCGCGCGGGGGGTTCGCCGGCTCGACGGAGGCCTCGGCACCGGTGCCCTCGACGGTCTCGGGGTCCGGCCGGGGGCCGGGAGGGGACCCCCCGAAGAGCCCGCCCCGCCGGCCGGGCTGAGGCGCCGGCCACGGGATCGCCCTGCCCGCATCCCAGGCCGGGGGCCTCTCCCTGCCCGGAATCCGGTCGAGGAAGAGGAGCAGCAGGTAGACGAGGAAGACGGTGATCAGCATGATGGCGACCTGCGCCATCGCCGGTGCCACGGTCGCCAGCGCGAGGGCGATGCCCGAGACCGTGCCGATCGTTCCCCAGAACCTCGTCAGCAGGCCACACCCGGCGGCGCGCCTGGACGTGTAGATGATTCCGAAGAGGAACCCGATCGTCCCGGCGAGCGAGAGGCCGAGCGAGAACTGGAGCAGGGTCGAACCGCCCTGAAGGTCCTTGGCGGTCGACTCCGGGTCCTTGACCGGCAGTTGGGAGACGAAGTCGGCCGAAACGTGGTTGAAGGCAACTTGCTGAACCACCGCTCCGGCGGCCAGGAAGAGCGGGCCGGCGACAACCACCCCGATCAGCCGCGGCCGCACCCCCTGGTCGCGAGCGCTCGCCGCCTTGAACAGGTAGGCGAGCGGCGCGACGAAGAAGACGAATCCCACCGCCTTGAGCAGGGATGCGACCAGCAGGTCTGAGCTGGCCGAGTCGATCGCGCGCAGGGTGGGAGCAAGGTCGTTGGTGTTGGGGAGGTCGGCGCTCTGAACCGCGAGCAGGGAGGCAACCTGCGCGGCGATCGCGAGCGCGATGCAGACCGAGACCGGGCCGGCCCAGCGCCGTTCGCGCTCGAGCATCTGACTGGGATCGCTCAACCGTCGTTCCCGACGGCGGCCTCCCGGCCGCCCGGCAGCCGTTCGGACTCTCCGGCTCGCACCGGGTAGTACTCGTAGTCCTCGGGCTCTGCGATGCGCGAGACCCGGTCCCCAACCGCCAGCAGAGCGTCGAGGAGGGGAGCGGCGAGCCCGATCAGCGCCTCGATCCGGTGACGGGTCCGCTGCTGGGAAGCGGTCAGCGGCACCCTCATCCCCTCTCGTGGAAGTAGAACTGGGGAAGGGCCCCCTCGATGACCTCCTGGGTCATGCGCTGCGCCACCTCGAGGTTGCCGGTGCGAACGGCGATGTCATCGAGCGTGACGATCCCGGCCAGGCGCCCTTCGGCGACGACCGGCAGCCGGCGGACGCGGTGCTGGACCATCAGGGCCGCGGCTTCGTCGAGCTCCATGTCGGGGTCGCCCGTGATCAACGGCCTGGAGGCGTTCTCGTCGACGGTCGCGTCCGCCCCCGCCTCCTCGGCGAGGACCCGCACCGCGAGGTCGCGGTCGGTGACCATCGCCGACGGCGTCCCGTCGCTGTCCACGATCACCACCGAGCCGACGTTGTGGTCGCGCATCAGTTGCGCGACCTCGAGGGCGGTGGCGCCGTGGTCGGCGGTGATCACCGCCGCGGTCATGATCTCGCTGAGCTGCACGCGGTCCTAACGCTACCGCCCGGGGCGAGCGGGCGCGGCGCTTCCGTAGGATCAGCGGAGTGAGCGAGTCCAGCCAGACCGGGCCGGTCGCCGTCTACGGGGCGACGGGGTACACGGGCCGGCTCGTAGCGGCCGAGCTCGGCCGCCGGGGGGCCGACTTCGTGCTCTCCGGCAGGGACCACCGGAAGCTGCGCGAGCTCTCGGGCTCGCTCGGCGGGGCCCCCTTCGTGGCGGTGGGCCTTGACGAAACCGGCGGGTTGCGCAAGCTGCTGGAGCCGTGCGCGGCGGTGATCGCCTGCGCCGGGCCCTTCGTGCGCCACGGCGAGCCGGTGCTCGCGGCGGCCGCGGAGACGGGCACCCACTACCTCGACACGACCGGGGAGCAGGTCTTCATGCGCCGCGTCTTCGACTGCTACGGGGAGGCCGCCCGCTCCAGCGGGGCGTGCCTGGTCACCGCGATGGGGTTCGACTACGTGCCCGGGGACATGATCGCCTCCCTCACCGCGCAGGGGATGGGACCGCTGGAGGAGGTGGTCCTCGCCTACTCGGTCCACGGCATGCGCGCCACCAGGGGAACCACCCTGTCGGCGATCGGGATGATCTCCGGCGGAGACCTCGCCTACACCGACGGCGCCCTGCGCCCCGCCCCGCAGGGTGTCGACCGCGGCTCCTTCGACTTCGGCCCCCCGGTCGGGGTCCGCAGGATGGTTCGCTACCCCGCCGGAGAGCCGGTCACGGTGCCGCTCCACGTCCCCACCCGCAACGTCAGCACGATGCTGAGCGCCGGCACGGTCGCCCCGTCCTGGATGGCGCCGGCCCTCCCGGTCGCGGTGCCGGTCTTCGCGGCCGCGATGCGGACCCCGCTGAGGCGGGCGGCCGAGAGCCTGGTCGATCGCCTTCCCGAGGGCCCGGAGCCATCGCGCCGCCGGGCGGCGCGGTGGGTCGTGGCCTGCGAGGCACGCGCACGGGGGGCGCGCCGGAGGGGGACGGTGCGGGGCAGCGACGTCTACGGGCTCACCGCGGCGACGACCGTGGAGGGCGCGCTGCGCATGGCGACCCCCGGGTTCGGGCAGAGTGGAGCGCTGGCGCCCTCGCAGGCCTTCGAACCCGCCGATTTCCTGGCTTCCCTGAACAGCCCGGGAGTGGAGGTCGAGGTCGAGCCGCTTTCCGCCCCGGCGGTCTCCTAGCCGTGCCGGAAGCCCCCGGCCGGCCAGCCGTTCCCCTCGAGGCGGGGTCAGGGCCCGACAACCCTCCCTGCCCGGCCTGCGGGGAGCCTCTCTTCGGCTGGGCGATGACCCGGCCGGCCTCGGTGCCGGTGCGGCGCTGCGAGCGCTGCGGGCTCGCCGTGGCCGGGGGACCGGCCTCCCGCGGCGAGGCCCTCGAGGCGGCGCGCGAGGCCGCTGCGCGGGGGTCCTGCCCGAACCGGGCCGGCCTGCAGGCCTGGATCGGGGGTTCGGGCTGGTCCGCGCTCGATCCGGGCTCGAGGTTCCTCTTCGCACCTCAGGCGCTGAAGCTTCTGGGGCTGCGGGCGAGGCCGCGGCCCGCCCCCGGCGGGATGTGGCAGACCCTGCTGAACAGCCTCACCTTCGGCCACAACGTGCTCTTCGGGCGCCTCGGCCGCGCCGTCTCCACGCCCGCGGAGAAGGCGTGGCGGCGGCGGCTCGACCTCCCGATCAGCGTCCTCGCCACCCCCCTCGTGCTGCCCATCGCGCTGATCGCGGAGGGCCTCGGCGCGGCGGCCGGGCGCGGCGGCCTGCTGCGGCTAGAGCCCGGCGAGTGAGCGGAGCAGGCCGGCGAGGTCCCCGACCCCGCCGATCTGCGGCAGCCCCTCGCCGCCGACCTCGGCGGGCTCGGCGGCCCGGAGGCGCTCGCCGAGGCGCTCCGCCGCCCTGCTCAGCACTTCCGGCGTGGAGGGTGAGGTGACGAGCAGGCAGGGAACGCGGTTCGCCTCCATTCGCTCGAGCCGAAGCGACCACGAGGGGACCGCCCCCAGCTCGGCGAACAGCGTCCGGGGCCGGTCCCGCGCCGCGGCGGAGATCTCCGCGGGGATCCGGCCGGCGCCGGCGCCGAGGTGGGCCAGGCCGCCGGCCCGGTAGAGGTCGGCGGCCGCTGCGAGGCCACCCTCGCGCAGCGCCGACTCGATCGCCGCCCGATCCGACGAGAGACCCTCGGTCGCCTCGGGGAGGAGGGCGAGGAGCGGCGGCTCGATCAGCACCGCCCCGGTGACGAGCGGGTCGCCCCGCAGGACGAGGTCGAGCGCCGCGACCGCGCCCAGGCCCGAGCCGCAGAGGACGGCCGATTCGACCCCGAGGGCGGCAAGCAGCGCCGCCGCGTCCTCGGCCTGTTCCTCCACCGAGGTGGCCGTGTATCCGGCCGGCGCCTCCGAGCGCCCCCAACCCCGTCGGTCGTGGGCGATCGCCCTCATCCCGCCCGACAGCGCCTCGCTCAGCGGCGCCCAGACCGCCGCGGTGGCCGCGGTCTCGTGCAACATCAGGACGGCGGGTCCCCGGCCCTCGTCAGTGAGGGACAGGTCGACCCCGTTGGCGCGGACCACGCGCTCTAGGAGAGACCCTCGCGTGCCTCGCGCACCAGGGTGACGGCCTCGGGGAAGACGACCCGGATGGCGTCACGGACCTGCATCGCCTGCTCGTCGCTGGTGCCGGAGAGCTCGAGGCGGTGGATCGCGGCAACGGTCATGTCGACGGCGAGCTTGATCGCGTTGTCCGCCCAGGCGACGCGTTGGGAGGACTGCATCTGCTCGGCCATCTCCTCCATCCGGGCGCGGAACTCCTCGGGGTCCCCGAACAGGTTGAACGGTGTGCCTTCCATTGGACAAAGCATAGAGGCGCGGAAGCCTTCACCCCTTGCGCGCAACCGGTGCGCTTCTGCCGCCTAGCCTCGGCCCGTGACCGCACCATGGAGAGACGAGTCCGGCGCTGCCACCGTCGAGCAGGCCGGGCTGACGGCCCTCGTGGCGCTTCTCCTGCTGGCCGCGATCGCTTCGCTGGCCGCCGGCGGGGGCCGGGACCCCGCCCGCCTGCTCGGCGACGAGCTGGCCCGGCGGATCGCCTGCTCACCCCGGCTCCCCGGGCCGTGCCGGCATCACCCGCTCGTTCCGGCCTACGGCTGGCCGCTGGCCAGGCTGGTGCGCGCCCTGGCGCCCGCGCCGCTGGCCAGGGCGGGCCCGGACGGAGCCCCCCTTGTCCCCGTCGACTTCCGCCGCTGCCGCCGGCCCAGCTGCGCGGTGCCCCTCCCCGGCCGAGCCGGGCTTCACCTCACCACCTCGGGAAGGCGAACCACCGAGTTCACCGAGCTGCTGGACCGGCGCCGTGCCGGCCGGGGCGTTCTGGTCGTCTTCTGGCTCTACCGCCCCGGACTGGGCTGGGAGCGGGTTCCCCGGATTGCCGGAGAGCCCGACATCGAGGCCGCCTCTCACGTACGGGTGCTGCTGCGCGACGATCCGAACCTGGTGCCACTCGAGACCCTGCCCGGCCGCAACCACTACGACTTCCCGCCCGGCGAGGAGCCGCCCTGGCGCTGGCGGGTCGAGGGCCGCTACCCGGGCTTCTCGAGCTAGGGCCGGCGCGCCGCTTGCCGCGGTGGCCGGAACGATTGACTCGGCGCCCGCCAAAGCGGAGAATCGGTTGCGCCCCGAAGCGTCGAGAGGAGTGAAATGAGCGGAGAGAATTTCGTGGTCGATGTCGTCGATGCCGACGGCTACGAGCCCGACATCATCGACGGGACACAGGTCGGGGAGTCTCCTCAGATCGAGCCCGAGGGATCGGCTTCGGGCAAGCTCGACGTCTCCCTGTGGCGCTCGGAGCCGGCGACCTACGACTACGACTTCGAAGGCGACGAAGCCTTCCACGTGATCGAGGGAGCGGCCACGGTCGAGCTCCTGGGGACGGGCGAGACGATAGATCTGCGTCCCGGCGGCGTCGCCCACTTCCGGGCCGGCACCAAGTCGGTCTGGACGATCACCGAGCCGTTCAAGAAGTTCGTGGTCATCTCCAACTGAGCTGGGAGTCGCGCCGGGCACCGTCTGTATCCGCCCATGGAGCTACCGGTCGAGGACGGGCTGCGCCTGCGAACCCTGGATAACGGTGACGTCGCCGAGCTTCACGGACTGGTGGAACGCGATCGCGACCACCTCTCACCCTGGCTGCCTTGGGCCGCGGCCCAGACCCCGCTGCAGACGGCCGAGTTCGTGAGGAAGGCCCGCCTTCAGGCGGAGCTCGAGGAGGGGCTCGAGGCCGCCGTGGAGCGCGACGGCCGCATCGTCGGCATGGCCGGCCTGCACGCAGTCGACTGGGACAACCGCTCGGCCGCCCTCGGCTACTGGCTTGCCCGCTCCGAGCAGGGCCGGGGGACGATGACACTCGCCGTCGGCGCCCTGCTCGACCATGCCTTCTGCACCTGGGAGCTGAACCGCGTGGAGGTCAGGTGCGCCCTCGGCAACGAGCGCAGCCGGAGAATTCCCGAGCGGCTCGGCTTCACCAAGGAGGGCGTGGCCCGCGAGTCCCAGCGCTTCGGCGACCGCTACCTCGACAGCGTTGTGTACGCGCTGCTGGCGCGCGAATGGGCCCCGCCGCGTAGCTAGGCGGCTGAGGCCTCCGAGTCCCCGTTCCGCGAATCCTCGGCCTCGGCGTCGCTCTCGGCCTCGCGCATCAGGCCGCGCCAGTCGGTGGTGCCGAAGACGAGGAGTATCGCCCCGAAACCGAGCACGACCGACCACGATGCCATCGCGATCTGCGTGCCGACCGAGAAGGAGAGCACCGCGGTGCGGGAGGGGCCCGCCAGGGTGGCGACCAGAAGCGCCTGCTGGGCGCCGGCGCCCCCGGGCGTGAAGGGCACGATGGTGGCGATCGCCTGCACGCTCATCACCAGCATCACGTTCGACACCGAGCCACCGATCGAGAAGGCCTCCAGGAAGAACCAGAAGGCGGCGAAGCGGCAGAGCCACCCCAGCCCCTGCCAGGCAGCCACCTGCCGCAGGTAGCGCGAGGGCTCGGCGAGGATCGCCACCCCCTGCTTGATCCGCTCCCAGAAGAGCTCCGCCCGGCGCGCCAGCATCGCGAAGGCGATCACCGAGCCGACGCCGAGCGCGGTCACCGCGAAGAGCAGGAGCTGGGGGTTCTCGGCCCAGAAGGCGATCTCGAAAGCGGGGAGCTTGGGAAGCTCGGGGGGGCGCGGGAGCAGGCCCTGGGTGACCGCGTAGAGCAGGACGACGACTCCGGCGGCGGTGTCGAAGATCGTCTGCACCAGGAAGGACGAGGTCACCGCCGGGTAGGAGGAGCCGGGTATCTGCTTCTTGACCAGGAAGATCTTGGTGACGTCGCCAGCCCTGGCGGGCACGATCGCGTTGATCCCCGCCCCGGCCAGGTAGGAAGCAGTCACCCGGACGTAGGAGACCGGGCTGTGGGGGTAGGCGGCCTCGAGCACGTGCTGCCACGCCCGCGCCCGGCAGAGCTGCATGGCGGTCAGCATGCCGAGGGCGATAGCGAAGGGAAGCCAGTGGACGTCGGCGAGGTTGGCGAAGAAGGAGGCCGCCGCGTCGGTGAAGGACCGGAAGCTCGACGAGAGGTCGGCCGGAGCCGCCCGGCTCACCAGAGCGCCTCGTGCTCCTCCATCACCCCGAGTCCGCCGTCGAGCTCGATCCCCCCCATGTGGCCGGTGAACGAGCCGAAGCGGTGCCTGTAGCGGGAGCGGACCAGGAGGAGGTTGTCGTCGCGGGAGAGCTCCATCTCGGTAGCGAAGCCGGCCCTCTCCCCGCCTTCGAAGACGACCGCGTCGAGCCCCTCGAAGCTCACGGGGGCAGGCTCGGCGGCCTGGCCCTCGACCCAGATCGCGCGCTCGCTGCGCACCGGGGGGTCGTTGATCCCGCTGACCAGGTTCCAGGCCACGGACCGTCCGTCGGTGGCCCGCCCGACCCCGGCCGACCAGCGCCAGGAGGTGTGGCGGGCGTGGTAGCCGGCGGAGACGTCGTCCACGCCAAGCGCGTCCAGCTCCCAGCGGCGGCCGGCCGCCTCGACCGTCCCGGAGACCCGCATGCCGGCGCGCTTGCGGGTCCAGCCCCAGCCGGCCCCGCTGGCGCAGACCGCCTCGACCGGCTCCGAGTCGGCGAGCACCAGCTCGGCCCGGGCCGTGGATGCGCCGATCTCCAGGCGCGGTCCGTCGAAGACGACCTCCCCGCCCAGCCGGCCCCGCCGGGTGTGGTCGAGGGCGCGCCCGGACCGGCGGTCGAGAACCGCCCAGAAACAGTGCCCGAGGGGTCCCACGCTGGCCCGCGCGGCACAGAGCATCAGCTCCTCGCAGAAGACGCCGACGTAGCGCCAGCGCTTGCGCAGCGCGCCGTGGCTTCGCAGCGGCATCCGCTCCGGCGGCAGCGGAAGCGCGGGCCGCCCGGGGCCGGGACCGCGCCAGGGGAGCCGGCCCGCGACGGAATCCTGCTCGCCCGCGCTCATCACGGCGAAGCTACACTAGCCAGCCTTGTCCGAGGCCAAGACAGACCCCGCCGCCCCTCCGGTGGCCGCATACGACCCCGCCGACGCGGCGATGTGCGAGCGCGCCCGCGAGCGCTACGCGATGGACCGCAAGCGCCGGTTCCGCCGCCGGCGCAAGCGGCACGCGGCGATGCCGAACCTGATCATCATCGGCGGGCTGAAGTGCGGGACGACCAGCATCCACCACTATCTCGGCCTGCACCCCGAGGTCCAGATGTCGAAGCCCAAGGAGCTCAACTTCTTCGTCTCCGAGCTCAACTGGGACCTCGGGCTCGACTGGTACGCGAGCCGCTTCGACAGCCGCTTCCGCGTGCGCGGGGAGTCCTCGCCCCACTACACGAACCTGCCCCGCTTCCAGGGGGTCCCGGAGCGCATCCATCGCCACGCGGGACCCGAGGTCCGGCTGATCTACATGGTCCGCGACCCGATCAAGAGGATCCTCTCGCACTGGGTCCATGCGACCGGCGCCGGATACGAGACCAGGGACCTCACCGAGACGCTCAGCGCGCCCGACACCTCCTACGTTCACCGCTCGATGTACTGGATGCAGCTCCAGCCCTACCTGGAACGCTTCGATCCCGAGCAGATCGAGGTGATCACCCAGGAGGAGCTGCACGGCGACCGCGACGGAACGATCCGCCGCGCCTTCCGGTTCGCCGGCGTAGACGAGAGCTTCCGCTCGGAGCAGTTCGACCGGGAGTGGGAGAGATCGAGCGCCAAGCAGGGGGACCGCTACCAGTTCATGGAGAGGCTGATCAAGCTTCCCGGGTTCCGCTCCTTCGACCGCAACTTCGACCGCCTGCCCGAGTCGATGCGCTGGCTGGTGGAGAAGGTCGTCCACGACCCCGAGGCGCCGCCCGCCCCGAAGCCGGAGCTTCCCGACCGGGTGTTCGAGACGCTGCGCAGCCGTTTCGGCGCTGACGTCGCCGAGCTGCAGCGCTTCGCCGGCCGCGAGTTCGCCGGCTGGCACGACTACTCCTAGCCGAGCTTCAACTTAGCGCTGCATGACAGCGGTAACTTGAAGCTCGGCCGTGGCTGGGCGGCTCCGCGGTGGCTGGGCGGCTCTGCGGTGGCTGGGCGGCTCCGCCGTGGCTGGGCGACTCAAGGCGCGGCGGCGAGGGCGGTGGCTAGGCTTGACCGATGAGGATCTCGGTGGCGGCAGACGAGCGGGTCGGCGTCGCCGAGGCGGTCGCGCCGGCCCTGCGCGAGCGGGGCCACGAGGTGACCCCGAGGGGCGCGCTGGCCGCGTCCGGGCGGCCCGACTGGGCCTGGGCCTCCGAAGAGGCGGCCCGCGACGTCGCCGAGGGACGCTCGGAGATGGCCGTGGTCTGCTGCTGGACCGGCACCGGGGCGTCGATCGCGGCCAACAAGGTGCCCGGGGTCTGCGCCGCCCTCTGCGCGGACGCGGCGACCGCGGCCGGAGCGCGGCACTGGAACGACGCCAACGTGCTCGCGATCAGCCTGCGCACCACCTCGGAGCCCCTGCTCGGCGAGATCCTCGACGCCTGGCTCGGTGCCGAGCGCTCCGCCGATGAGTCCGACCTTGCGAACATTTCGCACCTCGGGGAAATCGGCGGTGGTTGATTTCGGGGAGATCGCCGGTGGCTGAGGACCTGCGCGCGCTCCTCCCCGAGCCGGGCGCGACGAGCGTCGAGGACCTGCTCGACTCCTTCCGGCCGTGGGAGCATCCGCACCCCGACCGTCCGTTCCTCGCCGTCAACTTCGCCACCACGCTCGACGGCAGGGCGGCGATCGAGGGGCGTTCGGGAAAGATCGGCTCCTCCACCGACACCGAGATGCTCCAGAGGCTGCGGACCCGCTTCGACGCGGTCATGGTCGGCGCCGGCACGGTTCGGGCCGAGCGCTACGGACGGATCGTCTCCAACCCCGAGTGGCGCGAGCGCCGGGAGCGGATCGGGCTTCCGCACGACCCTCTGGCGGTAATCGTCAGCGGCCGGCTCGACCTCCCCTGGGACGCGCCGGTATTCACCGACGGCGGCGGGCGGGTCCTGATCTTCACGGCCTCCGACGCCGAGCCCCCGGCGACCGCCACCCCGGTCAGGGTCGTGCGTCACGAGGGCCGGGTGGACATCGCCGCGGCGCTCTCCCATCTGCGCGGAGAGCGCGGGGTGCGGGCCCTGCTCTGCGAGGGGGGGCCAGGCCTGCACGGCGAGCTGCAGGGGGCGGGACTGGTCGACGAGCTCTTCCTCACAATCGCCCCCAAGCTGGCGGGCGGCAGGGGGGCCCACATCCTCGAGGGGGAGCTCAGCTCGACCGCCGAGCTCGAGCCCGTCTGGCTGCTGGAGCGCAGCGGCGAGCTCTTCGCCCGCTACCGACGCGGCTGAGAAGGGCCTCGCGCTGGGGTGAGCCTTGGCGGCAGGCGCGGCTGGGGTGAGCCTTGGCGGCAGGCGCGGCTGGGGTGGGCGTTCGGCCAGGGGTGGCCGGGATGGGCCTTGGCGGCAGGCGCGGCCGGGGTGAGCCTTGGCGGCAGGCGCGGCCGGGGTGAGCCTTGGCGGCAGGCGCGGCCGGGGTGAGCCTTGGCGGCAGGCGCGGCCGGGGTGAGCCTTGGCGGCAGGCGCGGCCGGGGTGGGCGTTCGGCCAGGGGTGGCCGGGATGGGCCTTGGCGGGCGCCCCGACCCCGGGGAACCGCTCGCGCCCGGCCCCTGGAGCGGTAGCGTTCGCGCTCCTACGAGCGAGAGGACGGCAATGGACTTCAACCCCAGCCCCCAGGTCGAATCGCTGCGAGAGCGGATCGTCGCCTTCATGGACGAGCACGTCTATCCGCGCGAGGCGGAGATCGCCGTGGCGCTCGACGAGGAGGTGGGAGACGGCGTCCCCTACCCGGCGACGCTGGTGGAGATTCGCGAGCGCGCCCGCGCGGAGGGCCTGTGGAACCTCTTCATGCCCGATGAGACCTCGCCCGGCTCCCCCGCCTCGGGCGCGGATGGCCACGGCCCCGGCCTGACCAACTGGGAGTACGGCCTGCTGTGCGAGGAGATGGGCCGCAGCCCGGTGGCCGCTCCGATGGCCTTCAACTGCGCGGCGCCCGACACCGGCAACGCCGAGATCCTCGCCGAGCACGGCACCGGGGAGCAGCAGGAGCGCTGGCTGGCGCCGCTGCTCGAAGGCGAGATCCGCTCCTGCTTTTCGATGACCGAGCCCGAGGTCGCCGGCTCCGATCCCACGACCCTGCAGACCACGGCCGAGCGCGACGGCGAGGAGTGGGTGATCAACGGTCACAAGTGGTTCACCTCCGGGGCGGTGGGCGCCTCGGTGGCGATAGCGATGGTGGTCACCGACCCCGAGGCTCCCCCCTACGCCCGGGCCTCGATGATCCTCGTGCCCACCGACAACCCCGGCTTCGACCTGGTGCGCGCGGTCCCGGTGATGGGCCACGACGGCGGCCCCGGGCACTGCGAGGTCCGCTACGAGGACTGCCGGGTCCCCGCCTCGAACCTGCTCGGCCCCCAGGGCGCCGGATTCGCGATCGCCCAGGACAGGCTCGGCCCGGGCAGGATCCACCACTGCATGCGGGCGATCGGGACGGCCGAGCGGGCGGTCGAGATGATGTGCGAGCGCGCCAACACGCGCGAGGCGTTCGGCGGGCCGCTGGCCGACAAGCAGTTCGTACAGGACTTCATCGCCCGCTCCCGCATGGAGGTCGACCAGGCCCGGCTGCTCACCCTGTATGCGGCCTGGAAGATGGACACCGCCGGGAAGCGCGCCGCCCGCCAGGAGATCTCGATGATCAAGGTGGTCGCCGCGAACATGGTGATGGACGTCCTCGACCGGGCCATCCAGGTGCACGGCGCCCTGGGAATGACCGACGACACCCCGCTGGCGATGATGTGGCGCTTCAGCCGCATGCTGCGGATCGCCGACGGCCCGGACGAGGTCCACAAGATGGTGATCGCCCGCCGCGAGCTCGGCCGCGCCGCCAAGCGCGCCGAGGAGGGAGCGAGAAGGGCGCCGCAGGCGGCGACCGCCGAGTAGCCGGGCCGGGGCATCGCCCCGGCGTGGCAGCTCAGGGGAGCCGGGCAGCCGCCTCGCGGGCGGCCTCCGCCAGCTGCTCTACGACCCTTCCGAACTGCTCGAACCCCTCGGCCGAGCTGCCGTACTGCCCGGCCGCGTAGCGGGCGAAGACGCCCTCGAGGATGATCGCCAGCTTCCAGTAACCGAGCGCCACGAAGAAGTCGAGCCCGGAGAGGTCGCGGCCCGACCGCTCCTCGTAGCGCCCGGCCAGCTCTCCTCGGGTCGGAAAGCCGGGCGCCACCGTCGCCGGCTCGAACAGCGGCACGAAGGGATCGCCGGGCTCCGACCAGTAGACCATCAGCAGCCCGACGTCGGCCAGGGGGTCGCCCAGCGTGCAGAGCTCCCAGTCGACGACCGCGGCGACCTCGCCCCGCGGCGAGAGGATCATGTTGTCCAGGCGGTAGTCGCCGTGGACGATCGCCGCCGGGCCCTGCCGGGGGATCCGCGAGGCGAGGTCGCGGTGGACCTCGTCGATCGTCGCGAGATCGCGGGTCTTCGACTTCTCCCACTGCCCGTGCCAGCGGTGGAGCTGCCGGGCCACGTAATCGGCCTTCCTGCCCAGCTCGCCCAGGCCCACCTCGTCGGGAAGGACCCGGTGGATCTCGACCAGGGTGTCGATCACCCGCTCGCCGATCGCCCGGCGCCGCGGGGCATCGGGGAACAGCTCGGCGTCGGCGGCGGTCCGCAGGATCGGCCCCTCGACGAAGTCCATCACGTAGAAGGGGGCCCCGGTCACCGACTCGTCCCCGCAGAGGCCGATCACGGGCGGAACCGGGACGGGGGTTGGCTGCAGCGCGGAGATCACCCGATGCTCGCGACCCATGTCATGAGCGGAGCCGAGCCGCCTTCCGAGCGGCGGGCGGCGCAGGGCCCAGCGGCGGCCGGCGGCGTCGGCGACCCCGAAGGTGAGGTTGGAGCGCCCCCCCGAGATCCGCTCGAAGGCCAGCGGCGGCTGCACCCCGGGAACGTTCCTCGAGAACCAGGCCTCGACCCCGTCCCGGTCGATCCCCTCCGGCGCCGTCGCGCTCCCGGTAGCCTCGCCGCTCACCCGCCAAGCATATGTCCGAGCGAGAACACGAGACGGCCCTGCTGATCGACTTCGGCGGGGTGCTGACCACGCCCGTGTGGGACAGCTTCGCAGCATTCTGCCGCCTCAACGGCCTCGAGGAAGGCGCCGTGAGGCGGCTCTTCCGCGAGGACCCCGAGGCGCTGGCGGAGCTTCGGCTGCTGGAGACCGGCGGGATCTCCGAGGAGGACTTCGAGCGCAGCTTCGGCGCCCGGCTCGGCCTCGGGGACCCCTCGGGCCTGATCGACAGCATGTTCGCCGGGATGGTGCCCCTCGAGCGGATGACCGCGGCGGTCGAGGCGGCCCGGCGGGCCGGCGTGCCGACCGGGCTCGTCTCCAACTCCTGGAGCCTCGACCACTACGACCGCGACCTCTTCGCAAGGCTGTTCGACACGGTCGTGATCTCCGCCGAGGTCGGGCTCCACAAACCGCAGCCGGGGATCTACCTGCTCGCCGCCGAGCGTGTGGGAAGGCCGGCCGCGAGCTGCGTCTTCGTGGACGACCTGCGCGAGAACTGCGCCGGCGCGGAGGCGGTCGGGATGCGGGCCATCCTTCACCGCGACCCCTCCGAGACGATCGGCCGTCTGGAGGAGGTGCTCGCGGTGCGGCTGGAGGGCGGCGACCGGCGGGGTTGGGCGCGACCCGGCTAGCCGCCGGCGATCAGCACCACCCCGACCAGCGCCAGGACCACGCCGGCCTGCTGAACCCTCTCCAGGCGCTCGGAGAGGAAGACGCGGGCCAGCAGCACCGTGACGATCGGGAACAGGGAGGCGGCGACCGCGACCAGCGAGAGATAGCCCTTGCTGGTCGCTAGCGCAACCAGGATGTTGGCCCCGGCGTCGAGCGTGCCGATAAGCAGGAGTATGGGAAGCCCGTCAAAGCCCGGCCCCCGCTCAGGGGGGGCGGCCAGCAGGACCGCGCCAATCGCCACCGACCCGCCCAGGCGAGCGGTCGCGGAGGTCCACAGCGGATCGTGAGAGGCGGGACCGTCGATACCGGTGAAAAACAGGCCGAAGCCCGCACCGGCCAGGGTGGCGAGGAGCAGGGCCCGCCTCGAGACGCGCACGGTGTGGGGCGCCTCGGCCTCGCGGACGGCCAGGGCGATCCCGATGATCGCCAGGACGAGCCCCGCGACCTGCAACGGGCCGGGGGCCTCGCCGCGGGCCAGACCGACCGCGACCGGGATCACCACCCCGAGCGAGGAGACCGGCGCGACGATGCTGACGGGCCCGATCGCCATCGCCGCGTAGAAGAGGGTGATGGCGACGGCCCCTGCCACGCCGGCGAGCGCGGCCAGCAGCGCCTGGTCGGCCGGGAGCGAGCCGCCGGCCAGCAGGGCGACCAGACCGACCACGACGAACCCGGCCGGGTAGCTGACCGCGACGACGCTCAGCGCGGGGATGCGGCGGGACTGCTGGCCGCCGAGAAAGTCGGAGACCCCCCAGGTGGCGCTCGCAGAGAGGCCGAGAAGGATGGCTAGCGTCTGTGAGGTCAAGGGGCGCCGGTACTGTAGGGCGAAGAGGGCGCGGCATTGAACCCATCCCTTGCAAACCGCCTGCGCAGCGGCTTCGCCATCACCTTCGCGCTGCTGGCGGGCGTCGCGGTGATCGGGGCGGCGCGCCTGATCGACCTGCGCGAGGCGCACGAGAGCCAGACCGCTGCCTCCTACGAGCTGCAGATACTCGCCGAGCGCATGCGCCAGGCCTTCGGCGACCAGCGCCAGGCCCTGCGCGACCTGGAGGTCACTCCGGCGGGGTCGCGCGCCCGATTCGCGCTGGCCTCCTCCGTGTTCTCCCGGGCGGGGGCCGACGCGGTCCCACTCGCGGGGGGCGACGCAGCCAGCCGCCGCCTCTCCGAGCTCCTGCGGGCCCACGACCGCTGGCAGGAGCTGGTGGCCGCCCCCCAGCTCCAGGGCCGCCCGCCGGCTTCGCTGCTCGGGCCGCGACTCACCCGTCGCGTCCTCGTGACCGAGGCTGCCCTGGAGGCCGGCGAGGTGGCCCACCGCGCCGAGCTGCGCAGCTCGGTGAGCGCGGAGGTGCGGCGAACGGCCGTGATCGGGGTGGCGATCCTGATCGGGTGCGGGGTGATCGCGGCGATCCTCTTCAACGGTCTGATCACCTCGATCCGCAGCCCCCTGGAGCGGCTGGGCGCCGCGGCGGGGAGGCTGGCCGGCGGAGACCTGCGCGCCCGCGTCGTCGTCGACGGGCCGGCCGAGGCCGCCGCTCTGGGGAACGCCTTCAACGAGATGGCCGACGAGCTGCAGTCCGCCTACCGGCACCTGGAGGAGAGCCGCCAGCGGCTCGCGGTCACCCTCGAGAGCCTCTCCGACGGGGTGATCACCGTGGACGAGCTCGGGGTGGTGACCGACGCCAACCCGGCGGCCCGCCGCCTGCTGCCCTGGGCCGACGTCGGCGCCCCGATCCGCGAGCTGCTCGAGGGCTCGATGCCCTCTCGCGAGCTGGAGCGCCTGCTGGCGGGCCGCGAGCCCGAGGAGGTCCACATCGGCGAGGGCGACTCGATCCTCGCGGTGACCGCCTCCAAGCTGGGGGCCGAGGCCGGCGGCACCGTGATCTCGGTCCGTGACATCTCCGAGCGCGCACGGCTGGAGAGGCTCAAGGACGAGTTCGTGCTCACCGCCTCGCACGAGCTGCGCAGCCCGCTGACCTCGATCCACGGATTCGCCGAGCTGCTGATGATGGAGAAGGGCCGGCTCAGCCCGCGCCAGACGGAGACGGTCGAGATCATCCTCGACAACACCCGCCACCTGGTGCGCCTGCTCAACGACCTGCTCGACCTGGCGCGCTCGGACGCCGGCAGGCTGGAGATCAGGCCCGTGCCGACCGATCTGGGGCCGCTCGTCGAGGAGGCGGTGAGGACGATGAGGGCGCAGACCGAGGCCAGCTCGCAGCACCTCGACTTCGACGTCGAGCCGGGCCTGCCGCAGGTCCTCGCCGAGCCTGACCGGATCCGGCAGGTCCTGACCAACCTGATCACCAACGCCCACGAGTACTGCCCGGGCGGCGCCAACATCTCGGTCAGCGCGATGCGGGGGGCCGACGGCGTCGTCCTCGCGGTCTCCGACGACGGGCCGGGGATAGCCCCCAAGCACCGCGACCACATCTTCGAGCGCTTCGTGAGGGGCGAGGCGGGGCTCACGCAGAGGGTCGGCGGCACCGGGCTGGGCCTGGCGGTCTCCCGTTCCCTGATCGAGCTGCACGGGGGCTCGCTGGAGGTCTCCTCCTCGCCCGGGCAGGGATCGACCTTCCGGATCGTGCTGCCGGCCTTCGAGTCGAGCGGCGCCGAGCCCGCTCCGACCGCGCTCGGGAGCCGCTGATGGCACGCATCCTCGTCGCCGACGATTCCGAGACGATCCTGCTCCTGCTGCGGACCCGGCTCGAGATGGAGGGCCACGAGGTGATCACCGCGGAGGACGGCGAGGGGGTCGGCAGGCGCCTCGCCGAGACCTCGGAGCCGCCCGACCTGATGCTGCTCGACGCGATGATGCCCGGCAAGTCCGGCCTCGACGTCCTCGCCGAGGTCAGGGCCTCGGGGGACGGGATCCCGGTGCTGATCGTCAGCGCCCACGGGGAGGCGGCGGAGGCGATGCGCGGGCTCGGCGAGGCCGACGACTTCATCTCCAAGCCGATCGACTTCGATCTGCTGCTGCGGCGGATCGCCGAGCTGACCTAGCAGCGCGCCACCTCGGGCCGGATCCTTGGGCCCTCGGGCTGACCTAGCTGCGCGCCACCTCGAGCCGGATCTCCCGACCCTTCAGCCTGGTGCCGTCCAGGAACGAGACGGCGCGCTCGGCGTGCTCGGCATCGACCTCCACGAAGGAGAACCGGTGCAGCACCCGGATGTCGCGGATCGCCTCGTCGGGAACGACCGCGCCCTCCCGGAAGGCGAAGCGGAGGTCCTCCTCGGTGATCCCGCTGCGCTCCCCGCGGTTGACGAAGAGCTTGCGGGTGCCGTCTGCCACGGGGGCCTCGGCCGGGGGCCCCTTTCGAGGGCGCTCGCGGCGGCGCGGCCTGGGCGCGTGCTCGAGGCGCTCCTCGGGTGCCTCCCACTCCCCGATCGAGGTCCTCACGTCGCGCTCGATGCGCCCGATCTCGTCGCGCTGGGCGGGGGTGACAAGGGTGATCGCCCGGCCGGTGCGGCCGACCCGGCCGGTGCGGCCGATCCTGTGGACGTAGACCTCGGACGAGTCCGGAACGTCGTAGTTGATGACGTGGGTGACGTGCTCGATGTCCAGCCCCCGCGCCGCGATGTCGGTGGCGACGAGCAGCCGCACGCGGTGGTCCTTGAAGGCGATCATCACGCCGTCGCGCGAGCCCTGGCTCATGTCGCCGTGCAGCGCCTTGACGTCCAGGCCCTTTTCCTTGAGCGTCTTCTCGAGGCGGGCCGCGCCGATCTTGGTACGGCAGAAGATGATCGCCTGCTCGGGGTCCTCGGCGCGCAGCAGGTCCACCAGCCGGCTGGCCTTCTCGCGGGCCCCGACCTCGAGGTAGGCCTGCTCGATCGCGTCCACGGTGAGCTGCTTGGGGGTGATCCGGATCGTCACCGGGTCGTACATGTAGCCCTCTGCCAGCCGCTGGATCGGCGGGGGCATCGTCGCCGAGAAGAGCGCTGTCTGGCGCCCGCCCGGGCACATCCGCAGGATCCTCTCCACGTCCTCGATGAAGCCGAGGTCGAGCATCTCGTCGGCCTCGTCGAGGACGACGTAGCGGGCCGCGGTGAGGACCAGCGAGCGCCGCGACATCAGGTCCATCATCCGCCCGACGGTGGCCACGACGACGTGGGCCCCGGCCCGCAGCTGGGCCTGCTGGGAGCGGATCGGGGCGCCCCCGAAGACCGCGACGATCTCGACTTCGAGGTGCTCGGCGTAGGCCCGCATCGCCTGGGTGACCTGGATGCAGAGCTCCCGGGTGGGGGTGAGCACGACCGCCTGCACCTCGTCGTTGCCGGGGTCGACGTACTGCAGGAGAGGCAGGCCGAAGGCCGCAGTCTTGCCGGTCCCGGTCTGGGCCTGCCCGATCACGTCGTGCCCGGCGAGCAGCTCCGGGATCGCCTGCTCCTGGATCGGGGTCGGCTCCTCGTAGCCCAGCTCGTCCAGCGCCTGCTGGATGTCGGGCGAGAGCCCGAGCTCGCGAAAGTTCATGCGGTGGGGTCCAGGAGGAGCTTTCCGGTGGTGCGGCGGGCGGCGAGGTCCTCGTGGGCACGGGCTGCCTGCGAGAGGGGATAGACGCCCCCGATCACGGCCCGCAGCTCGCCCGCGGCGGCCGCGCCGAGCACCTCCTCCAGGCCCTCCCGCAGCAGCTGCGGCCGGGAGAAGAGGTGAACGAGCCAGAAGCCGATCACCGCCCGGCTGTTGCGCATCAGGTGGCCGGTCCTGACCTCGTTCTCCTCCCGCGAGGCGATTCCGAAGGTGACCAGCCTTCCGAACGGGGCCAGCGATCGGAGAGCCTGCTCGAAGGCGGTGCCCCCCGACATCTCCAGCACGACGTCCACCTGCTTTCCGTCGTTGGCCTCGAGGATCGCCGCCGAAAGGTTCTCGGCCCGGGAGTCCACCGCGGCGTCGGCGCCCAGCTCGAGGACCAGCTCCCGCTTCTCCGGGCTGGAGGCCGCACCGATCACCCGCCCCGCACCCATGCGCTTGGCGAGCTGCACGGCCAGGCTTCCGGTGCCCCCGGCCGCCGCCTCGACGAGGACCGACTCCCCGGGCCGGAGGTTGGCGGAGATCCTCAGGATGCTGCGGGCGGTCAGCCCCTGGAGGAGGAGGGCGGCGGCCTGGTCGTCGTCCACCCCGTCGGGGACCGGGACGAGGGCGGCGTCGGGAACCGCGACCTGCTCGGCGTAGCCACCGTTCCCGAGCAGCGCGGCGACCCGGCGGCCGTCGGGAGTCGTGCCGCTCACCTCGCCGCCCGGGGTCATCGGGAGCTGCTGGTCGGCCAGGTAGTCGTTGCGGGTCACGTGGGTGTCGGCGAAGTTGACGCCGCAACGCGAGACCGTGACCAGGGTCTGCCCCTCGGCCGGCTCGGGATCGGGGACCTCGGTGTGCTCGAGGACCTCCGGCCCTCCGAAGCGGCTCATCCGTATAGCCTTCACGGCCGCCTAGTCTCCCGAAGCGGCGCCGAGAGTGTCGCGCGACCTCATCCGGAGGGCCCGAGTGTCACTGACCGTCGTTGGGTCGATCGCGTTCGATTCCGTGAAGACCCCGTTCGGAGAGCGGGAGCGGATGCTGGGCGGATCGGCCGTCCACTTCGCGCTCGCCGCAAGCTTCTTCACCGAGGTGCGGGTGGTGGGCCCGGTCGGGTCCGACTTCGGGGCCGAGGAGTTCGCGGTGCTGGAGGGCCGGGGGGTCAACACCGAGGACGTCGAGCGGGTGCAGGACGGCCAGACCTTCTTCTGGCGCGGACGCTACGACTTTGACCTCAACACCGCCCACACCGAGGACACCCGGCTCAACGTCTTCGGCGAGTTCTCGCCGAAGCTCTCGGAGGGCTCGCGCGGCTCCGAGACGCTCTTCCTGGCCAACATCCAGCCCGAGCTCCAGCGCGAGGTGCGCCGCCAGTGCGACGGCGCCCGCTTCGTCGCCCTCGACTCCATGAACCTCTGGATCGAGACCGCCCGGGACTCGCTGCTCGCCGTGATCTCCGAGGTGGACTGCGTGATCGTCAACGACGCCGAGATCCGCGAGCTGACCCGTGAGCCCAACCTGGCCCGCGCGGCCCGGGCGGTGATGGAGATGGGGCCGAGGGCGGTCGTCGCCAAGCAGGGCGAGTACGGGGCGGCGCTGTTCACCCCCCAGGGGTTCTTCGCGCTTCCGGGCCTGCCCCTCGAGGACGTCCGCGACCCGACCGGCGCCGGCGATAGCTTCGCGGGGGGGTTCCTCGGCTACCTGCAGGGCTGCGAGGAAGGCGTGGACGAGGCGGCGCTGCGCAGGGCCATGGGCTACGGGACGGTGCTCGCCTCCTTCAACGTCGAGGAATTCGGGACCGAGCGGATCGTCCGCCTCAGCCGCGAGGAGATCGAGGCCCGGATCGGCGAGCTGCGGATGATGACCCGCTTCGAGCCGCTTCCCACCTGACCACGGTGCGCAAGCTGCGATACTGACGCCTCCACTGGCGGCGATCACCCAGGAGACGCGATGGCGACCGAGCAGACCCAGAAAGTGACGGTGGACGGGGCGGATCCGGCCGCCGGCGACTCGCTGACCGTGACCGACAACCGGACCGGCAGGACCTACGAGCTGCCGATCACCGACGGCACCGTGAAGGCGATGGACCTGCGGCAGATCAGGGTCGACGACGACGACTTCGGCCTGATGGCCTACGACCCGGCATTCACGAACACCGCCTCCTGCCGCTCCGCGATCACCTACATCGACGGCGAGGCGGGGATCCTCCAGCACCGCGGCTACCCGATCGAGCAGCTCTGCGAGAAGTCCACCTTCCTCGAGGTCGCCTACCTGCTGGTCTTCGGCGAGCTTCCCACCCAGGCGCAGCTCGATGCCTGGACCCACGACATCACCCACCACACCTTCGTCCACGAGGACATCAAGGGCTTCCTCACGGGCTTTCGCTACGACGCCCACCCGATGGGCATGCTGCTCGCCTCGGTCGGGGCACTCTCGACCTTCTACCCCGACGCCAAGAAGCTCGACGACCCCGAGGAGCGCTACCTGGCGACCATCCGCCTGATCGCCAAGATGCCGACCCTCGCGGCGTTTTCCTACCGCCACAACATGGGGCTCCCGTACGTCTACCCGGACAACGAGCTCGCCTACCCCGAGAACTTCCTGGCGATGCTCTTCAGGATGACCGAGACGACCTACCGGCCCGACGAGCGGCTCGCCCGGGCGCTCGACGTGCTCTTCATCCTCCACGCCGACCACGAGCAGAACTGCTCGACCTCCGCGGTGCGCGCGGTCGGCTCCTCCGACGCGGATCCCTACTCCGCGGTCGCCGCGGGGATCGCTGCCCTCTACGGGCCCCTGCACGGCGGCGCCAACGAGGCGGTGCTGAGGATGCTGCGGCGCATCGAGAGCGTCGACAACATCCCCGCGTTCCTCGAGAGGGTCAAGAACCGCGAGGAGAGGCTGATGGGGTTCGGCCACCGGGTCTACAAGAACTACGACCCCCGGGCGCGGATCATCAAGACCCACATGGCGGGGGTCATGGAGGCGACCGCCTACAACCCCCTGGTCGAGATCGCCACCGAGCTGGAGAAGCACGCGCTCGAGGACGAGTACTTCACGTCACGCAAGCTCTACCCGAACGTGGACTTCTACTCCGGGATCATCTACGAGGCGCTGCGCATCCCGGCCGAGATGTTCACGGTGATCTTCGCGATCCCGCGTACCGCCGGCTGGATCGCCCAGTGGCTGGAGATGACCGGGGACCCCGAGACCAAGATCGCCCGGCCGCGCCAGATCTACACCGGCGGCCGCGACCTCGACTACACCGCGATCGCCGAGCGCTCCGGGGGCGAGGCGATCGAGGGACCGCCCGCCAGGCGCCCCGCGATCTGATCCGTGTCGCCGCGGTGTCAGGCTGGAAGCTGACGGTCAGGAGCGGCCCCGGGGTGGAGCGCAGGCGGTTCGACGACCTCGACACCGCCGTCGAGGCGGCCCAGCGGAGCGCCGAGGAGATCCGCGACGAGGGCACGCTCGAGAAGGTCTCGATGCTGCGCGACTTCGATCCCGCCGTTCAGGTCAAGGCCCGGGTGGAGATCTCCGGGCCCGGTTGGCTGCACCCGCCCACCGCGGGGGTGGACCTGCGCGGCGACGGCAGCCTGGTCGCATACTCCGGCTCGGTGCGGCGGACCGAGTTGCCGCTGAAGCGGCGGGAGTCCCCCTTCGACGCGGTCCGCCGGACCCTGCGGAGCGCGTGAGCGGGTTCGAGGTACCCGAGGGAAGCGTCGCCGCCGGCCGGCGGGTGCGGCTTCCGCCCGGTGCCGGCGAGCCCTTCGTCGTCTTCGTCAACGGCATCGAGCAGGCCGAGGGGACCGACTACGAGCTCCGCGCCGGGGAGATCGTCTTCTCCCGCCCGATCCTCAAGGAGGCCAGGCTGGGCGGTATCCGCTGGCTCTCGATGCTGATCGGGGTGGCCGGCACCTACCGAAGGCACGAGACCGTGGACGTGCAGTTCCGGCGCGAGGGACGCACCGAGCTGGCCTCCGACCTGCCGATAATTCCGGACTGAGCGAGGCCGGAACCCGGGCCAGGTGTGCGGAGTTTTTCTGCCCTGGGCACCGAAACTTCACACACACGCGTCGAAGCCCCCCCACGGCGGCGATGCTCCGGCCTCGACCCGCCGATCCCGCCTCGACCCGCCGATCCCGCCTCGACCCGCCGATCCCGCCTCGACCCGGCCTGGAGGTCTTACCCCGACCGGGCGGGGCAGCGTCCCTTGAAGTCGGCCGCGCAGTTCGTGGACCAGGCCCGGCCTGGAGGTCTTACCCCGACCGGGCGGGGCAGCGGGCAAGCACGGTTCCGTCTTGCGCAAGGACCCGGTGGCCGGGAGTTCGGTCGGCTACGTCGGAGCCCTGTATCTCGCTGCAGAGCACCCGCCGCGCCGTGATCAGGGCGAGTCGATCGTGCCCCAGTCGCGCCCGCAGCGTGATCACGCCATCGGAAACCCGAACCGAGGTGACCTCGCACTTGCTCATCAAGGCGCGAAACCCGTTTCGCAGGGAGCCGAAGACTGCCACGTAGTAGCGCCTGACCGCGCCCGGGGGTGCCTCGAAGTCGGCGTGCGGACTGGAGATGGCGCCAAGGAACTCGGGGTAGGTCGGAGCGGCCTCGCCGCAGCCACGTCGGAGGTACTCGCGCAAATCGTCGGCGATCCTTTGATCGTGCAGCGTCCTGCCCCAAACCGAGGCGGTGCGACCGGCCGGCGGGACCGGGGAGCTCGGCGCGGAACCGGTACCGCCCTCCCCGCCGCACCCGGACAGCGGCCCGATCGCCGAGAGGCCCGCGAAGAGCAGCCCGCAAGACCGCACGGCCCAGCGGCTTCGACCGCTGCGGTCCACGCCTAGTTGAAAACGTAGAGCAGCAGGAAGGCGGTCAGGGCGAAGACGGCGCCGGCCGCGATCATGCCCCTGTCCTCGGCGACGATCGCCGCGGTCGAGCGCTCGTCGGAGCGGTCGTAGATCAGGTAGAGGTAGCGGAAGATGCCGTAGACGACCGGGGGGATCGTGTACATCATCTGGCTGCCGATCAGCGGCGAGTTGACCGTGTAGATCGCGTAGCTGATCACCGTGCCGGTGGTGACCATGGCGACCATCTGGTCGAGGAACGGGAGCGAGTAGTGCTCGAGGACGGGGCGGGTGCTGGTTCCCTCGTGAAGCTCCGAGACGGCCTCCTGGCGGCGCTTGGTGAAGCCGAGGAAGAGGGCGAGCATCCCCGTGCAGAGCACCAGCCACTCCGAGGCGTGGGCGTCCACGGCCTCCGCGCCGGCGACGACCCGGAGGATGAAGAGGCCCGCCAGGGTCATCACGTCGACGATCACCACCTGCTTGAGGCCGTAGCTGTAGGCGAGCTGTGCGACGGCGTAGCCGGCCACCATCAGCCCGACCTGCCAGCTCACCGTCGCGAACGCGAGGCCGAGCGCGCCGGCGCCCAGCACCACCGCCAGCACCTTGGCGGCGGGCTCGGAGAGCTCCCCGGCGGCGATCGGCCGGAAGCGCTTCCTGGGGTGGCGGCGGTCGAGCTCGACGTCGCCCAGGTCGTTGACGAAGTAGCCGGCGCTGGAGATCGCGCAGAAGGCGACGAAGGTGAGCGTTGCCTCCAGCACGGCGTGGGGATCGTTGACCTGCCCCGAGAAGAGCAGGCCGGCGAAGACGAGGACGTTCTTGATCCACTCGTGGGGGCGGGCGGTCTTCAGCGCCGCCCGGGGGGGCGAGCGACGGGGGCGAACGGGCTCCCCGCTCCCGGGCGCCGGCCCGCCCGGCGGCTCGGCCGCGGCGCCGGGCTCGACGGTGGGGTGTTCCTCGGTGATGGTTTCCATCGCTCTGGTTGCGCGGCGCGCAGGACATCGTGGCGCACCACTTCGGACGGCCATTTCCGGCCCAATCACCGAAGGAAGGCGGCCGTCGCGAAAGGGTAGCGCCAGCCGCTAGCCGACAAGCACTCCGGGGTTCATCATCCCGGCGGGGTCCACGGCCGCCTTGGCCCCGCGGAGCGCAGCCGCGAAGGGGCCGGGGCGCTGGCGGTCGTAGAAGGGCCGGTGGTCCCGTCCCACCGCGTGGTGGTGGGTGATCGTGCCCCCGGCCGAGACCACCGCCTCGGACACCGCGGCCTTGATCTCGTCCCACTGCGCGGCCTCGCCGCCCTCCACGGCCGGGGCGATCACGGTGTAGTAGGCGGCGGGCCCGTCCGCATAGACGTGGGTGAAGCGGCAGCTCACGTGCGGCGATCCGGGGCCCTCCGCCGGCGCGCCCGACGCCTCGGCGGCCGCCCGGCGGGCCCGCCCCACCACCTCGCCGTGGAAATCCTCGAAGCGGTCCCAGGTGATCGCCGTCTCGAAGGTCTCCGAGAGGACGCCGCAGGCAAGCAGCGAGTCGCGCAGGTAGGGCATCCGCAGGAAGGCCTCCCGCCAGGACCCCGCGGCACCGCCGGCGTCCTCCTTTCCGTCCCCGCCGGGCGGCGCGGGGTCGGGGCGGCCTGTGCCCTCCTCGGCAATCGCCAGGGCCTGCGAGATCTCCGGGCCCACGTCGCGGCCGGCCGACTCGAAGGAGAGGACGAGCAGCGCCTCCCCGCCGCCGCCGGCGAACAGCCGGGCCTCCTCGGGGTCGAGCAGGCGGCAGTTGGCCGGGCGCAGCCCCGACTGGACGATGCCCCTCACCGCTGCCGCGCCGGAGGGCAGGTCCGCGAAGCGCACCGTCCGCGAGGCCCGGCGCCGCGGGCGCGGCCGGACCCGGACCCAGGCCTCGGTGATCACCCCGAGGATCCCCTCCGACCCCAGCAGCATGCGGTCGGGCGAGGGGCCGGCACCCGAGCCGGGCAGCCGCCTGCTCTCCCAGGTCCCCCGCGGGGTGATCGCCCGCACGGACTCGACAAGGTCGTCGATGTGGGTCTCGGCCGTGGCGAAGTGACCGCCCGCCCGGGTCGCCAGCCACCCGCCCAGGGTGGAGAACTCGAACGACTGGGGGAAATGGCGGAGCGTCAGGCCGTGCTCGCGAAGCTGCTCCTCGAGGCGCGGCCCGGTGGCGCCGGCCTGGATCCTCGCGGCCAGCGAGACCGGGTCGACGTCCAGCACCCGGTCGAGCCGGCGCACGTCGAGCGTGACCGCCGGCGCCTGCGGGTCGCCGAGCCTGGCCTCGACCCCGCCGACCACGCTGGTCCCGCCGCCGAAGGGGATCACCGCGGCGCCCTGCTCCTCGCACCAGGCGAGGACGACCTCCACCTCGGACTCGTCGCGGGGCCGGGCTACGAGGTCGGGCGGGGAGGGGAACTCGCCGCGAAAGCCGCGGGCCAGGTCCCGGAAGGCCTTGCCCAGCGTGCGCGAGACCCGCTCGTAGCGATCGTCGGTGAAGAGGTCCCCGAGGGCGCCCGGAGGGCGCAGGCGCGGGGGGCGCAGCTCCACCCTCTCCAGGGGCACGGGCTCGGCGATCCTCTCCCCGCCGAAGCCGAACCTCTCGCGCAGGCCCCTCGACAGCGCCTCCAGCTCGGCCCGGGAGGCCCGCTGGTCCTCGTATCCCCAGCCCCAGTGGTTGAGCCGGCGCGCTGCTACCAGTGCACGCCCTTCATCAGGTGGGCGAAGGCGACCTGCTCCGTGGATGCCTCCTTCTCGACCTCCTTCGCCCCCTCCTCGCCCTTCGCCGCCCTGGAGTCCGGGAACAGCTTGTAGGCGGTGTTGAGGACGGCGTCGGATGCCTTCGGCGCGACCGCGTAGAGCAGCTCGCCGAAGTTGCCCAGCCTGGTCGCGACCTTCTTGGGCCTGTGGATCATCGCCTCGGTGATCATCTCCGCGGCCTCGTCGGGGGTGATCGTCGGGAAGGCGTCGTACATCTTGGTCGGCGCGATCATCGGGGTGCGGACCAGCGGCATGTGGATCGTCGTGATCGCGACTCCGTCGTCCACCACCTCCGAGGCGATGCAGCGCGAGAACGCGTCGAGCGCGGCCTTGGAGGCGACGTATGCGGAGAACCGCGGGGTGTTGGTCTGAACCCCGATCGAGCTGATGTTGATGATGTGGCCGGAGCGCCGGGCGCGCATCGCGGGCAGCAGGGAGAGGATCAGCTTCAGCGCCCCGAAGTAGTTGAGCTGCATGGTGCGCTCGTAGTCGTGGAAGCGGTCGTAGGAGAGCTCCACCGAGCGCCGGATCGAGCGGCCGGCGTTGTTGACCAGGACGTCCACCTGGCCGTGCTGGTCGAGCACCTCGCCGGCCATGCGCTCGACGTCGGAGACATCGGCGAGGTCGCAGGGGTGGATGTGGGCGGTGCCGCCCCGCTCGGCGATCTCCTTCCGCGTCGCCTCGAGCTTCTCGGGGGTGCGGGCGACAAGCAGGACGACCGCGCCGGCCTCGCCGGCCCTCAGCGCGGTCGCCTTGCCGATACCCGAGGAGGCCCCGGTGATCAGCACCACCTTGCCCGAGACGGCGCCGGAGAGCGAGCGGTCCTTGAAGAGGTCGGGGTCGAGGTTGCGCTCCCAGTAGTCCCAAAGGCGGTCGGCGTAGGTCTCCAGCGGCGGCACCGAGATGCCGCTGCCCTCCAGCGCGGCCAGGGTGTTGGTGCAGTCGAACCGGGTCGGGTAGTTGACGTAGGTCAGCACCGACTCGGGTATTCCGAGGTCGTGGAGGACCTGGTTGCGGATCCGCTTGACCGGGGGCAGCATCATCAGGCCGCTGCGCACCGCGGGAGGGATCACGTCGAGCATCTTGGGATCGAGGCGCATCGACATCTGCGGCCCGTGCGCGGAGTGCGCGAAGAGGTTGATCACCTGGCCCGCGCTCTTCGGGTTGGGGTCGGTGAGCGAGAAGACCTTGCCGTCCAGCCCGGGCTGGTGGGCGATGTGGTCGAGCGCCCGGGCGACGAAATCCACCGGGACGAGATTGATCTGCTTGCCCTCGACGCCGATCGTCGGCATCCACTGGGGCAACGCGTTGCGCAGCCGCTGGATCAGCTTGAAGAAGTAGTAGGGGCCGTCGATCTTGTCCATCTCGCCGGTTTCGGAGTCCCCGACCACGATTCCCGGCCGGTAGACGCGCCACGGCACCCCGCACTCCTCGCGCACGACGCGCTCGGAGTCGTGCTTGGTGCGGAAGTAGGGGTGCGTGTCGAGGGCCTCGGCCTCCTCGAACATGTCCTCGCGCCAGGTCCCCCTGTAGAGCCCCGCGGCGGCGATCGAGCTGACCATCTCGAAACAGCCGGCCTCGATCTGCTCGGCCAGCTCGACCGCGTGGCGGGTGCCCTCGATGTTCGCCACCTGCTGGCTCTGGGCGTCGGCGGTCATGTCGTAGATCGCCGCGAGGTGGAAGAAGTGGCCGATCCTGCCGCGCAGGATCGCGAGGTCGGAGTCGGAGACCCCGAGCCGTGGCTGCGAGAGGTCCCCGACCACCGCCACCACGCGGCCCTCGTCGACGCCCCAGCGGCTGCGGAGCTCCTCCAGCTTGCCCCTGGACCCCTCGCGGACCAGCACGTAGACCGTCCCCTCCCGCTCGAGCAGGAGCTCGACCAGGCGACGCCCGATGAAACCGGTCGCACCGGTCACGAAGTAGTCCATCTCTTCTCCTCCTCTCGCTGCCAACCGCCGGCCCTGGTTCCGGGCACGGGCGCACCCTACACTCTGCCCGGTGGCACTTCACCTCGACCCGTTCGGGCGCACCCCGCCGCCATCCGAGCGCCGGGCCCGGGCCGGCGAGGTGGCCCCGGACTGGCGGGTCGCCACCGACGGGGTGGAGGTGATCGCGCACGGAGCGATGGTCTGCCCCCGGTGCGCGGCGCCGCTCTCCCTGGCAGCGGCGGTCGCCGCCGGGGAGAGCATCGAGTGCGGCTTCTGCGAGCACCGCGGCAGGGCCCGGGAGTTCCTGGTCCGCGACGTCTTCGACACGGTCTCCAACGAGGCGTACCTGGTCGCCCGGCTGCCCGCCTGAGCGGCCGAGCCGGCCGTTCCGCGCCGGACCCCGTGGCATAGACTCAGACGCCCATGCCAGAGACGGCCACCGTGCAGATCTCGATGCCCGAGATGGGCGAGTCGGTGACCGAGGGCACCGTGCTCGAGTGGCACGTCGCCGAGGGCGACACGGTCATCGAGGGCGACACCGTGGTGGAGGTCTCCACCGACAAGGTTGACGCCGAGGTCCCGGCTCCGGCCAGCGGGAAGATCACCAAGCTGCTCGCGGCGATCGACGAGGTCGTCGCGGTAGGCGCCCCGCTGGCCGAGATGGAGGCCGGCGAGGTCGAGGCCGGTGCCGGCGACGGGGCGGGCGACGGGGCGACGGCGGCCGGCGCGGGGGCGGCTCAGGCCGCCCCGCCCGAGCAGGCCGGCGCGGAGGCGGCCGGCGTCCGGGCCACCCCCACGGCGCGCCGGGTCGCCGCGGCGACCGGCGTGGACCTGGGGGCCGTCAACGGCTCGGGCGCGGGTGGCAAGGTCCGCAAGGAGGACGTGCTGGCCGCGGCGGACGGCGCCGGCGGCGCGGGAGAGGCCCGGGCGCTGCGGGGGCCGGCGGCGATGCTCGCCAAGGCGATGGACGAGAGCCGTGCCGTGCCGACCGCGACCTCCTTCCGGACGATCGCGGTGGACACGCTCGACGCCAAGCGAAAGGCGCTCAACGGCGTCCTCTCCGAGCGCGGGATGAAGGTCTCCTTCACCCACCTCGTCGCCTGGGCCATCGTGCAGGCGGCGAAGGAGTGGCCGGTGATGGTCCGCACCTTCGAGGAGCGCGACGGCAAGCCCTACGCGATCGAGGAGGGCCCGATCAACCTCGGGATCGCGGTCGACGTGGAGAGAAAGGACGGCTCCCGGAGCCTGATGGTCCCGGCGATCAAGCGCGCCGAGAGCCTGGACTTCGCCGCCTTCCACAGCTACTACGAGGAGCTGATCACCAAGACCCGGGAGAACAGCCTGACCGCGGACGACTTCCAGGGAACCAACATCTCGCTGACCAACCCCGGGGGGATCGGCACGGTGGCCTCGGTGCCCCGGCTGCTGGCCGGCCAGGCGTCGATAATCGCCACCGGCTCGATCGCCTACCCGCCGGAGTGGGCGGGCGCCTCGGCGGAGCGGATCAGGTCGCTGGGGGTCTCCAAGGTGATGACCATGACCTCCACCTACGACCACCGGGTGATCCAGGGGGCCGAGTCGGGGTCCTTCCTGCGCCGGGTCGAGCAGCTCCTGCAGGGCGAGGACTCCTTCTACGAAGGCGTCGCGGCCTCGCTGGGAGTCCCCGCGTCGGTGGTCGCAACCGCGCACCCCGCCTCCGCCTCGGCCGCGCCGGTCCCGGCGGCCCCGACATCGGTCACCGCCGAACCCCCGAGCGAGGAGCTGCTCGGCGCCGTGCAGGCCGCGACCTCGCTGCTGAAGGCCTACCGCACGCACGGGCACCTGTCCGCGCGGCTTGACCCCCTGGGCTCCGAGCCAAAGGGGGATCCGGCGCTCGACCCCGGCAACGTCAGCCTCACCCCCGAGCTGATGGGGCAGATCCCAGCCTCGATCCTGCGGATCGGGGTGCCCGGGGAGACGCTGATGGAGGCGCTGCCCCGGATGAGGGACGCCTACTGCGGCACGATCGCCTACCAGTTCGAGCACCTCTCCTCCCACCAGCAGCGCGTCTGGCTGCGGGAGATGATCGAGACCGGGGCCCACCGCGAGCCCCTCCAGGCCGAGGAGAAGCGCCGCCTGCTCGACCGGCTGATCGACGTCTTCGAGTTCGAGCGCTTCCTCGAGAAGACCTACCTGGGCCAGAAGATGTTCTCGATCGAGGGTCTCGACGTGATCGTCCCGATGCTCGACGAGGCTGTCACCCTGGCGCTGCGCGGCGGGGCCCGGGAGGTCGTCTTCGGGATGGCCCACCGCGGCCGGCTGAGCGTGCTCGCCCACAACCTCGGCCGCCCCTACGAGGGGATCTTCGCCGAGTTCGAGGGCTCCAAGGCGATCGACTCCGTCAAGGCCGTCGCCGCGATCCCGCACGGCGGGACCGGTGACGTCAAGTACCACTACGGACACAGCGGGACCTACGAGACCCACGCCGGGGAGAGGATCGCGGTGCGGCTCTACCCCAACCCGAGCCACCTGGAGTTCGTCGACCCGGTCGTGCTGGGTGGCACCCGCTACGAGCAGAGCGAGATCGAGGGCGCCGACCTCACCCACGACCCCAAGCGGGCGCTGCCGATCCTGCTGCACGGGGACGCCGCCTTCCCGGGGCAGGGGATCGTCGCCGAGACGCTCAACCTGCAGGCGCTCCGCGGCTACACGACCGGCGGCACGATCCACGTGATCCAGAACAACCAGGTCGGGTTCACGACCGATCCGGAGGAGGCGCGCTCGACCCCCTACGCCGCCGACATGGCGAAGGGCTTCAACGTCCCGATCGTCCACGTCAACGCCGACGACGTCGAGGCCTGCTCCGCGGCGATCCGGCTGGCCATGGCCTACCGCGAGCGCTGGGGCCGCGACGTGGTGATCGACCTGATCGGCTACCGCCGCTACGGGCACAACGAGACCGACGAGCCCGCCTACACCCAGCCGCAGATGGCCGCGAAGATCAAGGTCCACCCGCCGGTCTCGGAGATCTACGCCGAGAAGCTGATCGCCGAGAAGGTCGTCGGCCCCGAGGAGGTCACCGCGGGCGGGGAGGAACGGCGCGAGCAGCTCGCCGGAACGCTCAAGGGGCTGCGCAGGAAGATGGAGCTGGGCGAGTACGAGGACCCGACGGTCACCACGACGGGCACCGGGGAGCTCGACCGCAGCGCCAGCCCGCCGGTTGACACCGCCGTCGCCGAGGACAAGCTCCGCGACCTCAACGAGCGCCTGATCCGGGTGCCGGACAGCTTCACGATCCACCGCAAGCTCCGCAAGCCCCTCGCCAAGCGGGTGTCCGCGCTCGAGGACGCGATCGACTTCGGGCACGCCGAGTCGCTGGCCTTCGCCTCGCTGCTCACCGACGGCGTCCACATCAGGCTCACCGGCCAGGACTCCGAGCGGGGAACCTTCTCCCACCGCCACCTGGTCCTGCACGACGAGAAGACCGGGCTGAAGTACTGCCCGATGCAGAACCTCGAGGACGCGACGGCGCCCTTCGAGCTGCACAACAGCCCGCTCTCGGAGAGCTCGTGCCTGGGGTTCGAGTACGGCTACTCGGCGGCGAACCCCGACTCCCTGGTCCTCTGGGAGGCGCAGTTCGGCGACTTCGCCAACTCGGCGCAGGTGATCATCGACAGCTTCATCGTCTCCGCGGAGGCGAAGTGGGGGCAGACGAGCCGGCTCACGCTGCTGCTCCCCCACGGTTACGAGGGCTCGGGGCCCGAGCACTCCAGCGCCCGCATCGAGCGCTTCCTGGCGCTCGGCGCGGAGGGGAACATCCGGATCGCCAACCCGACCACTCCCGGCCAGTACTTCCACCTGCTGCGCCGCCAGGCGCTGATCCGCAAGGCGAGGCCGCTGATCGTCTTCACCCCCAAGGGGCTGCTGCGGCTGGCCCGCGCCGCCTCCTCGCTGGAGGACCTGACCGGCGGCGAGTTCAGCCTCATCCTCGACGACCCCGTCGCGGCGGCGCGCCGCGAGAGGGTCGAGCGGCTCGTGCTGTGCAGCGGCAAGATCTACTACGACCTCGGCGCCAGCGAGCGACGCGAGGACGCCGAGAGGGTCGCGGTCGCGCGGGTCGAGCTGCTCTATCCGTTCGCCGCCGACCAGCTCCGCGAGCTGATCGCCTCCTACCCGAACCTCCGCGAGATCGTCTGGGTGCAGGAGGAGCCGCGGAACATGGGGGCCTGGAAGGTGATGTCGCGCCGCATGCCCAGCCTGCTTCCCGAGGGGATCTCGCTGGGCTACATCGGCCGCCCCGAGCGGGCCAGCCCCGGCGAGGGATACTCGGTCGCGCACGCGCGCGAGCAGGAGCGGATCGTGCTCACGGCCCTCTCGATCGAGGCCGAGGCCCAGCCGGCCTGACGACGGCCGCAAGCGCATCCACCTCGGCCACCGCGCCGCACCGCGACCACCGCGACCACCGCGCCGCACCGCGACCACCGCGCCGCACCGTGGCGGGTATCTTGGGCGGCGTGGCCGAGAGCACGAAGGCGCTGCGCAAGCCGGTCCCTGGACGTTTGTTCGTCTGGGTCAAACGCCTCTCCTGGCTCGAGCTGGCGGTGTTCGCGGCGCTGATCTTCTTCTGGCTGGCGCCAGGGTTCGACCGGGAGACCTCAATCTTCGGCCTGGCCCACGGGCTCGGCTTCGTCGCGCTCTGCATAGCCATTTGGGTCTGCGTCCTGCGGCGCGAGGCGCCCTACACGCTGCTCGCCGCGACGCTGACTCCGGTGGGCCCGGTGGGGAGCGTGATCGGGATCGAGCTGATCGAGCGAAAGGGCTGGGGCGTTCGGCCCCCGGAACCGGCGGAGCCCGGAAGGGCTTGACGGCACACCCACCCGCCGGTGTAGAATCAGTCGCGATAGAGGGCTCTGCCAAGACCCTCGTGTAGGGAGACTCAGAGGCCCCGAAAGGGGCGGATGGGGAAGCTCAATAAGCTCGCTCCGGGCGGCCAAGGCCCTCGGGGCGGACGCGTCGGCATCCCTCCCTGGCTACCGACGCGCTGGCGTGGCGAGGGCCGTGCGGACCCCCTGCCTCCCGCGGCCCCGCCACGCCCCTTTCTTCAACCAGCGTCCCCCGACGCCGCCACGCCCTTTCTTCCTGCCTCCCCGACGCCGCCACGCCCTTTCTTCCTGCCTCCCCGACGCCGCCACGCCCTTTCTTCCTGCCTCCCCGACGCCGCCACGCCCTTTCTTCCTGCCTCCCCGGCCCCACCCGAGTGCCTGGCGAAACTGAAGATAAGCACCGTATTGATGCTTAAGTTCACTCTCGCCGGATCAGGGCACCGGTGCTCAAGTTCACTCTCGCCGGATCAGGGCACCGGTGCTCAAGTTCACTCTCGCCGGGTCAGGGCACCGGTGCTCAAGTTCACTCTCGCCGGGTCAGGGCACCGGTGCTCGAGGCCACTCTCGCCGGGTCAGGGCTGGTCGCGGAGCGACCGCAGCACGGCCTGGAGGATGCCGCCGTTGCGCAGGTAGCGGACCTCGTTGGGGGTGTCGAGGCGCACGGTGGCCTCGAAGACGATCGGCTCGGCGCCCTCGCGCCTGGCCGTCACGGTCACGGTCGGCGCCTCCCCCCCGCGAAGGTCGCCGACGTCGAGTGCCTCCTCTCCCCCAAGACCCAGCGAGGCGGCCGAATCCCCGTCGGCGAACTGCAGCGGGACCACGCCCATCCCGATCAGGTTGGAGCGGTGGATCCGCTCGAAGCTCTCGGCGATCACCGCCCGCACCCCCAGCAGCTTGGTGCCCTTGGCGGCCCAGTCCCTCGAGGATCCCGAGCCGTACTCCCTCCCGGCCAGGACCACCAGGGGCACCCCGCGCCGCGCGTAGTCCATCGCAGCCTCGTAGATCGTCGTCTCCTCCCCGCCGGGCCAGAGCCTGGTGAAGCCGCCCGCCCTGTCGACGAGCAGGTTCCGCAGCCGGATGTTCGCGAAGGTGCCCCGCACCATCACCTCGTGGTTGCCGCGGCGCGAGCCGTAGGAGTTGAAGTCCCGCGGCTCGACGCCCTGCTCGATCAGCCAGCGCCCCGCCGGGCTCTCCTTCTTGATCGCTCCGGCGGGCGAGATGTGGTCGGTGGTGATCGAGTCGCCGAGAACGGCGAGCACCCGGGCCCCGGAGATCGGCTCCAGGGGAGGCGGCTCGGGCGGCATGCCATCGAAGAAGGCGGGGCGGCGCACGTAGGTGGAGGCCGGCCAGTCGTAGCGGTCCCCCTCGGGCACCCCCACCCCCTTCCAGGACTCGTCGCCCTCGAAGACCCCGGAGTAGTTGCGGGCGAACATCTCCGAGCGGATCGAGCGCCCGACCACCTCGCGCACCTCCTCGGGGTCGGGCCAGATGTCGCGCAGTCGGACCGGGCTCCCGTCGGCCCCCTCCCCCAGCGGCTCCTCGGTCAGATCGATGTCCATTCGGCCCGCCAGGGCGTAGGCGACGACCAGGGGAGGGGAGGCGAGGTAGTTGGCCTTGACGTCCTGGTTGATCCGGCCCTCGAAGTTCCGGTTCCCCGAGAGCACCGCGCAGACGGTCAGGTCCCGCTCGGCGATCGCCGCCGAGATCTCCTCGGCGAGGGGGCCCGAGTTGCCGATGCAGGTCGTGCATCCGTAGCCGACCAGGTTGAACTGGAGCTCGTCCAGGCAGCCGGTGAGGCCAGCCTGGTCCAGATAGTCCGTGACCACGGTCGACCCGGGGGCCAGCGAGGTCTTCACCCACGGCTTGCGACGCAGCCCCCGCTGCAGGGCGTTGCGGGCCAGCAGGCCCGCGCCGACCATCACGTAGGGGTTCGAGGTGTTGGTGCAGCTGGTGATCGCGGCGATCACCACCCGCCCGTGGTCGAGCTCGAAGGCGGTGCCGTCGGCGAGCGTGACGGCGACGGCATCGCCGCTGCGGGGCGCCCTCTCCGCCGCGCCGCTCGGGGCGTGGGCGGGCCGGCCGCGCTCGTCGGAGTGCTCCTCGGCGGGCGGGTCGGAGGCCGGGAAGGATTCCCGGCCGGCCTCGTCCACCGCGTTTCCCCCGTAGCCCTGCGGGGCGGAGGCGCCGGGGGCCAGCTCCGCGAGCGCCTCGGCGAAGGCCGCCCTGGCCCGCGAGAGCGGGATCCGGTCCTGGGGGCGCTTCGGCCCGGCAATGCTCGGCTCGACGTCGCCGAGGTCGAGCTCCAGTGTTTCGGAGAAGAGCGGATCGGGTGACCCCTCCTCGTGGAACATCCCCTGCTGGCGCGCGTAGGCCTCCACGAGCTCGATCGCCTCGCTCGGGCGTCCGGTCAGCTCCAGGTAGCGCAGCGTCTCGGCGTCGACCGGGAAGATCGCGCAGGTGGAGCCGAACTCGGGCGACATGTTGCCGATCGTGGCGCGGTCGGCGAGCGGCAGGCCCGCGAGCCCCGGGCCGAAGAACTCGACGAAGCGCGAGACGACGCCGCGCTCGCGGAGCATCTCGGTGACGGTGAGGACCAGGTCGGTCGCGGTCGCGCCCTCGGGAAGCGCCCCCGAGAGGCGGAAGCCGACCACCTGGGGCAGGAGCATCGAGATCGGCTGGCCGAGCATCGCCGCCTCGGCTTCGATGCCGCCCACCCCCCAGCCCAGGACGCCGAGGCCATTGACCATCGTGGTGTGGGAGTCGGTGCCGACCAGGGTGTCGGGGTAGGCGAGCGGGCCGCCCTCGGCCTCGCGCCGGTAGACCACCTGCGCGAGGTGCTCGAGGTTCACCTGGTGGCAGATCCCGGTCGCGGGCGGGACCACACGGAAGTTGTCGAACGCCCCCTGCCCCCACTTCAGGAACGAGTAGCGCTCCCGGTTCCGCTCGAACTCCCGCTCGGCGTTGATCGCGAAGGCGCGCGCGTTGCCGAAGGCGTCCACCTGGACGGAGTGGTCGATCACCAGATCCACGTCAACCTGGGGGTTGATCGCCGCGGGGTCGCCGCCGATCTCCGCCATCGCGTCTCGCATCGCGGCCAGGTCCACCACCGCCGGCACGCCGGTGAAGTCCTGCATCAGCACCCGGGCGGGCTGGAAGGGGATCTCGGCGCTGGGCTCCGCCGAGGCCTCCCAGCCGGCGATCGCCTCGACGTCGGACGCCGTCACCGAGACGCCGTCCTCGAGGCGCAGCACGTTCTCGAGCAGAACCTTGATCGAGTAGGGAAGCCTGGAGACCTCGAAGCGGTCGGCGAGCGCGTCCAGCCGGTGGATCTCGTAGCTGCGCCCGGCCACCTCCAGGCTCGAGCGGGCCCCGAAGGAGTCGGCGCTCACCCGGCGGGCTCTCCCGGCGCCACCCGCATCGCTACCTCTTGCCGACCTGACCGGCCGCGAGATCGGAGGCGGCCTTCCGCCCCGCCCTGCTGGAGGTCGTGAGGACCGCGAGCCTCGGGCTGGACAGCCCCAGGTGGGCGAGGGCGCGCTGCGCGGGCGGGGCGACGGCCACTTCGACGCGGTCGTTCTCGATGGCCCGCACCACCGCGTCGCCGACCTGGTCCGGGCTCGCGGTGCCCAGGCCCGGCGGTGCCTTGGCGCCCGAGTCGGCGAACATCCCGGCCTCGCGGACGAACCCCGGGGAGACGATCGAGGAGCCCACCCCGGTCCCCGAGAGGTCCGCGCGGAGGCCCAGCGCAAAGCCGCGAAGGCCGAACTTCGTCGCGTTGTAGACCGAGGTCCGGGGGCTCGGGATCTTGCCCGAGAGCGAGGCGACGAAGACCAGGTGGCCGGCGCCCCGCCCCAGCATTCCCGGCAGCAGGGCGCGGGCGAGCAGCATCGGCGACTCGAGGTTGACCCGCAGGGCGCGCTGCACCTGCTCGGCGGTGAAGTCCTCCAGCCGGCCGGTGGCCGGAAGCCCGGCGTTGGCGACCAGCACGTCGACGTCGCCGGCGCGGCCGGCGAGCGCCGCCGCGGCGCCCGGCTCGGCAAGGTCGGCCGCGGCCACCTCGTGCCCCGGGCCCGGCAGCGAGGAGGCGAGCTCCCCCAGGGCATCGGGGTCGCGGGCGCTCAGCACCAGCCTTGCGCCGCGCCGGGCAAGCGAGGAGGCGATGGCCCGGCCCAGCCCACCCGTGGCGCCGGTCAGCAGGATCGATCGACCGGAGATCTGCATCGGATCTGAACCTACCAGGGGGAACCGGGCGGGGCGGGCCCGGCGGAAGCGGGCCCGGACGGGGGCGCGTAGGGCGTCGCCGGATGCGGCCGGACGGGGGCGCCGGGGGATGCGGCCGGACGGGGGCGCCGGGGGATGCGGCCGGACGGGGGCGCCGGGGGATGCGGCCGGACGGGGGCGCCGCCGAAGGCGGGCCCGGACAGCTTCCCCGAGCGGGCCGGCCGGGTGGCCGGCGCCGATCCGGTCCCCCGGGCCGGGGGGCTTGTGCCGATCCTCACGCAATATTGAGGAACTGTGAGCAAACGACCAGGGAATCGACTACAGTGCCCCGAACCAACAACCGGTAATGCCGAGTCCCGGGCCGAGGCGCCCGGGAGCGGGGGAACCGACGAAGCACTGGGGCGAACCCACCGAGGTGGGGGCGCAGGCTCCTTCAGCGCCAGCCCGACAGCTAACCCCGTAGGCCGACAGAGGAGATCGGTTTGTCTTCGAACATCCAGAGACTCAGGGCCACGGGGTTGGCGGCAGGCGCCGCGATCGCAGCGCTCGCCTTGGCGCCGTCCGGGGCATCGGCGGCCTGCGGGAGCTCGGGCGGGATCACCCCGTCGGGCAACGCCGCCTGCGCGCCGGTCGGCAAGGCCAGGCTGGTGAACGGCAAGGCGATCGCGCCTGCCAACGCGCCGGCCCGGGTCAAGGCGGCCATCGCGGCGGCCAACCGGATTCGCAACAAGCCCTACATCTGGGGTGGCGGGCACGCCGGCTGGGAGGACGCGGGCTACGACTGCTCGGGCTCGGTGAGCTACGCGCTGCACGGCGGCGGCTTCCTCTCCAGCCCCCTGCCCTCCGGACCCATGGAGAGCTGGGGGTGGCGGGGCAAGGGAAGGTGGATCACCGTCTACGCCAACGCCGGGCACGCCTACGCCGTGATCGCCGGGCTGCGCTGGGACACCTCGATGACCCCCGGCAACGGCCCCGGCTGGAGCAAGCAGATGCGGCCGTCCGCAGGCTTCGTCTCCAGGCACCCAGGCGGCTACTGAGCCGACGGATTCCGGCCGCTGCGACCGGCCGCCGGGTGGTTGCCGCCGCCCGAATCGAATAGGTTGGCCGAAATGGCGCACGGGCCATGGCCAGTTTGTTCACGTGCGCCGGGATCGCTCGTATAACTTGGCGTTCGGCGCGGGCCGAGTCGCGCCGAGAGGACCCGGAGGAGAGCACCACGGCACCGACCACCGCACGCGAGTCCCGCCCCGGGGGAGTCAGCCCCGCGGAGGGGAGCGCAACCGCGCCCGACATCCGGCTCAGCGGGCTGACCAAGCGCTACGGAGCGGTGGTCGCCGTGGACGGGATCGACCTCGAGATCGCCCGCGGGGAGTTCTTCACCTTGCTCGGCCCCTCGGGGTCGGGTAAGACCACGACCCTGCGGATGATCGCCGGGTTCGAGGAGCCCGACGGCGGCACCGTGGAGCTGGCGGGCGTTGACGTGGTCGGGCGCCCGCCCTACGACCGTCCCGTCAACACCGTCTTCCAGGACTACGCGCTGTTCCCGCACATGGATGTCGGCGAGAACGTCGAGTACGGCCTGCGGGTGGCCAGGATCGGGAAGGCGGAGCGGGCGGCGCGACGCGCCGAGGCGCTGGAGATGGTGCGCCTCTCCGGCTACGAGGGTCGCAGGCCGAGCGAGCTCTCCGGCGGCCAGCGCCAGCGCGTGGCGCTGGCCCGGGCGATCGTCAACCGCCCCCAGGTGCTGCTCCTCGACGAGCCGCTCGGGGCGCTCGACCTGAAGCTCCGCGAGGAGATGCAGAGCGAGCTGAAGACGATCCAGGGAGAGGTCGGGATCACCTTCGTCTACGTCACCCACGATCAGGACGAGGCGCTGACGATGAGCGACCGCGTGGCGGTCTTCAACCAGGGCCGGATCGAACAGATCAGCCCCCCGACCGAGCTCTACGAGCATCCGGGGAACGCCTTCGTGGCGGGCTTCGTGGGCGTCTCCAACCTGCTCGAGCGCGACGGACAGCGGTTCACGATCCGTCCCGAGAAGATCAAGCTGCTCGGGCCGGGCGAGGGCACCGACGGGCTGCGCACCGAGCCCGGGCGGATAGTGGAGGTCGCCTACGTGGGCATGGTGACCCGCTACACGGTGGCGCTGGCGGCGGGGGGAGAGCTTCAGGTGGTTCGCCAGAATCTGGAGACCTCGGCGATGGACGTGGTCTCCGAGCGCGGACGGGAAGTGAGCGTCGGGTGGCGGCCGGAGCACGCGGTCGCCGTTCGTGGGGAAAACAACAAGGAGGAGGAACCACAGTGAGGAAGCCTGAAGCGCACCCCGCGCGGGTGGCCTGGCTCTGCGTGGGCGGTCTCGTCGCATTCATGATCCTGCTCGCCGGCTGCGGCGGCGGGGGAAGCGACACGACCGCGTCCAGCGCCAACGAGTTGCAGAAGGTCGGCAAGCCGGAGGGGGCGCTCGACCTGATCGCCTGGCCGGGATACGTGGCCGACCCCTGGAAGTCGGACTTCGAGAAGCAGACCGGCTGCAAGGTCAGCGTCAAGGAGGCCGGCACCTCCGCCGAGATGGTCTCGCTGATGCGGACCGACCAGTACGACGGCGTCTCGGCCTCGGGCAACGCCTCGCTGCAGCTGGTGGCCGGAGGCGACGTGGACCCGGTCAACGTCGACCTGGTCCCCAACTACAAGACGGTCTTCGCCGACCTCAAGAACCAGCCCTACAACACGGTCGACGGCGTCAACTACGGCATCCCGCACGGGCGCGGGGCGAACCTGCTGATGTGGAACACCAACGACGTCAAGCCGGCGCCGGACTCCTGGGACGTGATGCTCGATCCCAAGAAGGCCGCGAAGTACAAGGGCAAGATCAGCGTCTACGACGACTCCGTCTACATCGCGGACGCGGCGGTCTACCTCAAGTACCACGACAAGAGCCTGGGGATCGAGAACCCCTACGAGCTCAACCAGGAGCAGTTCGACGCGGCGGTCAACCTGCTCAAGGAGCAGAAGCCGAACGTCGGCGAGTACTGGTCCAGCGCGACCAAGCAGATCTCCTCGTTCGCCAACGAGGACTCGACGGTCGGGACCACCTGGCAGTACCAGTACTTCGCGCTGAAGGCCCAGGGCGACCCGGTGGCATCGAGCCCGGCGAGTCAGGGCTTCGTGCCGAAGGAGGGTGCGACGGGCTGGTCCGACACCTGGATGATCAGTTCCAGCGCCAAGCACCCCAACTGCATGTACAAGTGGATGGACTTCATCGTCTCGCCGCAGGCGAACGCTGAGGTCGCGCAGTACTTCGGCGAGGCACCGGCGCAGAGCAAGTCCTGCGAGGCGTCGGTGCTGAGCGCTGCGGCGAAGGCGCTCGGCTACCCGCCGAACACGAAGTTCTGCGACCAGTACCACGCGGCGGACCCGAGCTTCTGGAAGCGGGTCTACTACTGGATCACCCCGGTGACCGATTGCGGGAACGGCAACACCGACTGCAAGGACAACAACGCCTGGATCCAGGCGTGGACGGACATCAAGGGGTAAGGCAACCCCTGCGCCGGAGCTGAGCGCGAGCGCCGATGGAAGCGACTGACGCACTCGCGCCCTCTCCGAAGAGGTCGGCGGGCCGCAGGCTCGCCGACCTCTTCCACGGGCGTCCCCGCCTGCAGGTAGGCACGCTGCTGGCCGGCCCGCTCGGCTGGCTGGTGCTCGGCTACCTGGGATCGCTGGCGGTGATGTTCGCCGCGGCATTCTGGAGCGTGGATTCCGACACCGGCCTGGTGGTGCAGAACTTCACCACCCAGAACTTCGAGACGATTCTCAACGACTCCGTCTACCGCACGGTCACCGAGCGCACCGTCCTGATCGCCGCGGCGGTGACGCTGACCTGCGCCGTGCTGGCCTTCCCGATCGCCTTCTACATGGCGAAGGTGGCGACCCGCCGCGGCAGGGGGCTGCTGACCGTGGCGGTGCTGATGCCGCTGTGGTCCTTCTACCTGGTCAAGGTCTACGCCTGGCAGACGATGCTCTCCTCCGGCGGAGTGATCAACTGGGGGCTCGACCCCCTGGGCCTGAGCGGGCCCGGATTCGGGACCACGGCGGTGTGGCTGGTGGAGACCTACCTCTGGCTCCCCTACATGATCCTGCCGATCTACGCGGGTCTTGAGCGCATACCGGACTCGCTGCTGGCGGCCTCGGAGGACCTCGGCGCGGGACCCGGGAGGACCTTCGGCAAGATCGTGCTGCCGATCTCCTTCCCCGCGGTGGTGGCCGGCTCGATCTTCACCTTCTCGCTGACCCTCGGCGACTTCATCACGCCCTCGATCGTCTCGCCCGACACCCAGTTCATCGGCAACGTGGTCTACGCGGACATCACCACCAACCGGCCGCTGGCCTCGGCCTTCGCCCTGGTCCCGATCGCGGTCATGGTGATCTACCTGCTGATCGCGAGGCGCCTGGGCGCCTTCGAGCACCTATGAGGATCTCGGGACGGACACGCGCGATCCTGCGGATCGGCACCGGGGTGACGCTGGCCTTCATCTACATCCCGCTGATCGTGGTCCTGATCTACGCCTTCAACGGCGGCAACACGCTGGTCTGGCCTCCGCCCAGCCTCACCACCCACTGGTTCGGGGTCGCGGTCCGCGACAGCGGCGCCCAGGAGGCCCTCCTGACCTCGCTGAAGGTGGGAGCGGCGGCGACCGCCCTGGCCCTCGTGCTCGGCACCCTCGCCTCGATCGCCGTCGCCAGGCACCGTTTCTTCGGGCGCGAGACCGTCTCCTTCATGGTCATCCTGCCGATCGCCCTGCCCGGGATCGTCACGGGGATCGCGCTCAGCGACACCTTCACCCAGGTCTGGGGGATCAGCCTCAGCCTGCTGACCGTGGTGATCGGCCACGCCACCTTCTGCATCGTGGTCGTCTACAACAACGTGGTGGCGAGGCTACGGCGGCTCTCCGGCAACTTCGAGGAGGCATCGGCCGACCTCGGCGCCCACACCTGGCAGACCTTCCGCCACGTCACGCTCCCCAACATGCAGACCGCGCTGGTAGCCGGGGCGCTGCTCGCCTTCGCGCTCTCCTTCGACGAGATCATCGTCACCCTGTTCACGATCGGGGCGGGCGAGGAGACGCTGCCGATCTGGATCTTCAACAACCTCTTCCGCCCGCGCCAGCTCCCGATCGTCAACGTGGTCGCGGTGCTCGTGGTGCTGATCTCGATCGTCCCGGTCTACCTCGCTCACCGGCTGACCCGCGACGAGGGCGGGGCGGGCGGGCGGGGCGCCGGAGAGGTCAAGGCCGAGGCGGCCGCGATGACCTGACCCGCCGGCGGGCGGGGCGCCGGAGAGGTCAAGGCCGAGGCGGCCGCGATGACCTGACCCGCCGGCGGGCGGGGCTCAGCGGGGAGGCAGGACCGGGGCCGCCGAGGAGGGCCTGGCCGTCACGCAGCCCCGGGCCGCCGGGTCGCGACGGTCGCGGAAGGCGACCGAGTCCCGGCCCGACCCGCAGTCGATCACCGCGTCGCGGTCGCCGTCCCGGGCGTCGATCACGTCGCGCCCGCCGAGCCCGTAGAGGCGATCCTTCCCGGGCTGGCCGAGGATGCCGTTGCGCCCCGCGTCGCCGACCAGGACGTCCCAGTCGAAGGAGCCCTCGAGGTCCTCGTCGGAGCGCGCCAGGCGGACCGGCCGGCAGCCCGGGATCGCGCGGTCATAGGCGATCCCGCGGGCCAGGGAGGCGAAGAGGACGCCCGGGTGGGCCGGGGTCTCGGCGAAGGAGGCGTTGTCGCGGCCGGGCCCGCCGGCGAGCAGGCCGCCCACGCAGGCGCCGCCGGCCGCGAGCAGGTCACCGCCCGCCCCGCCCAGCAGGCGGTCCGGGCCGAGGGGCCCGCCGACCAGCCCGTCGGAGCCCGCCCGGCCGATCAGGCGGTCCGCTCCCGCACCCCCCTCGATCAGGTCGTCCCCGCTCCCGCCGGCGAGCGCATCGTCCCCGCTCCCGCCGGCGACCCGCACCGCCTCGACGGGACTCAGGTCCCCCCCGACGCTCAGGCGGTCGTCGCCCGCGCCCAGGTCGGCGACCAGCCGCCTCAGCGGGGCGGAGGCCGTGCAGGTGATCTCCCCGTTGGTCGGCCCGGCGGCGCATCCGGGGCCCGCACGCAGCGCTCCGCTCGCAGCGAGGGTGAAGGTCGAGGTCAGCGGGTCGAAACCAACCCTCACCCGGTCCTCGCCCCCTCCCCCGACCAGCGCCAGGCCGCTGCCGCCCGCCGGCGAGGGGACGACCTCGACCCGGGCCCCCCGGGCCCCGTTTGCGGAGGGCCCGCAGGACGATCGGAAGGCGAAGGAGCGGCAGCGGTCGGAGCCGGGGCCGCCGTAGGCGCTCCCGGCGCCGCCGCCGATCAGCAGGTCGTCGAAGGCCGAGCCCTCGACCGCCTCGAAGGCCCGCAGCGCGTCGCGCCCGTCGCCGCGCGCCCTGCCCGCCGGCAGCGAGACCCGGACGCCGTCTCCCCGCCCGTCGGACACCGCCGACGCGAAGGACGCGATGTCGCCGTCACCGGGGCCCCCGCTCATCCAGTCCCAGCCGTAGTCGCCGCTGACCAGGTCCCCGTCGCCGCCTCCGCCGTCGACCCAGTCGATCCCCAGGCCGCCCGCCGCCTCGTCGCCGCCGCCGGGGCCACCGAGCACGCGGTCGTCCCCGAGATCCCCCGTCACGACGTCACCCGCGCCCCCGCCGCCGTCGAGGTGGTCGTTGCCCCGGCCGCCGCGCAGGCGGTCCGCGTCGCCCTGGCCGGCGATCCAGTCGCTTCCCGTGCCGCCGGAGAGCAGGTCCTGTCCGTCCCCGCCGCAGATCACGTCTGCCCCGCCGCCCCCGTAGACGGTGTCGCCGCCGCCGCCGGCCCAGACCACGTCGCGCCCCGGCGTCCCGGAGATCGTCTCGCCGGCGTCCCCGCCCACGATCGTCGCCGCCAGCCCCTGGCAGGTCGCGGCCCCCCCGGTGGGCGGCCCCCCCGCGGCGGCGGTCCCAGACGCCGCCGCCAGCACCGCGCCGGCCGCCAGCACCGCGCCGGCCGCTCGCGCGCCGCTGCCCGCTCTGGTGGCCGGTCGGATCCCCGCCAAGGCCGGGATCCTATTCCCCGCCGGCTACTCCGCCGCGGCGGCGATCTCGATCCCGAGCGCCTCCTCCACCGGCACGCACTTCATCGCGTGAGCCTCCGCGACCGCCGGATGGGTCACCTCGCCCCCGGCGACGTTGACCCCCGGGCGCAGCCCGGGGTCCCGGCGGATCGCCTCCCCGACCCCGAGGTCGGCGAGCTCGACCGCGTAGGGCATGGTCGCGTTGGTGAGCGCATTGGTCGCGGTGATCGGGACGGCGCCCGGCATGTTGGCGACGCAGTAGTGGGTGATGCCCTCCACCTCGTAGGTGGGATCGCGGTGCGTGGTCGGCCTGGATGTCTCGAAGCACCCTCCCTGGTCGATCGCCACGTCGACCAGCACCGCTCCCGGCTTCATCAGCGCAAGCTGGTCGCGGCGGACCACGTAGGGGGCCCGTGCCCCGTGGACCAGGACCGCGCCGATCACCAGGTCCGCCTGGGGGAGCATCTCCTCGACCGCCAGGGTGGTGGAGAAGACGGTCGAGCAGCGCCCCCCGAAGGAGACGTCGAGCTCCCGCAGGCGGTCCACCGACTTGTCGAAGACGAAGACGTCGGCCTCCATCCCGATCGCGATGAAGGCCGCGTTCATCCCGACCACACCGCCGCCGATCACCATCACCGTCGCGGCCGCCACCCCCGGGACGCCGCCGAGGAGGATCCCCCGCCCCCCAAGCGGCTTCTCGAGCATGAAGGCGCCGGCCTGGGTGGCGATCTTTCCCGCGATCTCGCTCATCGGCGCCAGCAGGGGCAGGCGGCCGCGCTGGTCCTCGACCGTCTCGTAGGCGATGCAGGTCGCTGCCGAGCCGCACAGCGCCCTGGTCTGCTCGGGGTCCGGAGCCAGGTGCAGGTAGGTGAAGAGGAGCTGGCCGGGGCGGAGCATCTCGATCTCTGTCGGCTGGAGCTCCTTGACGTGGACGATCATCTCCGCCTCGCCGAATACCTCGCCAGCCTCGGGAACGATCCTGGCTCCCTGGCCCGAGAACTCGGCGTCGGCGATCGCGCTGCCCTCGCCGGCGCCGGCCTCGATCAGCACCTCGTGCCCGTGCTCGACCATCTCCCGGACGCCGGCCGGGGTCATCGCGACCCGGTACTCGTCCTGCTTGATCTCCTTGACGACTCCCACCTTCATCGGGCGCTCTCCTCCTTGACGTCCAGATCGAATCGGCAACCGCGGGTCTCCAGCTCGGCGAACATCCGCTCGGGATCGATGCAGCGCTCGGGGGGAAGCGCCCCCCGCTCCTCGATCTGCCCCCTCGCCATCAGCCGCACCGCGGCCGCCGCCGGGGAGGCGGTCGAGACGATGCCCCCGCCCAGCCCCCAGCTCTGGTGCGGAGGGGTGACGGACCGCATGCGGACCGCGCGGCCCCCACCGGCCGCGTCTATCACGTGCACCGACACCGTGTTGCCCGAGGGCCGCACGGCGCGGGCCGCCGCGGCGCGGACCTCCTCCTCGGGCGCCCTGGTGAGCCTGCGCAGCTCCTCGAGCAGCGCCGGGGCGAGCGAGAGCCGGAAGCTGCACTCCCGGCACCCGAAGCTCCCCCCGAAGGTCCGCAGCTCCGAGTGCAGCGTGTAGATCGTGCCGGCGCGGTTGATCGGGTCGCCGAAATCGACCTCGCCGCCGTCGCTGAGCGGCTCGACCTCGGCCGGCTCGCCGCCGCGCAGCACCACCGGCGGGATGGTCAGCTCGTCGATCAGCGTCTCCAGCGCGTAGGGAAGGCTGAACCCCTGCGGGGGGTCGAGGTCGCGCCCGGCCGCGCAGACCGCGACGGATTCCACCTCTTCGAGCTCCGCAACGGCCCGGGCGGCCATCAGGTTGGTCTTGCCGGGGCTCGACCCGACACCCAGCATGGCGATCAGCCCCGCCTCCCGGAAGGCCCCGTCGAGCTCGAGCTGCTCGCCGGTGACCCGGTAAAGGCCCCCGAGGTCGAGGTAGTGGCAGCCCGCCTCCAGGCATGCCCCCATCGCGTCGAGGTTGACGCGGTAGCTGGCGGAGTTGACGAGGAGGTCGAGCCCCGCCAGCTCGGCCGCGAGGCCCCGGCGCGCATCGGCCTGCCGGGCGCCGGCCTTTCCGCCGCCGTGCTCCGAGGCGACCTGCTCAGCCACCTCGCCCCGCAGGTCCAGCAACAGGATCGAATCCACCTCTTCCGAATCGGCGAGGTCGCGGACGATCGCCGGCGCGATCGTCCCCGCCGCCCCCAAGAGCCCGACCTTCACGTCTTCCTCCTTTCGGGGCGGCCGAGCCACCCTCGGTTGCTCATCCGACCAGCTCCCTGGCGCGCAGCGCCAGCCAGAACTCGATCCGGTCGCTCGCGCTGGAGAGGTCCCTTCCGGTCAGCTCCTCCACCTTCCGCATGCGGTAGCGCAGGGTGTGCCGGTGGCAATAGACCTCCCGGGCGGCCTTCTCCCACTGGCCGTTCTGCTCGATGAACGCCTCGAGCGAGCGCAGCAGCTCGCCGCCGTACTCGGTGTCCCCGTCGTCGATCGGCCCCAGAACACGCTCGCAGTAGAGGCGGAGCGCATCGTCGTCGGAGACGGAGAGCAGCAGGGTGAAGGCGCCGAGGTCCCGCCAGGAGGCGACCTCGGGCGCCTCTCCGTTGGCCAGGGAGGTCGCCTCGAGGGCGCAGCGCGCCTCGTGGAAGGAGCGGCGCAGCGCCTCCGCCGGGGCCGGGCGGCTGGCGGCGGCGCGCACCGCCCCCTGCGCGGATTGGAGCACCGCCCTCGCAGCCGTCGCCACCTCCACGGGGTCCCGCTCCTCGGCGTCGATCAGCGCGCAGAGGAGCTCCCCTCCGTGGGCGGGGTGCGGCGCCACCACGGCCGGGCAGCCGAGCTCCGCCAGCGCGGCCTCCAGCTGCGGCTCGGCCGCGGCCGGCCGCTCGAGCGAGAAGACCAGCACGGCCGCGCGGCCGCCGACCCCGAAGGGCTCGAGGCGGCGGCGCAGCTCGGAGGGGTCCAGCCGCCCCTCCAGGGCTGCCGCGAGGACGTCGCCGGCGAGGCGCCGCTCCGTCTCCAGGGCGACCCTGCGGCGCATCAGCTCGAGCGCGACCACGGCCGCCCCCTGCTGGACGATCAGCCGCTCGAAGTCCCCGAGGCCGCCGGAGTCGCGGACCACCGCGACCCAGGCCTGGGGCCGCCCGCCGCCCGGGGAGACAACGGGGTGGACGAGAGCGCGGCCGGCCAGCGAGGAGTGAGAGGGCACGAAGGGCCTGGCCTCGGCGTCCCGCCCGCGGGCCTCGGCCGAGATCCGCCCGAGGGCCTCGCCGGGCAGCTCGCGGCGGAAGCTCCGGCGGGCAAGCTCGGCGCCCTCGGAGTCGAGGATCGCCACCGTCCCCCCGACCGCGGTGGCGAGGACGGCGGCGATCTCCTCCAGGCCGCGCTCCTCGAGGACCAGGCGCTCGAGCCGGCGCTGCAGGGAGATTCCCCGCTGCAGCACCTCGTACTGCTCGTTGAGGAGCCTCGAGAAGGCCTTCTCGGTGATCGCGATGAACGGCATCGAGTAGGGAACCTCGAAGAGCGGGAAGTCGTGCTTGGCGGCCTCCTCCACCATCGCCTTGGGGATCTTCTTGTGGTCGAAGCCGGTGCCGAGGCCGATCCCCGCCAGGTTGTGGCGGACCAGCCGCTTCACGAAGGCCCGCTGCTTCGCGGCGGTCGGGAGACTGATGCCGGTGGTCAGCATCAGCTCTCCGCCCGAGAGCCAGGGGGTGGGGTCCTCCAGCTCGGAGATGTGCACCCAGCGCACCGGGCTCTCGGCGGCGCCGCGACCGGCGGCGAGCTCGAGGCCGAGCTCGTCGAGCAGGCTGTTGACGGTCAGCATCCGGCCTCCCGGCCGCCTAGCCGTGGATCTTCTTCGAGGCCGCGGTCAGGACCTTGTGGAGCACGTCGTGGATCTCGCTGAACTGCTCGGTGTCGGCGATCAGCGGCGGGGCGAGCTGGATCACCGGGTCCCCGCGGTCGTCGGCGCGGCAGATCAGCCCGTTCCGGTAGAGCTCGCCGGAGAGGAAGCCGCGCAGCAGGTCCTCGCTCTCCTCGTCGCTGAAGGTCTCCTTGGTGTCCGGGTCCTTGACCAGCTCCAGCGCCTGGAAGTAGCCGGCCCCGCGCACGTCGCCGACGATCGGCACGTCGCGCAGCGTATCCAGCATCGTGCGGAACTCGCCCTCCTTGGCGAGCACGTGCCCGCAGAGGTCCTCGCGCTCGAAGATGTCGAGGTTCGCCATCGCCATCGCCGCCACCACGGGGTGGCCGGCGAAGGTGAAGCCGTGGGCGAAGGAGGCGTTGCCCTCGAGGAAGGGCTCGGCGACCCGGTCGGAGGCGATCAGCGCCCCCATCGGCGCGTAGGCCGAGGTCAGCGCCTTGGCGGTGGTGATGAGGTCGGGCTGGTAGTGGAAGCGCTCCGAGCCGAAGTAGTGGCCCAGCCGCCCCCAGGAGCAGATCACCTCGTCGGAGATCAGCAGCACGTCGTGGCGATCGCAGATCTCCCGCACGTGCTGGAAGTAGCCGTCGGGGGGCACGAAGCAGCCACCGGCGTTCTGCACCGGCTCGAGGATCACCGCCGCGACCGTCTCCGGCCCCTCGAAGATGATCCGCTCCTCGATCGCGCTCGAGGCCCAGAGGGGGTGGCGGTCCACCGGCCAGCGGTAGACGTTGGTGTTCGGCACGTGGCAGCCGCCGGGCGTCAGCGGCTCGAACTGCGAGCGCAGGTTGGTGATCCCGGTGGCCGAGAGGGCCCCGAGCGAGGTCCCGTGGTAGGCGATCTCGCGGGCGATCACCTTGGTCTTCTGCGCGTTGCCGCGCATCCGGTGGTAGTTGCGGGCGAGCTTCAGCGCCGACTCGACCGCCTCCGAGCCCCCGGAGGTGAAGAAGACCCGGTTGAGGTCGCCGGGCGCCAGGGAGGCGATGCGGGCCGCGAGCTCGATCGCCCGCGGGTGCGCGTAGCTCCACAGCACGTAGAAGTCCAGCTCGGAGACCTGGCGGGCGGCCGCCTCGCCGATCTCCGTCCGGCCGTGGCCGGCGTTGACGCAGAACAGCCCCGAGAGGCCGTCGAGGTAGCGGTTGCCGTGCTCGTCGTAGACGTAGCAGCCCTCCCCCCTCTCGATGATCGGGATCTCGTGGGAGGGCGAGTAGCTGCCCATCCGGGAGAAGTGCATCCAGAGGTGCCGCCTGGCCAGCTCCTGCATGCTCGTGTCTGTCCCGCCGGGCTTCTGCGCAACGGCCATCCGTTTCTCCTCCACTCGCGGTTCGACTATCTGGATAACGCTAGAGCCGATCGCCTCCGCTTTCAAGTGCTGATTGGGTCAAGACGGGCAACTTGCATTGGACAGTATGTACAACCGCCAGGGCCGGTTTTTGACATCCGCCACTTGCCAATTGTGTGGACGGGGCATAGGTTCGCGCCCTGCCGCCCGGTCCGGGCGGCAGCTGCCAACGAGAGGAGAGCGAAGGGATGGAGAGCGCAACGGCGGCCGAGCCGCTCCAGCAGGGAGTCGCCAGCGAGGGCGACAAGGGGCTGAAGGCGGGGGCGCTCGGGTTCCTCTCCAACGTGGTGATCGGGGTCGCCTCGACCGCCCCCGGCTACTCGCTGGCCGCCGTGCTCGGCTTCGTGGCGATCGAGGTCGGCTTCCAGTCGCCGGCGATCCTCTGGCTCGCCTTCGTGCCGATGCTGTTCATCTCGGCGGCCTACTACTACATGAACCGGGCCGACCCCGACTGCGGCACCTCGTTCACCTGGCTGACCAACACGGTCGGCCCCAGAACCGGCTGGCTGACCGGCTGGGCGATCATCATGGCCGACCTCTTCGTGATGGCCAACCTGGCGCAGATCGCCGGGCTCTACACCTTCCTGCTGTTCGGCTGGCAGGCCGCCGCCGACTCGACCTTCGCGGTGACCCTGGTCGGGGTGATCTGGATCGCCGTGATGACCTGGATCTGCGTGGTCGGGATCGAGCTCTCGGCGCGCACCCAGTTCTTCCTGCTCGCCGCGGAGGTCTTCACCCTCGGCCTGTTCTCGGTAGTCGCCCTCTTCAAGGTCTACTTCACCGACCTGCCCGGGTCCGTCGACCCCTCGCTGGCCTGGTTCAACCCGGCCGACATCACCAGCGGCAGCGCCCTGGCGGCCGGGCTGATCCTGGCGATCTTCATCTACTGGGGGTGGGACACCACCGTCACGGTCAACGAGGAGAGCGAGAACTCGGCCGAGACGCCCGGCAAGGCGGCGGTCACCGCGACGGTGATCCTGGTGCTGATCTACGTGATCGTGGCGACCGCGGCGCAGGCCTACGGAGGCCTGGCGCCGCTCAAGGAGAACGCCGACGACGTGCTCAGCGCGCTCGGCAAGGAGGTCTTCGGAACGCCCCTGGACAAGATCCTGATCATCGCGGTCCTCACCTCCGCCTCGGCCTCGACCCAGACGACGATCCTGCCCAGCTCGCGGACCTCGCTTTCGATGGCCTTCGCGAAGGCCATCCCCGACCACTTCGGCCACGTCCACAAGCGCTTCCAGACACCCGACTACTCGACGATCTGGTTCGGGGTCGGCTCGGTCGTCTGGTACGTCGGCCTGACCCTGATCAGCGAGAACATCCTCTTCGACTCGATCGCCGCCCTGGGCCTGATGATCGCCTTCTACTACGCGCTGACCGGGTTCGCGGCGCCGATCTTCTACCGGCGGGAGCTGTTCAAGGGGCCCGGGGCGGTCAGGGCGGTCGGCTGGGGCGTGTTGGGGGGGCTGGCCCTGCTCGGCTTCGGCATCCTCGTCGCCGACCTCTGGAGCGCCCAGGGCAACCCCTGGACCTCGCTGTTCGACAAGGCGACGGCGGCCAACCTGGTGGCCACGGTCTGCGCCTGGGTGGGGACGATCGGCCTGGTGGTGGGCATCGTCGTCGCCTTCGCCCGCAGCCGCTCGCTGAAGAACCTGATCCTGGTCGGCGCCGCGGGCACGCTCGGGGGCATCGTCCTCACCTGGGCCTTCTTCAAGAGCGCCATCGACCTCTCCGACCCGGCCAACTCCGAGTCGGGCGACTCCTGGTTCGGGCTGGGGCCGCCCTTCGTGATCGGAATCGGCTCGCTGCTGGTCGGGCTGTTGCTGATGTTCGTCTGGGAGCGGACCCACCCGGAGTTCTTCCGGCGCAAGCCGAACACGGCGGCGCCCGGGTCGCTCGACGCGAAGCCGATCGCCGGCGGAGCTCCGCTGCCCGGGGAGGCGCGACCGAAACTCGACGAGGGGGAGGGCAGCTAGATGGCCGGCGAGATAGTCCTGGGCTACGACGGCACCGAGTGCGCCGAGGCGGCGCTGGAGGTGGCGGTGAGCCTGGCGAGCGACCTCGGGGCGAAGCTGGTGATCACCTACGCCTACGACCCCGCCCGGATCGGCGGCGAGGTCCGCGACCTCGACATCGCGCTCGAGAAGCGCGGCGAGGAGGTCACCGCGCAGGCGGCCGGCAAGGCCGCGGCGGCCGGGGTGCAGACCGAGACCGAGATCCTCAAGATGAAGCCCTCCCACGCGCTCTCCGACCTGGCCCGCGAGCGGGGCGCCCGGTTCATCGTGCTCGGCAGCTACGGCGAGCGACCGGCGACCGGCGCGATCCTCGGCTCCACCCCCCACAAGCTGCTGCACATATCGGAGGTTCCCGTGATAGTTGTTCCGGTACAGGATTGAGCGAGGAGAGCGCCAACACCCCCGGAGTGGAGCTGGAGCGCGTCACCAAGCGCTTCGATGAGTTGGTCGCGGTCGACGACGTATCGCTGCAGGTCGGCCAGGGGGAGTTCTTCACGCTGCTCGGCCCGAGCGGCTGCGGGAAGACGACGACCCTGCGGATGGTCGCGGGGTTCGAGCGGCCGACCAGCGGCCGGCTGCTGATCGAGGGCACCGACGTCGCCTCGCTGCCGCCCTACAAGCGGCCGACCAACACCGTCTTCCAGAGCTACGCGCTGTTCCCCCACATGAGCGTCGAGGAGAACGTCGGGTTCGGCCTGAAGCGCAAGAAGGTGGGAAAGGACGAGATCGCCCGGCGGGTCGGCCAGGAGCTCGAGCGGGTCGGGCTCGCCGCCGAGGCCCGGAGGCGCCCGAACCAGCTATCCGGCGGGATGCAGCAGCGCGTGGCGCTGGCCCGGGCCCTGGTCAACCTGCCCAAGGTGCTGCTGCTCGACGAGCCGCTCGGGGCGCTCGACCTGAAGCTCCGCAAGGGCCTTCAGGTCGAGCTGAAGCGGATCCAGCGCGAGGTCGGGATCAGCTTCGTCTACGTCACCCACGACCAGGAGGAGGCGCTCACCATGTCCGACCGGATCGCGGTCATGAACCGCGGCCGGGTGGAGCAGATGAGCGACCCCGAGGAGGTCTACGAGCGCCCCTCGACCACCTTCGTGGCGGGGTTCATCGGGGTCTCGAACCTGATGCCGGCGACGGTCTCGCGCGACGGCGAGATCGACCTCGACCACGGCCCCGCGATGCGGGTCCCGACCCGGGACTTCACGGTCGGCGAGCGCTGCCACGCGGTGGTCCGGCCCGAGAAGCTCCGGATCGCGGCGCAGCATGCGTCCAACGGCGCCCCCGGTGTCGAGGGCGTGGTCGAGAGCTCCCTATACCTCGGCACGGCGACGCAGATAACCGTGGGGCTCGGCGGCGGCGTGCGGATGACGGTGCTGGTGCCCAACGCCGACGAGACCGAGCGCCAGGGGCTGCCGGGCGGCGGGGCGCCCGTGCGGCTCGAATGGGACCCCGACCACATGCACCTGGTCAAGGACTCGCCGGCCGGAGAGACGGTGGAGGGCGAGGAAGGGCCCGGGGGATCCCCGGGTGGCGGTGCGCAGAGCGTCGAAGGCTGAGGTGGGATCATTGGGCAACGGAATCCGGAGGAGGAGGAGGAGGAGACGGTGAGAGGAATCGGGCGGAGGGCTGCGGGCAGGCTTGCGGTCGCTGGTGCGGTGCTGGGCGCCGCGGTCGGCCTCGTGGCGTGCGGCGGTGGCGGCGGCATCGAGCAGGGCGCCAACACCGGCCAGGTCTCGACGGCCAAGAACGGGCCGGTGAAGGGAAGCCTGACGATCTCCAACTGGCCCCTCTACATCGACAGCCAGACCGTCCCCAACTTCGAGAAGAAGACCGGCGTCTCCGTCAAGTACATCGAGGACGTGAACGACAACGTCGAGTTCTTCGGCAAGCTGCGCCCGCAGCTCGCCTCCGGCACCTCCGGTGGGCGGAGCATCGTGGTGCTGACCGACTGGATGGCGGGGCGGATGATCGACCTCGGTTACGTCCAGAAGCTCGACAAGTCGGCGCTCCCGAACGTCGAGAAGAACCTCCGCCAGGACCTCCGGCATCCCTCCTTCGACCCCAACCGCGACTTCTCGGTCCCCTGGCAGAGCGGGATGACCGGGCTGATCGTGCGCACCGACCTCGCGCCGGACGTCCACTCGATCAACGACCTCTTCGACCCGAAGTACAAGGGCAAGGTGACGATGCTGACCGAGATGCGGGACACCGTCCCGCTGGTCATGAAGGCCGATGGCGTCGACCCGAACAAGGCGACCCAGCAGGACTGGCTGGACGCCATCGACAAGCTCAAGAAGGCGGTGGACGATGGGCAGATCCGCCGCTTCACCGGCAACGACTACGCGCGCGACCTGACCAAGGGCGACGTCGTCGCGGCGATCGGCTGGTCCGGAGACGCCATCCAGCTGCAGGCCGACAACCCGAACATCGAGTGGCGCATGCCCACGCAGGGCTGCATGCTGTGGTCGGACAACATGGAGATCCCGGTCGGCGCCCCCAACACGCCGGCGGCGCTGGCCTGGATGAACTACGTCTACGACCCGGAGGTCGCGGCGAAGATCACCGAGTACGTCAACTACGTCTCGCCGGTGGACGGGGTCAAGCAGGTGCTCCTCAAGAAGGACCCCGAGCTGGCCAACAACGAGCTGATCTTCCCGAGCGCCTCGTTCACCAAGAACTGCTCGACGCAGCCCAAACTGACCGGGGCGGAGGAGGAGACGGTGACCCAGGCCTTCGAGTCGGTCCTGACCGGCTGAGCTCGGTGAGCGGCGGCGCAGCGATGGTGACCGAGGGAGCCCGGCCCTGACCGCGCTGCGCCGCCGCTCGATTCCCTACTTCCTGCTGATCCCGGGGCTCGTCTGGCTGGTCCTCTTCTTCGTCGTGCCGATGTACTTCATGGCGCGGCTGTCCCTGGAGTCCGGCTCGGTCCTGACCGGCTTCAGGTTCGACTGGAACTGGTCGAACTACAAGACGGCGTTCAGCGAGTTCGACACCCAGTTCCTGCGCTCGTTCTACTACGCCGGCGTCGCCACCCTGCTGGCTCTGCTGATCGCCTACCCGCTCGCCTACGCGATCGCCTTCAGGGCCGGCAGGTGGCGCAACGCGATGCTCTTCGCCGTCGTCGCGCCCTTCTTCACCACCTACCTGATCAGGACCATCGCCTGGCAGACGATCTTCGACGACCAGAGCGTCTTGGTGAAGTTCCTCAAGACGATCCAGGTGCTGCCGTCGGACGGCAGGATCCTGGCCACCTCGACGGCCGTGATCGCGGGGCTCACCTACAACTTCCTGCCCTTCATGATCCTGCCGCTCTACGCCAGCCTCGAGAACATCGACGAGCGGCTGATCGAGGCCGGGAAGGACCTCTATGCCTCGGCGACCCAGACGTTCCTGCGGGTAACGCTGCCGATCTCCGCCCCCGGGATCGTCGCCGGCATCCTGCTCACCTTCATCCCGGCTGTCGGGGACTACGTCAACGCCCAGTTCCTGGGGGGCACCCAGCAGGCGATGATCGGCAACGTCATCCAGTTCCGCTACCTGCAGCTCAACGACTACCCGGTCGCCGCGGCGCTCTCCTTCGTGCTGATGGCGATCATCCTCGTCGCCGTCGTCATCTACATCCGGATCGCCGGCTCGGAGGCCCTGATGGGCGACGAGGCCGAGGTGGCGACCCAGGCCTGATGGAGGCGTCGGCCACAGCCGCCCCCGCCGCAGCCTCCACGGGCGAGAGCGCCCCGGCTCGCGCCTGGCGCTGGCTCCGCGAGCACGGGGTGATGATCTACGCGGGGCTGGCGGTCGTCTACATGCTGCTGCCGATCGCGATCATCATCGTCTTCTCGTTCAACGACCCGACCGGCAAGTACAACCTGGTCTGGAACACCTTCTCGGTGGACGCATGGCTGCACCCCTTCAAGATCACCGAGTTGACCGACGCCCTGCTGGTCAGCCTCAGGCTGGCGGCCCTGGCGACGCTCATCTCGACGGCGATCGGGACCCTGATGGCGCTGGCCCTGGTCCGCTACGAGTTCCGGGGGCGCCACGTGTCGAACGTGCTGATCGTGATCCCGATGGCGACTCCGGAGGTCGTGATCGGCGCAGCCCTGCTCTCGATGTTCCTGCTCTACGGGATCGCCCCGGGCTTCAACACCCTGCTGATCGCCCACGTGATGTTCTCGATCAGCTTCGTGGTGGTGGTCGTCCGCTCGCGGCTGATCGGGTTCGACCGCAGCCTCGAGGACGCCGCCCAGGATCTCGGGGCCTCCCCGATCTCGACCTTCTGGCACGTGACGCTGCCGCTGATCATGCCTGGGATCATCGGCGCCGCGCTGCTCGCCTTCGCGCTGTCCATAGACGACTTCGTGATCTCCAACTTCAACTCCGGGACCACGGTGACCTTCCCGCTCTACGTCTTCGGGGCCAACCAGCGCGGGATCCCCGTCCAGGTCAACGTGATCGCCTCGATGCTCTTCGGGGTCACGGTGATCGCCATGGCCTTCACGGTGATCCAGCAGCGGCGCGCCGAGCGGCTCGCCGCGATCCGCCCCGAGCAGGAGGCGATCGAGTGAGCCCGCTGCCGGCCGCCCGGCGCGCCATGACCTCGAGGTGGGACCTCTTGACCTTGACCACCAGCGTTTAGAGGTCCCAGGTGATCGCCACTGGTTCGTGAACCCCACCCCACCGCGACGTGGGACCTCTTGTTGCTGACCATCGGGGTTTAAAGGTCCCACGGGGGGGCGACCGGCTCCGCCACGGGCCCTCGAGACCGCCTCCTGGCCAACCCCGCCACGGCATAGACTCGGCGCGATGGCCGACCAGGACACGACCCCCTACGTCGACTCGATCCTCTCCTACGCGGGGCGGGAGCCGGGGCGCTTCCACGTTCCCGGCCACAAGGGAGGGCCGGGCGCCGATCCGGCCCTCAGGAAGCTTGCCGGCGACCTGGCCCTCCAGCACGACGTACCGTCCCTGATCGAGGGCATCGACGTCGGACCGGAGCCGACGCCCTTCCAGCAGGCCCAGCGGCTCGCCGCCGCGGCCTGGGGGGCACGGCGCAGCTGGTTCCTGATCAACGGCGCATCGCAGGGCAACCAGGCGACGTGCCTCGCACTGGCCCACTCGGGCGAGCAGGTCGTGGTGCAGCGCAACGTCCACTCCTCGGTGATCGACGGACTGGTGCTCTCGGGCATGCGGCCCTCCTTCGTCGCCCCGGAGCTGGACCCCGAGCTCGGGATCGCCCACTGCATGACGCCCGACTCGCTCGACGTGGCGCTTGACGCGAACCCCGGGGCGGTGGCCGCGGTGGCGGTTTCGCCGACCTACTTCGGAGCCTGCGCGGACGTCGCGGGACTGGCCAGGGTCGCCCACCGCCACGAGGTGCCGCTGGTGGTCGACGAGGCCTGGGGCGCCCACCTGCACTTCAACCCCGACCTCCCGCCCGACGCGATCTCCTCCGGGGCCGACCTGGTGATCTCCTCCACCCACAAGATCGTCGGCAGCCTCACCCAGGCGGCGATGCTGCACCTGGCCTCCGAGAGGATCGACGAGAACCTGGTGGACCGCAGCGTCAGCCTGATCGAGTCGACCAGCCCCAGCGGGCTGCTATGCGGATCGCTCGACGCGGGCCGGCGCCTGGCCGCGGTACACGGGGAGAGGCTGCTCTCCGAGACGATCGCCTGCCTGGCCCAGACCCGCGAGGCCATCCGCGCCATCCCCGGGCTCGACGTTCTCGACGACCGCATGGTCGGCCGCGGCGGGGTCGCCGCCTGGGACCCGCTTCGACTCTCGGTGGACGTGCGGGGCACGGGGTCCAGCGGTTACCGCCTGGCCGAGCTCGCCCGCGGCGACGATGACATCAACTTCGAGCTCTACGCCGAGAACGTCGCCGTGGCCGCCTTCGGGATGGGGGCTCCACCGGCGCCGCAGTCCGAGCGCCTGATCGCCGCCCTCCGCCGCGTGGTCGAGAGGCTCGACGCCGAGCCCCCTGCCGAGCGCCCCGCGTTCGCCCCGCCGCCGCCCTGGGGTGAGCTGGTGATGACGCCGCGCGAGGCCTTCCTCGGCCGCCAGGAGGTGGTCCCGATCGGAGAGGCGGCGGGCCGCGTGGCGGCCGAGCCCCTGGCCGCCTACCCGCCGGGGATCCCCAACGTGCTCCCCGGCGAGCGCCTCACCAGCGAGGCGATCGACTACGTGATCGAGAGCGTCGCCCACGGAGGGTACGTCCGCGGTGCGACGGACCGCGAACTGCGCACCCTACGCGTCGCGGCGGAGGGCTGAGACACCTCGATGCCCCCCGGACAGGGGCGGACCCCGTAGCCGCCCCCGCACCCGGCGCACTCCGCACCCGCCGCACCCCGCATTCGCCGCCGCACCCGCCGCACCCCGCATTCGCCGCCGCACCCGGCGAGACTGAAGATAAGCATCACAGTGATGCTTTCGATCAGTTTCGCGAGCGGGGGTTGCCTAGCCTCCGATTTCGACGACCTCGACCCGGTAGCCGTCCGGGTCGCGGACGAAGCAGATCCGCGAACCCCCCTCGCTGACCGTGTAGGGCGGCCGCTCTGGCTCGATGCCCTCGCGGGCGAGGCCATCGAGGGTGGCGTCGAGGTCCTCGGTGGTGATCGCGATGTGACCGTACCCGGTGCCGATCTCGTACGGGTCTGTGACACCGAAGTTGTAGGTCAGCTCGAGGCGCGGCCCGTCGCCGGGCAGGCCCATGTACACGTTCACCGCCTCGTCGCGGATCGGCAGGCGGCCGACCTCCTCGAACCCGAGGCGCCGGTAGAAGGCCACGGACCGGTCGAGGTCGAGGACCCGGTAGCAGGTGTGGATCAGTTCCGCCACCGGACCAAGATATCCATTCGCCGCCCCCCGATTCGCCCGGCCCTCCACCGCCCGCCTCCACCGCCCCGCCCGGCACACCGCCTCGCCCTCCACCGCCTCCAGCCTCTGCCTCCACCTCCCGCCTCCACCTCCCGCCTCCAAGCGCCCGGTGCGCCCCCCCACCGGTGGCGCAACCGGCTCCGCACAGCCACGTGGGACCTCTTGGCACGCGCCGGCGGGGGTCAAGAGGTCCCACGTCGGTAGGCTGGGGCGGGTGAGCGACTTCGAGCGCCTGGCGGGGCTTCCGATCGAGATCGAGGGCTGCGAGTTGGAGGGCCGCGACCGCGAGTTCCCCGGGGGGTTCACCCGACCCTCGACCGTGGTGCGCCTACGGGGCGGTGGCGCCGAGGGTGTCGGGGAGGACGTCGTCTACGACGTGCTCGACCACATCGCCCACCGTGACGCGGCCCCCGTTCACGAGGTGACCTCGCCGCGGACGCTCGGCGAGGCCTGCGATCTGCTCGGCCGCCTCGACCTCTTCGAGGACTCCCCTCCCGAGCGCGAGGCCTCGCGCAACTACCGCCGCTGGGCCTACGAGAGCGCCGCGCTGGACCTCGCCCTCCGCCAGGCGGGCCTCCCGCTGCACGAGGCGCTGGGCCGCGAGCCCCGGCCGCTGCGCTTCGTCTGCTCCACCCGGCTCACGTCCTTCGACGACGATGCGCCGTCCAGCACCGACCCGGTCAGGCGGCGACTGGAGCACTACCCCAACCTCGAGTTCAAGCTCGACCCCGAGAACGACTGGAGCGCCGAGCTGATCGCCGAGCTGCGCGAGCTGGCGCCGGTGCGGGTGCTCGACCTCAAGGGCCACTACCGCGGCACCCCGGTGGACGTCGAGACCGACCCGGAGCTGTACCGATCCGTGGCCGATGCCTTCCCCGGGGCCTACCTGGAGGACCCTGACATCAACGGGGAGACCCGCCCGGTGCTCGAGCCCCGGATGGACAGGGTGACCTGGGATGCCCCCCTGCACTCGCTAGCCGACATCACCTCGCTGGAGGTGCAGCCGAAGGCGATCAACTCCAAGCCGTCGCGCTTCGGCTCCCTGCGCGAGCTTCTCGCCGTCTACGAGCACTGTTCGGCGAACGGGATCGCCGTCTACGGAGGCGGGCAGGGCGAGGTGGGCCCGGGGCGGGAGCAGATCCAGTACCTCGCGTCCCTCTACCACCCCGACACCCCGAACGACGTCGCGCCGTCCGGCTACAACGACCCGTCGGTGCCCGAGGGCATGCCGACGAGCCCGATGGACCCGGCTCCCTCGGCGACGGGCTTCCGCTGGGGCGAGTAGGGTCCGGCCCATGGCAGATAGCAAGTTCATCGAGATGCTTCGCGAGCAGGTCGCGAACGAGTTCGCGGCCTCCCAGCAATACATCGCCGCCGCCGTCCACTACGACGCCGAGGCCCTCCCCCAGCTTGCCGCCTTCTTCTACCGGCAGGCGCTGGAGGAACGAAACCACGCGATGATGCTCGTCCAGTACCTGCTCGACGACGACCACGACGTCGAGCTTCCCGGCATCGAGCGGCCCCGCTCGGACTTCGATGACACCGTCGCTCCGGTCAGCCTCGCACTCGAGCAGGAGAAGAGGGTCTCCGAGCAGATCGCGAACCTGGCGCGGCTGGCGCGCGAGGAAGGCGACTACCAGGGCGAGCAGTTCATGCAGTGGTTCATCAAGGAGCAGATCGAGGAGGTCTCCTCGATGTCGGCGCTGCTGAAGGTGGTCGAGCGGGCCGCCGGCAACCCGCTGATGGCCGAGGAGTACCTGGCCCGGGAGACGATCGGCGACGCGGGCTCAGACCCCACCGCGCCGCCGGCGGCCGGGGGCGCGCTCTAGGCCCGGGCGAGCTCGGCGCCGCCCGCGCGAGTCCCGCGCCGGCCGTCCGGACGCGCGCCGGCACCGTCGGCCCTCCCGCCCCTCAGCCCGGCTTGGCGGCGGAGGCGATCCGCACCGAGGCCGGCACCGCCAGCGAGTTCCCCCGCCTCAGCTCCGCCTCGGCCCGGGCGGTGAACTCCTCCCGGATCCGCCGCTGGGCCTCCGCGTCGCGGGCGCGGATGCGGGACGCGGTCCTGACGCTGCCGGCGAGCAGCGCGGCCCAGAGAGCCTCGCCGCTGGCGACCGGCCACCCGATCTCGACGTGGCGCATCTCGAAGCCCCCGAGCCCCGCGCCGGCGAGCAGGGCCTCGGCCTCGGCGGCATCCGAGTAGCGGGTCGGGTCGGGGCCGCCGGCGGGGACCGGGTCGGGAACGCCGCCCCCGACCGCCTCGATGGACTCGGCGGCGATCCGGTAGATCGGGTTGCGCTCGTCCGGGTCCCAGACGCTGAACGCGAACCGCCCGCCGGGGCGCAGGAGACGGGCGAGGGCGGCCGCCGCCCGCGGCGGCGAGGGCAGGTGGTTGATCGCGAAGTTGGCCGCCACGACCTCGAAGCTCGCCTCGCCGAACGGCGGCTCCTCGGCGTCGGCCACCATGAACTCGATCCCCGGATTCTCCCTCGCGGCCAGGGAGACCATCCGCGCCGAGATGTCTATCCCGATCGGATCGGCTCCGCGCGCCAGTGCCTCGGCGGCGACGTAGCCCGGGCCGGCGGCCACGTCGAGCAGCCGGTCGCCCGCGCGCAGCGCCGCCGCGTCCAGCAGGGGGCCGGCAAGCCGCCGGGTGAGATCGCCGGTCAGCGACCCGTATGACTCCGCCCGCGCGTCCCATCCCTGGCGCTCGAAGCGCTTGAAGCGCTCGGGGCCGCTCACCGCCGGGCCCTTCCCGGCGGCGAGCTCGTCGATGCTGGAGCGGGCGAACCCACGCTGGAGTCCTAGCAGGGCGCGCTGCCCGTGGCACCATCAAGCGCCGCCGGAACACCCCCAACCCCCGGCGAACGTCCCGGAGTGTTCGCTATGGGGGGTACTCCGGGACGTTCGGTGAGGGTGGCGAGCGCTCAGCCGCCCATCGCCCGCGAGATGATCAGCCGCTGGATCTCGTTTGTGCCCTCATAGATCTGGGTGATCTTCGCGTCGCGCATCATCCGCTCGACCGGGTACTCGCTGACGTAGCCGTAGCCGCCGAGGACCTGGACCGCCTCGGTGGTCACCCACATCGCCGTGTCGGAGGCGATCAGCTTCGCCATCGAGGTCCACTTCGCGAGGTCGGGCTCACTGCGGTCCGCGGCGGAGGAGGCCCGGTAGAGGAGCTCGCGCGCCGCGGCCGTGCGCGCCTCCATCTCGGCGAGCTTGAAACCGATCGCCTGGTGCTGGTGGATCGGCTTGCCGAAGGTGACCCGCTCCTGCGCGTAGGAGTTGGCGTAGTCGGTGGCGCCCTGGGCGATCCCGACCGCCTGGGCCGCGGCGCCCAGCCGGGTGCGCTGCAGGACACCGAGGGCGACGCCGAGGCCCTTGCCGACTTCGCCGACCGCGTTCTCGGGGGGAACCCGGACATCCTCGAGCACCGGCGAGCCGGTCGGGGACCCCTTGATCCCCATCTTCTTCTCCAGCCCGCCGATCGAGAAGCCGGGGCGGTCCTTCTCGACCACGAAGGCGGTCGTGCGCCTGTTCTCGCGGTCGGTCGAGGCCATGACCACGTAGAAGTCGGCGATCCCCGCGTTGGTGATCCAGTTCTTGGTCCCGTTGATCACCCACTCGTCCCCGTCAAGGGTGGCCGTCGTGCGCATCGAGGCCGGGTCGGAGCCGGCCTCCGGCTCTGATAGCGCAAAGGCCGGCGACCACTCCCCGGACGCGCACTTGGGAAGGAACCGCTCCTTGAGCTCGTCGGAACCGAAGAGCTGGATCGGCAGGGTGCCGAGGTCCTGGACCATGAGGATCAGGGCGGAGGAGGCGCAGGCCTTGGCGATCTCCTCGATCGCGATGCTGAGCATCAGCGTCCCTGTCCCGGTTCCCCCGTACTGCTCGGGGAAGGGCAGGCCGAGGATGTCGTTCTCGGCCAGCAGCTCGCGGATGTCCCAGGGGTAGGAGCCGGTGGCGTCGATGTCGTGGGCCCGGGGCGCGATCCGCTCGGCGGCGATCTGGGCGATCGTCTCGCGGAAATCGAGAAACTCCTGGGGAATGGTGTAGGCGGTGGAGTCGGTTGCTGTGCTCATGGGCCGGCAGGCTACATTCACCGCCCGGCCGGGCACCGCCCGCCCCGCCCCGGAGGGCCGGGGGCGGCGGCGTGAGGTCCGGGAGGATCGCCGCGGGCGAGCGGGAGCGGCCGCGTGAGCAGCAAGGGAGAGTTGGCGGCGACCGGGACCGGCCGCGTGAGCAGCAAGGGAGAGTTGACGGCGAGCGGGAGCGGCCGCGTGGGCAGCAAGGGACGACGTCCCGGCAGTTGACGGCGAGCGGGAGCGGCCGCGTGAGCTGACCGGGAACAACGTCGCCGGCGGTTAGCTCTAGGTCCCCGGCTGGCCGTGGGCGTGGGCGAGGTCGAGGAAGTCGTAGAAGAAGTAGTCGGTCTGGGAGACGATCTCGTCGTGGTAGGTGTTGTAGGGCACGTGGCCGGCACCGTCGAAGGTCTCCAGGTACGCGGCGACGCCGGCGTTGAGCATGGTCGCCGCGGTTGAGGCCGACCACTGGTAGGGGACGACAGTGTCAGCGGTGCCGTGGAAGAGGAGCCCGGGAGAGTCCCCGGCGTTGATCACCGAGCTCTCCGGGATTCCCCCCGAGAGCGACATGAAGCCGCCCACCTTCGACGGGTAGCCGGGATTGCCGCTGTCGCCGGGGTCCTCCGAGTTGAGCCCGACCAGGGTCGCGGTGACCGCCCCCGCCGACGTCCCGCCGATCCCGATCCGGGTCGGGTCCACCCCGTAGGTGGAGGCGTTCGCCCGCAGCCAGCGCACAGCCGCCTGGGCGTCGTGCTGGGCGGCGAGGGCGGCGACCGTGCACTCGGGAGTCACCCCCGAACCGCCGCACCCCGTCTCGGCGAGCAGCCTGTAGTTGATCGAGGCCGAGACGTACCCCAGCTTGGCGAAGGTCTTGGCGAGGTCGGTGACGTTGGAGGCCGACTTGTCGCCGCAGCAGAAGCCACCCCCGTGCACGAAGAGCATGGCCGGGCGCTGCGTCTCGGTGTCGCCCACCGGCCGGTAGAGGTCGAGCTTCAGCGCCACCGGGTTGCCCTGCAGGTCGGAAGCGCTGCCGTACTGGACGTCCGCGTTCTTCGTCACCGAGCTGAACACCTGGTCGCGGTAGCGGAGCGGCGAGGCGCCCTCCGGGCGGGGCACGGTGCAGCCGCTGAGCAGCGAGGCGACCACAAGCGCGACCGGCAGGCAGAGCAAGGCGAGGCGGCTCCCCCGCCACGCTTCCACTCCGGCCCGCCCCGGACCCCACCCGATCGTGCGCTCTCCCCGGCGGCCTGCTCCCTCCATCGAGGGAAACATACCGCCCGATCGCTCAGCCGCGCCGGAAGGAGACGAGCTCCAGCCGCTCGGGCGGCCCTTCGCCGCGAAGCTGACGCTCGGCGACCGTGCCGATTCCCCGCACGTAGAGCTTGGCATCGAGGATTCCGGGCTCCAGCGGCGTCCACTCGACGGTGCGCATTGCCTTTCGTGTGGTGACGAAGGGGACGCTGACGCCAGCCGAGAGGTCGACGATCCTGAACCGGTCCTCGGCGTGGCCCTTGTAGAACTCCTGCTGGAAGCGCTGCCCGACCCTCGGGTGGGCCGGCATGAAGATCCCCGGCCGCGCTCCGTCGCGGCCCGCCTGGAAGGAGCCCTCGCGGCTGATCACGCGACCGCCGGGCGCGATCGTGGCGGTGTTCTCGCCGAAGTACCAGACGTTTCCCCTGCGGTCCTGCGTGTACCAGTCCAGGGTCCTCTCGGCCAGCCTGCCCTTCAGATAGAGCTTGTCGCTGATCACCGAATTGGTGACTCCCTGGATCCTCTTGGTCCGCCTGGTCACCCTGAGCACCTCGACGGCCGGCTTGCCGTCCTTCGAGCCCCGGTAGCGGTAGACCGAGCCGGGCTTCAGCGGGAACCACCGGTTCGTCACCCGACCGCCCCGACGGAAGTCGGCGGGGTCGATGTGGCCGCTGCCGTGCCGTGGCAGGCCGTCCCGCTCGGCAGTCGCCATCGTGGCTGTGTCGGAGGACGCGATCGCCCCACCGCCGGAGCCGTAGGCGATCAGGGCGAGGCAGGCCACCCCGCCCGCCAGGAGTGCTGATCTCTTCGAGAGCATTCGGTGCTCCTTTCGGGTGGTTTGCGGGACCGATCGCCCGGGTCCGCTCCAGGGTCGCCGGCAGCCGCTGAGAAGGGCCTGAGGATCTCTCTCATCCTCCTCTCAGGGACCCCGCGGTACGGTCGCCCCCGGCCCGAGGCGCCGGGGGGCCGCCTTGCCTCTTCTCGGGCCGCGGCGGCCGTGCTTTGATGGAGCCCGATGCGCCTGCTGATCGCCGAAGACGACCGCAAGCTGGCCGGCTCGCTGGCCAGGGGGCTGCGCGGCGAAGGGTACGCGGTTGACGTCGCCGCCGACGGCGAGGAGGCCCTCTTCAACGCCCGCGTCTACGACTACGACGCGGTGATCCTCGACGTGATGCTGCCCGGCGCGGACGGGATCTCGGTATGCCGCGCCCTTCGGGAGGAGGAACGCTGGTTCCCGGTGCTGATGCTGACCGCCAGGGACGGCGTCGACGATCGGATCCGCGGGCTCGACGTCGGGGCCGACGACTACCTGGTCAAGCCGTTCGACTTCGGGGAGCTCGTGGCGCGGCTGCGCGCGCTGCTGCGCCGGGGGGCGCCCGAGCGACCGGCCGTCCTGAGGCTGGGCGACCTCGAGGTGGACCCCGCCTCCCGGACGGTCAAGCGGGCCGGCACGCTGGTCGAGCTGACCGCCAGGGAGTACGCGTTGCTCGAGTTCCTGGCCCGCCGGGCCGGCGAGGTGGTCAGCCGCACCGAGATCCTCGAGCACGTCTGGGACCGCAACTACGAGGGCTCGGGCAACGTGGTGGACGTCTATGTCGGCTACCTGCGGCGCAAGCTCGAGCAGCCGTTCGGAAGGCCGCTGATCCGCACGGTTCGCGGCGCGGGATACGTCCTGGAACCGTCGTGAGGCGCCTGCCGATCCGGGTCAGGCTGACGGCCTGGTACGTGCTGGTGCTGGCCGGGGTCCTGGCTGCGCTGGTCGCCTTCGTGGTCACCCGGCTGCGCTCGGACCTGACCTCGGAGGTGGACCGCTCCCTGCGGTCGGCGGCGGAGCAGATAGCGAGGGGCTACCGGGCGGAGGGGGTCGCGGAGTTCTACGACGTCTCCCGGACCGTCCTGCCGGGGCCGCCGGAGGGCTCCGGCGCGCAGATCCTCCTGCCCTCGGGCCGGGTGCTGCTCGACTACGGCGGGGTGCCCGGGCGGGCGCCCCTGCCGGACGGCGAGCAGCTCGCCCGGGCGCTCGGCGGCGCGGCTCCGATCCTGACGCGCTCGATCGGAGGCGAGCACCTGCGGGTGCTGACCGTGCCGGCCCCGCGGCGCTCGCGAACCGACGCGCTCGCGGTCGCCGAGCCGCTCGACGCGGTCGACGACGCGGTGGACCGGGCCCGGACGCTGCTCGTCCTCGGCGGCGCCGGCGCCCTGGTTCTGGTCGGGCTCGGCGGCTGGTGGATCGCCCGCAAGGCCCTGGCGCCGGTCGAGCGGATGACCACCAGAGCCGACCGGATCGGAATCGAGGACCTCTCCGAGCGGATCTCCGTCCCCCGCGCCGAGGACGAGGTGGGTCACCTGGCGAGGACGCTCAACGCGATGCTCGGGAGGCTCCAGCGGGGTGTCGAGAGCCGCCAGCGGCTGGTCGCCGACGCCTCCCACGAGCTGCGGGCGCCGCTGGCCGCGATGCGATCGGAGATCGAGGTGAGCCTGCGGCGCGACCCGCACACCGGGGAGGGGCGGGCCGCGCTCGAGAGCGTCCTCGACGAGGTGATCGGGATGGCCGCCACGGTGGACAACCTGCTCACCCTGGCGCGTGTGGACGAGGGCCGGCTGGAGCTTCTGCGCTCTCGCCGCGACCTCCAGTCGATCGCCGAGGGCGTGGTGCGAAGCCGCCAGGGCGCCGCCCGCGCCGCGGGGGTCCCGCTCAGGGTGGACGGCGAACCGGCCGAGGCCGAGGTCGATCCCGAGCGGGTCGGGCAGGTGCTGGCGAACCTGCTCGACAACGCGATCCGCCACTCGCCGCGCGGAGCCGAGGTGCGGGTCAGGACCTGGGCCGGGAAGGGCCGGGTGGGATTCACCGTCACCGACCGAGGCCCCGGGATCCCGGACACGGACCGCGAGCGGGTCTTCGGCCGGTTCTCCCGCGGGGACCGCGCCCGGGGCCGCGGCGGGGCCGGCCTGGGCCTCTCGATCTGCAGGGAGATCGTGGCCGCGCACGGAGGCGAGATCAGGATCGCCGATCCCGCCGAGGCCGGCGAGGCGCCCGGGGCCGGGGTCTCGCTGATCGTCTCGCTGCCCGCCGGGACCCGGGACGGGAGCGGCTCCTAGGCCCGCGAGCCGGCCAGCGTCCGGGACGCGGTGTCGGCGGCCCTGCGGACCGCGGTCGCGTAGCGCTCCTCGTTGCGACGGAAGCGGGCGGTGGGCGCGGGCACCGAGATCGCGGCGACGGGTTCCTCGTCGACGACGACGGCCGCGCCGACCGCGGAGATCCCCTCGGTGTGCTCCTCGCGGTCGAAGGCGACGCCGCTGTTCCGGACCTCCTCGAGCTCGGAGCGGAGGGCCTGGAGGTCGGTGATGGTGTTCGGCGTGAAAGCCCGCGGCCTGGGGGGAAGGAGGCCCGCGGCCGCTTCGGGGCCCAGCGCGGCGAGCACGGCCTTGCCGTTCGCCGTGCAGTGGAGCGGGAACTCGGCACCGGGCGCCGAGACGGCGCGCAGCCGGTGGGCCGCCGGCACCTGGTCCAGGAAGCGCATCCCCCGCCCCTCGAGCACCGAGAGGTCCACCGTTTCGTCGATCTCGGCGTTCAGGGAGCGCAACAGCGGCCCGAGCTCCTCGCCGAGCCCGCGCCGCGCTGCCGAACCGAGCTGCGCGAGGGCGCTGCCGAGCCTCACCTTGCCCCCGGAGGCCGGCGTCACCAGGCCCTCGGCCGCCATCGCCCCGACCAGCCTGTGGACGGTGGACTTGGGCAGCCCGACCGCCAGCGCGATCTCCCCGAGGCTGCGGCCGCCGGGCGCGTCCTCGAGGGCCCGCAGGACGCTTGCGGCACGCGCGATCGCCTGCACCCCGCCCGGCGCCGGCCCAGCATCCCCAATCGAATCGTTCTGCTTCATGGTACTCTCCGTCCTACTATATGGGACGGTCAGTATGACAGCGGAACTCGACGGCCGGGTCCTGCGGCGCGGCGACCCCGGGTACGAGGAGGCCCGCCGCGACGCCGTCTGGAACGCCCTGAGGCCCGAGGGGCGCCCGGAGGCGATCGTCCTGGCGGCCAGCGAGCGCGACGTCGTCGCCGCGGTCCGCCTCGCCGGCCGCGAGGACCTGCGCATCGGCATCCGCTCCGGGGGACACAGCTGGGCCGGCAACCACCTTCGCGACGGCGGCATGCTGATCGACGTCTCCCGCCTGCGAGAGCTGAGTGCCGACCCCGGCTCGCTGACCGCCACCGTGCAGCCCGGCTGCGTCGGCAGCGAGACGATGGCGGCGCTGGGCGAGCGCGGCCTGTTCTTCCCGGGTGGGCACTGCGTCGGCGTGGCGCTCGGCGGCTACCTGCTCCAGGGCGGGTTCGGCTGGAACGGTCGCGTGCACGGGCCGGCCTGCCAGAGCGTGGAGGCGATCGACGTGGTCACCGCCGGCGGCGAGCTCCTCCGGGCCGACGCCTCCGACCACCCCGACCTCTACTGGGCCGCACGCGGCTCGGGGCCCGGGTTCTTCGGAGCCGTGACCCGGTTCCACCTGCGCGTCTACCCGAAGCCGAAGCTCGTCGCCAACGCCCTCTACTCCTACCCGGCCGAGTCGCTCGAAGACGTCTTCGGCTGGGCGCACGAGGTCGGGCCCCAGGTGCCCCGCGAGATGGAGCTGATGGTCGTCGTCCACCGCGATCCCGCGGGGGAGCTGGAGGTGGTGGTGACCGGGCCGGTCCTGGTCGACACCGAGGAGCAGGCCCGCTCCGCGCTGGCGCTGCTGGAGAGCTGCCCGGTCGCCGGGCAGGCGAAGGCCGCCGTTCCCTACCTGGAGACCTCGCTGCCCGAGCTCTACGCCGGCGTGCACGCCGCCTACCCCGACGAGCACCGCTACTCGGTGGACAACATGTGGACCGGCGCCCCGGTCGGGGACCTCCTGCCGGGCCTGCGAAGGATCGCCGAGACGATGCCCGGGGCCCCCTCGCACATGCTCTGGATGAACTGGGGCCCGTGCCCGCCGCGCCCCGACATGGCCTACAGCGTCGAGGACGACACCTACATCGCCCTCTACGGAGTCTGGCAGGACCCGGCCGAGGACGAGGGGAACCTCTCCTGGGCAACCGAGCGGATGCGGGAGATGGAGCAGCACTCCACCGGGATCCAGCTCGCCGACGAGAACCTCGGGCGAAGGCCGATGCGCTTCATCGCCGAGGAGAGGATGGCCCGCCTCGACGAGATCCGGGAGCGCTATGACCCCGACCGCCGCTTCCATCCCTGGATGGGACGGCCGTGAGGGCCGTCTGGGCGGCGACGTGAGCCCGCCGCCGCCGAGCCGCCTGGAGGGCCTGCTGGCCCGGCCGGTCGAGCGCCCCGACCCCGAGGTCGGCGAGGCGATCGAGCGCGGCCCGATCCCGGCCGGCGCAGCGCTCGCCCTCGGCGAGGTGGACCGCCTCCTCGACCCCGCCCCGCTCGGGGCCGAGAACGGCTGGTGCACGCTGCCCGACGGCATCGGCTACGTCGCCGTCCGCACGACGATGCCGGCGGTCAGCGGCGAGATGGTCGACTGGTGGTTCGACTGGCATCCGCGAGAGGCGATCCGCTACCGCGTCTGGCACCCCCTCGCCCACCGCGGCAACTCGCTTGAGCCTCCCTCCCTCCCCGGTCCCAAGCCACACTGGGGCGCGGTTCACCACCCCGTCGAGGACATCGGGACGGGGACCGTTCACGCCCGCATCCGCTTCTGCCCTCCCACCGCGCTCGGTTTCTCGAGCGACTGCCTCGACGATCCCCGCGTGGCGACCGTGGTCTGCGGGCGCGCCGGCGACGACCGCAGCCACGTCGAGCACACGCCGATGGCCCACGTCTTCCTGCGCAACGCGGACGGCGTGGTCCTGCGCAGCCGCTTCTGGCTGGGTGCGGCGATCCGCCCCTACCTCCCCGGTCCCCTCGACCGCCTCGCCGGCTCCCTGCTGAACAACCGGTTGGTGCGCAGGGCGGCGCTGCCGCGGGGACTACCGCAGGCACTGGCCCGCCACTGCGCGGAGGAGTTCGCGAACCTCGCCGCGCTCCTGCCAGGGCTCTACGGGGAGTACGCCGGCTAGCTGCCCGATGCGGCGGCGGGTGCGGGTCCGGGGGCCCCGGCCACCCTCCCGATCACCCGCAGGGTCGAGCGCATTACCACTCCGACCAGGGGCGAGGCGACCCGCCAGTAGCGCAGGAAGGCGCGGCGCGAGGCCGCGTCGGTCGCCCGGGTCCGCGCCTCGTAGCTCAGCAGCGTCCGGCGCTCGCCGTAGGGGCGCAGGGAGAGATTGCACCCGATCCTGGCGAAGCCCGGCTCATCGAAACGGGCGAAGTCCGCCGCCTCGATGCCGATCCAGTTCGTCTCCCCGCCCCAGAAGCGGCCGATCGCGCCGAAAACGAACTCGCTGGGCGGATCCTCGCCCAGGCGAACCCACTGCTTCGCAGACGCGACGGGCGGCGGCTCACCGCGCCTCGCGCAGCGCCCCGGCGACGGAGGCCGCCGTCTGGGGACCCCGCAGGAGCCGGAGAAGACGGCCTTGCGGATCGAGGATCGCGGTGGCCGGCAGTCCGGTCAGACCGTAGGCGTCGCCGACCTCCCCGCTGCCGTCGCGAAGGTTGGGGTAGGTGAGGCCGAGATCGCGGATCATCTGCCGGGCCGAGCCCGGGTCGTCGCTGTAGTCGACGCCGACCAGAGCCGCCCGGCCGCCGAGCCGCCGCTGGAGCCTCTCCAGCGCGGGGGCCTCGCGCCTGCACGGCTCGCACCAGCTCGCCCAGAAGTTGACCGCCGCCGGTCGGCCCCGGAGGTCGGCCAGCGTGACCCTTGGCCCGACCAGGACCTCGGCCGGCAGCCGGGGCGCCGGGGCAGCGCCGGGGTCGGAGCTGTCCGCGAAGACCTCGATCGCGATCACGGCGATCGCCGACGCCGCCAGGGCCGGCAGTGCGTAACGGCGCATCTCAGCCGGAGGAGAGCAACGGCGCGTCGTGGACGATCTGGGCCGGCTCGAAAGACGGCGTGTAGACGGTCACGATCCGCCCCCTCGCGTCGATCCCGTAGATCGGCGCGGAGTGCTCGACGAACTCGGGGTCGGTGGGGTCGGCCTTGGCGACCACGTCCCAGCGGCGCCAGGTGCGGCGGAGCTCGGCGCGGCTCCCGATCAGGAAGCGCATCCTTCCCCTCATCCGGTGGGCGCTCAGGAAGGCGTCGACGGTCGCGGGGGTGTCGCCCCGCGGATCGGTCGAGACCGCGACGATTCGCAGGTCCCTCGCCTTCGGGCCCAGCTCCGCGAGGGCGGTGTGGAGGTGGCTGACGATCAGCGGGCAGACGTCGGGGCAGTGGGTGTAGACGAAGGTGACGAGGACGCCCTTCCCGCGCAGGTCGCGGAGGTCGACCAGCCTTCCCGCCGAGTCGCGCAGGCGCAGGGGCGGGGCCGGCTTGGGTGGGTCCACGGCGCTGCCGGCGAAGCGCGGGGCGGTGCCCGGGTCCGGGCCGCCGCCGCAGCCGTAGAGCAGCACGGCGAGCGTCGCAAGCGCGCACCCGACGGCCGGCCACGCCCTCGGGCGGCCATTCGGACCGGGTCTTCGCGGCGCTCGCATCGGAAGGGCTCCCCGCTGAGAGCGAAAGGATATGGTCCGCGCGGGGATCGGCGCGATCACGCCCGACATCCGACCGATCCCACCGGGAGGCCGGCCCGAGCGGGCGCCGGGGGTCCCGAAGATGGGGCAGATGCCCCATGACGGCGGGGCGCGCCGTTCGTAGGCTGGCACCCTCAGCAACTCCAGGAGGTGAGAGATGGCGAAGGTGTCCAGGGAAACCGCGTCTCAGGGCGGGGACTTCGGCCCTGTCGAGGACCGCTTCGAGCAGGTGGACGGCTACACGATCAGCTTCACCACGTTCCGTGAGGACGTCGACGCGACTCCGCTGCTGCGCGGGTTGCCGGACGACCGCTGCCAATGCCCCCACTGGGGCTATGTGATCGAGGGCAGGATGACCTGGCGCCTCGCCGACGGCGAAGAGACCTACGAGGCCGGCGATGCCTGGTACGCCCCGCCGGGGCACGTGCCGGTCAAGCACCAGCCCGGCACGAGGATCGTCATGTTCAGCCCGGCCGAGGAGCTGCGGCGCACCGAGGAGGTCATGACTCGGAACATGCAGGCCATGCAGGGCGCCTGAGCCCCGTCCGCGGGCGTGCCGAAGCCGCCGCGCGGTTCGCGGTCAGGGCTCCGCCCCCATCGGGAACTCCTCCTCGGGGAGGAGGCCGTGGCGGACCGCGAAGAGAGCGGCCGCGGCCCGGGTCGGTGCGTCGATCTTCGCGTAGATGTGCTCGGCATGGTTGCCGACGGTCTTCGGCGAGATGACCAATCGCTCCGCTATCTGCTTGTTGGAGAGCCCCCGCGCCAGCAGCCTCAGGACCTCGACCTCGCGAGGGGTCAGACCGGCGGGGCCCTCCGGACGGCGCGAGACGCGGTGGCCCGCGGCCCCGAGGACGGCCTCGACCGCGTCCGTCTCGAGACGACCGGACCTCGCCTCGGCGCGTAGCTCGGCGGCTGCCTCCGCGGCGGAAAGGGCCTCGCGGTGGGGTCTCGGCTCGCGCATCGCCTGGTAGGCGTCGGCCGCGGCGAGGATCCGCGCGGGGCGGGATATCCGGTTTCCCGACAGGCCCCTCGGGTAACCCGAGCCGTCGAGCCGCTCGCGGTGCTGGACGACGAGCGCAGCCATCGGTGCGAGCGCCTCGGACTGGCGGAGCATGCGCTCGCTCAGGTAGGGCTGAAGGCGAACCCGCTCCCACTCGCCCGCGCCGAGCGGGGCGGGCTTGTCCCAGATCGCGTTCGAGACCCCCAGCCGTCCGAGACCGAGGAGCAGACCGCTGCGTCTCAGCAGCCGCACCTCTCCCTCTTTGAGGCCGAGCCGCGAGCCCGCCTCGGCCGCGAGCCCGGCCACGGCGGGGGCGTGGCCGAGGAAGTACGGGGACTTGAGATCGACGAAGTCGGCGATCGCCAGCAGCGCCCCGTCGAGGCGCTCGCCGGAGAGGACCACCGCCAGGCCCGGCTCGGCTCCTATCACGGCCTCCCAGTTCGACACCGCGTCGAGCCCGGAGAGGATGACGTCAGCCTCGGCCTCGAGCAGGTCGCACAGCGCCGGGTCGAAGTGCTCGCCGCGGCGCTCCCGGGCCAGCTCCCTGACCGCGCCGGGGCCGCCGATCCGGTTGGCCACCTCGACGTACTCGGCGGCCTGGGCGATCCTCGAGGCGACCGGCACCTCCTCCCCCTCCAGCTCACCCGGCCACCCGCGGCCGTCCCAGCGCTCGTATGCAGCCCCCAGCGCCTCCTGCACCATGGGCGAGAGCCCCAGCTGCTCGCCCAGCGAGCGGGCGATCGCGGCGTGGTGGGCGATCATCCCGTCGACCTCCCGGTGCCCGGAGAGGACGAACTCCAGGCCGAGCCTGAAGCGGTGAAGCGGCGGATTTCCGGCGCCGAGGTGGCGCATGCCGGAGGCCGCCATGCGAAGGCTCCTCGGCTCGTGGTCGTACTTGATCGCCTTCATTGCGATGTCGTCCCCGAACCACTTGGCCTGCTCGTGGGCGTCGGAATGGCAGCCGACGTTGATCAGCAGGGCCGTGTAGTAGACGGCGGCGCGCTGCTCCTCGTCCAGCCCCAGCCCCTCGGCGAGCCGTCCCGCGATCAGGCACTGGCGGAGGACGTGCTCCATCGGCTGCCCGAACCCGAGGTCGATCCCGAGCGAGAGGGCCGCCACGAGCTCGGCGAGCCGAGCGTGAGCGCGGTCGGTGTCGCCGGCCATTGACACTGAACCGACCCTACCTGCGGATCCGCCTCCCGGCGAGCGCCGGCCAAGCGGCGGTGCGCGTACCCGGAGCCTGGACCTCCGGGCACCCGACGGCTAGGGTCGGCGAAACGACCACTGGAGGAGAGCCATGCACGCACGCGTTGTCCGGTTCACCGATGTCGACCCCGAGCATCTGGCCGAGCGCACCCCGGGGCCCGGCGAGGCACCGCCGGTCGACATCCCTGCCACGGCGATCCAGATTCTCCACGATCCGGATCAGCGGACCGCGGTGGTGATCCAGCTCTTCGAGTCGGCCGAGGACATGGCGGCGGCCGAGGCGCCACTCGACGCGATGGACCCCGGCGACACGCCGGGGAGGAGGGCCTCGATCGACCGTTGCGAGGTCGTGGCCGAGATGGACCTCGGCTAGGTTCCGGCGAGTCCCTCCGGCCCGGGATCGGGCCGGCAGATCTGGACCGGAGCGACGGGACACCGGCGGATCTCCTCGTCGGCCCCGCCTCAGCGGGCGGGCGGGCCGGCCTCGGCCTGGGCCGGATCGCCGAAGGAGCGCCAGCCGACCGCCCTTCCACCGCTGATCGTCCAGACGTGAGCCAGCCGGGCGGTCACCTCCAGCCCGCTGGCCCGTCCCCGGCCCGACTGGCGCACGGTGACGACGATCCGATCGCCCTGCTCGGCGATCCGCTCCGGCTCCACCCGGAAATCCTCGAAGCTGTCGAGCCACCCGGCCAGGAAGCGCGCAAAGCCGTCCCGGCCATGGTGCAGGCCGGCCTCGGGGCTGGGGTCGGGCTCGTACCACTCGATCTCGGGGTCGAGTAGCTCCAGCACCGCGCCCAGGTCCCCCCTGTTGAGGGATCGGTAGCCCTCGAGCAGTCGCTCGACGTCGGCATCGCTCATCCCGCGATTATCGCCGCCGGCCTCGGGGGACTGCGCCGCAGCGGTGGGCTCCCACCTACGCGGCCCGCGCCGGACCGGGGTGGCTGAGCGCTCCAACCGACCCGGGCCGGCCGAATGGACGATGATCTGGGGCGTCAAGACGCGGGCGGCGTGCCTGCGGACAGGAACGGAGGAACAAGGTGACCGAGATAACCGGTGGAGAGCTCTTCGCGCGGGCCCTGCGGAACGAGGGAATCGAGTTCCTCTTCGGGCTGCCGTCCCCCGAGGTCGATCCCCTGTTCGCCGAGCTGGCCGATCACGGGATCCGCCTCGTCCCGATCCGCCACGAGGCGGCGGCGGTCCACATGGCCGAGGGCCTCTACAAGACGACCGGGAAGGTCGCCGCCGTGCTCGGCAACCCCGGCCCGGGCTCCGCCAACCTCTTGCCGGGCGTGATCACCGCCCTTCACGAAGGCGTGCCGGTGCTGGCGATCACCTCGCAGCACCGCCTCGGGATCGTCTACCCCTCGACCCCCTCCACCTTCCAGGGCCAGGACCAGCTCGACATCTTCCGCAGCGCCGTGAAGTGGGGCGGGCCGGTCTTCGAGTGGCGCCGCATCCCGGAGGTGATGCGGATGGCGTTCCGCGAGATGCGCAAGGGGCGGCCCGGGCCGGTCCAGATCGAGCTTCCGGCGCCGATCCTCTACGAGACCGGGGACGACGCGGAGGCGCCGCTGCTGCCCCCGTCCGTCTCGACCCCGCAGCCCTCGGAGGCCCAGCTCGAGGAGGCCGCCGGGCTGCTCGCCGCCGCCCAGCGCCCCGTGGTGATCGCCGGCACCGGCGTGGACCGGGCGGGCGCCGGCGAGGCGGCGCTGGAGATCGCCGAAATGCTGGGCTGCCCCGTGATGCCGACCATGGCCGGGCGCTCCAGCGTGCCGTCCGACCATCCCAACTACGTGTTCGGCTTCGGTCCCGGCGGCGACCGCGCGCGATCGGAGGCCGACGTGCTGCTCGTCGCCGGATCGCGGATGGGCAACCTCGACGTCCCCTACGACAAGTACTGGGGGGACCCGGCCGGTCAGCGGCTGATCCAGATAGACGTCGACCCCGGCAACCTCGGCGTGACGCGCCCCCTGGCCCTGGGCATCGTCGCCGACGCCGGCCCCGCCCTGGCGGGGATCGCGGACCGGCTGCGGGACAGGGGCCTTCCCGCGCCCGACGGTGGCGACCTGGCGCGCTACCGCGAGCTCGACATGCAGGCCAGGTCCGAGCAGGCGGCACCGATCCTCGAGTGGCAGGGGCCGGGCATCCACCCCGCGCACGCGCTCGGCGCGATCGGCGCCCACTTCGGGGGCGACGCCGTCTACACGGTGGACGGGGGGAACACCTCGCTGTGGGCCTACATGCTGCTGCCTCCGACCCGGCGCGGCTCCTATCACTCGATCCTCGAGCTGGGCATGCTGGGAACCGGCATCCCGTCGGCGATCGGGGCCAAGCTGGGCGCTCCCGACCGCGAGGTCGTCTGCATAACCGGGGACGGGGCCGCGGGCTTCAACGTCATGGAGATGCAGACCGCGGCGCGCGAGGGCGTGGACGTCACGGTGATCGTCTTCGCCGAGGGCTCCTGGACGATGGAGGAGCTCAACGAGCGCCAGCTCTACGGCACCACCTTCGGCACCAGCCAGGGCGAGATCCGCTGGGATCGGGTCGCCCAGGGGCTCGGCTGCCACGGCGAGCTCGTCGAGCGCATCGAGGACCTCGACGCCGCGCTGGCCCGCTGCAGGGAGCACCCGGGCCCGAGCCTGATCTGCCTGCGCACCGACCATGAGGCGAACCTGAACGTCCCGGCGGAGATGACCGCTCGCTTTTTCGAGGTCTACTCCGGCCCGGTGGAGGAGCCGCTCGGGGTTGCGGGATGAGGGCCGTCGCCTGCCAGGAGGCCGAGTTCGACCTCCTCGAGCGGCCGGCGCCGAGGCCCGGGCGCGGCCAGATCCTCCTCGACGTCCTCCGCTGCGGGATCTGCGGCTCCGACCTCCATGCCCGCCACGGCTCCGACGAGTGGGCCGAGCTGGCCTCGCGCCTGGGCTATGAGCGGTTCGGCCGCTCCGCCGAGCAGGTCGTCTACGGCCATGAGTTCTGCGGCAGGGTCGCCGAGTACGGGCCGGGGTGCCGGCGCAGGTTCCCGATCGGCACGATGGTGGTCGCCCTGCCGTTCCTGCGCGGCCCCGGCGGAGTCGACCTGGTCGGGTTCTCCCCGCAGGCGCCCGGGGCCTACGCGGAGCAGGTCCTGGTCGAGGAGTCGCTGACCATGGCGGTCCCCAACGGGCTCAGCCCCGAGCGCGCCGCCCTGACCGAGCCCGTGGCCTTCGCCTGGCACGCGGTGCGCCGGGCCGAGGTGCGGAGGCGCGACGTCGCTGTGGTGATCGGCTGCGGGCCGATCGGTCTCGCCGTGATCCTCGCGCTCAAGGCGAGAGGGGTTCGCACCGTCGTCGCCAGCGACTACTCCGGGGGGCGCCGGGCGCTGGCGGCGGCCTGCGGGGCCGATCTGGTCGTCGACCCGGCCGAGCGCTCGCCCTTCGCCGCCTCCCCGCGCGACGGCCACCTCACCGACGTGCCTTCCGCGCTCGAGCTCCTGATCGGCACCCGCGAGAAGCTCGAGCGGCTGCCGACCGGATGGTGGCACGCCTGGCGGCTCGGCGAGGCGCTCGGCGCGGTCCCGAAGCGTCCGGTGATCTTCGAGTGCGTGGGAGTGCCGGGGGTGATCGAGAGCATCCTCCAGGAGGCGCCGCTCTTCTCGCGGATCCTCGTCGCCGGTGTGTGCGTCGGGCCCGACACCTTCACCCCGGCGATGGCGATCAACAAGGAGATGGAGCTGCGGTTCGTGTTCGGCTACACGCCGCCGGAGTTCCGCAAGGCCCTCCACCTGATCGCCGACGGCGAGATCGACGCCGCCCCGCTGATCACCGGAACGGTCGGCCTCGACGGGGTGGACGCCGCGTTCGCGGCGCTGGCCGACCCGGAGACCCACGCGAAGATCCTCATCGACCCCGGCAGCGGTGCCACTGCGCCCGTCCCCCCGCCAGCGCCGGGGCGCAAGGCGTCGCCGGCGCCCTCGTGAGGCTCCGCCCGCCCTGAGACCGGGCGCCGAACCGGGGGGCGGGCGAGTCGAAGCGCGGCCAAAGGACAGCTTGTTCGATGCAGAGAGATTCGGTTCTGGCGAACAAACATCAAATGTGTTCGGTACAGTTGCAATGTGCCCAAGCCGAACAAAACTGCGGGAACGAGGCGGGGGCGTCCGCCTCGAGCCGCCATCTTCGAGCGCCTTCGCGTTGAGGCGGGAGAGCTGCGGGAGCGCTTGGGCGGCCTGCCGTCGCCGCGCGAGGCCGAGGGCATCTGGCGCGGCATCTGGCTTGAGGAGACTCACCACTCCACCGCCATCGAGGGGAACACGCTCGTCCTCAAGCAGGTCGAGCTCTTGCTCTCGGAAGGGCGCGCGGTCGGGAGCAAGGAGCTGATCGAGTACCTCGAGGTGCGGGGGTACGCGACTGCCGCCGATTGGGTTTACGGCCACGGGATCGAGCCCGGTGGATGGTCGGACGGCGAGCTGATCACGATCGCAGAGGCGCGCCACGTCCACACCCTTGCGATGACCCCGGTCTGGGACGTTTCCCCCCACCCCCAAGCCACGGACCGCGAGGGACCCGGCTCGTTTCGCGAGCACGACATCGAGCCATTCCCGGGCGGCATGCGGCCGCCGGCATGGACCGAGGTCCCGGCACTGGTCAAGGACTGGGTCGGCGGCGCCCAGGGGCTGGGAGGTGTGGATGACTCAGCGATCGCGAAGGAACTGGCCGCGTCGCACGCCCGCTTCGAGCGGATCCATCCCTTCCTGGACGGCAACGGAAGAGTGGGGCGGCTGGCGCTCAACTTGATCTTGGTGCGCCTCGGGTTCCCGCCGGCGATCATCTACAAGCGCGACCGCGCTCGCTACCTGGCGGGGCTGCGGCGCGCAGACGACGGGGACCCGGCGCCGCTGGCCGAGCTCCTCGCCCGCGCGATCCTCGACAACCTCTACAAGTTCGTCGTGCCGGCAGTTGCGGGGCCCGCTCGTCTGGTCTCGCTCCCGGCTCTGGCGACCGAGGAGCTCTCCGCGAACGCCCTCCGAGTGGCGGCCATCCGGGGCCGCCTCAAGGCCGCCAAGGCGGCTGACGGCACGTGGCGCAGCTCGCGTGCGTGGGTCGACGAGTACGGCGCGAGCCGTTACAAGCGCAGGTGAGGAGGCCGGCGCCCTCCTTCTTCGCACACCGCGACGGCGAACATTCCGACTCTGCATCCCAGACAGCTAACGGGAGCGACGGGACTCGAACCCGCGGCCTCCGGCGTGACAGAAGCGATCGGGAACAGAGCGAAGAATCGTGTGACCCCGCAGTGGCGAGCGGGATGGTGCATCTCCCGCCCAGCCCGATATGAGGTCCAAATTCAGCGCAGTTTGCGGGCTCTGATCTCCGATTTGGGCGCGGGTGGCCACATGGCGTTGCTCGCCGCACAGCCGAAGAGCATCGGGCTGTCAAGGTCGGTCGAATATTGGACCACCTTCGCGGGTCGGAGTGTGACCCACCTTAGACGGGGCAGGCGCCCGAAAGCGGCCAAGCTCGCCGAGAACTCTCGTCTGCGCGGTTACGGGCAGGATCGGCTCGCCGGCAGGATCACCCGTCCCGACGGCAGCGCTTTCGAAGGACGAGCCGTGCCCTGGAAGGGCGCTGCCGCGGCCGCCGCGCCAGCCTGATCTGGCGCCGCCCCCCTCGCCAGCCAGATCGAATCGGGGAGGATGTCCGGATCGTCGTGGAACTTCGCGGCGATCCCCACTTGACGATCAGACGGTAACGGGCTCGCGGACCTCCTGACGTTCGTGTGACTCAGCGGCGGCGAGGATGGCGTACCGCTCGATCGCGACGACGAGCGTCGCGAGGTCGCGGTAGCCGATGATCCGCCGGAACTGCTGCTCGGCGACGAGCATGCCGGCGGCGGTCCAGCGGCGGCGCATGTCGCCCTCGCGCCAGCGCTTCACGTTTCGCTGCGTGTAGCGGACGATCTCGATCATCGACTCGCACGGATTCGTCGAGCAGAGCGTCTTCGCGAGCTGCCCCGAGATCCCGAGCCGCATCAGGGTCAGCGTCTCCTCCATGCCCTCGCGAAGCGAGGCGCCGGCGGCGGGCCAGCTGCGGTCGAGCCCGGAGGCGAGCAGCTCGAGCCGCTGGCGGGCGAGCTCGGCGTCGCTCAGCGACCACGCGGCGCGGACCCTGTCGCGGTCTGACTCGGGGAGCAGGTCGCAGACGTTGCGCTCCTTGTGGCGGTGGCAGCGGTGGACGAGGGCGTGCTCGCCGAAGACGTCCTTGATCGCCCGCCGCAGCGCCTTGGCGCCGTCGATCACGAACAGGATCGCCTGCTCGGGGTCCAAGCCGCGGTCGACCAGGTCGGCGAGCAGCGTGCGGGCGAGGGTGGCGTTCTCGGTCGAGCCCTCCCAGAGCCCGAGCGGGATCTTCACGCCCTCGGTGCTGATCCCGAGCGCGACGACGTGGGTGCGCTCGGCGATCTCCATGCCGTCGAGCATCATCACCGCCAAGCGGACGTCGTCGAGGCGGCGGCTTATCAGCTCCTCGAGCGCGGTCTGCGTGCGCTCGACGAACATCTCCGAGACCGACGTCTTCGCCGTCGAGGAGGCCTCGAGCTCCTCGCCGATCGGCTCGCCGACTGCGGCGAACTTGCGCGTGGAGACGCCGGCGAGCATCCGGTCCATCACCGCGCGGGTCAGCGGATCGCGCTCGGCGAAGTACTCGTAGGTCTTGACGGCCAGCTCGTGCTCATCGTCGGCGCTCCGCATCCGCGGCCGGCGCACCTTGGTCCGCCGGCCACCCAGCGTCATCGACCCGTCCTCGTGGCCGTGACGCTTCGCGGTCCGCTCGGGGTTGTGCTTGCCCTTCGGGCCGACGACCTCCTCGACCTCTGCCTCCATCAGCTCGTGCACGACGCCGAGCCCGACGCCGACGCTCAGCGCCAGCAGGCCCTCTCTCGCCGACTCGACCAACTCACCGAGCGCCTCCTGGACCTTCGGTGGGAGCGGGCTCTCCGTCGCCTCGGTCGCCGTGACGACCTTCGGTGCGGGTACCTTCTTCATGGCGGTTCCTCCTGTCTCGGATGGACTTCACTCGCCCAGAACGCTGCCGACGGCAGCGGACGGGGCGGGAGGACCGCCGCTCAAAGTTCTACGAGGTTTCGGACAACCTCGAATCGGGCCTCGGATGGATCTGCCTGCCTGGATGCGGGCCGCGATCGGCGGCACGGCTGGGAAGCCCGGCGCGGTTCCGCGGAACGGCAGCCCCTTCATCCCTACCTGCCCAATCACGGTCGATCAACCGACGCCGATGGGGCGATAACGGCGGACCGAGGCTAGGCCGCCGGGCCTGTCGTGGGGCGGATGCCGACGCGAATCCGGTAGAGCGATGCGCGAAGGTTTTCGGGCGGGAGCATGTTGTTGTAGAGCGGACTCTCCACCATCCGGGTGAGTAGTCGCTTGCACTCTACGGCGCTCACGGGTGTAACGCTGAGGTCGGGCGCGCGCAACTCGCTGACCAGGTTCACGATCTCCTCGGCGTTGGCCAACACGCGCTCCTCGACATACCAGGTGTGGTCTTCGCCGCAGCTATCCAATGCCTCGCGCAACCAGTCGGAGAGCCGCGCGAGCTGTGCCGGGGCGGCCGCGCGCGCGCCGTAGCGGGCCACCTCTGGGATCACATAGGCGTCCCCGCGGGCCGCCAGGCGACCGATAAGTTGCCGCCGGTGGTCGCGTACGGCGAGGGCCGCCGCCAGCAGGCAGACCGCGCCCAGACCGAGGGCAAGGGCAAGTCCGGTGGAGCCGACGAGGACGGCGGCGGTGAGCGCAACGACCGCGGAGTCGACAAGCAGCCAACGGCTCCACCGTCCCGTAACTTTCAGCTTGCGGATCGCGTCGTCGACTTCCATGGCAGCTGCCCAGTGCACCGGCCGTACCCGACCGTATTGTGTCTTAGGACTTACGAAAGTCTACGGGCTGGGTCTGTCCCCGAAGGTGGGGCTCGGCAATCATCACCTGGTGTAGGTCGGTGGTCCGGTCCACTACCTGGAGGTAGATAGCGCTCTTGCAACGGCGGCTGGCCGGTTAGTAGTCGAGGCAGCCGGAGGAGGGGAACATCTGCGTCGCCTCTGTGGCCGACCGTGTCGCCACGTCGGATGCGGGAATGTTCGCCGTCGAGACCGGTTATCCGTGGGCGAGCGCCTCAGCCGCGCACCGGAGGCGCAGATGCGCGGTCGCCGAGCCCACGGTCAAGTCGCTTGCTCGTTCCCACCGCTGTGTCGCCGCGTTCCCGCAAGAGCGGCAGGACGTCCTGCGCGAAGAGGCGGAGGAAGCGCTCCTGGTCGGCCCCCGGCCCGTGCATCAACAGGTGTCTGAAGCCCAGGTCGATGTAGGGCTGAATGCGATCCACGACCTCGCGCGGATCGGTGGAGACGATGAAGCGGGTGTGTGCCTGGCCCACGTTCTCGTCGGCCAGGTTCTCGAGCTCGAGTGGATCCTCGACGCCCATCTTCTGCTCCGGCTTCAGTGCGAGCGCCCCCCACCATTCGCAGGCACGGAGCGCCGTCTCGGGGTCGGTGTCGTACGAGACCTTGATCTCGATCAGACGGTCGATCCCCATCGGGTCGCGTCCTGCTCCCTTAGCCGCCTCCTCGAGGTTGGCGATGAGCTCCTCATAGAGCTCGGCATTTTTGCCGCTCGTGCAGATGAAGCCGTCGCCGGCACGTCCCACGAGTTTGGCCGCAAGCGGGCCCGACGCGGCGATGTAGATCGGTACGGGCTCATCGGGACGGTCGTAGATCGTGGCCCGCTTGGTCTGGTAATACTCGCCGTCGAAGTCCACGCGCTCTTCGGTCCAGAGTTCACGCATCAGCCTGATCGACTCGGCAAGCCGGCGGCGGCGCTCTTTCGCTCCCGGCCACTCGGCCCCGGTGGCGGGCGTCTCGTTCATCGACTCGCCGGTGCCCACACCCAGGAAGATGCGGCCTGGGTTCATGCACGCGAGCGTGGCGAACGCCTGGGCAACCACGGAGGGGTGGTAGCGCAGCGTCGGCGTGAGCACGCTGGTGCCGATCTGCACCGAGCGCGTGGCCTGGACCGCGGACCCAAGCCACGGCAGCGCGGCCGGGGCGTGACCGGAGTGGTGCCGCCAGGGTTGAAAGTGATCAGACAGCGCCACGGATTCGAAGCCGAGCTCCTCGGCCAACACGGCAAAGGTGAGCAGAGATCCGGGGTCAAACTGCTCTGCCGATGCCTTGTAGCCAATCCTTAGCGACTGCGTCACGTTGGGGTCCATCGCTTCTCCGATTCAGGCTTGTAGGTGGACGGTCTCGGGAGTCAGAAGGAACGGCCCTGGCGGATCAGGTCGTCGCCGTTCGAGGCGATGTCCTGGCCGTAGCGTTCGACGCGGCGGGACTGTCCTCGCGTTCGGCCTGGCGCCGTAGGGGGGCCGTCCTCGCGGACGGGCGGACCCCACCATCGAGCCTGGTCCCCCTCGGGGCGCTCGTCCCCCACCGGAGCCCATCCTCCATCCACCGGTCCCGCTCACTCACCCTTGGTCGCTGCTCTCGGATCCGTTCGACTCAAAGAAGGAGTCTGGGAGAACGCGCCGTTCACCGGACGCAAGCAGGGTCGCCTCGCGGAGGTCCCAGCCCCACATCTTGTCAGGACGCACCTCGTAAAACCTCCGGTGATTGTACTCACCGAAGTTCACGTACTCCTCGATGTACGGATCCCCGGGATAGAAGTACTTCTCCAAGACCATTTCCTCCAGCTCTCTCCCCAACTCCGGATCGGACACCTCGGCTGCCGTACCCTCGATGTTGATCCCTCGGACATCCGCCAAAGACTCGCCCGCGTCAATGACGGCCGACAGCCTGCCATCGCTCCGCAGATTCCGCACGTGTCGGTTGGCCTGATCGAACGGCACATAGATCGTGCGGTCCTTCGCCACATACCAGAGTGCGGTCACGTAGATCGGCTCGGCCGCTGACACCGTTGCCACGCGAATCTCGTGGCATCGCTCGATGAAATGCCACCTCTTCGCCCCCCGCAGAGGCGCTGCAATGCTGAGCCTGATTCCCATTTCAGTCCTCCCTCATCTCGCGCAGCGTCTTGACGTATTCCGGTGCCTCTGGGATGTCGATCTCCCGCAGAGGTTTGAGCCCCGTCTTGAAGGCGGGACCGAGGGTCCAGAAGTTGATCGACTCGACGCCGGAGGGCATCAGCGTGTAGGTGTAGCCCGCCGGCAAATACATGTGCTCGGTTTCTTTGATGTCGAGGACCTTGCCTCTTCCGGTGTCGTCCTCGACCTTCACACGGAGAATTCCCTTGATGCAGTAGTAGGTCTCATCCCAGTTGGATTGCATCCACTTGAACTCATCCATGTCAGGGTCATGAAAACACAGTCCTTGGTAGAAGTACCGGGCGTCGTCACGCTCACGCGAGATAAACACACCACTCTCGCACCCGTTACTGAACGGGAGCCGTGGCATCGCTTCAATCTCCTGGAACGTGATGATCCGCGGATATCTGCGGTCTGACCGCGCCCTCACGTCGTCAAGCAGACTCTTGGCCTCGCGTGGGGGAGCGTCGGTATCTGCGATAGTCACTATCCAGTCCTTTCTGCTGTTGTTGGTTGACCTGCCTGTCGCAACAGACTCATTGCCGCTCTACTCCGGGGGGACCCTCGAGAACGCGATCGTCGGGTCGTAACCGCTCAGCTTGAGCCAGAGTCGGCGTCCGTAGAAGTAGAAAATCGCCGCAATGTAGATCCCGCCGATCATCTCCAGGGACCCCCTGTCGTTTACGAAGAGCGCATCCTTGCTCAGGTAGAAGTAGACCAGGAGTGCATTGAACGCAAAGCCGAGCACGCCGAGCACCACGATCAGGGGAATCCCTCCGATCTGAAACCTGGCTGCCGGCGATGTCCTGTAGAGATCGGGCGCCCGATAGGGAAACGCGATTGCTGCAACCATGGTGCCCATGTAGGTGAGAACAGCCGTTAGCGTGACCGCGAGCGTGTAGTTCGCCACTCTCGTGTGGTTGTAGAGGTAGACAAAGATGACGCTCATGACCATGATCACGAGGAGTGCCGCAAGCGGCGTGCGCGTGCGCTCGTTGACATCGCCCAAGCGCTCAGGCAGAACGCGGTCAAAGGCCATCGCCATCACAATCCGACTGCATCCCCACGCCATGCCCACCAGGATCTGAAAGGCGGTTGCAATGAATCCCACGGCGAGCAGGAGAATGACGACCGGACTCCTGGTGAGCATCGCGGCGATCACGCCAAAGAACGGTGACGCCGGCAGCTGTTCGAGCCCGGGTGCGCCCGAATAGTAGAGGTAGCCAAGCGAACCCATGAAGGTGGCGCCCGCCGAGTGCTGGAACAGGAATGCGGTGAAGGCAATCGTAATCGTCACGATCGCCAGCGCGCCGATCATGCCCACAGCATGGTTCTTGAGCACTCGCGCGCCTTTCAGCTCGCCCGCGGTGACCACCGACCACATGCACCACGCCATCGCTGTCCACACCACCGGGGCCACTCCGATTGTATCCCAGAAGCTGAAGTGATTGCCTGGGTAACCCGCCTTTCGCGCAGACGCAATGATTTCGTTATAGTGGTTCTTGCTGCCCCCGATGTAGTTGTTGAAGGTGCTGATGAAGTCCGAATGCGAGTGGGCGAGCAGTAGAATCCAGCACGTCACGAACGTGATCAGCAGGGCAGCCCACAAGATCGACTGCACGCGAAGGTATAGGCGGATTCCCTTGGCCAGGATCAGCAAGGTCAAGGCTATTCCGGCGATCGAGATCCAGGTGATGCCCCAAGGGGTGGCCGCCCAGGTTCCGAAGTCCACAAGCCAAGTGGAGTGGGTTTCGATACCAAGGGTTGTGGCGAAAGGCGAGAGGGCCATAACTCCAAGCATCCAGCCAGCGAGACAGATCCAGAACGCCACGAAGACCACGAATCCGACCGCGACCAGCACGAACCCGAAGCCGCTATCAACCAGGCGGCTTTGGAACACGTAGTCGCCGCCCGACCTCGGCATCGAGGCCGCGAGCATCGCATAGGCGCCCAGCATGAAGACGCCGAGAATGCCCGTGATGACAACCCCGAGCCAGATATTGGCTCCTGGGAAGGCGTAGGGAACCCATAGGTATGTGAGCGCTGCACCCAACACAATGGTCGTGATCATCGTGTTGTACACGACAGTTTGCCGTGTACCCATCAAACGTACGAGGCCGGTCGACTGACGAATGAAGACACCCTCATCCTCGCCGCTGTCAACCTTCCCTTGGTCAAGTCTTGCTTCTGAACTCGTCACGACTAATCCTCCTCGCCTACGTCTCTATGTGGACAGGAGCTGTGCTCTTACCCCTCGTTTTGGATCAATCCTGATGAAGGCAGCCCGCAAGATGCCTTCCGTGTACTCGGAACCCGGATTCACGGCTACCGTTTTGCCAAGTCTTCCTATGGCCCGCGACTCGTGAATGTGTCCATGAACACTCAGCATCGGCTGATATTGCTCAATCAGCTCACGAACTGCGCTGCTGCCAGCCCCATGGAGACGGGGCTCTCCGCCGTCGCTCACGACCGTCAGATCCGGCCTCACCTCGGGACACGTATCCAGGCCGGAATCTCGCGGGGGCACGTGGATGTTCCATATGCTCCGCTCGGGAGCCCGGATTCGGCCGATCTCCTGCTCGAGGATCGCGTGAATCTCCCGCTCCTCGTACTCGCGAGGTGAATTCCAGGGCGTGCGGTTGGCGCCGCTGAACCCCAGCACCTCGATGTCCGGCTCTATCTCCACGGGCATGCGATCGACGCTCTCGACGAACTCATGTCTCTTGAGCACCTCGTCGAGTCCCCGCGGATCGTCGTTCCCCGCGATCGCAAACATTCGAATACCGCGGGGGGCGAGGCGTTCGGCTGCAAGGTCGAACCAGCCCTGCACGGAGGCCCGCATCGCTTCGAGGAACACGCGATCGACCTCCTCGGGGCGCTCGCGCATGCGCTCGGTGTCCGCCGTGGTGGTGCGGAGCGGATACTGACCTGCCAACCGAATGGTCCTTTCCAACTCCTCAAGTTCGGGCTCCGACTCGGCTTTGAGCTGGCGACCCATGAACTCGGCGGTGTGCCCGCCGTTCGAAGGCAGCACCGGGACCAGCGTCTTGCCGGTGAGGTCGCCGCCGAGCAGCGCAATGTCGGCCTTGAACTCCACTGCGGCATTGACGAACTTTCGAAACGCCGACTCCGAGCCGTGCAGATCTGTAGCGAATAGGATGCGTAGCGCGTCATCGCTGACGCCGTTCTTCTTCTTCCCAAAGACGATCAGCGGATCTCCGGTTCCGTCTCGGTCTCGGGCTCCTCGGGCTCCTCGTACCAACGGACCTTGTCGCCCACCATCGAACGCGTCTTCCAACGCCGGGACTTGGGCGCAGCGTCAACCAGCGCCCGCATCTCCTGCGCGCGTTCGACGATCTCGCGGCTGCGGGCAGGCGCCTTCGCAGCCCAACCTTCGACTTTCGCGAGATTGTCCGTCACGGTGCGCCATAGTCCCCAATCCCTCGCCAGGATCCGGGCGAACCGCTCGCCGTCGATGTCGTCGGGCCCATCGCCGATGGCGTGGAACGCCAGGAGCGCGCCGATGTCCATGAAGTCCTTCTCGTTGCATTTGACGATCTGGAGCTTCGTCAGCAGCAACTCAACCAGGCCGAGCGCTGGATGCTCAGCGGGATGAAACGCCTCCTCACCGAGCGGAATGTTGTGACACATCTCGAAGGCGCCGACGAAGATGTCGATGCGCAGGTTCTGCTCGACGTCGACGAACATGAGCCGCGCCTCGCCCTGCACCGAGTTGAAACTCGATACTGGTTGGTATCCCAGGTCTTCGAGGACCTGGGATACCGCAAGGGCCTCCTTGCGGCCAAGCACCAGATCGACGTCGCCGTAGTTGCGTGCGAACGACTCTGCATCGGCCGAATGCTCCGAGCTGTGAAACCAACATCCGACCCCACCGATTACCTTCGCACTTACCCCGGCCGCGCGCGCGCGGCCGATGATGTTCTGCGCGTGCCCAGCTGCTCGCGGTAGTGCGTTCATGCCTATCTCGCCTCGGAAGAGGAGTTCACGATCAAGCGAGATTCGTCCATACGGTCTTGGTTTGCAGGTAGCCGTCGAGAGCCGCCCGACCATTGTCGCGGCCGTACCCCGATTGCTTGTAGCCCCCGAAGGGTGCCACAGCGTCGAAGTTGTTGAAGCAGTTGATCCACACCGTGCCGGCCTCGAGCATGGCAGCAAACTTGTGGGCCTTGCGCACATCTGTTGTCCAGATGCCGGCCGCCAGGCCGTAGCTCGAGGCGTTGGCCCGAGCAGCGAGTTCCTCGAGCGAATCGAACGGTTGGGCCACGAGGACCGGGCCGAAGATCTCCTCGCGACAGATGACCGTGTCGTCGGTCACGTCAACGAGCACGGTGGGCTCGACGAAATAGCCGCTCGCCAGGTCGCCGTCGGCGCGCCGACCGCCGACCGCCACCGAGGCGCCCTCCTCCACCCCGCGCTCGAGGTAGCTGGTCACTCGCCGGAGCTGCTCGTCGGAGACCAGCGGACCGAGGGTGGTCTCGGGATCGAGTCCGGGTCCGAGTTGTAGCTTGCTGGCCACCTGCGCTACCGCGTCCACCACCTGGTCGTAGACCGAGCGCTCGACCATCATCCGCGAGCCGGCGCTGCACACCTGGCCGCTGTTGAAGAAGATCGCCTCTGCCGCGGTTGCGGCCGCCGCCTCAAGGTCGGCGTCCGCGAAGATGATGTTGGGGCTCTTGCCGCCAAGCTCGAGCGTCACTTGTTTCAGCGAGTCGGCCGCGATTCGGGCGATCAGCTTGCCAACCTCGGTGGAGCCTGTGAAGGCGATCTTGTTAACGCCCTGGTGGCGAACCAGCATGTCGCCGGTGGTGTCGCCGAAACCTGGACAGACGTTCAGCACACCCGGCGGGATACCAGCCTCAAGGGCGAGCTCTCCGAGCCGCAGTGCCGTCAGCGGCGTCTCCTCGGCAGGCTTGAGGATCAAGGTGCAGCCGGCCGCGAGGGCCGGCGCGACCTTCCAAGTGGCAAGCGTGAGGGGGAAATTCCAAGGAACGATGGCGGCCACAACGCCCACCGGCTCCCGACGGGTATACAGGTGCATGTCCGGCAGCGAAGGAGGGAGAGTCTCGCCGGCGATCTTGCTCGGCCATCCGCTGAAGTAGCGGAGTTGGTCGATTGCAAGCGCCAGATCGGCCGCCTTCGCGAAGACCACGGGCTTGCCGTTGTCAAGGCTCTCGATCTGCGCCAGTTCGTCCGCGTGCTCTTCAACGAGGTCGGCTAGGCGGCCGATCAGGCGACCGCGCTCCGTTGCGGGCAGTTCCGACCAAGGTCCCTCGAGCGCCCGGCGGGCTGCAGACACCGCGCGGTCCAGATCCTCGGGCCCGGCCTCGGCGATGTCGGCGATCTTCTCCCCCGTCGCGGGGTCGAGCGTCGGGAATGTCGCTCCGTTGACCGCCTCTACCGACTCGCCGTCGATCAGCATCCGCTTGGTGCCCTGCGAGAACGCCCTCACCTCCGGGAGCACATCGACCTTTTGACTTTCGAGCGTCGTCGTCAAAACGAACTCCTCTCCTCCTGATTGGCAATCCGCGAGCGTGTCCGCGACCCAACTCGCAGCTGAAACAATATACGATCCCTGTCAAGTCCGCTCACTTTTGAACCTGAATCCGTGGCAGAGCGCCAAATCCGTACCCGATTTCGCCAGGCGAAGAATCGCCTTCCAACGACGTCGGCTCACCGGGGGACCACCAGAGATGCCCTCGCCTCGAGCACGCTGAAGGGTGCCCGGGATTGGCCCGCTGAAAGGACCCGCCCGCGATGAATGGCAGCGTGCGGAAGCTGGGGGAACCTCTCGTTTCCCATCCTCAACGAGGTGGGGTCGATCGTCTTCCGGGTCGCGGGTTCGGGGAGGTCCGAGGCGGTCGGACGAGCGATGTCGGGGGCGCGCGGCGCCGATGTGCCGGCAGCTCCCGTCGACCCGTACGACGGTGTGGTGATCTCGATCCTCGGCGCCGCCGCAGCTGCCCCATTGGGGGATGTCGCCACGCCCACGTGAGCCATTGGCAGGGTGCCGTTCGGTGCTGACACGCAAAGCAATAGCCAACCCGATCACAGAGGCAACCGAGGGGAAACGACTGACCGGCGAGCAGGCCCACGAGTTGGCGTACGCGAGCCTGCCCCCCCTGCTGGGGTCAGCGCAGGAGCTGCGGGCAATCGGGTGGGGATTTGTCATCACCTACTCACCGAAGGTGTTCATCCCGGTCACCCGGCTGTGCCGCGACGTTTGCCACTATTGCACCTTCGCCCGCCCCCCGCGCCGCGGCGTACGCGCGTATATGACACGAAACGAGGTGCTCGAGATCGCCCGGACCGCCGCCGTCGCCGGCTGCCACGAGGCGCTGTTCACGCTTGGGGACAAGCCTGAGCTGCGCTACCGCGTGGCCCGTGAGGAGCTCAAGATGCTTGGCTGTGAAAGTTCGATCGAGTACCTGGTGCAGCTGTGCGAGCTGGTGCTCGAGGAGACAGGTCTGCTGCCCCATGTCAACCCGGGCGTGATGACCCGAGAGGAGTTGGCTCGCCTGCGCGAGGTGAGCCCGTCGCAGGGCATGATGCTCGAGACCACGGCGGCGCGCCTGGGTGAGCCTGGCGGTCCCCACTTCGGATCGCCCGACAAGGACCCGGCGGCGCGCCTCGCAACCATAGAGACTGCCGGGGAGTTGTCGGTGCCGTTCACCACCGGGCTCCTGGTCGGGATCGGCGAGTCGCGAGCCGAGCGGATCGAGACGTTGCTCGAGATCCGCCGCCTCCACGAGTGTCACGGTCACATCCAGGAGGTGATCGTCCAGAACTTCCGGGCCAAGGTGGACACGAAGATGGCTGGACACCCGCCGCCGCCCATCGATGAGCTGCTGTGGACGGCGGCCGTGGCGCGCCTCGTGCTCGGGTCGGAGATGTCGGTGCAATGCCCGCCCAATCTCTCCTACGGGGACTTCCCGCGCCTGCTCGATGCCGGTATCAACGATTGGGGCGGCGTATCGCCGGTCACGGTCGACCACGTCAACCCGGAGGCTCCCTGGCCGGAGATCGAGTCCCTCGTCCGCTCCACACGATCGCGTGGCCTCGAGCTCGCCCCCCGCCTCGCGGTCTACCCCAGGTATCTGGCGGAGCGTGAGCGCTGGCTCGATCCGGCCGTCCGCCCGCACGTGCTGCGCCGGGCCGACGGCGACGGGCTCGCCCGCGACGCCAGCTGGGTGGCTGGAGAATCCAAGAACGCGCCGCGCTTGGCGCCGCGGCGTACAGCCCAGCGGCCCACACCCCCGACGGCGACCGTGCTTGCGAAGGTGGCCGAAGGCGTGGATCTCGATGAGGACGACGTTGCCGTCCTGTTCCAGGCGCGCGGCCGGGACCTCACCCAAGTCTTCGATGTCGCGGACGGTTTGCGGCGCGAGGTCTGCGGCAACAACGTCAGCTACGTCGTCACGCGGAACATCAACTACACCAACGTCTGCTACTTTCGCTGTGGCTTCTGCGCATTCTCCAAGGGCAAGTTGACCGAGAACCTGCGCGGGGCACCCTATTTCGTGCCGATGGAAGAGATCGTGCGCCGCTGCCGCGAGGCGTGGGATCGCGGCGCTGTGGAGGTCTGTCTCCAGGGCGGGATCCACCCGACCTTCACCGGCGACTTCTACCTGGACGTCTGCAAGGCGATCAACAGCGAGCTACCGGACCTGCACCTACACGCCTTCTCGGCACTCGAGGTCTGGCAGGGCGCGGCCACCCTGGGAATACCGCTGGCCAGCTATCTGGGGCAGCTGCGCGATGCCGGGCTGGCATCGCTGCCGGGCACAGCCGCGGAGATTCTCGACGACGAGATTCGGCAGCTCATATGCCCGGACAAGATCTCCACCGAGCAGTGGCTCGAGGTACACGGCCTCGCCCACGAGGCCGGGCTTCGCTCCACCACCACGGTGATGTATGGGCATACCGAGGGCCCGCGCAACTGGGCGCGCCACCTGATCGCGCTGCGCGAGCAGCAAAAGCGGAGCGGGGGCTTCACCGAGTTCGTGCCGCTGCCCTTCGTGCACATGGAGGCCCCCATGTACCTGAGAGGTCGCGCACGCAAGGGGCCGACGTTTCGGGAGGCGATCCTCATGCACGCGGTCGGCCGTATCGCGCTGCATCCGTGGATAACGAACGTGCAGGCCTCGTGGGTCAAGTTGGGCATGGCAGGTGCGCAGGTCGCGCTGCGTTGCGGGGTCAACGACCTTGGCGGGACGCTGATGAACGAGTCGATCTCGCGAGCAGCCGGCGCAGTGCACGGACAGGAGGCTCCGCCAATGCGCCTCGAGCGGGTGATTCGCTCGGTCGGCCGAACGCCGGTTCAGCGGACCACGCTCTACGGGGCACCCGAAGCCGACCGCGTTCGGCGCTCATTCGGCGCCCAGCCGCTGGCGAAGCCGCTCAACCCGCCGGTGCGGGAGGCGGGGCTGGTGGCGCCGCAGCGAGTCCTGCGGCCGGCGGAGCCGGAGACGACGGAGTCTCCGCAACCTGATCGCGCCCCCCCACGGTCGGTGGAGACGAGACGGGGAGGAGGTGGAGCTGAGCGTTGAACGACGCACGGCTGCAGGAAGCGACCGGTCGAAGGGGAAGCCACTTCGTTGGGTCGGTCGCGTCGCAGGGACATTCTGAGAGGATCTTCGAGCGTGAGCCGCGACGAATCGCCACAGACTACGCCGCACCGCCACGACTCGCTCTCATTCCCGAGCGACCTCTCGCAGGTCGATCGCGACGTCATCAGGATTCTGCAGGTCGACGGACGCACGCCGATCGCGCAGGTCAGCCGAGAGATCGGGATAACCCAGAAGACCGCGCGGAAGCGAGTGCAAAAGCTGGTCGCGCGCAACGTCATCCAGATCACTACCGTCACCGACCCGGAGCTGCTCGGCTATCGCGCCATCGCGCTTGTGGCCGTGCGGCTCGACAACCGACGCCCCCCGGCGGAGGTGGCGAGCGACCTCGCGGGAATCGGCGCCGTGGATTACGTGGTGGTTACCACTGGCCGCTACCACCTCCTGGTGGAGGTGATGTGCACGGACCTAGTCGAGTTGGCGGCGACGGTAGAGGAAGAGATCATGACCGTGGCGGGGGTGGTCGATCGCGAGATCTTCCCCTACCTGCGACTTCAGTACCAAGAGCCGCGCTTCGAGGCTGCCCGCTGGAAGTCTCCCGACCGGGTCGGCGTGACGCCCGCCGATGAGCTTGATGCCGTCGACAGGCAGATCCTCGCCGAGCTGAACGCCGATGGTCGCATTCCGTTCCAGGTCATGGCGCGCGAACTGAGCGTGTCGGAGTCCCAGATCCGGCGTCGCGTGAACCGCATGGTAAACACCGGCACGGTGCGGATCCTCGCGATCACCAATCCGAGGAGCCTGGGCCTGCACACGATCGCGTGGCTGGGCCTCGTAGCCGCTCCGGGTGTCCACACCGAGAAGCTCGCGGCGCAGATTTCGACGCTGCTCTCGATCACCTATGTGGTGGTCTGCGCCGGCCGCTTCGACATCTTCGCGGAGGCGATCTGCGTGGACCAGCGAGACCTGCTGGCCGTGCTCGATAGACAGGTCCGGGAGCTCCCGGGCGTGGCCCGGGTCGAGGCGTTCGTATCGTTCGACTTGCGCTACAAGCGCGTAGTGCCTTCCCGTGGCGGTGCGGAAGCCGGCTAACTGACGCCAAAGCGTCGGCGGCCGGACAACGAGCGTGGATCAGGACATCTCAAAGGGCTTGACTCCCGACGCTGGGGCATGGTGTCACTGAAGGGTGAAAGAGTGCGCGGAGTGCGCCACCGAACCGGAAAGGTCCGCGAGTCGATCGTATCCAGACCACCACCGGGCCACAACTCCGCGCGATGGGATCTGCATCACAGGGCCTGATGTCGGCGCCGGTTGAATACTGACCCCCTCTCGCCGGTCGAAAACTGACCCCCCGGCGGTGGCGAGCGGAGGTTGTCCGAAACCTCGTAGAACTTTGAGCGGCGGTCCTCCCGCCTCGTCCGCTGCCTTCGGCAGCGTGCTGGGCGAGTGAAGTCCATCCGAGACAGGAGGAACCGCCATGAAGAAGGTAGCCGCGCCGAAGGTCGTCACGGCGACAGAGGCGATCGAGAGTCCGCTCCCAGCGAAGGTTCAGGAGGCGCTCGGTGAGTTGGTCGAGTCGGCGAGAGAGGGCCTGCTGGCGCTGAGCGTCGGCGTCGGGCTCGGCGTCGTGCACGAGCTGATGGAGGCAGAGGTCGAGGAGGTCGTCGGCCCGAAGGGCAAGCACAACCCCGAGCGGACCGCGAAGCGTCACGGCCACGAGGACGGGTCGATGACGCTGGGTGGCCGGCGGACCAAGGTGCGCCGGCCGCGGATGCGGAGCGCCGACGATGAGCACGAGCTGGCCGTCAAGACCTACGAGTACTTCGCCGAGCGCGATCCGCTGACCCGCGCGGTGATGGACCGGATGCTCGCCGGCGTCTCCACGCGCAAGTTCGCCGCAGTCGGCGAGCCGATCGGCGAGGAGCTCGAGGCCTCCTCGACGGCGAAGACGTCGGTCTCGGAGATGTTCGTCGAGCGCACGCAGACCGCGCTCGAGGAGCTGATAAGCCGCCGCCTCGACGACGTCCGCTTGGCGGTGATGATGCTCGACGGCATGGAGATCGCCGAGCGCACCCACGTCGTCGCGCTCGGGATCAGCACCGAGGGCGTGAAGATCCCGCTCGGGCTCTGGGAGGGCTCGACCGAGAACGCCACCCTCGCCCGCACGCTGCTCGCCGACCTGGTCGACCGCGGCTTGGACCCCGAGCAGGCGATCCTGTTCGTGATCGACGGCGCCAAGGCGCTGCGGCGGGCGATCAAGGACGTCTTCGGCGAGCACGCCCTCGTCCACCGCTGCCACCGCCACAAGGAGCGCAACGTCTGCGACCTGCTCCCCGAGTCAGACCGCGACAGGGTCCGCGCCGCGTGGTCGCTGAGCGACGCCGAGCTCGCCCGCCAGCGGCTCGAGCTGCTCGCCTCCGGGCTCGACCGCAGCTGGCCCGCCGCCGGCGCCTCGCTTCGCGAGGGCATGGAGGAGACGCTGACCCTGATGCGGCTCGGGATCTCGGGGCAGCTCGCGAAGACGCTCTGCTCGACGAATCCGTGCGAGTCGATGATCGAGATCGTCCGCTACACGCAGCGAAACGTGAAGCGCTGGCGCGAGGGCGACATGCGCCGCCGCTGGACCGCCGCCGGCATGCTCGTCGCCGAGCAGCAGTTCCGGCGGATCATCGGCTACCGCGACCTCGCGACGCTCGTCGTCGCGATCGAGCGGTACGCCATCCTCGCCGCCGCTGAGTCACACGAACGTCAGGAGGTCCGCGAGCCCGTTACCGTCTGATCGTCAAGTGGGGATCGCCGTCGAAGTTCCACGACGATCCGGACATCCTCCGGGCGCCGCCCTCCGAGAGTCTTATGCGCAGATACATCGCCCACCGAAACGAACCTCTCCCGTCGGTCGCCAACCTGGAGGAGCAGGGGTGAGCGACCACATCGGTATCCGTTTCAAACTCGGCGAGGCGTTCCCCGCCGACGATTCGCTGGCCCGCTGGATGACGATCACCGCGATGGCGCTCAATGACCTCCTCTACGTCAATCGCTTGCTTATTCCGCGTTTACAGGAGGAGGTCGAGTCCGCGGATTACGAGAACATCTACCTGGCGCGACTGGCGGGAGCCCACCTCTTTGAGATCGCCGTGTTCCTCGACCACGCTCATCGACGGCTCTCCGCGATCCGCGAGTTCATCGATGGACTCGACCGTAACGCGAAAGCGGCCTACGAGAAAATCAGGGCCGTGGGTCCGAAAGGGTCAGGCGACTTTGCGAAGCATCTCGCCGATGCTCGCGGTCAGGTCTTTCACTACTCAGAGCTGATTCCGCAGGCCGAGGATCGAGAAGAGCTCAAGGCTGCGATGGCCGAGCACGCCGAGTCGATGGGCGAGATCCGCGACGAAGGCGCCCCGATCACGGGCTTCCGTGCGCGCTTTGCTGACGACATCGCGGCGGAGTTGACCTTCGGGGATCGCCCGCTCGATGAGCTCGATTACGTCACCCAGGTCAGCGAGCACATAGCCGCCTTTCTGAAGTTTGCATTCGCCGCAATCGCCCACTACGTGCAGCGTCTTCCGCGTGAGGCTTGGGAATACATCGATCCCGACACGCCGCCGGATTCACATGGCGGATTGCGTTTCGCCTAATGGCCTCCAAGGACTCAGCCGTCGAGTTCGGGCGACCGATAGGAGACTTCGCCGAGGAAGAGCTGCGCAACTACGCGCTTCAGCATGTCCTTTACGAGATCACGTATTTCATCCGGGCAGCCCAAGCAATTGAGGCGGCACGGGCGGAACTCTTTCCGATGAACTTTGCGATCGAGGTCTTTGCCCTCCACCTCCGCAACTTGCTCGACTTCTTTGCTCCGCGCAACACACGCCCGACCGACGCATGCGCCCGGCATTTCTATGCCGGCTGGGAGCAGCCGAAGCTCAACTGCTACCTGCGCGAAGCGAGATGGATGGCGAACAAGCACGTCGCCCATCTCACAACAGATCGGACGACCGACATTGACCTCAAGACGTGGGCTGTCGAGCCGATTGTCCGATCGCTCATCCCGATCATCGAGCGGTTCACTGAGGGCGCTGATCTCGTCTGCGACCGCTTTCGCTTGGAGGTCAGGGAGCGCCTGGCAGAACTTCCGCCTCCCCGTGACCCGACAGAGTTGCCGCCCGGAGCAGACCTCGCGCCAGGGTAGGCATCTGCTAGGCGCCAGGCACCCAAAAGGACAACGGTTATGTTCTCGGCCGCGGCCTTCCGCCGGCTTGTATGAAGCGCTCGATAGCCTCAAGGTCGTGGTCGAAGAAGACCAGCATCCCGTCGTCCTGCGCGCCTTTCAGGTTGACGAGATTGAAGACACCGCCGAGCACAGCGGCCGTGTGGAGGTCCGTCCCGAACGCGCCGCGCCAGCGCTCGTGCTTGCCACCGGTCTCGCGGTTCAGGCGCTTGACCGAATTAACGGCGGTGTTTGAGACCTTGCACTCGATCGGCAGAAGGTCGCCGGTCGCCAGTCGGCCCGGGACGTCGCATTTGGCACCGGCCACTCGGATCTCGCGGGTGAACTCGCCGCGCCTTAGGGCTTCTTGGTAGTTCCTCGGAGTGAGCCCAACCGAAGGATTATCACCGAGTTCCCGCAGGCGTTCACGGATGACGCTCGGGTCCACGTAGTCGAGCCCAGCTGCAGCAAGCGTCTCGCGCACGGATCGCTCCTGAGCGGCGGACAGCGTGCTACGCAGCTTGGTCCCAAGTCGCTGTTCCGCCATCAGCTTCGCAGTCACCTTCACAGCTTGAGCCACGTCGGGGTCATCTGCTGAGGGGATGCGATCCTCCGCCAACCAGGGAAAGCGGTCCCAGTCGAGGAAGTCTCGGATCGTCGCAGCAGGTCCCTCGGCCTCGCCGATGATCTTCAGCGTGTCGTCGCTGATCACCGGTGAGGTCACGTAGCGGGCGGGCTTCAAGAGGTCCCGGTTGGCGGCGAACAGGTCCGGATCCTCGCCCAGGGTCCGCAGATTCTCGGTAGCCGCGAACAGCACCCGGACTTCAGCCGCACACTCCTCTTCGACGACGACGAACGCAGCGCGAATCTCGCTGCGATAGCGCTCTACGAATCGCGCTCGGGCATCGGCGCTCAGCTGGTCAAGCTCGGTCTCGCTCCAAAACGGATAGCCGGCGCTCACGCGGGGACTGTATTGCGGCTCCGCCGGCGGTGGTCAGGCAGCTTCGGGCAGACCCCCAGCCCCGAGCCGGGGCACGGGAAGGCGCCGGAGATCGTTTGGCTCGATCTTTCCCAGTCCTCCGCCATAGGTACGGCCGAATGCGCGCAAGATCTCGGCGTTCGCTTCGTCTTCGAGCACGGCCCGCAGCGCCAGCCGGTCCACCCCTTCCTTCACCCAAAGATTGAGGAGCGAGGTCATGCAGCGAGCGCCGCTCTCATTCCGGACGAAGCGGGCCCGCTGCCGGGACATGTACGTCACGAAGAAGTCTGGCACCGGCACCCGCTCAACGCCATACCAAGGGTTCCGAGTCCGGCAATTAAACCGCTCGGGCAGCCCCAAGCTCTCGCCGTGGTCGATGTAGCGCAGCACGCGAGTCCCGGCCAGTTCGGCCCTGGGAACGTGGCACCAGAGGAGCCACGAGCGGGCGCCGGCCGCCTTGCGCTGCCGCCAAAAGCTGCGGGTGACCGGCGACCCATTCTCCGGCAGATCCTTGGCGCCCAGCACGACCGGAACGAGGTATTCGGCCTCGATGCCCCACTCATCGACCTGCGCCTGCGTTAGGCAGAAGAATGAATTGTCGCCGCTGCCGATCCCGCGGCGAATGCGCGCGTACTCACCGAGCTGTGCCGGCCGATCGCGCGTCAGTTTGGCGATCCGCTCGGCCCGTGACGGGAGGAGTGGCGTCCACGGTAACCCCGCAGACGTCTCATCGCTCCCGATCTCTATGTGACGACCAAGCTCAACTGTGCTGTCGAGGCTGGCCTCAGTCAGTCGTAGCCGGCCGTTTGGCTTGGCGGTTTTCGTCGCGATCGTGATCGCCGAGGTCGTGAGCACGCCGTCAAACGCAAGCTCGTCCATCTCGAGGACGATGACGTCCTCGATGCGACACTGACCGAGGAGCGCCTCCTTGACCGCGGCACCGTACCGGGCGTCGAGGAACTCGGTGGGCGTGATGAAGGCGAGGCGACCGCCGTCCCGCAGCCGCAGGAGCGCCTCCAGGAAGAAGTAGACATAGCTCCCGGAGAGCCGGCTCACGGTCGTAGAGAAAGCGTTCGAGTAGCGCTCCGCAAGCGCCTTGTGCTCCTGGGTCAAGTTGTGGTGGCGAATGTAGGGCGGGTTGGCAATCACGGCGTCGAATTCCGTCGCGGTGAAAGGCCACATTGCGGGAGCCAGGAAATCGCCTCTTACGATCTCCAGATCGCCGCCCTGGCTTGCAAGCGCGTCGTTCGCGAGACGCACTGCCTCGGGGTCAACGTCGCAGCCGAAGCGTTTTGGTCCGGGTCCGACGGCGCGGAGGAGAGCACCGCCGCCGACCCCCGGGTCCAGCACAGTCTCCGGATCAATCTCACCTACGGCCTCTGCCAGGAAGCTCGCAATGGGCTCCGGAGTGAAGAACTGTCCCAGCTCGTAGCGCCGCTCGCGCGAGTGGATCAGATCGAGAGTCTCCTCGGGGGTCGACGCGAGCAGTTCCGCCATTCCGTCGATCGTAGGGGCGGGGTCGGATTGCGCCGGCACCTCTGGTCTAGCTCTCTGGGGGCGGCTTTCACCCCCCAAAAGCGAGGCTGATCTCCTAGGCGAGACCAGCCATGGGTCGCGTCCCCCAACCGCTGTAAATAGCTGAGCCCGTCAAGGGCACGGCGTAGGTTCCCCCAAGTCATTGCCAAGACCAGAAGGGAGACCTACGCCGTGAGAAGAACGCTACCGCCGTCGGCGGAGATAGAGCGCAAGATCGACGAGCTGCTGGCCAGCGGAGTCGTCGCCGAAGACGACGAGGGCTGGACCAACAAGACGCTGACCCGGCTCGGTCAGATCCTCGACGTTGCCGTCCGCTACGAGCTGATCGACCACAACCCGGGTCAAGACCAAGGTCGTCAAGCTGAAGGAGGCGGAGCCCCGCCGGGCCCGCCTCACCGGCGAGCAGGTCCAGGTCCTCCTGAAGGCGGCGGGATCGAACCGCGCACTCCTGGCTACCGCGATCATGGCCGGTGGGCTTCGCGTCTCCGAACTGATCCACCTGAGACGGCGAGACCTTGACTTGCCCAATGGCGCGCTCTCCGTCACAGCTGCGAAGACAGCCGCCGGCGTTCGCCGCGTCTCTTTGGATCCCGAGCTGGTGCAGGTACTGCGTGAGCACAAGATGGCGTCGAAGTGGAGTCAGCCCGACGACTTCGTCTTTCCTGGGCGATTCCGGGACCAACCCCGCGAGCGGAACAGCGTCCGCACCCGGGTTCTCTACACGGCGATCGACCTCGCCAACAAAGCGCTGGCCGAGGAGGACCAACCATCGCTGCCAGAGGGCATCACTTTCCACTCGCTGCGCCGCACCTACGCGGCCCTCCGAGCATCCTGCGATCACCGCTGCCCAGATGGGGCACCGCGATCCGCGCATGACCCTCCGCGTCTACACAGACGTCACCGGGATGGCACCCAAGACGAGCATGGGGCTCTGCTCAAGGACGCCGATTGGGCACCGTTGGGCACTGGAGCCACTTCACCGGAGGCCAAGCCGGGTGAGCAGCTCGCGCTCGGCCACCCCGAAACCGAGTCACTTGCAGCACAAACAGCTAACGGGAGCGACGGGACTCGAACCCGCGGCCTCCGGCGTGACAGGCCGGCGCTCTAACCAACTGAGCTACGCCCCCGAGGCGTTGCGGGACCGTGCGGGGCCCGCTGACGCGATTATCACGGGGGGCGCGCGGCCGGCCCCCCGATCGCTCCAGGTTAGGGGATCCCGGCTAACCCCCGCCGGCCGGCTCGGGCCTCACCTGCGTGGCGACGGGGCCCTTGGGGCCGTGGGTCGGCTCGTAGCTGACCCGGGCGCCGTCCTCGAGGCTGCGGAAGCCCTCGGCCTGGATCTCGGAGTGATGGACGAAGAGATCATCCCCGCCGTCGTCGGGCGTGATGAAGCCGTAGCCCTTCTCGTTGCTGAACCATTTCACGACCCCTGTTGCCATCGGCTCCTCCGTTCCTCGTGCGACCGGGCAACGGTAACGCATCGAGGCTAGGCTCCTCCCGGTGAGACTGGTCACCTACTCGAGCCCGGCCGGCCCCCGCGCCGGAGTCCTCACCGAGGGCGGGTTGGTGGATGCCTGGACCCTCCTGGGCGAGCCCTCGCGGGCGAGCCTGCGGGAGCTGATCGCCGAGCAGCGCCTCGGCGAGCTGGCCGCGGGGGCGGCGGGGGGCGCCGAGGCGGTGGAGGGAGCGGCCCTGCTGGCGCCGATCCCCGACCCCGAGAAGATCGTCTGCATCGGCCTGAACTACCGCAGCCACGCGGCCGAGGCGGGGCTGGAGGCACCGTCGAGCCCGGCGATCTTCGGCAAGTTCCGCAACGCCCTGGCCGCCCCCGGGGCGACCGTGACCCTTCCCGCCGCCAGCGCCAAGGTGGATTACGAGGCCGAGGTCGCCTTCGTGGTCGGCCGCCGCGCTCGCCAGGTGGGGGTGGGGCAGGCACTCGGCCACATCGCCGGCTACACGCTGCTCAACGACCTCTCGGCACGCGACCTGCAGTTCGCCACCCCGCAGTGGATGGCGGGAAAGGTCTTCGACGGCTCCGCTCCCTGCGGGCCCGCGATCGTCACCCCCGAGGAGGCCGGCCCGCACGACGCGATCGAGATCTCCCTGACGCTGAACGGGGAGACGATGCAGTCCGCCTCCACCTCCGACCTGATCTTCCCGATCCCCGAGCTCCTCGCCCACCTCTCGACGCTGATGACCCTGGAGCCCGGCGACATCGTCTCCACCGGTACGCCGGCCGGGGTCGGAAGCGTGCGCCGGCCCCGGGTCTGGCTATCCGACGGCGACCGGGTCGTGGTCAGCTCGCCCACCCTGGGGGAGCTGGAAACGGCGATCGCCCGCTGAGGCTCCCGTGGCATCGGCAACCCCCGCATCCTCCGGGCGGGCGGACACCCCCGGGCCTCAGGGGCGCAGGGCGGTGAGCTCGAAGGGCCCGGAACCGGAGTCGCGGCTGACCACGGCGCGCAATCGGGCCTGACCGCAGACGGTGAAGCGCAACGACTCCGCGGGCCCCGGGCGGTCCGAGGAGGCGAGCAGGTGCCCCGAGGCGTCGTGGAGGGCGAGCCCGTAGTCGGCCCCGGCAGGCCCGCGCAGGCGCAGGTCCAGCGTGCCGTCCAGCGGTGTCCGCAGCGGGAAGGCCACGCGGGCCCTTGCCGCCGTCAGGGAGCCCGAGTACCCGACGCTGGTGCGGCCCTTCCAGGGATTCAGCGTGTCCTCGCGAATCGCCGCGAATGCGTCGGCGTCGGGCTTCAGCAGGTTGGTCCAGGCCCACCGCACGGGGGCCCTGCGGAAGCGCTGGAAGGCGAAGCTCTCGGCGAAGCCCTCGCCGGGGTCGCGGTAGTAGTTGACCCCCTCGTCGCCCGGGAAGAGGTGGCCCTGGCGGGTCAGCTGGCAGACCCGCATGTAGGTGGTCCAGCGCTTCGTGCCCCAGTAGACGGTGGGGAGGAAGGGAGGGTTGCTGCGGTGCTGGGCGACGTGGTGGCCGTACTCGTGGGCGATCACGAAGGCGCGGGTCGCACCGTCGGGCGAGCGGTGGCCGCTGCCGTTGATGAACATCAGGTCCTGGCCGATGTGGTAGCAGGCGAGGGCACCCGAGCCGCAGGCGGCGGAGACCTCCGTCCCGGTCACCAACCGCACGGTGAGCAGGTTGATCTCCCCCGCATGGGGGAGCGTGCCGAGCAGGTCGGCGATCCCCTGTGGACTGTCGGCGTTGCAGGTCCGCCTGCAGGCGGCGGACACGGCGATCCGGACCCTGCGGCCGCGGCCGTCGTGCACCGAGTAGCGGCGGGCGGGGGCGCTCGGGATCGCCCGTGCCGCGGCGCGGCGCGAGCCGTCGATCAGCGTGTCGCGCTGCCGGGGCAGCGGCAGCGGCGGGACCGCGAGTTCCGGGCCCGCGGGGAGCGGGGCCCGGGTCGGGCGGGCGGAGGCGCCGGTTGCAGGCGCCAGCAGGCAGAGCGCCGCGAGGGCCAGCGCGATCGGGGCCCGGGTCACGGGCGCGGGCCCGGGTCGATCTCGTAGGCGCGGGCCGGCAGGGTTGCGGAGAGCGGCTCGCGAGGCGAGGCGGTCGAGGCGGAGGCGCCGGCGAGGCGCGCGACCCGGTTCTTCGGCCGCACACCCCAGCGGACCCTCACCGGACGCACCCGCAGCAGGCGCCGCCAGGTCCTCTGGCCTATCACCCCGCTGGCCGGAAGCCCGCGGGCGCTCTGGAACGAGCGCACGGCCGCGTAGGTCCTGCGGCCGAAGATCCCGGTGATCGGCAGGCGCCGAGAGCCCGCCGCGGCCAGGTGCTGCTGGGCCCAGACCACCAGGTCCCCGCGGCTGCCCCGGCTCAGGGTCGGGTTGCCGGTGACCTTCCGGTAGCCGGCGATCGGCCCCGGTACGGCCGAGCCGAGGGCGTCCCACTGGCGGGCGCTCGTCTCCTGCCAGTCCCACCAGCTCGGCGGGCCGTCGCCGTAGTTGACCGCGAAGCGGCGGAAGCGCTTGAGCTGGACGGGCCCGACCCCGCCGTAGGTCTGCCCGAGGGGGTAGATCGGCCGGCCGAAAACCCGGTTGTAGAAGTAGGTGTGCTCGAAGACGGTCCGCACCGAGGTGCCGATCGCGTCCCAGTACATCTGCGGCTGGTTGTACTGGGCGCCGCCGGGGCCGAGGAAGACCGAGTAGGGAAAGGAGGGGTGGTAGTCCACGTAGGGGAAGCCGGCCAGGGAGACCGGGAACGCCCTGCCGATGCGGGCCCGCAGCGCCCTGACGTAGCGGTCCGCAGAGGCGTAGCGCCCCTCGTAGGAGGCCTCCGCGTCGATCACCAGGCAGTCGGCGCCCCGCCTCACCGAGGCCGCGCCGACCTTGGCCTCCCCGAGCGGATGGTTGCCGTAGACGAACTGCCAGGCGCAGACGTCGAGGCCGCCGCGGTGAAGGCGCGCGACCAGGGGCCGGTTGAACTGGCTCCAGGTGTCGTTGCTGTCCCCGGACTTGATGTAGACCGTCCCGATGCCGTTGCGCCGGGCCCGCGAGACGATGCGGTCCAGGTTGCCGCCCTCGGAGCGCGAGACGTACCAGATCCACATGCCGTGGCGATCGAAGGCCGTCTTGCCCGAGCCCCCGCTGCCCGGATCCGAGCCACCCGGGGTTCCCGTCCCGCCCGTCGCCGCGCCGGCGCCGGGGACCGGCGCCAGGCAGAGGGCGAGGGTCGCGGTGAGTGCGAGCGCCAGGATGCGCCCGCGGGTTGCCACGGCTGTCGTCGGCCTCACGCTCATCTCAACACGGTAGGGCCGATCGGGCTGCGGTGGCAAGGGGATCGGCTCGCCGGCAGCCTCGGGGGCCCACGGGCCCCTAGTATGCCGACCCGACCCCGCCGGCCTCCCCCCGCGCTCTCCTTGCCCGCTGCCCGCAAGATCTCTTGCATCGCCCTGGCCGTGGCGTCCGCGGCCCGGATCGCCCTGGCGGCGGCGGGCGCGGCTTGCGTCGCCCTGGCGGCGGCGGGCGCGGCGCAGGCCGGGCCCGCCGCGGCGAGCCCCGTGCCGGCCCCCGCGAACACCGTGGTCCGCGCTTCCCTCTCCCAGGCGGGGCGCAGCCTGATCGTCAGCCTGCGCACCACCGAGCCGGTGGCGCTGCGGCGCCTTCCCCGCCTTCCCCGCTTCGCGCGGCCGCGGGCCAACTACCTCTGCCTCGCCCTGCGGCGAGCGGCCGGGAGCCACGAGAAGCGCCTCTGCCTGGGCGGGCGGACCGGCTCGCGGCGCCGGATCGGCCTGACCAGGCTGCGAGCGGACGGCAGCACGATCGCCACCTCGACGCTGCCCGCGACGGTCAAGCGCCCCGCCCCGGCGAAGCTCGTCGTCACCCTGATCCCAGGCGAGGCCGGGCTCACCCCGCGCCGTTATGCCTGGAGGGCGCTGATGGCGACCGGCGGCTGCGGGCCGGCGCACGCCTGCATGAGCCGCTTCCCGGCGGCCCGCGAGGGCACCTTCCGCCTGCGCCCGGTCCGTGCGGTGGGCTGCACCGGCGGCTCGGCCGGGCTGGTCAGGCACGGCTCGAGAGAGCGCAAGGTCGTCGCCCTCACCTTCGACGACGGGCCGAGCGCCTACACCTCGGGGTTCCTCTCGGTGCTCCGCCGCAAGCACGTCAACGGGACCTTCTTCGAGATCGGCCAGGAGATGGCCGGCAACGCCGGGCTGATGCGGCGGATACTCGCCCAGGGCAACGAGATCGGCAACCACACCATGCATCACGGCTTCTACCCGGGCTACGCCGACCTCGCCGCGACCAGCGCCCGGATCGAGCGCCTCACCCACTTCCGCCCCTGCCTCTTTCGGCCACCGGGGGGTGGCTACAACTCCTCCGTCGTGGCGGCGGCCGGGGCCGCCGGGATGAAGACGATCATCTGGGACGTCGATCCGGTCGACTGGTCCACCCCCGGAAGCGGCGCCGTCTACAGCCGGGTGGTCGGGGCGGCGCGCCCGGGGTCGATCATCCTCATGCACGACGGCGGCGGGCCCCGCGGCGGGACCCTCGCCGCCCTGCCGGCGATCATCGACACCCTGCGGGCCCGCGGCTACCGCTTCGCCACGGTCAGCGCCCTGCTCGGCAAGCGGATGATCTACCGCCCCTACGGCTGAGCCGCCCGGTCACGGTCGCCCGCTCCCAAGCCCCGCCCCAACCGCCGAACGTCCCGGAGTACCCCGTATAGGCACAACTCCGGGACGTTCAGGGTGAGCTACGGTGAGCCGCGGGGTTCGGAGCGCTCGGATTCGAGCTCGGCCTTGCGCGGGCGCAGGCGGCGCTCGGCGTCGCGGTCGCGCTCGTCGATCTGCTCGAGCTTGGCGAGCAGGTTCTCGGCCATGCGGATCGAGGCGGCGTCGATCAGGCGCCCGTCGAGGGAGACGGCGCCCTTGCCCTCGGTGGCGGCCTGCTCCATCGCCTCGATGATCCGGTGAGTGCGCTCCACGACGTGCTGGTCGGGGGTGAACACCCGGTTGGCGAGCTCGATTTGGGCCGGGTGGATCGCCCACTTGCCCTCGTAGCCGAGGACGGCGGCCCTCCCGGCGGCGGCGAGGTAGCCGTCGGGGTCGGTGAAATCGCCGAACGGGCCGTCGATCGGCCGCAGGCCGTTGGCGCGGCAGGCGACGGCGATCCGCGCCAGCGCGAAGTGCCACTGGTCGCCCCAGTGGCGCTCCCGCTCGCCGCCCGGCTCACCGGTCAGCACCGAGTAGCCGGGCTCGACGCCGCCGATCGAGGTCGTGTGGCTCTGCATCGAGGCGGCGTAGTCGGCGACCCCGAAGACCATCGCCTCCATGCGCTCGGGGCAGGCGCGCCCGATCTCCTCGACCCGGGACATGCCCTGCGCCGTTTCGATCAGCACCGAGATCCCGATCCGGTGCTCGAGCCCGGTCGCGACCTCGATCTGGTCCAGCAGGGTGGCGACCAGCTCGACGTCGGCCGGGGCGCCGACCTTGGGCACCGTGATCGTGTCCAGCGCCCGTCCGCCCTGCTCGATGACGTCGACGAGGTCCCGGTAGCACCAGTGGGTGTCGAGCCCGTTGATCCGCACCGAGACCGAGGCGGGCGACCACTCGAGGTCGCAAAGAGCCTCGATCACGCTGGCCCGGGCGCCGACCTTGTCGTCGGGGGCGACCGCGTCCTCGAGATCGAGCATCACCACGTCGGCGCCGAGCCCGGGCGCCTTCTCCAGCATCCCCCGGTTGCTGCCGGGGACCGCCAGCTCGGAGCGGTGAAGGCGGGTGGGGCGCTTCATCGGATCTCCCACCCTATCCGCCGGTGGGCAGCGAGGACCACCCTCAGCCGAGCATCTCGGCGATTCGGGCTGCGGCGCGGCGGGCCCCGTCGGTCTCCACCTCGCGGTACTCGACCTCCCGGCCGATCTCGGAGCCGATCGCCTCGGCGATGACCTCCGGCGTCGCCGTCGCGTAGTCCATCCTGCGCCCGGCGCCGTAGCGATCCAGGCGGTGTGCGACGTGGAGATTCTGCTCGAAGTGGTGGTCGAGCGGAAAGTAGAGGAACGGCCGCGCGTTGGCCGCCAGCTCCATCGCCGTGGTCAGCCCACCCTGGACCACGGCGAGGTCGCAGGCGGCCAGGTGGCGATAGAGATTGTGCACGTAGGCCCGGATCTCCAGGCCCTCCATGGGCGGCAGCGAGCCGGGGTCGATGCGCGGGCCGGCGACGACGATCATGCGCAGGCCCGGCACCCGCTCGCGGGCGCCGGGGAAGGAAGCGATCACCCTGCCGAGCAGGTGGGCACCGACGCCCGAACCCCCGACCGTCACCACGCAGACCTGCTCGTCGTCGCCGTAGCCGAGCTCGGCGCGCAACGCGGAACGGTCGCGGAACTCAGCCGGGTCGAACCCGGAGACGTACCCGACGAAGTCGAAGTTTCCCTCGGTCCAGTCGCGGATCGGCGGCAGATCGGGGCCGAGGCGGTCGGCGACGATGTCGTCCGGATTGCCCACGAAGAGCGCCCTGTCGCGCACCCCTGGGTGGCGGGAGATGTGCTCGACCATCTCCGCGTTGTAATCGGCGGTCAGCGAAGCCTCCCGGGACCCGCCGTCGGGCATCGGCAACCAGCCCACGAAGTCGGTGAGCCAGGCGTAGGCGGCGCGCTTCTCGCCCGGATGCTCATGGAGGTAGTAGTCGATCTCCCAGCCCTCGTCGGCGATCCAGAGGTCATAGTCGCCGTCGCGGGTGACGTCTCCGAAGAGCATGAAGTTGGCGACCAGGATCTCGTCCATGCGCCGCCACGCGTGGAAGCAATGAAGATCGTGCTCCGCCGACTCGGACTCGAAGTGCCTCGATTCGCTCGCCAGGTGCTCGCTGGCGGGGTGTATGCGCTCCCCGCCTGCCTCGAGAACCCTGGTCACCGGATCCTGAGCGAGCCAGTCGATCTGGAGATCGGGAACCAGGGTCCGCAGCTCCCGGGCGATCGCGACGTCGCGCTGCGCGTGCCCCAGGCCGATCGGGGAAGAGACATAGAGGGCGCGAGGGCGCCCGTCGGTGCGGTGGACCGTGGGGTCGCGGTCGGCTCCCCTCCGGATCTGCGGATCCGCGGCGCGCTCGAAGAAATCCCTCAGGGCGAGGTTGACCGGAACCGGCTTTCGCACGTGCGGGCCGTGGCTGCCGTCGGGGACCGCCAGGAGGTCGCCGCAGGTTGCCCCGGCCAGCGTCTTGGCATCGGCATGGGCCGTGATCTTGTCGTTGGGGGCCGAGATGACAAGCACCGGGCAGCGGACCCGCCGCGCGAGCGCGATCTGCCTGGCGCGCGTCGGGGGAGCCGCCCTCTCCCCCATCACGGTGGCGATCAGCGTCTCGGCGTCGGTCTCGTGGGCCCACCCGACCGCGTCCTCGATCTGCTTGGTCGAGTGCGAGGTGTTGAACATGCGGCGGACGAACCAATCGACGAAATCGCCGTAGTCGCTCCGCCAGTGAACGGCGTTGAACTTTCCCCACCAGCGCGCCACCAGCGGTGGGTGGAACATCAAACCCCGCAAGCGCGGGTGCGCCATCAGCCGCCAGCGCAACCCGCCGAGGCGGCTGGCCGGAAACCAGGGGCCGATGAAGGCCGCACCGAGAACCCGCTCGGGGTGCTCGGCCGCGAGGAGCAGCGCTCGCTGGGTCCCCTGGGAGAAGCCCACGATCATCGCCCGCTCGGTGCCGGTCGCGTCCATCACCGCCAGCGCGTCGGCGGCGAACTCCGCCTCGTCGTAGAGGGCGGGATCCCGCGGACGGTCGGATCTTCCGTTCCCGCGCGGGTCGAAGGTCAACACCCGGAAGTGGCGGGCGAGGTAGGCGATCTGCGCCTTCCAGACCCGCGAGTGAACCAGCGTCCAGGTGGGAAGCAGAAGCACGGTCGGCTCGCCCTCGCCGTAGCGCTCCCAGTAGATCCGCACTCCGTCCCGGTCGACGTGACCGTCCTCCTCGGGGTAGGCGGCGCGGGATTGCTCTCGCCCGCGCCCGACGCCGCCGGCGCCGGCGCCTTGCCCGGGATCGTGTCGCCCGGCTGCCGGCGGACCCGGGTCCGCCGGCGGAGCCTCAGCTGAAGTCCTCATAGACGTCCTCGACATCCACCTCGATGCGTCGACCCTCGGCGTCGCGCTGCCCCACGGAGTCGATCGTAGTGCCGATCATGGCCGCGCCTCGAAGACGAGGTTGAAGGGGGTCTCGGTCGCCCGCCGGAAGCGCGTGAATCCACCCGCCGCCGCCACGTCGCCGATCCTCGCCTCGCCGGCCTGTGCGCCGAGCGCGAGTCCGACCTCCTGCGAGAGCGAGGCCGGGGTGCAGAGGAAGGTCGAGAAGCCGTAGAAGGCCCGACCGACCGGGTTGAAGTTGTCCTCGACCCGGTCCCCGGCCATCGGCTCGACGATCAGCCAGGTTCCGTCGGATGAGAGCATCCGGTGGACCTGGCGAGCGGCGCCGACCGGATCGCCCATGTCGTGCAGGCAGTCGAACATGGTGACCAGCTCGTAGCCCTGATCGTGCTCGGAGGCCGCCGCTGCGGTCTCGAACCGCACCCGGTCGGCCACCCCGGCCTCGGCGGCCCGCCGGCGGGCGGTCTCGATCGAGTCCGCGTGGTAGTCGGAGCCGACGAAGGTCGAGTTCGGGAACGCCTGCGCCATCAGGATCGTCGAGGACCCGTGCCCGCACCCGATGTCGGCGACCTTGGCGCCGGCCTCGAGCTTCTCGACCACGCCGTCGAGCGCCGGCAGCCACTCCGGAACCAGGGCCGCGTTGTACCCGGGCCGGAAGAAGCGCTCACAGCCCTCGAACACGTCGTGGTTGTGCTCGTGCCAGCCGACCCCCTCGCCGCTGCGCGCCGCGTCGGTGATCCTCGGAGAGTCGATGACCGTGCCGAGGGCGATCTGGAAGAACCCCGGCAGGTACGCGGGGCTCTCCTCGTCGGTCAGGGCCATCGCCTGCTCGGGCGGGAGGGTGTAGGCGCCGCTCGCCGAGTCGTACTCGACGTAGCCGCCGGCCGCCTGCGCGTTCAGCCACTCACGCACGTAGCGCTCGCTGACGCCGCTGCGGCGCGCCAGCTCGACCGGGGTCAGGGAGTCCGCCCCGGCGAGGCTGCGATAGAGGCCCAGCTTGTCGCCCATCACCACGAGTGCTGCGTTCAGGGTCGCCCCCACCTCATCCACCGCGCGGAACACGAACTCGTTGAGCTTCTCGGTGTCGATTGCGGCGGGATTCTCGACGGTTGCCATCTCTCTCGGCTCCTTTGGATCGGTTGAGGTTCCTGGGGCGACCGTAGGCGGGGTCGAGATCCGTCGCATCAGGGGGGCACCTAAGATCGTCGGATGCTGTTAGGCCGCGATGACGAGCGGCTCGCGCTCGACCGGCTCCTCAACGAAGCCCGGGCAGGGAGTAGTGGCGTTCTGGCGCTCGTCGGGGAGCCGGGCATCGGCAAGACAGCGCTGCTCGACCTGGCGGCCGAGCGGGCCGCCGGAATCCGGGTGCTGCGGGCTCGCGGGATCGAATCCGAGGCCGAGATCCCATTCGCGGGTCTGGCCGAGCTGCTGCGCCCCGCGCTGCCCGCGATCGAGCGGATCCCTGCGCCGCAGGCGGCCGCGCTCTCCGGCGCGCTCGCACTCGGGCCGCCCAGCGCCGGGGATCGCTTCGCGATCGGAGCCGCCACCCTGAGCCTGCTCTCGGCAAGCGCCGAGGAGGGTCCCCTGGCCCTGCTCGTCGACGACGCCCACTGGCTGGACGGCTCGAGCGCCGAAGCGCTGCTCTTTGCCGCTCGCCGCCTGGTGGCCGATCCGATCGCCCTGGTGCTCACCGCGCGCGAAGGCGAGCCCTCGCTGCTCGATGGCGCCGATCTGCGGGTCATGCGGATCGGCGGGCTCGACCGCACAGCCGCCGCGGAGCTGCTGGTCGGGTCCGGCGCACCGAGCGAGGTTGTCGAGCATCTGGTCCAGGTGACGGGAGGCAACCCGCTGGCGCTGATCGAGCTGGCCTCGGACCGGAGCCGGCTCGAGGCGGGGTCCGGCACCGAACCGGCCCCGATCTCGACCAGTATCGCCGCGGCATTCCTGCGCCGATTCGGTGGGCTGCCGGAGCCGACACGACGCATCCTCCTGCTCGCCGCGGCCAGCCCCGAGGGCGACCTGGCGGTCCTGGCCCGCGCGGCCTCCACCCTCGGGCTTGCGGTGGGCGAACTCGAGGCGGCCGAGGAGGCGGGCCTGGTCACGATCGGCGCAGGCGAGATCGCCTTCCGCCACCCCCTGGCTCGTGCCGCGGTGTATGCCGATGCCTCCGCACGCCGGCGCCGCGAGGCGCACGCGGCGCTGGCCGCCGTTCTTCCCGACCACGACATCGACCAGCGTGCCTGGCATCTGGCCGCGGCGAGCATCGGCCCCGACGAGCAGGCGGCGACCGCGCTCGAGCAGGCCGGCGACCGCGCCCTCGGTCGCAGCGCCTATGCGGTGGCGGCGGCCGCGTTCGAGCGCGGCGCGGGCCTGGCTTCGGTCGACGAGGCCCGGGGCCGGCTCCTTGTGGCATCCGCTGACGCGGCTCGGCTCGCCGGAGATGCCCCCCGGACCCTGGCGCGCCTCGACGAAGCGGAGAGATACGCCGGCGAAGATGCGCTCTCGGCGCGGATCAAATGGCTGCGCGGCCAGGTGGCGATGCGGCGCGGGCCTCTGGAGGAGGGCTACCGGCTGGCCATCGGTGCAGCGACGGAGATTGCCGACGCGGACCCCGAGCTCGCCGTGCTGATGCTGGCCCAGGCCGTGCACGGTTGCTTTTACTCCGGCGATACGGCGACGATGATGTCCGCGGCGCTGGGGGCCATCGAGCTGGCGGACCGCCGGGACTCGCCCCGCACCCGCTTCTTCGCGGCGATCGCGCACGGAATGGCCCTTGTCGCCGCGGGCCTCGGCGAGGAGGGAGCGACCGAGGTCCGCCGGGCGGTGAAGATCCTCGAGCAGGCCGATGAGCTGCGCGGCGATCCCAACCTCCTGATCTGGTCCGCGGTCGGCCCCCTGTGGCTGCGGGAGACTCGGGCCGGCCGGGCGATGATCGACGAGGCGTTCAGGGAGGCTCGTGCGCAGGTGGCGATGGGGGCGCTTCCCGCGCTGCTTCACATCCTCGCGCGCGACCAGGCGACCACCGACCAGTGGGCGGCCGCGGAGGCGAGCTATGACGAGGCGATCCGCCTGGCCGGGGAGACGGGGCAGCGGGTCGAGCTCGGCGCTGCCCTCGCGGGTCTGGCATGGCTGGAAGCGCGTCAGGGACGCGAGGAGGCAAGCCGAGAGCATTCAGCGGAAGCGCGAAAGCTCTGCGGGGAGCTGGGGGTCGGCCTCTACGGGATCTGGGCGATCCAGGCCATGGGCGACCTCGAGCTCGGCCTCGGCCATCCGGCAGAGGCGATCGAGCACTACCGGGCTCAGGCCGAAGAGCTGAGTGAGCGCGGGATCGCCGACGTCGACCTCTCTCCGGCCCCCGAGCTCGTCGACGCCCACATCCGCCTGCGCCAGAGGGACGACGCCGCGGCGCTCGCCGAGGAGTACGTATCGCGCGCCGAGGCGAAGGGGCAGCCCTGGGCGCTTGCTCGCGCGGCGCGATGCCGGGGGCTGCTTGCCGATTCAGGGCAGATTGAGGTCATCTTCGCCGATGCGCTTCAACTTCACGACCGCACGCCGGACGTCTTCGAGACCGCACGCACCCGGCTCGCGTTCGGGGCGCGCCTGAGGCGGGCGCGCAGACGGATCCGTGCTCGAGAGGAGCTGCGCTCGGCGCTCGAGACCTTCGAAGCCCTGGGGGCGGGCCCGTGGGCCGACCAGGCGGAGGCCGAGCTGGCGGCCACCGGGGAGACCGCGCGTCGCCGCGACGCCAGCACACTCGACGATCTCACCCCCCAGGAGCTCCAGATCGCCCGATTGCTCGCGGCTGGGAAGACGACCCGCGAGGCTGCGGCGGCGATCTTCGTGAGCCCGAAGACCGTCGAGTATCACCTTCGTCACGTCTACCAGAAGCTCGGAATCCACTCTCGGGAGGAACTCGCCTCCGAGCTCCGCGGCGCGACAGAGCCGTCGCGCCCGTCGGGCTCAAGGCGGTGAAGCCGGACAGGTCACTTCATCCCGCCCGCCGCTCCGCCGAGACCGAGTAGGCGCGCGAGCGGGCGAAGAGGATCGGGTCGTCGGGAAGCTCGATGCCGTCGCAGACGTTGGTGGGATCGAAGACGACGATCGAGCCGTCGCTCTCGGGGTCCGCGATCAGCGAGGTGACCTCCAGCCTGCCCGCGACGACCCGCTCGCGGTCCTCGGGCCAGGGGGCCGCGGGGTTGTCGGTGGGATCGGAGTCCTCGCCGAGCACCAGGACCAGGGAGAAGGCCGCCTCACCGGCCGCGACGCGCGCCTGGAGATCGGCCCGCAGATGGTCCGGGCCGCGCGACTTCGCCTCCTCGTCTCCGATCCGCTCCTCCCCCAGCTCGGGCTCCCACCGGTAGCGCACCCAGCGGCCGGCGCCGGCGGCGTCGAGCAGCCGGAAGGCGTGCAGGGAGTTGTAGGCGAGGCGAGCGAAGCTGGAGGGCGGCTCGGTGCCGAGGTTCGCCTGCACGGCGGGCATCGCCTCGGGGTGCGCTCCGAGGAAGGCGCCGACCTTCTCCATATCCGGGGCACCGGTCTCGGGGTCCGGCATCCTTGCCCGCAGCAGCTCCAGGAAGTCCTCAGGGGTTCCGACGAGGAAGGTCGGCGAGGTGACGCAGAGCAGGTCGCTCACCTCGCCGCCGCCGGGGCGGAAGCGGACCGCCATGCCCCTGCCCTCGCGCTCCCCGTCGTGCACGCCGGGATCTCCCCCGGCCGTGGAGAAGCGGATCGTCACCGGCACCTCGGACCCCTGCAGGTGCGGGGCGCGGCACAGGGCCCCCGCCTCGGCGCTGGCCCGGAAGGTGCCCTCGCAGAAGAGGCCCTTGGCGTGCAGGGCCCGTGCGTGCGGGTGGCGGCCGTAGAGCCGGTTGATCGTGTCGACGATCTCGACGTCGAGGCCGGTCGGCTCGGCCGGCCCGCTCATCCGCGCCCCACGTCCTCGAGCACGGCCATCGCCGCGCTGCGCCCGTTCAATGCGATCACCGAGCCGGCCGGGTGGGTGGCGGCCCCGCAGAGGTAGAGGCCGGGGATCCCGGTGCGGTGGTCGAAGCGGTTCTCCCACATCTGGTCGGGCATCGCCTCTCCCTGGAAGATCTGGCCGCCGGTCAGGCCCATCCGCTCCTCGATGTCGGGGGGACCGAGGACCTCGCTGTGCTCGATGCACTCATGCACGCCGGGCGCGTACGCCGCGATCACCTCGAGGATCCTATTCCCGATCTCCTCGCGCCGCGAGTCCCAGTCGCCCTCGGCGAGGTCGTAGGGCGCGTACTGCGCGAAGGCGCTCATCAGGTGGCGGCCCTCGGGGGCGACGCTAGGGTCGTAGCCGGTCTGGAAGTAGAGCTCCGCGTAGGAGACGCCCGGCTCCCCGCGCGCGGCCCGCTCGAAGCCCTCCTGCGCCGCGTCGAGCCCCGCGGTGACCAGGACCATCGCCTTCTCGGGGCGCAGCGACCCTGCCGCCGTGAACTCGGGGATGCGGGTGAGCGCGGCGTTCAGCTTGACCACCGCCGAGCGCGTCTTCCAGCCCCCGACCCGCCTGGCCAGATCGTCGGGGACGCTCTCGCCGGGGACCATCGAGAAGGTCCGCTTCGGCTCGGCGCAGGAGACCACGACCCCGGAGGCGACCCGTGTCCCGTCCTCGAGGACCACGCCCTCCCCAGGCAGGATCTCGGCCACCGGGCAGCCGGCCGCGATCACCGCGCCGGCGTCGATCGCCGCCTGGGCGATCGCGAAGGAGACCCGGCCCATTCCCCCCTCGACATAGCCCCAGACCGACCCGTGCTCTCCGAGCTGGCCCTGATGGTGCATCAGCTTCACGGAGGCCGTGCCCGGGTCTCGGGGCCCGGCCCAGGCGCCGATGATTCCCTGCCCGAAGAGGGCGTGGTGGAGCCGCTCGTCCTCCACGTAGCGGCCGAGCGTCTCGGCGATCGATGCCTCGAAGACGATCGAGATCAGCTCGGGGTCGTGCCCGAGGATCTCCTCGATCCGCTCGCGTCCGGGCGAGGACCCCAGCCAGGTGTCGCCGCCCGGGCCCTCCCTGAGCAGGACGCGGCAGCGCTCGAAGGCCTCCTCGTAGGCGAAGCGGCCGCGGATGTCGGCCTCCGAGAAGCCGTTCTCGCGCATGTGGGCGGCGGTGCGGTCCGGGTCGAGGAAGCTGGCGTAGGAGGTCCCGTCGGGGAGCGGGACCCAGAGGTTGGGGTCGGCCGGGAACACCCGGTAGCCGCGCTCGGCGAGGCCGAGCTCGTCGATCACGAGCCGGTCGAGCAGGCCGACGACGTAGGCGCAGGGGCTGACCAGGTAGCGCTCGTCGGCGAAGGGGCGCTCGAGGGTGCAGGCGCCGCCCAGGACGTCGCGGCGCTCCAGCGCCAGCACGGAGCGGCCGGCCCGGGCCAGGTAGGCCGCCGCCGTGAGCCCGTTGTGGCCGGCGCCGACCACGATCGCGTCCCACCGGCGGCGCGCGAGGTCCCCGACCGGCTCGGGCAGCCCCACTCTCCCCATCCGCTCGGCGACGCTCACGCGCCCAGTATCTCGCTTCCGCGCCGCACCGTGAGGCGGCAAGCCGGCGCCGGGGGGATTACCCTCACGCCGTGCGCACCGAGGCCGAGGCACGGACGTGAACCCGCGGATCGCGCGAGCCGCCGTGACCGCCGGGCTGCGACGTCTCCGGGGGGGCCAGATCCACGTCCTCGAGAAGGGCCGAATGCGCAGCTACGGCCCACCGGGGTCCGAGCTGCAGGCGCAGGTCAGGGTCCATGACCCCGCCGCCTGGTCGGGGCCGCTGCGCGGCAGCGCCGGGCTCGGTGAGGGCTACATGGCGGGGCACTGGGACAGCGACGACCTCGTGGCGCTGCTGCGGATCGGGGCGCGCGAGCTCCGCCACCTCGAGGGGCTGCGGGGCGCGGTGGCGCGCCCGCGGGGCCTGCTGCACCGCCTTGCGCGAGTCGTCCCGGAGAACACCCGCAGCGGCGCCCGGCGGCACGTCGCCGCCCACTACGACCTCGGCAACGACCTCTTCGAGGCCTTCCTCGACCCGCGGATGATGTACTCCTGCGCCTACTTCGCCGGCCCGGGCGAGGGGATCGAGGAGGCCCAGCTCGCCAAGCTGGAGCGGATCTGCGAGCGGCTGGACCTCGGGCCCTCCGATCACCTCCTGGAGATCGGCACCGGCTGGGGCGGACTCGCCGTCCACGCCGCCACCCATTGCGGGTGCCGGGTCACGACGACGACGATCTCGGCGGCCCAGCACGCGCTGGCCCGCGAGCGGGTGCGGGCGGCCGGCCTCGACAGCACGGTGACGCTGCTGCTCGAGGACTACCGCGACCTGCGCGGCCGCTACGACAAGCTGGTCTCGATCGAGATGATCGAGGCGGTCGGCTGGCAGTACTTCGACCAGTTCTTCGCCCGCTGCGGGGCGCTGCTCGCCGACCGGGGCCTGATGTTCCTGCAGGCGATCACCATCGACGACCGCATCTACGAGATCGAGAAGGGCGCGCGGAGCTTCGCGAACACCCACATCTTCCCGGGGGGCTGCCTGCCCTCGGTCGCCAAGATCGCCGATTGCGTGGCGCGGATGACCGACATGCGAGCGGTCTGGATGCAGGACATCACGGCCCATTACCCGCCCACCCTGGCCGCCTGGCGCGAGCGCTTCCTGGGCGCCTGGGAGGCCCTTCGCGAGCGCGGCTACGACGAGCGCTTCCGGCGGATGTGGACGTTCTACCTGTGCTCCTCGGAGGCGGGGTTCCTGGAGCGACGGATCGGCGATGTCCAGATGCTCTACGCGAAGCCGGGCTGGCGCGGCGACGCGGTCGGGCTACCGGGCGGAGAGATCGACCTCGGCCAGCTTCAGGTTGCCTGAGCGAGGGCGCGAAGCGATCCACCACACCCGCGGCGGCGAGGGAGAGCCGCTGCTGCTGCTCCACGGGCTCGGTGCGACCGGCGCGATCTGGGAGCCGGTGGTCGGGCGGCTGTCCCGGGAGCGTGAGGTGATCGCGGTCGACCTCCCGGGGTTCGGGCGCTCGCCGGCCCTGCCCGGCGAGCGGACCCCCAGCCCGGTCAACCTGGCCGCGGCGATGCACGAGTTCTGCGCTCGCATCGGCGTCACGCGCCCCCACCTGGCGGGCAACTCGCTGGGCGGCTGGATCGCGCTGGAGATGGCGAAATCGGGGCAGGCGGCGAGCGTCACCACCATCTCCCCGGCCGGGATGTGGGGCAGACCGCTGGGCCCGCGGGCCAGGGACATCCACCGGCTGGCCCGCGCCCTGCGGCCCGCGCTCTCCCTCGCCCTGCGCTGGCGCCGGCCGCGCAACGCGATGCTCGGCGTGACGATGGTCCGGCCGGAGCACGTCCCGGCCGGAACCGGACGCACCCTGATCCTCTCCTGGGTGGACTCGGAGGCCTACGAGGCGGCCAACCGCGAGATGCGCACGGAGGTCTTCGATCCCGGCGGCTTCCCGGAGGTTCCCGTGACCCTGGCCTGGGCCGAGCACGACCGCCTCGTCGCCCCGCCCCGCCGGGCCCAGTTCCCCCCCGGCGCCCGCTACCTGGTGCTCCCCGGAGTCGGCCACACGCCGACCTGGGACGACCCGGGACTGATCGCCCGCGTGCTGCTGGAGGGCAGCTCCCGGACCCGGGACGTCGCCCCACCCTTAGGATCCCGCTTCACCGACGTGGGACCTCTAAGCGGCGATGGTCAGGGATTAGAGGTCCCACCCCCTGGGAGAGCGGAGGAGGAGACCCGATGAAGATTGAGGCGGCAGTGCTCGAGGAGTTCGGAGAGCCGCTCGTCGTGCAGGAGGTCGATCTCGAGGATCCCCGCAAGGGAGAGGTCCTGGTGCGGCTGGTGGCCTGCGGCGTCTGCCACACCGACCTCTACACCGCCTCCGGCGCCGACCCCTCCGGCTACGCCCCGACCGTGCTCGGCCACGAGGGCGCCGGGGTGGTGGAGAAGGTCGGCGATGGAGTGACGCTCGTCGCCCCCGGCGACCACGTCGTCACGCTTTTCTCCCCGCAGTGCGGGGAGTGCGTGCACTGCCGCGACGAGCGCACCAACCTCTGCCTGGCGATCCGCGAGGAGCAGGGCAGGGGCCACCTTCCCGACGGCACCACCCGGCTGCGCCGCGGGGATGAGGCGATCCGGCACTTCATGGGCACCTCCACCTTCGCCGAGTACACGGTGATGCCCGAGATCGCGCTCGCCAGGATCGACCCCGAGGCCCCGCTCGAGGGGGCCTGCCTGTTCGCCTGCGGCCTCTCCACCGGGATCGGGGCGGCGATCAACACCGCCAAGGTCGCCGAGGGCTCCACCTGCGTCGTCTTCGGTGCCGGGATGGTCGGCCTCGGCGCGGTCGCCGGTTGCCGGCTCCAGGGCGCCGAGCGGATCATCTGCGTGGACCTCTCCGAGGATCGCCTGGCCCTCGCCCGGGGCCAGGGCGCGACCGAGACGATGATCGGCGGCGCCGACACCGTGGAGGGAGTCCTCGAGCGCACCGGCGGCTTCGGCGCCGACTACACCTTCGAGGCGACCGGCAGCGTCGCGGTGATGCGCCAGGCCGTCGAGTCGGCCCGGATGGGCTGGGGGCTGTGCACGGTCGCGGGCGTCGCCGGCAGGGGCGAGACCCTGGACATCGTGCCGCGCCTGCTGATCACCGGCCGCAGGGTCGCCGGATCCTCGTTCGGCGGAGTGAAGGGACGCGAAGGCGTGCCCAGGCTGGTCGAGCGCTGGCTGGCCGGAGAGATCGACGTCGAGCCATTCGTCTCCCACCGCCTCACCCTCGACGAGGTGAACCGCGGCTTCGAGCTGATGGAGGCCCAGGACGGCATCCGCAGCGTCATCCACTACGACTGAAGGAGAACCGTGATCCTCGAGAGGACCGAGAACCCCCAGTGGCTGTCCAACGCCTACCTGATCGCCGACGAGCCCGGCGGCAGGGGCGTCCTGGTCGACGGCAACGACCTGCTCGATCCGCTGATCGAGCGCGCCGAGGCAGACGGGATCGAGATAACCCACGTCCTCGTCACACACCCCCACGCCGACCACGTCGCGGGGCTCGCGGAGGCACGGCCCCGCCTCGGCAACCCCCCGATGGTCGCCCACCCCGACGCCGCCGAGGAGATGCTCGAGGAGGTCGAGGTGAGGATCGGCGACGGCGAGAGGCTTAGCACCGGGGGGCTGGAGATCGAGGCGATTTTCACCCCGGGCCACGCCGCCGGCCACCTCACCTTCCTGGTCAACGGGACCGACGCCCTGACCGCCGACGTGCTGTTCAAGGGCACCGTCGGGGGGACCAAGGCCCCCGGCGCCAGCGGCTTCGAGGACCTCCGCGCCTCGGTCATGGACCGCCTGATGAAGCTGCCCGCCGAGACCCGGGTGCACCCGGGCCATCGCGAGCCGACGACGATCGGAGAGGAGTGGGAGAAGAACCCGTTCGTGAGGGTGTGGCGGGGGCTCGACGAGGTCGGCGAGGAGCCGGTCACGGTCTGGGAGCAGCCGGCGACCCTGAAGCTCTGGGCTCCCGACTACGACGGCGGCAACAAGGCCTGGGTGCAGTTCTCCGAGACCGGCGAGGACGCGATAGTGGGCGGCTCCCAGGTGGTGCGCGGCTAGGGGGCTTCACGGCGGTCCGCGGCTAGGGCGCTTCGCGCCCCAACCAGAAGGGGCCCCCTCGGTCGAGGGGGCCCCGTTCGTGGTCAGGGTCGGTCGGTAGCCGCGGCTACTTGACGACCGCCTGCAGGAGCATCCAGCAGCCGTCGGTGGAGGAGGCGTTCTGGAAGCCTCCGCCAGCGAGGAGCGACGGCTGGTAGATGAGCTGGTTGTCGCCGCCCGAGGAGCAGCGAAGCGCGCTGGTGTAGCGGCTGCGCATGGCCAGGTACTCGCCCTTGTGGACGGGCACGTTGACCCGGAAGCTCTCGACGCGGTAGACGTCGGAGTCCCAGTTCTGCTGGGTCTGGCCCTGGTAGTGGATGACCGGGCCGTTGCGGAGGACCTTGGCGGTGTTGTTCAGACCGATCGAGTCCACCTTGACCTTGGCGATCTGCAGCCGGAAGGAGCCGGGACCGCCGGCGATCACCCGGATCTTGCGGATCGTGCCCGTCTTCGGGGCGCGCTCGTGGCCGGGGTTGCCGTAGGACACGGTCTCGATTCGGGTGCAGCTCTTCCCGGCGTCCTGATGGGTGCAGGGGTGGGCCGGCAGCGAGTTCGAGGGCTGCATGGTCGGGTTGAGGTCGGAGCCGAACTTCGTCGCCGCCTGTCCCGCGGCGGGGACCGCCGCCAGGGCGGTTGCCGCCAGGGCGGTGGCGATCGCGGTGCGGGCGAAGCGGTTGCGGGTCTTGGTCGTGGTCATCGTCTTGCTCTCCTTGGTTTCGATCTGATGTCTTTGCTGTCTGTGGTCGGTGTGGGCGGTGTTCCCGCCCGCAGAAGGAGCTTCGGGCAGACGGCCGCTTCCTCAAAGGACCCCAAGGGCCCAACCCCCACCCCCGCGGGGGTGGTCCCGCTCACCCCTTGGTGCCCCGGCCGGGGGCCGCCGCTAGAGGTCGCGCTCGGAGATCAGGCCGCTCTGCAGGGCCCGCTCGACCAGCGCCACCCGCTTCCGATTCTGGGGGAGGTCCTCGACCCCGAACTTCTCGAACAGGGCTCGGAGATGGGTCTTCACCGCGTCGATCGAGAGGTGCAGCTCCGCGGCGATCTGCTGGTTGGTGGCGGGGGTGGCGAAGGCCGCTCCGTCCTTGTAGGGGCGGCAGAGCGCCAGCAGGACGCGCCTCTGGCCCGGTGAGACCGAGGCGGCGGCGGCCGACTCGGAGGCGATCACCGTGCTCTCCCCGCCGCCCTCCTCCTCGCCGGGGGCCCGGTAGAGCACCACCGTCCGGCCGAAGCGGACCATGTCCTTGTCCCGCAGCAGCCGCCTGCCCCTGACCCGCTCGCCGTTGACGAACGAGCCGTTGCGCGAGAGCCCGTCGTCGAGCAGGGTGCAGGAGCCGCGCACCACCTCGATCTGGGCGTGCAGGCCCGAGACCTCCTCGTCCCAGGAGATCCGCAGGTCGGCGGACCCGCTGCGACCGATCCAGAGCCCGGTCGTGCCCTCCTCGACCACGAGGATCCGCTGGGAGCCCTCGCCGTCGCGGAAGACCAGGAAGGGGCGCCCGCGGCGCTCGGCCTCGATCTGGTCCTTGAGCTCCTGGGCGGTCGCGGCCCGCGGGCCCTGGGCGTCCTGCATGTCCCTGATCCTAGGGCCCCCGGGGCGGCCCGGAGCGGGCACAACGGGCCGGTATCGCCGGAGGCGGTCGGGACGGCGCGGACTCGGCGGCATTAGCCGCGGTGCGCTATCTGGACGAATGTGCGAGTGAATAGTTGGGAGGAAACCGCAACACTTCCCGCGGTCGCCCACGACAGGGAAGGCAGGGGAAGGCAATGACGAGCGGACCGAGAAGCGGCTAGTGCCATCCGCCGGGATCAGCAGCTTCTTCTTCAACTGGTATCCCGTCTTCGGCGTGGTCTTCATGGCGGGGCTGCTGGCGGTCTTCGTCCTGCTGCTGCGGGGGACCATGCGAAGCACCAAGCCCGAGGTGGTGCGGGCGACCAGGACGGCGCCGGTCAGCTGGGAGGACGTGCAGGGCGTCGATGCGGCCAAGGAAGAGCTGATGGACGTCGCCGAATGGCTGCGCGATCCGGACCGCTTCACGGCGCTCGGGGCCCGGGCCCCGCGGGGCGTCCTCCTCTTCGGTCCTCCCGGCACGGGGAAGACGATGCTCGCCCGGGCCGTCGCCGCGCAGGCCGGCGCCGACTTCTTCGCGGCGTCGGGATCGAGCTTCGTGGAGATGTTCGTGGGGCGCGGCGCGGCGCGGATCCGCCGGCTCTTCAAGGAGGCGCGGAAGTCCGGGCGCGCGGTGATCTTCATCGACGAACTCGACGCCGTCGGCGGCGCCCGCGGGGTGGGCGGCGACGGCGGCAGCAGCGAGCGCGAGCAGGCGCTCAACCAGCTCCTCGTCGAGCTCGACGGCTTCGAGCGCGACCCGGGCACCGTGATCGTCCTCGCCGCCTCCAACCACATGGACAAGCTCGACCGGGCCCTGCTGCGCCCGGGCCGCTTCGATCGCCAGGTCCTCGTCGCCCCGCCCGACCGCGCCGGCCGCGAGGCGATCCTGCGCGCCCACGCGGAGGGCAAGCCGCTCGCCGCCGACCTCGACCTCGCCGACGTGGCGCGCAAGACCACCGGGATGACCGGCGCACAGCTCGCCAACGCGCTCAACGAGGCCGCGATCATCGCCGGGCGGGCCGGACGCGAGGCAACCCGCCGCGAGGACCTCGACGAGGCGCTGCTGCGCCAGTCGGTCGGCGCCCGGCAGAGCCGCAGGCTGGGTCCGAAGGAGCGGCGGATCGTCGCCTACCACGAGGCCGGCCACGCGCTATGCCGCCGGCTGCTCGGCCTCGACCCGCCGGAGATCCTCAGCATCGTCCCGCGGGGCCCGGCGCTCGGGTTCGTCGCCCACTCCCCCCAGGAGGACACCTACCTGAAGTCCCGCAGCGAGCTGCTCGACGAGATCGTCACCCTGCTGGGCGGCCGGGCCGCCGAGGAGACGGTGTTCGGAGAGGCCTTCACCGGCGCCGCCGACGACCTCGCCCGGGTGCACGGCCTCTGCCGCCAGATGATGGCCGAGTTCGGGATGGGATCGCGGATCGAAGGGGCTCACGAGGCCCCGATCGCCCTTCCCACCGACGACATCTCCGTCTCCGACCGGACGCGCCGCGACGTCGACCTGGGCGCCATGGTCCTGGCCCGCGACGCGCACGCCACCGCGCTCGACCTGATCGCCTCCAACCGCCAGTGCCTCGACGACCTCGCCGCCACCGCCCTGGAGCGCGAGACGCTGACCCGCGAGGAGCTGGACGAGATCTTCGCCGCCCACGAGCTTCGCGCCGACGGAAGCCTCGACGTGGACGCCGCTCTGATGAGGCTCTCCCGCCAGTCGCAGGGCTGACCGCCCGGCCCGACCGAGACGGTGTCTCCCACCGCTTGCGGCGCCCGCCGCCGGCCCGGCCGGACCGAGACCGGGTCTCCCGCCGCTTGCGGCGCCCGCCGCCGGCGACCCGGCGGGCGAGGCCCCCCTCAGATCAGGTCCCGCTCGACTTCGATCCGTCCCTCCTCGGCGGCGTCCGAGAGGGCCGCGTAGTCGGCCTCGTTCTGGTCGGCGTAGGCGGCGGCGAAGTCGGCGATCGCCTCGTCGAAGGACTCCCCCTTGCCGAGGTAGGAGGCGATCGCGATCTCGTCCCCGGATCGCGCGTGGGCGCGGGCCAGGGTCCAGCCACAGGCGGCCCCGTAGCGCGCCAGGCCTGGAGGAAGCAGCATCTCGACCTTGATCGAGCGCTTGCCGTCCCAGAGCTGGCGCACGTAGAAGTCGCGGTCGATTCCGTCCACGCCTCTTGCGGGCAGCCAGCCGAGCAGGATGTCGCTCGAGGCCTGCATCAGCCACTGGCCCTCGACAACCCGCCGGCCGTGGTTGTCGAACTCGCTCGCCCCGGCGTAGGGCTCGAGCACCGAGGCCTCGGCCTGTTTGGCCTGAAGGAAGAGCGGGTCGCCCCGGTCGCGGCCGACCATCAGGACGATCCAGGCCCTGGTCCCGACGCTGCCCACGCCAACCACCTTGTGGGCAAGGTCCACGAAGTGGTAGCCATCGAAGAGCCGGGCTCGGTCCCCCTTCAGGCTCTCTCGATAGCTGGCCAGGAGCTGCCGTATCTGGCCCTGGACCTGCCCACGGACGGCCTCGTCGTCGATCAGCTCGTCGAGCGGGACGACCAGGGGAGGGTCGCTGATGATCCGCGGCTCCCCGTCGACCTCCTCGACGAGGCGGTCGAAGGCCTTGAGGTTGTCCTTGCGCCGCGCCTTCTCCATCTCCTTGCGCAAGATGGCGACCCGGTCGTCGGGGACGCCCTCGGCGACCACCTGGTCGAGGATCGCCTCGACGTCGAGGCGCGCGTACCAGACGTCGAGGTTGCGCATCTTCGCGAAGGCGGCCATCGCCTCCCGGTAGGCGGAGACGGTCTCCAGGACGGTCGCCCGCCGCTGCTTGCGCTTGAAGCCGCGGTCGCGGCCGGCGATCTCGAGGCTGACCGCGAGGCGCTTGAGGTCCCACTCCCAGGGGCCGGGAAGGGTCTCGTCGAAGTCGTTGAGGTCGAACACCAGGCGCCTGTCGGGCGCGGCGAAGACCCCGAAGTTCGAGAGGTGCGCGTCGCCGCAGAGCTGCGCGCGCAGGCCGGAGTCCGGCGTGCCGGCGAGGTCCAAGGCCATGATCGCCGCGGCGCCGCGGTAGAAGGTGAATGGGGAGACGAGCATGCGGCCGTAGCGAATCGGCACCAGCTCGGCGACGCGGCTCTCGGCCTGCTCCTCGAGCACCTCGACGGGATCGCGGCGGTCGGCGGGCGGCACCCACTCGCCGTGGCTCGATCGGGGAACACGCTTGCGGGCGGCACGGCCCGCCGCCCGGCGCTCCTCGGGGGAGCTCCAGCCCGGACGACGTGAAGGGTCCTCGGCGGCGCTCATGGCCGCAGACTACCGGCGCCGGGCTCCGAGGTTCGTGAAGCGCTCGTAGTCGCGGCAGGGCTCGCCGCGGAGGCCCGGGCAGTGGGGAAGGCCGGTCGGGACCTTCACCCCCGGAATCACCGGAAGGACCAGGCGGGAGGGCATCTGCGACGAGTGGGCCAGGGCGACCCGGGTCGGCGAGGAGGGCAGCGCCTCTCCGAACTCCCAGGAGGGCTGGTCGCCGCCCGGCGCCTGGATCATCACCCTGATCCGGGACCCCTTGCGGTAGGCGTGGCCCTGGTAGTAGAGGGGCACGGTGACCTTCGCGAACTTGCCCTTGGGGAGCGGCCTGAGGTCGCGCTTTCGGAGGCTGAGGACCGGCTCGAGCAGGGTGCTCTTCTTCGGGTCGAGCCTGCGGGCGATCGTCTTCAGCCAGCCGCTCTGGACGAAGACCTCCTTGCCGTCGGGCCGCACCTCGGAGACCGTCACCTGGAGGTCCACGTCGGGCACCCTGGCGCGAATCCACGCCTCCAGCGCCCCGGCGCCGATCACCGTGGTGTTCGACTTCAGCGGCGCGCTGAGGTAGGAGAGAGCCCTGCCCGCGGGGCTCTGCTCCCAGTGGTAGTCGGGCGTCGCGGCCCACAGCCCGCCGGTGCCGGTGTTGCCGGTGAAGTCGGTGGGCGGCCTGGCGCCGGGGTCCCAGGTGAAGGCGTCGGTCCCCGACCTGCCCGGCCTGCGGTCCACCATGGCGCCGTTGCGGGTCAGATACCAGGAGCGCGCCTTCGTCCCCGGGATCGGCCAGCGCGAGAAGGAGCGCTCGAACCCCGCATAGGGGTAGCCGGGGTTCGCTCCACCGGCGCCGTTGTCGAACAGCACACGCACCCGGGGGAGCTTCTCGTAGGCGGCCTTGGCGCTGGCGAAGTCGGGCTTCGCCTGGATCGGGTCGTCGGGGAGGGTGACGCCGGGGATGCCGAACACGGTCAGGTAGATCAGCGGGGCGAGCGCCTTCTGCCCCGCGGTCAGCTGAGGCTTTCGGTGGGCGACGTAGAGTTCAAGGAAGTCGAACCAGCGGTTGAAGGTGGCCGGCGCCAGCGCGTCGGTGTGCACGCCGTTTGTGAAGGTGAACCACCTGCGCTTCGTGCCGGTGAACTCGTCGGCGAGGTTGGGGCAGTGCCCGCCCGTCTGCTCGTCGGTCCACTGGCAGGCCAGGAAGACCGGGACGTCGATCTTGTGGACGAAGGTGTAGGGGGCGAGCGGGTCGGCGACCTTCGGGCGGTAGTAGCGGTTGCGATCGATCTTGCCGAGCAGGTCCACCGCCTCGGTGTGCAGGGTCTGGTTGGCGGCGCAGACCGCGTCGCCGTCCTGGATCCGCTTGTAGGCCCACGCCTGGCCCCCGGTCGGCGAGGCGGGCAGCGCGTCGTGGACCCTCTGCTTGCCCCAGGAGAGGGCGAAGCCGGTGTTGAGGATGCCGCCCGGGTAGAGCGTCGTCTGGGTGTTGTCGATCACCGAGAGCGGGGTGATCGCGGCGAGGTGGGGCGGCCGGGTCTGCGCGGTGAAGAGCTGGCTGATCCCGCCGTAGGAGACCCCGGCCATCCCGACCTTGTGGTGCAGCGCCCAGGGCTGGCGCGAGACGGTCTCGATCACGTCGTAGCCGTCGAGCCCCTGGAGGGGCTCGAAGAAGTCGAAGGCGCCGCCCGAGCATCCGGTGCCGCGCATGTTGACGTCGACCACGGCGAAGCCGAGCTGCTGGAGGAGCAGCTGGATCGAGCTCTCCCCGCCGCCGGGGTTGGCGTATCCGTAGCCGGAGTACTCGACCAGGGTCGGGTAGGGGCCCGGGCCCGAGGGCAGGGTGACGTTGATCGCCAGCTTGGTGCCGTCGCGGGTCCTCAGGTACCCGTAGCCACCGGCCGGAAGGGTCTGGTCGTAGACGCTCGTCCTGGGCGGCGCGGAGCGGCGGGTCAGGACTCCGAAGGCGGGGCTCCGCGGGCCGCCCGGCCCGCCCTGGCGGACCCGGTATCCGGATCCGGGCTCGACGTGGCGGTAGACGATCCCGCCCAGCGAGCCGGCGGCCCGGGTCTGGAGCACCTTTCCCTTCGAATCGAGGAGGCTCAGCTTCGCGCCCGGGGTCGCCCCGGTCACGTAGGCCTGCTCGACGCTGCCGCGCGCCGAGAACCCGACCGGCGTGCCGGCGGAGGCGGCGGTTGCGCCGATGCCGAGGGCCAGCGCAGCAAGCGCCAGCAGGCCCGCAAGGGCCCCGTGGCGGCGCGAAATCGGCGCTCTCCCCCGCCGGCTCATCGGTTACACGATTTCATGGCTTCCTCGTTCATGTCAAGCGGCGCCCGGGCCCGGCCGCCCCTCGCAGCTGAAACCGGGCTCGCGGCCCGGAGTTGCGCGCCGGGCTCAGTGACAGCTCGTGGTGCCCGAATCCGTGAAGCTCTTGCCTGCCTCCGGGATGAACTGCCAGTCGTAGCTGGTCGGGTGGAGGGTCATCTGCAGGACGCCGTAGGCATCGGTGTTGCGGGCCTCGCTGTTGGGCTGCACCGTGCCGATGCCGTAGAGACTGCGGCCCCCGGTCCCGACGATGAACTCGCGTATCCCGTTGGGATTCGCCACCCCCGAGGGCGTCTGCGGGGCGAACCGCTCGTAGATGTGCTCGCTGCCGTCCAGCATCACGTCCGCCCCGGCCGCGTAGAGCAGCTGCCAGAGGTACTGGGCGCCGGGGTTGTTGCCGTGCACGTTGCCGGAGGAGAAGAGCGGCTCGTGGTAGACCGCCATCGTGCAGACGTTGCTGTGGGCCTCGAGGTCGTTCTGCAGCCAGTCCTCCATGGTCGTGCAGGTGTCGGCCTCGTAGCAATAGGAGTTCATCGCGATCACGTGCCAGGCGCCGAGGTCGTAGCTGTAGTAGCCCTTGTTGGCCCCGGCGGGCCCCGCCGCCGCACCGAAGTAGTTGAAGTACCCCGAGGCGCCGGAGGTCCCGTACTCGTGGTCGCCGACGATCGGCCTGGTCCGCGCCTTGTGGCGGCCCCAGGTGGGGTCGTAGCAGTTCGCGTACTCGGCGGCGGTGCCGTTCTCATAGACCGTGTCGCCGAGCGCCAGAACGGTGCCGCCGAGGCCGTCGAGCAGGTTGGCGGTGGCGTCGTCGCCGCTCGAGGAGCAGGAGCCGATGTCGCCGGCGGCGAGGATCTTGGGGTCGGCGGTGGCGTTGACCGTGAAGGTCTTGGCGGCCGAGAGCCCGAGGTTCCCCGAGGCGTCGCTCTGCTCGGCCTGCGCCGTGTAGGTGCCCGAGGAAAGCGAGGAAGAGGCCAGCACGGAGAAAACCCCCTGGGCGCTCCTGGAGGCGTTGAGCGTCTGGATCGGGCTGCCCGACGCGCTGGAGCCCGCGTAGAGCTTGACGGTGACCGAGTCGCCGTCGCCCGGCGTGATGCCGCCGAGGCCGCCGAAGTTGGGCTTGGCCTCCATGGTCGAGCCGGCGGCGGGGGTGCTGAGGCTGACCGTGGGCGGCGTCGTGTCGATCAGGTAGGCGCGGTTGTAGTGCGCCTGGACGCGGGAGGCGGACAGTGCCGTCGGGTACACCGCGGTCTCGTCGAGGCGGCCCGAGAGCCTGTCATAGCCGCCGCTGGAGCCGATGTAGAGCGGGTTGGAGGTGGTGTTCACCGAACTTGAGAAGGTTTTCGAGGCGCGCTGGGTCCCGTTCAGGAAGATGCGCATGGTCGAGCCGTTGAAGGTGCCGACCACGTGGAACCACGAACCCGCGCTGACCAGACCGTCGGCGGTCTGCAGCTCCGAGTAGGTGGTCGTCGTCTTCCAGACTCGCAGGATCACCGCCCCGGCCGAGGTGAGGCGCAGCAGGTACTGCTGGTCCTTGCGCAGCAGGGTCGCGGTGTCCGCGGGCAGAGCGGTCGGCCGCAGCCAGGTCTCGACCGAGACCGCCGAGGTCGGGTTGAGGCCGGAGGTGCTGGCCACCTGCACCTGGTCGTCAACCCCGTCGAAGCCGACGGCGGTGTTCGAGTCCCCCCCGACAACCCCGGCCTGGCCGAGCGAGGGGCTGAACTGGTAGGCGCCGGGGCTCGCCCCCTTCTCGTCGGCCGCCACCGTGCCGGAGGCTTCGCCGAGCCGCCAGTAGGCGGCGGGCGAGTCCTGCATCACGTTGTCCTTGTAGGTGCCGACCGTGAAGGTCTCGGCGTTGCTCTGCCCGAGGTTGCCGGCCGAGTCGGACTGCTCTGCGCGGGCGGTGTAGGTGCCGAAGGCGAGGTCGCTGGTCGGGTTGGTGGACCAGGTCGCGCCGCTGCGGGTCGTGTTGACGGTCTGCACCGGCGTGCCGGACGCCGAGGTGCCGGCGTAGATCTTCACGGTGACCGTGGCGCTGTCGCCGAGGTCGTCGCCGGCCGCCCCGGAAAGCGTCGGCCGGACGTTCGAGGTCACCGTCCCGGGAGGCGGCTGGGTCAGGGTCACCGCCGGGGCGGTGACGTCCACGGTGAAGGTGGAGGTGGCGCTGGCCCCCGTGTTGCCGGCCTCGTCGGACTGCTCGGCGAGGGCCGTGTAGGTGCCCGAGGAGAGCGCCGAAGCCGGGCTGGTGGACCAGGTGGAGCCCCCGCCGCGGCCCGCGGTGACGGTCTGGATCGGGCTTCCGGTTGCGCTGGAGCCGCTGTAGATCTTGACCACGACGTCATCGGAGTCGCCCGGCTCGGTTCCCGCCCCACCGGCGAGCGCCGGCCACGGGTTGGAAAAGGTCGAGCCGTCGGCCGGTTGGGTGAGGGTGACGGCCGGCGGGGTCGCGTCGACGTCGAAGGTGACGGGATCGCTCTGGCCGGTGTTGCCGGCCTCGTCGGACTGCTCGGCGAGGGCCGTGTAGGTCCCCGAGGCCAGGTCCGAGGACGGGGTCGCCGACCAGGAGGAGCCCGAGCGGGCGGTGGTCAGCGTCTGCACGGGGGAGCCGGTTGCGCTCGATCCTGCGTAGATCCTCACGGTGACGGTCTCGCCGTCGCCGAGCGCGTTTCCGGCGCCGCCGGAGAGCTGGGGCCGGGGGTTGGAGGTGATCGAGCCGTCGGCCGGCTCGGTCAGGGTCGGCGACGGCGGCGTCGTATCCGGATCCACGGTGAAGGTGACGGCGGCGCTCTGGCCCTGGTTGCCGGCCGAATCGAGCTGCTTCGCGCGGGCCGTGTAGGGACCCGGGTCGAGGTCCGCGGAGGGCGCGGTGGACCACGAGCCGCCGGCGCGGTTGGTGCTCAGCGTGGCGAGCGGAGAGCCGCTTGCCGAGGAGCCCTCGTAAATCTCAACTTCCACCGCCTGCGCGTCCCCCGGATCCGCCCCGGCACCGCCGGAGAGGACGGGGCGCGGGTTGGTGGTGTGGGAGCCGGCGACCGGCTGGGTGAGAGTCACCGCGGGAGCGACGGTGTCGACGGTGAAGGTCGCCGGCACGCCCTGGCCGATGTTCCCGGCGGCGTCGGACTGCTCGACGGCCGCCGTGTAGGTGCCCGGCGAGAGGTCATGGGTGGGGGTCGTGGACCAGGTCGCTCCGGTCCGGGCCGTGGCGATCGTGTCGGCGAGAGGGCCCGAGGTGCTCGGGCCGCTGTAGATGCTCACGGTGACCGTCCCCGAGTCCCCCGGGAGGTCCCCCGCGGCTCCGGAGAGGATCGGGCGGAGCTGCGAGGTGAAGGAGCCGTTGGGCGGCGCGGTGAGGCTCACGGCGGGGGCCGCGGTGTCCACGGTGAAGGTGGATGTGGAGCTGTAGCCGGTGTTGCCGGCGTTGTCGGACTGCTGGGCGCGGGCGGTGTAGGTGCCGGAGCCGAGCTCGGCGATCGAGTTGGTCGACCAGGTGGCCCCGGTGCGGGTCGTCGCCACGGTGTCGACCAGCGGCCCGGAGGTGTCGGGGCCCGAGTAGATGTTCACGGCGACAGTGCCTGAGTCCCCGGGGCCGTCGCCGGCGGCACCCGAGAGGATCGGGTGGCGATCGGAGATCGTCGAGCCGTCGGCGGGCTCGCTCAGCCCGACCGCCGGCGGAGTGTTGTCGGGCGTGATCGTGAAGGTGGAGGTGGCGCTGTAGCCGGTGTTGCCGGCGTTGTCGGACTGCTGGGCGCGGGCGGTGTAGGTACCCGGGGCAAGGTTCGAGCCGGGGGCGGTGGACCAGGAGGAACCGCTGCGGGCCGTGTCGAGGCTCTGAGCCAGGGATCCGGAGGTGTCGGGGCCGGAGTAGATCTTCACGGTGACCGTGGTGCTGTCGCCGGGGGCGTTGCCGGCCGCTCCGGCGAGGGTGAGCAGCGGATCGGGGGTCGAGGAAGAGTCCGGCGGCTGGGTCAGGGTGACGGTGGGCGGATCGGTGTCGCTGGCCAGGGTGGTGAACGTCTCGACGGTCTCCGAATGCCCTCCGGTCCCCGTGCAGCCGTAGAAGTACCCGGGGAACGTCGACTCCTGCCAGCAGACCTGGTACTCGTACTGCGTGCCCGGCAGGAGGCCGCTGACCTGCTCATGGAGCGCCAGGCTCGGCGTCGTCCCGAAGTTGGTGACCGGGCCGTCGATCCACGTCTGCGCTCCGGCCGCACGCCAGTGCGTGTAGGCCTTGCACGGGCCGGCGTCGCAGGAGACGACCGAGTTGAGCGTCGCGGAGGCCGAGGAGACGTCGGTCGCTCCCGTGGTGCGGCCCCCGCAGCCGGCGATCAGCAGGACGGCGCCCAGCGCGAGGAGCAGCGCACCGAGCCGCGTCGGGGAGACACTTCGGCTCATCTTGCGGATCTCGTCATCCTGGGTCGCCACCTCAACCGATCACCGAGAACCTGCAGCCCTCCAAAGGTTGCCGAAAGCACCCCGGCGGCGCCCCCAACACCGTTGATCCTCAGCCCATTGCCGTCAGTCAGACTAGCACGGTCGGAGTTCCGGTGCTGCGCTTTTTCCGCATCCGGAAGCCAAATTCGTCAGGCGTCTGGCGACGCAAGGAGGTCGGCCCGAGGATGGGAAAGCTCGCGATCAGGGTGCAGGCCAGGTCCCGCCGCGAGGAGATCGCGGGCAGCCGGGCCGGGCGCCTGCTGGTCCGCGTCAAGGCGCCTCCGGTGGACGGCCGGGCGAACGAGTCCGCGCGCAGGCTCCTCGCGAAGCGCCTCGGCGTGCCGGCAGGCAGGGTGCGAATCCTCGCCGGCTCCTCCTCCCGCGACAAGCTGGTCGAGGTCGAGGGGGTCGAGGCCGCCGAGCTGCGCCGGAGGCTGCTGGGGCAGGACCAGGAGGCCGGGTGACCCAGCGCCCGTCGGCCGGCCCGCTCTCGGCGGGTGGCCGGACCTTCCCCCTACGATCGCTCCATGCCCCTTGCGCTCGGCCGGCACCTGCTCTTCCGCGAGATCACCCACGGCGGGGCGCTGGTCGCGGTGATCGCCCTGGTCGCGGTCGTCCTGCTGGTCCGCTTCTGGCCGCAGATCACGGCCTGGATCGAGGAACGGATGCGGCGCTGAGGGCGGGCCGCCCCGGGCCCCGAGATGCCCGCCGGCCGGGCTCCCCGAGGGCCGTCTGCCGCGCCCCAACCGTCATTCGCGTCGATGAGGCTTCGGCCTGGGCGCCCTGGGAGGCACCGGGAGGGCGCTGATCGGGGCGGCCTCCTGGATCTTCAGGCCGACGATCGGCACCCCGTCGCTCCAGGTCCCGATGTAGCGGTGCTGCGGAGTGTCGCCGAGCGCGGTCGAGCACCGGGTCCCGCCGAACGCGCAGTCCCTGAGCGCGTCCCACGACTTCCAGCAGAAGCCCCAGTCGTAGGCATCGACCGGAAAGCCGCCGCCGCCGGCGCACACGCCGTGCGGTGCCAGGAGCGGCGGCTCGCCGTGCCGGTCGACCGAGGTGAGGACGAGGTCCTTGTTGCTCGCCGGCACCGACGTCAGCTTGGGGTAGAGCGAGTTGCAGCCATGGGTCGCCTTCTCGGAAATCGTTCCCCCTGCGCTGGCATGGCACTGGATCAGAGCGGTCGAGGGAATCCCCGCCAGCGAATCGTCGAGTGCCGGTTCGTCGTCGCCCGTCAGCCCGCCGTCGTGCGGGTCCTCGAAGAAGATCGCCCGCGGCTTCGGCAGGCCCAGGGACCGCCAGCGGTTGGCGAGATTCGCGGTGATGATCCCGCCGAAGGAGAAGCCGAAGTAGCTGGCCCGGGAAGTGTCCGGCCGCACCCGTTCACCGGATGCCCGCAGGTAGCCGAGGGCGTCCTTGATCGCGGTTGTCGCCGAGGAGAGGCAGGGCTCGATGTTGACCGGACCCGGGCACGGTGTCGCGATCGCGGTCTGCCACCGCGGGTAGATCACCACCGAGCCCTCCCTGACGGTGTGCCTGATCAGGGCCTTCATCGTGCCGTAGCCCTGGTACTCGCCGTAGCCGTGCAGGATGATCGCGACCGGCGCCCTCTTCGGTTTCGGCCCGGTCGGCTCGAACGCGTACCAGGCATCGTCACCGCTGCCGCCGGAGGACACCCGGAAGCCGTGCGTGTGGTTGCTGCCGCCGGGACCCGACCTCGGCGCCGGCGGCTGGGTGATCCTGACCGGGGACCGGTTGGGCCCGGGCGCAACCAGGGGAATGCGCTCGAGGGGGCAGGGGATCTTGGTTCCCGCGTCCAGCTCGGCTTGCAGGGCCGGGTAGTCGCCGGCGATCTGCGCCCGCGGCAACCCGTCGAGCGCAAGGACGGCGTCGCCCGCGGCAAGGACCTGGGAGCGCATCTGCGCGAAGTCGATCGCCCTTGCCCCGAGCACCGGGTCATAGAGCGACCACGGGCCGGAGATCATCGCCAGGGTCGGCACGAGATTCGGTTGGAAGGCGTTGCCGAGGCCGCCCATCGAGCAGATCGGCGGGGCCATGTCCGGGTTCGGCACGCCGAGCCCCTTCAGCACCGCGGTGCGCGGGAGTTCCCGCCGCTTGGCGGCCTCGACCGCCGCCTCGCGCAGAGCGTCGCTGTCGCCGGCCCCGAACAGCGCCGGGTCGGCGAGACCGGTGAACCCGAGGTGCCTCCCGGTGCCCTCGCCGACCGGGAGGGCCTCGCGGGTGCCGAGATGCTCGATCGCGAAGGCGAACGCGGTCTTCTTCTTGTCGAGCCTGTAGTGCCGCGGGCTCAGCCCGTCGTTGCGGTAGGCGTCATGGGCGCTGGAGAAGACCATCTCCAGCGTCCGGGGGCGGCACCTCAGCGGCAGCTTCGCGTAGTAGCGGGCGAACGCGAGCATGCCGATCACCCCGTTCTCCTGGACCCAGGAGTTGCCATCCGTGTTGGCGGCGAGGACGATCTTCTCGCCGCCCTGGCCGGGGAGACGGGCGATCAGGTTCCGGGTCTTCCTGCGGGCGATCGTGGCGTCGACGGAGACCCTGGCGCTGGCGCCCTTGGAGGCAAGCGCCTTCAACCGCTCGCCCTGCGCCCGGCCGACGATCACCGCCGGTTGCCGGTAGATGGTTCCGGTGTGCGGGTCGTAGTAGCCCCTTACGTCCCTGGCCGGCAGGTCGAAGACGAAGATCACCCCGTTCGCCCCCGCCGCGCTCGCGTCGAGCTGGTCCTGCGTGAGGTTCGGGCTGAGGTAGGGGCGGGCGTACTCGGTGTACCCGGTCAGGTCGGGCGAGAGGTACAGGCCCAGAACCGGGCCCAGGAAGCCGAACGGAATCGAACCGGTCTGAAAATCGCGGATCACCACCTTGCCGGCGGCGTTTGCCGCGGTGATGCCCTGATCGGGCGGCAGATAGACGAGCTTGCCGCCCTCGCCCCGCTCCGAGGTGGGCTTCGACCAGTGGACGGCGCCCGCGTCGGGGACGTTCAGCGTCTTCCCGTCCGGCTTCTTGACGGTGATCGCGCCGGCCGAGCTGATGTCGAGGCCAGGGCCCTTCCCGAAGTGCGTCCTCGGGAGCCAGGTGTAGGGACGGAAGTAGGTGGAGTGGACCCTCATGCCGATCGAGCGGGCCTGCCGCTCGAGCCAGGCGATCGCCTTGTCGTGGGAGGCGCTGCCGAGGTTCCGGGGGCCGAAGCTGTTGAACTGCGCATCCAGCCTGCGAAGCTGGGCCGCGCTCGCGAAGTGGCTCGCGTCGACCACACTCGGGCACCGTGCGGCCTCGGCGCTCGGCGCCGCCGCGAGGGCAGCGGCGAGCGCGCAGAGAAGCGTGGCGACCGAGCCGGCAAGTGCCCTCCCCCTCGGATCCGTCTCGATGCCCGGGTTGCCCGCCATCACTCCGCCCTCCTCGATCTCAGTTCTCCCGCCATCGCCGGGCGCCGAGACCCTGTTCGGGCTCCCCGGGGCCCCGGCGCTCCCAGGCCGGTAAGAGGAACCTAGACGATGCGCCGCCCCCGCGCGGGCGGCCTGGAAGCGAACGGATCCGGGCGGCGGCCGGACCGTCAGCCCCCGGCGCCCCCGGTCGCCCGCCGGGCAGGGGTTGCCTGGGGCACGTCAAAGGGCCCTGGCGCCGATGGGCGGTGCCGGGCTCGAACCGGCGACCTCCTGCTTGTAAGGCAGGCGCTCTCCCAGCTGAGCTAACCGCCCGCGCCTCGATTATCGCAGCGCCCGGCCCCCCGGCGAGTGCGGCGGGAGCGCGGGGCTTGGAAGAATGAGCGACCATGAGCGCCTCGATCTTCTGGCGGGCGGCAGCCCTGCAGGCGGCCAGCGTGGCCGTCCTGGCGGTGGTGCTGGCGCTGGCCCTCCCGCACAGCTTCTTCGAGAACTGGGGGCGGTTCGCGGGGCCCGCGTCGTGGGCGCTGTGCGCGGTGCTCACCGCCCGGGTGCTGGGGCTGGCGGTGGGGATGACCTTGCTGGGTGCGGCGGTCGCCGGTGCCCCGAGCCTGATCGCCGTCCTGGCCGGGTTGCACTGGCTGGGCGCCGCGATCGCCGTGCTCGTCTTCGCAGCGTGGTGCGCCCGGCTGCCGGGTCGCGAGGCGGCATGGAGCTAGGGCTGCAGGGACGAAGCGCCCTTGTCCTCGGGGGCTCGCAGGGGATCGGCTTCGGCATCGCCTCGGCGCTCGCCCGGGAGGGCGCACGGGTGGCGATCGCCTCCCGCTCGCGGGAGAAGCTGCGGGCGGCGGCCGCGGCGATCGAGGGGGAGGTGAGCACCCTGGAGGCGGACACCGGCGACCTCGAGCGGATGGCCGAGCTGCCCGGGGCGGCGGCGGAGGCCAACGGGCCGGTCGAGATCCTCGTGACCAACACCGGCGGCCCCCCGCTCGGCGGCGCTCTGGAGCACTCCGTCGAGGAGTGGACCGAGGCCTACAGCTCCCTGGTCCTCGCCCCCCGGGTGCTCGCCGAGGCCGTCGTCCCGCCGATGCGGGATCGGGGCTGGGGGCGGATCGTCGGCGTCGGGTCCACCTCGACCCGCGAGCCGATTCCCGGGCTGGCCCTCTCCAACTCCCACCGGATGGCGACCGTCGGCTTCCTCAAGACGCTTGCCACCGAGGTCGCCGGTGAAGGGATCACGGTCAACACCGTCGCCACCGGCCGCTTCGCCACGGAGCGCCTCGCCGCCAACGCGGGCTCCATGGAGCAGGCCGAGGAAGCGGCCCGTGAACAGGTCCCGGCGGGCCGGCTGGGAACCCCCGAGGAGTACGGGGACCTGGTGGCCTTCCTCTGCTCCGAGCGGGCCGCCTACATCACCGGGACCGTGATCCCGATCGACGGCGGGCTTCTGCGCTCGGCGTTCTGAGCGCCGGGGCGGGAATCAGGCCGCGCCGGTCGCCGGTGCGGGCTCGCCGCCGGGCCGCTTGGCGACCGTCCCGTGGCGGCGGTGCACGACAAGGATCCAGACCACCCCCGCGACCAGCATCGCCAGGCTCTCGAGCTGGGCCTGGGTGAGCCCGGCGAGCACCCGGTCGTTGCGGCGCAGGAACTCGACGAGGAAGCGCTCGGCCCCGGCGTAGATGAGGTAGATCGCGAAGAGGATCCCCTTCCGGTAGCGATCGCGAAGCTGCCAGAGCAGCAAGGCGCAGAAGGACATCGCCACGGTCTCGTAGACCGGCGTCGGGTGGACCGTCTGAGTGGTCGGAACGGTGCCGTCGGGATAGGCCATCGCCCACGGCCCGTCCCAGGCCTTGCCGTAGTCGCCGTCGCCGGAAAGCTGGCAGCCGCAGCGCCCGATCGCGTAGCCGATCGCCAGCGCCGGAGCGCAGACGTCGAGCAGGACGAGGTTGAGGAAACCCCGGTAGCGCGCCCAGAGGATCACCGCGATCGCGCCGCCGATCGCGCCCCCGTACCAGACCAGGCCCGAGCCCGAGAACAGGTTGCCGATCAGGTCGTGGCGGACCTCGTCGTAATTCTCGACCACGTAGTAGATGCGCGAGCCGACCACTCCCCCGACCAGCGCGGCGAAGCACATCTCGTAGGCCCAGTCGGCCGATTTGCCGATCTCCGGAAGGCGCTTGGCGATCAGCGCGCCGGCGGCGATGAAGCCGAGCGCGAACATGATCCCGAAGGTCTGCAGGGTGAGGGGGCCTATGTGGATCTCGGGGTACACGCGACCGTTCTAATAGCCCCGTCGAGGATCGAACTCGAACCTGGACATTGAAAGCGTCCTGTGCTGACCATTACACCACGGGGCCGGGCCCACCCAGTCTAGGCGCGTGCCGACGGGTGCCCGATTTCCGTCCGGGCCGGTCCCGATAATCGAACATATGTTCGTAGGTAGCGGAAGGGCTCAGAAGCCGAGGGAGAGAGAGGAAGCTCGAAGACTGCGGCGTGAGAAGGGCCTGCCCTACAGGCGGATCGCGGAGATGGTTGGCGTATCCACCAACAGTGTCTTCAACTGGACCCGCGACATTCCGATTACCGAACAGCAGCGACGCCGGAACGCGGCCCACATGACAGCCGGCACCGAGGCCCACCGCCGCCGGGCGAGGAGATGGAGTGAGACGAGCAGGGCCAAACGTCTGGAATACCAGGCGGAGGGTCGTCGGCGCGCCCGGGCTGGCGACCCGCATCACCAAGCAGGCTGCATGCTCTACTGGGCAGAAGGCGCAAAGGACCGGAACCGCCTCAAGCTCACAAACTCCGACGTGCACATGCTCGTCTACTTTCGCTGTTTTCTGACCGAGTGCATGGAGGTCGACCCGGACAAGATCAGGTTCCAGGCCAACGTCTATCTGGGCAACGGCTTGACGATCGCCGAGATCCATTGCCGGTGGCTTCAGGCTCTCGACCTCCCGAAGAGTTGTCTGCTCAAACCAACGGTCAACTACTTCCCGACATCGAGCAGCGGAAAGAAGAAGAACCGGCTGCCGTTCGGTGTCGGCTCTATCTCGGTCTGCGACACCCGCCTGGTCCAGCACATCTTCGGGGCGATCCAGGAGTACGGGGGATTCGAGGAGCCGCGCTGGCTCGACTGCGACCCGCCTAGGTCAGAAGGGACTCCAGCAGGGCCTTCTGGGCATGCAGGCGGTTCTCGGCCTGGTCCCAGACCGCCGAGCGATCGCCGTAGAGGAGGCCCGGGGTGATCTCCTCGCCGGGGTGGGCGGGGAGGCAGTGCAGGACGACGGCCCGGTCCGAGGCCGCCGCGAGGAGGTCCTCGTCGAGCCGGTAGGGGGCGAGGTCCGTCCTTCTGCGCTCGGCCTCGGCAGGGTCGTCGCCCATGCTCACCCAGACGTCGGTGTAGAGGGCATCGGCGCCCTCGGCGGCGGCCCTCGGGTCCTCGGTCAGGACCGCTCGGTGGCCCTGCTCGAGCTGGTATCCGTCCGGGGCGGCGACCGCGAAGCGCACGTCCGCCCGCTCGCAGGCGATCGCCAGAGAGCGGGCGACGTTGTTGCCGTCACCCACGTAGGCGAGCTTCAGCCCCTCGAGGTCGCCGAATCGCTCGGCGAGCGTCATCAGGTCGGCCAGCGCCTGGCAGGGATGGTGGACGGGGGTGAGGGCGTTGACGACCGGCACCCCGGCGGCGCCGGCCAGCTCCTCGACCGACTCGTGCGACGCCGCCCGGATCACGACCGCGTCCACGTAGCGGGAGAGGACCCTGGCGGTGTCGCCGACGGACTCCCCGCGGCGTAGCTGCATCTCCTCCCCGCTCAGCACGACGGGAGTCCCCCCCATCTCCGCGACCGCGACCTCGAACGAGACCCGGGTCCGGGTCGAGGGCATCTCGAAGACCAGGGCGACGGTCCGCCCGGCGAGCAGCTCCGAGCCGAGCCGGTCGGCCCGGCCCGCCTTCAGCTCGCGGGCCCGGTCGAGCAGCGATCGCAGCTCGAAGGCTCCCAGCTCCTCGCCTGTGAGGAAGTGCCTCGGCAAGGCGCGGATACTACGCGTGGTGGAGCTGCGGGCGATCACCTGGAACCTCTTTCACGGGCGCGACCACCCGCCCGATCCGGCCCTGCTGACCTGGCGCTCGCGACTGCTCCGGATCACCGAGCACGACGGCACCCACGCCCAGGTCAACCGCAGCCTGCTCGACGAGTTCGCCTCGGTGATCGCCGCCCGCGAATGGGACGTGGCACTCCTCCAGGAGTGCCCGCCCCGGTTCGCCCGCCCGCTCGCCGAGCGCACGGGGGCCGATGCCCACCGGGTCCTGACCTCGCGCAACTCGCTGGCCCCGCTGCGCACCGCGCTGGCGCTCGCGAACCCCGACCTGATCGCCTCCGGGGAGGGCGGCTCCAACCTGACGCTGGTGCGGCGCTCTGGCCCGCTCGGGCGGATCGCCGAGCGCGGGGAGGTGACGATCTGCGAGCGCCGCCCGGAGCGGCGGGCGATGGCGCTGACGCGGACCTCCTCCGGCCTGTGCATCGCCAACCTGCACGCGACCAGCGGCGCGCCCGAGCAGACCTCGCGCGAGCTGCCGGCGGCGGCCGCGGCGGCGGTGGCATTCGCCGGCGAGGCCCCCCTGCTCTTCGGGGGAGACCTGAACCTCAGACCGGGCCGTGACCCCGCGCCCTTCGAGCTGCTCGCCCGGGAGTTCGGGCTGGCGCCGGTGACCGGACCGGACTCGATCGACCACCTCCTCGTTAGAGGCCTGGAGGTCGTCGAGTCGCCGCACCCCTGGCCGGCCGCCGATCGCGAGGTCGGCGGCCCGGGAGGGCTTCGCATCAGGCTCTCCGACCACGCCCCGGTCGAAGCGGTCTTCCGGTCGAAGGCGGCCGCGGCTCGCCCCGGGGCCGCGGGGATGCCATAGTCCAGCCAACCCGATCGAGAGGAGGCTGGCCCGATGGCCGCGAGGAAGAAGTCGAAGAAGAGCGAACCGACCGCCGGCCTGGACAAGAGCGTGGAGAGCTTCCGCGAGAGCCTGGAGCGGAGCGTCACCGTCAGCCGGGAGCGCCTCCAGGAGGTGGTCGACGACGCGGTGCGGCGCGGCCGGATGACCAGGGGCGACGCCGAGAGGCTGGTCTCCGACCTGCTGAGCCGCAGCCGCAAGCAGACCGACACCCTGGTCAAGGAGCTGGAGAGGCTGCTCAGGCAGGCCCGCCGCCAGGTCGAGGGCGCCGGTCGCACGGCGCGCGACACCGCCGACCCCGCGCTGGCCCGGGCCGACCGGCTGCGCCGCCGCGCCGGAGTCCCGGCGGCCTTCCCGATCACCGCCTACGACCAGCTGACCGCGGCACAGATCAAGTCCCGGCTGGGTGACCTGACGCCGGCCGAGCTACGCAAGGTGCGCGACTACGAGAAGCGCAACCGCAAGCGCAAGGGCGTGATCTCGACGATCGAGAAGAAGCTGGGCTGAGCGAGAAGAAGCTGGGCTGAGCGCCGGCGGCTGAGGCCACCCCGGGAGAAAGTCCGCGGCTCCGGGGAGAGGTCCGCGGCCACCGCCGGGAGAAGTCCGCGGCCGTCAGGAGAAGTCCGCGGCGAGGTCGTCGAAGCGAAGCTCCTCGGAGAGCTGCTCGGACAGCAGCTCGTCGGCGCGCAGCCGCTGGCCCTCCCTCCACAGCCCCTCGAGCCACGCGCCGGCCGAGGGATCCCGGTACCAGAGCTTGTCGAAGCGGGCGCTAAGGTGCTCCCGCCAGCGCCGCTCCAGCGCCCAGGCGCGCAGGTAGGCCGCCACGTAGAAGCCGCCGTCCACGTCGTCCAGCCAGGGCTCCTGCGGCCACGGGATCCCCGACGCCGACCGCATCAGCTCCGCGTAGCGGGCCGGCATCGCCGCGAGGTCCGCGCCGCCCGAGTGGAGCTCCAGCTCGTAGACGATCTTGGCGGCGTAGCGGCGCAGGAAGTAGATGCGCACGGCGCGCGCATGCGAGAGAACCGGGGCGGGGTCGGTCCCGAGCACCGATGCGATCCAGGCCTCCTCCTCGGCGATGTGCTCGATCAGGAAGGCGAAGGACTCGGTCACCGAATTGTCGCCGAGGTAGCGGTAGGCGACGGGCAGGGAGGGGTCGACGTTCGCGTAGTGCTCGGCATGCCCCCCCTCGTGAAAGAGCGCCGCGTAGTCCTCGCGCCCGCCGACCCTGGGAACGACCAGGTAGACCTCGTCGGGCACCCGGACCGGCGCGCAGTAGGCGCGCGGGCTCTTGGTGGGGCGGGTCTCGGTGTCGAAGACGATGTTGGGCTGGGCACCCAGGTCGAGCCCCAGGCCGGCCATCGTCTCGGTGAAGGCCCCCAGCAGGCGCTCCCCCGGGAACTGCGCGTCGAGGTCCGGGGCTCGGAAGAGCCTGGCCAGGTCCGAGCGCCGCACCTCTCGCGCCTCCATCCCGAGGACCTGCCTGTACTGGGGGACGATCAGCTCCGGGTGCGCTTGCCCGGTGGCTTCGAGGAACCTCCTGGCCTGGGCGGCGAGGGCCTCGAGATCCACCCCTCGCAGCTCCCCGTAGGCGGCGGCGTAGCTCGGCCAGCCGAGCTCCGCGACCAGCGCGTGTGAGCGCTCGAGCACGCCCAGGTGCAGGGGATTGAGCTCGCTCGCGAGCAGCTCCGAGCGAGCCTGCTCGATCTCCGCGCGGCGAGCGGGGTCGGGCTCGTTCGCCTGCTCGACCGGAGCCATGCGGTAGGGAATCGCCTCGCCGTCGAGCACGATCTCCAGCTCGGCCTCGCGGCCGGCGAGCGCCTCCTCCTCGGGGGCGCACGCCCTCCCGAGGTACCCCCCGACCGCGAACTCCAGCAGGTAGGCAGCCTGCCGCCTCTCCTCGCCCTCCGACCCCTCCCGCGCCTCCCTGATCTCCTCGACGGCGGCGCGATCGAACAGGCCCGGATGCCTCGCGTAGACCGCCTCGACCTGATAGCAGGGCTTCTGCCCGGAGAAGTGCAGGTGGTACTCGCGGTCGAGGTCGGTGAGGAAACGCTCGGCGGCGGCGGCGTAGGAGTCGAGGTCCATCGGCGGCTGCCACGATAGAGCGGTGAGCGCGACGCCTCAGCGCCGGGAGCGGACCGAGGCTCCCCCTGCCGAGGGGGGGTCGAGGCCGCGGCGCGGCGATCAGCTCGAGCTGGCGGTCGAGACCCTGGTCTACGGAGGGCGGGGGCTGGCCAGGGCGGGCGGCTTCGTCGTCTTCGTCGCCGGGGGGCTCCCGGGCGATCTCGTCCGCGCGCGCGTCACCGGGTCCAAGCGCGCCTTCGCCGAGGCGACGGTCACCGAGCTGCTGCGCCCCAGCCCCGACCGGGTCGCCGACCGCTGCCTGCACGAGGGGGCGCCCTGCCCGGGGGCGCCGTGGCAAGGCCTTCCCTACGAGCGCCAGCTCGCCTTCAAGAGCGAGCAGGTGGACGACTCGCTGCGGCGGATCGGTGGCCTGGACGGCTACGAGCTGGAGCCGGCCGTCCCCGCCACGGAGACCTGGCGCTATCGCAACAAGCTCGAGTACTCCTTCGGGGAGCGCGACGGCGAGACCGTGCTCGGCTTCCACCCGCGGGGGCGCTGGGACCTGGTCGTGGACCTGGAGGACTGCCTGCTGGCCTCCGAGCGGGGGAACGAGGCGCGCAACGAGGTTCGCGCCTGGGCGAGGCGCGAGGGCATCGGCGTCTCCGACGGGCGCGGCGGGGGCATCCTGCGCAACCTGGTGGTCCGCGAGGGACGCCGCAGCGGCCAGATGCAGACCCGCCTGGTGACCTCGCCCGGGCGCTTCCCCAGGCCCCCGGTGGACCTGCACACGGTGATCGAGGGACCCTCGGGCGGCACCGACGGACCGACCGGCGTGCTGGGCAGCGAGCGGCTCTCCGAGGAGGTCGCCGGGCTGCGGATCGAGCTCTCCCATGGCGCCTTCTTCCAGACCAACACCGAGATGGCAGACCGCCTCTACGGGGTGGTCGGCGGGTACGCTGCCCTGGGCGGCACCGAGCGGGTCTTCGACCTCTACTGCGGGGCGGGGACGATCGGGCTCTCCCTGGCGCGATCCGCCGGCGAGGTCTGGGGCCTGGAGATCTCCTCCGAGGCGGTCGCCGACGCCGAGCGCAACGCGGAGCTCAACGGGATCGCCAACGCCCGCTTCGTCGCGGCGAACGCGCGAACCGGCCTCGCGCCCCTGCTCGAGCGGGCCGGGCGGCCCGACCTGATGGTCGTCGACCCTCCCCGCGCCGGTCTATCCAAGAAGATCGTCAGGCGCCTGATCGAGTGCGAGTCCCCGCGCATCGTCTACGTCTCCTGCAACCCGACCACCCTGGCGCCCAACGCAGCGCAGCTCTCCGAGGCCGGCTACCGGCTGCGCCGGGTGAGGCCCGTGGACATGTTCCCCCAGACGCCCCACATCGAGTGCGTCGCCCTGCTGGAGCGCTGAGGCGGCCCACCCGTCGCCCCCGGGGCATCGCCTTCCCCGCCCCGGACCTTCAGGAATCTCTGGCCGTGGCCCCGGACGCGGCCGGCCCGCAGGAGCTCTCCATCCCCGGCCCCTAATCCCCGGCCCCTACCTTCGCTGTCCTGGCCCCGGACGCGGCGATCTCTCGCCCCCAACACCGGATCTTGGCTTGTCCTGGCACAATTGCGCACTGATGGGCCGGGGCGAGACAGGGCGAGGCGCAGCGGGGGCGGCGGTGCTGCTGGCACTGCTCTTCGCGGCGGCCCCGGGCGCGGCGGCGGCCGGCCAATCGGCTGCGGCGGCGGCCGGCCAATCGGCTGCGGCGGCGGCTGGACAATCGGCTTCGGGTCCTGCGTCGGCCGCCGGCCAATCGGCTGCGGCGGCCGCTGGACAATCGGCTTCGGGTCTCGCGGCCTCGCGTGCCGCGGCCCCCGGCGCCGCGACCCCCGGGCCGCTGGCGAACGCCGGGCGCTGGCTCGTCGATCCCTCGGGCCGGGTCGTCGTCCTGCACGGGCTCAACATGGTCTACAAGCTCCCGCCCTACCAGCCGGGCGCGGTCGGCTTCGGCCGTGACGACGCCGGCTTCCTGCGCCGCTACGGCTTCAACACGGTGCGGCTCGGGCTCATCTACAAGGCGGTCGAGCCGCAGCCCGGTCGCTACGACTCCGGCTACATCACCAAGGTGCGAACCCTGGAGCGGATGCTGGCCCGCCGCGGCGTCTACTCGCTCGTCGACTTCCACCAGGACCTCTACAACGAGAAGTTCACCGGCGAGGGCTGGCCCGACTGGGCGGTCCTCGACGACGGCCTCCCGGCCGAGCCGCTGACCGGTTTTCCGGGGACCTACATCACCAGCCCGGGCATGAACCGGGCCTTCGACAACTTCTGGTCCGATGCCACGGGGCCGGGCGGGGTGCGGCTGCAGGAGCGCTACGCCGCGGCATGGGCGCGGGTGGCGAAGAGCTTCGGCGGCGATTCGGGGGTGCTCGGATACGACATCCTCAACGAGCCCTGGCCGGGCTCGGGGTTCGCCGCATGCCTGAACACGGCCGGATGCCCGGCCGTCGACGCCAAGCTGGGGGCCTTCTACCGGCGCGCGATCCGGGGCATCCGCTCCGCGGACCGCTCCCACGTCGTCTTCTACGAGCCCCAGGTCCTCTTCAACTTCGGCTCGGACACCAGCGTCCCGGACCTCGGCAGACGACTCGGCTTCAGCTTCCACATCTACTGCTTCGCGGGGCTGGTGTCGGGCGCGCCGGCGAACTGCCCCGACCTCGAGAACTTCGTGTTCGACAACGCCGACGCCCGTGCCCGAAAGACTGGCGACTCCCTGATGCTCTCGGAGTTCGGGGCGACCGACGACATCTCGATCCTCGATCGGATGACGGCCTTCGCCGACCGCCACATGGTCTCCTGGCAGGAGTGGCATTACTGCGGTTGCGGGGACCCGACGACGCAGGGGCCCGGCGACACCCAGGCGGTGGTCAAGGACACGAGCGAGCCGCCCCGCGGTTCCAACGTCTTCCACGACAAGCTGCGGGCCCTGGCTCGTCCCTACCCCCAGGCGATCGCCGGCACCCCGGTCCGCTGGTCCTTCGACCCCGACACCAAGCGCTTCGAGCTCGTCTACACGACGAAGCGCGTGGACGCCGGGGGCCGGTTCAGTCGCGGCCTGACGGAGGTCTTCATCCCCCGCGTCCAGTATCGCCACGGCTTCCGAGCCCGCGCGACCGGAGCGGCCACGACCAGGCAGGGAGGCCAGCGCCTCCTCCTCCGCGCCAAGCCCGGCGCCGGGCGCGTCGAGCTGGCGGTCACCCCCGCCTCCTGACCCGGGGCCTCCTCCGCCGTCCCCTCAGCTCGCGCGTCTCCCGCCGCCCGTGTCCCCCCGCCGTCGCGTCCCGCCGCCCGCGTCTCCGCCGCGGCCGTGTGAACTTCCGGTGCCCATGGCAGAAGAACTCCACACACACGGGGTGCCGCCCCCGCGTCCCTGGCCCGCGGTTTGAGCGAGGGCCCTCGCCGGCGGCCCAGCCACGGCATCCTCAGTACGGCGGCAGGTCCTCGTACCACTCCCCGAGCATCCGGAAGGCGCGCCAGAAGCGCTGCTTGGCCCCCTCCTCGTCGAGGCAGGTGTCGATGTCGGGGACGTAGAGGGCATCGACGGTGGGGGTGAAGGCCTGGATCTCGCCCTCGCGCTGCTCGACCGGGCGGGAGAGTGGGATGCGAAGCGAGTTGAGGGTGTCGAGCGCGGGCTCCCCCATCACCACGAGGATCTTCGGCTGCACGATCGCGATCTCCTCGACCAGGCGGCCGACGCAGTGCTCGGAGGCCATCGAGGGGTCGGCCGTGGGGCATTTTGCGCAGAGCGTCCCGTAGACGACCAGGGGGTCGATGCCGAGGCGCTTGAAGCTCTTCATCAGGGCATTGCCCGAGCGGCCGTAGAAGGCGACGCCCTCTTCGATCTCCGAGACCGCCGGAGAGTGCTTGAGGATCATCACGTCGGCCTGGGGGTGCCCGGACCCGAGCACCGGCATCAGGTGGCCGCGCGGGCATTCGCTGCACTCCTGAAGCTCGCGGCTGAGCTGGTTGAGCTCGCGGATCGCCCGCTCCAGGTACTTCTCCTTGATCTCGTCGTCGGTGGCCGGCACGTTCGCCGGTTTCTTTGACGGGCCGGGCGCGGCTCCTTTTCGGGGCCCGGCATGCATCAGCTCTTGCTCGCCGGACGGCGCCGCCGGGGTCGCCCGCCGCGGACCGGCTTGGGGTCCGCGACGCTCCGCCGGGCGGCCTTCGGCCGCCCCGTCGTCTGCAGGAACTTGAGGGCCTGCACGTAGACGAGGTTCTTGTGCTTGCGGGTGATGTCGGCGTCCCGCATCGCCTCGAGGAACTCCTGCGGGCCGTCGAAGTCCCTGATCCGGACTCGCACGCTGCCGAGCCCCTGGGCGACGTGGCTGTCGGACCCCGCGCCGGAGACGATCCGGTACTTGCGGGCGAACCGCTCCGCCTCGTCGTTGAAGGCGGTGAGCGCAACCCTGGGGTTGAAGACCTCGAGGATGTCGATCTCCTCGACCATGTCGAGGAGATGCTCGTAGTCGGGCACCGAGTGCAAACGGTCGAACGGGTGGGGGACGTAGACGAGGCCTCCCTGGCGGCGGATCTCGGCGATCGTCTCGGCCATCGTCAGGCCGCGCGGTATCCGCTCCTCGAGGAAGAGGCCGATCACCTCTCCCTGCTCGGCCGTCTTCACCTCCTCGGCGACGATCACCTCCAGACCGTCCATCCCCTCCGCGACCTCGCGGGCGGCGAGGGCGCCGGAGACCTCGTTGTGGTCGGTGATCGCGATCGCCCCGAGCCCGCGGTCGCGGGCGGTCTCCAGCAGCACCTCGACCGGGGTGGCGCAGTCGGGGGAGTGGTCGGTGTGCATGTGCAGGTCCACCTCGATCAGCGGGCGGCGGGCGATCCGCCGGCGCACCTGCGGGTCCCCCCCCTCGGGGTGGCGCCGGGCAGCGACCCTCCGGTAGACGGCGTCGAGCTCCCTCGCCACGGTGTTCCAGCCGCGAGCCAGCTCCGCGGCGGCGGCGCGGCGGCGCAGCGCGGATAGCTGTTCGGGGCTCTCGCCGAGGCGGGCGATCTGGCCGGCAAGCGTTTCGGCGTCGCCCGGGGGGAACATCGGGCCGAGCTCCCCCTCGGCGACGAGCTCGGAGTAGACGGGCAGCCGCGAGACGACCGGGACGGCCCCGGCGGCGAGCGCCTGGCGCACCGCCGAGGGCGCCGCCAGCGGGCCTCCGGAGGTCGCGCAGAGGACGTCGTGGGAGGCGGCCAGCTCTGCGGGGCCGGCGTCGTCGGGGCCCAGCGCGGTGATCCTCTCGCGCAGGCGGCGGGAGAGGCGGAGCGGTCCCGGGCCGTCTGGCTCCGGACCCCAGACGGTTGCCCGCCAGTCGAGGCCGGACGGCAGCCGGCGCAGCGCGCGCAGGAAGAGGCGCAGCGCCCCCCGCTCCTCCTCGGCGAGATAGAGGATGCGCAGGCCCCCGCCCTCACCCAGGACCCGCGGCGGGGCGTCGGCGCCCGGCGCGATCAGCTCGTAGCTGCCGGGGAAGTAGCGCTCCAGGAGGTCGGCGGTGACCCGGCTGGTCGCTGTCCTGGCGTCGAGCCGGCCGAAGAAGATCTCCACCAGCGGCCGCGCCACCTGGGTGGAGAGCAGGCGCTCCTGGGGCTCGTGGAAAGTGGCCACGTTCAGCGAGTAGGAGTGGCGCAGCGCGGTGGAGGAGAGCGAGGGCGCGAAGGGGTCGTGGACGTGAACGACGTCGAAGGGGACCGAGCCGAGGAGCCGCTCCATCGTCCGGCTGGCGTCCACCGGGACCGGCCCCGGCCTCGGTCTTGGGCCGCGCGGCAGCGGCACCCCGGCGCCGATCGCCAGCACCTTCGGCTTCCCTCCCCTGGGAAAGAGCGAGGCGGGCGCCTCGGCCGCGGCGGCGATCGCGCTGCGAGCTTCGCGGATGGCCGCCCGGGAGAGGGAGGGCGCCGCGACCACGACCCTGTGTCCGGAGGCCGCAAGCTCGGCGGAGGTGCGCTCGACGAACTCGTTGACCTCGTGCCTCACGCCCCAGGGATGGGGCGTGACCTGGACAATCCGGAGCGGCTCGCCGGCGCGCACCGGCGCAGCATAGGCGAGCGGGTGCCCAGCGCTCGCGGGCGGAGCACCCAACTGCCGGTCTCTGAGAGCATCGGGCCATGAGCCCGGATCCGGCCATGGCAAGGACCGACCGCATCCTCCCGGGGATCTGGCGGCTGCGGCTGGCGCTCCCCTGGCCCGGAGTGCCTCATGGGAACGCCTTCGCCGTCGCCGCCGAGGGAGGGATCGTCCTCTTCGACACCGGGATCGGCGGGGAGGGCCGGATGCAGCAGATGGAGCTTGCGCTTGCCCAGGCCGGCTTCTCCGTCCGCGACGTCAGGCTCGTCGTCTGCACCCACGCCCACGTGGACCATTGCGGGCTCGCCGCGCCGATCGTCGAGGCGGCGGGGTGCGAGCTCTGGATCCACCCCGCCTGGGTGCACATCCGCCGACTCGTCGAGGATCCCGACGCCGCCCTGGACCGGCGGCTGGAGGTGGCAAGGCAGAGCGGCGTGCCGGGCTGGGCGCTGGAGCGCTACGAGGCCGATCGCCGGGGTTCGGAGACCGGCGTGCAGGGGGCGCTCTCGCCCGACCGGGACCTCCTGCCCGGGGTGGTCGTCCACACCGACCTCGGGGACTGGGACGTCTACGAGACGCCCGGCCACGCCCCCTCCCACGTCGTCCTTCACCAGCCCGAACGCCGACTGATGATCTCCGGCGACCACCTGCTGGGACGCGTATCGCTGTTCTACGACTACGGGCACACTCCCGACCCCGTGGGTGAGTTCCTGACCAGCCTCGGCGTCGTCGCCGAGCTCGATACCGGTCTCTGCCTGGCCGGGCACGGGCGGCCCTTCCGCGACACCCCCGCGAAGATCGCCGCCAACCGGGAGATGGTCGCCGACCACCTCGAGCGGATGCGCGGCTCACTGCGAGCCGGCCCGAAGACCGCTTTCGAGACGGTCACCGACCTCGTCGGTCCCGAGAACCTCAGCCCGGCGACCGCGACCCTCGGCCTCCAGCTCGCGCTCGCCTACCTCGACCACCTCGCCCTGGCCGGCGAGGCCGAGCCGGTCGAGGGCTCAGACCCGCGGCGCTGGAAGCACTCCACCCAGGCGCCGGCTGGGAGTTGACCGCGTAGAGCCCTCCGCGGGCCCGAATCCTCGCCGCCACACGGAACCCCCGCTGGCGAGAGTGATCGAAACCATCAATGGGATGCTTATCTTCACTCTCGCCGGCCAGGCGGGTGCAGACCCGGCGCCCCGGGGGTGGGCGCCCGCCCCGCCGCTAGGCCTTCGCCTTGTCGCCCTCGGGCTGCTTGGCGCCCGCCACCGGGGTGTTCTTCCGCACGTAGGTGGCGATGAACTCGTCGGTCTGCTCGCGCGCCTCGTCGTCGGGGCGCTGCGTGTGCGGCGACTTCATCAGGTAGCTGGAGGGGCCGTCGAGCTGGCCCGCGACGCCGTTGTTGAGCGCCAGCTTGATGATCCGCACGGCGTCGATCACGACGCCCGCCGAGTTCGGCGAGTCCCAGACCTCGAGCTTCAGCTCGACGTTGAGCGGGACGTCGCCGAAGGCGCTGCCCTCGAGCCGGATGTGGGCCCATTTGCGGTCGGTCAGCCACGCGACGTAGTCGGAGGGGCCGACGTGGACGTCCTCGGCGGGCAGCTCGTGCCCCATGATCGAGGTGACGGCGTTGGTCTTCGAGATCTTCTTGGAGTCCAGGCGCTCGCGCTCGAGCATGTTGTAGAAGTCCATATTCCCCCCCACGTTGAGCTGGGAGGTGCGCTCCATGCGCACACCCCTGTCGTGGAAGAGGCGGGCGAGCTGGCGATGGACGATCGTCGCGCCGACCTGGGACTTGATGTCGTCGCCGATGATCGGCAGGCCGGCCTCGGCGAATCGCTCGTCCCAGTAGTCCTCGCGGGCGATGAACACGGGCAGGCAGTTGACGAAACCGACCCCGGCCGCGAGCGCCTGCTCGACGTACCACTTGGTCGCCTGCTCGGAGCCGACCGGCAGGTAGCAGACCAGGACATCGGCCCTGGTCTCCTGGAGGATCCCGACGATGTCGGCGGTCGGCCCGGGAGCCTTGCGGATCTTCTCCTTGAGGTACTTGCCAAGCCCGTCGTGGGTCATCCCCCGCTCGACCTTCACGCCCAGTTCCGGGACCTCGGCGAACTTGATGGTGTCGTTCTGGCCCGACCACATCGCCTCCGAGAGGTCCTTCCCGACCTTCTCGGCGTCGATGTCGAAAGCGGCGACGAACTCGATGTCGCGGACGTGGTAGCCGCCCAGGTCGACGTGCATGAGGCCGGGGACCTGTTCGGCCGGGTCGGCGTCCCTGTAGTACTGGACGCCCTGGATGAAGGCGTTCGCGCAGTTGCCGACGCCGACGATCGCGACGCGGACCTTCTCGTCCGTGGTCACGGCGCCGTTGGCCTTGCCGTTGGATCCGCTTGTCTCGGTCATGAAGTTCGAGTCCTCCTCGTCAGCCTGGGTGGAAAACCACACCTCCGGGCACCTCTGGTTACAGCTCCGGCGCGCCCCCGTCTCGCGGCGGGGCGCCGGGCGCCTCGCCGGCCAGCTCGTTGCGGACGTGCCAGACACGCTGGATCACCGTGATCACCGTGAGCACGGCCATCACGTAGATGGCGGGCGCCAGAAGCTCGAAATCGCCGAGCCCGGCGCCCTTCGCGAACACGAGGCCGATCGAAAGTATCACCACCCGCACGGGCCGTGTCGCCAGTCCGACCTTGCACTCGACCCCGAGCGCCTCGGCACGCGCCCGCGTGTAGGAGACCATCAGCGACCCGAGCACCACGATCACGCACATGGCCGCGGCGAAGTCGTCCCCGGTGGCGGCGAAGTAGCCGGCCACCGCGGCCAGCACGACCCCCTCCTCGATCCGGTCCAGCGTGGAGTCGAGGAAGGCGCCGAACAGCGTCCCCTTTCCCGACATCCGCGAGTAGCGGCCGTCGAGGGTGTCCATCACCGAGCCGACGATGAAGGCGAGCCCTGCGGCGAAGAAGAGGCGCTGCGTCACCAGCACCGCGGCGGCGAGGTTCAGCACCAGCCCGACCATCGAGATCGCGTTGGGCGTCAGCCTCGACTCGATCAGCCGGTCGCGGGCGTAGGCGCGGAGCTCCTGGGCGTTCCGGGCGCCGCGCCCGTTGCGCCCCGCGCCCGGTGCCCTCTTGGGCGCCGTCGTTCCCATCGCAGTTGAGGCTAGTTGATCGGCCCGGCCGGGGTCAGGCTTCGGCCCGGCGCGGCGAGACCCTGAAGGCCCATTGCTGCGGCCTGACCCGCGCCAGCCTTGCCGCGACCAGCGCCGAGGCCAGGGCGACCGACCAGCCGAGGGCGGCGTCGACCCAGTAGTGGTTAGCGGTTACCACGACCACCCAGGCGACGAGCAGCGGCCACACCGCCCAGAAGGCCTTAGTGAACGCGTGCCGGCTCACCCTCACACCGGTGGCGCCGATCATCAGCGCGAAGGCGCAGTGCATGCTGGGCACGGCCGCGTAGGGATTGACGAAGACCTTGACCAGCGCCGAGTCGTGGTTGACGTTGGAGAAGTCGGTGATCGTGTCCACGAAGCCGTACTGCGGGTAGAGCCTCGGCGGGGCGGTGGGGTAGAAGAGGTAGCCGACAAGGCCGAACGCCATCGCCGCCATGAACATGTTGCGCACGAAGTAGAAGGCCTCGTTGCGGAACAGGTAGAGCCAGACCAGGAACGCGACGGTGACGGCGAACTGGCTGTTCATGTAGATCTGGTTCGCGAAGTCGATGACCCACTGGGCGGGCAGGAAGAAGGCCTGCAGGCCCGGCTCGAAGAAGGTGTGGGTGGAGCGCTCGAAGTCGATCACCTGCTGGCCGTGGAGGAAGGCGACCTGCTGCTGGCCGTCGGCAATCCCGCGCACCGTCTCGTAGCAGACGTCGGCCAGGGCGAACAGCCCGAGCTGGCGGAACACGTCCGACCATCCATGGGGAAGCCAGTCCCCGATCTGAGCGATGAGGCGAGGCACGACCGACAATTGTAAAGGGCCGGTGAAGGGCCTTTCGTCACGCTTCGGCGAGGAAGGAGAGAACCCTCTCTACCACGCCGGGATCGTCCACCCAGGGCCAGTGGCCGGCGGACTCGAGGCCCTCGTAGCGTCCCCCGGGCAGCCGCTCGGCGTAGGCGCGCCCGAAGGCGGCCGAGATGTAGGGGTCGCGCTCGCCCCAGAGGACCAGCGCGGGGCAGCGAAGCCTGGCGAGCCGCGCCCCGGCCTCGGCGAGCCGCGGCGGATCGGCGTCCCGGTAGAGCCTCAGCACCGCCCTCCGGCAGCCCCGATCCCAGCTTCGCCAGACCATGTCCACGAACTCGTCGGGCATCGGCGAGCGGTCGCCGCGGGCCTGGCGCAGGAGCATCGCGGTGGCGCGTCGCGTGGCGATCGCGTTGAAGGCCTCCCCGACGCCCCGGCGGCGCCAGATGCGCGCCACGGGATGCCAGCGGTAGCCGGGCAGTAGCGGCACCGCGTTGAGCACGACGAGCGAGCGGACCGAAGCCGGGTCGCGCTGGGCGCCGATCAGCGCGAGGCCGCCCCAGTCGTGGACGACCAGGTTGTGCTCCCCGATTCCCAGGGCCTCGAGGCAGCGGTCGTGGAAGGCCGAGAGTCCGTGCATCGTGTAGTCGAAGCGGGTCGGGTCGGGGCGTCCCGAGCGGCCCCACCCCGGGAGGTCGAGCGCCAGCGCCGCCCCGCCCCGCGTCAGGAAGGGCAGCCAGTCCTCCGAGCTGGTCGGGTTGCCGTGCACGTAGACGGTGGGCTTGCCGGCGCCCTCGACCCGCCGGCAGAAGACGGGCACGCCCCCGATCAATAGGGTCTCCTCCTCGACCTTGCTGAGCGCCACGGACCACAAGCTATTCGGGTGCCGGGCTCGATGATCGCCGGGTCTCGCGGGCAGCCCCAGGGGCTGCGACGCGACTCCCCTCCGGGAGAGGCAGGCGGGCGATGACCGTCGTATGCCTCGGCGAGGCGATCGTCGACCTGGTCTGCGAGCGTGAGCTGGACCGCCCGGTGGACGCCGATCGCTTCCGGCCGCTGAGGGGCGGCGCCCTGGCGAACACCGCCGTCGCGGCCTCCCGTAGCGGCGGCGACGCCGCTCTGCTGGGAGGGGTGGGCGACGACGGCTGGGGGGAGTGGCTGCGAGCCGGGCTTGCGGCCGAGGGAGTGCACGTGGGGTGGCTGGCGACGGTGCCCGCGCAGCCGACGCCGATCGCCCTGGTCACCTTCGACCGCTCGCGCGAGTCGGTCTTCTCGGTCTATGGCGAGAGCATCGGCCCGACCATGGCGGCCGCCGAGCGGTTCCTCGGCGAGGCGATGGACGAGGCCTCGGCGCTGGTCTTCGGATCCAACACCCTGGTCGGCGAGCCGGAGCGCCGGATCACGCTGCGCGCGCGGCGCGAGGCGCTCGACCGCGGGGTGCCGGTGCTCTTCGACCCCAACCTGAGGCCCAATCGCTGGCGCGAGATGGGCCCGGCGGTGGAGTTCTGCCGGGAGCTCTGCGACGGGGCGTTGGTGGTTCGGGCAAACCGCGGAGAGGCGGAGCTGCTGACCGGGGAGACCGACCCGGCGGCGGCGGCGCTGGGACTCTGCGCGCTCGGCGCGAGGCTCGGGGTCGTGACCCTGGGGGCCGAGGGCGCGGTGATGCGCGGGGCCTCGGCCGGGGAGGTTGCCTCGCCGCCGGTCGAGGTGGTCGCCCCGCTCGGCGCGGGGGACGCCTTCATGGGAGCCCTGGCCGCCGGGCTCGCCGAGCTCGATTGGGACGGAGGCCGCGCCGCCGAGGCCCTCCCCGGCGCGGCCGCGGCCGGCGCCGCGGCCTGCGGGCGCTGGGGAGCCCAGTGAGCGAGAAGGGCGGGGCGGAGCGTTCGGCGGGGCGGGGCGGGGCGGGGCGCTCGGCGGGAGGTGCGGGGGAGTGGCGGCGCCCGCGGCGCAGCCGGGTCAGGGCGATTCGGGACCGCCTGCGCGAGATGTACGGGAGGCCGGTGAGCGAGCCGCACGGCCACCCGGTCGCTGAGCTGGTGCGCACGGTCCTCTCCCAGCACACCAACGACCGCAACCGGAATCGCGCCTACGACTCCCTGCGCGATCGCTTCGAGACCTGGGAGGCGGTGCGCGACGCGCCCACCGAGGAGGTGGCCGAGGCGATCCGCCCCGGCGGGCTGGCCGCACAGAAGGCGCCGCGGATCCAGGAGATCCTCTCGCTGCTCGGCGATCCGCCCGACCTCGACTGGACCGCAAACGCGCCGAGGGAGGAGTCGATGGGCTTTCTCACCTCCCTGCCCGGCGTCGGGCGGAAGACCGCAGCCTGCGTCCTGATCTTCACCTGGGGGATCCCGGAGATCCCCGTGGACGTGCACGTGCACCGCGTCGGGGGCCGGCTCGGGCTGTTCCGTCCGGGCGCCGGGTTCGGCGAGGCCCACGACGAGATGCTGGCCGTCACCGACCCCGGCGACGCCTACGAGCTGCACATGAACCTGATCCGCCACGGCCGGGAGGTCTGCCGGCCGGCCCCGCGCTGCGGGGAGTGCCGGCTGCGGCGGATGTGTCCCCACTACCGGCTGCGGGGCCGCGAGGCGGGCTGAAGGCTCAGCCGAGCTCCGCCCGGGAGCGAGGCGATGCTGAGGGTCAGCCGAGCTCGGCCAGGGCTCGCTCGGCCTCCTCGCGGCGCATCGGGCGGTTGTAGATCGGCGAGCCTGGCTCCTGGCGCCGGCCCCCCTCCGAGAGCGAGCCGGTGTCCACCGGCTCGAAGCCGATCTCCTCGATCAGCTCGGCGACGGCCCGCTTGGCCTCGGCGTCGTCGCCCGCGAGGAACAGCACCAGCCGCCCGCCGGCCTCCCCGCCGGCCCCTCTCGCCAGGGTCTCGAAGTACATGGTGTTGAAGGCCTTGACGACGCGGGCTCCGCGCAGGTGGCCGGCCAGGAGCTCGCTGGAGCCGATCGCGTCCTCCTCCAGCGCCTCGATGCGCCCGTCGCGTCCGGCGTAGTAGTTCATCGCGTCTATCACGATCTTTCCCGCCATCGCCTCGGCCGGGAGGTTGCGATAGGCGTGGAGGGGGATCGCGACGAGCACGAGCTCCCCGAACGACGCGGCTCCGGCGACGTCGGTGGCCCTCACCGAGGGTCCGAGGGCGGCGACCAGGTTGCTGAGCGAGGCCGGGCCCCTGGAGTTGGCGATCGCGATCTCGTGCCCGGCCTCGGCGAAGAGACGGGCCGCGGTGGCGCCGATGCTGCCGCTGCCGATGACCCCGATCCGCGCCACCGGCAGAGCCTAGCCAAGCGCGGGCGGACCCACCGGACAGGTAGTATGCCCGCCGCCGGAGGAGCAGTGACCGGCCCGAGCATGAGCAAGAAACCGTTCGTAATCTTCGGGGTCTTCGTGGTCATCCTGGCCGTGGTCATCCCGCTGCTGGCCTTCGGGTCAAGGGGGGACTCACAGAAGGGATCGCGCAGCGTGCCCAGCGACCTCAGCAAGGGCAAGTCGCTGTTCGTGACCAACTGCGGGACCTGCCACACGCTCTACGCGGCGGGCACCGACGGGAACTTCGCCCCCGACCTTGACACCCTGCTCGCTCCCTCGGGGCCGCCGAGCGGCTCCACCGCGAAGCAGACGATCGAGGCGACCAAGAGCCGGGTCCTCAACGCGATCAACAACGGCGTCGACAGCTCGACCCCGGGGCGGATGCCGGGCGGCATCATCAGCGGCGCACAGGCCGACGAGGTGGCGACCTTCGTGGCCACCGAGGCCGGCAAGTAGCAGGCGCCCGGGCGCTGCTCGCGGCCTGCGGCGACGGGGGCGACCCCCGGCTCCCCGGCCGGAGCGCCGCAACCCGCCGGCCGGAGCCCCGCAACCCGCCGGCCGGAGCCCCGCAACTCCCGGGGACCGGACGGGTTCTTCAAGGCACCGGGCGCCGCGAGCGCATATGGTTGGCCCTGCAGGGGCAGGCACTACGAGAGGAGTCGGAGTCGTGTTCAGGAGAGTTTCGAGCGAACCGTCGTTCCGTGGCCGCGCAGTGGCGCTGCTGGCGCTGGCGGGGGCCATGGCGGCGCTTCCCGCGGTCGCCCAGGCGAAGCCGGGCCACAAGCAGAAGGGCAGCACCGTCACGGTGATGACCCGCAACCTCTACCTCGGGGCCGACCTCGGGCCGGCGATCGGGGCCAGCGGCGTCTCCGATTTCATCAGCAAGAACGGGCAGATCCTCCGCGACGTGGACACCAACAACTTCCCGGTTCGGGCCAAGGGGCTGGCCAGGGAGATCATCCAGAAGAACCCCGACCTGGTCGGCATGCAGGAGGTCGCGATGTGGCGCACCGGGCCCGTCAACCTGCCGGCGGCGCTGGCCGGCGGCTGCCGCCTGGCCGAGACCGCGGGGACGCCGTGCACAGCGACCACCGTCAAGTACGACTACCTGAAGCTGCTGCTCGATCAGCTCAACAAGGGCAAGCAGCGCTACCGGGTGGTCAAGGTCAACACGGAGTTCGACTTCGAGGCGCCGGCGGACTACGACAACGACCCCAGCACACCCGTCGGCGGCACCTTCGGGGCCGATCTCGACGGCCGGCTGACGATGCGCGACGTGATCCTCGCCAAGGTCGGCGCGGGCGTCACGGTCAACTCGTCGAAGGCGTCCCACTTCGAGACGCTCTACACGCCGAAGGTGAGCGGGGTCGTCGACGTGCCGGTGACGCGAGGCTGGCTGCGGGCAGACGTCAAGGTCCGCAGCAGCCGGCCCTTCCGCTTCATCGACACCCACCTGGAGGCGTTCGGGGATCCGACGATCCGCGAGGCGCAGGCCAAGGAGCTGTTCACGGGCGCGGGCGCGCCGGCGAAGACCTCGCTTCCGGCGGTCCTGGTCGGCGACCTCAACTCCGACGACGACACGGTGAGCGGCGCTGACCGGCTGGCCTACAACGCCCTGAAGGGCGCCGGGTTCGCCGAGCGCAGCACCGCGAGCCCGCTCGGATGCTGCCTGAACACGGGCATCCTCACCGACGACCTGGGCAGCGTCAGCGACTTCGACCACCAGGTCGACCACGTGATGACGCGCGACCCGAAGGTCGTCAAGCTGGTCAACTCCGCGGTGACGGGACGCCAGCCGGCCAACGGCTACTGGGACTCCGATCACGCCGGGCTGTTCAGCAGGCTGCGGATCCTCCGCTAGCGCGAGGGGGCGCGCTCGAAGGGCCCGAGGGCCCGGCCCCGAGGCCTCGGGGCCGGGCCCTTCTGCTGCCGGCGGCGGCTTGGCGGAAAGCCGGCCCCGCGAACTCCGCGGTGCCTGCGCCGGGGAGGGTTGTGATGCGCCCACAGATCTGCCATAATCTCACTTAGATTATTTCCTGTAGACCATGAAGCTCGGAGGAACCTGAACGTGGGAAAGACGATCGGAATCGACCTTGGGACGACGAATTCGTGCGTGGCCGTGCTCGAGGGCGGCGAGCCGACGGTGCTCGAGAACGCCGAGGGCGGGCGCACCACGCCCTCCGTGGTCGCCTTCACCGACTCGGGCGAGCGCCTGGTCGGCACGGTCGCCAAGCGCCAGGCCGTGATCAACCCCGAGAACACGATCTTCTCGATCAAGCGCTTCATGGGGCGCAAGGAGTCCGAGGTCAAGGAGGAGGAGACCATCGTCCCCTACGAGGTCGAGGCGGGGCCGAACGGGGACGTTCGGGTCGACGTGCGCGGCAAGCAGTACTCCCCGCCGGAGATCTCGGCGATGATCCTGCAGAAGCTCAAGGCCGACGCCGAGGCCAAGCTCGGGGAGACGGTCGACGCCGCCGTGATCACGGTCCCCGCGTACTTCAACGACGACCAGCGCCAGGCGACCAAGGACGCCGGCAAGATCGCCGGCCTCGAGGTCAAGCGGATCATCAACGAGCCGACCGCGGCCTCGCTCGCCTACGGGCTCGACAAGGAGGCGACCGACCAGACGATCCTCGTCTTCGACCTCGGCGGCGGGACCTTCGACGTCTCGATCCTCGAGATCGGCGACGGCGTCTTCGAGGTCAAGTCCACCGCCGGCGACAACCACCTCGGCGGGGACAACTGGGACAAGGCGATCGTCGAATGGCTGGTCGCCGAGTTCAAGCGCGACCAGGGCGTCGATCTCGCCCAGGACAAGAACTCGCTGCAGCGACTCTACGAGGCCGCCGAGAAGGCCAAGATCGAGCTCTCCTCCACGCAGGAGACGCAGATCAACCTGCCCTTCATCACCGCGGTGGAGGGCCAGCCCAAGCACCTCGACACCAAGCTGACCCGCGCGAAGCTGAACGAGCTGACCGCCGAGCTGCTCGAGAGGGTCGTGAGCCCGGTCAAGCAGGCGATCTCCGACGCCGGCGCCCCCGACATCGACCACGTGGTCCTGGTCGGTGGGATGACCCGGATGCCGGCCGTCCGCGAGAAGGTCACCGGGCTGACCGGTTCCGAGCCGCACCAGGGCGTCAACCCCGACGAGGTGGTCGCGGTCGGCGCGGCGATCCAGGCCGGGGTGCTGGCCGGCGACGTCAAGGACGTGCTGCTCCTCGACGTCACCCCGCTGACCCTCGGGATCGAGACCAAGGGCGGCGTGATGACGAAGCTGATCGAGCGCAACACCACGATCCCGACCCGCAAGTCGGAGATCTTCTCCACCGCCGAGGACAACCAGCCCTCGGTGGAGATCCACGTCCTTCAGGGCGAGCGGGAGATGGCCGCCTACAACAAGAGCCTGGGCAAGTTCCAGCTCACCGGGATCCCCCCGGCGCCGCGCGGGATGCCGCAGGTCGAGGTCACCTTCGACATCGACGCCAACGGCATCCTCAATGTCGGGGCCAAGGACCTCGGCACCGGCAAGGAGCAGAAGATCGAGATCAAGGCGGGCTCCGGCCTCGACGAGTCCGAGATCGACCGGATGATCAAGGACGCCGAGTCCCACGCCGAGGAGGACCGCCGTCTGCGCGACCTGGCCGAGGCGCGCAACGTCGCGGAGAACGCCGTCTACCAGGCGGAGAAGCAGCTCGCCGACCTCGACGAGCAGGTGGACGAGTCCTCCAAGGAGGAGATCAACGCCGCGATCAAGGAGGTCAACGAGTCGCTCGGCTCGGACGACCCGGAGGCGATCAAGTCCGCCACCGAGGCGCTGCAGACAGCCTTCCACAAGGTCTCCGAGCAGGTCTACGAGGCCGCGCAGCAGCAGGCCGCCTCGTCGGCCGACGGGGCCGGCGACGGGGCCGGTGCGGGAGCCGAGGAGGAGGTCGTCGACGCCGAGGTCGTGGAGGACGACAAGTAGTGGCGCCCGACCCTGAGGGCATCCAGGGCAGCGCCGAACCGGGGCCCGAGGGGGCCCCGGACCTCGCAGCGGCCGCGCCGCCGCCGGCGCCAGAGGCGGGCGACGGCGCCGACCCCCCGCTCGGGACGGAGGAGGCCGCCGCCGAGGAGGTGGAGAGGGACTTCGACGCGCTGCTCGACGAGACGCGGCGCGAGCGCGACTCCTACCTCGAACTCGCGCAGAGGACCAAGGCGGACTTCGAGAACTACCGGCGGCGGATGGCCGCCGAGGGCCAGGCCGCCGCGACCCGCGGGCGGGCTGATCTGGCCGCCGAGATGATCGGGGTGCTCGACAACCTCGAGCGGGCGATCGAGGCCGCCGGCCTCGACCCCGGCGCGGTGCTCCGCGGCGAGGTCGACACCCCGCAGAGCCCCCTCGAGCAGGGCTGCCTGCTCACCTATCGAGACTCGGTGGCCGCGCTCGGCCGAGGCGGGGTCGAGGCCTACTCTCCGCTCGGCGAGCAGTTCGACCCGAGCTGGCACGAGGCGCTTCAGAAGCGCCACGAGGAGGGGGCCGAGCCGGGCAGGGTGGTCGAGGTCCTCCAGAAGGGCTACCGGCTCGGGGAGACCGTGCTGCGCCCGGCCCGGGTGGTGGTCAGCGAGTAGGGCGGGCGATGGCTGAGGACTTCTACCAGGTGCTCGGGGTCTCCAAGAAGGCCTCCGAGGAGGAGATCAAGAAGGCGTACCGCAAGCTGGCGCGCCAGTACCACCCGGATCGCAACCCCGACGACCCGGCCGCCGAGGAGCGGTTCAAGCGGGTCAGCGAGGCATACGACACCCTCGCCGACCCCGAGAAGCGCAAGCAGTACGACTCGGGCGGGATGTTCGGGGGCTTCGGGGGCGCCGGCGGGGGGCCCGGCGGGTTCGCCTCGGACCTCGGCGACATCTTCTCGACCATCTTCAGCCGCGGCGGCGGCCGCCAGCCCGCCGCCGCCCGGGGCAGGGACCTCGAGACCGAGGTGCGGATCTCCTTCGAGCAGGCGATGTACGGCGCCCAGATCCCGGTCACCGTCCCCAAGTCCGAGCGCTGCAGGACCTGCGGGGGCAGCGGCGCCGAGCCCGGAACCTCGCCGATCACCTGCCCGCGCTGCGACGGCCGCGGCGTCGACTCCCAGAGCCAGGGCTTCTTCTCGATCAGCCAGCCGTGCCCGCAGTGCGGCGGGGCTGGGCAGGTGATCGAGCACCCCTGCACGACCTGCTCGGGATCCGGGCTGACCCACCAGACCAAGCGCTACAAGGTCAACATCCCCGCCGGGGTCAAGGACGGCACCCGAATCCGCCTCGCGGGCCGCGGCGAGGCCGGGCCGCGGGGGGGCCCCTCCGGCGACCTCTACGTGACCACCCGTGTCACACCCTCGCCCGTGTTCCGGATGCTCGAGGACGGCAACCTCGAGGTCACGGTGCCGATCAGCGTCTCCGAGGCGCTGGCGGGCGGCGACGTCGAGGTCCCGACGCTGGCCGGCACGAAGCGGATCCGGATCCCGCCGGGAACCCGGCACGGGACCGTGCAGCGGCTGCGCGGGGAGGGGCCGCCCCGCACCTCCGGCGGCGGCAGGCACGACATCCGCTACCGGCTGGAGATCGACGTCCCGTCGAAGCTCGACGAGGAGCAGAAGCGCGCGGTCGAGGCGCTGGAGGAGGCCTTCAACGGCTACGACCCCCGCGAGAAGCTGCTTCGCGACGCGTCCGCGCGCGCCGCCAAGGTGCGGGGTGAGCGATGAGCGCCGAGGGCAAGCGGCCGGCCGGCCGGAGGGTCACCCGGACCACGACCGAGACCGTGATCGACACCGAGCGCGGCGTCTTCATGATCTCGGTGGCGGCCGAGCTGGCCGAGATGCATCCCCAGACCCTGCGGATGTACGAGGCGCGCGGCCTGATCACGCCGCAGCGCTCGCCCAAGAACACGCGGCTCTACTCGCAGCGCGACGTGGACCGGCTGCGCAGGATCCAGCGGATGACCACCGAGGGCGGGCTGAACCTCGCCGGGGTGGAGGCGGTGCTGGACATGGAAGGGCGGGTCGAGGAGATGCGCTCGGAGCTGGAGCGGATGCGGCGCCGCACCGCGGAGCTCGAGCAGGAGATGGAGGCCGAGATCGAGCGGGTGCGCCGCTCCTTCAAAGCCGAGATCGTGCCCTACCGCCGGCAGGAGGTCGTTCCGGCCGCCGACGCCAGGGCGGTGCAGATTCCGGTCTCCCGGGGCCGCGGGGAGAGGCGGGCATGAGGGGGCGGCGAATCGCACCGGAGCGCAGGGCGCGCGCGGTCCTGCTGGCAGTCTCGGCGGGCCGCGTCGCGATCGGGCTCGGCGCGGCGCTCGCCACCGGGCCGGCGCTGCGGGCGCTCGGCTTCCCCGGGACCGACTCCTCGGGGCGGGCGCTGGCCAGGCTGGCGGGCAGCCGCGACATCGCCCTGGGCGGGCTGACGGTGGCGGCGCGCGACGATCGCGAGGCGCTGCGGGCGGCGGCGATCGCCGGGATAGCGGTGGACGCCGCCGATTCGGTCTCGCTCGGAGCGGCGGCGGCGCGCGGCGAGGCGATCGGGCGGGCGGGCGTCGTCGGCGCGATCTCCGGCGCCGCCGCGGCGCTGGCGGGGGCCTGGGCAGTGGGGCGCATCTAGGAGCGCGGCAATGCAACCGGACCGCTTCACGATCAAGTCCCAGGAGGCGGTGGCCGCCGCCCAGCGGATCGCCGCCGAGTCGGCGAACACCGAGGTCGCCCCGGCCCACCTGCTGGTCGCGCTGATCGGACAGGAGGAGGGACTGGTCAAGCCCGTCCTGGAGAAGCTCGGGGCCGACGCCGGGGCGATCCTCGGGCGGGCCGAGTCGGCCGTCTCGCAGCTTCCGCGGCTGAGCGGCGACGTCGAGCCCGAGGTGCGGCCGTCCTCGGCACTCGTCAAGACTCTGCAGCGGGCCGAGAAGGAGATGGCCGCGCTGGGCGACTCCTACATCTCCACCGAGCACATGCTGCTGGCCCTCGCCGATGCTCCCTCCGGCGTCGCGGACCTCCTGCCCGACCGCGACTCGCTGATGAAGGCGATCGCCGAGGTGCGGGGGCCGCACCGGGTCGACACCCCCAACCCCGAGGACACCGTGCAGGCGCTGGAGAAGTTTGGCCGCGACCTCACGCTGGAGGCGGAGCGCGGCAAGCTCGACCCGGTGATCGGCCGTGACGAGGAGATCCGCCGGGTGATCCAGGTCCTCTCGCGGCGGACCAAGAACAACCCGGTGCTGATCGGCGACCCGGGAGTCGGCAAGACCGCGATCGTCGAGGGGCTGGCCCAGCGGATCGTCAGCGGGGACGTGCCCGAGAGCCTTCGCGAGCGCCGGGTGATCGCGCTCGACATCGGCGCCCTGCTGGCCGGGTCCAAGTACCGCGGCGAGTTCGAGGAGCGCCTCAAGGCGGTGCTCAGCGAGGTGACCGCGGCCGAGGGCCAGGTCGTCCTCTTCCTCGACGAGCTGCACACGATCGTAGGGGCGGGGGCCGCGGAGGGCGCCGTGGACGCCGCGAATCTGCTCAAGCCGATGCTGGCGCGGGGCGAGTTGCGGGCGGTCGGCGCCACCACCCTCGACGAGTACCGCAAGCACATCGAGAAGGACGCGGCGCTGGAGCGGCGCTTCCAGCCGGTGCTGGTCGGCGAGCCCGACGTGCCCGCGACGATCGCGATCCTGCGCGGGCTGAAGGAGCGCTACGAGGTCCACCACGGGGTGCGGATCACCGACGCCGCGCTGGTCGCCGCCGCGACCCTCTCGGAGCGCTACATCGCGGACCGCTTCCTGCCCGACAAGGCAATCGACCTGATCGACGAGTCGGCATCGCGGCTGAAGATCGAGATCGACTCGATGCCGACCGAGATAGACGAGGTCGAGCGCCGGGTGCAGCAGCTCGAGATCGAGCGCGAGGCCCTGAAGAAGGAGCGCGACGAGGCCTCCGCGGCCCGGCGCGAGGCGATCGAGGCCGAGCTGGCCGAGCTGCGCGAGCGCTCGGGGGAGATGAAGGCCCGGTGGCAGAACGAGAAGGGGGCGATCGAGACCCTCAAGGAGACCAAGGCCCAGCTCGAGGAGGCCAACCGCGAGGCCGAGCGGGCCGAGCGGGCGGCCGACCTGGAGCGCGCCGCGACGCTCCGCTACGGAGAGATCCCCGAGCTGGAGAAGACGGTTGCCGGGGCGGAGCAGAAGCTGGCGGAGATCCACGCCGAGGGCGGCTCGCTGCTCACAGAGGAGGTGACCGACGAGGACGTCGCCGAGGTGGTCGGCAAGTGGACCGGCATCCCGGTCTCGCGGCTGATGGAGGGGGAGGTCGAGAAGCTGATCCACATGGAGGAGCGGCTGCACGAGCGGGTGGTCGGCCAGGACGAGGCGATCGCCGCGGTCTCGAACGCTCTGCGCCGCTCTCGCGCCGGCCTCTCCGATCCCGACCGCCCGATCGGCAGCTTCCTCTTCCTCGGACCGACGGGGGTCGGCAAGACGGAGCTGGCCAAGGCGCTGGCCGAGTTCATGTTCGACTCGGAGCGGGCGATCGTCAGGCTCGACATGTCCGAGTACATGGAGAAGCACACCGTCTCGCGGCTGATCGGGGCTCCCCCCGGCTACGTCGGCTACGAGGAGGGCGGGCAGCTCACCGAGGCGGTCCGCCGCCGACCGTACGCGGTGGTGCTGCTCGACGAGATCGAGAAGGCCCACCCCGACGTCTTCAACACGCTGCTGCAGCTGATGGACGACGGCCGCCTCACCGACGGGCAGGGTCGCACGGTCAGCTTCACCAACACGGTGCTGATCATGACCTCGAACGTGGGCTCCGATCGCATCGCCATGCCCTCGGCCTCCTCCGCTTCGCGTCCCGGGGGGGAGGGGTTCGGCGAGGACTACGAGCGGATCCGCGAGCAGATCGAGGAGGTGCTCGCCGCCACCTTCAAGCCCGAGTTCCTCAACCGCATAGACGACACGGTGATCTTCCATCGGCTCTCCAAGGAGGACATCGGCGAGATCGTCGACCTCCAGGTCGAGCAGCTGGTGGGGCGGGTGCGCGAGCGCGGCATCGAGGTCTCCCTCACGGATGACGCCCGGACCCTGCTCGGCAACCTCGGCTACGACCCGACCTACGGCGCCAGGCCGCTGAAGCGGGTCGTCCAGCGCCAGCTCGTCGACAAGCTGGCCCTGAAGATCCTCGAGGGCGACTTCGCCGAGGGCGACACCGTCGAGGCGGATGCCTCGCAGGGCGAGATCGTCTTCGCGAAGGCGGCCGGCGGTAAGTCGGCCGAGGCGAAGCCGGCCTGAGCGCCCCCCGGCCCCGGATCGACCCCGGGCGAGCTGACTGCGCTAACCCTGAGGTCGAGGCTTAGTCCCGCCCCTCCCTCGCCGAACGTCCCGGAGTACCCCCCGTAGCAACAACTCCGGGACGTTCGGGGGTGGGGTTCGGGGGTGGGGTTCGGGGGGTTGGGGCTGGGGTGGCGGGGTGGGATTTACGAGATCGCAACGTTTCCGTCAACATTGGGTTGACAGCATTGGGATCCCGGGAGCTGAGCCGGCAAGTGACCGCCCACTCCCAGGCGCTCAAGGTGGCGCCCGGAGGCACCGAAATAAGCTAGGCGAGGTCGGCATCGTGTGCCGGCCCTGCGCGCTGTATGGAGAACAACGGAACCACCAACACAGAGCACGACGCCAAGCGGCCCGGCCGGGGACCCGGGGCGCTGCGGCTCGCAGCCTGGAGGGCCCAGGAGAAGATCGTCTGGCCGGGCTCCGACGGCGCCCGAGCCGCCGCCGACGAGGCCCGCTGGCCGCTCGAGAACGTCGCCTGGTGGCTCCGCAGCCGCGTCGCCTGGCCGGCCGAGGACGCCTTCCGCAGGCGCGGGCAGGCCGGACGGACGGCGCTGGCCGGCGCCGCCGCCCTGGTGATCGCCGGCGCCGGCGTCACCGCCGCCTACGTGGGCACACGCGGCGGCTCCGAGCCGGCTCCGGAGCCGGTCGCCAGGACCGTGCCCGAGCCCGCTCCGGCTCCGGTCCTCGCCAAGCCGGTGGCGCAGCCCGTGGCCGGGGAGCCCACCCTCCACGGGGCCGCCCCGTCATTCGCGCCGGAGGCCGACGCCGCCAAGCCGGGCTCGGCTCCGGCCGGCGACCATGCCTCCAAGAGCGAGGGCACCGCGGCGCCGCCCAAGCCGGCGCCCTCCGGGAAGGCTCTGGGACCCGCCCCCCTGAGGGTCGCCGAGCGTTTCGCCGACGCCTTCGTGAACTACGAGGTGGGGCGGTCCAGTCCCGCCGTCCACGAGGCGTTCAGCAAGACCGCCACCGCGCCCCTCGCCCGCTCCCTCGCCCGCCGTCCTCCCCGCCAACCGGCCGGCGTCAAGGTCCCCAAGGCGAGAGTCCTCAACGTCGTCCCGGGACCCCACCGGGGTGGCTTCGTCGCGGTCAGCGTTTCGCTGCTGCGGGTCGGCACGACCAGCGAGCTTCGGCTTCAGCTACAGCAGACCGCCCGCCGGTGGCGGGTCAGCGACGTGAGGGGCTGATGAGGCGGCTGGGGACAGCGATCTGCGCCGCCGCCTCGGTGGTCGCGCTGGGCGCTCAGAGCGCCGGAGCGCAGGACGAGCCCCTCGCCCCTGCCTCCGCGACGCCGGCGACCCCGCAGGCGAGCACCGCCCCGGCACCGACCACCGGCGCGGTCCAGGGGCCCCCGATCGTCGCCCCTCCGGCTCCGAAGACGACCCCCGCCCACCCGGTGCCCGCCCCGTCCGACGGCGGAACGGCACCATCGCCCAAGCCCTCCGAGAAGGACGCCGGCAAGCAGCACGCGACCGACGCCAACCCTCAGCCCTCCACCGGCGGCGCCAGCGACACCGGCTCCAACCCCTTCTCGGTGTCCATCCCCGCGCCCTCCTTCGGGTCGCCGGGGCCGGCAACCGGGTCCTGCCTCACCACCTCCCCGCCCCCCGGGCTGCTGCCGATCTACCAGCGGGCCGCGGCAGCCTACGGGCTCGGTCCGCAAGGGCCGGCGGTGCTCGCGGCGATCAACCAGATCGAGACCAACTTCGGCGAGCTCAACCACGTGACCTCCTCGGCGGGGGCGATCGGCTGGATGCAGTTCATGCCCTCCACCTGGACGATGTACGGGGTCGACGCCAACGGCGACGGGAGCCGGGATCCCTACGACCCCGAGGACGCTATCTTCGCCGCCGCCCGCTACCTGCGCGCCTCGGGTATGCCCGAGGACACGGCCGGCGCGATCTACGCCTACAACCACGCCGACTGGTACGTGTCCGAGGTCCTCGCCAACGCGGGCTGCATGGGCACGATGACCGGCGGGGGTTTCACGCTGGAGCCGCGGATCCCGGTGCTCAGCTGCAAGCCTGCCCCCGGCTGGGCGAACCAGATCCCCGGCCCCTACCTGAGCGCCTTCGAGGGCGCCGCCGGCCGCTACGACCTCGGCCGCCGCGGCGTCTGGGCGCTGGCGGCCGTCGCCAGGCTCGAGTCCGACTTCGGCAAGGGCATGACCAAGCGCCAGCTGCGCCGCAGCGGGCCGCTGGGACTCGACGCCTGGGAGTGGCGGCGCTACGGCGTGGACGGCGACGCCGACGGGGTGGTCCGCCACTCCAGCATCGGCGACTCCGCCGCGACCCTGGCCCGGCTCGCCTGGTCCCGCGGCGGCCTGGAAGCGGGCCTGTTCAGCCACAACCAGGCCCAATGGTACGTGGACGAGGTGATCCAGGAGGCCGACGCGATGGCGGGCACCTGCCGCGTGACCACGGTCGCCTGGCGGATCCAGTTCCCGCAGATCACCTCCAGCCCGATCAACTGGCAGAACCTCGCCCTTTCCAACAGCCTCGAGAGGCGGGACCTCGACACCGGCGCGATCGACCCCCGCATCGTCGGGCTGATCGGGGCGATCACCCAGAGCCACACGATCACCATCTCGGCGCTGCGCTCCGACCACTCGATGTACGCGGCGAGCGGTTACGTCTCCAACCACTACTACGGCCGCGCGATGGACATTGCCGTGGTCGACGGGGTCCCCTGCACGAACACCTCGCCATCCGCCCCCTGCGGCCAGCTCGGGGAGAGCCTCGCGCACCTCGCCGGCCCCTCCCACCCCACCGAGCTGATCTACTGCTACGACCTGGACGGCCCCTCGGGCCCGGCCTGGGCGCAGGCCGACCACTGCGACCACGTCCACGTCGGCTTCGACCGCTGAGAGCGCCAACCGCCCCGGGCGCCGGGGCCGTATCCGCTGCATGAGCGGCGCGATCGAGCGCACCCAGCGGCTGGCACAGCCGCGGCCGCAGGCCTTCGAGTTCTTCGCCGACGCCTTCAACCTGGAGGCGATCACGCCGCCGTGGCTCCACTTCAGGGTCCTGACCGACCCCCCCATCGAGATCGGTGAGGGCACGCTGATCGACTACCGGCTGCGCCTCCACGGGGTGCCGGTCCGCTGGCGCACGGAGATCCGCGAGTGGCGCCCCCCGGAGCGCTTCCGGGACGTGCAGATCCGGGGGCCCTACGCGGTCTGGGACCACACCCACAGCTTCGAGCCCAACGGCGCCGGCGGGACCGTGATGCGCGACCTGGTGCGCTACGAGATGCCGCTCGGGCCTCTGGGCCAGCTCGCCGAGCGGCTCCTCGTTCGCCGCGACCTGGAGAGGATCTTCGACTACCGGGCCGCCGCGATCGAGCGGCTCAGCCCGGGTGCGCGGCGGGGGCCGCGGCCAGCTCGGTGAGTGGGACCCGGAGCCTGCGGCGCAGCTCCTCGGCCGCCCTCCCGGTCGCCCGGTCGTGCCCGGCGTGCACCAGCACCACGTCGGTGGCCGGGAAGGAGCGCAGGGCGTCCTCGGCTGCCTGCAGCAGGTCGCCGTCGCCCACCTGACCGCGGGCGTCGAGGCCGGCCGCGGCCAATCCCGCGAGTGAGTGCACCAGCCTCACCTGGGCCTCCTCGCGGGCCGGCTCGACGTCGGAGAGCCACTGCGAGAGAGCGCTGGCGCGGGCCGGCGCGACGACCAGGATCTCCGCCGGCGGCGAGGGCCTTTCCTCGAGCAGGCCGAGCAGCCCCTCGACGACGCCGGGCTCGTCGACGGGCTCCCCGGCGAGCAGCAGAAGGTGGCCGCCGGAGTCGGTCGCGGGGGCGATCTCGATCGGCTCGTCGGGCCGCTGCATGGCGGCGACCACGACGATCACCAGCGCGCACATCTCGCCCGCCGCCACGCCGATGCCGGGGCCGCCGACCAGCATCCCCACCGCCCCGGGAAGGACCAGGCCGGCGACGATCAGCGGCAGCATCCAGGCCTTCAGGAAGCGGTGTCCGGGATCCCACATCGGTGATCGAAATCTAGCCGCTCGCACCCGTCTGCGGCCCGGGGGGACGGCCGCCGCGAGCGCCTCTTCTAAAGTGGTCCGGTGGGCCGGATCTACGACGCCACCTACGGAAGGATCTTCGCGGCGCTCTACGACCGCGCCCTGCGGGGCACCGAGCGGGCCGGTCTGCGCCACATGCGCCGCGAGCTTCTCTCCGAGGCCCGCGGCCGGACCATCGACATCGGCGCCGGGACGGGCGCCAACCTGGGCCTCTTCCCGCCCGCGGTCACCGAGCTGGTCCTGGCGGAGCCCGACCCCCACATGGCGCGCCGGCTTCGCGGCCGGCTGAAGTCCGGGGACACGGCCATGCTGATCGATAGCCCGGCCCACCGGCTCCCCTTCGAGGACGCGAGCTTCGACACCGCGGTGTTCACCCTCGTCCTCTGCACGGTCCCCGACCCCGCCCGGGCGATCGCGGAGGCGGCGAGGATCCTGCGCCCCGGGGGCAAGCTTCTCTTCCTGGAGCACGTCCGGTCCGAGGACCCGGCCACGGCGCGCTGGCAGGACCGCCTGGAGAAGCCCTGGCGCCTGGTCGGGGACGGCTGCCACTGCAACCGCGACACGGTCGCCGAGCTCGAGGCCTCGACACTGCTGGTCCACCGCACCGAGCGGGGGCGGGTCCCGAAGGCCCTGCCGATAGTCCGCCCCCTGGTGCGCGGAACCGCCTTGCGCCCGCCCGCCTAACGTGAAAGAAACCAGTCCATCCCACTTGATCCGGACCAGGAGAGGAGACCGATGCCCACCTACGTGATGCTGACCAACCTGACCCCCGACGGGGTGAGGACGCTGAAGAACAACCCCGGCCGTGTCGGAGAGGTCAACAAGGAGGTCGAGCAGATCGGCGCCAAGGTGATCTCCCAGTACGCGACCCTCGGCCCCTACGACTTCGTGACGATCATCGAGGCCCCCGACGACAAGACGATGGCCAAGGTCTCGGTGGAGCTGGGGTCGCGGGGCACGATGAGCACCCAGACCCTGGCGGCGATGCCGGCCGACGAGCTGGCCGGCTCCCTCTAGGGCGCCGGAGCCGGGCTTGAGGGTCCTCGTAGTCGGGGGAGGCGGCCGCGAGCACGCGATCGTGCGGGCCCTGGCGCGCTCCGCCCGGCGCCCCGAGCTGCTCTGCGCCCCCGGCAACCCGGGGATCGCCGGAGACGCCCGGTGCCTGCCCGAGGTCTCGGCGGGGGACGTCGAGGGGATCGTCGGCGCCGCGCGCGAGGCCGCCGCCGACCTGGTCGTGGTCGGGCCCGAGGCGCCGCTCGTCGCCGGGGTGGTCGACGCGCTCGAGGCGGCGGGCGTCCCCGCCTTCGGCCCGAGCGCCGCCGCGGCGCGGCTGGAGGGATCCAAGTCCTTCGCCAAGGCCGCCATGCAGCAGGCCGGCGTTCCCACCGCGTCCCACACCGTGCTCGGAGGTCGCGAAGAGGCGACGGCACGGATCTCCGATGCCGCCTACCCGCTGGTGCTGAAGGCCGACGGGCTGGCCGCCGGCAAGGGGGTGATCGTCTGCCCGTCCGAGGAGGAGGCCCGCTCGGCGCTCGACGTCTTCTTCACCGAGCGCCGCTTCGGCGAGACCGCCGTCGTCCTCGAGGAGTTCCTCGAGGGCGAGGAGCTCTCGCTGCTCGCGCTCTGCGACGGCGAGAACGTCCTCCCCCTGGCCCCGGCCCAGGACTACAAGCGGATCGGTGACGGGGACAGCGGGCCCAACACCGGCGGGATGGGCAGCTATTCGCCCGTCCCGGCGATCGGGGCGCAGGAGGTCGAGGAGCTCGCCGACGCAGTCCACCGCCCGATCGTCGAGCTGATGGCGGGCCGGGGCGAGCCCTTCCGCGGGGTGCTCTACGCGGGCCTGATGCTCGGCCCCGACGGCCCCAGGGTGCTCGAGTACAACGTCCGCTTCGGGGACCCCGAGACCCAGGCGGTGCTGCCGCGCCTGCGCTCGGACCTGGTCGACCTCTGCCTCGCCTCCCGCGAGCCGGGCGGCCTGGCCGGGGCCGGCGCCGAGTTCGGCGAGGACTGGGCCGTCACCCTGGTGCTCGCCTCCGCCGGCTACCCGGACTCGCCGAGGACCGGCGACGCGATCACGGGGATCGAGGAGGCCGCGGAGATCGCCGAGGTGACCCACGCCGGGACCGCGGGCCGCGACGGGGAGATCGTCACCGCCGGGGGACGGGTCCTCAACGTCACCGCGCTTGGCCCGACCGCGGCGGCCGCACGCCGGCGCGCATACGATGCGGCGGCGCGCATCCACTTCGACGGGATGCAGCTGAGATCCGACATCGCCGAGCGCGCCGTCCAGCGCGCCGGCCTGACCCAGTGAGGACCACTTGAGCGAGTTTCCCGAGACCGAGGAGAGCCGAGAGCAGGTCACGATGCCGGCCGTGGAGGAGGCCTTCGAGGAGATCGAGGTCGACGCCCCCCTGGTCGGGATCATCATGGGCTCGAAGAACGACAAGTCCAGGATGCAGCCCGCGGGAGAGGCCCTGCACGAGGCGGGCATCCGCTACGAGGTGCGGGTGATGAGCGCCCACCGCGATCCCGACAAGGTCCGCGACTACTGCGTCAACGCCCGCATGCGGGGGCTGCGGGCGATCATCGCCGGGGCGGGAATGTCCGCCGCGTTGCCCGGCGTCGCCGCCGCGCACTCCGACCTGCCGGTGATCGGAGTGCCGATCTCCGGCAAGACCCTGGGCGGCCTCGACGCCCTGCTCTCCGCCGTGCAGATGCCCCCCGGCGTGCCCGTCGCCTGCGTCGCGGTGGACGGGGCAAGGAACGCCGGGCTGCTCGCGGCGCGGATAATCAAGAGCTGAAGTGATCGAGCGATACACACTGCCCGAGATGGGGGCGGTCTGGACCCAGCAGCGAAAGATGGACTGCTGGCTGGCGGTCGAGCTTGCGGTCACCGACGCGCTGGCGGCGGAGGGAATGATCCCCGCCGGGTCCGCCGAGGCGTGCCGCTCTGATGCCACCTTCACGGTCGAGGCGGTGGAGGAGCGCGAGCGGGTCACCAACCACGACGTCGCCGCGTTCGTCGACGTGGTCGCCGCCTCGATCGGGCCGGAGGGCCGCTGGATCCACTACGGACTCACCTCCTCCGACGTCCTCGACACCGCCCTGGCGCTGCAGGTCGAGCAGGCCGGGATGATCCTGCTGCGCGGCGCCACCGCCTACCGCGACGCGCTGATCGCCCGCGCCCTGGAGCACCGCGAGACCCTCTGCGTCGGGCGGACGCACGGGGTCCACGCCGAGCCCACCACCTTCGGGCTGCGGCTGGCCGGGTTCGCCTTCGAGGCCGACCGCAACGTCGGGCGCCTGCAGCGCTCCCTGCAGGAGGTGGCGGTCGGCAAGCTGTCCGGGGCGGTGGGCACCTACGCCTCGCTGCCGCCGACCGTCGAGGAGCGGGTGATGCGGGGGCTCGGCCTGCGCCGCGAGGACGTCGCGACCCAGGTCGTGCCCCGCGACCGCCATGCCGAGCTGCTCGGGGCGATCGCGATCGCCGGCGCGGGGCTGGAGCGCTTCGCCACCGAGGTCCGGAACCTGCAGCGGACCGAGATCCGCGAGGTCGAGGAGCCCTTCGGCTCCGGACAGAAGGGCTCCTCGGCGATGCCCCACAAGCGCAACCCGATCGTCTGCGAGCGGATCACCGGGCTCGCCCGGGTGCTGCGCGGCTACTCGCAGACCGCCCTGGAGAACGTCGCGCTCTGGCACGAGCGCGACATCTCCCACTCCGGGGCGGAGAGGGTGGTCCTGCCCGACGCGACGATCCTGCTCGACTACATGCAGCGCCTCGCCACCCGGGTGGTCGAGGGCATGACGGTCCACACCGGGCGGATGCTCGGCATCCTCGAGATCACCTCGGGGGCGCTGTTCAGCCAGCGGGTGCTGACCGCGCTGGTCGAGTCCGGCATGGAGCGCGACGAGGCCTACCGGCTGGTCCAGCGCTCCGCGCAGCAGGCCTTCGACACGGGCGCCCCGTTCCGGGAGCTGATCGCCGCCGAGGCCCCGGGCCTCGACCTCGACCGCGTCTTCGACTACGGCGCCTACCTGACGCACCTGCCCGAGGTCTTCGCCCGCCTCGAGGCCCTGCGCGGGTAGGCTGGCGGCGATGGTCCTCTACACCTGCGGCCAGAAGACCCACTTCGGGGGCCTCCCCTGGCACGTCGCCCACCCCTGCGGCCGCGCCGCCAAGGCCCTGGAGGACAACGGCCACTCCTACGAGCTCAAGGTCGTCGCCGGCTACCGCCTGATGCCCTGGACCTGGGGCTCCCGCCACGCCGACCGCGCCGAGGTCCGGGAGCTGAGCGGTCAGGAGGACGTGCCGATCCTCGTCCTCGACGACGGCGAGGTGATCGCCGGCTCCGGCGAGATCGCCGCCTGGGCGCGCGAGCATCCTGCCTAGTCGAGGGCGGGCCGGGCGAGGGCGGGCTCGACCTTGCCCGGCTCGCGGAGCCGGCGGCGCGCGGTCACGCGCACCCGGGTGCCGTTGCGCGGCGAGAGCGTGACGTTGCGACGGGCGGGGCGCTCGGGGCGGGGATCGGCCGCGAGCAGCTCGCAGCGCAGCAGCACCTCGCGCAGCACCACCCGCATCTCGAACTCCGCGAAGGCGGCGCCGAGGCAGCGCCGCACCCCGCCCCCGAAGGGAATCCAGGAATAGGTCTCCGGTGGGCTCTCCAGGAAGCGCTCGGGGCGGAAGGCGAGCGGCTCCGGGTAGAGGCCGGCACGGGTGTGGGTCAGCCAGATGGCCGGGGTGACGTCGGTGCCGGCCTCCAGCCGGACCCCGCCGGCGTCGAGGTCGGCGGCCAGCCGCCGCCCGGCGAGGGGGACGACGGGGCGCAGCCGAAGCGACTCGGCGATCGTCGCCCGCAGGTAATCCTCGCCGCCCTCGCGCAGCTCGGCCCGCAGCCTCGCGAGCGGCCCGGGGTTGTGCAGGAGCAGGTCGAACGACCAGGCCAGGGCGGTCGCCGTGGTCTCGTGCCCGGCGAGCAGCAGCGTCATCAGCTGGTCGCGCAGCTCGGAGTCCTCCATCGGCCGGCCGTCGTCGAAGCGGGCCGCGACCAGGGCCGAGAGGATGTCCTCGCGCTGCTCGAGCCCGGGGTCCGCGCGGCGCTCGGCGATCTCCGCGTAGAGGACCTCGTCGACCGCGCCCAGCAGCCCCATGAAGCGCGCCCAGGGGCCCCGGTCCGGGACCCGCCGCGTGACCAGCGTGGCGAGCTGGGCCGCGGGGGCGGCGGTCTCGGCGAGGACTTGGCCGAGCAGGTCCCGCAGGCGGGAGAGCCTCCCGGCGTCGGCCACCCCGAAGACGACCCGCAGGATCACCTCCAGGGTGACCGCCTGCATGCGGGGGTGGAGCGCCATCGCGGTGTCGAGGGGCCAGCTCTCGATCTCGGCCCCGACGATCTCCTCGACGACGGGAAGGTAGGAGCGCATCCTCTCCCCGTGGAGGGGGGGCAGCATCAGCCTGCGGCGGGCGAGGTGCTCGGACCCCTCCAGCAGCAGGATCGAGCGCGGGCCCATGATCGGCTCGAGCGCCAGTGCCCGTCCCGGCGGCAGCCCGTTGAGCGGCTCGGTGTAGAGCGCGCGCACCGTCTCGGGGTCGCAGACCATCACCATCGGGGTGCGGAAGCCGAGAAAGGTGACGCTGAAGGCGTCGCCGTAGCGCCGCCGGCACTCCTCCATGAAGGCGATCGGCCGCCAGAACCAGCGCATCGTCTGGACGAGCGGCGGGGAGCTTGGCCCGGGCGGAAGCGGCATGAATATAGAGTCGCAGGACGGCGGACCCGGCGCTCGGCGACAAGGAGGCCCTGCGAGATGGCGGACTACACGGCGGTGCGCATCGAGGACATGGAGGCGATCTACGGCGGGGCGATGTTCCGGGCCCGGGCCTCGCTGGGGGCAAGCTCCTTCGGCCTCTCGATCTTCGAGCTGCCGGCGGAGTTCGACGCCTACCCCGAGCACGACCACTCCGACGACGGCCAGGAGGAGGTCTACGTGGTGCTCAGCGGCTCTGCCGAGATCGACATCGAGGGGGACACGGTGCACCTCGACCCCTCGACGGTTGTGCGGGTCGGGCCGGGAACGAGACGGAAGATCAGGACCGGCGCGGAGCCGGTGCGGATCCTGGCGATCGGCGGGGTGCCCGGCAGCCCCTACGAGCCGCCGCAGTCCACCCAGCTCGGCGAGCCCGATCCGCTGACCGGATAGCTAGCATCGGCGAAGCGCCATGGCCGACGCGATCGCCGACCTGAAGCTGCACTCGACCGGCAAGGTCCGGGAGATCTACGAGATGGACGGCGACCTGCTGATGGTCGCCTCCGACCGCATCTCGATCTACGACGTGGTGATGCCCACCCCGATCCCCGACAAGGGCCGGGTGCTGACCCAGATGTCGATCTTCTGGTTCGAGACGACCGGTGGGATCGTCCCCAACCATTTCCTCTCCGAAGAGGTCCCCGAGGAGGTCTCCGAGCGGGCGATCAGGGTGCGCAGGCTCGAGATGTACCCGGTCGAGTGCGTGGTCCGCGGCTACCTCTCCGGCTCGGGCTGGAAGGAGTACCGCGAGAGCGGCGAGGTCTGCGGCATCGCGCTGCCGGAGGGGCTCCGGGAGTCCGACCGCCTGCCGGAGCCGATCTTCACTCCCGCCACCAAGGCCGAGATCGGCGAGCACGACGAGAACGTCGATTTCGAGCGGGCCGCCGAGATCGTCGGCGACCGGGCCCTGATGGAGGAGCTTCGCCGGATCTCGATCGAGCTCTACCGCCATGCCGCCGACCACGCCACCGCGCGGGGGATCATCGTCGCCGACACCAAGTTCGAGTTCGGCCGCCATGCCGGGGCCGAGGTGGTGCTGGCAGACGAGGTGCTGACCCCGGACTCCTCGCGCTTCTGGCCCGCCGACCGCTACGAGCCCGGGCGCACCCAGCCCTCCTTCGACAAGCAGTACGTCCGCGACTGGGCCGACGAGGCCGGCTGGGACCACTCCCCGCCGGCCCCCGAGCTCCCCCCCGACGTTGTCGAGCAGACCCGCGCCAAGTACCTCGAGGCCTACGAGCGGATCACGGATCGGACCCTCTGAGTTGAGGGCCAGGGTCCTGATCATGCCCAAGCAGGGCATCCTCGACCCTCAGGGCAAGGCGGTCGAGCGGGCCCTCCCCGCCCTGGGCTTCGAGGGAATAGACCACGTCCGCGTGGGCCGCATGGTCGAGCTCGAGGCCGACAGCCCCGAGCACCTCGACGAGCTCTGCCGCAAGCTCCTCGCCAACCCCCTGATCGAGGACTACGAGATAGAGCGGGTGGATTGATGCAGTGATGTTCGCGGTGATCCAGTTCCCCGGCTCCTGCGACGAGCGCGACGCGCTCAGCGCCTGCGCCCGCGCCGGCGGGGCGCGGATGATCTGGCACGAGGACCGCGACCTCGGTGGGGCGGACGCCGTGGTGGTGCCCGGCGGCTTCTCCTACGGGGATTACCTGCGGGCAGGAGCTATCGCCCGCTTCTCGCCCGCGATGGAGGCCGTTGCCGAGTTCGCCGATGCCGGCGGGCCGGTGCTCGGGATCTGCAACGGCTTCCAGGTGCTCTGCGAGTGCGGCCTGCTCCCCGGCGCCCTGCTGACCAACGAGGGAATCCGCTTCGTCTGCCGGCAGGTCGAGCTGGTGGCCGAGCCCAGCGACTCGCCGTTCCTTCAGGGGATCGAGCCCGGCGAGCGTCTCTCAATCCCGGTCAAGCACCAGACCGGCCGCTACTTCGCCCCGCCGGAGACACTCAGCGAGATCGAGGAGCGCGGCCAGGTGGCCCTCCGCTACGCCCCCGGCCAGAGCCCGAACGGCTCCGAGCACGGGATCGCCGGCGTCACGAACGAGGCGGGCAACGTGCTCGGCCTGATGCCACACCCCGAGCACGCGGTCGACCCCCTGACCGGCTCCGCAGACGGCCTCCGGCTCTTCGAGGGCGTGGCCGCGGCGATCGCTCGGGTGCGGTGACGGAGGGGGTTCGCAGCAGGGCGGTGGCCCTCGGGCTGACCGAGGCCGAGCTCGACCTGATCTGCGAGCGGATGGGCCGCGAGCCCAACGGCGTCGAGCTGGCGATGTTCTCGCTGCTCTGGTCCGAGCACTGCGCCTACAAGCACTCGCGAAAGCTCCTGCGCAGGCTTCCCACCGAGGGGGAGCGGGTCGTGATGGGGCCCGGAGAGAACGCCGGCGCGGTGGACGTCGGCGGCGGGCACGCGGTCGCCTTCAAGGTCGAGTCCCACAACCACCCCAGCGCGGTGGAGCCATTCCAGGGGGCGGCGACCGGGGTCGGCGGCATCCTCCGCGACGTCTTCGCGCTGGGGGCGCGCCCGATCGCCGTGCTCGACTCACTGCGCTTCGGCGAGCCGGACTCGGGCCGCTCGCGCTACCTGCTCGACGGGGCTGTGCGCGGTATCGCCCACTACGGCAACTCGATCGGGGTGCCGACGGTGGGCGGGGAGATCTGCTTCGAGCCCCCCTACGAGCAGAACTGCCTGGTCAACGCGATGTGCGTGGGGCTTGCAAGGCGGTCCGAGATGGTCCGGGCCGCGGCGGCAGGGGTCGGCAACGTGCTGGTGCTGATGGGGGCCTCGACCGGCCGCGACGGGATCGGCGGGGCCTCGGTCCTGGCCTCGGCCGAGCTCGACTCCGAGGACGATTCCAAGCGTCCCAGCGTGCAGATCGGAGATCCCTTCGAGGAGTCCAAGCTGCTGGAGTGCTGCCTGGAGCTGCTGGGCGAAGGGCTGCTCGTCTCCCTCCAGGACCTCGGTGCCGCGGGGCTCACCTCCTCGGCGGGCGAGATGGCCTCGGCGGGCGGCGTCGGCGTGGAGGTTGACGTGGCGCGGGTGCCGCTCCGCGAGGAGGGGATGGAGCCCTTCGAGGTGATGGTCTCCGAGTCCCAGGAGCGGATGCTCGCCGTGGTGGAGCCGGGCGACCTCGGCCGGGTGATCGCGGTCTGCGAGAAGTGGCAGGTGGGCGGCACCGCGATCGGCAAGGTCACCGGTACCGGCACCTTCCGGGTGCTGAGCGGGGAGGAGGTGGTCGGCGAGGTCCCGGTCTCGGCGCTGGTCGACGGCTGCCCGCTCTACGACCTCTCCCCCGCCGAGCCCGACGGCTGGATCTACGGCAACCGCGCAACCCTCGAGCCCGGCCTCGACGCCGCGGGGATCCTGAGGGCGCTGCTGGGCTCGCCGAACCTCGCCTCGAAGGTCTGGGCCTACGAGCAGTACGACTCGATCGTCGGCTCGCGCACGATACGCCGCCCCGGCGCCGGCGACGCCGCGGTGCTGCTTCTGCCCGAGGCCGGGAACGCTGTCGCCGTCTCGATCGACGGCAACGGCCGGCGGGTCGCCTGCGACCCCTACCGCGGCACGATCGAGGCGGTCCTGGAGTGCGCGCAGAACCTCGCCTGCGCGGGGGCGGAGCCGCTGGGATTGACCAACTGCCTGAACTTCGGGAACCCCGAGAAGCCGGGCCCCGCCTGGCAACTCGACCGCTCGGTGGCCGGCCTCGCCGACGCCTGCGAGGCGCTGGGCGTGCCGGTCGTGGGCGGCAACGTCTCCCTCTACAACGAGGGGCCCGAGGGACCGATCTACCCGACCCCGGTGGTCGGCATGGTGGGCGAGGTCCCCGACCCCGAAGCGACCGCCGGAGTGGGCATGGGGTTCGCACCGCCGGGGGACGGCGGGGAGCCCGACGCGATCGCCCTGATCGGGCCCTTCGCGCCGTCCCTGGCCGGCTCCGAGCTGGCCAAGCTGCGCGGCGAGCTGGGCGTCGGCCTGCCCGGAGTGGACGCCGCCGCCGTCCGCGCGGCGATCGAGGCGGTGCGCGACTCGGTGCGCTCGGGGTCGGTCTGCTCGGCGCACGACGTCAGCGGCGGCGGTCTGGCCTGCGCGATCGCCGAGTGCGCGATCGCCGGCGGGATCGGCTGCCGTGCCGACCTCGACCCGCTGGTAGAGGCGCGCGGCGCCTCGGGCGAGAGCGCCCTGTTCGGCGAGGGCCCCGGCGGCTTCGTACTCAGCGGCCCCCGGACCGCCCTGGAGGCGCTCGCGGACGGCTCGGTGGAGGTCCTGCTGATCGGCGAGGTCGGGGGCTCGGAGATCTCGATCGAGGCCGCCGAGCAGAGCCTCGGCCTGGACCTGGACGATGCCCGGCGCGCCTGGGAGTCGCTGGGGCCCCGGGCGGAGGGCGGCGGCTGACAGGTGTGCTGCCGGCTAGGGCCGGCCCGAGGCCCGGCGCTCGACCGCCCCGATGTCGCAGCGAGACCCCTGCGGGCGCCTGATACCGCGCTGGTCGCGGGCCGTGCAGGCACCGGTGCCCAGGACGTCCTTGCCGGGCTTCAGCGGGGAGCCCCTGTTCACCGCGGGGCTGGCCGCCTTCGGCAGGTGGGTCTTGGTGGGCCCGCCGTTGGCGGCCAGAGGACCGAGCAGCGGCGCCTTTCCCGTGACGTCGGACGGGCCGGTCCCGCAGCCGTTGGTGTCGCCCACCAGGCTGTGGCCGGCAGAGGAGGCGCCCGAGCAGTCCGGGCTCTTCACGCCCGGGTTGAGGTCCTTGTTGGCCGCGACGATGCTGTTCGCGAAGGCGACGAACCCGGAGATGCCCCCGCCTCCGCCCGTGCCGTCCGCGTCCGAATCGGCCGTGTTGAAGACGATCGTCGAGCCGTGGGCGGTCGTCTGACCCGCGTAGACCGAAATCCCGCCCCCGACGCCGCGGGTCGAGTTGCCGCTCACGGTGGTGTTGAAGAGCCGTGTCGTCCCGCCGCCGAAGTCTCCGACGGAGATGCCTCCTCCCCCAGCGTTGGTCGAGTTGGCGAGTGCCGTGTTCCCCGAGACGGTCGTCTCGCGCACCACCACGGCCCCGGGGGTGACCGCGCCGCCGGCGTAGATGCCGCCGCCCCCGTACCCGGCCGTGTTCCCGGCGATCGTCGAGCGGGTGATCGTGAGCCGGCCGCTGTAGTTCGAGATGCCGGCGCCCACGTTTGAGGCCTCGTTCCCCGTCACCGTCACCCGGTCGAGCGTCGCCGAGCCCGAGTCGGCATTGAGGATCCCCGCGCCGTTCGCGGCCCCCATCGAGATGACCCGGTTCTTCGCGATCCGCACCCTGCTCGCGGAGAGCGTGCCGCGGTTTGCGATCCCCCCGCCCTCGGCGCTGGGCCCGCCGACCCGGTTCTCCGCGATCGAGGAGTCCGAGATCCTCAGCCTCGCTCCGGAGGCGACCCTGACGCCTCCCCCCTCCCTCGTCTCGCCCGGATCCGCCGGCAGGCCCCCCCTCAGGTTCAGGCGGGAGATCGTCACCCTGGCCGGAGCGAGGATCTCGAGGACCCGGGAGAGCGAGGCGGCGTCGATCGTGGCGCGCCCCCGTCTCCCGGAGGGGCGGATCTCCACCGAACGGGTGACGTCGAGGTCTCCCGTGGCGTTGGAGTCGTCGGCGCCGGCTATCGAGCGGGTGTAGGTCTTCCCCGGGCGCAGCAGGATGAGGTCGGACTGGCTGTCTCCCCGCCGCGCGCATCCGCCGAAGTAGGTGTTGACGTTGGCTGCCTGGACGGCCTCCCTGAGGGAACACGCGCCGCCGGTCCCGAACTGGTCGGCCGTGGTGTTGACGGTGATCGTCGCCGCCCCGGCCGGGGCGGCCGCCGCCAGAAGCAAGACGATCGTCAGAGCTCCCCCCCTGCGGATCATCGGGCAACCGTACACCACTCCCCCCGGCCGGCGGGCGCCTTCGCTCCCCGGCGGCGCTGGTAACCTGGCCAGGTAGGCAGACCCGCCTGCGTTCCCTACGAATCCACGGGCAGATCGCCTCCGCAGACCTCAACCAGCGGCCACGGCTCGACGACCGCGACGGCCCGCGCGACGAGTGCGGCGTCTTCGGCGTATTCGCTCCCGGGCACGACGTCTCGCGGCTGACCTATTTCGCCCTCTACGCGCTCCAGCACCGCGGCCAGGAGTCGGCGGGTATCGCGGCCTGCGAGGGCGGTCACATCACCACGATGCGCGACGGCGGCCTGGTCTCCCAGGTCTTCGACGAGGAGAAGCTGCGCGCGCTGGAGGGGGACATGGCGATCGGCCACGTGCGCTACTCGACCACCGGCGGGGGGTCCTGGGAGAACGCCCAGCCCGTCTGGCGCGACGACGGCCGCGAGCTCGCCCTCGCCCACAACGGCAACCTGACCAACGCCGTGGAGCTCTACGGCGTCCTGCGCCGCAAGGGGCTGGAGTTCCGGGGGACCACCGACTCGGAGATCATGGCGGCGCTGATCTCCTCCAACTACGGCCGCTACATCGAGGACGCGGTGGCCGACGTGATGCCGCGCCTGCGGGGGGCCTACTCCACGGTGGTGATGACCAAGCACGCGATCGTCGCCTTCCGCGACCCGCACGGGGTGCGCCCGCTCTCGCTCGGGCAGCTCGGCGACCGCTACGTGGTCGCCTCGGAGAGCTGCGCCTTCGACATCATCGGCGCCAAGCTGCTGCGCGAGGTGGCGCCCGGCGAGATGGTCTCCCTGACCGAGCGGGGAATCGAGACCCGGCAGGTGCTGTCCTCCGAGCAGACGGCCCGCTGCGTCTTCGAGCACATCTACTTCTCGCGCCCCGACAGCCGCCTCGAGGGCAACGTCCTCCAGCAGGTGCGGGGTCGGATGGGCGAGATCGTCTGGCGCGAGGCGCCGGTGGAGGCCGACCTGGTGATCTCCGTCCCGGACTCGGGGACCCCGGCGGCGGCCGGGGTGGCGCGCGCCTCCGGCCTGCCCCGCGACGACGGCCTGATCAAGAACCGCTACGTCGCCCGCACCTTCATCCAGCCCGGGCAGGAGCTTCGCAAGCATGGCCTGAGGATGAAGTTCAACCCGCTGCCGGAGATCGTCGCGGGCAAGCGCGTGGTTGTCGTCGACGACTCGATCGTCCGCGGCAACACCACCCGGCAGATCATCGGGATGCTCCGCGAGGCCGGCGCCAGCGAGGTGCACCTGAGGATCACGGCGCCGCCGATCCGCCATCCCTGCCACTACGGGATCGACATGGAGACCCGCGAGGAGATGATCGCCCACGGGCGCAGCGTCGCGGAGATCTCCGAGGAGATCGGCGCCGACTCGCTCGCCTACCTCTCGCTGGAGGGCGTCTACGAGGCGATCGGCGCGCCGGCGGACCGGCACTGCGACGCCTGCTTCACCGGGGACTACCCGATCGGGGACCCCGAGGAGGCGGACGGCAAGTTCACCCTCGAGCAGATCGCCGTGGTCGGGGCCGGCCGGTAGCTGCCCTGGCCGGCCGGTTCAAGCTCTGCGTCCTCGCCTCGGGAACGGGGACCAACCTGCAGGCGATCCTCGACACCCTGCACGGCTCCGGGGGGATCGAGGTCGCCGGGGTCGGCTCGGACAAGCCCGGGGCCGGGGCGCTGGAGCGGGCGGCGGCCGCCGGGATCGCCGCCCGGGCCTTCCCGGGCGCGGCCTACCCGGGCCGCGCCGAGCGCGACGCGGCGATCGCCGGGTGGGCCGAGGGCCTGGGCGCGGACCTGGTGGTGCTGGCCGGCTACATGCAACTGCTCAGCGCGGAGTTCGTGGCGCGCTTCGCGGGGCGTATCGTCAACGTGCACCCGGCCCTGCTGCCGTCCTTCCCCGGGCTCGACGCGATCGGGCAGGCCCTCGAGCACGGCGTGCGGGTGACCGGGGTAACCGTGCACTTCGTCGACGAGGGCGTGGACTCGGGGCCGATCGTCATGCAGCGGGCCGTGGCCGTGCCGGCCGGGCGCGACCGCGGCGAGCTCGAGGCGGCGATCCATCGCACCGAGCACGACCTCTACCCCGAGGCGATCCGCATGATCGCCGAGGGCAGGGTTAGGATCGACGCCCGCAACCCGCGCCTGGTGGTGATCGATGAGTGAGGCTCCCGCAGAGACCGCTTCGCAGCCCGTCGGCGACGGGCCGGTGCGGGTCCGCCGGGCCCTGATCTCGGTCTCCGACAAGACCGGGGTTGCCGACTTCGCGAAGGGCCTGGCCGGCCTCGGGGTCGAGATCCTCTCGACGGGGGGCACGGCGGCGGCGCTCCGCGGCGCCGGCCTCGAGGTGCTCGAGGTCTCCGAGTTCACCGGGCAGGAGGAGATTCTCGGGGGCCGGGTCAAGACCCTGCACCCACGGCTCCACGCGGCCCTGCTGGCGCGTGGCGACGAGCCCGAGCACGTGGAGACGCTGGAGCGCGAGGAGATCGAGCCGATCGACCTCGTCTGCGTCAACCTCTACCCCTTCGAGCGAACGGTCGCCCGCGCCGACCTGGACCCCCGCACCGCGATCGAGAACATCGACATCGGCGGCCCGACGATGATCCGCGCCGCCGCCAAGAACTACCACCGGGTCGCCGTGGTGGTCAAGCCGGAGTCCTACGACGCGGTCCTGGCCGAGCTCGAGGAGTCCGAGGGCGAGATCTCCGCGACGACCCGGCACTGGCTGGCCAACGAGGCGTTCGCCCAGACGTCCCGCTACGACGCGGCGATCAGCAGCTGGTTCTCCTCCCACTACGAGGAGTTCCCCGAGCACCTGACCGTCGCCTACGAGAAGGTCCTCGACCTCGCCTACGGTGAGAATCCCCACCAGCGGGCGGCGCTCTACGCAGAGGCCGGGGCCCGCTCCCACGTGCTCTCGCGCGTCGCCAAGCTGCACGGCAAGGCGCTCTCCTTCAACAACGTCCTCGACCTCGACTCGGCTCGGCGGCTGGTTCTCGACTTCCACCAGCAGGCCTGCGTGATCGTCAAGCACAACAACCCCTGCGGGGTGGCGATCGGCGCGAGCCCCCGGGAGGCCTACGAGAAGGCGCTGGCCTGCGACCCCCTCTCGGCCTACGGCGGGGTGATCGCGCTGAACGGGACGGTCGACGCCGGCCTCGCCGAGCTGCTCAACGAGAACTTCGTCGAGGTGCTGGTGGCCCCGGGCTACGACGACGGCGCGCTCGAGATCCTCCAGGGCAAGGAGGCGATCCGCATCCTCTGCGACGAGGAGCGCCGCCGTGCGCCCGCCGACGAGCGCGACCTCAAGCGGGTCAGGGGCGGCCTGCTCGTCCAGGACCGCGACGGCGACCCCGAGCCGCGCGAGCTGATGGAGGTGGTCACCTCCACCGAGCCCGACGAGGGGCAGTGGAGCGACTTGCTCTTCGCCTGGGCCGTGGTGCGCCACGTTCGCTCCAACGCGATCGTGATCGCCCGCGACGGCGCGACTCTGGGGATCGGCGCCGGGCAGATGAGCCGGGTGGACTCCGTCCGCCTGGCGGTCGAAAAGTGCCGCGACGCCAGGGGCGAGGAGGCCGAGGCGCTGCTGGCCGGCTCGGCGGTGGCCTCCGACGCCTTCTTCCCCTTCGCCGACGGTCCCCGGGCGGCGATCGAGGCCGGCTCCCGCGCGGTGATCCAGCCGGGCGGCTCGAAGCGCGACCGCGAGGTGATCGACGCCTGCGACGCGGCCGGCGTGGCGATGGTCTTCACCAAGCACCGCCACTTCCGCCACTAGGCACGGAGGGCGAGCGGAACGGTCGGGACGGCGGGAAGGCGGTCGGTCCGGGCGGGAAGGCGGTCGGTCACGGCGGGAAGGCGGTCGGTCCGGGCGGGGCCGGCGCTTCGCTGAACACTTGGACCACCCAGGGGTGTCGATTCGGTTCAGCGAACCAGACATGGGCCGATGCCCCCCCGGGGACTCGAACCCCGTCTTCGAGCTTAAAAGGCTCGCTGTCTGACCAGTTGACTTAGAGGGGCATCCGGATTCTGGCAGGCGCGTGGGCATGCCGGGCAGGCACCCGAGCCGTCGCCGGATGACACTCCGGGCCAGGGCGCCTGAGGCAACTCCGCTGCCGGGCAGGCACCTCCCCCGGTGAGCGGCACGTCTCCCGCGCAGCTAGGAGAGCCGCGGCATCCCCGCCTCGGGCGTGGATGCCTCTGCGTGCAGGCGCCGGGGGATCCGGCCGGCCCGCCTGGCTTCGCTGCCCGCCTCGACCGCCCCGCGCATGGCCGCCGCCATCAGCGCCGGATCCTCGGCGCGAGACACGGAGCTGGCCAGCAGCACGGCGTCGCAGCCCATCTCCATGGCCAGCACCGCGTCGGAGGCGGTGCCGACCCCGGCGTCGAGGATCACCGGCACCCCGGCGTTCTCGACGATGATCGCCAGGTTGTAGGGGTTGCGGATGCCGGCGCCGGAGCCGATCGGCGAGCCGAGCGGCATCACCGCCGCGCAGCCCGCCTGCTCGAGCCGGCGGGCGAGCACGGGGTCGTCGTTGGTGTAGGGGAGCACCGTGAACCCCTCCCCGACCAGGGTCTCCGCCGCCTCGAGCAGCTCCACCGCGTCGGGAAAGAGGGTGCGATCGTCGCCGATCACCTCCAGCTTGACCCAGTCGGTATCGAAGGCCTCGCGGGCGAGTCTGGCCGTGCGCACCGCGTCGCGGGCTGTGTAGCAGCCGGCCGTGTTGGGCAGCGCGAAGAGGCTGTGCCGGTCGATCACCTCGAGCACCGTTCCCTGGGCAAGTGGGTCCACGCGGCGAAGCGCCACGGTGACGATCTCCGTCCCGGACTGCGCGATCGCGCGCTCCATCTCCTCGAGCGAGCGGAACCCGCCCGTCCCGAGGATCAGCCGCGAGCGCAGGTTCCGGTCGCCGAGCCGCCAGCCCTCCGGTGCCTCGGCCTCCCCATCCCCCGCGCCGCCCTCGCACGCGCCGCCCTCCCCCGCGCCGCCCTCGCCCGCGCCGCCCTCGCCCGCGCCGCCCTCGCCCGCGCCCCCATCGCACGCGCCGCCCTCGCCCGCGCCGCTCTCGCCCGCGCCCCCATCGCCCGCGCCGCCCTGGATCGCCGCCAGCACCTCTACCCGCTGGCCCTCGCGCAGGGGCTGGCCGGCCCAGTCCGACCTCGGGACCACCTCCCCGTCGAGCGCCACCGCGACGCCGCGCCCCCCTGCGGCCGCCCCGGCTGCTTCGACGGCGTCGGCGAGCGTCGCGCCGGCGGGGAGGTCACGGGGCTCGCCGTTGAGCTCGATCCTCATGCCGCAACCGGGGCGCCGTCGAGCATCCCGGCGACCCGCTCGGCGGTCAGCGGCGCCAGCAGGATCCCGTTCCGGTAGTGGCCGGTGGCCAGCAGCAGGCCCTGCAGAGCGCCCGGCCCGATCAGCGGCAGGTTGTCGGGCGTGGCCGGGCGGAATCCGGCCACCGCCCCGACCAGCTCCAGCTCGCCGACGTCGGGGAGCAGCCGGTAGGCCTCGCGTAGCAGCTCCAGGACGCCGCCCGCGGTAACCGTGGTCTCGAAGCCGCGCTCCTCCACGGTCGCGCCGACGATCACCCGGCCGTCCTCCCTGGGAACCAGGTAGACGCGCTCGGAGCCGAGCGTCCTGGAGCAGACCGGGTCCTCGGGCGAGCCCGCCAGCTCCACGACCTGCCCCTTGACGGGCCGCACGGGGGGACGCGCCTCGGGCGGGAGCCAGCCCACCTGCCCCGACCAGGCCCCGCAGGCGAGGACAACGCTCCCCGCCCGCACCTCGTCGCCGTCCACCACCAGCCCCTCGAGGCGATCGCCCGAGACGAGCGCGCGCTCGATCAGCGCCGTGCGGACCTCCACACCCGCCTCATCGAGGGCGGCCAGCAGGGCCCTGGAGACCTGCCGCGGGTCGACCGAGGCGTCGGCCGGCGCGAAGAACCCGCCGTGCAGCGACGGCGCAAGTCCCGGCTCGAGCTCCCTGGCGGCGCTCGGGCCGAGCCACTCGCTCTGAAGGCCGCGCGCCCGGTGGAGGTCCGCGAGCCGCCGCAGGGCCTCTCCCTCGTCGCGATCGAGCGCGACATGCAGGGCGCCCTCGGTTCGAAGACCGACCGCAACGCCCGACACCCTCTCCAGCTCCGCGACGAAGGCCGGGTACATCCGCGCCGACTCCAGCCCGAGGTCGAGCAGCATCTCGGCGCCGAAGTCGGCCTCACCGACCGGCGCCAGCATCCCGCCGGCCACGGCGGTCGCGCCCGAGCCGGGCCGGGCCCGGTCGAGCACCAGCACCGATGCGCCCCGTTGCGAGGCACGCCATGCGCAGGCGAGACCGATCACGCCGGCGCCGGCGATTACCGCGTCGTACCGATCCCTCGTCCTTGTCCGTGCGGACCGTTCCATCTCGACACCGGGAGTCGAGCCTCGATTCCTGCGCCGGCATTACCCGGATCAGGTTCGGCGGTCGGCGGCGCCATAGCCGCCCTCTCAGCCCCGTGGCTCGCGGGCTCCCGCTACAGGACCGGATCCTACCCGGAAAGCGGAGCGGGGGGCGCCGGAGGGGCCGGGGAGGGACGACCGGCGGAAGGGGGCGCCGGAGGGGGCGGACAGGGATAATCGGTCGGGTGAGCCTCGCACCTCCCGACGCGATCGGACCGCTGCGGCGCGAGCGGCTGCGCACCGCCCGCCTCTACCTCGTCTGCGAGGCCCGCCCGCGCGGCGAGGACCCCGAGCTGCTGCTGCGGGCGGCACTCGGCGGCGGGGTGGACATCGTCCAGCTTCGCGACAAGGACGCCGACCGCCGGACCCTGGAGGTGGCCGGGCAGACCTTCCGGCGGCTCTGCGACACCTACAGCGCCCTGTTCGTCGTCAACGACGACCCCAGCCTGGCCCGGGCCTGCGCGGCCGACGGGGTCCACGTCGGGCAGCAGGACGTGGCGGTCGCCGAGGCGCGCCAGTTCCTCGGGCCCGACGCGATCATCGGCCTCTCAACCCACTCGCCCGAGCAGATCGCCGCGGCCGAGGGCGTCGACTACATCAGCGTCGGGCCGGTCTGGGAGACGCCGACCAAGGAGGGACGGCCCGCGGTCGGCCTCGATCTGGTCCGCCACGCCGCCGCCCACGCCGCCTTCCCCTTCTACGCGATCGGGGGGATCGACCCGTCCAACGCCCGCGAGGTCGTCGAGGCGGGGGCGAGCGGCTGGCGGTGGTGCGGGCGATCCGCGACGCCGAGGACCCCGGCGCCGCCGCGCGGTGGCGCTGCGCCGCGCCTTCGCCGGCCGGGAGGCGGCGCCCGGTGGATGAGGGAGCGCCCGCCGGCGGGCGGCGCAAGCGCAAACGGCGGCCGGCCGCCGCGCGGCCCGACCGGCTCCGCTCGGGCTATGCAAGGTCCGAGCAGCGAAACCGCGAGGCCCGCGAGGCGCTCGATCCTCTGGCCGCCGGCCAGAGGCCGGCCGCGGTCACCGTCGGGGCGGTGGTCTCGGCGCTCGTCGCCCTGGTCTTCTGGGGCTCGGCGGCGGTCGCCCTGCTATCGGACCGGACGGTCAACGGCGAGCACCCCAACCCGGCCGCACTCGCCCTCTTCGCGCTGATCATGAGCGCGATGGCGCTGGGCATGTGGCGGGCCCGCTACTGGGCGGTGCTCGGCTTCCAGATGCTGCTGGTGCTCTTCCTGCTGGCCGCCTTCGCGGGCGTCGTCAACGCCAACACCTGGCTGCAGGCGGCCGGCACGATCGTCCTGATCGCCGGCTGCGGCGTCCTCTTCTTCTTCATGGTCAAGGCGATGGCGAGGATCCAGATGCCTCAGCGCCCGGGCGAGCGCTGAGGGGCCTTCGATAGGCTCGCGTCATGGCTGATTCCTTCGATGTGATCGTGATCGGCGGAGGGCCGGGCGGCTACGTCGCGGCGATCCGCGCCGCCCAGCTCGGGCGGCGGACCGCCGTGGTCGAGCGCGACAAGCCGGGCGGGCGGTGCCTCAACTACGCCTGCATCCCGGCCAAGACGATGCTCCACACGGCCGAGCTCTACGAGCAGGCCCGCAACAGCGCCGAGCTCGGGGTGACGGTGGAGGGGGCCTCGCTCGACTGGGAGGCCCTGGGGAAGCGCCGGGCGGCGGTCTCCGAGTCGCTGGCCGGCGGCGTGAAGATGCTCTGGGACAAGAACAAGGTCGAGTGGATCCAGGGCGAGGCCTCGCTCACCCCCGGCGGCAACGTCAAGGTCGGAGAGGAGACCTACGAGGCGGCCGCAGTGCTGCTGGCCAGCGGCTCGATCCCGCTGGCGATCCCCGGAGTCGAGTTCTCCGATCGGGTCGTCGACACCTGGGGCGCCTGGTCGCTGCCGGCCCGGCCGGAGAGGATCGCGGTCGTGGGAGCCGGCGCCTCCGGGGCGGAGATCGCGTCGGCCTACGGCCGCTACGGCACCGAAGTCCTGCTGATCGAGATGCTCGACCAGATCCTCCCCGCCGAGGACCGCGACATCGCCCGGGTGGTCGAGCGGGCCTTCCGCAAGCAGAACATCACGGTGTCCACCGGGACCCCGGTGAGCGGCGTCGAGGCCGGCGCCGACTCGGTCAAGCTCACCTACGGGGAGCAGACGGCGGAGGTGGACTACCTCTGCATCGCCGGCGGCCGCGCGCCCGACATCGAGGGTCTGGGCCTCTCCGACGCCGGCGTCGAGCTCGACGAGGACGGCCGGGTGAGGGTGGACGCCAGCCAGAGAACCTCGAACGAGAAGGTCTACGCGATCGGGGACATCGTCCGGGGCCCGGCCCTCGCCCACAAGGCGATGGAGGAGGGAGTGGTGGCGGCCGAGCACGCGGCCGGGGCGCCGACCCACCCGGTGGACGTCGAGATGATCCCGGGCGCCACCTTCTGCCAACCCCAGGTCGCCAGCGTGGGGATGACCGAGGAGCGGGCCAAGGAGGCGGGGCTCGACGTCAAAGTCGGAAAGATGAAGCTCGGCGGGGTCGGCGCGGCCACGGTCTACGACGACCGCGACGGGCTCGTCAAGCTCGTGGTGGACTCGACCTACGGCGAGATCGTCGGCGCCCACGTGGTCGGGAACCGCGCCTGCGACATGATCGCCGAGCTGGTCGCGACGATGGCCCTGGAGGGCGGCTACCAGGAGCTCGCCCGGATCGTCCATCCCCACCCGACCATCTCCGAGGCGATCCTCGATGCCGCCAGGGCGGTTGACGGTTGGGCGACGCACGCCTGAGAGCCGGCTTCTACTTCGATCTCGGCTCCCCCTTCGCCTACCTCGCCGCCGAGCGGGTGAGCGGCATCTTCGCCGCGGCCGGGCTCGAGCAGCCCGAGTGGCGGCCGGTCCTGCTGGGGGGGCTGTTCCGCCGCTTCGGCCGCGACTCCTGGGCGAACGGGCCCGGGCGCGACGCGGGAATCGCCGAGGTCGAGCGCCGGGCCTCCGCCTACGGGCTGCCCCCGGTGCGCTGGCCCGAGCCGTGGCCCGGCAACACCCTGTTCGCGATGCGGGCCGCGACCTACGCCAAGCAAACCGGCCGCGCCGTCTCCTTCGCCCTCGCGGCCTTCCGCCAAGCCTTCGCGGCGGGGCGCGACCTCAGCGAGCCCGACAACGTGCTGCTCGCCGCTGCGGCCTGCGAGCTCCACCCCCGGGCCATCCTGCGGGCGGCGGGAACCGGGGCCGTGAAGGGGGCCCTGCGCGAGACGACCGAGCGCGCCGGCGACCTCGGGGTGCGGGGCGTCCCGGCGATCTCGGTCGGCGAGGAGGTGTTCTGGGGGGACGACCGGCTCGAGGAGGCGGCCGAGCGTCTGCGGGGATGAGGGGCGGGGCGCCAGATCGCCTCGGCTATGGTCAGAGGTGAGGAGACCGTGGCGAAGAGCAGCGAGACAGCGCAGAGCGAGGTGAGGGACCCGCAGGCGCTGCCCGAGGCCGCCACCTGCTACGAGCTGCTCGAGCAGATGGCGCTGATCCGCCGCTTCGAGGAGGAGGCCGGGCGGCAGTACCAGAAGGCCAAGGCAGGTGGCTTCCTGCACCTGGCGATCGGGGAGGAGGCGACGATCGTCGGCACCGCCTCGGTGATGCGGGGCGAGGACTACCTGATCGGGACCTACCGCACCCACGGCCACGCGATCGCCCGCGGCACCCACCCCAACCGGGTGATGGCCGAGCTTTTCGGGCGGGCGGACGGAACGAGCGGCGGGAGGGGCGGCTCGATGCACATCTTCGACCTCGCGAGCCGCTTCATGGGCGGCTACGGGATCGTCGGCGGCAACCTTCCGCTGGCCGCCGGCCTGGCGCTGGCCAGCGACTACCGCGGCGAGGACTCGGTGACCGTCTGCATGTTCGGCGACGGTGCCTCGAACACCGGCAACTTCGGCGAGACGATGAACCTGGCGAGGCTCTGGAGCCTCCCGGTCGTGTTCCTGGTCGAGAACAACCTCTACGGGATGGGGACCTCGATCGAGCGCCACTCCGCGCAGACCGACCTCTCGCGGAAGGCCGAGGGCTACGGGGTCAGCGGCAGGCGGCTCGACGGCATGGACGTGCTGGCGGTCCGCGAGGGGGTCGCCGAGCACATCCGCATCGCCAGGGAGGAGCGCCGGCCGACCCTGGTCGAGGCCTTCACCTACCGCTACCGGGGCCACTCCGCCGCCGATCCGGAGGTCTACCGCGAGAAGGCCGAGGTCGAGGAGTGGCGGGAGCGCGACCCGATCGAGCGCTTCGCGGAGCGCTGCGTGACGGAGGGTGTGATGGAGCCCTCCGACGTGGAGGAGATCCGCCAGCGGGCCGAGGAGACCGTGCTGGCCGCGGTCGCCTTCGCCGACTCCTCGCCGGAGCCCGCCCTCGACTCCCTCTACGAGCACCTCTACGTGCTCGGCGACGGACTCGGGTGGTACGCGGTCGACGAGCGCAGCCCCGAGCCCCACAGGGGCGAGCGTAAGGCCGAGGCCTCCGAGACGGCGAAGCGGCTCGCGGAGGCCGGCGCCGCGCACGCCGGGGCGCCACCCGTCCCCCGGCCCAACCCCGCCACCGACGCCGAGCCCCGGGTCGGCGTCGAGCCCGAGGTGGCCGGCGAGGGAGGCGACGTCAACTTCGAGGACAGGTCCTCGAAGTGACCCTGCCGCCCCCGGATGCGGAGCGGGAGGTGGGGGTGACCCTGCCGCCTCCGGATGCGGAGCGGAGGAGGCGGCAGGAATGAGTGCAATCCGCATGCGGGAGGCGCTTCGCGACGCGATGGCCGAGGAGATGCGCCGCGACGAGTCCGTGTTCGTGATGGGCGAGGACGTCGGAGTCTTCCAGGGTGCCTTCAAGGTCACCGAGGGCCTGCTCGACGAGTTCGGCGAGCGGCGCGTGCGGGACACGCCGATCTCCGAGAACACGATCGTCGGGGTCGGGGTCGGCGCGGCGATGGCGGGACTGCGGCCGATCGTCGAGCTGATGACCGTCAACTTCTCGCTGCTCGCCTTCGACATGATCATCAACCACGCCGCCTCGGTCCCCTACATGTTCAACGGTCAGGTCAGGGTCCCGATGGTGATCAGGATGCCCGGGGGCGGCGGCCACCAGCTCGGCCCCACCCACTCCCACAGCTTCGAGGCGATGTTCCTGCAGATCCCCGGGCTGCTGGTCGCCTGCCCGTCCACCCCGGCCGACGGCAAGGCGCTGCTGAAGGCGGCGATCCGCGACGACAACCCGGTGATCTTCATCGAACACGAGACCCTCTACGGGTCTCGTGGCGAGGTCCCCGACGGCGAGGCGGTAATGCGCTTCGGCGAGGCCGCGGTCCGCCGCGAGGGCTCCGACGTGACGATCGTCGGCATCCTCAAGATGGCGCAGGTGGCGGAGCGAGCAGCCCGCGAGCTCTCCTCCGAGCACGGCGTCGAGGCGGAGGTGATCGACCCGCGCACCCTGCGCCCGCTCGACCTCGACACCATCCTCGGGTCGGTGCGCAAGACCAACCGGGCGGTGATCGTCGAGGAGGGGTGGCCCCACGGCGGCGTCGGCGCCAACCTCTCCACCCTGATCACCGAGCAGGCCTTCGACCACCTCGACGCCCCGGTGCAGCGGATCACCGGCGCCGACGTGCCGATGCCCTACTCGCGGCGCCTCGAGCAGGCCGCGATCCCCCACGAGGAGCACGTCGTGCAGGCGGCCCTGGCGACCCTGGAGGGATCCCGGTGAGCGTCGTCGCGGCGGGCACCACCGCGAGAGGCCCGGAAGCGGAGCTGAGGACGCGTCGCGCTCGTCTTTGGAGGACGCGCCGTGATTGACGTCGTCATGCCCAGGCTGTCGGACTCGATGGAGGAGGGGACGGTGCTGCGCTGGCTGAAGGCGGTCGGGGACGAGGTCGCGGTCGGCGACGAACTGGTCGAGATCGAGACCGACAAGGCCAACATGGTCTACGAGGCCGATTCCGCCGGCACCCTCGTGGAGATCGTCGCCGGCGAGGGAGAGTCGCTGGCGATCGGGGAGGTGATCGCGAGGGTTGGCGATGCCTCGGAGGTGGTAGACGGCAAGGGTAGAGACGCCGCCGGGGAAGCCGCTCGGAAAGCGCAGTCTTCCCTCGCGGCAACCCCGGCGGCGTCTGCTCCGGCCAAGCCGTCCTCCAAGAGAGAATCGGGTGCTGGGGCACCGACCTCTGTCCCGGGGTCAGGAGGGGATGGGCGGGTGAAGGCGTCGCCGCTGGCGCGGCGGATGGCCTCCGAGGCCGGCCTGGACCTGGGGGCTGTTGCCGGTTCGGGGCCGGGCGGGCGGATCGTCAAGGCCGACGTCGCAAAGGCGGTGGCAAGTGGGCGGGCAGGGGCCGGGGCCGCTCCTCAGAAAGCGCGGTCTTCCCTCGGAGCGGCCCCGACCCCGCCCGCCCAAGCCGAGCGCTTGGGGGACGTCGAGACGGCGAAGGGACGGGTGCAATACGAGGAGCCGACCAGGCTGCAGGCAACGGTGGCGCGGCGGATGGCCGAGTCGAAGGCCACGGTCCCCCACTTCTACCTGCAGGCCGAGGTCGAGATGACGCGGTGCGTGCAGGCGCGGGCGGCGATCAAGGCGGCCGCGGGCGAGGGCGAGGCCGTCCCCTCCTTCAACGACATGGTGGTCAAGGCGGCCGCCCTGGCGCTTCGCGAGCACCCCCGCGCCAACGGCGCCTACCGGGACGGGCGCTTCGAGCTCTACTCGCGCGTCAACGTCGGCGTCGCGGTGGCCGGGCCGGAGGCGCTCGTGGTCCCCACGGTCTTCGATGCCGACCGCAAGGGCCTCCGGCAGATCGCCACCGAGACCAGGGCCCTGGCGGCGCGGGTCCGCGATGGACAGATCACCCCGCCCGAGCTCTCCGGGGGAACCTTTACCGTCTCCAATCTGGGGATGTTCGGGATCGCCGGCTTCGCCGCGGTGATCAACCCGCCCCAGGCGGGGATCCTCGCGGTCGGGGAGATCCGAGAGCGCCCGGTGGCGCGAGACGGAGAGATCGCCACGGCCCACCTGATGTCGGTGAACCTCGCCTGCGACCACCGCATCCTCTACGGCGCCGACGGGGCGCGATTCCTCTCCCGGATCAGGGAGCTGCTCGAGGAGCCCGTCTCCCTTGCCCTCTGAGGGCGGAGAGACGGCGGGCGCGGTCGCCGGCAGCGCCGGGATAACGCAGAGCACCGCGGTCGCCGGCAGCGCCGGTGTGCGCCAGAGCGCTCTGGTGGCGGGAAGCGCCGGCGCCTACCGCAGCGTCGCGGTGGCCGGCAGCGCCGGGACGGTGCTGAGCGCCGCCGTGGCGGGCAGCGCCGGGACGCTGCTCAGCGTCGCGGTGGCCGGCAGCGCCGCGACCGCACTCGGTTGCTCGGTCGCGGGGAGCGCGCTGACCCTGGCCTGCTCGCGCTGCCGGCGCTGCGTGGGGTGCGTCGGGTGCGTCGACTGCGAGGACTGCGCCTGGTGCATCGGCTGCGTCGGCGCGCGCGGCGCGATCGGCAGGATCGGCCTGCGACGGCGTCGGCGGCGGCCGCAGCGCGGCCGCCGGCGTCGAGCCCTTCGCCGCCGCCGCTGAGCCCCCGCGCATCCAGCACCCTGCGAGGATGATGTGGCGATGAGCGAGCTGTGGATCGTCGAGTGCGGCCTGGTGCCCTACGAGGGGGCGCGCGCGGCCCAGCGGGCGCTGGAGGGCGCCCGCCGGCGCGACGAGGTGCCGGACACCCTGCTGCTGCTCGAGCACCCGCCCGTCTACACCCGGGGGCGCCGCAGCGAGGCGGCGGAGCTTCCCATGGGCGACTCCTGGTACGAGGCTCAGGGGATCGAGGTGCGCGAGACGGACCGGGGCGGGCGGGTCACCTACCACGGCCCCGGCCAGCTCGTCGCCTACCCGGTCTCGCGGCTCCGAGGGGCGGGCTCTGGCCTTGAGGTCCACGGGTTCGTCCGGCTCCTGGAGGAGGTGTCGGTCGGCGCGCTGGGGGACTTCGGGGTCGGCGCGGGGACGGTGAAGGGGCTGACCGGAGTGTGGACGGCCGGCGGCGCCGCGCCGCCGGCCGGCGCGGGGGCGGCAAGCGTCGCCGCCGAGGTCCTCGGCGGCGAACTGCGCAAGATCGGCTCGATCGGCATCCACGTCAGCCGGGGGGTCAGCACCCACGGGCTGGCGATCAACGTGGAGAACGACCTGCAGCCCTTCGAGTGGATCGTCCCCTGCGGCATCGAGGGCTGCCGGATGACCTCGGTGCGCCGCGAGCTCGGCGGTGGGCCGGGCGTCGAGGGGCTCGGGCGCGCGGTGGCCGAGCGCCTCGCCGCCGGACTCGGGCTGGAGCCGGCGGCCGTCGCGGCCGCGGACCTCGCCCGGCGGGTCGAGGGGCTCGACGCCCTCGCGCGGGCCGCGGTGGGCGGCGCGCTACGGTAGTCGGGATGGCCGAGCCCGCCGAGCGCACCCACGTCACCCGATCGCGGTCCAACCCCGGGGGGACCGCCGTTTCCGGGGAGGGACTGGTGGACTTCCGCGGCCGCAAGCCGCCCTGGCTGAAGGTGCCCGCCCCCGGCGGGCCGGCCTACCGCCGGCTCAAGTCGGCGATCCGCGAAGAGGGCCTGCACACGGTCTGCGAGGAGGCCAACTGCCCGAACGTCGGGGAGTGCTGGGAGCGCGGCACCGCGACCTTCATGATCCTCGGCGACGTCTGCACCCGGCGCTGCGGGTTCTGCAACGTGAAGACCGGCAAGCCGACCCACGACGACCCGCTGGAGCCGCTGCGGGTGGCCAACCAGGTGAGGCGGATGGGCCTGCGGCACGCGGTGATCACCTCGGTCGACCGCGACGACCTCCCCGACTACGGGGCGGGGGCATTCGTCGGGGTGATCCGCTCGATCCGGCGCCGGGCCCCCGGCTGCCTCGTGGAGGTGCTCACACCCGACTTCCGCGGACAGGAGATGCCGCTGGCCAAGGTGATCGCCGAGCGACCCGACGTCTTCAACCACAACGTCGAGACGGTTCCCCGCCTCTACCCGAAGGCGCGGCGCGGCTCGCGGTTCCCGCGCTCCGCACGCGTGCTGCGGATGGCCAAGGAGATGGGGGGCGAGCGGGTGATCACCAAGTCTGGGCTGATGGTCGGCCTCGGCGAGGAGTTCGACGAGATGCTCGAGACCCTGCAGATCCTTCGCGATCACCGGGTTCAGGTGCTGACCGTCGGCCAGTACCTGCGCCCCACCGAGAACCACCTCCCGGTGGCGCGCTACTGGCACCCGGAGGAGTTCGCGGCCCTGGAGCGAGCGGCCTACGAGATGGGCTTCGAGTCGGTGGCCGCGGGACCGCTGGTGCGCTCCAGCTACCACGCCGACGAGCAGGTGCCGCTCGCCGCTGCCGGCCGGGGCTAGGGCGCGATCCTCTCGACGACCGTGCCGTCCGCGGCGATCGCGTAGGCGGCCGGCACCATCGCGATCCCGTACTTCCGGGCCAGGTCGGGGTGCTCGCGCACGTCGAGGCTGACCAGCGGGCGGGGGCCGCCCTCGAGCTGCCTCTGCAACTCCTTGCACTCCGAGCAGAGGGGGTGGGTGAACAGCACCACCGGAGACTCGGCGGCGGCCGGGCCGAGGTCCGCGGGGTCCAGCCGGTCGTGGTGGCGGGGGGAGATGCCGCGCAGGCGCGCGCCGAGCTTGTAGATCTCGCAGCCCGCGCAGAACCCGGTCGCGGCGGCGAGCAGGGCGAGGGCAGCGACCAGGAGGCTGACCGCGCGGCCGGCGAGCGGCGCGCCGAGCCACCACAGCGCCGTGGCCGCCGATAGGAATGCGAAGCCCATGAGGTTGGCGAGGCGCGGGGGGCGGGAGTCCTCCAGGCGCCCCTCCCCGAAGCGGGGCTGGATCAGCTTGAAGTAGGCCAGGCAGGTGAGGCAGAAGCGCCGGCCGAGGGTGAGGCCGATCGCGAGCTGGGCCGCCATCAGCGCCCAGAGGACCGGCCACCCGAACAGCGCCCCGCCCAGGGCGGTGAGCCCGACCACCGCCTGGTTGGTGCGGGGGGCGCGCTCGTCGATCACCTCCGTGTCCGCCCAGGGGTCTGCGGTCGGCGACCTCATGGTCCAAGTGTAGGCTCGGCCTCTTGCCGATACCGCTCAAGGACAACATCCCGACGCTTCGGTTCCCGATCGTCACCGTCCTCCTGATCGCGGTCAACATCGGCTTCTTCCTCTGGCAGCTGACCGCGCCCACCGACGGCTACTCCAGCGGCGCGCTGCGGGCCCTCGGCCTCAACGAGCGCGACGAGCGCTCCGTGCAGTACGGGGCGATCCCCTACCGGCTGCTGCACCCGGGCAGCGAGTGCGCCGCCGGGGTGACCGAGGGCCCGTCGGGGCTGCGATCGCAGATCGTCTGCGAGGGAACCCCCGCCTACGACCGCGCCGGGGCGAGCGGCGAGCCCTTCGAGCCGGTGAAAGAGGCGCCCTGGCTGATCACCGCCTTCACCTCGATGTTCATGCACGGGGGGTTCCTGCACATCTTCTTCAACATGCTCTTCCTCTGGATCTTCGGCAACAACATCGAGGACGCGATGGGGCGGGTCCGCTTCGTCCTTTTCTACCTCGCCGCCGGACTGGTGGCCGTCTACTCCCAGGCGGCGCTGGCACCCGACTCCACGGTGCCGACGATCGGGGCCAGCGGAGCGGTGGCGGGCGTGCTCGGCGCCTACCTGGTGCTGCTGCCGAAGGCCCGCGTCCTCACCCTGATCTTCCTGATCTTCTTCGTAACCCTGGTCGAGATACCGGCCTACGTGCTGCTCGGGATCTGGTTCGTGCTCCAGTTCATCCCCGCGGTCGGGCAGGTCGCGGTCCCCGACATCGGCGGAGGCGGGGTGGCCTACTTCGCCCACGTGGGCGGCTTCCTCTTCGGGATGGCGGTGGTGCGCCTGCTCGCCAGGCGCCGCCCCGAGGTGGGGGGCGGCCCGCCCCAGCCGGTCCCGGCGGGACCCGGGTGAGGCGCAGGTGGCCCGCTTTCTAACCGGTGCCCTGCTGATCGTCGCGGTCTGCGCCGCCGCCGTGGTGATCGCCCGGGGCGGCGCGGGGAAGGGTGCCGAGCGCCCGCGGGCGTCGGCGTCCGGACCCGCGGCCCGCCTGATCGGCGCGGCGGGCCCGACGATCAATGGCCCTCCCCCCGCGGCCAGGACACGATTCAGCGTCCGCCCGGCCCCCCGCCCCACCCCGGTCGGGGTCCGTCTGAAGCGCCCGCCCGCCGCCGGCCTCCTGTTCGACGTCGACACCGGCCGGGTCCTCTGGCAGCTTCACCCGCGGCGCGAGCTCCCGATCGCCAGCCTCACGAAGATGCTGACGGCGCTGCTGATCGCGCGGCGCCACGCTCTCTCGGAGCGGGTTCGGATCACCCGGGCCGCGGTCAACTACACCGGCTCGGGGATCGGCCTGCTGCCGCTCGGCAAGCGGGTCCGCCTCGGCGCCCTGCTCTACGGGTTGATGCTGGTCTCCGGCAACGACGCGGCGATCGCGCTTGCCCAGCACGACGCCCGCTCCCAGCGCCGCTTCGTTGCCCGGATGAACCTCGCCGCCAGGACCCTCGGTCTGGGTTGCTCGCGCTTCTCCAGCCCCAGCGGGATCCTCGACCGCGACAACCACTCCTGCCCCCTGGACCTCGCCACGCTCGCCCGCCTCGACCTGGCGAACCCCACGGTGCGCCGCATCGTCGCCACCCGCAGGGCCCGGCTCCCGTTCCCGATCAAGGGCGGTGTCCTCGACCTCTTCAACATCAACCCCTTCGTCTCCTCGCGGGTGCCGGGGATCACCGGGGTGAAGACCGGCCTCACCGAGGCGGCCGGGCGCTGTTACGTGATCACCCAGCGCCGCGGGGGCCGGCACATCGGGGTGGTGCTGCTCGACTCTCCCGACCCGCTGGCGCAGGTGCCGAGGCTGCTGCGGGCCGGCTTCCGCGCCGAGTCCCGCTGAGGCCGGCGCCTTCCGCCGGGCTCCGCCGAGGCCGGCGCCCCGCAGGGCCCCGCCGAGTCCGCTTCCCGCCCGCTTGGGGGCGCCGCCCTAGGCGGCGCCCTCGCCGCACAGCTCGCCCAGCTCGCGCAGCGATTCCTCGATCCCCTCCGCCAGCACATCGAGGTCGGAGACCGTCCCGCGGTCGGCGGAGAGGCCGAAGACGACCTCGCCGTCGTAGCTCGCCACGGCGATGCCGACGGCGTGATAGGCGAAGATCGGGACCATCGGGATCACCCGGCGCAGCCTCGCGCCAAGCGCGTAGAGCGTCGCCTGGGGACCGCGGACGTTGGTGATCGTCACGTTGAAGAGACGCGGGGTGTAGGCGAGCCGGGCGAGGGTGGCGTGCAGCACGGGCGGCGCGACCCCGGCGAGGTCGAGGAAGGTCTCCACGCCGGCGGCCTGGCGGCCCTCCTTCAGCGTCTCGGCTGCCTCGAGGGTGCGCCGGTAGCGGGCCAGCGGGTCGGCCTCTGAGACGGGCAGGTCCACGAACAGGGAGCTGACCCGGTTGCCGAGGGCGAGCGACTCGCTCGCCCGGCGCAGGCTGACCGGCACCATCGCGCGGAGTCCCGCCGGGTCCGGCTCCTCGCCCCGCGAGCGCAGCAGGCGGCGGATGCCCCCCGTCGCCGCGGCGAGGACGACGTCGTTGACCGTGCCGCCGAGCTCACCCTTGACGTGCTTGACCTCGTCGAGGGGCACCGCCACGGTCGCCATCCGCCGGGTCGCCCCGATCTGGACGTTGAGGCTGCTGGCCGGGGCTCCCCGCAGCTCGTCGCGCACCAGCTCGGCGAGGCTCCGGGAGCGCGCCAGGGCACCGCCCAGCTTGCGCGGGTGAAGGGCGAGGTCCACCCCCGCCCGGGCGCCCTCGGCGATCAGCGAGAGCGGGCCGTGGGAGCCGTTTCGCTCCTCCCTGCCGGTCCCGAATGCCTCGAGGATCCCGGCCGAGCCGGGAGCCGGCTCGGGCTCGGCGTCGAGGATCAGCGAGGTCACCGAGGAGCCGCTCATCCCGTCCACCAGGCAGTGGTGGACCTTCGCCGCGATCGCCCAGCGGCCCTCGCCGAGGCCGTCGAGGAGCGTCATCTCCCAGAGCGGGTGTGCCCGGTCGAGGCGGTGCGAGTAGAAGTCGCCGAGCCACTCGAGCAGCTCGGGGGCCTCCCCGGGTCGGGGCAGGGTCGCGTGGCGCACGTGGATGGAGATGTCGAATCGGTCCTCCTCGGCCCAGGTCGGCCAGCTCATCCCTCCCGTCTGCGGCTCCGAGAGCCGTCGGCGAAAGCGGGGCAGCAGCGAGAGGCGGCCCTCGAGCAGCTCGCGCACCTCGTCGATCGAGGGTGTGCCGCCGCCGGGGAGGGGATCGAAGACCATCGCCCAGCCGATGTGCATGTGGGAGGAGGGGTCGTTCTCCTCGAGCTCGAGGAAGGACGCGTCGAGCGCTGTGAGATGGTCGGCCAGCCCCGCTTCCTCTCCGGCGGCCGAGTCTAGAGGCAGGGACCTGCCCGAGCGGCGCGGGTGGCGGGCTTTCGAGTGGAGCCAGCCGGATTCGAACCGGCGACCTCTTCGGTGCAAGCGAAGCGCTCTGCCAACTGAGCTATGGCCCCTTCGGAGGGAGTCTAGGCGCCGCTCGCGGGCCTGACGGGCGAGAGTTCCCGTGGTGAGGAGATCGCGCCGCGCGGCCCGCCTTGTGAGAGACTGGCACCGGGAAGACCGAGGGCCAGGAGAGCCGAATGGCAACTGAGACTGGAACCGCGGAGGCGGTCAAGGAAGCCGGGGGGGCCGGGGCCTCGGTCGACGGCGGAGCCGATGGCAAGGCGCGGCCCGGCCTGGGCCGCGCCGAGGTCTCCAACCTGGAGATCGTCCGCCACTACTTCGACCTCGCCGCCGAGCGGATGCAGCTGCGCGACGACCTGCGCGAGGTCTTCTGGAGCCCCTACCGCGAGGTCAGCGTCCAGATCCCGATCAAGCAGGCCGACGGGCGGGTCCACACCTACAGCGGCTACCGGATCCAGCACAACGGGGCGCGCGGCCCCTACAAGGGGGGTGTCCGCTTCCACCAGGAGGTGGACATCGACGAGGTCCGCGCCCTGGCCTCGCTGATGACCTGGAAGACCGCGGTCGCCAACGTGCCCTTCGGCGGCGCCAAGGGCGGGGTCAACTGCCCGGCCGAGCAGCTCGAGGAGTCCGAGCGCCAGCAGATAGCCCGCTCCTTCATGGACAAGATCCAGAAGATCCTCGGCCCGACCCGCGACATCCCCGCACCCGACGTCAACACCAATGCCCAGACGATGGCCTGGTTCATGGACGAGTACGGAAAGCTCCACGGCCACACGCCGGCGATCTGCACCGGCAAGCCGATCGAGCTCGAAGGCTCGCTGGGGCGCGAGGCGGCCACCGGGCGCGGCTGCGTCTACATGTTCCGCGAGGCCGCCCCCCAGCTCGGGCTCAGCCCCCCCGACACGACCTTCGCCGTGCAGGGGTTCGGGAACGTGGGCTCCTGGGCGGCCCGGATCATGCAGCAGCTCGGATGCCGGATGGTCGCGGTCTCCGACGCCCACGGCGCGATCCACTCCGAGGCGGGGATCGACGCCGACGAGCTCGCCCTGTTCGTCCGCGAGGGCGGCACCCTGCCGGAGTTCGGCGGGGTCGAGAAGATCGACGCCGGCGAGCTGATCGGCGTGGACTGCGACGTCCTGATCCCCGCCGCGCTGGGGGGCATGATCCACGAGGGCAACGCCGAGGACGTCCGCTGCCGGGTCCTGATCGAGGGCGCCAACAGCCCCACGACGCCTGCGGCGGACGCGATCCTCCGCGACAAAGGGATCTACGTGATCCCCGATGTGATGGCCAACGCGGGAGGTGTGGTGGTCTCCTACTTCGAGTGGGTGCAGAACCTCCAGCACTTCCGCTGGGAGGAGCGCGAGGTCAACGACAAGCTGGGGACGGTCATGCGCCGCGCCTTCCGGGAGGTCTCCGGGAAGGCCAAGGAGGAGGGGATACCGCTGCGCGAGGCCGCCTTCCTGGTCGGCCTCGAGCGGGTCGTCACCGCCTCGAAGATGCGCGGCTACGTGTCCTGAGCGCCGGTTGACCGCGTAATTTGCGCGGTCTTTGGCTGGACGTTCGTACGAGGGTCCGGCGGGGGGTAAAGAATGTGAGCCGGACGGTCGATTCCGTCCGCACATACCGGTTCATCACCGGATCCGAAAGCCCTTCTCTTGCCAGGGAAGGCAAGAACGCCAACAGGGAGCCCCGCCTCGCGCGGGGCTTTCCTGTTGGGGATCAGTCGTCGAAGTCGAAGTCCTTCGGCGGGCGCTGCTCGAACCAGAGCTCCTCGTCCTCGGTGTCCTGCAGGAAGTCCGGGGTCTCTTCGAGAACGTCCTCGCCGTCCCCGCCGGGGGTCGCGGGAGCCTCTTCCTCCTCCTCGACCACTTCGACCTCCTCGACCTCGACCAGGTCGACCACCTCCGCCTCGACCTCCTGGGGCTCTTCCTCGTCCTCGAGGGGCTCCGCGGCGGCGATCTCGGCCTCGACGATCTCGTCGACCTCCTCGACCTCGACGACTTCGGCCTCGACCTCCGCGGCCTCGACAGCCTCGGCCTCCGTCGCCTCGACAGCCTCGGCCTCCTCGGCCTCCTCGACCTCGGCCTCGAGCTCAGCGGCCTCCTCGACCCCAGGCTCGAAGTCGGTGGCGATCTCGGCCGTGTCGGGGGAGTCGAGAGCCCGGTCGAGCTCTTCGGAGAGCGATTGCTCGTCGAAGAACCGGTCGTCGAACTCGGCCGAGGCCTCGGCGGGCGGCACGGGCGGCGGTCCGGCACCCGCGCCCTCTTCGGGCGCCGGGGCCTCCTCCCCCGGCGCCGACTCCTCGGCGGGGAGGTCGGCAGGCTCCTCAGCGGCGGGCTCCGCAGGCTCCCCAGCGGCGGGCTCCGCCTCGACGTCGAAGAGCTCGGTCGGCTGCGCGGCGACCTCCTCGCGCTCCGCGGAGGAAGCGTTCCCAGCTTCGGCGGCTTCCTGCTCGGCCTCCGCCTCGGCCTCCGCCTCGGCCTCGGCGGCGGGCCGCGGCTCCGCCTCGGCCGCGGGCTCAGGCGGCGGCTCGGCCGCGGGCTCGGCGACGACCTTGTGCTCCATGGCCGGGTGCTCCTCCTCGGCCGGCGGGGCGGGCCCCTCAGAAGCGCGTGCCGGTGCGGGGCGGGCCCCCAGGTCGGGCGCTGCCGGCTCGGCCGTCGCGGGCTCGGCCGGCACTTCGCCCGGCGCCTCGGCCTCCTCCTCGGCGGCCCCCTCGCCCGTTGCCTCGGCAGCCCTCTCGCCGGGCGCCCCGGGCTCCTCCGCCGCAGCCTCCTCCTCCCCGGGGACGGCGGGCGAACCGATGTAGTTCGTAGGAGCCTCCGCGGCGCTGTCGGACATCTCCGGCGGCTCCTCGAGCTCACCCGGCTGGCCGAACGCGGAGTCCTCAAGCTCCCTGATCTCGGTGTCGCTTGCGCCGTGCTGGCGCTTCAGCTCCAGGTGCTCGCGGATCGCTTCGTCGAGGATGCCCATCGTCTCCGACCTTCGGGGCCCTAAGCCTATGCGTTCCAGGGGGCTGATTTGGGGCAACTTCTCCCAATCCTCCAATCCCCGCCTGCCCTCGCACAGACCGGGCGGGCGGGCGCTCAACCCGTATCCTTGGCGCTCCCGGCGCGCGGCGCCGGGGCCCCTCGGGGCTATAGCTCAGTTGGAAGAGCGCCTGGATCGCACCCAGGAGGTCGCCGGTTCGAGTCCGGCTAGCTCCACTGTCTGAAGAGCTCTTCGACCGATTCGCGAAACGACGGCGGGTCGATGGCCGGGAACCGGTAGAGCTCCGGCTCGATCGCCTCGAACTGAGCGATGGCGTCGACAGGGTCAACCAATCCGCGGGCGATCATCTGCTGCACGTCTCGCCGATCTTGCCGATGGCCGCGCTCGGCCTTCGCGAGAGCCTGGGCGACCGGGTCGAAGTGGTGGAACGAGATCTTGCCTTCCCGCCGGATCAGCGGGCTTCGCTCCTCCCAGCCGTCGGGAACCGGGATGAAGTCCGATGGGGCGGCGAGCTCCACGTTCAGGTTGAGCCGCTCCTTGAGCTTCGGGATCTCACGCAGCAGGTCGTCGCTGTCGGGAACGACCTTGATGTCGACGTCGATCGTGCTCTCCCGCCACCCGCACAGCACGGCGGTGGCGCCACCGGTCAGGTAGACCCGCGCCTCCGAGCTTGCCGACCGGCCGAGAGCCCGCATGAACCGATCGATGTGCGATTCGTCGGCTAGGTCGCGCATTGCGCTGCTCGCTCGAAGCTGCCGAGTCGGCGAAGGAGCGCGTTGTAGGCCGAGTGTGCCGCGTTGCCCTTCTCGCGGGCCAGGCGCAGGTAGAGCCGGTGCTCGGGCGAATCGAACGGGGAGCTCACCTCGTAGCCGAGCGCTTGCAGCCGCGGAGCCCCGATGGAGACCAGCAACGCCTCCACCGTCTCTCGTCGCGCTTCCAGGTCGATGAGGCCTCGAGCGATGAGATCCGCCCCGGGCAGCGATGGCATCTCCCTGGGCGCAGTATTCACCCTGCTGAGGCTAGCGAGCCGATCGGGTATTGGCCCGCGTGACGTCGGCAGCCCCGTGCTCCGGCGCGGAGTCGGCGCCTACCTCGGCGGGCGCGGGATGCGGCGGCGGCGGGCGGCACCCAAGGGCCTACCCCTGGGCCGCCCCGCCCCAGCGAAGCGATCCGGGCGTGTCCAGGGTATCGCCGGACTCCAGCAGCGTCTTCAGGCCCGAGAGGATCATCGGCCAGCCGCCGAAGAGCTCGGGGTTGGCATCCGAGGGGAGCTGGTCGTGGGTCACGCGCAGGCGGCAGGAGGTCCCCACCGGCTCGATCTCCCAGCTGACCCGTGAGGTCCCCGCCCCGCGTACCTCGTCGCTCCACAGTGCATTGAAGCTCTGCACGAGCCGCCGCGGCGGGTCCACCTCGAGGTTCTCCCCCGAGGCGATCTCGATCACCCCGGGCACGGCGGATTCATAGCTCGATCCCGCCTTCCAATCGGACTCGGTGCGCACCCCGAAGCTGTAGGAGGCGCGCATCCCGGGGTCGGTGATCGCCTCCCAGAGACGCTGCGGCGTCGTCTTGATGTAGGTCTCGAAGACGGTGAGCGCCGCGCGCCCGTCCACCACCGCGTACTCCTTCTCCATCTACTCCTCCTCCAGGTCTTGCTTGAGGCCGCTGAGCGCGGCGGCCCAGGGCTCGGCGAACTTGCTCACCCAGCGGTCGTGGATGAGCCGGATCGGGACGGGGTTGAGGTGGTGCAGCTTCTCGCGGCCTCGCCGGCGCGTGGTCAGGAGGTTTGCCCCCTCGAGCACCTTCAGGTGCTTCATCACGCCGAACCGGCTCATCGGCACACGCCGCTCGAGCTCGGTCAGCGTCTGCCCGTCCCGCGCGAACAGCTCGTCGAGCAGGGCGCGGCGGGTCGGGTCGGCAAGGGCCTTGAACACCTCGTCCATGGCCGGGGATTATACGTGACTGAATAGTCACATGTCAGCGATTCAGCCGGCAACCACCTTGAAGGAGTCCGAGACCGGCTTCGAGCGGCCGCCCTTCCCCTTCGCCGTGAAGACCGCGAGGTAGCGGCCGGGCCGCAGCACCTTTTTGCGGGTGCGGCCCGTGAAGGGAACCTCGTTGGCCCCCGCCGTACCGCTGCGGAAGAGCTTCATCACCGTCAGGTTGCACTTCGGCTTCCCCTTCAGCCGGCGGGTCGGCCGGCGGCACTTGCCGCCCTTGCGGCGGCCGCCCTTGCGGAGCTGCATGGCGATCGTCACCGACGCCGCCTCGCTCAGCCGGTAGCGGAGGGTGGTGCCGCCCGGCGCCCGGCGCGCCGGGCGGGCGCTGGTCGGCGTGTAGACGGGCAGGACGTGGAACACCGGGGGCGAGACCTCGGGGTCGGAGACGGTCGGGGGCGCCTGGGCGGGCCCGGCTGAGTCGATCGCCAGCGAGACCGGATCAAAGACGTGGGGAACGAACCTGCGGCGCACCCCGGTCCCGTCGAGGTTGGCGCGCCCGATGCTTCCGTAGACGGTCTGCGTCCCCGGTGGCGGGACGTAGGGGAACTGGTTCGTCCAGTAGATGAACTTGTCGTCGACCGCGATCCCGCTTGCGTTCGAGAGTCCGGTGAAGAAGCTGAGGCCGGAGATGAAGGCGTTCTTGACGCTGCTCTTCGTGCCCTTGATCGAGGCGCGGCCGATCTTCGTGCCCCGGTAGGCACCCGGAACCGAGTAGGTGTCCGTCCAGTAGACGAACTTCCGGTTGACCGCCACGCCGCAGGGCGCCGCGCTCGTGCCAACGTCGAGCCAGGTCGGATTGGGCGAGGAACCGTCTAGGCCGGCACGGCCGATGTAGTGGCCCTCGCTCCAGTAGACGTGGCCGTTGCCGACGGTGAATCCGCAGATGCCCTGCCCCTGCACGACGAAGCCGCCGCTGGAGAGCGGGTTGAGCGGTGCCCTGTCGATCTGCCGGGTCAGCCCCGAGCAGGTGCTCTTCAGCCAGTAGACGTGGCCCTTTGCGGTCTTCACGTCGAAGGTGCCGCAATAGGTGCCGGCGCTGAGGAACCCGTGGCTGACCCCGCCGCCGTTGGTCGTGGCTCGGCCGAGCGCCCCCAGGGCCGGGCTGCTCCCGCTCTCCCCCCAGTAGACGTGATTGCCGTCGCTGGCGACGCCGGAGCCGAAGTAGATCCCCTTCACCAGGTCTCCCTTGGCGCCGCTCCCGTCGAGCCCCGCCCGGCCGACCCGGCTGTTGCCCGAGTCGTAGCTCAGCCAGTAGATGTAGGCGCCGGCCGGGGGTGCGACCACGAGGAAACCCAAAGCCACCGCCAGGACGCACACCCCCCTCCGCATGTGGCAGATGCTACACCCGCGCCGGACCGGCGCAGCCGCGCCGCCGGCAACTACCGGCTCAGCCGCTTGGTGACGGTGGCCTTGAACCGGGGGCCGCGAGACCCGGGAGGGAGAGGTTGACGGTGGCGGTCACCGGCCTGCCACGGGACAGCTTGCCCTTGGTCTCGGCGGTCGGGGAGAGGACCAGCTGCGCCTTGCCGATCTCCCTCACCGTCTTGCTCGCGCCCTTCATCTGGGGGCTGGTCGCCTGCAGCTTGCCGACGTTGGGGACGCTGAGCGTGAGGGCCAGCTTCCCGGCGGACTTGGCCTTCGCCTTGGAGACGGAGAGCTTGGCGGGAGCCTGGACGCCGTCGATCGAGAAGGACTGGCCCGGGCCCGTGCGTGCCTCGGTCCCCGGCGGCGGGACCTTGGGCAGCGGGCAGGCGCTCTTCGGCGAGAAGGTGGTGCAGCCACTGTTGAAGCCGTTGCCGGGATTGACGAAGGCGGGCGGGCTGCCGGAGCCCTCGCTGCTCTCGCGCCAGAACCACTGCTGAGGATTCCCGGGGGAGACACCGTCCAGCCGCGCCTGCACGCCGAGCCAGTAGGTGCCGGGGGCGAGCACGGGGGCCGTCGGCACGGGAAGGTTGAAGTCCGGATAGGTCGTGCCCGCAGCGGCCTGCGCCTGGGTCGAGAAGAACTGGCTCCCGGGAAGCGTCCCGGCGTTCGAGTAGAGGTTGACGTTCACGGCCGAGGTGCTGGTAGCGCCGACCTTGAAACCTGTGACCCTGATCGCCGAGGGATGCCAGACCTTCCCGACCGGCACGGTGAAGTCGTCGGCGGTGACCGCGTCGAAGTCGTCGAAGCTGGCCTCGAAGTCCTGCGAGGTGATGAATCCCGGCGGTGTCGTGTCGATGCCGTCGTAGAGAACCGCCGCCGATGCGGCAGAGGGAAACGCGATCGCCAACGCGAAAGCCGCCGCCAACAGTCTCCCCCGCACCCCCATGCAAGCCCACTCGATGCGAGAGGCGTGGCGGGAGTCAACCCCTGCCGCTCCCCCGGCGGGAGCGGGCGGGCTAGCTGCGGGCCTGGCTCCGGGGTGTGTGCCCTACAGCGCCCTGCTCCCAGTTCGATCGCGCCCCGGTCGCCCGGCATCGGAGGGCAGGTGCTCCTCAGCCGGCGGCGGACTCGCCGCAGCGCCGGAAGGTAGAGCGGCGACCGGACGACTCCGGGGGCCCCTGCCCCGAGCCCGGCCTGCGGCACGAAAAAGCGACCGGGGGTGACCTTCTTCGCCTGCCCCGCGCGTAGCCTTCGCGCGAACAAAGCTCTGTCGGCCGCCTGTCGAGTTAGGGCCCTCGCCTGGCTTCGGCTCGGTTCCTCTCTCTCCCGGTCGCAAGGCGAATCTAGCGCACCCGGAGCGGTTGCGCCACCCCTCCGTCGCCGCTATTCCGCAATCTCCGGGTTTTTGTCCCGGCACGAGGGTCGCTTCCGGCCGTCGGAAGCCGGTTGCCCCGCCCGACCGCCGGCCGGTCGCTGTCCGGTTCCCGCTATACGGTCGCCGCCGAAGCGCCTGGTCGGAACTGTTGGACCCGGTCGTCAAGGCGGCGGCTGTTCGGGCAGGTGCGGGCGTTAGCGTGCAGCTTCATTCGGCCCGGATGAACAACGCTGTGAGGAACTTCGGCTAGCCGCCCACAGCTACCCTGCCAGTAATGCGAATCGACCGGATGCTCGCCGAGCGGCGGCCCCTCTTCTCGATCGAGTTCTCACCACCCCGCAACGACGAGGCGCGGGCCGCGATGTTCGAGACCGCTCGGGCCCTGCGCGAGCTGGACCCCGACTTCGTCTCGGTGACCTACGGGGCGGGCGGCTCCACCCGGGAGGGAACGGTCGAGATCACCACCGCGCTGCGCGATCAGTTCGGCTTCGAGGTGATGGCCCATCTCAGCTGCGTCGGGGACACCCGCGAGGGGCTCGGGGAGACGCTCGACCGGATCGCCGCGGCGGGGATCGAGAACGTCTTCGCCCTGCGCGGTGACCCGCCGCGCGGGCAGCGGGACTTCATTCAGCCCGAGGGGGGGCTGGGCAGCGCCGCGGATCTCGCCCACTTCATCACCGAGGGCTGGGACTTCTCGATCGGCGGCGCCTGCTTCCCCGAGGTGCACCCCGAGGCCCCCGACCTGGCAACCGACCTGCGCTACCTGAAGAAGAAGGTCGAGGCCGGCGCGAGCTTCCTGATCACCCAGCTCTTCTTCGACAACCAGGTCTATTTCGACTTCGTCGCCGAGGCACGCCGGGCCGGGATCGAGGTGCCGATCCTGGCCGGCGTGATCCCGGTCGCCAGCTTCGCCCAGACCAAGCGGATCTGCGAGCTCTGCCACGCGACGATCCCGTCCCGCCTGGAACGGGCGATGACGGCGGTGGGGGGCGACCAGCGGGCCGAGTTCGAGCTCGGAGTCGCCTATGCCGCCCAGCAGTGCGCGGAGCTGCTGATCGCCGGCGTGCCCGGCATCCACTTCTACGCGCTCAACCGCGCCCCGGCGACCCGCGCGGTGCTGGGCGCGCTGCGCGCCTCACACCCCTGGGAGCGGACCCGGGGGGAGCCGGTGGGCTCCGCGAGGCCGGGCGGCTGAGGGCCTGCCCGCCGCTCCCCTGCCCGACCAAGCACTGGCCGGGGGACCCGCTCAGCCCCGTCCCTGCCCGGCCCGGGCGGCCACTAGACTGCGCCGCGCCTTGATCGGCGAGTTCCCATACGAGGGCCACCGGGTGACCTACGACTCCTACGGCGCCGGGGAGAGGACCCTGGTCCTGATCCACGGCCTGTTGATGAACCGCCACATGTTCGACCGGCTGGGCCCGGCCCTGGCGTCGGCTGGCAACCGGGTGGTCTGTGTGGACCTGCTCGGCCACGGCCGCTCGGACCGTCCGGAGGATCTGCGGCTCTACTCGATGCCGCTCTTCGCCAGGCAGGTGGTGGCGCTGCTCGATCACCTCGAGGTCGAGCAGGCGGTGGTCGGTGGCACCTCGCTGGGCGCCAACGTCTCCCTGGAGCTGGCGGCCCGCTACCCGCGCCGGGCCAGGGCGCTTTTCATCGAGATGCCGGTCCTCGACAACGCCCTGGCGGCCGTCGCCGCGATCTTCGCGCCGATGATGATGGCGCTGCGGGTCGGCCGGCCCGGGTTCGAGCTTGTCTCCCGCGTCACCTCACTGGTCCCGCGCACCCACCCGCTGATCGACATCGTCCTCGACTTCCTGCGCCAGCGGCCCCGGCCCTCGCTCGCGGTCCTCGAGGGCCTGTTGCTCGGCGAGACCGCCCCGCACCGCGAGGAGCGGATGCAGATCGAGCTGCCGGTCCTGATCATCGGCCACCCGGGGGATCCCCTCCACCCCTTCAGCGACTCGGGGATGCTCGCCGGTGAGATCGAGGGCGCGACCCTGGTGGAGGCCGACTCGATCCTCGAGTGGCGGACCAACCCCGAGCGGCTCGACGCGGAGTTCGCCTCCTTCCTCGACTCGGTCTGGTCCCGCGAGCCCGGTGCGGGCGAGCGGCGCCGGCCTCGGGTGGTCGAGGGCGGGGCGGGCTGATGGCGAGCCGCAAGGAGGAGCGCGAGAGGCTCCGGGCGGCTCGGCGCGAGGCGGAGGAGCGCCAGCAGGCCGCGCAGCGAAAGCGCCTGCTGATCGGCTACGGCGTGGCGGGCCTGCTGACGATCGCGGTCGCCGTCGGAGTCGTCATCGTCGCCAGCTCCGGCGGCGGAGGACCCTCGGGCGAGTCCCACATCAACACGGCGAGCGGCTCGACCAACGGGGTCCCGCCGGACGACCGGGTCGGGGCGGCCGTGCCGGCCGCGCGCACCACCAACCTTCGCGCGGCCGCGCGCCGCGCCGGGTGCGTCCTGCGCCTGCACCTGCCGGACGAGGGCCATACCCATGTGGCGCCGGGCAGCACCGTGAAGTACGACACCAACCCGCCCACCTCGGGCAATCACGTCCAGCCTCCCGACCAGCAGGCCGATGGCGCCTACCTTCAGACGCCAGCCGCGATCGACTTCGTGCACTCGATGGAGCACGGGAGAATGCTGATCGAGTACAACCCGCAGCTCTCCGAGCGCGAGCAGCTCCAGCTCAAGGGCCTCTACGACACGATGTACGTCGGCACCCTCCTGTTCCCCGACGCAGGGATGCCCTACGAGGTGGCGGCGACGACCTGGACGAACCTGCTCGGCTGCAAGACCTATGAGGGGCCCGCCACGCTCGACGCGATCCGCGCCTTCGGCAAGGCCACCTGGGGTCGCTACGGCGGCGAGCCCGTGAACGGCTTCGGCCCGCTGACCGGGCCCGACCCGACCCGCCCCTCGGCCTAACCCTCGCCCCACCCGCCGAGCTTCAAGAAACCGCTGGCATACATCGGAAACTTGAAGCTCGGCGAGGGGGTTGGGCTCGGGGGCTCGGCGAGGGGGTTGGGCGCGGGGGCTAAGCGCGGTAGGCAGGGAAGAAGTCGTCCGCGTCTGAGCCCGCCGAGAGGCGCTCGTACTCGGCGCGGTCGCAGACCAGCTCGGAGGTGTGCCAGGCCTCCTCGCGGTTCGCGAAGCCCCGCTTGAACTCCTCGAGGCGATCCCCGGGGCGCAGGCCTCCGCCGAGGTTGAGCGGCAGCCCGGTCTCCCAGGCCAGGTCCACCAGAGCCTCGACGATGTTCTTCATCGGGGAGCCGCGCAGATGGGAGTCGACGGTACCGCTCAGGTAGTAGTGGAGCATCGAGTCGCTGCGCACGCAGACCGAGCCCGCCGCCACCTCCCCCCCGGGCCCGAGCGCCAGGGCGAGCCGGCTGCGCGGGGAGGAGAGGATGCGGTCGAAGTAGGCGGCGCCGAAGAAGTAGCGATCGGCGGCGCCGGCGCGGCGCATCGTCTGCTCGTAGGCCTCCAGGAAGCCGGCCCGGGCCCCGGGGTCGCTCTGCGGCCCCTCGACGACCTCGACGCGGAGCCCCTGGCGCAGGTTGCGGCGGATCTGCTGGCGGTCGCTGGGCCGGCTCTTGCGCGGAGACGCGGGGTCGGCCAGCAGGACGGTGTTGCGGTGGGTCGCGCCGGCCAGCGGCGGCGGCGCGCCGAGGCGGTGGCGCAGGAAGGCGCTGATCAGGCCGGTGGGGGCGAAGTCGATCGACGCGGTGTCGAGCGGGAGGCCGGTCGCGTCGCCCCGGACCTCGAGCCCGGGGTACCCGTAGGGGGAGACCGCGTCGGAGCGCTCCGAGCCCTCGACCGCGCGAACGATCAGCGGGGCCGCCAGCCGGCACCCCTCCGCCTCGATCGCCAGCGTGTGGGTGACGCCCTCCGCTGCGTAGAAGGGCTCGCTGCGGAAGAACTCCTGGCCGGCGCAGGCCGCACCGCCGTCGGCCAGCAGGGCCGCCTCTGCCTCCTCCCGGCTCACTCCAGCAGGTCGGCCGCCGCGGTGCGGAACTCGTCGGGCAGGACGCCCCAGACCTCGCAGTCGGAGAGCTCGCCGTCGCGGCGCAGGTGGGAGCGCATCGTGCCCTCGTGGACCCAGCCGAGGCTGGTGACGACCCGCTTGGCGGCCTCGTTGTAGGCGGGGATGCGCCCGTAGACCCGGTGCGCACCGAACTCGTCGAAGGCCTTCGCGATGGTCAGCGCCTCGGCGCGGCGGCCGACCCCCTTGCCGCGCACGTCGTCGCCGATCAGCGCCCCCAGCTCGGGGGCGGTCTCGCGGAACAGCCCGTAGAGGGCCGTGAACCCGACCGGCTCCTCGTGGCCCCCGACGACGATCGCGTACTTGCGGTCCTCACCGCTCGTGTCCATCGCCCGCTCCACCCACCCGCGCGCCTCCTCCTCGGAGAAGCTCCGGCGCTGCTCCATCAGCGTCCGGGTCGCCTCGGGGTTGTTGAACCAGCGGTGGACCGCGGCCGCGTCGTCGGGGCGGAACTCGCGCAGGCTCACCTCGGGTGCGTCGCTCATCGCCCCGAACCCTAGCCCGCCGAGCGGTACCTTGAAGCGGGTTGGCGTCTCGGTCCGGGGCGAGGCCGCTCGCGCTCGGCGGCTCAGTCCGGGGCGAGGCCGCGGCCGGTGAGGATCAGGCCGATCGTGCGGGCGAGGATCGAGAGGTCGAGCCGCAGGCTGCGGTGCTCGACGTAGAAGAGGTCGAGCTCGATCCTCTCCTCCCACGGGATCCCGGCCCGGCCCTGCACCTGCGCCCAGCCGGTGATCCCCGGGCGGACCTCGTGGCGGCGGCGCTGGCGGGGGGTGTAGTCGGCGACCTGGGCGGGGATCGTCGGGCGCGGGCCGACGATCGCCATCTCGCCGCGCAGGACGTTGAAGAGGTTGGGGATCTCGTCCATCGAGGTGCGCCGCAGGAAGCGGCCGGGCCGCGTCACCCTGGGGTCGTCGCGGCCGACCGCGGTGCCGATCCCCACCGGGTCCGAGCCGGCCACCATGGTGCGCAGCTTCAGCAACTCGAACTCGCGCCCGTCGCGGCCGACCCGCCGCTGGCGATAGATCACCGGGCCGGCGCCGTCGAGGCGGATCGCCACCGCGGCGATCGCCAGCAGCGGCGCCGAGATAACCAGCGCCACGGCGCCGATCGCCAGGTCCATGGCGCGGTTCAAGCCCGCTCCCCCACGCGGCCGCCGCCCGCCGCTCTCACCGTGCCCCCTTTGCCCGCCGCGCTCACCGCGTCCCCTCTGCCTTCTCCCAGGCTCCCGGAGGGCCCTGGCGAACCCGGTCCCAGAGGCCCGCCGCGATCGAGGCCGTGACCAGCACGTAGTAACGGGCGATGCGGAAGGGCCCGATCGGGACCGCCCCGGCGAGCAGGGCGCCCACCAGCAGCGCCAGCTGCACGGCGAGGGTCACCGCGTAGACGGGCCCGCTTCCCAGCAGCGCCAGGTTCGTCCCCAGCGCCACCAGGTGCAGGAAGGGTGTGAGGTAGCGCAGCAGCCGGTGCGATGCGAGCTGGAAGGCGAAGAGCGGCCGGTAGCCGCGCGGCGAGAGCATCCGCTCGGAGATCAGGATGTCCCAGAGCCCGATCATCATCCGGCGCTTTCGCGAGAACTCCCCGGCGATCGTCGGCACCATCTTCTCCTCGGCGACGGCGCCGGGAACGTAGACCGACCGCAGCCCGCGGCGGGCCAGCTCGAAGGGGAAGGAGAGGTCGTGGCTGGCCGATGGCGGCAGGTCGATGTAGGCGTCCGCCCGGACCGCGTAGATCCCCCCGTTGCCGGCCGTGACTCCCCCGAGCCCGGACTCCATCCCGCGCACCGCCATCTCGTAGCGCCAGTAGGCGCCCTCGAGGTTCTCACCCCCCGAGCCGAGGAAGCGGACCTGCCCGCAGGCGTAGCCCACCCGCGGGTCGGCGAAGGCCCCGAGCAGGTGGCGCAGCGCGTCCGCCCGCCAGATCGTGTTGGCGTCGGAGAAGGCGAGGATCTCGCCGCTCGCGCGGGCCGCGGCGGCGTTTTGGGCGGCGATCTTCCCGCCCCGCGGCAGGTCGAGCACCAGGTCGGCCCCCGCCTCGCGCGCCAGCCGCACGGTCGCATCGGTCGAGCCGTCGGAGGCGACGATCACCTGCAGGCGCTGGCGGGGGTAGTCGAGGGCGAGGGCGTTGGCGACCTTGGCGGCGATCACCTGCTCCTCGTCGTAGGCGGCGACGATCAGCGAGACCGACGGCTCGGTGGGCACTGCGGCACCTGCTTCGGTGTCGGGCGGGCCGGCACCGGCTCCGGGCGCCTCGGCCCCGCGGCCCCGCGGCCGCAGGGCCCGCAGCAGCCAGAGGGCGACCGGGTAGCCGGCGTGGGCGTAGACGATCAGCCCCGCGGAGATCCAGAAGGCCGCTTCGAGCACCGCCCGATTATCTCCCCCGCCCCGCCAGCTCCCCGTAGAGCTCGGCGGTCTGGGCGGCTATCCGCTCCCACGAGAAGGGACCCGCCGCGGCCCGGCGGGCCGCGGCGGCGAGCTCCTCCCGGGCCCCCGCGTCGCCGAGCAGCTCCGCGATCGCCCCGCGCAGCGCCTCGGGGTCACCGGGCGCCACGAGGCGGGCCGCGCCGTGGTCCTCGGCGAGCTCCGGGAAGCCGCCCACCGCCGAGAGCACCATCGGCCTGCCGAAGGCGAGCGCCGTGTAGAGGACGCCGGAGTGCTCGGCGTCGCGGTAGGGGAGCACGACCACCTCGGCGCGGCGGAAGATCGCCGGGATCTCGGCCTCCTCGACGTAGCGGGTCACGAACCGCACCTTCCCGGGAGCCCGCGCCGCGAGGCCGCGCAGCTCCTCCAGCGGCATCCGCGGGTTGCCGACGATCCACAGCTCGGCGCCGTTCAGGCCCGCGAAGGCCCGCAGCAGGACGTCGAGGCCCTTGTAGGGGCGGAGCAGCCCGAAGAAGAGGATCACCGGGCCCTCCGCGCCCTCGAGCTCGGCCGGCAGCGGGCGCTCGGAGCCGAGCCGCGTCAGGTAGTCGAGGGCGCCGTGGGGGATCACCCGGACCGGCGGGCCTCCCGGGCCCAGCAGCTCGCGCAGGCGCCCGGCGCCCGCCTCGGAGTGGGCGATCACGGCGTCCATCGCGCCGAAGAGGCCGCGGGCGGTGCGGAGCTCGCGCCGGGAGGGCCGCGGCGTCAGCACGTAGTGGGCGGTCATCACCCTGGGGCGGGGGGGCGGCAGCAGCCAGCGGTCCAGCGCCGGGGCGGTCAGCCACTGGTAGTGGACGACGTCGGCGTCCAGGGCGCCGCGCAGCCGCGCCATGCCGGCCAGGTGCTCGGCCGCCTTCAGCGCCCTCCTGCCGGGCGCCGCGAGGCCGCGTGCGGAGGTGCGCCGGTAGAACAGCTCGCGCACCGCGAACCCCTCGGGTGGCGGCAGCTCGCCGTAGAGGAAGCGGCTGGTCAGCAGCCCGACCTCGAGCCCGGCGCCGGCCAGCGCCGCGGCGAGGGCGCGGTCGTACTGGGGCGTGAACGCCGAGGGGTCGACGAGCTGAACGCGCATCGTGGGCGATTATGGTGGCGGGTCGTGCCGCCGGAGCTCTCCTACTGCGTGGTGAACACGAACGGCCGGGAGTACCTGCTCTCCTGCCTGGAGTCGATCGAGCGCACCCACCCCGAGGGCGTCGAGCGCGAGGTCCTCGTCCTCGACAACGCCTCCACGGACGGCTCCCCCGAGGCGGTGCGGGCCCTGGAGAGGCCGGGCCTGCGGCTGATCGCGCTGGAGCGCCGGGAGGGCAAGGCGGCCAACGACTCAGCCCTGCTGCGCGAGGCCGCCGGGCGCTACTGCCTGCTGCTAAACGAGGACTCCGAGCTTCGCCCCGGCGCGGTCGCGGCGCTGCTCGAGGCGATGGACGCCAACCCCGGTGCGGCCGCCGCCACCCCCCAGCTCCTCGACTCGGCCGGGCGGGCGGTGCCCTGCGCCTGGCGCTTCCCCGGGGTCGGCACGGCCCTGATCGGCGCCGTCTTCCTGCACCGGCTGCTGACCGTGCAGAGCCGTGGGAGCTCGACCCGGCCCGTGGACTGGGCCCAGTCCAGCGCCCTGATCGTGCGCCGCGAGATGGCCCGCGAGGTCGGCTACCTCGACCCCGGCTTCTTCGTCTACTACGACGAGTGCGACTTCTGCCGTCGCCTCCACGACGCCGGCCACCACGTGCTCTTCGTCCCCGCCGCCCGGGCGGTCCACCACGACCAGCTCTCCACCGACCTCTCGGCCGGGCTGCCGAGGATCGTCGAGTTCCACCGCAACCGCGACCTCTACATGCGAAAGCACCACTCCGCGGCGGCGGCCCTCGCGGTCCGGGTCCTGACCGCCTGGAGCTACGGGCTGAGGGCGCTGGCCGCAACGGCGCTGCGCCGCGCCACCGCGCCGGTCTTCCGCGCCCACGCCCGCCAGGCACTGTTCCCGGCCCGCGGCGAGGGGCTTCGGGGGCGGGCGCACCGGAACGCGCGCGACCGTTCATCGCTTCGTTAGCGCGGGCGTGCCATGTGGCGGAATACGGATGCCCCGGGGTCGGCTCAGGGGTGAGACTTTCACGAACCCGCCCTCCGATCTCGATCCGATCCCTGGGGAGCGGTGGAAGGGAGTTGTCCTGGTGAAGCAAAGCATTGCCCCCCCCCGGTCGGCTTCGGCTAGCCATCGCCGCTCTCGCACTCCTGTTGTGCTCCCTCCTCCTGGGCCTCCTGCTCCTGGCGGCCGACCCCTCCCGGGCCCAGGGCGCCCAGTGCCCGGCACCCACCGTTAGCCTCGACGGCAGCACGGTGACTGGGACCGCCTGCGCGGAGGAGATCATCGTCACCTCTCCAGATGTCAACCTGGTCAACGGCGGCGGCGGTGACGACGTCATCTACGTCAATCCGGAGGTCGAGGTCGTGTACGGCGGCGAGGGCGATGACGCGATCTACGGCGAGCTGCCCCAGACCGAAACCGGGGTCGCGCTTCCCGGGGCCGAGGTCCCGCAGTTCATCATCGCGCCCGGCCGCGCCAGGCGCCCGGTGGTGCGGCGAATCCGTCACCGCGGGGCGGTCGCGACGATCAGCACCGCCTGCCCCAACCCCCCGGCCAGCTGCTACGGGGGCCTGGGCAGCCAGGCCCTTTACGGAAACTCCGGCGACGACAAGATCTTTGGCGAGCGTGGCGACGACAACCTCTACGGCGAGGGCGGCAAGGACGCCCTCTACGGAGGCATCGGCGACGACGGGACGATCCAGCTCGACGCCAGCAACCCCGGCGTGTTCGAAAACGACGGCTCCGACCTGCTCTCCGGCGGCCTGGGGGCCGACACCCTAGACGGCAACGCCGACAACGACATCGTGCGCGGCGACGGCACCGGCGACACCATCGCCGGCGGTGCCGACACCGACACGCTGAGCTTTTCCACCGCAGTCACCCCCGGCTTCGCCGGGGCGGTGAGCGACGCCGGCGGCACCCAGATCGACAACTTCCCGCCCGACACCGACACAGATGAGCGCGGTGTCTACGTCCGCCTCGACGGCACCGATGCCTGCACGACGACCGAGCCAGACGGCACCCTCAAGCACTACCAGGCCTGCAACACCGAATCAGACTGGGGGGCGCGCTACGGCGGTGGGCGCGATCAGATCACCGCGACGAGCTTCGAGAACATCATCGGCTCGCCCTTCGCCGATTACATCGTCGGCTCGGACACCGCCAACCGGATCGACGCCGGGGGCGGGGCCGACGTGGTCCTCGCCAAGGACGGCGCCGATGTCATTTACGGCGGCGCCGACGGCGACTACATCGACGGGGGCGGCGGCTCAGACACCGCATACGGGCGAGACGGAGTGGCCAACACGACCGCCAACAACTGCACCGGGGTCGAGTCAAAGCCCGCCGGGGACTGCTCGGGCACCGCGAAGGCGGTCACCGAGCGCACCCGCTCGCTGATCAGCGTCGGCTACATGATCACCCAGCCCCCGGTCAACCCGGCCTGGGTCTCGCTCTACCTGACCGGCTCGAACAGCGCAACCGACAACGTCGATGTCACCTACACGGTCGGGAACCCCGACTCGGTGAGCTTCAGCCGCGTCGCGGGCGCCTACTTCGACACCTCCGCCTCGGCGGCCTCGGAGGGCTGCACGGTCGCCACCGACGGCCAGGGCAACGGCACCTCGGTGACCTGCTCCCTGCCGCGAGCGCTGGACGCGATCACACTGGCCGGGATGGGCGGCGCCGACCGCCTGACGATCTCAGGCTTCCTGGAGACCGCCAGCCCGGTGCTCCTGGGCGGCCAGGGCGGCGAGACCCTGCTCCAAGGCGCCAACAACACCGAGGACCTGCTGGTCGACGGGCCGGGGGTCGCGGGGGACACGCTGAAGACGCTGGCACGCGATGACGCGGTGATCAACAACGAGGGCGCCGACGTCCTCGAAGGCGGCTACGGCAACGACCTGCTCGTCTCAGCGGCAGTCTGCAACGGCGACACGATCAACGGCGCCGGTGGCGGGATCACGGACGGTGGCAAGAACAACGCATCGTGGGCGCAGCTGAAGGGAAGCGGCGTCGTGGCAGACTTGGCGGTCCTGATCGGTGGCAATTACTACGGAAAGGCCGGGGATGAGGCCGGTCAGAACGGGCCGGCTTGCAGTACAGGATCGCTCGCAGACCTCTTCAACGTGATTGATCTTGAGGGTTCCAACCAAGATGATGCGCTCCTAGGGGGAGGTGGCGACAACGACCTGCTCGGGCACGATGGCCAAGACGCTTTGACGGGCAGAAATGGAGGGGACACACTCTCCTCTTGGAAGGATAGCGGCACCAAGGATGACGACAATTGTGGAGGAGATAACGATCTGGCCCGAGTCGACAGCAACGATGTCTGGCAGGGCCAAGATCGCAGTTGTGACCGTCACGAGTACGAGTAAACTGCACCACGACAGCCGGGAGCGCTCAACTGTGTCACCATTTTATTGCTGCATGAAACGGTGGAGTGATGTCACTGCTCCCCGCGCTTGCACGCGTTACACCCGTATGCCAGTTGGCATTGCACTAGTTGCATTGGTGAGTCTGGCCTGGGCATCGGCGGTCGCCCACGCCACCATCTACCAAACACACCGCGACGGATTGAGTGTTCTTGTTAGTACACGGGGCAAGCGGGTGCTTCGACTGAAGGTCGAAGGCATGATGCACTGCAACGACGGGCGGACCTCAGGGTCCGGCGCGGACCTGAATCCCTTTTCTCAGTTTGGCCGCACGAACCCCCGAACGGGACGGTTCACCGACCGGTTCGCCAGAAATGGAGACGGTGGGCTCTTTCGGCAGGAAGTCCGAGGACACGTCACCGCCAAGCGAGTACTTGGATTCTATTCAGCCGTTAGCTCCTCAGAGCACCGTTGCTGGACGGGCCGAAGCGTTCAGGACCCGTGGGTCCGGTTCGTAGCAAGGCGAGTCAACCTCCCGGCGGGCGGCAAGGGGTAGGGCACTTGGAGGGGCGGGTTCCCTGCACTTGCCACTCGTGGGCCCGAAGGGGGCAGGCGCGCCTTGCTGGACTGGTGGCGCCGGCGGAGAGGTAAGCGCGATGGTCGTTTGGGGGCAAGGTCACTGCTGAGCCTCACACCGGGGTCAGGGTCCCGACAGCCCTCCCCTCAGGCCTGCGGGCCGGCTTTGATGGAGTCGGGCTAGCCCAGGAAGCGGGCGAGGGCAAAGGTCTCGGCCGCCGTGGAGGTGGATCGAGAATGCCCGGCGACGATCAAGCGCCCGCTGTTTGGCTCAATCGCCAGCGAGACAGCGGTTGCGTCGAACCCGATCCGGTGAGTCGAGACCCCCTCGCCGCCAAAGGACGAATCGAGACGCCCGTCGGGCAGGTACCTCAGCAGCACGACCCGCCGGCGTGTGTCGCCAAGCCTGCCTCCCAGGAGCTGGCCACCGAGAACGGCGATGCGACCGTGCCGGATGGCGGTGTCGGTCGGGAAGGCGTCGATCAGTCCGCTCGTCGCGATTCCATCTGACGAGAAGCTCCGGTCGAAATCGCCGTTCTGGCGAAGTCGTGTCAGCACGATCCTGTTGGAGAATCCCTTGTGCCGATAGCTGTCGCCCGCGATCACGACCCGACGATTCCATTGCAGCTCGACATGCGTGGCGTAGGCAGATGAGAGCCAGGCGACGCGGCCGTTCCTGTTTGAACCGAAGGCGTGGTCAAGGCGCCCGGCCTTGGTGAGGCGAATCGCCAGCATCCTCTGTGAGTGACCATAGGACCCGCCCACCGCGACGATCTTCCCGTCTGGTTGGAGCGCAATGGAATCGAGACTGGAGCCAGGAGCGACCCCCAGCTTGCGACTTTGGGTCAGCCAGAAGACGCCGTGATCGGCGAAGGTCGGGTCGGCAGCGCCGTTCAGGCCGAAGCGTGCCACGAACCCTCTCGACTCACCTGTCCCGAAGAGGTCGTACCCCGCGACGACGATCTTGCCGTTGCGTTGAACCGCCACGTCGTTCACCCCGTCGGAGCCGAACACCGTGGCGCGGCCGAAGGACTGGCCGAAGCTGCCGTCCCATGATCCGTCGAAGTTGAGACGGCCGATGATTCCAATGCCGCTGCTACCGGCGACCAGAATTCCCCGGCCATCTTGGAGGACCGCCGAGGTGACGCGATCGCTGCAGACAGGGTCACAGATCTCACCGAAGCTGTCCGGCGGGCTGATCCCGCCGGTGCCAAAGCCTGGGTCGAGCACGCCGTGTTCGTCGTAGCGCGCCACGACGAAGCCGTCGGTGCTGACACCCGCCGCGATGGTGCGACCGCTACCGAGGGCGATCACCGCCCCGGCATCGCTATCGCCAGAGCCGATTTGCGTCGTGACGATCCCGTTGGTCCCGAAGGCCGAGTCGAGGCTTCCCGAAACGGGGTCGGGCGAGGCCTGTGCGGTCGGGGCGACAAGCGCCAGGCCGAGGAGGCCGAGAATCAGGGTCAATGCGGCTGCTCTGCGAAGCGAGGACATGCCGGGCCAAACCGGGAGGCGAGTCATCGGTCTCTCCAACCCAGATCAAGGGTCAGAGTCGCTGACGATGCGAGATCAGCTACCGGATCGCCGCGGGGCGCCCCAGCCAGGGCCGAGTTCACCGGGTCACTGGCGCAGGGCGTCCTCGTCCATCGCCTCGGCCTCGTAGACCTCGGGGATCTCGCCGCGCTCCTCGGAGACGGGGATGGCGCGGAGGCGGGCGGCGAGCTCGCGGGGGCGCAGGAGGAGAGCCAGCCAGGCGCGCTCGCCCGCGCTGAAGAAGCCGCTGGCCCAGAGCGCCAGGGGATAGGCGGCGATCAGGGCGGCGCGGCCGAGCAGCCCGGCTGCGCCGGAGGTCGGCATCAGCGCCTCGCCGGCGCCGATCAGCAGGGCGGAGATGGCGACGATCCGGGCCAGGCGGCCCCACTCGTAGGTGACCGGGAAGAGGCGCTGCGTGAAGACGTACATCAGGGCGAGCACGACGAGGTAGGAGGCGACCAGCGCCAGGCCGGCCCCGACGATCCCCATCGAGGGCACGAGGGCGAGGTTGAGGCCGATGTTGACGACGGTTGCGGCGAGGGTCGCGGGGAGGTTGAACTCGGTCCGCCCGGTGCGCCCGAGGATCACCACCAGAACCATGTAGAGGGCGTAGAGGGTGACGCCGGTGGTGATCAGCCCGACCGCCTTGAAGGAGCCGAAGAACTCCGGCGCCGCCAGCAGGCGGACCACCCAGCGGGCCAGCAGCCACATCGCGATCACCGCGAAGGCGCAGACGGCGGTGAACAGGGTGACGATCACCGAGTAGGCGCGACGGGCCTCGTCGTCGTCGCGGATCGAGTAGGCGAGCGGCGGCCAGGCGAGCTGGAAGCCGCGGACGATCACGTTGACCCCCTGGCCGAACTTGACGGCCAGCGAGTAGAGGCCGGCCTCGGCGAGGCCCGCGGAGCGCACCAGGATGATCCGGTCGATGAAGTTCAGCGAGTAAAGCGAGAGCTCGGCCGGCATGGTCGGCAGTCCGAAGCGCATGAGCCGGCGCAGCAGCGCCCCGTCCCAGAGCAGCGAGAGCCGGCGCCGGTGGACGACGATCAGGGCCGCCACGAAGACGGCGCCGGTCGCGTAGCTGCCGAGCAGCAGGCCCCGGGCCCCCTCCCCCGCCCCGACCACCAGCGCGACCGTCACCGGGATGGTCAGCACGACGTTGGCCATGGTCGTCGCGAAGTAGGCCCGGGCGCGCTCCTCGAGGCGGAAGATGGTGAGCAGGAACTCGATCATCGTCAGCACCCAGAGCCCGCCGACCGCGATCCTCAGCAACCCAGGCGCGGAGCGGTCCAGCAGCGCCTCCGAGAGCGGCTCGGCGAAGGGGAGCGCGATCAGCGCCCCGGCCGTGGTCGCCCAGAAGAGCGCCGCGAAGGAGCTGCGAAGGACGGCGCGGGGATCCTCGCCGGGCTTGTAGTAGAAGCGCAGCAGGGCCTCGATCAGGCCGAGGCGGACGATGATGCTGGCGGCGACCACCGCCGCGAAGAGGACCTCGGCGGCGCCGTAGTCGGCGGGCGTCAGGTAGCGCGTGTAGAGCGGCAGCAGCGCCACCGCGACCAGCTTGGAGAGGATGCTGGCGCCGGTGTAGGCGGCGCCGGTTGTCGCCAGGCGGCGCAGGTAGCCGCTCATCGGGGCGAGCCTATGCGGCGGAGCGGACCGGGGGCTGCGAGGGCTCGGCGCCCTCCACGCCTCCGGAGCGGACCTCGGCGCCGTCGGGAAGCGGCGAGAGGGCGCAGGCCACCGCGAGGAGGACCCAGGTCATCGGGTCCGAGAAGAAGCCGGCGTAGGCCATGGTGTGCACGAGGAGGGCGGCGAACATGGCCAGCACCGTGGCACGCGCGATCGTCTCGGCCCCCGCCGGCGGGGGCCCGCGCACCAGCCCCGGCATCGTCCTGCGCAGCCCCGCCGTCATCGTCCACAACGCCGTGACCAGCAGGGCCGCGTAGACCGCGAGGCCGACGATCCCGCCCTCGGCAGCGACCGTGATCGGCTCGGTGTGCGACTCGGAGACCTGGCGGCGCCTGGTCGCGATCCTCTTGCGGAACGCGGCCGAGAATGACCCCGTGCCGAACCCGAGGACCGGGCGGTCGGTGAACAGCTCCGCTCCTCCCGAGACGAGGCTGCCCCGCCCGCTGGTGTCCTTGTTGACCGTGTTGGAGGAGGAGAGGTCGACCTTCAGCGAGCCGCCCGCGGCGAGCACGAACCCGATCGAGGCGGCGGCGGCGAGGGCGCAGGCAAGGGCCGTCCAGCGAAGGCTCCAGCGCAGTGCCGCCAGCACCGCGAGCCCGGCCAGCAGCGCCGCGAAGCTCGACTGCGAGTAGGTCAGCACGAGCCCGGCCCAGAGCAGCGCCACCAGCCCTGCGAGGAGCAGGGAGAGCCGGCGCTCGCGCGACCAGAGCAGGGCCCCTGCGGCGGCGACGATGACCAGCGCCAGGTAGCGCCCGTAGACGTTGGGGTCCCAGAACAGCGAGTTGACGCGGAAGTAAACGTGGAAGTCGTTGGAGCGGATCACGCCCCCGTTCCAGAGCAGGTCCCGGCTCGCGAACTCGGCGAATCCGATCAGCACGAAGACGGTCGCCTCGAGGCCCAGCACCCCCAGGGCGCCGAGCAGCAGCCGGCGGTCCCAGCGCTGGCCGACCAGCAGGGCGAAGGCGACCGAGAACGGGATCACGAAGAAGCAGACGTCCTGGATCCCCTTCGAGAAGTCCTCCGAGTAGAGCGCCCCGGCGGCGTAGACGACGACGAAGGCGGCCAGCGAGCGGGCGAGCCAGCGGGGCGGCGCGGAACGGAGCCAGCGGGCCTCGCCCTCGCCCCCGCCGGTCAGCTCGGTCGCACAGGCCGCGATCACCCCGCCGGCGATCACCAGATAGAGGGGCACGAGGAGGTTGGCCTGGGTGCCCCCCGACTCCAGCGGTATCCGGAAGGGAAGCGCGGCGACGAGCGCCAGCGGCATCAGCCGCGGGCGGTGGGTGAAGACGACGGCCGCCAGGGCGACCGCGGCAATCGCCACGGCCGCGAGGGCGGCGATGCGGGCGGGGCTGTGGCGCAGGTCGGAGATCTGGGCCGAGTGCCACTGGTCGCCGGCGATCAGGACCGGGAACAGGACCAGGGCGACGAGCATCGCCAGCGCCCGGGAGCGCGAGGGCGGCGCGAGGATCGCGTAGGCGGCGGCGACCGCGGCGACCATCACCCCCACCCCGGCCAGAACCCCGGTCACTGCGTTCCGTCTCCGGGCCCGCGCCGGCAGGCCGAGCGACCGCGCGGCTCGACGCGATGCAGGCGCATCGCCCCGCCGGGGACGAGGGTGCGGTCCTGGCCGAGCAGGACCACACGCAGCTTGTAGCGGCCGGGCGGAGCCGGAGTCCCCCGCCTGGTCCCCCCGCCCCAGTAGAAGGTGTGGAAGCGGTAGCGCTTCAGGAACCGGTCCTCGGCAAGCGTGCGGACCAGCCTGCCCTCGGTGTCGATCACCTCCACGTCGGCGCGGTCGGAGCGGGTGACCCGGAAGCGGATGCGGATGTGGTCGGCGCGGCAGTCGCCGTTGGGGCTGAACGCCGTCAGCCGCCTCGGCTTCCCGGCGGGCCCGACGACGACCCGCCCGAAGGTGACCTTGTCGAGGATCAGCGGCTCGCGCTTCAACCGCTGCGCATAGGCGAAGGCGGCGACCGTGGCCAGGACGAGAAGGCCGAAGGTGGCCGGGGCCAGGACACGGTTGAGGCGATCGCGAGACGGCCGCACGGGCGGGTCAGGTTACCCCGCCGGGGGCCGGCGGTCCCGGGTTGGCGCCGCGTGGCCCGGAGTCCCTCGTGGCTAGGGAGGCGGGGAGGCGGCGCGGTCCTCTCCGACCACCACCGCGACGGGCGCCCCCGCTCCGGCGGTGAGGATCTGGTTGGTCATCAGCCGGACCTTGGAGATCTTCAGCGCCGCTGCCACCTTTGCGGCCTCGGGGCGGTGGCCCCGCTTGTACATCACCTCGCTGACCGCCACGCTGGAGGGCGTGTTGCTGACCGCGCCGAGCTGGAAGTTCTCCTTCTCGAGGGCGTCGCCGAAGCGGCCGGCGAGCCCCGAGACCGCTGTCCCGTTGAGCACCGAGACCCTGATGCTGTCGGGCGCCACGGTCGGGCCGGTCCGCGCCTGCCTGCCGCCGTTGCCGCTCTCGCCCCCCAAGACGTGGATCGCCCCGTAGGCGACGCCCCCCGCCACGATCACCAGCACCGCCACGATCAGCACCAGGTAGCGGGTCTGGGGCATGCGCGAGCGCGCTCGCTCCGCGGTCGTCTCCTCAGTCAGCCCCGCCTCGCGGCGCTCGCGCCGGCTGGCGCGGTCCTCCGCCGCCTTGCGCTCCGCCTCCTTCGCCCTCTCGATCTCGCGAAGCTCGGCGGCGCGCTTGGCGGCCAGGTCGGAGGTGGACTGCTCGGCGGCGGCCTCCCGCTCCGGCGCTCCGCCCGCCCAGTCCCGCAGCCTGCGGAGGTCCCGGCCCTGGCTGAACTGCAGCAGGGCCAGCACGGCCAGCCCGAGGAGGGCGACGAGGCCGGCGTAGGAGCCGACCTCCTTGACTACCTGCAGCAAGGCCGGCTCACCCGGTTCGGCTCAGAGTTCTTTTCCGGCACGGCGGCTGGGATCCGCGGATCTTAGAAAGATCCGGGGAGGCGAAAGCTCCCGCTCACTCCTCGCGGACCGTCGCGGCCTCGGGGGAGGGCCGGGTGCCGGTGACCATCTCGACCACCCGCTCGGCGAGGTTCGCCTCGTCGCCGCCCATGATCAGCTGCTCGAGGCCGTTGAGCGTGGACTCGACCCAGCCCGGATCCAGCGGGGTGGCCCGGACGGCCCGCATGATCCGCTTCGCGGCGGTGGGCTGCAGGTGCTCCTCGGCGCCGACCAGCACCTCCTGGAGCTTCTCGCCCGGGCGGGGGCCGACGAACTCGATCGCGATGTCCCGCTCGGGGTCGTACCCGGCGAGGCGGATCATGTTGCGGGCGAGATCGACGATGCGGACCGGCTCCCCCATGTCGAGGACGAAGACCTCGCCCTTGCCGGCGCCGATGTCGCCGGCCCGGATCACGAGCTGAACCGCCTCGGGGATGGTCATGAAATAGCGGGTCATGTCGGGATGGGTGACGGTGACCGGCCCGCCGCGCTCGATCTGGCTGCGGAAGATCGGCACCACGCTCCCCGAGGAGGCGAGGACGTTGCCGAACCGCACGCTGCCGAAACGGGTATGGGGATGGCGCTCGGCCGCGGCCTCGACCGTCCACTCCGCCAGCGCCTTGGAGGCACCCATCACGGTCTTGGGGTCCACGGCCTTGTCGGTGGAGATCAGCACGAAGCGCTCGACCTTGGCGGCGGCGGCGGTCTCGGCCGTGATCCTGGTCGCCACGGCGTTGTTGCGGACCGCCTCCAGGGGGTTGGCCTCCATCAGGGGGACGTGCTTGTAGGCGGCGGCGTGGAAGACCACGGTCGGCCTGAAGCGCTGCATCACCTCGAGCATCCGCGCCGGCTCCTTGCAGTCCGCCAGCACCGCCTCGACGCTGGTGAAGTGGCGCTCCTCGACCATCTCGCGGTCGATCTGGAAGAGGTTGTCCTCGGCGTGGTCGAGCATAACCAGCAGGCGGGGGGCGACCCGGGCGATCTGACGGCAGAGCTCCGAGCCGATCGACCCGCCGGCCCCGGTCACCATCACCACGCGGTCGCCCAGGTAGGCACCGACCCGGTCGAGCTCGACGACGATCGGGTCGCGGCCGAGCACGTCCTCCACCTGGACCTCGCGGAGCTGGCGGTTGAGCTGCACCCCGCCGCGCAGCAGCTCGAAGACCGTGGGGAGGGTCAGCACCCTGATCTCCCGCTCCCGGCAGGCCGCCACCACCTTGCCCCTCAGGGTCCCGGGGGCCGAGGGGATCGCGATCACGACCTCGTCGGGCTCGGTCTCGTCGAGGATCGCGGCGATCTCCGAGGTCGAGCCGAGGACCTTGAGCCCCAGCATCCGCATCCCGCGCTTGCGGGGGTCGTCGTCGACGAAGCCGATCGCGGTCTTGCCGAGGTTGGGGTTGAGCTGCAGCTCGCGGACCACCATCTGGCCGCCCGAGCCGGCGCCGACCACCAGCACCTCGGGGCCGGTCGGGATGCGGGCGCCGCGCTGGGGCCTCTCGACGATCAGCCTCACCGCGAGGCGCGCCCCGATCAGCAGCAGCAGGGTGAGGATGAAGTCCATGACCACGACCGAGCGGGGCAGGCTGTCGGAGAAGGGGCGGGCGACGGTGAAGACGAGCACCATCACCAGGCTCGCCACGACCACCGCCCGCAGGATGCCGGGGAAGTCCCGGGCGCTGACGTATCGCCACCACTTCTGGTAGAGGCCGAAGCCGTAGAAGATCGCCACCTTGCCGAGGACGACGAAGCCGATCGCGCCGGCGATCAGGTCCCCGTAGCGCGGCGGGATGCCGTTCGGATCGTCGAGGAAGCGCAGCTTGAACGCGCAGTAGAAGGCGATCGCGACGAGCGCCGCGTCGGCCGCCATCTGCAGGGTCCGGCCGCGGTAGACGGGGTGGTTCAACCGGTGCATTCGGCAGTTCGAGTCTAGAGCGTCCGCCCGGCGCAGACGACCCTCCGGGCCTCCGGGGGCCGATCCCTCCAGACCGCCTTTCCCTAGGATCGTCAGCTCACATGCAGGCTCTGGTACCGATCCTCGCCAGCGTCACCGACAAGATCGTCGACCCGATCGTCAACGTGGCGACCGACTTCATCAGCTCGACCGGGCTGCCGGCGGTGTTCCTGCTGATGCTGCTGGAGTCGGCCTGCATCCCGGTGCCGAGCGAGGCGATCATGCTCTTCGCAGGCTTCAGCGTCTCCAACGGGGACCTGACGATGGCCGGGATCGTGATCGCCGGCGTGCTCGGCAACCTGGTCGGCTCGTGGCTCGCCTACGCCGCGGGCTACTACGGGCGCCTCGAGCTGCTCGAGCGCCACCACGTGCTCCACGTCAACCCCAAGCACCTGCGCTGGGCCGAGAGGTGGTTCGAGCGCCACGGCGAGGCCACCGTGTTCTTCACGCGGATGCTGCCGATCATCCGCACCTTCATCTCGCTTCCCGCGGGCGTGGCGCGGATGCCTTTCTGGCGCTTCACCGTCTTCACCCTGGCCGGCTGCGTGCCGTGGGTCCTGATGCTGGCGATCGTCGGCCGTGAGGTCGGCGACAACTGGGAGAAGTGGCGGCACAACCTCGCCTACCTCGACTACGTCGTGGTGCTCGCCGTCGTCGGGCTCGTCGTCTACTGGCTGCTGCGCCGAGGCCGGGGGAGCGACGAGGAAGACGAGGGGGGCGAGAGCACCGGCGCGGCCGAGGCTTGACGACGGAAGCCCCAACCTCGATCCCCCTGCGGCGCGCGGCCGGGCTGGGGCTCGTTCAGGGTCCCACCGAGCTGCTGCCGGTCTCCAGCTCGGCGCACCTGGTGCTGATCCCCTGGCTGGCCGGGTGGGACTGGGACGAGCTGGACCCGGAGGTCCGCAAGAGCTTCGAGGTGGCGCTTCACGCCGGGGCGGCGGCGGCTCTGCTGGTCGGCCAGCGGCGGGTGATCGCCGAGGAGCTGCGGAGCTTCGACGGGCGCCGCGCCGCGGTCCTGGCGCTCTCCTTCCTGCCGCCGGCGGTGGTCGGCTACCGCTGGGAGCGCACCATCGAGCGGCGGCTGGGGGGGCCGCGCGCGACCGCCGCGGGACTGCTCGCCGGGGCGCTGGTGATGCTGGCCGCCGACAGCAGGCCCCAGCGGCGCGGGCGCGGCGATGCCCGCGCGGCCGACGGCTTGTTCCTCGGCCTCGCCCAGGCCACGGCGCTGGCGCCGGGGGTCTCGCGCAACGGCGCCACCCTCGCCGCGGCGCGCTGGCGGGGCTTCTCGCGGGACCAGGCGAACCTGCTTTCCCGCACGGTGGCCCTGCCGATCATCGTCGGCGCGACCGCGCTGAAGGGCTCGAGGCTGGCCCGTCGCGGACTCCCGCCCGGCCTCCGCCGCTCCCTGGAGGCGGGCGTCCTCGCCTCCTTCGCCTCGACGCTCGCCTCCCAGCGATTGATCCGGCTGGTCGAGCGCGACCGGGCGCTGTGGCCCTACGCGGCCTACCGGCTGGCGCTGGCGGTCGTGGTGCTCGCGCGGGTCAGGCGGGCACGGCGACCGGCCCCTGATGTTGAATCGGCTCCGGTGAGACACCTGTCGGTGCAGGGCCAGCGGTGAGCGGCGACGCCTACTCGCGGGCGGGCGTGGACCAGGCGCGGGCCGACGACGCGGTCGGCCGGCTCGTGGCGGCGCTCGGCCAGGGCGGCGGCGGGTCGCGCCAGGTGCCCCTGCCGGGGCACTACGCGAGCGTCATCCGCCTCGACGAGCGCACCGGGATCGCCCTCTCCACCGACGGGGTCGGAACCAAGCTGCTGCTCGCCGAGCAGATGGGGCGATACGACACGGTCGGCATCGATTGCGTGGCGATGAACGTCAACGACGTGATCTGCGTCGGCGCGCAACCGCTGGCGATGCTCGACTACCTCGCGGTCGAGAGGGCCGACCCCGACCTCTGCGAGCAGATCGGCCGCGGGCTGGGGCGCGGGGCGGAGCTGGCCGGGATCGAGATCCCCGGCGGCGAGCTGGCCCAGCTCGGCGGGCTGGTCAGGGGGTTCGACATCGCCGGCGCCTGCTTCGGAACGGTCGGGCTGGACGCGATCGTCGACGGCTCGGCGATCGAGCCAGGCGACGTCGTCCTCGGGCTGCCCTCCTCGGGGTTGCACTCCAACGGCTACACGCTCGCCAGACGGGCGCTGGCGGGGGTCCCGCTCGACGACCAGCGGCTCGGCGGGCGGCTCGGCGAGATCCTGCTCGAGCCGACCGCGATCTACGCAGCCGCAGTCGCCGCCCTGCTGGCCGCGGTGCCTGGGGTTCGGGGGCTGGCCCACATCACCTCGGGCGGGCTCGGCAACCTGCTGAGGCTCCGCGCCGAGGTCTCCTACGAGATCGACAGCCCGCTGCGCCCGCAGCCGGTCTTCGGGCTGATCGCCGAGTTGGGCCAGGTCCCGGAGGAGGAGATGTACGAGGTTTTCAACATGGGCTGCGGCTTCTGCTGCGTGGTCGCGGCGTCCGACGAGGGTGCGGCGCTCGAGGCGGTCAGCCCGCACCATCCCGGCAGCCGGCGGATCGGGATCGTCGCCCAGGGGCCGCGCCGGGTGCGGCGGACGGGCGGCGGCTAGGGCGGCTCCGGCCGTGCTCCGGGCGCGCTCCGGCCCGCTTCGGCGTGGCTCCGGCCCGCTTCGGCGGCTCCGGCCCGCTTCGGCGGCTCAGCGCGGCGGGGGCGCGGCGGCGGCGGCGGGACTCAGGCCTTCTCCCAGATCGTGCCGGTCAGCGCCCTGACCGGGCGCAGCCGCCACTCGGAGGCGAGCGCCCACAGCTCGGCGCAGATCGGCGGGCCCGGGCGCTGGGCAAGGACCTCCGCCTCCGTGGTCGTGATCCGCCCGAAGCGCTCCACCGCGTCCATCGGGTCCAGCGGGCCCTCGTTGACCGGCCGCGCCCCCGCTGCCAGGGCCGCCCCCCGGTAGGCCTCCAGGGGCTGCCAGCCCCAGACCCCGTGGCGCGCTCCGTCGGGCCCGGTGAAGACCGCGGAGGGGAAGGTGACGCGCTCGCTGCCCTCGGTGCGGCGCACCTTGCCCGCCTCGCGCGCCTCCGCGGGCACGTCGCGCACCTCGTCGAGGTCCTCGCTGAAGGCCTCGAGGATCGCGTGGGAGTCGAGGTCTATGCGAAACCGCGGCACGTCGAGGCCGGCCGGCGCGGCCTCCGCCACCAACGCCTCCGTCGTGTCGAGCTTGCGCCGCTCGCACATGATCCCCTCGCGCACCCTCCGCAGGTAGCGGTAGCCGGCCTCGGGACCCTGCTCGCAGGCGGCCTTGACCGCCATGCAGGCCGGGTAGGTGCTGGAGATGGGCGCCTCGGTCCAGATCCTCGGGTCGCAGGGCATCCCGGTCTCCGCGCCGACGTCGAGCCAGTGGGCCATGAGGTCGGCGAAGCAGTCCGGGCCGGTGCCGATCGACCCCTCCTCGTCGCGATAATCCCGGCCGTAGCTGCGGGCGAGCCCGCCCATCACCCAATCGAAGTCCAACTCCCCCTCGAACTCCCAGATCAGCCTGCGAAGCTTTGGTTCGGCCCCCCAGGACCAGGAGCAGGCCGGATCGGTGTAGTAGCGAACCTCAACTGACACGGGGCGTTGACAATATCTCCACGAAGATGAACCCAGGCTCGACCTCAGCCCAGATGATCGGCACGGTGCTCTCAGGCCGCTACAGGCTGGAGGCGCGGCTGGGGAGCGGTGGCATGTCAACCGTCTACCTGGCCCGGGACGAGACGCTCGACCGCCAGGTGGCGGTGAAGCTCATGCACCGGGAGATGTCCGAGCAGGCCGACCAGCTGCAGCGCTTCCACCGCGAGGCCCGCGCGGTGGCGAAGATCTCCCACCCCAACGTGGTCACGGTGATCGACGCCGGCGAGGACCAGGGACGCCCCTACATCGTCTTCGAGTACGTCGAGGGGGAGACCCTCAAGCAGAGGATCTCGCGGGCCGGCGCGCTCGACATTCAGGAGGCGATTGCCTACGCGATCGAGATCGCCAGGGGGCTTACCGTCGCCCACGCGAGGCAGATGGTCCACCGCGACATCAAGCCCCAGAACGTCCTGATCGACAGCGAGGGGCGCGCGAAGCTGACCGACTTCGGCATCTCCCGCCAGCTCGAGCAGGACGGGCTGACCGCCACGGGCAGGGTCCTGGGGACCACCGATTACGTCGCGCCCGAGCAGGCGATGGGACAGGGGGTGGACCCCCGCTCGGACATCTACTCGCTGGGGGTCGTCCTCTACGAGATGCTGACCGGGGACGTCCCCTTCACGGCCGACAGCCAGGTGGGGGTGGCGATGAAGCACGTCAACGAGGAGCTCCCCGACGTCCAGGGCCGCCGCCCGGAGGTCTCTGCGGCGGTCGCGCTGGTCGTCGAGCGGGCCACCTTCAAGGACCCGGCGCGCCGCTACCAGAGCATCGAGGAGATGATCGCCGACCTCGAGACGGCGCTCGAGGTGGAGGCGGCGCGGGCCGGCTCGACGACCGGCGAGGCGACCAGCGTGCTCGACGCGGTCCCGCCGCCGAGGCGGCGGCTGGCGGTTCGCGAGCGGTGGTCCTGGAAGACCTTCGGCCTGGTGCTCCTGGTCGCGGCGATCGTGCTCTCCGCCGTCTACGGGATCTCGGCGGGCTGGTTCGGGGGCGGCGGCGCCGGGGGTGGCAATCGGGAGGGCGGCGGCAGCAACCCGGTGAAGGTCACCTCGGCCACCGACTACGACCCGGTCGGAGGCGACGGCGAGCACCCCGAACTGCTCACCCGGGTGACCGACGACAATCCCGCGGTCACCGGCGGCTCCTGGACCACGGAGACCTACGACACCAACTTCCCCGAGGCCAAGGCGGGCGTCGGCCTCTACCTGACCACCGCCGACCCGGTCGCCGCCAAGACCCTGCAGGTGCGCTCGGCCAAGGGCGGCTGGGACCTACAGGTCTACGCGGCGCCCTCGGCGCCGTCCGATGGCGCGGCCGATCCGCTGGCTGGCTGGACCAAGGTCGGGGAGAAGTCGGGGATGGCCGCCAACCAGAGCGTCGCCCTCGACACCGGCGGGCGCAATCTCACCGACTACCTGCTCTGGATCACCAAGCTGGCCCCGGTCAGCGACGGCTATCGCGTCGAGATCACCGACGCCCGCCTCTACGACTGATCGCGAACCGACTGCCCGCGAACGTCCCGGAACCCCCCCTATAGCCGATACTCCGGGACGTTCGGTGGGGGTGGGGTGGGGGTGGGTGAGGCTAGAACTCGTAGGAGCGGGCGCTGCGGTGGCGCTCGACGCCGAGGCGCGCGAGGCGGTCGCAGAGCTCGGGGTAGGCGATGCCGCTCGCCTCGAAGAGCTTGGCGTAGACGCTGGTCTCCGTGAACCCCGGGATGGTGTTGACCTCGTTGACCAGCACCTCGCCGTCGGGCTCGACGAAGAAGTCGCAGCGGGCCAGGCCCGTGCAGCCGGCCAGGGCGAAGACCTCGGCGGCCAGCTCGCGGACCCGCTCGCGCGCCTCGGGGTCGATCGGCGCCGGGACCAGCAGCTCCATCCCCCCCGCGGAGTACTTGGCCTCGAAGTCGTACCAGTCGGCGTGGGCGACGATCTCGCCCGGCATCGAGGTCTCGGGGTCCTCGTTGCCCAGCACCGAGCACTCAACCTCGCGCCCGGCGGCGGAGGCCTCGACGATCACCCGGGGGTCGTGGCGGGCGGCGAGCTCCACGGCCTCGTCGAGGTCTCGCTCGAGCGATGCCACCTTGCTGATCCCCACGCTCGAGCCCAGGCGGGAGGGCTTGACCCAGAGCGGCAGCCCCATGGCGGCGGCGCGCTCGCGCCAGCCCGCGCTCCCGGCGGCCAGGAAGTCCACCTGGGGCACCCCCCTGGCCTCGAAGAGCCTCTTCAGCGTCAGCTTGTCCATGCACAGCGCCGAGGAGAGGACATCGCAGCCGACGTAGGGCACGTCGAGGCACTCGAGGAGCCCCTGCACCGAGCCGTCCTCGCCGAACGGGCCGTGGAGCACCGGGAAGGCCACGTCGGCGCCGAGCAGGCCCCCGGCCGGAGACAGGCTGACCGGCTCGCCGGCGGCCCGCCACTCGCCACGGCGGGAGATCAGGACCTCGATCACCTCGTGCCCGGCCTCCCGCAGCCCGGCGGCGACCGATGCGCCCGAGCGCAGCGAGACGTCGTGCTCGGAGGAGCGGCCGCCTGAGAGGACAGCGACCCTCAAGGCGTGGTGGGGGTCGTGGGGGTTGTCGTCGTCTGCACGAACTTGCCGACGAAGATTGTCACCTGGCCGCCAGTCGCCAGCTTCGTCCCCGGCGCCGGGAACTGGTCGGTGACCCGGCCGTCCTGCTGAGGGACCGGAGTGTCCTGCTCGCGCACGTCCGGGGTGAAGCCGGCGTCGCGCAGGGCCGTCACCGCGTCGGAGCGCAGGTCCCCGATCACGTTGGGCACCGTCGCCTTGCTGACGCCCCCGGAGACGACGATCGCGACCGTGGAACCGGCGGCCACGCGGGTGCCGGCGTCCGGCGACTGCGAGATCACCTGGCCGGCCGGCTTCTGGCTCTCCTGCCTGCTCACCGCGAAGGCCAGCCCCCGGCCGCGGATCGCCTGCTTGGCCGCGTCGGCGCTGCGGCCGACCACCGCGGGGACGCTGACCAGCCGGGCGCCCCGCGAGACGCTCACCGAGACGACCGAGCCCAGCTTCGCCGTGCTGCCCCCCGGTGGGTCGGTCGAGATCACATCGCCCTCGGGCACATCGGAGGAGAAGGCGGTCTCGAAGGAGACACGGAACCCGGCCTGCTCCAGCTCGCCCCGGGCCTGCGACCGCGTCAGGCCCCGCACGCGGGGCACCTCGCCGCTCCCGGGCCCGACGCTGACCGTCAGGGTCACCTTCGGCTTGGAGCAGAAGAAGGTCAGGAAGCCGCAGTCCAGCGATGCCTGATCGGCGGGTGGCGATGCGGCGGGGTCCTGCTCGAGGACCACGTTGGGAGCGGTGACCCGGTGGACCTTCTTGATCTGCCCGACGTCGAAGCCGTCCTGCTGAAGGAGGGTGATCGCCACCCCGAGCTGTTGCCCGGTGACCTCCGGCACCCCGGTGGTCGTGTCGCGGGTCAGGGCCAGCCCGGCCAGTGCCCCGAGCAGCACGGCCAGCGCGATCAGCAGCCCGCGGCGTATCCGCCGCCGGCGATCCCGCTCCTCCTCGTCGCGCGCCCCAGCGGGTGCCTGCTGCTCGGCGACCGCCGGCGGCAGCGGAGCGATCGCGGCGGTCCCCGAGAGCGCCGCGTTGGGATCGGAGCGCGCCGCGTTGAGGGCGGCGATGAAGGCGTCGGCGTCGCGGAAGCGGCGGCCGGGGTCCTTCTCCAGCGCCCGCATCACCACCGCGTCCATGGCCGGCGAGACGGCGGGGTTCAGCGAGCCGGGGCGCAGCGGCGGCTGTGAGACCTGCTTGAGGGCCACCGCCACGGCGCTCTCGCCCTCGAAGGGAACCCTCCGGGTCAGCGCCTCGTAGAGGATCACCCCGATCGAGTAGAGGTCGGAGGCCGGGGTGACGTCGAGGCCCTGCGCCTGCTCGGGCGAGAGGTAGTGCGCCGTCCCCATCACCGAGCCCGTCTGGGTGATCTCCGAGACGCCGGCGCGGGCGATCCCGAAGTCCGCCACCTTGGGCTTGCCCTCCGCGTCGACGATCACGTTCTGGGGCTTGAGGTCGCGGTGGACGATGTCGTGGGCGTGGGCGAACTTCGCGGCCTCCAGCACGCCGATGATCAGGGCGGCGGCGGTGTCGGGGTCCAGCCCGGCGTCGATCAACTCCTTCAGGGAGCGGCCCTCGACGTATTCCATCGCGATGAAGTAGGTGCCGTCCACCTCGCCGCGGTCGAAGACCGCGACGATGTTGGGATGCTGGAGCCCGGCGGCGGCCTCGGCCTCGCGGCGGAACCGCTCGACGAACTCGCGGTCCTGGGCGAAGCGCTTGTGCAGGACCTTGAGGGCGACGCGGCGGCGCAGGTGGGTGTCCTCGGCCAGCCACACGTCGGCCATGCCCCCGGACCCGATCCGGGCCAGCACCCTGTAGCGGCCGGCGACCACCGCGCCCTCGCCGACCTCAGCCACGGTGGCCTGCCCTCCTGCCGGCCGGCTCCGCTCTCGACCCGCCGCTCATCCGGCGAGGATGGTCTCGGCGACGTCCCGGAAGATGGGAGCGGCGACGTCGTTTCCGAACTGGGGGGTGCACTCGACGCTGGCGGCGATTGCCACCTGGGGGTCCTCCGCCGGCGCGAAGCCGATGAACCAGGCCTGGTTGTCCTCGACGCTGCCCCCGCAGGCCTTGTTGAAGGGCGTCTCCGCCGTCCCGGTCTTGCCCGCGACGGTGACCCCCGGGATCGCGGCGTTCGTCCCGGTGCCCCCGCTCACCACCCCCTGCATGGCGACGTTCAGCTCCCGGGCGGTCTTCTCGCTGATCGGGCGGGAGATCTCGGTCGGCTCCATGCGCTTGGTGACACGGCCGTCGGGGTCGATCACCCTGCTCCAGATCTGCGGCTTCATCAGCCGGCCGCCGTTGGCGACGGCGGCGGCCACCTCGGCCATCTGCAGCGGTGTGGCCAACAGCCGCTCCTGGCCGATCGCGACGCGGGCGATGTCGATCGGGTCGCTGCGGGTCACCAGCCGCCCGTTGTCGAAGATCCCGCTGACCGAGAGCTGGTCGGAGGGAAGGTCGATCTGCGGCTTGGAGTTGAAGCCGAAGGCCTCCATGTAGGAGAAGAGGGTGTCCTGGCCGACCTTCTCCCCGAGCTGGGCGAAGTAGGTGTTCACCGAGTTGGTCAGCCCGGTGTCGAGGCCGATCGGGCCGAAGTCCTGGTCGAAGTCGTTGGAGAGGGGGTTGCCGAAGATGTCGAGGGTGCCGGGCGAGTCGATCAGCGTGTCGGGGGTGATCGTGCCGCTGTCCAGGCCGGCGGCCGCCACCACGACCTTGAAGGTCGAGCCGGGCGGGTACTGGCCCTGGGTCGGGCGGTCGAAGAGGGGCGAGGAGGGGTCGCGGTTGAGCTGCGCCAGGTGCTCGGGGACACGGTTGGGGTCATAGGGCGGGTAGCTGGCGCTGACCAGCACCCTGCCGGTCTTCGGCTCGATCGCCACCACCCCGCCGCGCCCGGCGGCCGCCAGGTCGTCGAGCGCCACCCGCTGCGCGGGCGCGTCGATGCTGGTGACGAGATCGTTGCCGACCTGCTTGCGGCCGCGCAGCTCGTCGAGGATCGACTGGAACTCCGAGTCGTTTCCGACCAGCTCGTCGTTGTGGTACTGCTCGAACTCGACGTCGCCCTGCTCGACGAAGCTGTAGCCGATCGGGTGGCCGTAGAGGTCGCCCTCCGGGTAACGGCGGACGTAGCGCAGGTTCGACCCGTGTCCCTTCGGCACCGACCTGGCGATCACCGTGCCGTCCGAGGCGAGGATCCGGCCGCGGCGGATCTGCTGCTGCTCGAGCAGCGGGCGCTTGTTGGCGTCCTTCTGCTTCAACGCCTTGGCGTCGAAGACCGACCAGTAGCTGGTGAAGCCGACCAGCACCGCGAACAGGACGAGGATCAGCCCGAAGAGCTTGGTGATCTGGGCGTTCACGGGATCGCCCCGAGGGCGGCGCGGTCGGACTCGCGCCGGGCCCGGTCGGAGATCAGCAGGAGCAGCGCGAGGAGCACGAAGTTGGCGACGATCGAGCTGCCGCCGTAGCTGACGAAGGGCAGGGTGACGCCGGTCAGGGGAATCACCCGGGTCACCCCGCCGATGATCACGAAGGCCTGGATCGCGAAGACGGCGGTGAGGCCGGTGGCCAGCAGCTTCGAGAAGCCGTCATCGGCGATCAGCGCGATCTTGAATCCGCGAGCGGTGATCAGCAGGTAGACCAGGACCACGCCGCAGGCGCCGAAGAGGCCGATCTCGTTGACGATCAGCGAGTAGATGGTGTCGGTCTGGGCGGCCGGCAGCAGGGCCGCGTCGGTGCCGGGAATCGTCACCAGGGCCTGGCCGAACCCCTTGCCGAAGAGGCCCCCGTCGGCCTGGGCGAAGATGGACTGGAGGATCTGGTAGCCGGTGCCGGTCGGGTCCCTGTAGGGGTCGAGCCAGATCTCCACGCGGTCGTGGACGTGGGGGACGTGGGTCGCGATGAACCAGGCCCCCGCGAAGAACATCAGCATCCCGATCACCACGAAGGAGAAGCGGCCGGTGGCCACGTAGAGCAGCGCGAGGAAGCCGGCGAAGAACATCAGCGAGCTGCCCAGGTCGCGGATATAGATCAGCATGAACATCGAGGCGCCCCAGACCACCAGCAGGGGCCCCAGGTGCTTGAGCGGGGGCAGGGTCACCCCGAGGACCCGGCGAGCGCCGACGATCAGCACCTCGCGGTGCTCGCGCAGGTAGCTGGCGAGGAAGATGACGATGCAGATCTTCGAGAACTCGGCCGGCTGGAAGGCCAGCGGGCCGATCTTCACCCCGAGGTAGGCGCCGTTGACCTGCTGGCCGATTCCGGGCAGCCGCGGGGCGAGCAGCAGAAGCAGCCCGACCGCGGCGATCGTGTACCGGTAGCGCTCGAGGACCTCGTAGTCGCGCAGGAAGTGGATCGTCGCCGCGAAGAGGATCAGCCCCAGCACGAACCAGTTGGCCTGGTCCCGGGCGAGCCCCTCGTCGATGCGGTAGATCATCACCAGGCCGATCGCCGTCAGCAGGGCGACCAGCGGGAACAGGTAGGGATCCGCGTCGGGCAGGCGGATCCGCAGGTAGAGGTGGGTCGCCAGGCAGATCGCCAGGAAGTAGGCGCCGTAGATCAGGCTGAGGTTCCCCAGCCGCGCGTTGTCCTGGGCGAAGACCGCGGTGAAGCCGGCGGTGAGCAGCAGGGCCACCGGGACGAGCGCGGCCAGCTCCCGGTTGCGGGCGCTCACTGCGCCGCCCCGCCGCCCTGGGCGCCGGCGCCGTTTTGGGTCGAGGCGCCCTGCGCCGTCCCTCCCTGCGCCGAGCCGCCCTGCGCCGTCCCTCCCTGCGCCGAGCCGCCCTGGCCCTGCGCCGAGCCGGACGCGGTCCGGCCCTTGCCCGTGCTCGGCGGCGGCTTGGGTCGCCAGTGGCTGACCGGAGCCGTGCCGTCGGCGCTGATCCCCTGGCTTCGCTCGATGTCACCGATCAGCGAGATCGCGTCGGAGCGGGAGCGGAGGTCGTGGCCCCTCACCGCGTCGCGGCGTCGGGGCGGCAGCGAATCGGTCTGCACCGGGATCGAGTAGCGCTGCTCGTAGAGCTTGACCCCGAGGGGGAGCTCGTAGGGAAGGCCCCGGTAGAGCGCCACCCTGCCGCCCCGGTCGGTGCCGAGGAACCAGACCTGCCGGATCCCGTATGAGGCGGCGAGCACGAGGGCGGCGAGCACGAGGGCGGCGGCGGCCACCTTCGCCGCGGTGCGAAGCCGGCGGCGGCCCCCGGCGGCGCGGCGCTCCGCGGCGGCCCGGCGGCGGACCTCCTCGGCGGTGAAGCCCTCCTGCTCGGCGGAGGGACCGACCAGGGTCGCGGGCTCGGCGGAGGGGGCCCGGTCCGCGGGCGCGGCGGAGGGGGCGGGCCCGGCCGGCGCCGCCGGGGCGACGGTTGCGGCGTCCTCGAGCCGGAAGGCGACCGCGGTGATGTTGTCGCGCCCGCCGGCGCGGTTGGCCTCGGCGACCAGCGCCCGCACGGCCGCCTCCATCGAGGTGGCGCCTGCCAGCAGCCGGGAGATCGCCGCCTCGCCGATCATGTCGGTCAGCCCGTCGGAGCAGAGCAGGAAGACGTCGCCCGCGAGCGCCGGAACCGTCTGCAGGTCGACCTCGACCTCCGGCTCGGGTCCCAGAGCCCGCGTGATCACCGAGCGCTGCGGGTGGTCCTCTGCCTGGGCCTCGGTGATCTGCCCCTTGCGGCGCATCTCCTCGACCAGCGAGTGGTCCCGAGTCAGCCTCTCCAGACGCCCATCGCGGAGCCGGTAGGCGCGGCTGTCGCCGACGTGGCCGATCGCCACCTCCTCGGCGCCGGCGTCCACGACCGCGGCCGTCAGGGTCGTTCCCATCCCGGCGAGAGAGGGATCGCTGCGGGCCAGGTCGTGGATCTCGCGGTTGGCGGCCTCGATCGTCTCGCTCAGCATCTGCTCCGGCGGTCCCTCCCGGAGATCGCGCTCGAAGACGTCGACGGCGGCCTTGGAGGCGACCTCGCCGGCCTGGGCGCCGCCCATGCCGTCGGCGATCACGAAGACCGGCGCTCGCACGTAGCAGGAATCCTCGTTGGCGGTTCGCTGGCGCCCGGTATCGGAGCGGATGCCCAGGTCGTCGACCCTCAGCATCGGCTCACTCCGGCTCGAAGCGGAACTCGGTGTCGCCGATGCGGAGGATGTCCCCCTCCACCAGCTCGGCCTCGCCGCGCAGGGGCGAGTCGTTCAGGAGAGTCCCGTTGGTCGAGTTCATGTCCTCTGCGTAATAGCGGCCCTCGCGCATGTAGATCCTGGCGTGCAGCGCGGAGGCGTAGCGGTCGTCGATGCGGACGTCGGCGTCCCCCGAGCGGCCGATCGAGAGCCCTCCGAAGAGGTCGAATCGCTCACCGGCCGAGAGCCCTCCACCCCGTTCGGCCACGAGCCAGGCCTCCTGGCTGGAAGGCGAGGACGCGCCCGCTGCGGCGTGAAAGCCCGTCGCGTCGGGGGCCGGCGTGCGGGTCCGCCTCAGGTCCTTCGACGCGCTGCGGGCGATCCAGAGGAGGAACAGGTAGAGGACGGCGAGGAAGCCGAACTTGAGGGCTACTGAGATCGGTTCGTAGTCCACCGGCTCATTGCTCGAGGTCGAAGACGAAGGTGGACGTGCCGAGGGTGACCTCGTCACCGGGTCGGAGCCTGGAGGAGGAGACGCGGCGCCCGTTCACCTTGATCCCGTTGGTTGAACCGAGGTCCACGATCTGCCAGTCGCCGGTGTCGGCGCGGCGAAGCTCGGCGTGGCGCCGCGAGACGTTCGGGTCGCGGAGCACGCAGTCCGCGTCCTTGGAACGGCCGATCGTCGCCTTCGGTCCCTCCATCACGTAGCGGCGGTCGCCGAGAGCGACGATCGCCCGGGTCGCGACCGGCGGCGCGGCCGGGCGGCGGCGCTCCTCGGGCCTCCCCTCCGGCTCGGCCACGGAGGAATAGACCATCGTGTGCCCCTCCTCGCCCTGGCGCGGGCTCTCCCCCTCCCGCGCCGGGGGCTTGACCAGCCGGGTCTGGATCCCGAACTCGCCGAGGCGCAGCCGCTCGTCCGTCTTGAAGGAGACCGCCGGCCGGGTCAGCAGGTCATAGCCGCGGCGTCGCGCGTGCTCGAGCAGATAGCCGGAGAGCTCCTGCTCGAGCGAGCGCTCGTACCCCTCGAGCTTGCCGCGGTCCTGCTTGGAGAGGTACACCGTGTACTCGTTGGGCACGTAGACCCGGGAAACGGAGGCCGTCTTGTGGGCGTCCATCTCCTTGGCGAGCTTGCGGGCCAGCTCGACCGGCTGCACCTCGGAGCTGAAGGCACGGCTGAAGACTCCCTCGACGAGGCCTTCGATGCGTGCTTCGAGATTGCGCAGGACGCTTATTTCGGGCTCCTTGGGTGGCGGCGGGCGGGCACCTGAGACCCACTCGAACGGCTCAAATCCTACGGAAGTGTGGCCGGCCGGCCGGAGCCACCGGCGGCGGCCGCCGGGGCCCCGATGCGCCCCGGGAGCAGGCGCCTGGAGGTCGTCACCGCCTGCCGGGCGAGCCAGGCGCGGACGGGGACGAGCAGGACGCCGGCGAGCAGCGCCGCGGCCGACCAGATCGCGGCCCTGGCGACGAAGGCCGGCTGGGTGAGAAGGGGCCACAGCGCGTCGGTCAGCGCCGCCGAGGCGGAGGACCGCCAGCCCTCGGGAAGATCGACGCCGGGCCCGAACAGCAGCTCGCGCCCGAGCACGAGCTCGGCCGCGGCGATCCAGAGGAAACCGGTGGCGGCGAGCACCGCCCGGTCGCGCCGGCGCGCCGCCATCGCGGCGAGCACCGGGAAGAGCGGCGCCAGGCCGACCGCGCCGAGCAGCGGTGCGGCGGCGGGGAGCATCAGGGAGCGGCCGGTGCCGGAGACGAGCAGGCCGGCGGGCAGGGCGACGGCAACCAGCAGCACCGAGACACCGGGGCTGCCGGCGGCCAGGCTCAGCCACGCCGCGAGGCTCCCGAGCCCGAACAGGTACCCGAGCCGCGGCCGCAGCAGCCAGAGGGCCGCCGTGGCGACCGGCAGCAGCCAGGCCCAGAGGGGGTCGCCCCCTGGGGTCGCGATCATCGCGGCGCCCACCAACCCTGCCGCGGTGGCGGCCGAGGCGAGATCGCCGATCTCCCGGCCGGCGAGGTCTCCGACCGGCGCGATGCCGGCGTGGGAGCGCGGCGGCGGCACGGAGCGCGAGCCGTCGAGCCCGTCGAGGCAGGACTCGATCGCCTCCCCGACCTCCTCCAGGTCCGGGCGGGAGCGAGGGTCGGGGTCCAGCGCCCCGTCGAGCGCCCGCACGACGGGACCGGGAAGGTCGGGACGCAGGCGGGCCAGCGAAGGCACCGGCCCGGCGATCGCCCTCGCGGTCGCCGCCGGTGTGGCGCGAAGGTTCGGGTTCTGCCCCGTCCAGCACTCGCGCAGGGTGATCGCGAGCGAGTAGACGTCGGCCTCGGGGCCCGCCTCCGCTCCCTCGGCCTGCTCGGGCGCCATGTAGGCGAGTGTGCCCAGGACGCCGCCGGGGGCGGTGAGGCCCTCCGCGTCGAGGACCCTCGCGATCCCGAAGTCCATCAGCTTGGCCGGCCCGTCGCCCTGCGGGACGACGATGTTCTGGGGCTTGATGTCGCGGTGCACCACGCCGCGGGAGTGGGCGTGGTCGAGGGCCTCGCAGAGGTCCGCGCCGACCTCGCCGACCTCGCGGTCGCACAGCTCCCCCCGCCGGGCCAGCTCGCGCAGCGTCGCCCCCTCGACCAGCTCGCTGACCAGGTAGGTCTGCCCGTTCTCCTCGCCCATCTCGAACAGCGTGACCACTCCGGGGTGACTGAGCCGGGCGGCCGCCTGGGCCTCCCGGAGCACCCGCTCCCCGGTTCCCCCGCCGCCCGCGTCGATCGCCTTGACCGCGACGTGGCGCTCGAGCCGGGTGTCCCAGGCGCGGTAGACGACCCCGAAGCCGCCGCTGCCGAGCTTGTGCTGGATCTGGAAGCGGTTGAGGACGACGATCCCCGTCACGACCACCCTGCTTCGACGCGGCCTGCCGCGCTCCTACGCAAACTTTGCTGCACCTGGGGACCTTTCGGCCTCCGACGCTTCATACTCCCGCGCACCCGCAACTTCGGAAGAGGCCAGTTGGACGAGATTTCCGGCGAGGGCCCGGCTCCCTCGACATCCCGCATCGAGCGCTCGGCGCGCGCGAGCCGCCGCGAGCGGCCGCCGCGGCGTCCCCGCCGCCAGCAGGTGATGGCCCGGCGGGGCATCGCGCTCGGCGGCGCGCTGATCCTGATCGTCCTCATCGTGCTCGGGGTGAGGGGGTGCCTGAACGCCCGCCACGACAGGGCGCTCGAGGACTACGCGCGAAACGTCACCGAGATCGTCGACGGCACCCAGCAGACCTCGAAGCGCTTCTTCGACCGCATGGAGGACCCGGGGAACCTCTCGGTCACCGAGTTCGTCACCGAGACCAACGCCGACCGCAGCGCCATGGACAGCTATCTCACCAGGGTCGACGACCTCAGCGCGCCGGGTGAGATGGGGCACGCCCAGAACGCCCTGGAGCTGACCTACGAGCTCCGCGCGGCGGCCTTCGGCCGGATCGCCGACAAGATGAGCACAGCGCTCGGCGAGGCAGGGCGGGAGCAGGCGGTGGCGTCGATCGCCAACCAGATGCGGACCCTGCTGGCCAGCGACGCGCTGTACTCGCAGGTGGTGAGGCCGGAGATCAACGGCGTGCTCGCCAACCAGGGCATCGAGGGAAGCGACGTCCCGGCGAGCCTCTTCATCCCCGACGGCGACACCAAGTGGCTGGACCCGGCGACGATCGACGACTCGCTCAGCCAGGTCAGCGGCGCCTCCGCGGCGGCGACCCCCGGCCTGCACGGGACCGGGCTGATCGGCGCCAGCATCGGCGGCACCACCCTCACCGAGGGCGTCCCGGCGACGATCAGCGCAACCGGCCCGCCGGCGGTCGACGTCCAGGTGCAGAACCAGGGCGGATCGACCGAGAACAACGTCACCGTCTCGGTCAGCGTCGACGGTGGCAGCGCGGTCACCCAGTCGATCGAGAGCATCGCGCCGGGTGAGATCCAGACCGCGACCGTCCAGCTCACCTCCCAGCCGAAGGGGAGCGTCACGATCGACGTGGAGGTCCAGGCCGTGCCCGGGGAGCAGGTCACCGACAACAACAAGGCCTCCTACGACGTCACCTTCGGCTGAGCGGCGGACGGCAGCGCCGGGGCGCTGAGACGGGCGGTGGGGGCGCGGCTCTCGGGCGGTGGGGGCGCGGCTCTCGGGCGGTGGGGGCGCGGCTCTCGGGCGGTGGGGGCGCGGCTCTCGGGCGGTGGGGGCGCGAATATCCTTGCCGGGGTGGGTGCTCTGACCACGACAACCGGCCTGGTGGCACTCGGAGCGGCTCTTCTCGCCGCGCTGGCGCTGATCTGCTGCGCGGCGCTCGCGGCGCGGCTGCGGAGGGTCCGGGCGGACCAGGCCCTGGTGCTCGGAGAGGGAGGTGATCGCGATCTGGTCGCCCAGGCAGCGGGCCTGGAGCGCGAGATCGGAGAGATCTCGTCACGGCTCGACTCCCAGATCGAGCGGCTGGACGGCGTGGACGGCCGGCTCCGCGAAGGCCTGGACGGGGCGGTGACCCACTGCGCCGTCGTCCGCTATGACGCGCTCGGTGAGATGGGCGGCCGGCAGTCCAGCTCGGTGGCGCTGCTGGACGCCCGGCGCAACGGCGTCGTCCTCTCCTCGATCCTGCACCGCGAGCAGGCGCGCCTCTACGCGAAGCAGATCGTCGCCGGCAGACCCGAGATGGAGCTCTCGCCCGAGGAGGAGGAGGCGATGCGGAGCGCGCTCGGCGGGGGCGGGAGGGGGCGGTCGTGAGCAGGATCGCCTACCTGGGCCCGGCCGGGACCTTCAACGAGGACGCCCTGCGCCTGGCGACCCGGGACGGGGACCCGGTCACCCCCCTGCGCGCCTCGACGGTCCGCGAGGCGATCCTGGCGGTCGAGTCCGGCGAGGCGGAGCGGGCCCTGGTGCCGTTCGAGAACTCCACCGAGGGGTCGGTCCGCGCGACGCTCGACACGCTCGCCCTCGAGGCCACGGGCGTGGAGATCGTCGGGGAGTTCGACTACCCGGTGCGGGCCAGCCTGATCGCCCGCAGGCCGCTGGCGCTGGCGCGGATCGCCGCCGTGCTCTCCCATCCCCAGGCCCTCGCCCAGTCCGCCCGCTTCCTGCGCGAGCGCCTGCCGCAGGCCGAGGCCCGAGCCGCGCCGAGCACCGCCGAGGCGGTCCGCGAGGTGAGCGCCTCGCACGAGCCGCTCGCCGCCCTGGGAGCGCGCTCCGCGGCGGAGCTTTACGGCTGCGAGGTCCTGGTCGAGGACGTCAGCGACGAGGCGGACAACGTCACGCGCTTCGTCTGGGTCGCCCCGGCCGGCACGATCCCGCGCGGCGAGGGGCCCTGGAAGACCAGCCTGGTCTTCTCGGAGCTGGGCGAGGACCACCCGGGGGCGCTGGTGGAGGCGCTGGTGGAGTTCTCGGGGCGGGAGATCAACCTGACCCGGATCGAGTCGCGGCCGCTGCGCCGGGGGCTCGGCAGGTACATGTTCTTCTGCGACCTCGAGGGGTCGGCCTCCTCGGCGCCCGTCGCCGAGGCGATCGAGGGGCTGCGAGGCAAGGCGGAGTCGGTCCGGATCCTCGGCTCCTACCCAGTCTCGGGCGGCGCGGGAACGTAGATCCGAAGCTCTAGAATCCGCGCGTCATGGCTCATCGCCGCGTCAAGGGGCCCCCGCCGCGGACCGAACAGTCCGGTCCGCCCCGCGGCGGCACGCTCCGCGCGGGCACGAGGGTCCTGGTCCTCAACGCCAGCTACGAGCCGATCAACGTCTGCACCGTGAGGCGCGCCGCGGTCCTCGTCCTCAAGGCGAAGGCCGAGGTCCTCGAGCGCGGGGCCGGCGCCCTGCGCTCCGAGCGAATGGCGATGCGGCGACCGGAGGTGATCCGGCTGATCACCTACGTGCGCATCCCCCGCGACGCCCACCGGCGCAGGATCACCCGCCGCGCTGTGCTGGCGCGCGACTCCTGGACCTGCCAGTACTGCGGCACCAGCGCTCCCGGGCTGACCGTGGACCACGTCATCCCGCGCAGCCGGGGCGGCAAGTCGGTTTGGGAGAACATCGTCGCCTCCTGCGCGCCCTGCAACCGCCGCAAGGGCAACCGCCTGCCCAGAGAGGTGAGCATGCACCCCGCCAAGCGGCCCGCGGCGCCGGGCCCCACCGTGTTCATCCGGATCGCCAGCCCGACCATCCCGGCGGCCTGGCACGAGTACCTCCGCACGGCGGCATGAGTCTCCCGTCCCCCGGCCGGGAACTTCGGCCTTCGCCTTGAGGACCGCCATCGTGGCCCGGCTCACCGTTCCCGCGCTCGGCGGCGCGCTCGCCATTGCGCTCATCGGCGCGCTCGCCCCGATTCCTCTCGCCTCCGCCCACACCTACACCTACCCGAGCCCCGCCGACCGCACCGTCCGCGTCCCACGCGCGATCGCCGGGGTCAGGATCGGGCAGCGCCTCGAAGACGCCAGACGGGCCTGGGGGCCTGGCCGGGGGCATTGCGAGGTGAAGCCCGAGGGCTTCGCCGTCTGCACCTACGGCAACGACCGCGAGGAGGGGCGCGGCGTCGCCTACTTCGCCGCCGACGGCTCCAGGCCGGGGAGCCGGGTCTACCTCGCGACCATCGCGGTGGGGCTGCGCTTGGGTGTGGTCCCCGTGTACAAGGGGCCGCTGATGTCGCTGCGGACGCCCAAGGGAGTCGGGCTGGGATCGAAGGTGGCGCGCTTGCGCCGCGCCTACCCCAGGGTGAGAGCCGACTCGCTCGGCTTCCACCTCCGCCGCCACCGCGTCGAGATCGACTTCGAGACCTTCAACAGCCTCGACGACCACACGATCACCACGATCTCGATCGAGCGGATCGGCGCCTTCGGATAGCGCTCGGGCGCCTTCGGATAGAAGGAGGGCCGCCCGAAGGCGGCCCTCCAAGGTGCGCAGCGAAGCGGATCGGGGATCCAAGACCGGGAGGGACGTTTCCGGTCTCCCCTGTTCCGCCGGTGCCGGGGTGGTATTCCGCCCGGCGGCACGCACGGCCTCCTAGCGGCCCCGCACCTCCGGTGTCCCCGTAAGCATGTGACTCAAGTCAGGACCACCTCCTTTCTCCGGTGATCCGATTGAAGCACACCGCCCAGTCGCGGGGGCGAACCGCGCCCAGGGGCGCAGGTGTGCGGACTTCTTGGGTCCATGGCAGAAAAACTCCACACACGACGGCCTGGGGGGCCGCATCACAGGGTGTCGAGGAGCCGGTGGTGGGGAGGCTGGTGGTGGGAGCCCGGTTGCGGGGAGGCTGGTGGTGGGAGCCCGGTTGCGGGGAGGCTGGTGGTGGGAGCCCGGTTGCGGGCAGGCTCGTTGTGGGAGGCTGGTGGTGGGAGCCCGGTTGCGGGCAGGCTCGTTGTGGGAGGCTGGTGGTGGGAGCCCGGTTGCGGGGAGGCGGGCTAGGGAGCCTCGGGGGACGCTCCGTTGGTGGGCGCCTCCTGCTCGGGACCGGACTCGACGACCAGCGCCACGGCGCTGACGCAGTCGTCCTCCTTGATGTTCATCACCCGCACCCCCTGAGTCGGCCGGCCCATCTGGGAGATCCCCTTCACCGAGGTCCGCTGGACCATGCCGTTCTGGGAGATGAAGAGCAGCTCCTGGTGCTCGCGGACGATCAGCGCGCCGGCCAGCCCGCCCTTCTTCGCGGTCAGCTTCGCGGTCAGAACGCCCTTGGTGCCGCGGCCCTTGACCGGGTACTCGGAGACCGGCGTCCGCTTCCCGTAGCCGTTCTCGGTCACCACGAAGAGCTCGGTGTCGTCGCGCGCCACGTCCATCGCCAGCACCCTGTTGTCCCTCCCCGCGACGTTCATCCCCTTGACCCCGCTGGTCGCCCTGCCCATCGGCCTCACCCGCTCCTCCGAGAAGCGGGAGGCGTGGCCGGAATGGGAGACCATCAGGACGTCGTCCTTGCCGGAGGTCAGCCGCACGCCGACCAGCTCGTCGCCGTCGCGGATCTTGATCGCGATGATCCCGTCGGCCTTGATCGGAGTGTTGTATGCCTCGAACTCGGTCTTCTTGATCAGGCCCTGCGCGGTGGCGAAGACCAGGAAGCGGTTCTCCTTGAAGTCGCGGGTCGGGATCACCGCCATCACCCGCTCGCCCTCGCGCAGCGGGAGCAGGTTGACCAGGGCGCTGCCCTTCGCGGTTCGCGAGCCCTCGGGAAGCTCGTAGACCTTGAGGCGATAGACCTTGCCGAAGTTGGTGAAGAAGAGCAGGAAGTCGTGCGTCGAGCAGATGTGGAGGTGCTGGATGTAGTCGTCCTCCTTGAGGTTCATCCCCATCACCCCGACCCCGCCGCGGTGCTGCTGGCGGTAGGTGGCCAGCGGCAGGCGCTTGACGTACCCGGAGGCGGTGAGGGAGATCACCATCTGCTGCTCGGCGATCATGTCCTCGACGTCGATGTCGCCGGCGAAGTGCTGAAGCTCGGTGCGCCGCTCGTCGCCGTAGGCGTCAGCGACCTCCTGCAGCTCCTCCTTGACCAGGGCGTAGACCCTAGCCTCGTCGCCGAGTATCGCCCGCAGCTCGCCGATCCGTTCGATCAGGTCGGCGTGCTCGGCTCGGACCTTGTCGGCCTCCAGCGCCGTGAGGCGCTGCAGACGCATGTCGAGGATCGCCTGGGCCTGGGCCTTGGAGAGCTCGAACCTCTCGATCAGCCCCTCGCGGGCGGCGTCGGGGTCGGCCGAGCCGCGAATCAGCTTGATCACCGCGTCGAGGTTGTCGAGCGCGACGAGCAGGCCCTCGAGGATGTGAGCCCGGGCCTCGGCCCGCCGCAGCTCGTACTGGGTGCGCCGGGTGACGACCTCCCGCTGGTGGGCCACGTAGTGGCGAATCAGATCCCTGAGCCCCAGGGTCCTCGGCACGCCGTCGACCAGGGCCACGATGTTGACCCCGAAGCTGGTCTGCATCGAGGTCTTCTTGTAGAGGTTGGTGAGCACCACGTTCGGCACGGCGCCGCGCTTCAGCTCGATCACGACGCGCATGCCTGCGCGGTCGGACTCGTCGCGCAGGTCCGAGATGCCCTCCAGCTTCTTCTCGCGGACCAGGTCGGCGATCTTGGCGATCAGCCCCGCGTCGCCGCCCTTCTTGACCATGAAGGGAAGCTCGGTGACGATCACCGCCTCCTTGCCGCCCTTCAGCGGCTCGACGTGGGCCCGGGCCCGCACCTTGAGGCTGCCCCGGCCGGTCTCGTAGGCGGCGCGGAGCCCGCTCGGGTCGAGAATGCCGCCGCCGGGGAAGTCGGGGCCCTTGATGTGCTCGAGCAGCCCGTCGAGGCCGATCTCGGGGTCGTCGACGAGGGCCGTGGTGGCGGCGATCGTCTCGCGCAGGTTGTGGGGCGGGATGTTGGTCGCCATCCCGACCGCGATCCCGGAGGCGCCGTTGACCAGCAGGTTGGGGAACCGCGCCGGCAGGATCGACGGCTCCCGCTGGGACTCGTCGTAGTTGGGACCGAAGTCCACGGTGTCCGCGTCGATGTCGCGGAGCAGCTCCGTGGCGAGGCGGTCGAGCCGCGCCTCCGTGTTGTGGCTGACGAAGCCGTTGGTCAGGAAGGAGTGATCGGTGCTGTCCACCCGCAACGAGTAGACCTCGCGCGGGCCGGCGGGCTCGATCGAGGCGACCTCGGCGTAGTAGTAGTCCCCGCTGAGCAGCGGCGAGACCACGTCTTTGACCTCCTGAGAGGCGATCCGCTCGAGGATCGCCGTGCCGCCCTGCTCCCAGCGCTCCAGCCGATCGGCGTTGCGGCGTTTCAGCCAGTCACGGTCGCCTCCCTCCGAGCCGCACTCGGAGCGGATGTAGCCCGCGAGGAAGGGCACCTGATCGGAACCGGGAGACCCGCCGGCGGCCGGAATCGTCCCCAGGGCCCGCTCGAGCTTGCGCTGCCTGCCTCCCAGGAACCCGATCCGCCGGGCGAACAGGCGCGCATCCCGGCGATTCGAGATGGCCACCTCGAACTCGCCCCCCTCGTGGCTGCAGATCCGGCTGAGCACCCCGAACTGCAGGAGCAGCAGCTGCACGTCCCGCGCGAGTTGCCCGCTGCGGGCCGGATAGGACACCTGTATCGATTTGCCGGGCGGCAGCGATGAGGACCCGCCGGCGTGGAACAGGGACGAGAGGAAGACGCGCCTGAACTCCCTGCCCGCGCGCCAGACGAAACCCGGAACCGACCTCTCCGAGCTCGAGGCGCGCAATGCCGCCAGGGGGCTGGCTCGGAGCGCCTCGAGGCTCCGGACGTCGAGCTCGTGCAGGATGCTGCCCGAGGCGATCCGGCGGGCCGACAGGTACCGGGGACCGCCGACGACCGTGTCGTAGGCGGCGACCACGCGCTCGAAGTACTCGGTGTCGACGTTGTCGAAGCGGGCGCGGTCCTCACCGATCCGGCCTTTGGCGAGGAAGGCTCCGGCCAGCAGGGCCAGCTCGGCTTCCTCCTCCGAGGGCGGCGGGCCCGCGGGGCGCTCCATCCGGGCCATCAGGACCCGGTCCCCGGGCGCCACCTCCTCCAGCAGCTTCCAGAGAAGCAGAGGAACACCGGCCATGTCGACGAGGCAGAGCACCGGGTGATTCGGCGTTCCGGTCAGCTCATGGCCCTTGGCGGTCCTCAGCCGGAGCGTCGGATGTGTGCCCGAGTGGAACAACTTCGAGGCCCTGACGGGGCGACCCCTGCGGTCGAGCACCTGGATGTCGATGTCGGTATCGGTGTCCGGGGCGGCGCCCGCGGCGATCTCGTCGATCCGCACGGTCCCCGCAGCGGTCTCGACCCTGGTATCGCCGGTAACGCAGTAGCGCATCGCCGCCGCCGGGTCGTCGTCGATCGAGCCGAAGTTTCCCTGACCGTCGACCAGCAGGTAGCGCAGCGAGAAGTCCTGCGCCATCCGGACCAGGGTGTCGTAGATCGCCGAGTCGCCGTGCGGGTGGTACTTGCCCATCACCTCGCCGACGATGAAGGCGCACTTGCGATAGGGGCGGGTCGGCTGAAGGCCGAGGTCGTGCATCGCGTAGAGCACGCGCCGGTGGACCGGCTTCAGCCCGTCGCGCACGTCGGGCAGGGCCCGCCCGACGATCACGCTCATCGCGTAGTCGATGTAGGAGCTGCGCATCTCCGTCTCGAGCGCGCGCTCCTCGATGCGGCCGGTCAGGGCCTCCAGCGCCATCAGGACGCCCCGGGCCGGGCCGCCGGCAGCCTCCGGGCGGGGCCCCTAGACATCGAGGTTCCCCACCTCCTTGGCGTAGGTCTCGATGAACGCCCGTCGCGGCTCGACCGCGTCCCCCATCAGCATCGAGAAGATCTGGTCGGCCGCCGAGGCGTCCTCCAGCGTGACCCTCTGCAGGGTCCTGCTCGCCGGGTCCATGGTGGTCTCGCGCAGCTGCTCGGCGTTCATCTCGCCGAGTCCCTTGAAGCGGGTCAGCTGGATCCCGTGCTTGGCGAGGTCCATCACCGCCCTCCGCAGGTCGACGAAGGAGATCGCCTCCTCGGTGCGGTCTCCGAGCCGGACCTCGAAGGGGGGGCGGCCGAACTGCTTGAGCAGGGTCGCGTGCACGTCGGCGAAGTGCCGGTAGTCGTTGTGGGCGAACAGGGCGGCCGGGAGGCGGTGGGTGCGGGCCAGGCCGCTGCGCCTGTGCACGGCCTTGACCGCAAGCTCCTCCCCGGAGTCGCCGACCACCTCGGTCTCGTAGGGGCGCTCGCCGGGGGCCTGCGCGGAGAGCACCTTGCGGGCGCCGGCCAGGGAGGCCACCTCCTCGTCGAGGAGGCCGGACTCCTCCAGGAAGCGGACCGCGTCGGCGCCGAACTCCGCCTGCAGCGAGGAGGCCCACCCCTCGTACTCCTTGGCGCGGCGCACGTAGCCCTGCCAGCGGCTCTGGGTCAGCTTCTTCGAGCGGCCGGCGGCGTCGGTCAGGGTGAACTCCTCGAAGCGGTCGCGCAGCAGCAGCTCCTCGAGCTCGGACTCGCGCTCCAGGTAGGTCTCCTGGTTGCCCTGCTTGACCTTGTAGAGGGGGGGCTTGGCGATGTAGACGTAGCCGGCGTCGATCAGCGGCTGCATCTGCCGGTAGAGGAAGGTGAGCACCAGGGTCCTGATGTGGGCGCCGTCCACGTCGGCGTCGGTCGCCATCACGATCTTGTGGTAGCGGGCATCCTCGAGGTTGAACTCGTCGTGGACGCCGGTCCCGATCGCCGTGATCAGCGCCCGGATCTCGTTGTTCTGGAGCACCTTGTCGATGCGGCTCTTCTCGACGTTGATGATCTTCCCGCGCAGCGGCAGGACCGCCTGGGTCGAGCGGTCGCGGGCCTGCTTGGCCGAGCCGCCCGCCGAGTCGCCCTCGACGACGAAGATCTCGGCCAGGCTCGGGTCCTTGACCGTGCAGTCGGCCAGCTTGCCCGGCAGCGTCGAGTTCTCCAGCGCCGACTTGCGGCTCAGGTCCCTGGCCTTGCGCGCCGCCGCCCTGGCGCGGGCGGCGTCCACGGCCTTGACCACGATCCGCCTGGCCTCGCCGGGGTTCTCCTCGAGGAACTCGCCGAGCTTGCGGTTGACCGCCTCCTTGACCAGCCCCTCGATCGGCGGGTTGCCGAGCTTCGTCTTGGTCTGGCCCTCGAACTGCGGGTCGTGCAGCTTCACCGAGACGACCGCGGTCAGGCCCTCGCGGACATCCTCGCCGGCGAGGTTCTCGTCCTTTTCCTTGAGAAGCCCCTTCGACCGCGCGTAGGCGTTCAGGGTGCGGGTCAGGGCGGCGCGGAACCCGGAGAGGTGGGCGCCCCCCTCGTGGGTATTGATGTTGTTGGCGAAGGTGAAGATCGACTCCTGGTAGGAGGTGTTCCACTGCATCGCCACCTCGACCTGGCCGTCCTCGCCGTCGCTCTCGAAGTAGATGACCTTGCGGTGCAGCTCGTCCTTGTTCTCGTTGAGGTGGCGGACGAAGTCCTCGATGCCGCCGTCGTACTGGAAGCTGACGCCGTTCGTCTCGCCCCGCTCGTCGGTCAGCTCTATCCTGAGCCCACGGGTCAGGAAGGCGGTCTCGCGCAGCCGCTCGGCCAGCGTCGCGAAGTCGAACTCAATCTCCTCGAATATCTCGAGGTCGGGCAGGAAGGTGATCCGGGTGCCGGTCTGCTTGGTCGCCTTTCCCTTCTCGAGCTCGCCCAGCGGCTTGCCGCGCTCGTACTCCTGCTCCCAGAGGTGCCCGTCGCGGGCAACCTCCAGACGCAGATGCTCGGAGAGCGCGTTGACCACCGAGACGCCGACTCCGTGCAGGCCCCCGGAGACCTTGTAGCCCCCGCCGTCGCCGAACTTGCCTCCGGCGTGCAGGGTGGTCAGCACGACCTCGGCCGCGGGGCGTTTCTCCTTGGCGTGAAGGTCGACCGGGATCCCGCGGCCGTCGTCGGTCACCGTGCAGCGGTTGTCGGGATGCAGCACCACTGCCACCCGGTCGCAGTGCCCGGCCAGCGCCTCGTCGACCGAGTTGTCCACCACCTCGTAGACGAGGTGGTGCAGGCCCCTGGGGCCGGTGGACCCGATGTACATACCGGGGCGCTTGCGGACCGCCTCGAGGCCCTCGAGAACGGTGATGTCGCGGGCGTCGTAGCGCGCTCCGCCGGCCTTCGGGGCCTTCCTCGGGGCCTTCTTTGCGGGGGCCTTCCTGTTTCTCTCAGCCAATGCGCCTCTTCCGGTCACTCATAGAAAACCCGACCGGCCGGCACGATTTCCCTGAGGAACGGCGCGGGGTCGGGGCGGTCGCTCAAGTTGACATAAAGGATACCAGCCCGCCCCGCCGGAAGATCCCCAAACTAGTCACAAAATCCCTGCAAATGGCGAACTAAATCGGTTCGCTGCCGCGGACCACGAAGCGGAGGGCGGAGGGAGCGCCGTCGCCCAGCCGGGCCTCGACCCGGCGGTGCAGCTCGGCAGCCATCATCTCCAGCTCCTGGGCCCAGACCGCGCTCTCGCAGGCGACCACGACGACGCCGTCGCGCTCGCTGACCGGGCCCGCGGCAGCGGCGATCGCGGTGCCGACCAGCTCCGACCAGACCGACTGCAGCGCCGCCAGGGGCGTGCGCGGCGCGGCCCGCTCCCGGGCGGCCCGAAGCGACGCCGAGGCGTGACGTGGCGCCGGACGCCCCATCACGCAGCCACCGCACGCGGTGCCCGCGCCGCGCCCGGCATCCGGATCGCCTCGCCGGCGAGGCCGGGCGGAAGGGAACCCGCGTCGCTGGTCGTGAGCAGGGCCTGCCCGCCGCCGCGCAGGCGCTCGGCCAGCAGGCCCCGGCGGCGATCGTCCAGCTCGCTGAGCACGTCGTCGAGCAGCATCAGCGGCAGCACGCCGCTCGCCTGCCTGAGCGCCTCGCGCTCTGCGAAGAGCAGGGCGAGCAGGGCGAGGCGCTGCTGGCCCTGGGAGCCGTAGCGCCTCAACGACCGCGCCGAGCTCTCGATCCTGACCTCGTCGAGGTGCGGCCCCCACGAGGTGCGGCCGAGGCGCAGATCGCCCTGGCGGCGCTCGGCGAGGCCGGCGAGGAGCCGCTCCGCGTCCCCCGCCGCCCTGGGCGCGTAGACGAGCGCGGCCTCACCGGGCAGCCCGAGCTCGGACGAGATCGCCGGGAAATGGCTCGCGATCTCGAGCACCGCCGCCTCGCGGGCCGCGACCAGCTCCGCGGCGGCGGCCGCAAGCGTCGCGTCCCACGAGTCGAGCTCGCCGGCGCCGGCGGCGCCGGCGCCGATCCGCGAAAGCAGGGCGTTGCGCTGCGCGAGCGCCTGCCCGAACTCGCGCCGCAGCGAGGCGCGGGCCGGCCAGCGCGCCGCCACGAAGAGATCCAGGTGGGCCCTGCGCTCGGCCGGCGGGCCCTTGACCAGCGCCAGCCGGTCGGGCGAGAAGACGGCGGCCGGCGGCCGGTGCCGGGCGGCCGTCCGGGCCTCGACCGGCGCGCCGTCCAGCAGGTGGCGGCGCCCCTCGCTGCGGCTCACCGAGGCCATGAAGGAATGCTCGCCTTCCTCGGAGCGCACCGTCGCCGCCGCTCTGGCGAGCGCTTCGCCGAAGGGGATCATCTCCCGCCGCTCGGAGGTCCGGAAGGAGCGCCCGGTGAGGGCGAAGTAGATGGCCTCGAGAAGGTTCGTCTTGCCCGTGCCGTTCTCCCCCACCACTCCACAGACGCCCGCCGGCAGCTCCACCTCGACCTCGCCGAGGCTGCGCAGCGGCCGCGCCGATGCCCTGAGAACCAGCACGGGCCTAGATATTGAGGCGGATGGGCATGACCAGGTAGCGGAAGTCGTCGCTCTCCACACCCTGGAGCAGCCCCGGTCGCAACGGGGAGATCAGCCGCAGGAGGATCTCCTCGCCCTCGACGCTCTCGATGCCGTCCCGCAGGAACTCGGGGTTGAAGCCGATCTCCAGAGGCTCACCCTCGAACGCCGCGGGCAGGGTGTCGCTCGCGTCGCCGACGTCGGGGGTCTGGGCGGAGACCGTCAGCTCGCCGGACCCGAGGGCCAGCTTCAGCGGCGCCTGGCGCTGCGCGAGCTGACTGACTCGTCGACTCACCTCGAGGAAATCGGCCCGGTTGAGGCGCACGTCGTGCTCGTAGGACTCCGGCAGGAGCTGGCGATAGTTGGGGAACTGCCCTTCGATGAGGCGCGTGTTCAGCGTCACCCCGCCTGTCCGAAACACCGCCTGGTTGGCCAGCAGCCAGACCGCGACCTGCCCTTCCTCGCCCGAGCCGAGGATCCTCACCAGCTCGCGCAGGGCGCGAGCCGGGATGTTCGCCTCCAGCTCTCCGCCGAGCTCGCCCTCCAGCTCGGTGCGCTTGACCGAGAGCCGGTAGGAGTCGGTGGCGACCATGGTCATCTCGCGCCCCGACGCGGAGACGAGAACGCCGGTCAGCACCGGGCGCATGTCGTCGCGCGACGCCGCCCGCGCCACCACCTCGACCGTGTCGCTCAGAGCCGCCGCCGGGATCCGCATCGGCTCCCCCTCCGGCGAGGGGAAGCGCGGGAAGTCCTCGGCCGAGAGCGTGCGCAGGTGGATCGTCGAGCCGTCGCTGCGGATCTCCACATCCCGCTCGGCGCTGCGGGCCTCGAGCTCGACCGTGTCTCCCCCGAGCGAGCGCGCCACCTCGGAGAGCAGCCGGCCGGGAAGCAGGAACTCGCCCTCTCCCTGCACCTCGGAATCGAGCGGCGTCTCGATTCCCATCTCGACATCGGTGGCGCGCAGCCTCACCCCGCCCTCGGCGCTCGCGAAATGGACGCCGCCGAGCGCCTGGGCGGCGGCCCGGCTGGAGGCAACGCGCGAGACCACGCCAAGCCGGTCGACGAGGTCGCTTCTGGGGACTTTGATCTTCAAGTTCCTGCTTCCTGTTCTGCCTTCGATCGAGTTGGAGTAGATCCTGTGGAACTCTGCGGAAAAGCCGGCGATTCGGCTTCAGCCGGCGATTCGGGGCCTGTTGAAGCGTCTGTGGCCGAAGCTCCGATTCTTGCAGGGGCGACGGCCGTCAAGCGGTGTCTCCGGCGCTTCTGTGGATCTCCTGGCGCAACTCGGTGACGATCTCGGCGAGTTCCGGGTCTGTCGGCAGGGCGGATTCGACCCGGCGGATCGCGTTGAGCACGGTCGAGTGGTCGCGCCCGCCGAACAGCCGCCCGATCTGAGGCAGGGATAGAGGGGTGCTCTGTCGAATCAGGTAGGCGGCGATCCCTCGGGCCCGCACCTCGGTGCGGCTGCGACCGGGGCCGATCAGCTCGGCCCTGTTGAGGGCGAAACGAGCGGCCACGGCGGCGAGGATCGGCTCGGGGTCGGAGCGCCGCGCCGCGGGTCCCGCGGGCGCCACCTCGGCAACGAGGTCGGAGTCGAGCGGTCGGGCGAGCAGCGAGGCGTGGGCCACGGCCCGGGTCAGCGCGCCGTGGAGCTGGCGAATGTTGAGATCGAGGCGCCGCGCCAGCTCGGCGAGGCCGGCCTCGGCGATCTCGAGGTTGGCCTCCATGGCCAGGCGGCGCAGCACGGTGAGCCGGGTGGCGAGGTTGGGGCGGTTGAGCTCGGTGGTGAGGCCCCATTCGAAGCGGTCGCGGAGCCGGTCGGCGAGGTCGGAGAGCTGGCTGGGAATGCGGTCGGCCGAGAGGACGAGCTGGCTGCCGGCCTCGTAGAGGGTGTTGAAGGTATGGAAGAACTCCTCCTCGGTGTGGCGCTTTCCCTCGAGGAACTGGACGTCGTCGATGAGCAGGACGTCGAGGCTGCGGTAGCGCTGCTTGAAGGCCTCGGCTCCCGACTGCTGCAAGGACGCCACGAACTCGTTGGTAAAGCCTTCGGCGGTCGTGAAGCGGACGTTGAGCTCGGGGGCGCCCTGGCGCAGGTAGTTGGCGATCGCGCCGAGGAGGTGGGTCTTTCCCAATCCCGGCGGGCCGTAGAGGAAGAGCGGGTTGTAGGCCTCGGAGGGTGCCTCGGCGACCGCCAGCGCCGCGCCGTGGGCGAGGCGGTTGCCCTCGCCGATCACGAAGCGCTCGAAGGTGTGCTGGGGGTTCGGGGCTCCGGTTCCCGCCAGAGCCGTCGCTGCGGAGGGCTCCTCGGGCGGCGGCGGGGAGAAGCTGACGGCGGCGATGCCCGGCTCGGTCTCGGCGACCACCTCGGCGATCAGGCCCGCGTAGCGGCGCTCCGCCCAGGCGCAGACGCCCTCGGGTCCGGTCAGGTGGAGGGTCTCGCCGCCGATCCCGAGCGGCCGCAGCGGCTCGAGCCAGAGCTGGTAGGTGGAGAGGGGAACCGAGGCGCGAAGGGCCGCTGCGATCCTGCTCCAGGCGGCCTCCGCGTCGGAGCCGGGGGCCTGGGGGCGGGCGGATCTATGCGGGGTCGCGGTGTCGTCCAAGAAGCGCTCGTTCCGGTGGCTTCACCCCGGCGCGCCGCGGGGCCCGCGCGGGTGATCGCCGCGACCATAACGGCGCTCCGCGGGGGCGCCCGAGGGGGTTCCGCAAATCCCGGGGAAAAGATCGCGGGGTGCCCCGGAGGCCATACGGACGGCACCTGGCGTCGTCCGTATACTGCCGCGGACACTCGACCGATGAAGCGCACCTACCAGCCCAAGAAGCGCAAGCGGGCCCGCACCCACGGGTTCCGCGCCCGCATGCGCACACGCGGCGGCCGGGCGATCATCAAGCGCCGCCGCCGCAAGGGCCGCAAGCGCCTCACCGCGTAGCGATGGCGCGGGGCGAGGCCGGGGCGCGCAGGCGCCGGCGACTCTCGCGGAGCGGTGACTTCGACCGGGTCTACCGGGAGGGCGACTCGCACGCCAACCGCTACCTGGTCCTCTACGCGTTCCCCCGCGAGAGCGGCGAGGAGGACGGCCCCCGCCTCGGCGTGTCGGTGGGCCGCAAGGTCGGGTCGGCGGTGGAGCGCAACAGGGTCAAGCGGGTGCTGCGGGAGTCCTTCTGGGGGCTGGCCGAGAGTGTCCCGGCCGGCAGCGATTTCGTCCTGGTCGCCCGTCCGGAGATCTCCGCGCTGCTGGAGCGGGACGGCTCGCCGGGGGTAGCCGAGGCGGTCGCCGAAGCGGCGGATGCGCTCGGCCGGGGACGTTCCACGTGAAACGCCTCGCGCTCGCCCCGATCCTCGCCTACCAGCGCTGGATCTCCCCGCTTCTGCCCCGTCGCTGCCGCTACGAGCCGACCTGTTCCGCCTACACGGTGGAGGCGATCCGCCGCTTCGGCGTGGGGCGCGGCCTGCTGATGGGAGGCTGGCGGCTGCTGCGCTGCAACCCGCTCAGCGACGGCGGGCTGGACCCGGTACCCGAACGCTTCGCGCTGCGGGCCGCGGCGCGGCGCGGCGCGGCGCTCGGGCCGCGCAGGGAGGCCGAGGCCCGGTGATCCCCACCGCGACGTTCCTGCAACCGCTGATCGACGTCGTCAACTCGGTCCTCCAGTTCTTCCACGACAACGTCGGGCTGAGCTGGGGCGGCTCGATCATCGCGCTCACCATCCTCACCCGCGCCCTGCTCATACCGCTGACCTACAAGCAGCTCAAGGGGATGCGCGCGATGCAGGCGCTGCAGCCGAAGATCAAGGAGCTGCAGGCCAAGTACAAGACCGACCGCCAGCGGATGCAGCAGGAGATGATGAAGCTCTACCAGGAGCACAACGTCAACCCGTTCGCCTCCTGCATCCCGCTGCTCGCCCAGCTGCCGATCTTCATCACGCTCTTCTACACGCTGAGGAACGAGCTGCCGGCGGACATCGGCTGCAAGGCGGGGGACTGCCCGCAGTCGGCCTTCCTCTTCATCCCCGACCTGACGGCGAAGGCGACCGGCGCGGAGCTGGTCGTCCTGCTCGTCCTCTACGTGGGCACCCAGCTGATCTCGGGCCTGGTGATGTCGGTGACCGCCGACAGCAGCCAGCGCAAGCTGATGATGATCCTCCCCTTCGTCTTCGTGCCCTTCGTGATCAGCTTCCCGGCGGGCCTGGTCCTCTACTGGATCACCACGAACATCTGGACGATCGGCCAGCAGTACGTGATCCAGCGCGTCGTGCCGGCACCCGCCGTTCCCACCGCCGCGCAGGCGGCGGCCGCGAAGCCGCCCCCGCCGCCCCCGAAGAAGAAAAAGAAGAAGCGGCGCTAGGGCGCTGCGCAGCGAATAAGCTCTCGCCGTGACCGAGACGCCCGGCTGGCCCGAGGAGCCCGAGGAGCGCATCCGGCTGATCGTCGAGCGGGTGCTCGACGAGCTCGACCTGGACGGCGAGGTGCTGGTCAGCGGCGACGAGGACTCGATCCTGGCCGAGGTCTCCGGGGACGACGACTACGGGCTGCTGATCGGCCGGCGCGGCCAGACGATCGACGCGCTGCAGCTGCTCTGCTATCAGGCCGCGTTCCGCGGGGTCAGGGAGCGAAAGCGGGTGATCCTCGACGCCGCGGGTTACAGGGAGCGGCGCCGGGAGACACTGGCCGCCCGGGCGGACCGGGCTGCGGAGCAGGCGGAGTCCTCCGGGGCGGCGGTGGAGATGGAGCCGATGAGCGCGCAGGAGCGCAGGATGGTCCACGAGCACCTCGCGGACCGGGCCGGGATCGAGACCTACAGCGAGGGCGACGAGCCCCACCGCTGCGTGATGGTCGCCCCGCTGCTCGCCGAGTGAGCCGGGCCGACCCCCGCCTCCCCGGCGAGGCGGGCGAGGGTGCCGGACGGCTCCTCGCCCTGCTGGCGGCTGAGCCCGCCTCGATCAGCAGCGTCACCGACCCTGAGCGCGCCTGGTCCGTGCACGTCGCCGACAGCCTTGCCGGCCTCGAGGTGCCCGAGCTCCGAAACGCCTCGAGAATCGCCGACATCGGCTCGGGGGGCGGGTTCCCCGGCCTCGTCCTCGCCCTGGCGCTGCCCGCCGCCGCGGTGGACCTGATCGAGTCGGTGAGGCGCAAGTGCGACTTCCTTCGCCGCGCGGTCGAGACGGCGGGCGCGGCCAACGCACGCGTCGCCTGCGACCGCGCCGAGCGGCTCGCGGCGGGGGCCGGCCGCGAGCGCTACGGGGCGGTCACGGCACGCGCGGTCGGCAGGCTTGCGACCCTCGCCGAGCTCGCCTCCCCGTTGCTCGCAGAGGGGGGCGTGCTGGTCGCCTGGAAGGGCCGGTGCGACCCCGGCGAGGAGGCGGAGTTGCGGCGGGCCTCGGCGGAGCTGGCGATGGAGCCGGAAGGCGTCCTGGAGGTGCGCCCCTACCCGGCCAGCCGCCACCGCCACCTGCACGTCGTCCGCAAGGCGGGCCCGACCCCGCCCGGGCTGCCCAGGCGGCCGGGGATGGCGGCGAAGCGTCCCCGCGGCCGCAGCCGCGCCCCCGACTAAGCTGCGGACGATGAGGAGGTCGGCCTGAGCGATGGGAGCGGTCTACGCGGTCGCCAACCAGAAGGGGGGCGTCGGAAAGACGACCACAACGGTCAACATTGGCGCGTGCATCGCCGCCGGCGGCTCCCAGACCCTGATCGTCGACCTCGACCCGCAGTGCAACGCGACGGTCGCGCTCGGCGGCGGCCGCGATGCCGCTCCCTCCTCCTACGACTGCCTGGTCGGGGAGGTCTCGGTCGCCGAGGCCGCGCGGCCGGCCGGGCCGGACAACCTCTGGCTGGTCCCCGCCTCCCGCGACCTCGCCGGCGCCGCCGTCGAGCTGCCGAGGATCGAGGGCTCCGAGAGCAGGCTGCGCGAGCGACTCGGACCGGTGCGCGAACGGTTCGCCTTCACGCTGCTCGACTGCCCGCCCTCGCTGGGGCCGGTCACGGTCAACGCCCTGGCCGCCGCGGACCGGGTGATCGTGCCGGTGCAGGCCGAGTACCTCGCCCTCGAGGGGCTGGTCCAGTTCCTCGACACGCTGGCCCTGATCCGCCGCGAGCTCAACCCGACCCTGGAGCTGTCGGGTCTGTTGATCACCATGCACGATGAACGCACCCGCCTCTCCCGCGACGTCGAGCGGGAGTTGCGGGAGCACTTCCCGCAACTGGTCTTCGACACGGTGATCCCCCGCAGCGTCAGAGTCGCAGAGTCGCCGAGCTACGGCACGCCGGTGATCGAGCACGCGCCGCGCTCCAGGGGGTCGGTCGCCTACCGGGAGCTCGCGCGGGAGGTCGCCGCGCGTGGCTGAGGCCCGGGGCATGGGCCGCGGCCTGGCGGCGATCCTGCCGGAGCGCAGCCCGGAGGAACCGTCCGAGCTGCGCGAGCTGCCCGTCTCGCTGATCAGGCCCAACCCCAGCCAGCCGCGGCGCAGCTTCGACCCGGAGACGCTCTCCGGCCTGGTCGCCTCGATCGAGGCGAGCGGGGTGGTGCAGCCCCTGCTGGTCCGCCCGCTGGCCGACGGCAGCTACGAGCTGATCGCCGGCGAGCGGCGCTGGCGGGCGGCCCGCGAGGCCGGCCTGGAGCGGGTCCCGGCGGTGGTCCGGGACTCCGCCGAGGCCGAGCGCCTGCAGACGGCGCTGATCGAGAACATGGTCCGCGAGGACCTCAACCCGGTTGAGGAGGCCCGCGCATGCGCCGCCCTAGTCGAGGATTTGGGGCTCTCGCGGGAGGAGCTCGCGAGGCGGGTCGGGCGAAGCCGCCCCGCGGTCTCCAACCTGATCCGGCTGCTGGAGCTTCCCGACGAAGCGCTCGCGCTGCTGGAGAGCGGTGCCCTCAGCGAGGGGCACGGAAGAGCCATCCTGAGCGTCCCGGGCAACGACCGCCGGCGCAGCCTGGCCCGGGCCGCCGCCGCCGCCGGCTGGTCGGTCCGGGAGACCGAGAAGAGGGCCAGGCTGGCTGGCCAGCCAGGAAACGGAGGGCGGGCTCGGCGGTTGAGCGCCGAGGAGGAGGAGGCGCTGCGGGTCGCGGCCGACCGCCTCGAGTCGGCGATCGGCCAGGAGGTGCGGGTGCGCCGCCGGGCCGGCGAGGTCGCGGTCGAGATCCGCTTCGAGGACCTCGACGAGCTCGACCGCGTCAGCCGCCGCCTCTCCGGCCGATAGGCCGAGCCGGGGGCCACGGGCCGGGCCGCGAGGCCCTAGAATCCGGGCCCGTCGCGGGCGATTAGCTCAGCCGGTTAGAGCGCGTCTCTGATAAGGACGAGGTCCCTGGTTCGAATCCAGGATCGCCCACTCAGCTGCCTCCGGACCCCCTGCTCGCCCAGCTCCCCTCGCCGAGCTTCCCGAGGACCTCGGACGGCCGGCGACCCTGTTCGGGAACCCTCCGGCGTCGTGGCCATCCCGCCCGATCGCCGCCGGGGCGGTGCTGCCGGGCGCACCTATAATCGGGTTCCGGTCCCCGTCGGGAGTGTGCTCGTGCAGCAGATGCAGATCTACGGAGTCAGCTTCGACATGGTCGGCAAGCAGCCGATCGTGCTGCTGAAGACCGTGGACGGCAACAAGTTCCTGCCGATCTGGATCGGCCATCCGGAGGCCGCCGCGATCCTGATGAAGCTGCAGGGCGCCTCGACTCCCCGCCCGATGACCCACGACCTGCTCTCCGACCTGCTCGAGCAGCTCGACGCGAAGTGCGAGCGGGTCTCGGTGACCGAGCTTCGCGACAACACCTTCTTCGCCTCGATCACGATCTCCGTCAACGGCTCCGAGATGGAGATCGACTCGCGCCCCTCCGACGCCCTGGCGCTCGCCGTCCGGGTCTCGGCCCCGATCTTCGCCGCCGAGGAGGTCATCGAGGAGTCCGCGATCGAGTTCGAGCACGAGGTCGAGGACACCGAGGAGGTGGTCGAGAAGTTCAAGGACTTCCTCGACGAGGTCTCTCCCGAGGACTTCGCGCAGGGCGAGGAGTAGGCCGCGGCGCCCCCGGCCTCGATGCCGCCCGGGAGAGACCGGGGGCCGACCTAGGCTAGGTTTTCGCGGGCATGGATCCGTTCCTCTCCATCTGCGCGGGCCTCGGCATCGGCATCGGCCTCGGGGCCCTGGCCGGCTCGCTGGGGCTCACCGGCGGCGCCGGCACCGCCATGGCGCTGGTCGCGGCGCTCGTCGCCGGGGTCGCGGTGGCCGCGACCGGGGTCGCCGACGACTCGCCCGCAGCCGCCGCGGTGGCGGGCGGCCTGGGCGCGCTGCTCTCCGCCGCGGTCCTCTCCGGCGTGGTCGCCGGGGCGCGGCGGCGCGGCAAGGAGGGCGCGGGGGCGGTCGGGCTCTTCGTGGCGGCCGCCGGCGTGCTGGTGGTGGGGCTCTCGATCCTCCTGCCTCCGCTGGCGCTCCTCGCCCTGGCGGCGGTGGTCTGGCTCGCCCTGGCGCGGCGCAGCCGCGCCGAGCGCAAGCACGAGGGCCTGCGCATCCTCAAGTGAGACGGCCGGCGGCGCGAGGCGGCTGATGGGCCGGAAGCTCGTGCTGAGCTACGTGGACTCGCTTCGCAGCGACATGCTGAAGCTGGCCGTCGGCAACGGCCAGGCGCCGACCTTCGCGAAGCTGATCGACCGCGGCACCCTGATCGAGGACTGCGTCTCCAGCTTCCCGTCGGTGACCCCGGTCGCCTCGGCGGAGATGGTGACGGGAGTGGGCGCCGACCTTCACTTCATCAGCGGCATGAACTGGTACCACCGGCTGGAGCGCCGCTACGTCGAGTACGGGTCCTCCTTCGAGGCCACCCGCGCCTTCGGGATCTTCCGGGCCCTCTACGACCTCGTCTACAACATGAACCTCGCCCACCTCAGCCCGGACGTCGAGACCCTCTTCGAGACCCTCGACGACGCCGGCCTGCGAACTGCCTGCACGCCGTTCCTGATCTACCGCGGCCGCCACCGCCACCAGGTCTCGCTCGACGGCCTGCTGCGCCGCGCGGTGGACGCCACCCGCCTCAAGTTCCGCCACCACACCTGGGGGCCGGCCGAGCTGTTCTACGGCGAGCTCTACAGCAGCCGCCCCGTGCCGTGCAAGCCGACCTCGATACCGGGGACCCGGGACTCCTACTCGGCCTGCTGCGCCGCCGAGCTCGCCGCCTCAGGCCTCTACGACTTCCTGCTCTTCTCGCTGCCCGACAACGACAACTACTCCCACCGCCATGGCCCCGAGGCGAGCCTCGAGTCGATCTCCAAGGCCGACCACTGCTTCGAGAAGCTGATCGCGGCGTCGGGGGGCATGGACGGCTTCCTCGCCGACAACGCCCTGATCCTGATGGCGGACCACGCCCACACCGCAGTGCACAGCCCGCTGCCCCTCGCCGACGCCCTCGCCGAGAGCTGGAGGGTGCTGAAGCCCTCCGAGGACCGCCCCGAGAGCGCCGACCTCGCGGTCAGCCCGACCTCGCGCGCCGCGCACCTGTACCTGCTCGATCCCTCCGACCACACCGCCTCCCACGACCGGCTGCGGGCCGAGCTGGTGCGGACCGACGGGGTGGACCTGATCTGCTGGCTGCAGGCCGCCGGGGGCGAGCCGCTGCCCCGCCCCGCGCCGGGGGTCGGGCAGCGGGGCCTGTGGGCCGCGGTGCAGCGCCGGGGGGCGACGCTGCGGTTCCGCCCGGGCAGCGGGGCCGCGGACCTGCGCGGCGGGCGGTGGGACCTCGACGGCGATCCCGCGGCCCTCGACCTCACCCTCGAGGGCGGGACCGCCCGCAGCGAGCAGTACCCCGACGCGCTGGCCAGGGTCTGGTCGGCGCTCTGCGCTCCCCACGCGGGTGACGTCGTCCTCTCCGCATCGCTCGGCTACGAGTGCGTGGACTGGGGGGGATCGGCCCACGTCGGCGGAGGCAGCCACGGCTCGCTTCACCGCGGCGACTCCCTCGGCCCCCTGCTCCTCGTCGGGTGCGGGCCCGAGAGGCCGGGCGAGGTGGAGCAGTGGGCCCTGCGCGACGTTGCCGGGGTGGTCCGGGACCACTTCGGGGCGGCGCCGGGCGCGGCGGCGGCCCCGGCGCCGGCCACCGCGCCGGAGGGGGCGGGATGAGCCCGACCGAGACGGCCAGGAGGATCGGAGCGGGGGCGCTGAAGCCCTCCAACTGGGTCCAGCTCCTGAAGTTCGGGGCGGTCGGCGCCTCGGGCTACGTCGTCAACCTCGCGGTGTTCTCCCTGCTGGTCGAGGCGCTCGGCGTCCACCACGCGATCGCCGCCGTCGGGGCCTTCTGCGTCGCGGTCTCGAGCAACTTCTACTGGAACCGGCACTGGACCTTCCGGGCGTCGGGCGGCCACGCCGGCTTCCAGGCGGCGCGCTTCTTCGCGGTCAGCATCGCCGCGCTGGGGGTGAACCTGGTCGTGCTCGAGCTGCTGATCGGCGCCGGCCTGGCGGAGGTCCCGGCCCAGGCGATCGCCGTGGCCACGGCGATGCCGTTCAACTTCGTGGGCAACAAGCTGTGGACCTTCGGCTAGCCGCGGCACTGGCGGCGATCGCCCTGCTGGCGCTGCCCGCCGCCGCCGCCGCGGACGGCCCGGACGCCTCTGGCCGGATCACCTACGAGCAGGCGGTCCGGATCGCCGACCGCGAGCCGAAGGTCGTCGCCGAGCGCGCCGAGCACCCCGACCTGAGCTCCAGCGCCAGCATCGTGGACGGCAACTGGGAGGTCGGCTACTTCAGCGACGGCGAGGAGGTGGCGCTGGTCCTGGTGGACCCGGTGAGCGGCCTCGTCAAGGAGTCCTGGACCGGCTACCAGGTCGCCTGGAAGATGGCTCGCGGCTACTCCGGGGCCTTCGGGCACAGGCTCAACGCCCCCTATGTCTTCATACCCCTCTGCGCCCTCTTCCTGGTCGGGCTGGTGGACTGGCGCCGGCCTCTGCGCATAGCCAACCTCGACCTGGTCGTGCTGCTGGGCTTCACGGTCTCCCATTTCTTCTTCAACCGGGCCGAGATCGGCGTCTCGGTGCCGCTCGCCTACCCGCCGCTGCTCTACCTGCTCGCCCGCATGCTCTGGATCGGCTTCCGGGGGTACGGCCGAGGCATCGCCCCGGTCTGGCCGGCGAGCTGGCTGGTGATCGGCGCCCTCTTCCTGCTCGGCTTCCGGGTCGGGCTCAACCTCGCCGACTCCGGCGTCATCGACGTCGGCTACGCGGGCGTGGTGGGCGCCGACCGGGTCGCCGACGGCAAGTCGCTCTACGGCGACTTCCCGGCCGACGTCTCCCAGGGCGACACCTACGGGCCGGTCAACTACTACGCCTACGTCCCGTTCGAGCAGGCCTTCCCCTGGAGCGGCGAGTGGGACGACCTCCCCGCCGGGCACGCCGCCGCGGTCTTCTTCGACCTCGCCGCGGTCGCGCTGATCGCCCTGCTCGGCTACCGGATGAGGAGGGGCCCCCCGGGAGTGATGCTGGGCGCCACCCTGGCCTTCGCCTGGGCGGCCTACCCCTACACCGCCTACGTCCTGGAGTCGAACTCCAACGACTCGCTGGTCGCCGTGCTGCTGATCGCGACGCTCCTGCTCGCGGCCCGTCCCGCCGCCCGCGGGGCCACCCTGGCGCTCGCCACCTTCACCAAGTTCGCCCCTCTTCTCCTCGCCCCGATGCTCGCCACCCTGGGCGACCGGGACGGCCGCCGGCGAGTCCGCTCGGCGGGCCTCTTCGCCGCCGGCTTCCTCGCCGTCTCGGCCCTGGTCATGGCGCAGACGGCTATCGACCCCGGCCTTCACACCTTCTACGAGCGCACGATCGCCTACCAGGCCGGCCGCGACAGCCCCTTCAGCATCTGGGGGCAGGTCGGGCTGGAGCCGCTCCGGGTGGCGATCCTCGTCCTCGCCGGGGCGCTCTCCGTGCTGTTCGCTTTCGTCCCCCGCCGCAAGAGCCTGCTCCAGGTCTCGGCGCTGGGCGCGGCCCTCCTGATCGCGCTCCAGCTCGCCGCCCAGCACTGGTTCTACCTCTACATCGTCTGGTTCCTGCCCCTGGTGCTGGTGGCGATCGCCGGCCGCGAGGGAAGCGGGGGGCCGGGGAGCGGGCCCGATCAGGCGGGTGAGAGCACCGCGAGGCCGTGCTCGGCCGCCCCCTCGGCGAGCCTGGCGTCGTAGGCGATCACTGCTGATCCGGAAGCCGAACTCCCCGCCGATTACCCCGACGCCGCTGACTCAGCCAACCGAGCGGCCTGAGCCGGGTCCACTCAACGGATGTTGGCCGGGACCAGCACCTGCTCGATCGACTCGGCCAGACCATCCGGCCGCACGCCGATCACGACCCCCATCACCCAGACGTCCTCCTCGGCCGTCTCGAAGCGGACCGGCATCTGGGTGATCAGCGACTCCAGGGCCTGCTCCGCCCGCACCCCGATCACCCCGGCCCGCGAGCCGGTCATCCCGACGTCGCTGATGTGGGCGGTGCCGCCGGGCAGGACCCGGGCGTCGGCGGTGGGGACGTGGGTGTGGGTCCCCAGCACGGCGGCCACCCGGCCGTCGAGGTGCCAGCCCATCGCCACCTTCTCGCTGGTCACCTCGGCGTGGAAGTCGACGAGGGCGACCTCGGCGCGATCGCCGATCCGCTCGAGCAGCGAGTCGGCCTCGTGGAACGGCGAGCGCGCCACCCGCAGGCCGACGGCGCCGCTGAGGTTGATCACCGCGACCGTGCGGCCGCCGGCCTCGAGGATGGTGTGCCCGCGTCCCGGGTTTCCGTGCGGGTAGTTGGCCGGCCGGATCACCCGGTCGGTGCTGTCGAGGTAGCCGTAGACATCGCGGTGGCGGTAGACGTGGTTGCCGGTGGTGATCACGTCGGCCCCGGCGTCGAAGATCTCTCCCGCGGTGCGCTCGGTGATGCCCAGGCCCCCGGCCGAGTTCTCGCCGTTGACGATCACCAGGTCGGGGGAGTGGCGCTCGCGCAGCGCCGGCATCGCCGCGGCCAGCCCCCGCCTGCCCGACCCGCCGACTACGTCGCCGATGAAGAGGATCCTCATCGCCGTGACCCTAGATCACCACGGCCGGTTCCGGCGAACGACTAGCGTTGCGGGCCGATGAGCGCTCCGGAAACGCAGGAGCCGGCGGCGGCGCCGGCGCTGGAGGCGCGGGGACTGGTCAAGCGCTACGGCGGCCAGACGGCGCTGGGCGGCGTGGACCTGACCGCGGCGCCGGGGGAGATCGTGGCCGTGATCGGCCCCAACGGGGCCGGGAAGACGACGATGCTCTCGATCATCGCCGGGATCGTCAGGCCCGACTCCGGCGAGGTCCGGCTCGGCGCGGGCGAGGTCGGCTGGGTTCCCCAGCACGCGGCGCTCTACCGCCGGCTCACAGTGGAGGAGAACCTGCGGCTCTTCGCCCGCCTCGAGGGCCATCCCGACCCCGAGGCGAGCGTGCTCGAGATGCTCGATCTGACCGGGCTCGCCGAGCGCCGCGGGGAGCTGATCGCCCGCCTCTCGGGTGGCAACCAGCAGCGGGTCAACATCGCGATCGGCCTGCTCTCCCGCCCCGCCGTGCTGCTGCTCGACGAGCCCAGCGTCGGGCTGGACCCGCGCCAGCGGGCGCGGCTGTGGCAGTTCGTCGGCGGCCTCGCCGGAGGCGGGACGACGGTCGTCTTCTCGACCCACAACATCGCCGAGGCCGAGCGCTACGCGGGCCGCCTGCTGGTGCTCGCCGACGGCGAGGAGATGTTCGACGGCTCCCCGGCCGAGCTGCGCGAGGCGGTGGTGGACCATGCCACCGACGTCGACTTCGAGTCGGCCTTCGTCACCTTTCTCGCCCAGCGGGGGCACTGATGCGCTGGCTGCTGCTCAAGGACCTGCAGATCCTGCGCCGCTCCCCGCTCCAGGCCTTCCTGCTGGTCGGCTACCCGATCCTGATCGCGATGCTGGTCGGCTTCGCGGTCTCCCGCGGCCCCGAGAAGCCCCGGGTCGCCTTCCTCAACCTGGTGCCCAAGGACACCTCGGTCAGCGTCGGGGGCGAGAACTTCAGCGTGGTCGGGGCCCGCAACCGCCTCTGTGCGCGGATCGAGTGCATCAGGGTCCACAGCCGCAGGGAGGCGATCGACAAGGTCAAGTCGGGCGACGTGCTCGCCGCGCTGATCCTCCCCCGCGACCTCGCGGAGCAGGTCAACTCCCTGGCGACCCTTAACCCCGGGCGGCCGAGGGTGGAGATCCTGGTCAACCAGGAGGACCCGGTCAAGGCCCGCTTCGTGGACGATCGCATCTCCTCGCTGCTGGCCCAGGCGAACCTGGTGATCGCCCGCCGGGTGGCGCGGACCGGCAGCTCCTACATCGACCTGATCCTCAACGGCGGCCACTTCGACTTCTTCGGCCAATCGTTCGACGTCCTGGGTCTGCGGGCCAGCGCCAGGATCCTCGCCGCCCTGCGGCCGGTGGTGCCCCAGGGAGCCCGCCCCCCGCTCGACGAGGTGACGCGCTTCGCCTCTCTGGCCCGCGACAACCTCGACCTGGCGGGGCCGCTGCTCAACTCGGTCGCCGAGCCGATCGCCGTGGACAAGAAGGTGGTGAGCGGCGCGACGCCGCCGCTCGACATCTTCGCGATCTCGGTCGCGGCCTGCCTGACCCTGATGTTCGTGACGGTGCTGCTGGTCTCCGGCTCGCTGGCGCTGGAGCGCGAGGAGAACGCCTTCGGCCGGCTCACCCGCGGGCTCGTCTCCCGGGGCGGCCTGCTGGCCGAGAAGGTGGGGCTGGGGACGGTGGTCGGACTGCTGGTCACCGTGCTGATGCTCGCCGGCCTGCAGATCTTCGTCTCCCTGGACTGGGGGCGGTTCGGCCTCTGGCTCCTCGCCATCCTCTGCGGCGGTGCCGCCTTCGCCGCGGCGGGCGCCGCGCTGGGAGCGGCGGCCCGCGAGGTGCGCGCGGCCTCGCTCCTGGCCTTCATGGTCTCGCTTCCGGTCGCCTTCCTCTCCCTGGTTCCCTCCGGCACCGTCGGTCCCGCGGTCTACGACCTGATCCGCTTCGTCACGGCCCTGTTCCCGTTCAGGCCGGCGCTGAGCGCGATGACCGCCGCGCTGGACGAGGCAGGCGGTGGCCTCGGCGCCCCGCTGTTGCACCTGGCGGCGCTGATCGCCGCCTACGCCGTGATCGCCCGCCTGGCGCTGCGCCGCTTCACGTCGGTCTGAGCGGGGCCCCTGCCGCGGCCCTCACCCTAGAATCGCAGCCATGGCCTTTCCCTCCACCCGGCTCCGCCGGCTCCGCGCCGCCCCCGCCCTGCGCGGCCTGGTTCGCGAGACCGAGCTCTCGCCGGAGCACCTGATCCAGCCGATGTTCGTGGTCGCCGGCGAAGGGGTGCGTGAGGAGGTCCCCTCGATGCCCGGGGTGATGCGCCTCTCGATTGGCGAGCTCGCAGAGGAGGCCTCCGCGGTGCGCTCCGCGGGCCTGCCCGGCGTGATCCTCTTCGGGGTCCCGGCCGAGAAGGACGAGACCGGCTCTGGCGCCTACGACGACGAGGGGGTGGTCCAGATGGCCGTCCGGGCGCTCAAGGAGGCGGTGCCCGAGCTGCTGGTGATCACCGACGTCTGCCTCTGCGGGTACACGTCGCACGGGCACTGCGGGTTCGTGCGCGAGGGCCGGGTCGACAACGACATCACCCTGGAGCTGCTGGCCAAGACGGCGATCTCCCACGCCGAGGCGGGCGCGGACGCCGTCGCGCCCAGCGACATGATGGACGGCCGGGTGGGGGCGATCCGCCGCCAGCTCGACGAGGAGGGGCACCCGGAGACCCCGATCGTCGCCTACTCGGCCAAGTACGCCTCGGCCCTCTACGGCCCCTTCCGTGACGCCGCGGAGTCCACCCCGGAGTTCGGCGACCGGCGGGGCTATCAGATGGACCCGGCCAACGCCGCCGAGGCGGTCCGCGAGGCCCGGCTCGACCTCGAGGAGGGTGCCGACATGCTGATGGTCAAGCCGGCGCTTCCCTACCTCGACGTGATCCGCCGGGTCAAGGAGGACCTGGGCGCCCCGCTGGCCGCCTACCAGGTCTCGGGCGAGTACTCGATGCTGAAGGCCGCGGCGGCCAACGGCTGGCTCGACGAGCGCTCCGCGGCGCTGGAGGCCCTGACCTCGATCCGCAGGGCAGGCGCCGACGTGATCGTGACCTACTACGCGAAGGAGGCTGCCGGGTGGCTGCGCTAGACGGCGAGGGGGGCGCCGGGGGCGCCGCCGGGCGCCAGGCGATCCCGAAGGCGCGCTCGCGCAAGGGCGGGGCCGCGGTCCCGCTCGACGACGACGACCGCCGCCTGATGAACCTCCTGCAGTCGAGCTTCCCGCTCGAGGCCGAGCCCTTCGCCCCGATCGCCGAGCGGGCCGGGATGCCGGTGGCGGAGGCGATCGGGCGCACCCGCCGCCTGCTCGCGGAGCGGATCATCCGCGAGATCACCCCGATCTTCGACACCAGGGCGCTGGGGTACGAGTCGATGCTGGTCGCCGCCCGCGTGGACGCCGAGAACCCCCACCGCCCGGCCGCCGCGATCAACGCGCACCCCGGCGTCTCCCACAACTACCTGCGCAACCACGACTTCAACATGTGGTTCACGATCGCCGTGCCGCCCGACTCCGGGCTCGGCCTCGACGGGACCCTGGAGGTGCTGATGCGCGAGACCGGGGCGTCCTCGATGCGCAAGCTCCCCACCCTGACGATGTTCAAGATCAACATGAACCTGGAGATGGAGGGGGGCACCGAGGCGCTCGCCTCGGCCGCCGAGGCAGCACCGCCGCGCGAGCTGGAGCCCCAGCCCTACGAGCGGCGCGACGTCGAGGTGATCCGCGCCGTGCAGGGCCCGATGGCCGCCGTGGAGCGCCCCTACGACGAGGCGGCCGCGGCGCTTGGCATGGACGTCGAAGCGCTGCTCGGCGATCTGCGGGGAATGGTCGAGCGCAGGCTGCTGCGCCGCGTCGCGGCGATCCTCTACCACCGCCGCGCCGGCTTCTCGGCGAACGGGATGGGCGTCTGGCGGGTGCCCGAGGACGAGGTGATGGAGACCGGCCTGAGGATGGCGGCCTTCCGCGGCGTCTCGCACTGCTACCGGCGCCCGACCTACCCGGACTGGCCCTACGGCCTCTTCACGATGGCCCATGGCCGCTCCAAGCAGGAGTGCGACGCGATCCTCGACTCGATCGCCTCGGAGTGCGGCGTCGCCGAGGAGGACCGCGCCACGCTTTACTCCTCGACTGAGTTCAAGAAGACCCGCCTGCGCTACTTCACCGAGGACTACTCCCTCTGGGAGAGGGAGCACACGGCTTGAGCCGAGCAGCCGGACGGTCCGCCGAGCTCTACGAGCGGGCGCTGGGGGTGCTGCCGGGAGGCGTGAACTCGCCGGTCCGGGCGATGCGCCAGATCGGCCGCGACCCGATCTTCATCGAGCGGGGGGAGGGCTGCGAGCTCCGCGACGTCGACGGCAACCGCTACGTCGACTGGGTCTGCTCCTGGGGCCCGCTGGTCCTCGGCCATGCCGACGCGTCGATCGTCGCGGCGGTCGAGGCGGCGGCGCAGCGTGGGACCAGCTTCGGGGCAGCGACCGCCGCCGAGGTGGAGCTTGCCGAGGATGTGTGCGGGCGGTTCGCCTCGATCGAGATGCTGAGGATGACCAGCTCCGGCACCGAGGCGGCGATGAGCGCGGCCCGGCTCGCCCGCGCGGCGACCGGCCGCGAGACGCTGGTCAAGTTCGCCGGCGCCTATCACGGGCATTCCGACGGGCTGCTGGCCGACGCGGGGTCGGGGATGGCCACCCTCGGGGTCCCGGCCAGCCCGGGGGTGACGGCGGCACAGGCGGCCGGGACGGTGGTGGTCGGCTGGAACGACCGCGAGGCGGTCGGCCGTGCCCTCGCCGAGCACGAGGTGGCGGCGGTGCTCGCCGAGCCGGTGGCGGCGAACATGGGGGTCGTCCCCCCCGAGCCGGGCTTCCTCGAGTTCCTGCGCGAGGAGACGGAGAGGGCGGGCGCCCTGCTCGTCTTCGACGAGGTGATCACCGGATTCCGGGTGGCCCGCGGCGGCGCCCAGGAGCTCTTCGGGGTGACGGCCGACCTGACCGTGCTGGGCAAGATCCTCGGCGGCGGCCTGCCGGCCGCGGCGTTCGGGGGGCGCCGCGAGTTGATGGAGATGGTCGCCCCTGCCGGGGACGTCTACCAGGCGGGGACGCTGTCGGGCAACCCGCTGGCGGTCGCCGCCGGCCTCGCCACGCTGGCCCGCCTCGACGCGGCTGCCTACGCGAGGATCGGCGAGCTCACCGGCCGCCTCGCGGACGGGCTGCGGGCGCTGAGCGCCGACCGCCCCCTGCAGGTGGCCGAGGCCCCCGGCCTGGTGACGCTCTTCTTCAGCGAGGCGCCGGTCCGCGACTTCGAGGGGGCCCGCGCCTGCGACACCGAGGCCTACGGGCGGTTCTGCAGGGCGATGCTGGCGCGCGGCATCTACCCGCCCGCGGCCCAGTTCGAGGCGTGGTTCGTCAGCCTCGCCCACGACGCCGGCGCGGTCGACCGCACCCTCGAGGCGACCTCCGAGGCGCTCGGCGAGGCGCTCGGGTGAGCGCGCAGGCGCCGGCCGAGCCCCGCTCCGCGCTCCGCGCCCTCGCCGCGCAGCTCCGCGGGGAGGAGACGGTGATCTCCGCGCACATCGTCGAGCCCGCCGCCGAGCCGCTCCTCGGGGTGCTCTGCGCGGCGGGCCCCCGGGCGGCGCCGGCGCCCGGTTCCTACGCGATGGTGATCGAGGCGGTGCGCGAGGGGCACCTCCTGCACCGCGGCGAGCCGCGCCTGCTCGAGGCGGCCGATCCGGACCTCCGCCTGCTCGCCGGCGACTACCTCTACGCGCTGGGAATCGAGCGCCTCGCGGCGCTCGGCGACACCGCCGCCGTCACCGAGCTCGGGGACCTGATCTCGCTCGCCGCGATGGTCGCGGCGGAGGCCCGGCCCGGCCTCTCCCCGGGCCTGTGGCTGGGGGCGGCGGTGGCGGTCGGGTGCGGGTCCGACCGCGAGCATCGCGAGGCGAAGGAGGCGGCCAGGCGGCTCGAGCCCGGGGCCGGCCGCCGCCTGGTCGAGGCCGCCGCGCGGAGGGCCTCGGCCAACGGCCTTGGCGAGGAGTTCGGACGTGCTGCCGAAGGAATAGACTCCCGTCTCCCCAACTTGGCTGATGGCTGAAGCACCCGAAAACCAGACGCCGGCGGAGGCCGCCGCGCCCCCGCAGCTGCCGGAGGCCGAGCCGCGCGGCTACTTCGAGGGCGAGTCGATGACCCGCCGCAAGGTCTTCACGGTGGCCTCGCAGGGGATCGGCGGGCTCGCCGGGCTGGCCGTGGTCCTGCCGGCGGTCGGCTTCGCGATGGCGCCGCTGTTCCACCGCGGCAAGGAGCGCTGGGAGGCGGTGGGCGGCGTTCGCGACTTCTCCGCGGACACCTACCGGCAGGTGGTGTTCACGATCGTCCCGGGGATCGGCGAGACCGGCAAGACCACCGCCTACGTGAGGCGCGGCTCCAAGGACCTCGGGGAGAACCCCGAGGACTTCATCGCGCTCTCCACCCGCTGCGCCCACCTGGGCTGCCCGGTGCGGTTCGTGCAGGCGGCGGGCAACTTCATCTGCCCCTGCCACGGCGGGGTCTACGACTTCCAGGGCAAGCGGATCGGCGGGCCGCCGGTGCGCCCGCTGGACCGCTTCCAGGCGCGGGTGCGGAGCGGCCAGGTCGAGCTCGGCCCCCGGTACAGCGTCACCAACCAGCTGCAGCCCGTCCAGGCGCGCGACCCGGGCCAGTTCACCGGCGGCGTCTGGAATTACCTGTACCCGCCGCGTCCGTCCACCTTCCCGGCCCCCTGAGCAGCATGGGAATCCGCGACTCGATCACCCCAGCCCCCCTGAGGAAGCCGGCCAAGCCCGGCGAGGGGCGGAAGGCCAACGGCGCCCCGGCCCCCGAGGACCTCAGGCAGGCCCCGGCGAAGGAGCGCCCGCCCCTCCACCACCACGCCAAGGAGCACGGCGGCAGCGTCGCCGGCTGGCTGGACCAGCGCACCGGCGCCAGCGGGATCGTCACCGGGATGCTCTACCGCAAGGTCCCGAAGGGGACCAACTGGTTCTACACCCTCGGCTCGGCGACCCTGTTCGTGTTCGTGATCCAGGCGATCACCGGGGTCTTCCTGGCGATGTTCTACGTTCCCTCGCCGACCCAGGCCTACGGCTCGGTGAACCACCTCACCAACGACGTCTTCCTCGGCGAGTTCGTGCGGGGGATGCACAAGTGGGGGGCCAGCGTGATGATCATCCTGATCTTCGTGCACATGGCCAGGACCTTCTTCTTCGGGGCCTACAAGTACCCGCGCGAGATCAACTGGGTGATCGGCGTGGTGCTCCTGATCCTCACCATGGTGATGGGGCTGACCGGCTACCTGCTGCCCTTCGACCAGCGCTCCTTCTGGGCGACGATCGTCGCCAACAACATCACCGGCACCGGGCCGATCCTGGGTCCCTACCTGGCCGACTTCCTGCGCGCCGGCCCCGAGATCGGCGCCACCACCCTCTCGCGCTTCTACGCGCTGCACATGCTCGCCATCCCCGGGCTGATCATCGCCCTGATCGGAGCCCACCTCTACCTCGTCGTCAAGCTGGGGACCACGGCGCCGCCCTGGGTGCGCTCCGCGAAGCCCAAGGTCGCCTCGCCGGTGGTCGGCCTCGCCGCGGGGGCGAACGGAGCGGGCCCGGACGGGGCCGCACCCGAGGGAGCCGAGCCGGCGACATGAACAGCCGCGAGAAGGAGGCGTACCTCGCCGAGTACGAGGTCCTGAAGAAGAAGGGGAAGCCCTTCTTCCCCTACGCGGTGATGAAGGACTCGGTGATGATGCTGATCCTGGTCTGCGTCGTGATCGCGATGTCGCTGATCCTCGGCGCCGAGCAGGGCCCCAAGGCCGACCCGACGACCACCACCTACGTTCCCCGCCCGGAGTGGTACTTCTTCTTCCTCTTCGAGCTGCTGCGGGTGCTGAAGCCGCCGGAGCTGGTCCCGGTGGCCACGGTCGGGATCCCGACGATCTGCATGGTGGCGCTGCTGCTGCTGCCCTTCTACGACCGCGGCCCGGAGCGTCGACCCGAGCGGAGGCCGATCGCCACGACCGCCGGGATCCTGGTGATCGGCGCGATGGCCTACCTCACCTACCTCGGGGCGGTCGGCGGCTCCCCGACCGAGATCGACATGAAGGTCGCCAAACGCTACGAGCCCGGGGCGCTGATCGTCGCCCAGTCGGGGTGCCTGGCCTGCCACAAGCTCGGCGAGAACGGCAACAACGGGCCCGGCCCGGAGCTGACCCACATCGCCGAGAAGATCCCGCGGGCGGCGATCATCCGCTCGGTGGAGATCGGGCCCGGGATCATGCCCTCCTACCGGGACCTCCCCCCGAAGAAGCTCAACCAGCTCGCCGACTTCCTCGCCTCGCTGGACTGAGGCCCGCTCCCCTCTAATCTGACGGCGGTGAGCACCACGCCTCCCGCGGCCCACTCCCGACCCACCCGCGCCTCCGGCGAGTTCGCCGGGCAGGTGAACCGTATGTTCGACCGGATCGCCGGGCGCTACGACGCGATGAACTCGGTGATGACGGCCGGCATGCACCACCGCTGGAGGCAGCGCGCGGCCGATCGGGCCGCCCTGGGGCCCGGCGACAGCGCCCTGGACGTCTGCTGCGGGACCGGCGACCTCGCGATCGAGCTCGCGCGCAGGGTCTCCCCCGGCGGCCGGGTGATCGGCTGCGACTTCTCCGAGCCGATGCTCGACCGGGCGCGCGAGAAGGGCGCGGAGCGCGGCGATGCCGGCCTTCGCTTCGAGTGGGCCGACGCCCTGGAGCTGCCCTACGACACGGGCCGTTTCGACGCGGTCACCGTCGGCTTCGGGGTGCGCAACCTCGCCGACCTCGACCGGGGCCTGCGGGAGATGGCCAGGGTGCTGCGGCCGGGCGGCCGCCTGGTGATCCTGGAGATCACCAACCCCGCCAGGCCCCCGCTCTCGACCTTCTACTCGCTGTGGTTCGACCGGATCGTCCCGCTGCTCGGGACGCTGGCGGGAGACCGCGACGCCTACTCCTACCTTCCGGAATCGGTGCGCAGCTTTCCGGCCCCGCGCGAGCTCGCGGCCAGGATGGACCGCGCCGGGGTGACGGACATCCGCTGCACGGTGCTGGCGGGGGGGATCATCGCCATCCACAGCGGGGCGCGGCGGTGAGGGGCGCGGCGGCGGTGCCGCCGCCTGTGACCGAGGCGATCGAGGTCGCCTCGGCCTGGCTGCCCGCCCGGATGGCCGAGGTCGAGGCCGTGCTCGGCCGCTCGGCCGGTGACCACGGGTCGGCCCTGGCGGACGATGCCACGGCGACCCTCACCGCCGGAGGGAAGCGGCTGAGGCCGCTCCTCGTCCTGCTCTGCGCCGGCCCCGGGTGCGGCGAGGCCGCCGTGCGCGCCGCGGCCTCCGTCGAGCTGGTTCACATGGCGACGCTGGTCCACGACGACGTCCTCGACGCGGCGCCGCTGCGCCGTGGCCGCCCCACCGTCGCGGCAACCTCCGGACGCGACGCGGCGAGCGCGGTCGGCGACCTGCTCTTCTCGCGGGCCTTCGCGCTTCTCGGCTCGGCCCGCGACGAGCGGGCCGTGGGCCTGCTCGCCGACGCTTCGGTCTCCCTGGCGCGGGGGGAGCTGATGCAGCGCGGCGACGCCTTCGACCTCGGCCTCTCGGAGGAGCGCTACCTGCGCCGCTGCTCGCTGAAGACCGCACGGCTCTTCGAGTGCGCCTGCCGGATCGGCCGGCCCGGCGCCGGCGCCGACGCCGAGCTGAGGGCGTTCGGGAGCGGCATCGGGCTGGCCTTCCAGCTCCTCGACGACGTCCTGGACGTCAGTGGGCCGCCGGAGAAGACCGGCAAGGCGCGGGGGACCGACCTTCTCGACGGCACCGTGACCCTGCCGCTGATCCGCGCCCTGCGGCGCGATCCCGCGCTGGGCGAGGTCGGGCTGGAGGGGCTGACGCCGGAAGGCGCCGAGAGCATCTGCGAGCGGATCGCCGCCGCCGGGGCGCTGGGCGAGGTCCGCGTCGAAGCGCTGGCTCTGGTCGGCCGCGCCAAGCGGGCAATCGCCGCCGGGGGGCTCGACGCGGAGCAGCGCCGCCTGCTCGAGCTGGTCGCCGACGGGGTGGTCGAGCGCTACGCCTGACCGGGCTGCGCCTGACCGGGGTCAGGCGAAGTCGTCGGGGCCGATCAGGTCCGCGGCAAGAGCGGCGATGAAGGTCTCGACGGCCTGCTGCATGTTGGAGCGCTCGAGCACCCGCAGCTCGCCGGCGAGCTCCCTGGTCCCGAAGTCGAGCTGCTCGTCGTAATCGTCGATCTCCGACTCCCCGTGGACCGAGCTGCCGGCCCACTCGCACTCCGGGCAGCGCCGCCACAGCTTCCAGTGGCCCTGGGGCTCGGCCTGCTCCCAGCCGTTGGGCTGCACCAGCCCCGAACCGCAGCTCGGGCAGACGTGAAGCCCGGCCGGCGCCTCGCCGGCGGCCGACCCGGCGCCGCCCCGCGCCGTCGCTCCGGCCCGCCTTGCGCCGCCCTGCGAGGTGATGTCGCTCCCGGCGGTGTCCATGGCTCTCGCTCTATCGGCGCCGGAACGCCCGACTTGACCCCCGCAACGGCCGCTTCGACCGGAAACCCCAGAACCGGGTAGAACTGCCGTCCCGCCGGGCGGCAGGGCCCCTCCCCGCCAGGCGCAGGGCCCCTCCCCGCCAGGCGCAGGGCCCCTCCCCGGTGGGCAGCAGGGCCCCTCCCCAATAGGCTGCAGGGCAATGGTTCTCAGCGACCGCACAATCAGGCAGGAGGTCGAGGCGGGGAGGATCGTCTTCGACCCCTTCGACGACTCGATGATCCAGCCCTCGAGCGTCGACGTGCGGGTGGATCGGCGGTTCCGCGTCTTCCACAACGCCCGCTATCCCTTCATCGACGTGCGGGCCCCGATGGAGGACCTGACCGAGCTGGTCACGGTCTCCGAGGACGAGCCCTTCATCCTGCACCCCGGGGAGTTCGTGCTCGGCCAGACGCTGGAGCGGGTCACCCTGCCGACCGACCTCGTGGCACGCCTGGAGGGCAAGAGCTCGCTGGGGCGCCTCGGGCTGCTGATCCACTCCACCGCCGGATTCGTGGACGCGGGCTTCGCCGGCAACCTCACCCTGGAGCTCTCCAACGTCGCCAACCTGCCGATCACGATCTACCACGGGATGCCGATCGGGCAGATCTCCTTCATGCGCATGGACTCCCCGGTCGAGAGGGCCTACGGATCGGCGGAGACGGGCAGCAAGTACCAGGGCCAGGCGGAGCCGACCCCGAGCCGCTTCTACCTCAACTTCGAGCGGGAGGAGGCGGCCGGCGCAGGGAACGAGCGCCCGCCGGCGAACTGAAACCCGAACGGGCAGCCACCGGGCCTCCGCACCGTTACCATTTCCCTCATGCCGAACATCGGACCACTCGAAGTCCTGGTCGTGCTGATCATCGCGCTCGTCATCTTCGGGCCCAAGCGGCTTCCCGAGCTGGGGCGCTCCCTGGGCAAGGGGATCCGCGAGTTCCGCGGCTCGATCAGCGGAGAGCGGGACCACGACGAGGACGTCGACGACAAGGTGCCCGAGCTGGAGGCGAAGTCCCCGGCCAAGCCGGCCGAGGCCGAGGCCGAGCCGGTCGAGGGCGAAGTGGTCGCCGACAAGCGCGCCTGAGGCCTCCCGGTGGCGCGCCTCAAGGCGGTCTCCCACGAGGACCGCCTGTCACTCGTCGAGCACCTGGACGAGCTCCGCACGCGGATCGTCGTCTCGCTGGTCGTCTTCGGCGTCGCCCTGGCGCTGTGCTTCTGGCAGAACGACCAGCTCCTGAAGATCGCCAACGCCCCGCTCCCCGACCGCTTCACGCCGATCACGCTCAGCCCCACCGAGCCCTTCATGACCACGGTCACGGTCTGCGCCTACGGGGCGATCGTCCTCTCGCTGCCGATCATCCTCTACCAGGCCTACGCCTACGTGCTGCCGGCCTTCAGCCCGGGTGAGCGCCGGGTCGTGCTGCCCCTGCTGCTGCTCGTCCCCTTCCTGTTCGCCGCCGGCGTGGCCTTCGGCTACTTCGTGGTGATGCCGGCCGCCGTCCACTTCCTGCTCGGCTTCAACGACTCCCAGTTCAACACCCAGCTTCGCGCCCGCGACTACTACAGCTTCTTCGCCACCACGCTGCTGGCCTGCGGGATCGTCTTCCAGGTGCCGGTCGGGATCCTCGCGGTCACCCGGCTCGGCGTGATCACCGTGGACCAGCTCCGAAAGAACCGCCGCTACGCCTACCTGGTCTGCGCGATCGTCGCGGCGGCCCTGCCGGGCGTCGACCCGGTGACGATGCTGATCGAGATGGTCCCGCTGCTGGCGCTCTACGAAGTGAGTATCTTGCTCGCCCGGGCCTTCGGGCAGCCGGGCGGCGGCGGACTGCACGAGCCCTCCACCCAGGAACGCTAGGCGGGGACAGCACAGTGGCCAAAGACGAGCACCGCATGGTCTTCGACCTCAGGGGACGGCGCAAGAACGTCGTCAAGGTCGTCTACGCGATCCTCGCGATCCTCATGGGCCTCAGCCTCTTCCTGGTGATCGGCCCGGTCAGCCTCACCGACGTGATCGGCGGTGGCGGCGGCTCGACCACCGGCAGCTTCGACGACGACGCCGCGAAGGTCGAGGCGAAGCTCCGCAAGCAGCCCGACAACGCGGATCTCTATCTCAGCCTCGCCCGGATCCGCTACAGCGCCGGCAGCACCCAGGTGCAGACCGACCCCAGCACCGGCCAGCAGTCGGTCAGCACCGAGGCCAGGCAGGAGTTCGAGAAGGCCGTGAAGGCCTGGCAGGGGTATCTGAAACAGGACCCCAAGCCCCCCAACCCGAACGTCGCGCAGCTCGCCGCCAACGCGGCCTTCACGCTCGCGCAGACGTCCACCACCGCGGCGGAGGCCGAGGCCAACCTGCGCGCCGCGGCGGAGGCGCAGAAGATCGTCGCCGAAGCGCGGCCGAGCGTGGGCGCCTACAGCAACCTCGCCTACTACAGCTACGCGGCACTCGAGTTCCCCCAGGGAGACGAGGCGGCCCGCAAGGCCGAGGCGGAGGCGCCCAAGGCACAGCGGAAGCAGGTGCGGACCACCCTGGCGGGCATCCGCAAGCAGGCGAAGAAGTTCGAGGCCCAGCAGAAGCTGGCGGCAAAGGCCCAGCAGGGCCAGGGCAAGCAGGAGCTTCAGAACCCGCTCGGGGGGCTGGCGGGCGGCGGCCTCGGCGGCGCCCCGTCCTCCCCCTAGCCGGGCCCCTCCCGGCCCCCGGCGGTTCCTATACTTCGCGACTCCCGGCAGGTCCGGGGAGCCCCCGGGCGGGCCGTTAGCTCAACTGGTAGAGCAGGAGACTCTTAATCTCAAGGTTGAAGGTTCGAGTCCTTCACGGCCCATCTCCGAGCACGCCAAACCCCAGCGAAAGGACCACCATGGCCGACCGACCCGTTTTCCTCTACGCCGCCGTCTACGACGACATCGAGGCCGCCGAGGCCGACTACGAGGCGGTGTTCGACCTCCACGCCGCGAAGCTGATCGGCACCTTCGACTCGGCGGTGATCGAGAGGGAGGAGGGCGGCAAGGTCCGCGTCCACAAGACCGAGAAGCCGACCCAGCACGGCGCCTGGACCGGGATCGCCGTCGGCGCCGTGGCCGGCCTGCTCTTCCCTCCCTCGATCATCGGAGGGGCGATCGTCGGCGGAGCGGCCGGCGGCGTCGCCGGCCACCTGTGGAAGGGCATCTCGCGGGGCGACCTCAAGGACCTCGGCGAGGCCCTCGACGAGGGCAGCGCAGCCGTCATCGTGATCGGCGAGTCGCGCCTGGACGAGCAGATCGAGAAGGCCACGAAGCGCGCCCAGAAGCGGATCGAGAAGCAGATCGACGCCGACGCCGACGAGCTCAAGCGCGAGCTCGACGAGGCGGTCAAGGCCTCCGAAGCCTGAGTCTAGATACAGAGCTCACAACTAGGTAGTTGCCCGCAGCCAAACCGCGGGCGCCTCCCCGATGGCGCAATCGGGACCCCGCCCTAGGCTGTCTGCATGCCTGGATCGGCGAGGTCGGCATGAGCGCGCTGGAGCTGGCCCGGTGGCAGTTCGGGATAACCACGCTCTACCACTTCATCTTCGTCCCGGTGACGATCGGGATGGCCGCCTTCACCGCCTACTGCCAGACCCGCTGGTATCGCAGCCGGGAGGAGCACTGGCTCCGGGCGACGCGGTTCTGGGGGAAGCTGATGCTCGTCTCCTTCGCCCTCGGAGTGGCGACCGGGATCGTCCAGGAGTTCCAGTTCGGCATGAACTGGTCCGACTACTCCCGGTTCGTGGGCGACATCTTCGGCGCTCCGCTCGCCATGGAGGGGCTCGCCGCCTTCTTCGTGGAGTCCACCTTCCTGGGCCTCTGGCTGTTCGGTTGGGGCAGGCTGTCGGAGCGGGTCCACCTGGCCACGATCTGGCTGGTCGCGGGCTCGACCATGCTCTCGGCCTACTTCATCCTCGCCGCCAACTCGTGGATGCAGCATCCGGTCGGCTACAGGATGGTCGACGGAACGCCGAAACTGGACTCGATCTTCGCGGTGCTGGGGAACAGCACGGCGATCTACGCGTTCGTCCACACGATCCTCGCCGCGGCGCTCACGGTGGGCATGCTCGTGCTGGCGGTCTCCGCCTGGCACCTGCGCCGGGGCAACGAGACGAGGCTGTTCGGTGACTCGATCCGGGTGGCGCTGCCGCTGGTCACGGTGGCGGCGGTCGTGACCGTGGTGGTCGGGCACTTCAACGGCATCCTGATGACCGAGCAGCAACCGATGAAGATGGCCGCCGCCGACGCCGTCTTCGAGACCAAGAAGGGTGCCGGCCTCTCGCTGTTCGCCACCGGGGACTTCGAGAGCAATCCGCAGGGGCTGAACCGCAACGTCGAGATCCCCAGCCTCCTCTCCTTCATCTCGACCGGTTACCCGCAGGGCAAGATCGAAGGGGTCAACAACATCAACCGGGCCTACCAGCGCAAGTACGGGCCCGGGGAGTACGCCCCGGTGGTGGCCGTCACCTACTGGTCCTGGAGGGCGATGATCGGCAGCGCGATGCTGATGCTGCTGGCCGGAGCGGTGGGCTGGTGGCTCGCCGTGCGTGGCAGGCTCGCGGAGTCCAGGCGCTTCCTGAAGGTGGCGGTGCCCGCGGTCGCGCTGCCGTTCGTCGCCTCGGCGTCCGGCTGGATCTTCACCGAGATGGGTCGCCAGCCGTGGGTGGTATTCGGCCTGCTGAAGACGGCCGACGCCAACTCGCCGAGCGTCGGCGCCGCCGAGGTGTGGATCACGCTGATCGGGTTCACGCTCCTCTACGGCGTGCTCGCCGTGATCGCCGGGAAGATCTTCGTCGGCGTTGCCCGCAAGGGGCCCAAGAAGGAAGGGGAGGAAGACGAGAGCAGACCCGAGCTCGCGCTCGCCTACTGAGCCATGGAGGACTACACGACACTTCAGGCCGTCTGGTTCATCCTCATCTCGGTGCTCTGGCTCGGCTACTTCCTGCTCGAGGGCTTCGACTTCGGGGTGGGGATGCTGCTCGGTGCGGTGGCGCGCGACGACGCCGAGAAGCGGGCCGTGCTGCACTCGATCGGCCCGGTCTGGGACGGGAACGAGGTCTGGCTGCTGGTCGCCGGCGGCGCCACCTTCGCCGCCTTCCCCCAGTGGTACGCGACTCTGTTCTCCGGTTTCTATCTCGCCCTGTTCCTGATCCTCGTCGGGCTGATCGTGCGCAACGTCGCCTTCGAGTTCTGGGGCAAGCGCGACTCGCAGCCCTGGCGCCGCCGCTGGGAGTGGGCGATGATCGGCGGCAGCCTGGTCCCGGCGCTGCTCTGGGGGGTCGGCTGGGCGAACATCGTCCACGGCGTTCCGATCGACGCGAGCGGCGAGTACACCGGCACCCTCTTCACGCTGCTCAATCCCTACGCGATGCTGGGCGGGGTCGCGACGCTGCTGATGTTCCTCACCCATGGCGCGATCTTCCTTTCCCTGCGGACGACCGGCGCGATCGAGGAGCGGGCGGGCGCGATCGCCGCGCGGGTCGCCCCCGCCGCGGCAATCGCCGCGATCGCCTTCCTGGGCTGGACGCTTGCCTCCCAGGACGGCGTCGAGGCCGCCTCGGCGGTCTGCGCGGCGCTCGCGGCGCTCGCCCTGGTCGCGGCCCCGGCGCTCGCCGGGCGCTCGCCTGGCGGCGGCTTCCTGGCGACCAGCGCCGGTATCCTGCTCTTCTTCTGCGCGCTGTTCGTCGACCTCTTTCCCAACGCCATGGTCTCGAGCACCGACAGCGCCTTCGACCTGACGCTGAACCAGGCGTCCTCCTCCCACTACACCCTGACCGTGATGACCGTGGTCGCCGTGGCGCTGGTCCCGGTTGTGCTGCTCTACCAGGGCTGGACCTACTGGGTCTTCCGCAAGCGGCTCTCCGCCGCCGATTACGGCGAGGTGAGGACGCCGGTGGACCTGCTCGACCGCGACAGGCGGGACCCCGGCGGCGATGAGCCGGCAGGCGCAGCGCCCGGAGGCTAGGAGCCGGGCGAGGGCCGTCCAGCGGCGGCTGACCAGGACCAGCCGGGCGGCCCGGGCCCATCTCGCGGCCACGGTGGCGCTCGGCGCGATCGCCACGGCGCTCGTGATCGCCCAGGCGACCCTGCTCGCGGGGGTCGTCTCGGATGCGTTCCTCGGCGACACGCCGCTCTCCGACCTCCGCGGCCCGCTGCTCACCCTGCTGGCGATAGCGCTCGCCCGTGGCCTCGTGGCGGCGGCCGTGGAGGTCGCCGGAAGGGCCGGTGCGGCGGGGGTGATGTCGGAGCTTCGCTCCCGCCTGGCCCGCCACCTGCTGCTGGTCCGGCCGGGAACGGCTCGCGAGGAGGCCTCCGCCGAGCTGGCGGCGGCCGCGGTGCAGGGCGTCGACTCGCTGGAGGCCTACTTCGCCCGCTACCTGCCCCAGGCGGTGCTCGCCGGCCTCGCTCCGGCGATGATCCTCGCCTGGGTCATCCCCCGCGACTGGGAGGCGGGACTGATCCTGGCGATCACCGCTCCGATGATCCCGGTCTTCATGGTCCTGATCGGGCGGCTGGCCGAGCGCCACACCAGGGACCGCTGGGAGGCGCTCGCGAGGCTCGGCGCCCGCTTCCTCGACACGGTCCGCGGGCTCGAGACGCTCTGGGTCAACGGTCGCGCCGAGGCGCAGGCCGCTGCGGTCTCCTCGGCCGGCGAGCGGTACCGGCGCGAGACGATGTCGACGCTGCGGATCGGCTTCCTCTCGGCCCTCGTCCTGGAGCTGCTGGCGATGATCGGCACCGCGCTGGTCGCCGCCACGGTCGGGATCCAGCTCGCCAAGGGCTCGCTCGGCCTCACCGCCGGGCTCACGGTGCTGATCCTGGCGCCGGAGTTGTACATGCCGCTGCGGGCGGTCGGCGCCCAGTTTCACGCCAGCGCCGAGGGGATGGCCGCCGCGGAGCGGATCTTCGAGGTGCTCGACCAGCCGCCCATCGCGAGGTTCGCCGGGGGCTCCGCTCCGCCGGACCCGGGATGCGAACCCGTGAGGATCGAGGGCGTCTCGCTCTCGCGCCCGGGTCGCGGACCCGTCCTGGCCGGCGCCGACCTCGAGCTGCACCCGGGCGAGACGGTCGCCCTGGTCGGTCCGAGCGGCTCGGGGAAGTCAACCCTGGTCGCGATGCTGCTGCGCCTCGCCGAGCCGGACTCGGGCAGGCTGCTCTGCGGCGGGGAGGATCTGCGCGACGTCGACACCGCGGCCTGGCGCCGCCAGGTGGCCTGGATGCCCCAGCACCCGACGATCTTCGCCGGGACGGTGGCCGAGAACGTCGCATTCCTGGAGCCGGAGGCATCCCCGCGCCGCATTCTCGAGGCGTCCGAGAGGGCCGGGCTGCTCGAGGTCGTCGAGTCGCTTCCGGCCGGGCTCGACACCCGCATCGGCGAGGGGGGCCGCTCGCTCTCGGCCGGGCAGAGCCGGCGGGTCGGCCTGGCCCGAGCGCTCCTGCGCGACGCCCCCCTGCTGATCCTCGACGAGCCCACCGCGCACCTTGACTCCGGCAGCGAGGCGAGGGCAGCCGCCGGGATCGAGGCGGCCGCGGCGGGGCGCACGGCGCTCTTCGTCAGCCACCGCCCCGAGGTCGCCCTCAGGGCCGACCGCGTGGTCGAGCTGCGGGACGGCCTGATCGGCGAGCCGGCCGGGGCTTCGGCATGAGCGGGCGGGCCCGGAGAGCGCTTGCGGACGCCGTCCGCGCGACCAGGCCCCGCTGGCGCCAGCTTGCCCTCTCGGTGCTGCTCGGGACGGGGGCGGTGCTGGCCGCCGTCGGCCTGCTGACGACGTCGGGCTATCTGATCAGCCGGGCGGCCCAGCGGCCCGAGATCCTCGCCCTCTCGGTGGCGATCGTCGGCGTCAGGTTCTTCGGGATCGCCCGCGCCCTGCTGCGCTACCTGGAGCGCCTCGTCTCCCACGACCTCGCCTTCCGCACCCTCGGGGACCTGAGGCGACGGTTCCTCGCCCGCCTGCTCCCGCTCGTGCCGGGGGGGCTCCCCGGCCGTCGCTCCGAGCTGCTCGGCCGGTTCGTGGACGACGTGGACCGCCTCCAGGACCTCTACCTCAGGGCCCTGGCGCCGCCTCTCGTGGCTCTCTTCGCGGGCCTCGGCGCCGTCCTCGTCGCCCTCCTCATCCTCCCCGCGGCGGCGGCCGTCCTCGCGGCGATGCTCGCCGCGGGCGGCCTGCTCGCCCCGTGGCTGACGCGGCTCTCGGCACGGCGGGCGGGGCGGCGGCAGGCCGCGGCCCGGTCGACGCTCGGCACGGACGTCCTCGAGATCGCCTCGGGCTCGGCGGAGATCGCGATGGCCGGAAGGGAGCGGGAATGGCTCGATCGGGTCGAGGAAGACGGCGCCGCCCTCGGTTCTCTGCAGCGGCGGGACGCCGTCAGCGCGGGGCTCGCGGCGGGGCTCGGGACGGCCCTGGCCGCCGCCGCCGCGGTCTGCGTGGCGGCGGTCGCCATACCCGCGGTGCACGACGGCGAGATCGCCGGGGTGCTGCTGGGGGCGCTGGTGCTGCTCGCAATCGCATCCTTCGAGGCGGTGGCGCCGCTCGGGGCCGCCGCCGCGAGCATCGACGCCTGCGCCGATTCCGCCCTGCGCGTCGGTGAAGTCGTCGATCGCGAGCCCGCGATCGTCGACCCCCCCGACCCGACCCCGGTCCCCGCCGGTTGTGACCTTGTGGCGACGGACCTCCGCTTCCGCCGCGAGGGGCAGTCGGGGTGGCTCCTCGACGGCCTGGGCCTGCGGCTCGAGCAGGGCAGCTCCCTCGCGCTGCTGGGCGCCAGCGGGTCCGGCAAGACCACGCTGGTCGAACTGCTGGTGCGCCTGCTTGCCCCGTCGGGGGGGCGGCTGCGGCTCGGTGGCGTGGACCTCGCATCCGTCTCGGAGCGGGACCTGCGGGCCACCGTGAGGCTGGCCCCCCAGGACGCCTACCTGTTCGCGACCACGATCCGCGACAACGTCGCCGTCGGACGCGGCGACGCCGACGACGAGGAGATCGCCGGGGCGCTCGAGACCGTCGGGCTGGGCGGGTGGCTGGCGAGCCTCGCCGAGGGCCTGGACACCTTCGTCGGCGAGGGCGGCCGGCAGGTCTCCGGCGGCCAGCGCCAGCGCATCGCCGCCGCCCGCCTCCTGCTCAGCGGCGCCCGCTTCCTGATCCTCGACGAGCCCACGGCCCATCTGGACCGGGCGGCGGCGGCCCTGATGGAGCGGCGGTTCACCGATCTCGCGCGGAGCGGGCCCGGGCTGCTCTGGGTGACCCACGAGCCGGCCGAGTTGTCCTGCTTCGACCGGGTGGTCCGACTCGAGGGCGGGCGGCTCCTCGGGTGCTGAGCTCGCGCCGGTTTCACCCGGTTCGGATGATGGGCCACGGCCGCCGGAGTGATTTCGTTGGGAGCATGCCGGCAGCGGGGGTTGATCCCGATCCGAGCGCCGCGGAGGCGGGTTGACGGACGATGTGCCGCTGGAACGCCTACATCGGCGAGCCCCTGCTGATCGCCGAGCTTCTGTACCGGACCCGGCACGGGCTGATCGACGAGAGCCTCCACTCGAGGATGGGGGCCGAGACGACCAACGGCGACGGCTTCGGCATCGGCTGGTACCCGGCCGGGACGCGCGACTCCCCGGCCCGGTACCGCAGCGTCAGCCCCGCCTGGAACGACGCCAACCTGCGGGACCTGGCCGACCACGTCTCGACTCCGATCTTCCTGGCCCACATCCGGGCCGCCGTGGGCAGCCCCGTCCAGCAGACCAACTGCCACCCATTCCGGCACGGCCGCTGGCTGTTCGTCCACAACGGCCTGATCGCCGACTTTGGGAAGATGCGCCGCGACGTCCTGCTGGCCGTGGACCCGGGCCTGTTCGGCGGGATCGGCGGCTCGACCGACTCCGAGGCCCTCTTCTACCTCGCCCTCGGCTTCGGCCTGCGCGATGACCCGGTCGGGGCGATGCAGAGGGCGGTCGGCTTCGTCGAGGGGCTCGCCGCGGAGAGGGGGATCGCCGACCCGGTGCAGATGACCGTGGGGATCAGCGACGGCGAGCGGCTCTGGGCCGTCCGCTACTCCTCGCGGCGGGAGTCGCGGACCCTGTTCGTCTCCGAGGAGGTGGACGCTCTGCGGCACCTGCATCCCGAGAACCCCCGCCTCCGCGAGCTCAGCCGGGGGGACCGGGTGGTGGTCTCCGAGCCGCTCACCGACTGCACCGAGGCATGGCGCGAGATCCCGGAGTCCACCGCGGTCGCGATAGCCGGCGGAGAGCTGAGCGAGAGTCCCTTCGAGCCGGCTCGGCCGTGAACCGGGCGGATGTAGGTTGTCGGCTGCGGTGACGAACAGCGAACGAGAACAGGAGCCCCCGATGAGCGACGCCCCGACCGATGTCCTGGTGGCCGGATACCCGGACATCGAGGCCGCGACGACCGACTTCGACCGCCTGATCGACCTGGTCGGGCGCGGGGAGGTCCGGATCGAGGGCGCAATCCTGGTCACCCACGGCGAGGGCGATCGGGTCACCGTGCACCAGACCGGAAACCACCTCGGCCGCAAGGGCGCCGGCTGGGGCGGGGGCGTGGGCGTCGCCGTGGGCCTGCTGGCGCCGCCGCTGCTGGCCTCGGCGGCGGCCGGCGCCCTCGCCGGCGGCCTGGTGGGCAGGTTCGCCGAGCACCGCCTCGAGACGGGAATCCACGACAAGATCGGCGAGAACCTGCCGCCGGGCTCCGCCGGGGTGATCGCAGTCTTCGACGATGCCCACCGCCTCGGCGTGGAGAGGGCGCTGGAGGGCTCGCCGGCGAAGTCTGTCGTGCAGACCGACAGCCGGGGGACCCTGGCGCTGAAGGAGTCGCTGGCGGAGGCGATGGGGAAGTTCGCCCAGGACCGCACCGCGCTGCCGATCCCCGACCGAAACTTCGGCGGCACCGCGGGCCGGAACCTCACCGACTCGGTGCCCGACTGGTCGATGATCCCTGGCCCGAAGGCGCCCGAGGGGGCCCCCAACGTGCTGATCGCGCTGATCGACGACGCCGGCTACGGCGGGCCCGAAACCTTCGGCGGCCCGATCCGGACCCCGGCCTTCACCCGGGTTCAGCAGATGGGCACGACCTACAACCGCTTTCACGTCACGGCCGTCTGCTCGCCGACCCGGGCCTGCCTGCTGACCGGCCGCAACCAGCACCGGGTCGGGTTCGGCTCGATCGCCGAGTACCCGGGCCCGTTCCCCGGCTACACGGGGGCCAAGCCGCGAAGCTGCGCGGCGCTGCCCCGGATCCTCGGCGAGAACGGCTACGTCACGGGCGGGTTCGGCAAGTGGCATCTCACCCCGGACAACGTCCAGGGGGCCGCGGGGCCGTTCGACCACTGGCCCCAGGGGTGGGGATTCGACCACTGGTGGGGCTTCCTCAGCGGAGCGGCGGGGCAGTACGACCCGATCATCACCCAGGACAACTCGACGATCGGGGTTCCGGAGGGCGAGGACGGAGAGACCTACTACTTCCCGGACGACCTCACCGACAAGGCCGTCGAGTGGCTGCAGGCGGTGCGCGCGCAGGATGCCGAGAAGCCCTGGATGATGTACTACTCGACGGGCTGCAGCCACGCTCCGCACCACGTCGCCAAGCAGTGGGCGGATCGCTACAAGGGCAGCTTCGACGAGGGCTGGGACGTCTTGCGCGAACGGACCCTCGAGCGCCAGAAGGAGCTCGGGATCGTCCCGGCCGACACCGAGCTGACCGAGCGGCCCGAGGCGTTCCCCGCCTGGGAGGACCTGGAGCCCGAGCAGAAGCGCCTCTACGCCCGCCAGATGGAGGTCTTCGCCGGCTACTCGGAGAACGCCGACCACAACGTCGGCCGCCTGCTCGACGCGATCGAGCAGATCGGTGACCTCGAGAACACGCTGGTCTTCTACATCTGGGGCGACAACGGCGCCAGCATGGAGGGGACGGTGACGGGCTCCTTCAACGAGATGACCTTCCTCAACGGGATCGTGCTCGACGCCTCCCGGCAGCTCGAGCTGATCGAGGAGCACGGCGGTATCGAGGAGCTCGGTGGGGTGCACACCGCACCCCACTTCGCCGCGGCCTGGGCGCACGCCCAGAACGCCCCCTTCCAGTGGGGCAAGCAGGTGGCGAGCCACCTGGGCGGGGCGCGCAACCCGATGGTGGTCGCCTGGCCCCGGCGCCGCTCGGCCGGGATGCGCACCCAGTTCACCCACGCAATCGACATCGGCCCGACGGTGCTGGAGGCCGCCGGGATCCCCGAGCCGCTCTCGGTGGACGGCATCGAGCAGGAGCCGATGGACGGGACCAGCTTCCTCTACACCTTCGACGACGAGGGAGCCGAGGAGCGGCACACGCTCCAGTACTTCGAGATGTTCGGCAGCCGGGCGATGTACAAGGACGGCTGGTGGGCCGCGTCCAACCCGGACCGCCTGCCCTGGGACTTCTCGCCCCAGACGCTCGCCAGGTTCGGGCCGGACGCGGACTGGGACCCCGATCGCGACGTCGGCTGGGAGCTGTACTACCTGCCCGACGACTTCTCGCAGGCCAGGGACCTGGCGGGCGAGCATCCCGAGAGGGTCCGCGAGCTCCAGGAGCTGTGGTGGAAGGAGGCCGAGCGGAACCGGGTGCTGCCGCTGTGGGGAGGCGCGGCGGTCATGTACGGGATCCTTCCCCCGATGCCGACCGCGACCAGGTACGCGTTCGCGGGCGGTGTCCAGAACATCCAGCGGGGGATGATCCCGCGGGTCTACGGCCGCTCCTACGCGATCGAGGCCGATCTGGTCGTGCCCGAGGGCGGGGCCGAGGGGGTGATCGTCGCCAACGCCGACTTCATCGGCGGGTTCGCGCTGTGGGTGGACGCGGGCGGCATTCTCACCCACACCTACTCCCTGCTGGGCGTGGAGACGTACCGGCAGGCCGCGGAGCACCCGCTTCCGGGCGGCGAGGTTTCGGTCCGGATGCTGTTCGAGGCCGACGAGGCGAAGCCGGGGACCGGCGGGGAGGTGACCCTGTTCGCGAACGGGGAGCGGCTCGGCGGCGGGCGGATGCCGGAGACGGTGAGGATCGCCTTCAGCTCCTACGCCGGCATGGACATCGGCCGCGACAACGGGCTCGTCGTGGACCTCGGCTACGAAGACAAGGCCCCCTACGCGTTCACCGGCACCGTCAGGCAGGTCGTGTTCGACCTGCAGCCGGCCACCCACGCCGACGAGAAGGCCCTGCACGAGGCGGCCCAGCACGCCAACCTCGCGCACGGGGCGGCCGGCTAGCGAGCCGTCCGGGTGCCCGGCTCCGCGAGGATCCCCATCGCCTCCACCGCCGGGCGGCCGGAGCGGAGGAGATCGGCCATGACGCGCATCGGGCGGTCGACGTGGTTGAAGAAGGCCCGGTAGCCGGCGCAGAGGTAGTTCAGCCCCGGCTCGCCGTCCGGGGTGGAGAGGAAGCGGTTCTTCGGGCACTCGCCGTTGCAGGCGAAGCGGACCTCGCAGCGCCGGCAGTAGCCCGGCAGGCCCGCCTCCTTCTGCTCCCCGAAGCGCCGCTGGCGATCCGAGGCGGCGAGCTCTGAGAGGGGCGCGGAGAGGATGTTGCCGAGCAGGTGCCCGGGCTCGACGAAGTGGTCGCAGGAGTAGAGGTCGCCGTTGTGCTCGAGGGCGAGCGCTGCGCCGCAGCGCTCCCTGAACAGGCAGACCGGGCTCTCCATGCCCAGCCAGGCCGCCAGGGCCCAGTCGAAGGAGACGACGAAGACCTCGCCGACGTCCCGGGAGACCCACTCGTCGAAGACCTCGATCAGGAACCCGCCCCATTGCTCGCCGGAGACGGTGCGATCGGTGACCCGGTCACCGCTCTGCCGGTGACCGGTGGCACCGTGCTCGTCGATCCGCTCGACCACCGGGATGAACTGCATGTAGCGGGCGCCGATCCCGTCGCGGAAGAAGCGGTAGACCTCGAGCCCGCGGTCCGCGTTGGCGGCGCTGACGCAGCAGAGCAGGTTGAAGTCCACGCCGCGGCGGTCGAGCAGCCGGGCGGCCTCGACCACCCGGTCGAAGGTCCCCCGGCCCCGCTTGTCGAGGCGGTAGGCGTCGTGCAGGGGACGCGGCCCGTCGAGGCTGAGCCCGACCAGGTATCCGTGCTCCGCGAACAGCTCGCACCATTCCTCGTCGAGACGGGTGCCGTTCGTCTGCATCGTCCACTCGACCGTCTTCCCGGCCGGCAGCAGATCGGCGACGATCTCCGCGGCGCGCCTGTAGAAGTCCACCCCGAGCAGGGTCGGCTCGCCGCCCTGCCAGGCCACGGTGACGGTCGGGCCCGGCTCGGAGGCGATCGCCTGGCCGAGGTAGGCGCGCAGCACCTCCTCCGACATGCGGAACTTCGATCCCGGGTAGAGCTCCTCCTTGGTCAGGTAGAAGCAGTAGGAGCAGTCGAGGTTGCAGATCGCCCCGGCCGGCTTGGCGAGCACGTGGAAGCCGTGGTGCGGGGCCTGCGGGGCCGCCGAGGGAGGGATCACCCCGGCAGTCTATTGTGGGCCCCCGTGAGCGGGGCGAGCTAGGTGGAGTGGTCCCTCGCCGTAATCGCGCTTTCGCTGATCGCGGTCGCCGCGGTCTCGAAGAGGATCGCGGGAACGCCTCTGACGCCGGCGATCCTCTTCGTCGGGATCGGGCTCCTGGTCGGCCCCAGGTTCCTCGACGAGGTCGACATCCCGAGCACGAGCTCGACCGTCCGCTCCCTGGCGGAGGCGACGCTGACCCTGGTCCTCTTCGCCGACGCATCGAGGATCGACCTGCGCTCGCTTCGCCAAGGCGCCTCCCTCCCGGCCCGCCTGCTCGGGGCCGGCCTGCCACTGACGATCGCGGCCGGCGCCCTGGCCGCCGCGGCCCTCTTCGGGCAGCTCACCGTCTGGGAGGCCGTGATCCTCGGCGTCGTCCTGGCGCCGACCGACGCGGCCCTGGGGCAGGCGGTGGTGACCGAGCCCCGCGTTCCGGGTCGGATCCGGCAGGGCCTCAACGTCGAGAGCGGGCTCAACGACGGGATCTGCGTCCCGCTGCTGTTCGCCGCGGTCGCCGCGGCTGACGTCCAGTCGGGGATCGCCGCAGGCCGCAGCCCCTGGACGCTGCTGCTGGAGGAGGTCGGCTACGGGGCGCTCGCCGGGCTCGCGGCCGGCCTGCTGATCGGTGCCGTGGTCACCCTCACCGCCCGCCGCGACCTGATCACGGGGAGCTGGCGGCAGGTCGTGCCCGCCGCCGGCGCGGCGCTCGCCTACGGGACCGCCTCGGCCCTCGGGGGCTCGGGATTCATCGCCGCCTTCGTCGGAGGGATCGCCTTCCGATCCGCCCTCGGGCGCGACCCCGAGGAGGTGAACAGGCTCACCGAGGAGCTGGGGGGCGTCCTCAACGGCGTCACCTTCGTGATCTTCGGAGCGATCCTGCTGGGCCCGGCGCTGGGCGAGGCCTCCTGGAGGCTCGTCGCCTACGCCGTCCTCAGCCTCACCGTGGTCAGGATGGCGCCGGTCGCGGCGGCGATGCTCGGCTCCGGCGCCCGCCGGCCAACGGTCGGCTTCCTCGGCTGGTTCGGCCCGCGGGGCCTGGCCTCGATCGTCTTCGCGGTGATCCTCGTCGAGGAGTCCCGGCTCCCGCACGAGCACCTCCTCGTCACCGTCACCTACCTGACGGTCGGGCTCTCGGTCCTCGCGCACGGCCTCAGCGCCGCCCCGCTCGCCGCCCGCTACGCCTCCTGGTTCGCCCGCCGCCCGCGCCGGGAAGCGGCGCCCATGGAGAGCGAGCCCGTCGCGGTGACCCGGGCGAGGGGCCCGTCGCGGTGACCCGGGCGAGGGGCCCGTCGCGGTGAGCGGGGCGAGGGGGTCGCTGCAGCGCCCGCCGCCGGGCGGCTCCGCCTAGGGCTCCGGCTCCCACCAGGCCTCGGACAAGTCCACCCGGTCGCCGCGGAAGGGGACGCCCTCGGCCTCGAGCAGCCGCCGCTGCTGCTCGCCCATCGCCAGCGACCCGTCGGCGCGAACCACGCGGTGCCAGGGGACCGCAGGGTCCTCGCAGGCAGCCATCACGGCACCTGCGTGGCGGGGAGCGGAGGGGCAGAGGGCGCCGTAGCTGGTCACGCAGCCGGGCGGAATGGAGCGAGCGCGCTCGAGCACGGCCGCAGCGCTCGGCGCCCGGCTCAGAGGACCGCGAGAGGATTGAGGGGTGATCCCGTTCCCCCGATGATTCTCAGCGGACTCGCCATGAACAGGAACTCCCAGCGCTCATCCCGCTCGCAATGGTCGAGCAGGTCCTCGAACTGGAGGTAGTCGAGGAGAGGGAGTCCCATCGCGTTCAGGGCGAGAGCGTGAATCGGGTAAGCGACGCCCTCGGCCGCGCTCGGAGCGGCGTCACTGTTCCCGTCGGATCCGAGCACGGCGACCCGGCGCTCGGCGAGCCACCGCGCCACCGTGGGATGGAGACCGGCCTTGCTGCGGCTGGCGTCCCACGGCTCCGCCTCGGCGCAGCGGCGGGCGTGTCCGGTGCGGACCAGCAGGATGTCCCCCTCGGCGACCTCGACGTGCTGCTCCCGCTCGGCCCGCTCGAGGTCCTCTGTGAGGATCTGCTCCCCAGGCTCGAGCCAGGGGATACCGCGGGTGCGCGGAACGTCGAGGAGGATCCCGCGACCGACGATCCCGTGGCGCATCGCCTCAACGGTGTTGAAGGCGGCGCCCTGCGAGGTCACGGACTCCGATGGCCGGCCGTTGTAAAGGAGGCCGTCGAACTCGACATGGCAGAGCGCGTCGAGGTGGGTGTGGCCCTCGTTGTGGTAGTCGGCGCCGACGAAGTCCTTCGCGAACCGCAGCGGGCCGGAGCCGATGTCGGTGTCCCCGAGCATGGTCATCCAGTGCAGGGCGGGCTCGGGGTTGCCGATGCCCGTCTCCGTGTCCAGGGGCCTGCTCAGGGAGACCGATTCCCCGCTCTGCACCAGGCCGGTGGCGGCCCGGACCCGCGAGGCATCGAGGTAGTTGAGCGTGCCGCGCTCGTCCGCCTCTCCCCAGGCCCCCCAGTTGGAGACGGCAGCGAACAGGCTCCTGAACTCGCCCTCGCCGATCGGTGCCCCGCTGGGCCCGCTGGGTGGGAGAGTGTCGCTCATCGGCCGGTCCGCGCCTCCTCGGCGCCCGCCTGCGGGCCGAGGCGCAGCTGCGCTTCGTACGGCCCGCGTCCCGTGACGCAGGCGGCGCCGCAGCGGGCGCCGAGCTCGAGGGCCTCGCCGAGCCTCCGGCCGCCGGCGAGCCCGACCGTGACGCCGCCGGCAAAGCAATCCCCGGCGCCGTAGGAGTCGACGACCGGCCCCGGCGGATCCGCTCCCGTCCAGCCAAAGACCGCCCCCCCTTCCGAGGCCGATCCGCCCGCCGCGCCCTCGGTTCGCGCCACCGCGAGGGGCTCGGGGATCAGATCGCCGGGGGAGTAGGTCTCGCCCGGGTCCTCGTCGCTGGCGAGGAGCAGGTCCAGCTCGACCGCCGCCGCTCGCAGATCGGCGGCCGCCCGCACGCTGGCGACCAGGACCCGGCTCGCCCTTGCCGCCCGGATCGCATCCGGATCGCCCGCCGTCAGATAGACGCCGTCCAGCTCGCCGAGCCGCGACCAGGGGAGCCGGTCGTCGCGCCGCGGGGCCAGCCGCTCGCCGGTGACCGTGATCGTTCTCTCCCCGGCGCCGTCGAGGTGGACGAATGCCCGCCTCTGCGGGCGCTCGCGGAAAACCGCCGCGACCTCGACGCCCAGGGCCTCGAGCGCCGCCTTCGCGGCATGCCCCGTCGCATCGTCACCCAGGGCGGTGATCAGCAGGCAGGAGCCGGTCAGGTTGGCGATCTGCACGGCGGCCACGCCGCCGCCGCCCGCCGCCGTCTCGAACGACTCGCTTGCCTGGACTATCTCACCCTCTCCCGGCAGGCGGTCGACCACGGCGAACTGGGCCCACTCGACGTGGCCGACCACCGATGCTCGTGCCCGCACGATCTCCTCGCGCTCAGGTCGTCACGGCGCCGATGGCTCGTCGGGCTTGGCCGCGAGCGCGTCGATCGGCGATCCCACCTTCTCGCCGCCCAGGCGGGCGCGGAAGACGTGGTACGACCAGGCCTGGTAGAGGAGGACGATCGGGACCATGACGGCGGCGACGACGGTCATCACCTGCAGCGAGTAGTGCGAGGAGGAGGCGTTGGAGATCGTCAGGCTGTTGGAGAAATCCGTGGAGGAGACGAGCACCCGCGGGTAGAGCCCGGTGAAGATGGTCGCCACCAGGGCGAGGGTGGCCAGGGCGGTCGCGACGAAGGCCGCTCCTCCCCGGCGGCCCCGCGCGAAGAGGGCGGCGGCCACGAGGGCGGCTGCCCCGAGAGCGGCCGGGACGGCCGGGCCAAGGACTCCCCGGTCGTTCGAGTCGACGGCGACCGCCACCGTCCAGCCGAGCAGGGCGATGCCGGCGAGGGCGACCGGCGCGGCAAGCCGGCGGGCCGCTTCGGCGGCGCGCTCGCGGAGCGCTCCGCTGACCCGGAGCTCGAGGTAGTTGGCACCGTGGAAGGCGAAGAGCAGAACGGTGACCACACCGGCAAACACCGTGTAGGGGCTGAACAGGCTCCAGAAGTCCCCGCTGAAGTCGCCGCTGGAGTCGATCGGGACTCCCCTGAGCAGGTTCGACAGTGCGACCCCCCAGACGAAGGCGGCCCCGGCGCTGCCTGCCGTGTTGGCCCACTGCCATGCCGCCCGCCAGCGGTCCGAGCTGCCCTTTCCCCTCCACTCGAAGGAGACGACGCGAACCATCAGGCAGAGCAGGACGAGCAGCAGAGCCAGGTAGAAGCCCGAGAACATCGTCGCGTACCAGACGGGGAAGGCGGCGAAGGTCGCGCCCCCGGCGACGATCAGCCAGACCTCGTTTCCGTCCCAGACCGGTCCGATCGCATCGAACATCGTCTGCCGCTCCTCCTCGCCTCGGGGGAGGAAGGGAAGCAGCATCCCGACCCCGAAGTCGAAGCCCTCGAGCAGGAAGTACCCGCCCCAGAGGATGGCGATGAGCAGGAACCAGACGGTCTCCAGGCTCATGATCGCGCTCCGGCCACCGGTCGCATCAGTACCCCGCCGCAGCCGCCGCTTCAGGCCCCGACGCGCCGACCTCGGGGGGGTCGAGGCGCGCGTAGCGGCGCATCAGGTGGAAGTCGAGCACCCCGAGGGCGATGTAGAGCAGGGCGAAGACGGTGATGCTGGTGGCGATCGTGGTGGAGCTCACGGAGGGCGAGTTGGCCTCCGAGGTCTTCAACAGGCCCTGGACGATCCAGGGCTGGCGGCCCATCTCGGTCAGGGTCCAGCCGGCCGCGGCGGCGACGAAGGGGGCGGCAATGGTGACGATCGCCGCCCAGAGGAACCAGCGCTGCGACTCGAGCTTGCGGCGGCGGTAGAGGAAAGCGCCGACCGCGGCCACGAGGAACATCCAGGTCCCCAGGTAGGCCATCACCCGCATCGCCCAGTAGGCCACCTCGATGTTGGGCAGGTAGTTCCCGGGCCCGTAGGTCTTGCGGTACTGCGCCTGCAGCTGGTCGAGACCGACGACCTTGGCACTCGGGTCGCCGGTGGCGAGGAAGGAGAGCAGCTTGGGGACCTCGACGTCGACGCTCGGATCGGGGTCCTGGGAGCTGAAACCGCCGATCTGGAACAGGGAGAAGGAGGCCGGCTGCTCGGTCTGCCAGAGGGCCTCCGCGGCGGCGATCTTGACCGGCTGGTCGGTGGTGGTGGTGATGCCGAAGCGGCTGCCGACGACCAGGTTGACCAGCGTCACCGGGACGGCGACGATCAGCGCCAGCGCGGCGGCACGCCGGAAGAGCCCGGTGTTGCGCCCGCGCAGCAAGTGCCAGCAGGCGACCCCGAAGACGAGCAGGGTTCCCGCAGTCAGCCCGGCCAGGATCGTGTGCAGCATCGCGTGCCAGGCGAAGTTGTTGCCGAGCAGCGCCCAGACGTCGGTCAGGTGTGCCCTCCCGCCGCTGACGTCCGAGCCGACCGGGTGCTGCATCCACGAGTTCGCGACGAGGATGAAGAAGGCAGAGAGCCAGGTCCCGGCGACGGCGGCCCAGATCGTCGCCAGGTGGAGTCTCGGGGAGAGCCGTCCCCAACCGAATATCCAGAGGCCGAGGAACACCGACTCCAGGAAGAACGCCACCAGCCCCTCGATCGCCAAGGGGGCGCCGAAGACGTCGCCGACGAACTTCGAGTACGTCGACCAGTTCATCCCGAACTGGAATTCCTGGACCAGCCCGGTGGCGACTCCGATCGCGAAGTTGATCAGGAACAGCGTGCCGAAGAAGCGGGTCAGCCGCAGCCACTGCTCGTCGCCCGATCGGTACCACAGTGTCTGCATGACGGCAACGAGGGGTCCCAGCCCCAGGGTCAGCGGCACGAAGATGAAGTGGTAGAGCGACGTCATCGCGAACTGGGTCCGAGCGAGGTCGACCGTGGTCTCCGCGATCGGGATCATCGCTTCTCCCGGAACCCCATTCTTCGCTGTCGCTCGGGAGGCAAGGCACGGCCAATCAAACCAGCCTCCCGGGGGGAGGGCGTCACCCGGAACGGATGATCTCGGCCGCTTGGCGCGCCGGTCGCCGCTTCACCCGAACGGGATGATGCCCGGGGCCGGTGTTCGGGCTAGCGTCGGACTCCATCATGCGGGCCCCGTCGGAGAATCAAGGAGCTCGGAGGGGTGACGGGGTCTCCAGGCACCGGGTCGTGGTGGTCGGAGGAGGCTTCGGCGGGCTGTTCGCGGCCCGCTTCCTGCGCCGGTCGGCTGTCGAGGTGACGCTGATCGACCGGGTCAACCACCACCTCTTCCAGCCGCTCCTCTACCAGGTGGCCACCGGCGTCCTCTCGGAGGGCGAGGTGGCCCCGCCGATCAGGTACGTCCTGCGCCGGCAGCGGAACCTCGAGGTGCTGCTGGCCGAGGTTGACGGCTTCGATCTCGCGGGCCGGACGGTCTCGGCGACTCGGCTCGATGGAGGGCATCTGACGGTTCCCTACGACAGCCTGATCGTCGCCGCCGGCGCCGGCCAGTCCTATTTCGGGCACGACGAGTTCTCCCGCTGGGCCCCGGGGATGAAGACCATCGACGACGCGCTCGAGCTGCGAGGGAGGATCCTCGGCGCCTTCGAGATGGCGGCGGTGGAGAGGGATCCCCAGAGGCAGCGGGAGTGGCTGACCTTCGTGGTCGTCGGAGGCGGTCCGACCGGGGTCGAGCTGGCGGGTCAGATCGCCGAGCTCTCGCGGCGGGTCCTGCCCAGGGACTTCCGGCAGATCGACCCCAAGAGCGCGAAGGTGCTGCTGTTCGACGGTGGCCCCGAGATCCTCGCCGCCTTCGGGAACCGCCTCTCGGCGATCGCGACCAGGGAGCTGGAGCGCCAGGGTGTCGAGATCCACCCGAACATCATCGTCACCGGGATGGACCGCTTCGGTGTGGAGATCAAGGCTTCCGACGGGTCTGTGCGCCGCGTCCCGGCCCGCACCAAGGTCTGGGCGGCCGGGGTGCAGGCCTCGCCGCTTGCCGGCTTGCTGGCCGCGGCCAGCGGCGCCGAGTGCGACCGGTCCGGGCGGATAGCGACGGAGCCCGACTGCTCGCTGCCCGGCCACCCGGAGGTGTTCGTGATCGGCGACATGGCGTCGCTCAACGACCTTCCCGGCGTCGCCGAGGTCGCCATGCAGGGGGGGATCCACGCGGCTCGCACGATCAGCGGACGGCTCAGGGGCAGGGAGACCGGCGAGTTCCGCTACCGGGACCTGGGCAGCATGGCGATGATCTCTCGGTTCCGGGCGATCGTCAGCTTCAAGGGCCTGAGGGTTTCCGGGTTCCCGGGATGGTTGATGTGGCTCTTCGTCCACCTTGCCTTCCTGACCGGGTTCCGCAACAGGTTGATGGCGGTGATCGGCTGGTTTCTCAGCTTCGTCGGCCGCGGGCGGGCGGAGCGGACGCTGACCACCCAGCAGGTGATCGCGCGGGTCGCGATCGAGGAGGCGGGGGGCCGGCCGTTCCTGCTCGGGCTGGCGAGGGACGAGGAGCGACCGGGCTAGGGCTTCGGGGGCGCTCGCGCCGCCCGCCTCGAAGCCAGCCGGCCCTGGAGCCAGAGCGCGAGGGCCGCGCCGACCGTCATCATCACGATGTTGGCCGCGAGGACCCCGAGGGCTCCCAGCGCCTTGCCGAGCTCGCCGAGGCCGGCGGCGACCCCAGGTAGGCGGCCGCGGGGATCGTGGTGACCGAGATCGCGACGCCGACCGCGGAGCTGACTCGGGTCTCCAGGGCGAGCATGCCGGCGGCGCCGGCGGCGAACGCCACGGTTATCGTCTCGATGCCGATCGTCGTCAGCCCTCCGAGCTCCGCCGCGCTGCCCGAGAGCGTGAAGCCCGAGGGTAGCTCCGACACCTGGTTCAGCGCGAAGGTCAGAATCGCCGCCGCGCCGGCCGCGACGCCGAGGCCTACGCAGAGGGTCAGCATCGCACCCCCGAGCAGCCGCCACCTGCTCCCCAGGATCCCGACCGCCATCGCCGTGATCGGCAGCAGATCCGGGCTCACCGCCATCGCCCCGACGATCAGGATCACGTTGGCGTCCAGCACCCCGTAGCCGGCGATCACCCCCGCGACCAGCATGAATGTGAGGTAGCGGCCCACCGGGCGGGCGTTGATCCAGGCCTGCCCGAGAAGGTCCGTCCAGACCAGCGCGCCGGCTGCCTCGGCCACCCTGCGCCCGATCACCTCCTGCCGGCTCAGGGTGACGTCGGCATCGGCTATCCCCAGCCGGTGCAGCTCCTCGCGGACGGGATCCACGGACGCGGGGCTCAGCGCGGCGCCCAGCAGCGAGTGGTCCGCACGGTGCGCCGGCGCCAGCGTGACCCGGGACACTCCCCCCAGTCGCTCCAGCCACCTTGCCAGTGAGTCCATCGCGGCGGTTGGGCCGAACACCTCCAGCCTGATCACCGGCGGACCTCCCTCAGGCTGGCGCCCGCCGCCCGCCGGTCCGGTCGAGCAGGTGGTCCCCGACCCGCAGGGCGTTGGCCATCGCGGTCAGCGCCGGGTTGACGGCGCCGATGCTCGGGAACACGCTGGTGTCGGCGACGTAGAGGTTGTCGAGCTCGTGGGCCTTGCAGTCGGTGTCGAGAGCGGAGGCGGCGGGGTCGGTACCCATCCTGCAGGTGCCTGCCTGGTGCGCCACCCCGGCGACCGGGATGTCCGTCTTCAGGTAGGCGCTGCGGGGCAGCAGGTGCTCGGGGTGCATCCCCAACTCGCCGAGCATGGACTTCAGCGTCTCGTAGAGCCTCTGCTTCGGCACCTCGTTGGTGGGCCGGTAGGCAAGGGTCAGTCTCCCGTCGCCGTCGACCGTGACCCTGTTCTCGGGCCTCGGCAGATCCTCGGTGGAGAGCCAGAAGTCGACCGCGTGCCGGGCCAGCTTCTCCAGGCCCCACTCGGGGGCGAGCTTGGTCTCGATCGGCTTCTCGCCGCGGAACATCTGGGCCTGGGACTTGCCGACCATCTGGATGTTGCCCATCGGGAACTCGAAATCGTCGGTGGCGAAGTAGTAGTCGTTGATCCCGAGCGTCTTCTGGAAGACCGTCGGGTTCTCTTCCCTGGAGACCGCCAGAACCGCCTGGCTGTTGTGGAACATGTAGTTGCGGCCGACCTGGTCGGAGCCGTTGGCCAGCCCCGCGGGGTGCTTCTCGGTGGCGGAGGAGAGCAGAAGCCTCGCCGTGTTGGCAGCCCCGCAGGCGAGCACGAAGACGTCGGCTGCGAAGTGCTCGCGCTCGCCGCCGCGGTCGACGACGACCTCGGTGACGGTGCCCCCGCCGGAGTCGGTGAGCAGCCGCAGCGCCTGTGCGTTCCTCAGCAGGGTGACGTTCTCGTGCTCGAGCGCCGGGCGGACGCCGAGCACCTCGGCATCGGACTTGGCGTGCACGAGGCACGGGAAGCCGTCACAGTCCTGGCAGCGCACGCAGGCGCTGAAGGGCATGTTCGCCTCGTCGAGCATGATCCCGCAGGGGGCGTGGAAGGGCCGGTGCCCGGTCCTTGCGAGGTCGTCGGCGAGCTGCTGGATGCGGGGCTCGTGCGAGACCGCGGGGCCGGGGTAGGGGGCGCTGGCCGGAGGCTCCGTGGGGTCCTCCCCGCGCGCCCCGTGCACCTCGTAGAGGCGCTCGGCCATCGTGTAGTAGGGCTCCATCTCCCCGTAGGAGACCGGCCAGGCGGGGGAGACGCCATCGTGGTGGCGGAGCTCTCCGAAGTCCTCCTCGCGGAGGCGGTAAAGGGCCGCCCCGTAGAGCTTGGTGGCGCCGCCGACGAAGTAGTGCACCTGCGGCTGGAAGGCTTCCCCCTCCTCGTTCAGCCAGGTTTCCGGGGAGATGTAGCGGCCCTCCACGAAGACCTCGCGCGCGAGCCAGTTCTCGGGCTCGCGCGGCAGCCAGTCGCCGCGCTCCAGCAGGAGGATGCGCTTGCCCGAGGGCGCCAGATGCCTGGCCAGGGTGCCGCCGCCGGCGCCGGTGCCGACGATGATCACGTCGTAGCGCTCCATCAGGTGATCTCCTCGAGTCGCTCGGCGACGATGATCCGGGCCGCCGCCTCGATCAGGGCCAGGTGCGAGAAGGCCTGGGGAAGTTCCCCAGGTGGCGGCCGGTCGCCGTGTCGAACTCCTCGGCGTAGAGCCCGAGCGGGGAGGCGACGCTGAGCAGGCGTTCCATCATGTCCCGGGCCCGCTGCTGCTCTCCCACGATCGCCAGCGCCGAGACCAGCCAGAATGAGCAGATCAGGAAGCTGCCCTCCTTGCCGGAGAGGCCGTCGTCGGTCTCCCCGGTCCGGTAGCGAAGCACGAAGCCGTCCTCGGTGAGGTCGTCCGCGATCGCCTCCACCGATTTGCGCAGACGCTCGTCGTCCCCCGGCAGGAAGCCGAAGACGGCCGCCAGCAGCGTCGAGGCATCGAGGGCGTCGGTCTCGTAGTGCTGGCGCAGGACGCCATCCCTCAGCCCGTGCTCGAGGATGTCCGCGCGGATCTCCTCGGCGCCCTCGCCCCAGCTCGCCTCGAGGTCCGAGTCCCCGCGGATCGCGGCCAGCTTCGCGGCCCGGTCGAGCGCGACCCAGCACATCAGCTTCGAGGAGACGTAGTGCTTGGGCTCCCCCCTTGCCTCCCAGATCCCCTGGTCGGGTTCCCGCCAGATCGCGGTGGCGCACTCGGCCTGGGCCTGGACGATCGGCCAGAGTCTCCGCGGGAGGCGGTCCGAGCGGCGCGTGTGGAGGAGGATCGAGTCCAGGACCGCGCCGAAGACGTCGTTCTGGCGCTGATCGAAGGCGCCGTTGCCGACCCGGACCGGTCGCGCGCCGGCGTAGCCGGAGAGATCCTCACGGAGCGACTCCGTGAGGTCCCTGCGTCCGTCGATCCCGTACATGATCTGCAGCGCCCCGTCGTCGTTCGGCTCGAGGTCGGCGACGAACTGCATGAACTCGTCCGCCTCCCAGTCGAGGTCGAGGTAGTGGAGCGCCTGCAGGGTGAACGTCGAGTCCCGCATCCAGGTGAACCGGTAGTCCCAGTTGCGCTCTCCCCCCGGCGTCTCGGGCAGCGATGTGGTGAGGGCGGCGACCGTGGCGCCGGTGGGCATGTAGGTCAGGCCCTTGATGGTCAGCGCCGAGCGCTGGATCGGATCGCGCCAGCGGTGGTCGGGGAGACGGGCCCGGTCGAGCCATTCGCGCCAGTAGCGGGTGGTCGCAGCCAGCCGCCCGTTCGCCTCGTCCACGTTCCGGGGCCCGGACAGCCCCTCGGCCCACGACATGGAGCAGTAGAGCTGCTCCCCCTGGCGCAGGTTGTGGCGGGCGCGCACCCACTCCCCCTCGATCCCGAGAGCCATGTCGGTCTGCAGGCGGATCGTCAGCTCCGCCCCCTCGGCGTCGGCGACCTGCCTGCCGGCGTCGACCAGCTCCCAGGAGGCCGGGGTGCGGCCGTAGTCGAAATCCGGCTCGCAGACAAGCTCCACCTCGACGTTGCCCTCCAGGCAGACGACGACCCGAACGAGGGTGTGCTCGGCGTCCTCGTCGGCCGGGGGCCGGGAGTGCGGGGTGATCGTGTCCTCGCCCTGCCGCGGGCCCATCGTCAGCGCGTCGCGAACCATGATCCAGCCGGTCGGGGTCTTCCAGGTCGTGTTGAGGATCATCGTCCCCGGCTCGTAGATCCGCGCCGTCGGCACGTTGATCCCGAACGGGCCGAGCCTGAACGAACCCGCCTGACGGTCCAGCAGGGTGCCGAACACGCTCGGGGAGTCGAAACGCGGCACGCAGAGCCAGTCGATGGCGCCGTCGGGGGCGACCAGAGCCCCGGTGTGGCAGTTGGAGAGGAAGGCGTAGTCGGCGATCGGGGGGAACGGGGAGGGAGCTGCGGCGCTCTGGGGCATCCGGTCGCCGCCGCCCGGGGGGGCCTTTGCCGCAGCCTTCGGTTTGCCGCGGGCGCCGCTCACTTGACGACCCAGGGCCCGCGCCAGCGACCGTGGCCCGCCAGCAGGCCGGTGGCGGCCTCGGGTCCCCAGGAGCCCTTCTCGTAGGGGTGGACCTCGGGCGGATCGTCGAGCAGCGGCTGCATGATCCGCCAGGCCTCCTCGACGCTGTCCTGACGGGTGAAGCGGGAGGAGTCCCCCCGCATTGCCGCATGCAGCAGCACCTCGTACGGGGTCGGCCCCTCGCCCCCCTCCTCGGCGAACTCCATGTCCAGGGTGATCTGCTCCGGTTCGGGGGCGTCGCCGCGCTGCGCCTCGGCCAGGATCCTCACCCCGGTCGAGGGGTCGAGCTTGATCACGAACTGATCTGGCTCGGGTCGGCGCCTCGCCTCGGCTCTGAACCCGAGCCTCGGCGGGCGGTGGAAGACGAGCCGCACCTCGGTCTGGGTGACCGGCAGGCACTTCCCGGTGCGGATGAAGAAGGGCACGCCCTGCCAGCGCCAGTTGTCGATCTTGAGGCGCAATGCGGCGTAGGTCTCCGTGGTCGAGTCGTCGGCGACTCCCTCGATCGCCCTGTAGCCCTCGTACTGGCCGCGCACGTAGTGGGACGGATCGGCGGCGGGGATCGCCCGGAAGACGGAGGCGATCGAGTCCTTGATCGCCGCTCCTCCTCCCGACGGGACCTCCATGGCGGTCGCGGCCACGACCTGCATGAGGTGGTTGACGACCACGTCGCGGAGGGCGCCGACCGGGTCGTAGAAATGCCCCCTGTCCTCGACGCCGAAGCTCTCCGCCATGGTTATCTCGACCGAGGAGACGTAGTTGCGGTTCCAGACCGGCTCGAACATGCTGTTCGCGAAACGCAGGTAGAGAATCTCCGAGAGGCCCATCTTTCCCAGGAAATGGTCGATCCTGTACAGCTGCGACTCCTCGATGTAGGCGTGGATCTCCTTCGCCAGGGCCCTGGCCGAGTCGAGGTCGTGCCCGAACGGTTTCTCGACCACCACCCGCGCCGACCCGGTCAGCCCGGCGTCGCTGAGGCCCTTGATCACAGGGCCGAAGAGGAAGGGCGGGATCTCCAGGTAGAAGACCGGGCTCTGCCTTTCCTTGATCGCCTCGGCGACCCGCTCGAAGGTCGCCGCCTCCGAGAAGTCCCCGGAGACGTAGGAGAGGCGGTTGGCAAGTTTGGCGAATACCTCCTCGTCGATCTCCTCGCCGCAGTCCTCGATCGCCTTTCGGGCGTGCGTCCGGAGATCCTCCTCGGACCAATCGTCAGCCGCCACCCCGACGATCGGGCAGTCGAGCAGGCCGCGCTTCTCGAGCCGGTAGAGGGAGTGAAACGTCATCACCTTGGCGAGGTCGCCGGTGATCCCGAAGACGACCAGGACGTCGGCGGGGGATTGAGAGCCGGCCGCGCTCATCTAGAGGCTTCCGCCCATATGGAGGCTTCCCTGTGTGTCGTCCATTCCGGTTTGCTCAGATCCCTCGACCGGCGCAATGCTGATGCCTTCCGGGTGGCCGAGCATCATCCGAATCGGGTGAACAGACCCGTCTTCGCAGCCGAACGCCGAGATCCGGTAGGCGTCGGGCGCGATTTCACCCGAATTGCATGATGAGCGCGGGAACCGGCCGGGCTTGAATCGGGGGCGAGCGAGATGACCGTGACCGCCGGATAGGCTTTCGGCGCGCGAATCGCCAAGCGAAAGGGGATCGAGATGCCACTGATGAGAAGACGGCCGCTGATGAGGGCGGCGATGGTGGGAGGCGCCGGCTACGCGGCGGGAAAGCACATGCAGCGCAGGTCCGAGCACGAGGCCGAGCAGGACGCCCAGATCCAGGAGGCCCAGCAGGCGCAGGCACCGGCCGCTGCCGCCGAGCCCGCCCCGCAGGCGGTGTCGGAGGCCGAGCGGATGGATGCGCTGAAGAAGGCCAAGGACCTGTTCGACAGCGGCGTCCTGAACGAGGAGCAGTTCGAGGCCGAGAAGGCAAAGCTTCTCGGACAGGGCTGAGGAGGAGACTATGAACGAGGCAAACGGCGAGCTTGGCCCGGTTCAGCTCCTGGTGGTCGGGTTTCACGAGGGGAACTTCACCGGGGAGATACTCGAGGAGCTGCGGCGCCTTCGTGAGCAGGACATCGTCCGCCTGGTTGACCTGATGTTCGTCACCAAGGACGAGGAGGGCAACGTCGCGGCGCTCGAGCACAGCGACCTCTCCCAGGAGGAGGCGATGGAGTTCGGCGCCGTGGCCGGTGCGCTCCTCGGGCTCGGCGCCGCCGGCGAGGAAGGTGCCGAGGCGGGGGCGATCGCCGGTGCGGAGGCGATGGAGGACGGCAGGGCGTTCGGCGAGGAGGAGGTCTGGTACCTCGCGGATGCGATTCCCCCCGGCGACTCGGCGGCGATCGCGCTGATCGAGCATCGCTGGGCGATCCCGCTGCGCGACGCGATCGTGCGGGCCGGAGGGCTTCCCCTGGCCGACGAGTGGGTGCACCCAACGGACCTGATCGCGGCCGGAGCGATCGCTGCGGAGAGCTAGTCTGCAATCGTGCGCGCAACCAACCGAAGGGAGATCAAGACCAGATGAGAGGTGCGGGAAGGGCTGCCTTTGCGGCCGTCATTCTGTTGATCGTCGGCGCCCTGAACATCATCTACGGGATCGGCGCCCTTGACAACGCCAGCTTCTACGCCAACGGCACGAGGTACATCCTCGACAACCTCAACACGATGGGTTGGGTGCTGATCATCCTCGGGGTGATCCAGCTCACCGGCGGCTTCTCGCTGCTCAGCGGGAACACCTACGGGCGGGTGATCGGGATCATCGGTGGGAGCATCGGCGCGATCGGGGCGCTGCTCTCGATCGACAGCATCCACCCCTGGTGGTCGCTGGGGATCTTCTTCCTCTGCTGCTGGGTGGTCTGGGGCATCATCGTCTACGGCGAGGAGGAGACGAGCGTCTGAGCCTGGCGCCGGGCCGGCCGGGGGCCTGAGGGCTCCCGGCCGCCGTTTCGGCGGGCGGCCCGGCCTCAGTAGCCGGTGCCGGTCTTGACCTGCTTGCGCTCGGCGGGGTGGGCACCGCCCTTCTTCTCGAGCGTCTCGATCGCCTGGGCGATGTCGCCCGAAAGGCGGGTGACCTGGGCCCGGCTGAAGTTCTCCTTGACCAGCGCCCGCATGATCTTCACGTCCTCGGCGTTGGGCGGCAGGGTGTAGGCGGGGACCATCCAGCCGCGCTCGGCGGCGAGCTGCCAGGCGATGTCGAACTCGTCGTAGGGCCGCTCCTCGGCGAGCTTGAAGGCGACCAGGGGCAGCTGCTCCTCGCCCTTGCCGATCAGCTCGAAGCCGCCGATCTCCTCCAGGTCCTCGGCGAGCGCCAGGGCGTTCTCCTGCATCGTCTGCATGATGTAGGTGTAGCCGGGCCGTCCGAAGCGGATGAAGTTGTAGTACTGGGCCAGCACCATCGAGGCGCCGGTGGAGAAGTTCAGCGTGAAGGTGGCGTCGGTCTTGCCCAGGTAGTTCTCGTAGAAGACCAGGTCCTCGGCGAGGTCGGAGGTCTCGCGGAATACCAGCCAGCCGATCCCCGGGTAGACCAGGCCGAACTTGTGCCCCGAGACGTTGATCGAGCGGACCTGCTCGAGCCGGAAGTCCCACTCGGAGTCCGGGTAGAGGAAGGGCCAGACGAAACCGCCGCTCGCCCCGTCCACGTGTAGCGGCACGTCGAGGTCCTTCTCCTTGCGCAGCCTGACCAGCAGGTCGTTGATGCCGGCGACGTCGTCCATGTGGCCGGTGAAGGTGGTCCCGAGCACCGCCGCGACGCCGATCGTGTTCTCGTCGACGTGGGGCTCCACGTCGGCGGGGCCGATCGTGTACTTGCCCGGCTGCAGGGGCACGATCCGGGGCTCCACGTCGAAGTAGCGGCAGAACTTCTCCCAGACGACGTGCACGTCGCCGCCGAACACCAGGTTGGGGGACTCGGTCGTCTTGCCGGCCGCCTTGCGGCGCTCCCGCCACTTCCACTTCAGCGACAGGGCGCCGAGCATGATCGCCTCCGAGGAGCCCTGGGTGCGGCAGCCCGTCGTCTCGCCCGCCGCGTGGAAGAGGTCGGCCAGCATCCGCACGCAGCGCTGCTCGATCTCGGCCGAGATCGGGTACTCGGCGTGATCGATGAAGTTGCGGTGGAGGTTGTCGGTGATGATCCGCTGCGCCTCGGGCTCCATCCAGGTCGTCACGAAGGTCGCCAGGTTGCGCTGCGGCTCGCCCTCGAGCAGCAGGTCCTCGCCGAGCAGGCGCATCGCCTCGACGGCCGGCATGCCGGCGTCGGGGAACTCCCTGTCGGGGACCTCGCTGGTCAGGAAACGGGTCCCGACCCACTCGAAGGTGCTCTTGTCGACCTTCAGGTGCTTGCTCAAGTGCTGCCTCCGGACTCACCGAATTTGCGGATCGTGTACCAGGCAACCAGCACCAGGACCACGATCAGGACGACTATCCCGGCCACGGGGCCGACGAAGAAGAACGCGGCCATCGTCCCCAGAAGCGCGACCGCGGCGATCGCCGTGACCTCCAGTCCCAGCAGGTCGTTGTCCGGAGGGCTCTGGTCGCCGGGGCTCACGACCTGATTCCTATCGCATCCAGGGCCGCGAGGGTGCCGGGAGCCGCCGGTCGCGCGGACCGGCGGCTCCCGGGTGCGGCATGGACGGGCAACGCCCGCCCGCGCTCAGGCCGTCTGGCGCCCGCCGTAGGCGAGCAGTCCGTAGATCACGAGGATGTCGATCCCGAAGATCGCCAGGGAGAGAAACGGCGCCCCCGGCAGCCAGATCAGCATCAGGATCATGTTGAGGCTGGCGCCGATGATCCCGATCCAGCGGCCGAACTCCCCGCCGCCCCAGATCGAGACCGCGGCGATCAGCTGCACGACGCCGACGATCAGCACCACCCAGCCCCAGGTGTTGAGGCTGCTGATCACGTACTTCGCGTTGTCGGTGAAGAAGGTCGAGTTGTCGATCGCGGCGATCCCGTAGATCACGTTGAGGATCCCGGCGATCGCGACCATCGTGCCGGCGAACAGGATCCAGCCTGCTCCCTTGCCTGGCTCTTCCATCAATTGGCCTCCAGTCTTGGTTTCCGGCCTCTCGGCCACCCCTCTGCTGCGCACTGCCTCAGATTGCCGGGAAAGCTAGACACCGGAACACTCGTGGGACATCATCCGTTACGGGTGATTTCGCTCTGGAGCGCCGAATTCCCCCTGGCCGCGCCCGGAGCGCCTCAGTCGCCGGGGGCAAGGAACCGTTCCCGCAGCTCCGTCTTCTTCCATTTCCCCGTCGCGGTCCGGGGGATCTCCTCGACGAACTCGAAGCGCTCCGGGAGCTGCCACCTGGCGAAATCGGCCGCGAGGTGGGCGCGCAGCTCCTCGGGCCCGGCCGTGGCACCGTCGGCGAGCGCGACCACGGCCATCGGCCGCTCCCCCCAGCGCTCGTCGGGGACGGCGATCACCGCCGCCTCGGCGACCGCGGCGTGGGACATCAGCAGGTTCTCCATGTCGACCGAGCTGATCCACTCCCCGCCCGACTTGACCAGGTCCTTGGAGCGATCCCGGATCTTGATGCAGCCGTGGCGGTCCACGGTGACCACGTCGCCGGTGCGAAACCAGCCGTCCTCGGTGAACTTCTCGGTGCCCTCGCCTCCGTGGTAGGCGCCGGCCACCCAGGGGCCGCGCACCTCCAGCTCGCCCATCGCCGCGTCGTCCCACCGCACCTCGCCCTCCTCGTCCCGGGCTCTGATCTCGACCAGCGGCACCGCACGGCCCTGCCGGGCCCGGTAGGCGTACTGCTCGGCGCTGCCGGGCTCGAGATCCGCGCTGGCGTGGCAGACGGTCCCCAGGGGGCTGGTCTCGGTCATTCCCCAGGCATGCAGAACGGTGAGGCCGTGACGGTCGAAGCCCTCGATCAGCGAGGGCGGCGCGGCCGCCCCGCCGACCACCATCGAGCGCAGCGGGGAGAGATCCCAGCCGTCCGGGTCGGCGTCGAGCGCCGCCAGGATCGCCATCCAGACCGTCGGCACCCCCGCGGTCAGGGTCACCCGCTCGGCGGCGAGCAGCTCCAGCACGCTGTCCGCGTCCAGCCGCGGGCCCGGCAGGACCAGGCCGGCGCCGGTCAGCGCGGCGGCGTAGGGCAGCCCCCACGCGTTGGCGTGGAACATCGGGACGACCGGAAGGACGACGTCGCGCCAGGAGACGCCGAGCGCGTCGGGCAGCGCCGAGCCCAGCGCGTGCAGGACGGCGGAGCGGTGCGAGTAGGCGACTCCCTTGGGGCGCCCGGTGGTGCCCGACGTGTAGCACATGGCCGCCGCCCGGCGCTCGTCGAGGCGAGGCCAGTCCACCTGCTCGGCGCCGCCGAGCAGCTGCTCGTAGTCGAGCGCACCCTCGGGCGCCTGCGGCGGGTCTCCTCCGTGGCGGACCACGATCACCGAGCCGAGGTCGCAGCGGGGCAGGAAGCTGTCGAGGACGCCGAGCAGGGTCTCGTCGACGACGATCGCGGAGTCCCCGGCGTGGCCGGCGATGTAGGCGAGCTCGTCGGGGTGCAGGCGCGGGTTGAGCGTGTGCAGGACCGCGCCCATCGCCGGGACGGCGAAGTAGAGCTCGAGGTGCTCGGGCTGGTTCCACATCAGGGTCGCGACCCGGTCCCCGGCGCCGATCCCGAGGGAGCGAAGGGCCCCGGCGAGGCGCCGGGCCCGCGACGCCGCGGCCGCGTAGTCGGTCCTGTGGATGCTGCCGTCGGGGCGGCGGGAGACCACCTCGCGGTCGCCGTGGAAGCGCTCGGCGCGCTCGATCACCCCGGTCAGGGTGAGCGGGTAGTCGTCCATCGTCAGCCCGTCCATCTCTCCTCCGGCTCGGTGTGCGTCTGCCTCCGGGCCCCCGACCGTACCGCACCGATCCGAAGCCCGAGGACCGGTGCGAGTGGCGCCGTGCCGGTAGAGTCGGAGCTGCGTCGCAGGGGCCGGAGGAAAGGCACCGCGACTCCCCGATGAGCATCGGCACGACAAGACCGGGCCGTTCGGCTTTGGAGTTCGAGGCGCGGGTCGCCTCGCGCCACGAGCCGCCGGCGTTCCGCCCGGGGATGGTCTCGCGCCCGCGGCTCGTGGCCCGGCTGGAGCGCGACCCGGCCGCCCCCCTGGTCCTGGTGAGAGCGCCGGCCGGCTACGGGAAGACGACGCTGCTGGCCGAGTGGGCTGCGACCGGGGAGCGGCGATTCGCCTGGATCACGCTGGGCCGCAACGAGCGAGACGGGGTCGCCCTGCTCGGGGCGATCGTCGAGGCCCTGGCCGAGGTTGAGCCGGCCGCCTCCGCTGCGCTGGCCATGCTCCAGGACCCGCTTCCCAATCTGGACGCCGTCCTGCCCCGGCTGATCGAGGGGTTGGCGTCCGCCGGGGACGGCCTGGTGCTGGTGCTCGACGATGCGCATCTGGCCGACTCCGAGGAGGCGGCGGAGGTGATCGAGGCGATCCGGGGCGGGCTCCCGCCGCGCTCGCAGCTCGTGCTCGCAGCCAGGAGCGGGCCGCGGCTGCCGGTCGGTCGCGCCCGGGCGCACAGGGCCCTGGTCGAGCTCGGCCCCCGGGATCTGGCGATGACCCGGGAGGAGGGGCGCGAGGTCCTCGAGGGGGTCGGCCTCCGCCTCACCGATGACCAGCTCGACTCCGTGATCGCCAAGACCGAGGGCTGGCCGGTGGCGATCTACCTTGCCGGACTCGCCCTTGCCGAGCAGGAGGACCGCGCCGGGGCCGTCGCCAGGTTCGCGGGTGATGACCGGGTGGTCGCGGAGTACCTGCGGGACGAGTTCACCTCGAGGATCGCGCCGGAGCGCCGGGAGCTGCTCCGGCGGATCTCGATCCTCGACAGCTTCAGCGGCGAGCTCTGCGACTTCGTGCTCGAGCGCACTGGGACGGGTGCCGTCCTCGCCGAGCTCTCGGAGGCGAACCTGCTCGTCATCCCGCTGGACCGAAACGGCCGCTGGTACCGGTTCCACGGCCTGCTCGCCACCGCTCTGCGGGCGGAGCTGCACCGGGAGGAGCCGTCGCTCGAGCCGGGGCTCCACGAGCGCGCCAGCGCCTGGTACGCGGAGCAGGGCGACCGCGACCGGGCGGTCGAGCACGCGATCTCCTCCGGAGACACCGAGCAGGCGGGCCGGCTGATCCACGGTCTCGTCCCCGAGTACGCCGCATGGGGGAGGAACTCCACGCTTGCCTCCTGGCTCTCGCGCTTCTCCGAGGAGCAGGTCGCCTCCTCCGTCGCCCTGGCGCTCGCCGCCTTCCACAGCTCCCTCGCCGCCGGGCGGGGCGACGCCGCGGACGCCTGGGTCAAGGCCGCCGCCCGGGCGGGCGGAGGGTCGCTCGGCGAGCCTGCCGGGGGGCCGTTTCAGGGCGGGATCTGGGTGGCGCGGGCCGAGAACGGCCGCGGCGGGGACGGCCGCGGCGGGGTGGTCGAGATGCTGGAGGATGCGCGAACCGCCGCCCGGCTGGAGCCGCAGGAGAGCCCCTTCCGGTCCGTCTGCCAGCTGATCGAGGGCACGGCGCTGGTCATGGCCAACGACCTTGGACGGGGGGTCGAGGCGCTCAAGGAGGGGGCCAGGACGGGAGCGGTTTCGGCGCCGATGATCCAGGTGGCCTGCCTGGCGCAGCTCGCGGTCCTCTCCCTCGACCAGGGAGATCCCGTCACGGCGCAGATCCTCGTATCCCAGGCGCGGGCGCAGATCGATCGCTCGCGACTCGCCGACTACCCCTGCGCCGCCCTCCCGATCGCCGCCGCCGCGCTCGTCTTCGTCCGCCGCGGCGAGGTGCAGCGGGCCGGGTCCGACGCGACCCGTGCCGCCCGGCTGCTCGGATCGTGCCGCGACATGCCTCCGTGGTTCGAGGTCGAGTCGCATCTCCTGCTCGCCAGGGCGCTTCTCCGGCTCGACCGCCGCAGCGAGGTGGGGCCGCACCTCGCCCAGGCCTCGCAGCTCCTCGACCTGGAGCCGAACGCCTCCCTGATGCGGGAATGGCTGGCCGAGGCCTCGGCCGAGTTGGAGCGGCCCGGAGGCCACCCGGCGGCGGCCGGGCTGACCGCCGCCGAGCTGCGCGTGCTCAACTGCCTGCCCACCCATCTCTCCCTGAGGGAGATCGCCGAGGAGTTCGTCGTCTCCTCGAACACCGTGAAGACCCAGGCCCAGTCGATCTACCGCAAGCTGGGGGTCAGCTCCCGCGCGGAGGCGGTGGCGGCCGCCCGCGAAGCCGGCCTGCTCGAGAGCTAGGCCGTGAGCTCGGTCGAGATCGAATTCGCGCTCGCCGCCCTCGCGGCGATGCTGCTTCCGACCACCCTCGCCTTCTGCGTCCTGGCGCTGGTCCTGGGCGAGCGTCCGCTGCGGACCGGCCTCTGGTTCTATCTGGGGGCGCTCGGCGCGACGCTGGGGATCGGAGTGATCGGCGGCCTCGTGCTCGGAGGCGCGGCGGCCTCGGGCGGGTCGTCGCCGAAGACCTGGGTCGCGGTCGTGGACGTGATCGCTGCCCTGGCGGTGGCCTTCTTCGTGATCAGAGCGCTGCGCCGTCCCAAGGACCCGCAGAAGGTCGCGGCGATGGTCGAGCGGATGAGCGGGCTCGCCTCGTCCCCCGCGATAGCGATAGTCGGCGCGGGGGCGGCCCTGGCGAACCCCGGGGGCCTGATCCCGATCGCCCTCAAGGAGATCTCCGAGATGGATCCCGGCACCGCCGGCTACCTGCTGCTGTGGGCCGCCTTCTCGCTGGTCTCGCTGTTGCCGCTCGCCGTCGCGCTGCTGCTGCTCCGCGTCGCGCCCGAGCCGACCATGGGTTGGCTGCACGCGGCCCGCGCCTGGCTGGAGCTTCACGCCCGCACCGTCGCCGCGGTGATCCTGCTGCTGCTCGCCGCGGCGCTCTTGCGAAACGGCATCGCCGGCCTCACCTGACTGGTCGAACTTCAAGAAACCGCTGATAATCCTCGGGAAGTTGAAGCTCGGCGGGGGGTTGGGGCGCTAGGGCCCGGTCCTGGTGATCGTCGGCGGGTCCCAGCCGGTTCCGTCGATTATCCCCGGCACCTGCGGCGCGGCCGGCTGGTAGAGGCGCATGGTCAGCCGGAAGGGAGCGCCCGCCGGCGATGGCAGCCAGTTCTTGGCCTGGGCGGGGTCAGCGGGCTCGGTGCTCTGCACGTAGATGTCGAGCGAGCCGTCGGGGTTGGCGGTCAGCTCGGTGCGGTCCCCGACCGCGTAGCGGTCGATCGGGTTGGGGACGAAGAAGCCGGAGGAGTCGTAGAGCGTCAGCGACCAGAAGGCCTTGACCGGTGGGAGCCGGCCGGGCTCGAAGTGGACGACGTAGTCGTTCGAGCCGCTGAGGGCGGCGAGAGTCCTGTCGGTCTGGGCGACGGGATAGATCGACTCCGCGGGAGTCAGGGCCCCGAGCCCGACCTGGGTGACCAGGGCGCGGAACTCGTAATCGGTCCCGTAGCGTCCGGTCGGCAGCACCAGCCAGCCGTTGTGCTTGGGGGACTCCTGCACGTAGCGCTGGGTGACCTTGGTCTGCAGCACCCCGGGCCCGGCGGCGACCGCGTCGATCATCCCCTGGCGCATTTCGGTGCTCAGCGAGGAATCGGCGGAGGGCTGCTTCCCCGGCCCGACGCCGATCTGGGCGAGCTTGCCCAGCTCGGCCCTGTCGGCCGCCGGGGGCGGGAAGCGCTCGAGCAGCCCGCCCAGCCGATCGAAGAAGGCCAGCCCGGTGGGCATCGGCGCCTCGTTGGGGGTGGTGTCGGGGTGCTTCGGCGGCTTCGGCCTGTAGCCGGTGCCGTAGCGGCTCAGCGGGACAATCCGGTAGCGGTCCTGGATCCTGCGGGTGTTCCTGAGGTCGGCCGGGCCGAAGTTGAGGGTGCGGCCGATGATCCAGACCCGGTCGTAGCGGGAGTGGATCCTGTGGACGCCCTTCGGCAGCTTCAGGTGGCCCTGACCGGGCCCGAGCACCGCGTAGTCGCCGGGCCTGGTCTTCGCGACGCTGCCCAGGTTCCGGAAGTCCTCGGTGTAGGGGTCGTACAGCGGGATCACGAAGTAGCGGTTGACCCTGGGGACGTGGATCACCATCGGCTGGCGCCGCAGGTCGAGCCAGGCGATCGAGTAGGGCGTGTCGTTGTTGGGCGCGACGACATCGCGGGCGCTCGCGTCGGCGAGGACCCGGACATGGCTGAAGCGGTTGACCGGCCCGCGCCCGCGCCCGTCGGGCACGTTGACGCTGGTCTGGGTCCGGAAGGTCTGGTCCATCTTGACCAGGGGCAGCCCGTACTCCCACGCCTCCAGACCGAGGTCGTAGCCCTTCGTGTAGTCGGGCGAGGCGGCCGAGGCCGGTGCGGCGCCCGCGACCGCCGCAGCGAGCGCCAGGGCCGGGGCCAGGACGCGAAGGAGCCTCCCGTTTGCGCGCCTCGATGCTCTCACGGTTCCCGAAACATACGCCGGGCGGGAAAGGTGCGGGCCTCTATGACTCCTTTTCCGGCCCGTCTCGCTCGCCGGGCGCCGCGCCACCGAGCACTTCGGTCTTTGCCTGTGCCAGCTCCTCGTCGCTCAGCAGCCCCTTCTCCCTGAGCGCCGAGAGCCGCTCGAGTTGGTCGAGCTTGCCCTGCCCCTCGTCGTCGGCGGCTCCCCGGTCGTGGCGGCCGAGGCCCTGGCGCGCGCGGTCCCACAGCCCGCCCGCCTGCGCGCCGGGGAACTCGAGCTCGGTCTGGCGCCGGAGCGCCTCGGTGCCGAGCACCATCAGGACGGCGAGCAGGAGGAACCCGATCGGCTTCTGGAACGCTGTGACGGGCGCCCAGAGCACCAGCGCGAGGAAGACCAGGGCGACGACCGCGTAGCTCGCGCCCCGGCGCTCGCGCAGGTAGGGAGCGGCCTCCCGCCGCAGCGCGGACGCCGCCCGGGTCGGCCCGGCAAGCCAGGCGCCGATCACGACCAGGATCCCGAAGGTGCACATCGAGATCGCGATCGTCCGCAGCAGCGAGGTGCCGATGTCCCAGGCCGACTGGGCGGCGGGCTTCACCGAGCTCGAGGCCAGCGCGTTGACGATCTGGTCCCCCACGAAGTGCCGGACCACGAGGGTGAGGATCCCGGCTATCAGGAACCCGAAGCCGACCGAGCGCAGGGTCTCCCTGCGCCTGCCGCGGGCGAGGAAGAGGGCCAGCGCGTAGAGCCCGAAGACGAGGATCGTGAGGACCACCGCGAGTCCCTTGATCAGATGGGCGACGTCCTGCGCGGTGGAGAGCTGGTCGGACTTGAGGATCGTGATCGACCCGGCGTCGGCCGGGATCTTCGACGCCAGGTTCCCGCCCACCCCGAGCTGGGTGGAGAGCTGGGTGACCAGCCCGTTGAGGTTGAGGACGACCTCCCCCCCGCCGGTCGAGACCGCGGGGCCGCCGCCGTTGAGGATCTTCAGCAGGGTCTCGCTGGCGGCCCTGTTGGCGTCGGCCCAGAGCTGCTGGACCTGCGGGGTCGCGAGCGCCTTCTGGGCGACCTGGGTCCCGAGTTGGCGCAGGCCGCCCGCCGCCGGCCCGGCCAGCGGCTTGAGCTGCGGCGGCAGGGACTTGGCGAGCTCGGCCTGGACGTCCACGTTCGCGTACAGCTCGTTGACGAGGAAGATCGAGAGCTGGTCCTGGATCTCCTGGTTGTCGAGCAGCTTGCTGCTGGTGTCCACCCAGTTGTCGGTGTTCAGCGCCTGGCGGTTGACCCAGATCGAGAAGGCGGAGACGAAGGCGAGCAGGGTCGCGACGACGAGCAGGGCTGTTACGACTCCCCGGCGGGGCGCCGGTGCGCTTCGGGCTGGCTGACCTGCCGATTCCAATGGTTCCTCGCTTCCTTGGCGGTGGGCCCGCCCACCCTATTCCAACCCGGGGTCGGGCAATCACCCGAATGGGATGATGCCGGTGGATGGGGCCGGGCCGAGAATCGCCCGAGACCGGCCGGACCGGCGATCGCCCCAACCGGCGTCGAGCCCCCGGCGCACTCGCGAACGCGGAGGTTGAATTGAGCCATCCCGACAGGACCAAGCTCCCGATCAGGCGCCCGGGGTTCGGCGGGGTGGCGGAACGCACGCTCGAAGGCTCCCGCCCCGACTGGGAGGCGATCGGGCACGTCGAGGCTCCCGACGGCGCCCCGAACGTGCTGCTGGTGCTGATCGACGACGCGGGATTCGGCAACCCCTCGACCTTTGGCGGCCCGATCGAGACGCCCAACTACACCCGGCTCGCGGAGGGCGGGCTGAAGTACAACCGCTTCCATGTCACCGCGCTCTGCTCGCCGACCCGGGCGGCGCTGCTGACCGGTCGCAACAGCCACGCGGTGGGGTTCGGCTCGGTGGGCGAGTTCTCGACCGGCTTCCCCGGGTACACGGCGTTCGTCCCCGACGACTGCGTCCCGTTCCCGCGAATCCTCCGCGACAACGGCTACAGCACAGCCGCGTTCGGCAAGTGGCACCTGACGCCGGATGGCCAGCAGGGTCCGTCGGGACCGTTCGATCGCTGGCCGGTGGGCTGGGGCTTCGACTACTTCTACGGCTTCCTGGGCGGAGGCTCGGGTCAGTGGGACCCGTGTCTGGCGGAGAACCAGAGGATCATCGGAACGCCCGAGGCCTTCTACGACTCCGAGGACCCCTACTACCTCCCCGACGACATGGCCGACAAGACGATCGAGTGGCTGCACGCGATCCGCGCCCAGGACGCGCGAAAGCCGTTCTTCGCCTACTTCTCCACCGGCTGCAGTCACGCTCCCCACCACGTCTCCGAGCAGTGGGCGGCGAGGTACAGGGGCAGGTTCGACCAGGGCTGGGACAGGCTGCGGGAGGAAACCTTCGCCCGCCAGAAGGAGCTGGGGGTGATACCCCCCGAGGCGGAGCTGACCCCGCGCGACGACGCCTTCCCCGCCTGGGAGGACGTTCCCGAGAAGCTGAAGACCTACTACGCCCGGCAGATGGAGGTCTACGCGGGCTATTCCGAGAACGCCGACCACAACGTCGGCCGCGTGATCGATGCGATCGGCGAGCTCGGCGAGCTGGACAACACGCTGATCCTCTGGATCTGGGGCGACAACGGCGCCAGCATGGAGGGAACGATCACCGGCTCCTTCAACGAGCTGACGATGCAGAACGGCATTCCGTTGACCGACGAGATGCAGCTCCAGCTCGCAGAGCGCTACGGGGGCATCGAGGCGTGGGGCAACCAGATGATGGCGCCCCACTACTCGGCGGCCTGGGCCTGGGCCGGCAACACGCCGTTTAAGTGGGGCAAGCAGGTGGGGTCCCACCTTGGCGGGACCCGCAACCCGCTGGTGGCCCGCTGGCCCGAGCGGATCCGTGAGAGCGGCGCGCTGAGGTCGCACTTCACGCACGTGATCGACGTCGGGCCGACGATTCTCGACGTGGCCGGCATCCCGATGCCCACCCACATCGACGGGATCGAGCAGCGGCCGATGCACGGTTCGACCTTCGCCGACTCCCTGACCGACGCCGACGCCCCCGAGCGCCACACCCAGCAGTACTTCGAGACGATCGGCAACAGGGCGATGTACAAGGACGGCTGGTGGCTGGCGATGCGGACGGAGCGGATCCCCTGGGTGATCACGCCGGAGGCGCTGAAGCCCTACGCCCCCGGGGCCTGGGACCCGGACAAGGACCCGGTCGAGCTCTACTACCTGCCCGACGACTACAGCCAGGCGAACGACCTCGCGGCGGAGCATCCCGAGAAGGTCGAGGAGCTCAGGAAGCTGTTCTGGGAGGAGGCGGAGCGCTACGACGTCCTGCCGCTGCTCGCAACCCTGGCGCCGTTCTTCGGCATCGTGCCGCCGCTCCCCGACCTGCCGAGCTACGAGTTCCGCGCTGATGTCCAGAACGTGCTCTCGGGGATGATCCCGCGGATCTACAACCACTCCTACTCGATCAGCGCCGATCTGGTCGTTCCCGAGGGCGGCGCCGAGGGCGTGATCGTCGCCGAGGCCGACCACATGGGCGGCTTCTCGCTCTTCGTGGACGGGGGGAAGCTGATCCACACGTACTCGATGATGGGTGTCTTCGTCTTCCGCCAGGTTTCGGAGGAGGATCTGCCCGAAGGGGAGGTCACGGTGCGGATGGAGTTCGCCGCCGATTCGGCGAAGCCGGCCACGGGCGGTGAGGTGACGTTGCTCATGGACGGCAGGCCAGTGGGTGGTGGCCGCATGGAGCACACCGTCCCGATTCGCTTCTCCGGCTACGCGGGCATGGACATCGGACGCGACAACGGCGGCGTCGTGGACGCCTGTTACGAGGATCGCAAGCCCTTCCCCTTCACCGGCACGATCAGGAAGGTCGTCTTCGACGTCCAGCCGCATGCCTCCGAGTCGGACAGGCGCGAGCTTCACCAGAGCGTCCACCACGGCCACACCGCACACGCGCTAACCGCATGAGCGGGCGGGGGACGAGGCCGTGATCAAGCTCCACGACACGATTGACGTGCTGATCGGCGGCTACCTCTCCAAGGACGCCGCGGAGGAGGACTACGAGGCGGTTCGCCAGTGCGGGGCGCACCTCCAGGGTGCGGTCGTGGTCAGCAAGGACCTCGAGGGGAAGCTCTCGGTCGAGCAGACCGATCACATGGTCCGCGAGGGGGCCGAGGGCCTCGGCGCCGTCGGCTTCGCCGTGGGGCTCTTCGCGCCGCCCCTCCTGGCCGCCACCGCCATCGGCGCCGTGATGGGGGCCGGGGTCGGCGGATTGCTGCATCACAAGGTCTCCGGGAAGTTCGGCGAGCAGGCGGCGCAGACGATCCCGCTGGGAGGCGCGGGACTGATCGTCGCCTACTCGCATTCGGAGGCCGGGAAGGTCGAGCCCGCTGTGACCAGGGCCGTCAGCAAGGCGATCGGCGAGGCCGAGGGGAGCCACGTCGAGGCCCTGCGGGGTGCGCTCGAGGACGCCCAGAAGAAGCTGGCCGAGCAGGGAGACTCCTGAGGGGACACGTCCGGGTTGGACGGGGGCGCCCGGCCGGGGCGCAGCGCCGCTCCTCCCGGGGCCATCCGAACGACTCGGGGTCGCCCGGCCCTAGTAGCCTGCCTCGCCGATGACCCCCGATCCAAAAGCCCCGGATCCGAACGGGACGGCGGCGCCCGAGGAGCGCTCCTCCTCGCCCAAGCGCCAGGGGCTCGTTCTCGCCTCCCTGGTCGCCGTGGCGACCGTCGCCAACCTCGGCCTGGCGGTCGCCAACGTCGCGCTCCCCGACATCGGCGAGCACTTCGACGCCTCTCAGACCGAGCTCAACCTCGTCGCCGTCGCCTACTCGCTCGGCCTCGCCTGCTCGGTGCTCTACTTCGGCGCGGTCGGGGACCGCTACGGGCGCAAGGGGATCCTCCTGGTCGGCATGGCGCTGACCGTCCCGGTGGACCTGATCGCCGCCTTCGCGCCCTCGATCGGCGTCCTCTTCGGGGCCCGCTTCGTCGGCGGCCTGGCGGCGGGCATGGCCTACCCGACCACGCTGGCCCTGATCACCGCGCTGTGGTCCGGGCCAGCCCGGACCAAGTCGATCGCGCTGTGGGCGGCGACGGGCGCCGCCTTCACCTCGCTGGGGCCGCTCCTCTCGGGGCTGCTGCTGACCAGGTTCTCGTGGGGCTCCCCCTTCCTGATCACCCTGCCGCTGGCGGTGATCGCCCTGATCATGGCCGCGAAGCTGATACCCGCGCACGTCAACGAGACGACCGATCCCGTCGACCACCCCGGCGGTGTGCTCTCGATCTTCCTGGTTGGCGCGCTGATCCTCGGGATCAACCTGATCGTCGTGCCCGACAAGACCTCGGCCGCGCTCGGACTGCTGGCCGTCGCCGCCGCGGCGCTGGTCGCCTTCCTGATCCGCGAGCGCCGCGCGAAGTTCCCGCTGTACGACCTCGAGGTGGCCTCTCGGCGCACCTTCTGGGTTGCCGCGGTGGCGGGGATCATCGTCTTCGGGTCGCTGATGGGGACGATGTACATCGGGCAGCAGTTCCTCCAGAACGTGCTCGGTTACTCGACCGTCGGCGCCGGCGCGGCGATCCTGCCCGCCGCCGTGGTGATGGTCCTGGTCGCGCCCCGCTCGGCGAAGCTGGTCGAGAGCAGGGGGGCGCGCTTCACGCTGCTGTTCGGCTACGTCTTCGTCTTCCTCGGCTTCCTGACGATGCTCCTGCTCTGGAAGGAGGGCATCCCCTACTGGGAGGTGGCGCTCGGCTACGCCTTCGTCGGGGTCGGGGTCGGCCTGGCCGGAACGCCGGCCTCGCACTCGCTGACCGGCTCGGTCCCCGTGCGGAAGGTCGGCATGGCCTCCGGAACCGCCGACCTCCAGCGCGACCTCGGCGGGGCGATCATGCAGTCGATCATGGGCGCCTTCCTGACCGCGGGTTACGCGGCCGCGGCCGGTGCCGCGATCACCGCCTCGGGCAGGAACGTCACCGACAGCGTCCAGAGCGAGCTGACCAAGTCCTTCTCGAGCGCGGCCGACCTCGCGCAGCGCTACCCGCCCTCGACCCAGGAGAAGATCATCGCGGCGGCCAAGACCTCGTTCCTGCAGGGCGACGAGTGGGCCTACGTGGCCGGGATCGTCGCAGTCCTGCTCGGTGCGGTGATCGTCTTCTTCCTCTTCCCGAAGGCCGAGGAGGAGAAGCGGATGCTCGCCTCCTTCGAGGCCGAGGACCAAGCCGGGGACGGCGGAGCGGCGGCGGCGCCCGCCTAGGACTCCCCGGGCGGCGGAGGCGGTTCCGGGGCGCCCACCTGGGGGCCTCCGGGCGGCGCAGGCGGCTCCGGAGGCCCCTCCCCCTCCGCGCCGTCCCCCTCCGGCCCGCGGCCGGAGCGCTTCTCCTGCCGCCGCTTCCGCCGCTCCTCGGCCAGCTCGCGACTCCTCTCCTTGGCGCTCCCGTAGGAGGACTCGACCAGCTCCCTGCCCCCCTTCCAGCCGAACACCCAGGAGACCATGACGATCGCGAACACGACGTTCCAGGCCGAGACGACGAGCTGCTGGGCGGCCGAGTAGGCGGTGGCGGTGGACTTCGAGGTCTGCTGGCGCAGCGCCGCGGCGTTCATCGCCTGGTTGACGCCGACCCCGCCGGGCGTCACCGACACCGAGTTGGAGATCGAGTTGGAGGCGCTCACGGTGGCGACGTTGTGAAAGGTGACCGGGATCCCGTAGGCGCCGAGGAAGACGGCGATCACTCCCAGACGGGCGAGGTAGCTCGCCAGCTCGGGCAGGGCCACCCCGAGCACCATCCGCCTCGGCTGGGTGAGGACGGCGCCGCCGGTCGCGAGCTCGGCCCGCAGCTTCTTGGTGCGGCGCCAGAAGATCCGCACCAGCAGCGCGATCAGCACGGCCACCCCGGCCAGCGAGAGCAGGATCACCCCCTGGTGGTCGGAGAGGAAGCCGAGCTTGATCGAGAACGAGCCCGCGACGGAGAGGAAGAGGTAGAGGTAGAGCGCGACGTTGAAGACCGAGAAGGGGATCTTCTGGACCACCAGCCCCGAGAGTGTCGCGGCGTAGGTGGCACCGGCGATCAGCGCCGCGAACATCCCCAGCATCGCGAAGGTGCCCAGGTTCGCGGGGACGAACCCGTTGAGGGCGACCGCGGTCGCGTAGCAGGCGAGGACTATGCGGTAGCGGATGTGCGGCTCCGGCCAGGCGGCGCGCAGGATCGACAGCCACGCCAACGCGACCAGGGAGGTCTGCGCGGTCTGCAGGATCGAGCCGGCGAATATCGCCCAGACGGGCACCTCCGCGATCTTGCGCAGCAGCTGGCGGAGCCACTCGCCGATCGGGATCCCGATCAGATCGCAGACGAGGATCGCCAGCGCGAGCCCGCCCACCCAGACGACGATCCGGGCGACGCGGGCCCCGATCGAGCTGCCGTCGCGAATCCAGCGCAGGCGGTCCCCGAACGAGCGTGAACCGGCGCGGGCTTCCACGATCCGATCCTAGTCCGAGGCAGCGGCCGGCCGCTCGAACGCCTGCAGGACGCCTCCGACGGCAAAGCAGGCGGCGCCCCAGAAGGTCCCCCAGTTGGCGAGGTCCACGTTGATCACGCCGCCGGTCTGGGGGCTGGTGAACGCTGCCACCGCGGAGACGAAGAACAGGGCGGAGCCGAGTTGGTTGACCGCGACGATCCACCAGTCGAGGCGGCGGGGCAGCAGCTTCGGCCGCCCGTGGCACACCTCGACCATCGAGAGATGGCCCGAGACCAGGAACATCACGCAGCCGATCATCTCCGGGGTCCAGATCAGCCGGTTGACCTGCTTGGCGCTCAGACCCTCCATGAACGAGTCGATCAGGCTGACCCCGAAGGCGAGGGTGCCGGCGAAGAGCACGAAGGTGGCCAGCCACTCGATCCGCATCGGCTCGTAGGACCACCACCTCCATGCCTCGCCGCGGAGCGAGCCGCTGGCGTCGATGCTCCTGGGCGCGTTGATCGCCTGCAGCAGCGACGCGTAGCCCCCGGTGCTGAAGAAGACCCCGCCGAGGAGATAGATCGAGGCCGCGGTGAGGGCGTCCCCCGAACCGACCTGCGCCACCCAGGCGCCGATCGAGAACAGCGAGCCTCCGATCGTGAAGGCGATCGCGGCCACCCAGTTGAGGCGGCGAAGCCGGGTGGCGGTGCTCGGGTGCGCGAAGGCGACCGCGGCACGCACCCCGTCGGCGGCTCGCAGCTCGACCATGCCCCGCTTGCGCGCCGCCCGCGAGCTCCAGGTCGCGGTGCGCCCGTCGGGCATCCTCCAGGTGGCGCGGCTGGTGAAGGGCCCCCCGCCCCCGCTGGCCTGCAGCGACCACTCGCTGGGACGCCGGACGGCTCTCACGCCGCCGCCGCCGCCCGCCTTCTCCCCGCCGCCCGCCTTCTCGCCGCCGCCGCGGCCTGTCTTCTCGCCGCGGCCCGTCTTCTCGTCGCCGCGGCCGCTCACCTCCCTGCGGGCAGGCGCGCTCATCGCGGCCCGGTCCCGTGCCGGGCGCTCGGCCGGCCCCTGCGGCGGCCGCTCAGCGGGAGAGCTCGTGCCGCGACCCGGCGGCGTGGTAGCCCACGTACCAGGCCAGGTGACGAACGGCGTTGATGCCGGCGATCGCCGGAGAGATGATCCTCTTCATCGCCGCGGATCCTAATTGGTACGCCGGAGCTACCAATGCTCCGAAGCGCGCAAATTACGGAAATTCGGTAGGCGCGGGAGCACTCTCTAGACTCGGGCCGATGAAGGTCGGGATCATCGGCCTGGGCTATGTCGGCCTGCCGCTCGCGGTCGCCTTTGCCGAGGCCGGGCACGAGGTCGTCGGCCTCGACTCCGACGGCGCCAAGGTCAGGGGTCTGCGTTCCGGCCAAAGCCACGTCGAAGACATACCGGACGAGGCGCTCGAGCGCTGCGAGGGCAGGCTCCTTGCCACCTCCGAGTACTCGGACCTCGCCTCCTGCCACGCCGTCGTGATCTGCGTGCCGACTCCGCTGACGGGGTCCCGGGAGCCGGATCTCTCCTTCCTGGTGGACTGCGCGACCTCGCTCTCCAGCGTCCTGCAGCCCGAGCAGCTCGTGGTTCTGGAGTCGACCACCTACCCCGGGACCACGCGCGACCGGCTGCTGCCGATCCTCGAGGAGTCCGGGATGGCCGGCGGGCGCGACTTCCACCTCGCCTTCTCGCCGGAGCGCATCGATCCGGGCCGCACCGACTACACGATCCGCAACACCCCGAAGCTGGTCGGCGGGCTGACCGAGCGCTGCGCCGAGCGGGCCCGCGAGCTCTACTCGGAGATCTGCGACGAGGTGATCGTCCTCTCCACCCCGGAGGCGGCGGAGCTGTCCAAGCTGCTGGAGAACATCTTCCGCTCGGTCAACATCGCGCTCGTCAACGAGCTCGCCCAGCTCTGCGACCGGCTCGGGATCGACGTCTGGGAGGTGATCGACGCCGCCGCGACCAAGCCGTTCGGGTTCATGAGGTTCGAGCCGGGCCCGGGCATGGGGGGCCACTGCCTGCCGGTCGACCCCTTCTACCTCGCCTTCAAGGCGCGCGAGCACGACTTCTACCCGGAGTTCATCGAGCTGGCCGGCAAGATCAACCAGTCCCAGCCCCAGTTCTGCGTGGACCGGATCGAGCGCGCCCTCAACGGGGCCGGCAAGGCGGTCAACGGGTCGCGGATCCTGATCCTCGGCGCCAGCTACAAGGGCGGGATCGGCGACACCCGCGAGTCGCCGGCGCTGCGGATCATCCGCCTGCTGGGCGACCTCGGCGCCGACGTCGCCTACCATGACCCGCACGTTCCCCGCCTGCCCGAGCTGGGGATCGAGTCGGTGGCGCTCGAGGAGGTCGGCTCCGCCGACCTGGTCGCGATCGTCACCGCCCACCCCGAGGTGGACCACCAGCGCGTGGTCGCCGAGGCGGCCCTGGTGATCGACTTCCGCGGCGTCACCCGCGGCATCGAGGCCGCCAACCTCCTCCGCCTCTGACCCCCCGCGGCGCCCAGGACCCCTCCGCTCCGCCGGACCCAGCACCCCCCACCCCGCCCACTCCACCGAACGTCCCGGAGTACCCCCTATAGCAACAACTCCGGGACGTTCACGTTGGGGGGGTTCTCTAGGCTGGGGCCGATGCCGAACCTGACGAGGCGATGAGGCTTCCGCCGCTGCCGCGACGCAGGCGCCGCTCCCGCTGGGACCGCTCCGACACGGCGACCGCGGCGCTCGCCGCCGTGGCGCTCGGCGGCGTCGGGGCGGTGGTCGCCGGGCAGTACGGGCGGATGCTGCGGCGCCGCAAGCACGAGCACCCGGCCGGGGACGGGCTGATCGAGTCCGCGAACGCGGCCGCCGCGGACACCGTCGGCGTGGCCCTGGAGGGATACGCGGCCACGCCGCGCAGCGAGGCGGTGCTGTTCAACCTCCAGGCGGGGTTCCTCGGCGCCTTCGCCCTCGTCCGCCTTTCCACGCTGGCGATCAGGGACGGCCGCGGGCCGTTCCGCAACGTCCACGTCCGGGGCCGCCACATCCATCACTTCGTGCCGGGGATCCTGATCGCCTTCGCCTCGGGGGTGGCCGCGCTGCTCACCGACGACAGCAGGCTCGAGGACCGTCTGGCGCTGCCGATGGGGGCCGGCATGGGGCTGACCTTCGACGAGTCCGCGCTGCTCCTCGACCTCCGCGACGTCTACTGGTCCGAGGAGGGGATGCTGAGCGTCCAGGTCAGCCTCGGGCTGACCACGATCCTCAGCACCGCGATCCTCACCCTGCGGATGCTGCGCCGCGGCGAGCGCCGCCAGGAGGAGGCCGGTGCCATTCCCCCCGCCTACCCGCTCGGCCCGCCGCCCCCGGTCACCTGACGCCGCTTCGCGCCGCGGGGGCCGGGGCGCTGCGCTCGCCGCCGATCCAGACCACCTGGTCGCGGCCCGGGCCGACCCCCACCAGCCGCACCGGAACCCCGACGAACCCGCTGATGAACTCCAGGTAGGCGCGCGCCGCCTCGGGAAGCTCCTCCTCGCTGCGGCACCCGGAGATCTCCTCGCCGAACCCAGGGAGGTCCTCGTACTCGGCCTCGACCGAGTGCAGGATGGACTGGTGGTAGGGGAACTCCGCGAAGCGGGCGCCCTCCGCCGAGCGGTATCCGACCGCGACCCGCAGCGGGTCGAGGCCGGCCAGGACGTCGAGCTTGGTGATCGCCACAGAGCTCATCCTGTTGAGGCGGACCGCGTAGCGCAGCGCCACCAGGTCCAGCCAGCCGCAGCGCCGCTCGCGGCCCGTGGTGGTCCCGAACTCGTGCCCGCGCTCGACCATGCTGCGCCCGGTCTCGTCGAAGAGCTCGGTGGGGAAGGGGCCCGCCCCGACCCGCGTCGCGTAGGCCTTGGCGATTCCCCAGACCTCGTCGATGTCGGTCGGTCCGACGCCCGCCCCGACGCAGGCGGCGCCGGCGATCGGGTTCGAGGAGGTGACGAAGGGGTAGGTGCCGTGGTCGAGATCGAGCAGGGTCGCCTGCGCCCCCTCGAAGAGCACCGTCCGGCCGGCGTCGAGGGCGTCCCAGCAGAGGCGGGCGGTGTCGGCGATGTGGGGCTCGAGCTGGTGGCCGAAGGTCACGTAGTCCTCGGTCATCGTGTGCAGGTCGAGCCGCGGGTCCGGGGCCTCCTCGCCCTCGGCCGCGGTCTCGTGCCGCTGGCGGCGGTGGGCGACGGAGAGCTCCCGGAGGGCCTGCTGCTTGGGCTCCAGCGCGGCGAGGATCTTCTTGCGCAGGATCTTCTCGTCGAGCAGGTCCTGGACCCGCACCCCCAGCCGCGAGGCCTTGTCGGCGTAGCAGGGCCCGATCCCCCTGCGGGTGGTCCCGATCGAGAGCTTGCCGAGCTTGGTCTCCCCGGCGCTGTCGAGGAGCACGTGGTAGGGCATGATCAGGTGGGCGTTGGCGGAGATCCTCAGGTTGGAGACGTCGATCCCGCGCCGGCGCAGGCCGTCGATCTCCTCGAGCAGGATGCGGGGATCCAGCACCACCCCGTTGCCGATCACGCAGGTCTTCTCGGGATGGAGGATCCCCGAGGGGATCAGGTGGAACCTGTACTCCTGCCCGTCGCGAACGATCGTGTGCCCGGCGTTGTTGCCTCCCTGGAAGCGCACGATCACGGCAGCCTCGTCGGCGAGCAGGTCGGTGACCTTGCCCTTTCCCTCGTCGCCCCACTGGGCGCCCACTATGACCACGCCGGGCATGCCCCTGATTATGGAGGGCCGGCCAGCGCGGCGGGGGGCCCCTCAGGCCCCGGCGCGGGCGCGGATGCGGCGGTCGGGGCCGAACAGGGGCAGGGGATCCCCGCAGATCTCGACCAGCCGCGAGACCGTCCGGGCCCCGATCTGCTCCTCGAGGCTGCGCTGGTCGAGGTTGGTGGTGACGAGCAGCGGGCGCTCGGCCTCGTAGCGCTCGTTGACCAGCGCGTAGAGCTGCTCCAGCACCCAGTCGGAGCGCTTCTCGGCCCCGAGGTCGTCGATGTGCAGCAGGTCCACCGAGGTGAGCCGCTCGAAGAAGGAGAGGTAGGAGTCGCCTCCGGGCTCGGAGTCGTAGGTGCGCCGGATCCGGGCGAGCAGCTTGGGGAGGGAGTAGATGGCGACCGAGCGGCCACGCTCGATCGCCTGCTTGGAGGCGAGCATGGCCAGCGTCGTCTTCCCGGTCCCGGTGTCCCCCATCAGCCACAGACCCTTGCCGGAGGCGAGATTGGCTTCGAGGTCCTCCACCCAGCTGCGCACGACGCGAACCACCATCGGCTCCATCTCGGTGACCGGGGGGCGGTCGAAGGAGACCCCCCGGTAGCGGGGAGGGATCGCCGCGGAGACGCCGCGGCTGCGGCCGCGGCGCAGGCGCTGCTCGCGGCACTCGCAGGGCCTGGCGACGTCCTCGGGCCCGAGGATCCAGCCCGACCCGTCGCAGACCCCGAGCGGGCAGGCGCGCTCGGCGAAGGGCTCTGCCCGGGCCCCGGCCATCAGAAGTCGGGCCCCGCCGCCGCGGCCTCCTCCGGCGAGGCGGCCTCGCCGGCCGGCTGCTCGATAGGCCTCTCCTGCCCGGAGTGGTCGGCGAACTTGGGGTACTGTTCGAGGAAGACGAGCTTGCGGGTCCCGATCGGGCCGTTGCGGTGCTTGGCGATGATCAGGTCGGCGAGGCTGTCGGGCTCCTCGGCCGGGTCCCGGTAGTAGTCCTCGCGGTAGAGGAAGCCGACCAGGTCCGCGTCCTGCTCGAGCTGGCCCGACTCGCGCAGGTCGGAGAGCTGGGGCTTGGGCGGGTGGCGCTGCTCGGGCGCCCGGGAGAGCTGGGAGATGGCGAGCACGGGAACCTCCAGCTCGCGGGCGAGGATCTTCAGTCCCCGGCTCATCTGTCCGACCTGCTCGACCCGGTTGGCGTGGGGGGTGTCGGAGCGCATCAGCTGCAGGTAGTCGACGATCACCAGGCTCAGCCCGCCCCGCTCCTGCTCCTGGGCGTGCAGGCGCCGGGCCTTCGCCCGCAGGTCGAGGATGCCGAGGTCGGAGGAGTCGTCGAACCACAGCGGCGCCGCCTCCAGCTCGTTGCAGGCCCGCACCACCCGCGGCCAGTCGCGCTGGGCGACCTGGCCCTTGCGCAGCTTGTCGCCGGAGAGCCGGGCGCGGCAGGCGATGAAGCGCTGCGCCAGCTCCACCTCGGACATCTCCAGGGAGAAGAAGGCCACCGGCAGCCCGTTCTTGACCGCGACGTTCTCGGCGATGTTGGCGACCAGCGCGGACTTGCCCATCGCGGGGCGGGCGGCGAGGATGATCAGGTTCCCCGGCTGGAAGCCGCCGGTGATCGCGTCGATGTCCCTGAAGCCCGAGGGGGTGCCGGTCATCGCGGTGTCGCCCCTCGAGAGCTTCTCGAGCCGGTCCACCTCGTCGTGGAGGATCTCGGAGAGGAGCCTGAAGTCGCTGGCCTGCTCCTTGTGGGCGACCTCGAAGAGCAGCCGCTCGGCGCGCTCGGAGAGCTCCCGCGGCTCGCCGTCGCGGTCCTGCACCCAGCCCTGGATCTGCTGCCCGGCCCCGAGCAGGCGCCGCAGCAGCGAGTTCTGCTGCACGATCTCCGCGTAGTGCTTGGCGTTGCCGGCGGCGGGGACCTTCGCCGCCAGCTCGGAGACGTAGTGGCGCCCGCCGGCCTCCTCGACCTGGCCCCTTTGGGTGAGCACCTCGCTGACGCTGAGCTCGTCCACCGGGTCCGAGGCGGCGTAGAGGTCGTAGACGGCCCCGAAGATCACCCGGTGCTTGTCGAGGTAGAAGTCCTCGGCGCGGAGCCGGACGTCGTCGATCACCCTGGTCAGCGACCCCTGGGCGACCAGCATCGCCCCGAGCACCGACTCCTCGGCGTCGATGTTCTGGGGCGGGACGTGGCTGGTGGGGGTCTGGGCCATCTCCATCTGCTCTCAGTTTGGGAGGAGCTTCGGCGGCAACCCGGCCGCTGCCGGCGGTGGCCGCCGCGCACCCGCACCCAACCACACGGCGTGTGCCGCGGGTGGCGAGGAAGCCGGGTTTTGCGTGACCTTTTCGGCCCTACTTCTGCTCGGCGACGATGGTCTTCACCGAGGCGGTGGCGCCGCCGGGCACCTCGATCTCGACCATGTAGGTGCCGATCTCGTGGATCGGCTGCTCGAGCCTCACCCTGCGCCGGTCCACCCGCAGGTCGCGCGCGTCGCGAATCGCCTCGACGATCTCCTTCGCGGTCACCGACCCGAAGAGCTTGCCGTCCTCCCCGGCGCGGTGGTGGATCGTCAGCACGGTCTTGGAGAGCAGGGCGGCGGTCTGCTCGGCCCGCTGCGCCGCCTCGCGCGCCGCCCGCTCCGCCGCCTCGCGGCGCCGGGCGGCCTCCTCGAGGGCCCCCGGGGTCGCCGGCTGGGCGAGCTTGCGGGGGACCAGGTAGTTGCGCAGGTATCCGGGCGAGACGTCGATCGCGTCACCGCGGGCCCCGAGGTCCTCGACGTCGGCGAGCAGGATCGCCTGGGCCATCAGCGCTCGCCGACGTAGGGGAGCAGGGCGATCTCGCGGGCCCGCTTGACGGCGACCGCGAGCTGGCGCTGGTGGCGGCGGGAGAGGCCGGTCACCCGGCGCGAGCGGGTCTTGCCCTTGTCGGAGATGAAGCGGCGCAGCAGGTTGAGGTCCTTGTAGTCGATCTCCTCGACGTTGATGCGCGTGTACTTGCGGGGGCGCATGCGGTCGCTCGGCCGCCGGCCGCGTCTGGGTGGGGCTGAGTCTCTGGTCCTTGCCATCGCTTCCTCTTCGCACGAACGCCCGGCCACTGGCCGGGCGAGCCGTGCACGGGATCGTAGCGAGTCGCGACGGCCCGGGGCCGCCCCGGCAGGGTCAGAAGGGGATGTCGTCCTCCTTGCCGCCGACTCCGGCGCCCTCGAAGTCCGAGGTGTCGGCGGGCACGTCGGAGGACGGCGTGAACCCGTTGCCGCTGCCGCCGCCCCCGTCGCGGGAGCCGAGGAACTGGACCGAGTCCGCGATCACCTCGACCGCCTGGCGCTTGGAGCCGTCCTTGGCCTCCCACTCGCGCCACTCGAGGCGGCCGTCGACGGCAACCGGCCGGCCCTTGCCCAGGTAGGTCGCGCAGTTCTCGCCCTGGGCGCCCCAGACGGTTATGTCGAAGTAGTTCGGCTTGTCGACCCACTCGCCGCCGGAGTCCTTGCGGCGGCTGTTGACCGCCAGCCGCAGGCTGCACACCGGGGTTCCGCCGGGCGTGCTCCGGAGCTCCGGATCGCGGGTCAGGTTCCCGGTCAGGATGACCCTGTTGATGTTCGTTGCTGCCACCGCCGTCTCCTCTGCTCGATTTCCTTCCGCAGTCGAGTGTAAGGCGGGGGACGGCGCGACTCTTCCCCGTCGCCTGCCGGGTTTCCCCAAACTGCGGGCACCCGCTCCGGCGGGGTTTCGGAGAACGGAGCTAGGGGGCCTCGGGTGGGGACTCCTCGGAGTCCCCGGAGGGCTCGGCGGCAGGTGGGGCCTGCTCGGCGGCAGGTGGGGCCTGCTCGGCGGCGGGTGGGGCCTGCTCGGCGGCAGGTGGGGCCTGCTCGGCGGCAGGTGGGGCCTGCTCGGCGGCGGGTGGGGCCTGCTCGGCGGCAGGTGGGGCCTGCTGGCCGCGGGCCGGCTGCTCGCCGCGCGACCCCCGCTCCCGGGAGGGCGCCGGTGCGCCGGCCGGGGGTGGGGCGTCGAGCACCGGAGAGTCCGGGTCCACCCTGAAGACGCGGAACCGCAGCACGCCGTCGGCGATCTTCAGGTTGTGGTCCAGCCGGGTGAGCAGGTCCGGGGGGGCCTGGAAGCGGAACCAGCGGTAGTCGGCCTCGGTGCGCTGGTCGATCTCGTAGGCGAGCTTGCGCAGGCCCCAGGCATTCTCGTGCCTGAGGTCCCCGGCGGCGTCTATCTGGCCGCGGGCCTCCTGAGCCAGCGCGTCGCGCGCCGACTCCTCGAGGCCGGGGTCCAGCATCAGCACAAGCTCGTATTCGCGGGTCGCTTCAGTCAAAGGCGGCGCGTGACTATAGCGGGGTTCGGCGGGCCGGCGTGGCCGGACCCGGCATGCGGAGCGGGTTCGCGGCGCCCCGGGAGGTCTTGGGGAAGAGCGATCCCAGCAGGGGCAGGCGGGTGGGGCGACAGCCGGGGCAGGCGGCCAGACGGCAGCCGGGGCAGGCGGACGAGATCCCAGCCGGGGCAGGCGGGCGAGACGGCAGCCCGGCTGTCCGGGGGGAGAGAGTCGCCCCCGGCTCACTGATCGGGGCATGGTGCGGCTTCGGGTCCGCTGGTCCGCCCTTCCCCGGTTCGTCGTGCCGCTCGCCGCGGTGCCGGTTCTCCTCGCGCTGGCTCCGGGGCTGCTTCGGGCCCCCGCGCCCCCTCGTCCGGCCGCCGACGTCGGGCTGGGGGGTTTGGCCGGCAACCTGCGGGCGCCGCCCGGCGAGGCCGCGGCGGTGCCGGCGGATCGCCCCGGGCTCGGGGCCGCCTCGCGCGGCGACAGCGCTCCCGCCCGCTCCGGTCGCGACCCGGGCGACCGCCGCGACCCGGGCGACCGCCGCGACCCGGGGGGCCGCCGGGGCGCTGGGCGCGACCGGCGGGCCGACCCGCATCCGCGCGCCCGCCAGGAGCGATCCCGGCATCGCCCCAGGGAGGCCCATCCGTCCCGTCACGGCCCGCCCCCGGCCACGACGACCTCGCCGCCAGCCCCGCCCCCCACGCCCGCGCCCATGCCGAGCGCCCCGGCGCCAGCTCCGCCCGCGCCGCCGCGGGACGGGTCCGAGGAGTTCGCACCCCACTGATGCGGCGGCCGCGGAACAGGGGAGCGCCCGGCGATCCTCGAGCAGGTGCCGATGCCGCGGGCCGGCCTGGCCCGCCGGCGCCTCAGCGCGCCGCTGCCGGGCGGGCCGCCAGGACCGCCCGGATGTCGTCCATCTGCTCGTCCACCCAGTCCCCGGGGTTGCGGGAGTCGATGATCTGCTTCAGCCGCTCGGAGCGGAGCCGCTTCTCCTCGGGGTCCATGGTCAGGGCGCGATAGATCGTGTCGGCCTGCTCCTGGATGTCGAAGGGGTTGACCGAGAGCGCGCAGTCGGCGAGCTCCTCGTGGGAGCCGGTGTTCTCGGAGAGCATCAGCACGCCGTTGCGGGTGTTCACGGCGGGCGCCTCCTTGGCGACCAGGTTCATCCCGTCGAAGATCGAGTTGACCATCAGCAGGTCGAAGTGCTTGTAGCGGGCGACCGCATCGTTGAAGTCCTCGTAGATCTTCAGGTCGATCGGCATCCAGTCCGTCGTCCCGTGGCGGTGGTTGACCACCGCCACCAGGGCCTCGATCCGCTCCAGGTACTCGGCGTACTCCGGCACGTCCTGGCGCGAGGGCTGCAGGTGGGCGATGAAGGTGACCCTCTCGCGGAACTCCGGGTGCTGGGCGAGGAAGGTGTCGAAGGCGGTGAAGCCGCGCAGCACGTTCTTGGAGAGGTCGGCGCGGTCGACGCGGATGATCAGGTGCTCGCGGCGGCGCGCCAGCACCTCCCGCTCGGCCTCCGCCACCGCCTCTGAGGAGGCCGCCCGCCGCAGCCGCTCGGCGTCGATCGAGAGCGGGTAGGCGCGGACCAGGGTCTCCCCTCCGCTGTGGCTGACGCGCCCGTCGCGGAAGTCCACCTCGGCCTCCATCAGCTCCTCGCAGCAGCGCAGGAAGTTGAGGCAGTAGGCGCTGGTGTGGAAGCCGACGATGTCGTTGGCGAGCATCCCCCGGTAGACGGCTTCGCGGATCCGCCCCGGCAGGACGCGCCAGCTGTCGGGTTGCGCCCAGGGGATGTGCACGAAGAAGTGGAGGAGGGCGTCGGGGCGCTCCTCGCGGATCAGGCCGGGGGCTGTGTAGAGGTGGTAGTCGTGCAGCATCACGACCGGCGACTCCAGCCCCTCGAGCTGGCGCAGCACCCCGGTCGCGATGTCGCGGTTGACGACCTGGTAGCCGAAGTCCCAGGCGTCGAGCTCCTCCTGGCGGATGTCGGGAGCGTTGGAGAGGTCCCAGAGGTAGTGCTGGATGAACCAGAGGATCGGGTTCGCGATCACGTTGTAGAAGCGGTCGTAGGCGTCGTGGTCGCTCTCGACCAGGCAGACCCGGTAGTCGATCCCGTCGATCTCGATGCCCACCGGCCCGCCCCCGCTCTCCCTGGAGACGGCGACGTCCTCGTCGGTCATCGCCGAGGCGATCCAGAGCGCGTCGCGGTGGCTGACCAGCCCGGAGAGCGCGGTGACCAGCCCGCCGCCGCCGCGGCGGACGGTGCGGCTTCCCTCCTCGTCGACCTCGAACTGCGCAGGCCCTCGGTTCGAGACGATGATCAGGGGCAGGGCGCTGCCGGTCATTGCCCGGGGAGCCTACCCAGCCGCGGCTCCCGCGCCCCGGCCGGGCGCCCCGGCATGCGGGCCACGGCCCCGTGCCGGACCGCGAGGCCCGCCTGTAGAGTCATCCGCGATGGGGCAGGTCTTCTTCTTCGCGTGCACCGCCGCGTTCAACCCGACGCTCCTGGCCGCCACGACGGTGATGCTGCTGATGCCCAGCCCCAAGCGGCTGCTGCTCGGCTACCTCTGCGGCGCGCTGCTGACCAGCGTCACCCTTGGGGTGATCATCGTCCTCTCGCTGAACGGGTCCTCGGGGGCCACCAGCGCCACCCAGAACACGCTCAGCCCGGCCGCCGACTTCACGCTGGGCGGCATCCTGCTCGTGGTCTCGCTGGTGCTGCTGAGCGGCCGCGACGAGGCGATCCGCGAGCGGCGGCGCCGCAAGAAAGAGGGCAAGCCCGCGAAGGAGCCGCGCTGGCAGAGGGCGCTCAGCAAGGGCAACGCCCGCGACACCTTCGTGGTCGGCGTCCTGCTCACGCTTCCCGGCGCCTCCTACCTCGCCTCGCTGAACGAGCTCTCCAAGCAGGACCTGAGCACGGCCCCGACGGTGCTGACGGTGCTGGCGATCAACGCGATCATGCTGCTCCTCCTGGAGCTTCCCCTGCTCTGCTACGCGATCGCCCCGGAGTGGACCCCGCAGGCGATCGAGCGCTTCAAGGCATGGTTCTCACGCCACGCCAGGGGCTTCGGGATCTACGGCTGCGGGGGGATCGGGGCGGCGCTGGTGATCCGCGGCCTGATCACCGTCCTCGCCTGAGGCCCGCGAACCTCAGGAATCGAGCTCGCCGAACAGCCGCAGCCAGTCGCGCAGCAGGCGCGGCGTGAGGAAGTTCTGGCGGGCGTGCTCCTTGCCGGCGCGCCCCAGGCGCCTGCCCAGCTCGGGGTCGGAGATCACCTCGACGCAGCGCCGGGCGCACTCCTCCGGCGAGGCGACCAGGTATCCGGTCTCGCCGTCGATGATCTGCAGCGGGATGCCGCCGACGTTGCCGGCCACGGTCGGGCGGCCCTTCCACAGGGCCTCGGTCACGGTCAGGCCGAAGCCCTCGCGGATCGACTTCTGCAGCGCCACGTCGGACTGGGACTGGAAGGCGTTGACCTCGATCGCCCCGACGTTGTTGAGGTTGTTGAGGATCTTGATGTCGGGGTCGGAGTCCGCGTACTCGAAGGTCTTCTGGAAGAACTCCCATCCCTCGGGGTCGTCGGTGGCCATCGAGCCCACCAGCGCGAGCTGGACCTCGGGGATCTCCTCGCTGACCAGCCGGTAGGCGTCGATCACCCCGATCGGGTCCTTCCAGGGGTCGAACCGCGAGACCTGGGTGATCAGCGGCCGCCCGACGTCGATCCCGAACTGCTCGCAGACGAAGGCGGCGTCCTCGGGCGAGAAGGCCATGTTCTTCGGCGAGAGGGGGTCGATCGCCGGGGGCACCATGCGGACCCCCGGGTCGCCGTTCAGCGCCGCGGGGACGTAGCCGGCCATGTGCCAGACCGAGGCGTCGTACTCGCCGATCATCGGCAGCAGCCGCTCGATCGGCTCGGGGTTGGGGGTCGAGAGGTCGATGTGGCAGCGCCAGACCCAGTTGCGGCTCTTGGCGGCCGCGCCGCGCCTCAGCCCGATCGGCTGGGGGTCGTGGACGACGACCACGTCCCAGCCGTCCTGGAGCCCGGTGGCGTTGAGGGCGTTGATCTCGTCGAAGAGCCCCCACTGCTCCTCGCTCAGCGTTGCCCCGTCGCCCTGCAGCGAGTTGTGCAGGAGCTTGGTGGCGTTGAAGAACTCCTCCTTGCCGAAGATCACGTGCCAGTGGGTGTCGAGCCCGACGTCGCGCATCAGCGGCACCATCGCGTAGAGGATCTCCGAGACCCCGCCGCCGAACGCCGTGGCGCTGACGTGCAGGACGCGATGGCCGCGCAGCGGCTCGGCCAGGGCGCGGATCTCGTCGATCAGACCGCGGCCGGCGATGTGGGTGTAGTCCGCGAGGGACTTCTGTCCGAGTGCGACTTCCTGGAGCATGGGCGCTGATTTCTAGGGGAAGTCTGGCGCCAGGGTCGGCCGGTCGGCGCACCCCCCGCCCCGCATCCCTGCCGGGATTGGCTTTCGCGGGCCGATCGAGGGGAAGGGCTCACCTCGGGAACCGCCGCCGCCGCGGCCGGGCTGTGGGGCCCGCAGGGCGGCCGATCCCTCAATGAATGGCGGCGATCCCTGAAGGGCGGCCGATCCCTCACCTCTTGGCGCCCGGGTACCTCCAGTCCACGGTGTAGCGCTTGCTGCCCTCGTGGGTGACGCACTCGTTCAGGCCCGAGGGGCGCTGTTCGCAGCGCCAGCGGTAGCCGACCTTGGAGAAGCGGCAGCGGTTGCGGCACTTCGGCCGGCTGACGCTCTCCGCGACGACCCGCTTGGCATCCGAGCAGCTGATCCCGTACTGGATCACCTTGCGCGCCTTCGGGGCGTTCCCGCAGTTCTCTGCCCGGGCGGGCGAGGGGGCCAGGAGCCACGCACCCGGCAGGCCCAGCGAAACCACCAGCAGAATCCTTGCCCTCATCAGTGCCCGGGCCCCCTTTCGCAGTTGTGTGAGCGGCCGATCCCGGGGCCGCCGTCGCAGTAGTCACGTCCCGAGCCCCCGTAGAGCTGGTCGGGGTCGGGCCCGCCGTAGAGTCGGTCGTTGCCGGCCCCCCCGTGGCAGCCGTCCATGCCGGGCCCCATCACGCAGACGTCGTTGCCCTCGTCCCCCCAGCAGCCGTCCGAGCCGGTGGAGTGGCGGCAGTAGTCGTCGCCGGGCCCGCCCACGCAGTCGGAGTTACGCGGGCCGGTGATGCAGACGTCGTCACCGCCCCCGCCGATGCAGCGGTTTCGCCTGGCTCCCTCCGGGTAGCAGGTGTCGGGCTCGTCGTTGCCGATGAACTTGTCCGAGCCGTCGCCGAGGTGGACCGTGAGGGGGACCGGCAGGGGCGAGTTGACCTCGATCTTGTCGTTGGAGGGGCCCATGCGGATCGCCAGCTTCGTATCGCCGCGCAGCGGGCAGCGGGTCAGCCCCCGCCCGCCCTGGCAGCCGTAGGGCGAGCCGCCGCCGAGGTAGCCGCGGATGTAGAGGGTGCCGTCGCTGTAGGCGAGGACCAGATGAGAGCTCGAGGAGGGCCCGCGGATCAGCAGCAGGCCGGAGGTCGAGGCGGCGGCGGGAAGGGCGAGGAGGCTGACCCCGCACAGCAGGAGCACCGCTGCGCCAAGCGGCCCGGAACGCCGCAGACTGCCCCACAAGCGGAACCGCATGCTCTTCTCCCCCGGATCGAGGCCGACGGACCCTTGCCCGGCCAACGGTACAGGACCGCATCGCACCTCGGGGGTCGTCGTTGCTGTCAGTTCTCGAGATCGGGGCGTTCGCCTCGGTCGCCGGCGGTGGCCGGCCAGGGCAGCTCAGACCGCGGCGCGGTAGTCGGCGGGGTCGAGCCGCCGGGTGCGGCGGCGGTACTCGAGCCAGGGGCCGGGCCAGTTGTTGGTGTTGACCCCGGATTGGTTGAGGTACCAGCTGTTGCAGCCGCCGGTCACCCAGACCGTGTGGGCGGAGCGCGCGGCGATCTCGCGATCCCAGGCGGCCATCGTCTCGGGCCGCACGTCGATGTAGCGGAGGCCGCGGTCGCGGATCCGGCGGATCGCGTCGAGCGCGTAGTTGTACTGGCACTGCAGCGTGTAGGGGACCGAGCCCGAGCCGTGGTTGGTGTTGGGCCCGTACATCACGAACATGTTGGGGAAGCCGGGAACGGTGATCCCGAGGTAGGCGTCGGGTGACTCGCCCCAGACCTCGGCGAGGCGCCGGCCGCCGGCTCCGGTCGGAGTAGCGACGATTGGCCCGGCAGCCGGCTGAGTCCCGGAGGGCAGGTGGCTGCCAGGAAGCGCGGGCTATCCGGTCTTGCCGAGTAAGAGGCTGGCTCTGGTGCACCTGATGCGGCGACGTCAGCGGCAACGAGCCGATGCGGATTGGCGACGAGAACTGTGGGCGGACTACCGGCAGGGGTTACGGCTACACTGCCCGGCACTCGCTCGCCTACGCTTACTGGCGGGCCGAGCACGCAGAGTCCGGGGGCCAGGTCGCGGTCGAGATCTTCGGCACCTGGATCGAGGATAGGTCGCGGCCGAGCCCACTCTTCGACCCGAATGGCGGCCGAATGGCGGCCGAATCCGGGCTTGATCGCGTCCGGGGTCCGGGTTGACCCCACAGAGCGCTGGTCGGCGGGCGCTCATCGGGGCCTGTAAGGTTGCGAGGTATGGACCACAAGGGGAGAGGTCCTGTCTGCCAGCTCCAATTCCACTCCCAGGTATGGATTCGGGTCGATCCCTTCGGGGTCGCCTGACCTTGCTTTGCCTCGCTTTGGGGGCTCTGGCGGGCCTGGCTGTTCCGGGCGTCATGCCCTCCGCGGCCTTCGCCGACTGCAACTCGTACCCGGTCCAGGCCGGTGGGACGATCGAGGGAACGCCCTGCGCCGACGTGATCGTCGCACCCCCCGGCGTGACCACGATCGACAGCGGCGGCGGCTCCGACTCCATCGTCGCGGGACCAGACGTGACCTCGATCTCTTCCGGCTCCGGCGCCGACACCATCTATTCCACGGAAGCGGTCTCGGAGGTCGACGCCGGCCCTGGGAACGACCTCATCTACGGTGAGACGCCGGGCATCGCGGCCGACCCGTCGGCGGCGCTGCCCGAAGGCGTCGTACCGATGATCGACGGCGGTGAGGGTGACGATCTGATCTACGGCGAGCTACCGCGGGCCTCTGAGGCGGTTACGCGCCTCGAGTGGCGCCGCCACCACCGCGGCGCCACCGCCATCGCCAGCAATGTCGTGAATTGCAGCGCTGGCGTCTCATGCCTTGGGGGGCTTGGCAACCAGGAGATGTACGGGAGTGGTGGCAAGGACATCATCGTCGGCGAACGCGGCAACGACAAGCTCTACGGCGGCGACGAGGACGACAAGCTCTACGGCGGTATCGGCGACGACGACCTGTACGGCGACGAGCGCCGGGATGGCTCGAAGGGCTCGGGCTCGGACCTTCTCTCCGGCGGCCTCGGAGGCGACTACCTGGACGGCCAGAACGCAAGCGACACAACCCGCGGCGACATGACCGCAGACAACACGATCAAGGACACAGGGGGCAGCGGCACGGACACGCTGAGCTTCGCGACCGCGGTCACGCCCGGCTTCGGGGGCAACCCGACGATCGACGGCACGCCGCTCTCGGCCAAGGCTCCCAGCTTCCCGCCCCACCAGAATGCCGACAGCACCTACGGAGAGCGCGGGGTCTACCTGGATCTGCGAACCGCGAACACGCAGGCCGACAACGGTGGCGCTCGCTACGGCGGCGGTGACGACACGGCGAACCTCTTTCCGGGCGGCTTCGAGAACGTCGTCGGCTCTGCCTTCTCCGACGTCCTGATCGGCAACTCCTACGACAACAAGATCGACGGCGGGGGCGGCGCGGATCTGATCCTCGGCCAGGGTGGCGATGACAACCTCTTCGGAGGCCAGGACGGCGACTACCTGGAGGGCAACTCGGGCACGGACAAGTTCCACGGAGAGTGGGGGACCAACTACTGCCTGAGCGAGACCGGCGAAACGGAGCTGTTCGGTTGCAACGGCTCGACCCCGGACGTCTCGCTTCGCGCCAGCGGCACGATCAGCGTCGGGATCATGGCCACCAGCTCCCCTTCCTACGTCGACGCGCGCGACTTCTACTTGACCGGGAGCAGCGCGAACGACGCGGTCACGGCCACCTACGACAGCGCCAGCAGGACCGTGACCTTCAGCACCACCTCGGGCACCTTCGACACCAGCGCCAACGACAACCCCAGCGCCGACTGCCCGACCTTCGCGGGCACGTCGGTGACCTGCAAAGTCGGCTCAAGCCCGGCCTTTCTGGACGCGATCGTGCTCGCCGGCAGGGCCGGCAGCGACAGTCTCGCCATGTCGAGCTTCCCCGACACCGCCTCCCCGGTCCTCCTGGGCGGCGAGGGCGGCGACAGCAACCTCTCGGGGGGTGGCGTGACCGAGGATCTGCTGGTCGACGGGCCCGGTGCCTCTAACGACAGCCTGACGGCTTGGGGCAGGGACGACGCGCTACTCAACAACGAGGGCGATGACAACCTGCAGGGCGGCAACGGCAACGACCTGCTGCTCTCCGCGGTCCTCTGTGGCGGCGACACGCTCCAAGGGGCGGCCAGCGGGGCTGGAGACGGTTCCGACAAGAACAATGCTTCCTGGTTTCAGTCCGACATCGGCGTGTTCGCCAACCTGAGTCCGGTGAACGGCGGCGATCGGGCAGGTAACGCAGCCGACGCGAATGGGCCCACATGCACTGCCGGCACGACTGACACCCTCGCCAACATCGACGACCTAGAAGGCAGTCCGCAGGGCGACACCCTCGTTGGCGAGAAGAATGTGAATCTCATCCTGGGACACCAAGCGGCAGATGTGATGAAGAGCCTTGGAGCCGACGACAACATCGACGCCCAGGACAAAACTGCGGACACGACCGTCGATTGCGGAGAGAGCGTGAATGACAATGATACCGCGAATGTGGACGGTTCCGATTCGCCTTCCCACTGCGAGAACGTGCAATGATCGCGTGGCTGCGGGGAAGCCAGGCAAGGCCGGGCCGGGGCAATCTTGTGGCGCGCTCACCGAGACTTCGGGTAGTTGATCGATGTTGTCAAAGGGTGATGTGCCTGGGCCAGATTCCATCGCGGGCAGCATGGCTAGCAGCTGTCGCCGTGACGGCAACGGTGCTCGCCGCCGCGATGCCTGCCCCGGCGGTCACCGCGACCGGCGGCAGTGCCTGGTACCGGGCGAGCCGTCAATCCTTGACGCTTCTCTTCAGAATCGAAGGGCACCGCGTTGCGCTTGTTTGGGGCTCCTACCGGGAGCACTGCAGCAGTGGCAGGCCGCATAGGGGGTTTATCGACAACGCACAGTTCAACCGGCGGATCAACCAGAACGGGCGGTTCAGATGGAGAACCCTTGCGGAAGCCGACACCTTCACGTTCTTCCAGAAGGGGCACGGGACGGTGCATCCTAATGCGCTCACGGGCCAATTCTTTGTCCAATTCACTCAATCTGGCGCCGTGGACAAGCGCTGCTGGACAGGCCGTAGCTTCAACAACCCCTGGACACGTTTCGTCGCCCGTCGTCTGGGCGGGCCACCGCAATCGGGTCGAGGTTGATCCGCGCGATCCGTGAAGGCGGCGTCCAGGTATTGGGACGCTAGGGACACCGCGGTGCAGATCTGCGACCTTGGCCTCGATCCGGCAGGTATAGGCTGCATTGACTAGAGGGGTGGGGGCGGTGGTCGCTCATGGCGACGCTCCAAACTCACCGCGGCTATGTGCGGCGGTGTTGGTGGCCGGGACCATCATCCTCACCGCCATCTCCTGCGTCGTCCTGCGCTTCCGAAGCTGCCCGACAGCGGGGTTGGGTCAATCTCTCAGACCGCGGCGCGGTAGTCGGCGGGGTCGAGCCGCCGGGTGCGGCGGCGGTACTCGAGCCAGGGGCCGGGCCAGTTGTTGGTGTTGACCCCGGATTGGTTGAGGTACCAGCTGTTGCAGCCGCCGGTCACCCAGACCGTGTGGGCGGAGCGCGCGGCGATCTCGCGATCCCAGGCGGCCATCGTCTCGGGCCGCACGTCGATGTAGCGGAGGCCGCGGTCGCGGATCCGGCGGATCGCGTCGAGCGCGTAGTTGTACTGGCACTGCAGCGTGTAGGGGACCGAGCCCGAGCCGTGGTTGGTGTTGGGCCCGTACATCACGAACATGTTGGGGAAGCCGGGAACGGTGATCCCGAGGTAGGCGTCGGGTGACTCGCCCCAGACCTCGGCGAGGCGCCGGCCGCCGGCTCCGGTGACCTCCATCGGCGCGACGAAGTTGTGGGACCGAAAGCCGGTCCCGTAGATGATCGCCTCGGCCTCGCGCTCGGCCCCGTCGGCGCCGATCACCCCTCGGGGGGTGATGCGCTCGACCCCTCCCTCGTGGAGCTCGACGTTGTCGCGCCGCAGCGCCGGGTACCAGTCGCTGGTGAACAGCACCCGCTTGCAACCGATCTCGTAGTCAGGCGTCGCCTTGCGACGCAGCTCGGGGTCGGGAAGCTGGCGCTCGCGCTCGCGGTCGGCGAGCGCGCGGAAGGGCTTCATCATCCAGTCCTTGCCGGTGAAGCCGTAGGTGCCGCACTCGAAGAAGCCGAAGATGGCGAGGCGGGCGAGCGCCACCCGGCCCGGCACCCGCCTGAACAGGGTCCGCTCCCACTCCGGGTAGGCGCGGTCGGGCTTGGGCAGGATCCAGGGCGCCGAGCGCTGGTAGATGTCGAGGTGGGTGGCCCGCGGGGCGATCTCGGGGACGAACTGGATGGCGCTGGCGCCGGTGCCGATCACCGCGACCCGGCGGCCGGCGAGGTCGAGCGAGTGGTCCCACTCGGCGGAGTGGAAGGCGTGGCCGGCGAACTCCTCAGCGCCGGGGATGGAGGGGATGGAGGGGTTGGTGAGCTGCCCGCAGGCGGTGACGAGGACGTCGAAGCTGTGGGACTCCTCATCGGCCTGAAGCGTCCAGCGGCCCGTGGCCTCGTCGAAGGAGGCCGCGGTCACCTCGGTGCCGAGGCGAAGGCTCGGCCCCAGCCCGAAGCGCTCGACGCACTCCTTAAGGTAGGTGAGGATCTCGGCCTGCGGCGCGTAGCGGCGCGACCAGCTGTGCCCCGGCGCGAAGGCGAAGGAGTAGAGGTGCGAGGGGACGTCGCAGGCGGCGCCCGGGTAGGTGTTGGCCCGCCAGACTCCTCCGACCGAGTCCCCGCGCTCGAAGATCGTGAAGTCCCCGAAACCGGCCTCCTTCAGCCTGATCCCCATGCCGATCCCGCCGAAGCCGGCGCCGACGATGCCGACCGAGAGGTTGCGCTTGGCCCCGTTGGCGCTCACGTGGCGCTCAATCTAGCGGCACGCGGCCGAGCCCCGGCCCGCCCCACCCCCGCCCCCACCGCCCGCAGGTCGACGTGGGACCTCTAATCACTGCATGCAAGGGTCTGGGGGTCCCACGTCGGGCCGGGCCCGCAGGTGGGACCTTTTGTCATCGACTGTCAGGGTTTGGAGGTCCCACGTGTCGGGGGGGTCCAGGGGCGGCGGCGGGGGATCCAGCGCGGCACGTCGCGGCGGTAGGCGAGGTACTCCTCGCCGAAGCGGCGCTCGAGGCCCGGCTCCTCGGAGAGAGCGAAGTAGGCCGTGTTGAGCGCCCAGAAGACGGCGGCCCAGACCGCGATCCCCGCAGAGCCGAGCAGCAGCGCCTCGCCGCAGAGGATCGCGAGAACCCCGCTGATCATCGGGTTGCGGACGTGCCGGTAGGGGCCCTCGGCGACCAGCCGGCGGGTCGGGTCCCAGGGTGCCAGCGTCCCCCTGCCCACCCTGGCGAAGAGGATGACCGTCCAGGCCCAGAGGGCGACGCCGGCGGCGATCAGCGCGGCGCCGAGGGCCGGGGCGAGGACCGCGAGCGCTCCGCGGCCCCACCCCACCCTGGGCCCGCTTCCGGCGAGCAGAATCAGGATGGGAACGAGGACTCCCGCGACCCCCGGGAGCAGGATGATCGCCCGCGCCTGGCGCCAGGCGCCCATGCCTGGCCCTAGGCGGCCGGGCGCCGGCTCACGCCCGCGCCTCCCTCCACATCGTCGCCACGGGCGGCCCGTCGCCGGGGAGGTCGAACTCGCCGACCTGCCGGAATCCGAGACGCTCATAGCGGTGGTTGTTCGCCTCGGGGTTGGTGGACTCCAGGTAGGCGGGCATTCCCTCCTCGTCGATCGCCCCGAGGTTGTCGGCCAGCAGCCTCATCCCGACTCCGCGGCCGCGGTGGTCGGAGTGGGTCCCCAGCAGGCTCAGGTAGTAATGGGGCGGATCGGGCGGGTGGGCGGCGTCGAAGCGCTCGAATGTCTCGAGAAGTACCTCGGTCTGCGCGGCGCCGACCAGGTCGGTGAGCATCGGCTCGATGCGCTCCTCGTCCCCGGCGGAGACCTCGGGGCAGCCTGGCGGCACCCAGAGGGTCGCGGCACCGCCCCCGGCGCTGAGCCAGACCCACCCATGGGCGGCCGCGGCGTCGATGAAGAACCGCCAGAAGACGGTGTGCTGCTGAAAGCGCCGATCCTCGTCGGGGAAGGCCCAGCCCCAGACCGGGTCCCTGTTGAAGGCCTCGGCGAAGACCTCCGCCGCGCGCTCCGCGGCCACCTCGCTAGCGACGACCTGCGGGCTCCCGGCGCCGCTCTCCATGCTCCGAACCTACCCCTCCCAACCCCCGGGCGCAAATGGCGCCCCGGCCGGCGGGCCCCGGGCGGCTCAGGGGCGGTCCGGCCGCTCGGGGTAGAGCTCGTCGATCGTGACCAGGGAGCGGTACGGGGCCCCCGCCGCGGCCTCGATCGCCTCGCCGCCGCCGGCCAGGCGGTCCACCACGCTCAGCACCCCCGCGATCTCCAGGCCCTCTTCGCGGACCCGTCCTATCGCCTCCACCGTCGAAGACCCGGTGGTGACCGTGTCCTCGACCACCAGGCAGCGGACGCCCGGCTCGACCGGTCCCTCCACCCAGCGCTGCAGCCCGTGCTCCTTGCGCTCCCCGCGGACGAAGAAGCCGACCAGGCCCTCACCCTCGGGCACCGCTATCGCCGCGCAGGCGAGGGGGATCGCGGCGGTCGCCGGCCCGCCCACCACCGCCGCGCCGGCCTCGACCGCGGCGGCGGCGATCAGCCTCCCGGCCGCCAGGAAGCCCTCGGGGCGAAGCAGGGCCCGCCGCGCGTCGACGTAGTAGGAGGCCCGCTGGCCGCCCGCCAGCGTCACCTCGCCGATCACCAGCGAGTGAATCCGAAGCTGCTCGAGCAGGGTGGCGCGCGCCGCTTCGAGCGCGCTCACCGCGGCCGCCTCCCGAGGGCCCGCGGGCTCATCCCAGCCCCTCGCGGAAGCCGGTGCGCCAGCTCGGGTAGCCGGGCTCCCAGCCCAGATCCCTCCTGGCCTTCTCGTTCGACGCCCCCCGCAGCCCGGTGGCCAGCCCTACCGCGGCGCGGCCGGCGACCAGGCGGGCCAGCCAGGCCGGGACGTGACGGGGCCTCGGGGCGCCGATCGCCTCGGCATAGACCGGCAGCCACTCGCGGAGCGGCGCGGGCTCGTCGTCGGCGACGTTGTAGATCCCCGGCGCCCCGCGCTCGAGCGCGGCGACGGACGTCCTCGTGCTGCGAGCCGCCCGGCGCGTAGAAGGTCCCCGGCCCGTAGAACCAGCCGTAGCGCAGCACCAGCCCCTCGATCCCGCCGGCCCCGGTGACCTGCTCCTCGAGGCTGACCGCCGCCTCCACGGATTCCCCGAAGGCGCCCGGCGCGCCGCGCATCAGGGGAGCCTCCTCGTCCTTCACCCAGCCGCCCTCGGGCGCGTACATGAAGGCGACGCCCTGGGCGACGACCCGCCGGGCCCCGGCCGCCCGGGCCGCGGCAAGGAGGTTGCGGGTCCCCTCGGTGCGGATGCGGTTGTTGGCGCCGTAGTCGGGCCTGCGGGGATCGATCCGCTCCGGGAGCGAGGTGAGCTGATGGATCACCGCCTCCGGTGCGGCCTTCGCCACGGCCGCCTCCAGGGCCGCCGGATCGAAGACATCGCAGACGGCGACCTCCGCTCCCGCCTCCCGGATCCGCGCGGCGCGCTCCGGGCTGCGGGTCATCCCGGTGACCTCGTGGCCGGCGGCGAGCAGGCGGGGGATCAGCGGCCGGCCGACCGCCCCGCTGGCACCGGCGACGAAGACCCTCACGCGCCCCCCCGGGCCATCGCCTCCGCGGCGCCTCGGTGGATCGCCTCCGCGGCGCCTCCGCGGGTCGCCTCCGCGGCGCCTCCGCGGATCGCCTCCTCGCGCCTCCGGCTCATTCCGCTCACCTCCCCCTCCCCCTCCGGCGCCCGCTCCCGGCGCCCGCCTCGCGTCGCAGCCGCGCCGAGACCCTGGCCAGCCAGGCCGCAGCCAGGGCTCCGAGGGCGAGCAGCGCGGTATCGGTCCAGCCCCGGGCGCCGCTGCGCGCCTCACCGGTGTCGAAGGCGTGGTTGATCGCGTGGAACCCGTACCACAGCGCGGCGAGGCCGAGCACCGGCACCCGCCAGGAGGGCCGGACCACGGCGATCGCCAGGGCGACGCCGAACGCGAAGGTGAAGGCCCCGACGTCCCCCACGTAGTGGGAGTTCTCGGCGCCGTAGCGTCCGATCTGCTCGAAGAACGTGTGCGGGGCGAGCAGCGCCAGCGCGCCGGTCAGCAGGTGGTAGGCGGCCACCACCGCCAGCACGGCGCGAAGCGCCCCCTCGGTCATCGCGCTCCCACCCGCGGCAGCCGGCCCGCTTCGATCGAGCCGCCGGTGGGTGCTCTCATCGCGTCCCGCCCGCTAGAAGACGAAGATGTCCTCGCCGATGAAGATCCGGCGGTAGATCTCGGGCTGGTCGGCGATGAAGGTCCGCAGGCAGCCGTGGCTGGCCGGGTAGTTGGGCACCGAGTGGTACCCGTGGACC